>NZ_BRVS01000018.1 GCF_026011795.1 Arthrobacter mangrovi | reverse complement strand
AACCATAGGGACACCCCCCCGGAATCGGAACATGCCTGCCGCGAATGGGCCGCGGCAGGCATGTTCTGTCTAGACTTGCTGATTGTGGAACCCCTTCAATTTCGGCATGATTTGCCGTGCGCGCAGTCAGGTCCGGATGAACCCAAGGGATCCAATTCGTGAGCTGGTTCGATGCGCTGGTGCCCGCGCTGGCCGTCCTGGCAGCCTTCTACCTGCCGGGATTCCTGGTCCTGAAGGGGCTGCGTCTTTCGACGTTCCAGTCCCTCGCCCTCGCACCCGCCGCGTCGGCGGCCGTCGCGGCGGTGGGGACCATGGCATGCCTCTTCACCGGCATCCGCTGGACCCCGGCCAGCGCCGCGGCAGCCACCCTCATCTCGGCCGCCGCGGCCTTCCTCGTGGGCAGGCTGCTCCGCCCGCCGGCTCCGGAGCAGGAGAATCCCCTGCCGCGTCCCGTCAAGGTGCTGGCCGGCTGCACCCTGGCTGCCGCTGCCGTCATCATCGCGTCCACCATGATGGCCGGAATTGGATCGCCCGGCTTGGTTTCGCAAGGCTGGGACCCCACCTACCATGTCAACGTCCTTGCATGGATCAAGGAGAACGGGCAGGCCAGTCCCTGGAGCGTGCTGCCGATCTTCGGCGGCGGAACGCCGTCGTTCTACCCGACCGGCTGGCATGCCCTGGTGTCGCTGGCTCCCGGGGACGTCGTCGTCGCGGGCAACGTCGCGATGATCATCATCGCCGCCGTCATCTGGCCGGTGTCGCTGGCCTATCTCGGCAAAGCGCTGTTCCCGAATCTTCCGGCCGTCATGGTGCTCTCCCCGCTGGTCGGCTCGGCGCTGCTCGCCTTCCCCTACGTGCAGATCGGAACGAAGGGCCAGTGGCCGGCCGCGTTCGCGATGGCGCTCGTCCCCGCGGTCCTGGCGCTCGGGATCGAAATGCAGTTCCGTGCCCCGCAGGCCGGGAGGCGGCGCCGGATCGTGGTCGAACTTCTGGCGCTGCTGCTGGTGACGGCCGGGACCATCTGGATCCACCCCTCGGCCCTGTTCGGGCTGCTCGCGCTGGCCGGCGTCTACATGATCCGCTTCGTCGTCCTGGCCATCAGCCACGAATGGCAGCGCGACTGGCGCCGCGGGCTGGGGTGGGCCGCGGCTACGGTACTGCTTCTCGTCGGCATGTCCCTGTTCCTGGCGCGCTCAAACGTGCTCGAGGGCGTCATCAACTACCCGCGCAACCCCTACGCGCCATGGCAGGAGGCCGTCCTCTGGGCCGTCTTCGATCTGCCGAACCAGCCGGACCACCGGTTCTCCGTACCCGGTTCCTATAACTATCCGATCGCCATCCTCATGGTGGCCGGCGCGATCATCGCCCTGTGGAGCAGAAGGGCCCGGCCCGCCGTCGCCGGTATGGCCTTCGCCGGCATCATCTTCGTACTGGCCGCCGGAGACGAAAAGCCGTTCCGCTGGCTCGCGGGCTTCTGGTACAAGGAACCGGCCAGGATCCTGCCGCTCGTGCTGATGCTGGGCGCCGTGTTTGCCGCCCTCGCCCTGGCCGCGGCCGGAAGGCTCCTGGTCAAGCCGATCGCCGCCCTTAACCGCACGCCGGGCCGCCAGCACCTGGCTGCCGGGCTCGTGGGAGTCGCCGCCCTCGGCGTGATTTATCCTGCCACCGGAGACTTCCGCTACCAGCAGCGATACAACGCCAGCGAATCCCCGTACTCGGTGGAGCCTCGCCCGCAGGGCCGGCCCCTGTCCGGCGGCGAAGAGGAATTCATGCGGTCGCTGAAGGACGATCTGCCGGCCGACGCCGTCGTCATCGGCGATCCGTTCAGCGGCCTCCCCCACCTGTACGCACTGACCGGACGGCACGTCGTCTTCCCGCAGATGGTGGCCAACAAGGGAACCAAGGACGAGGAATACCTGCGGCACCATTTCCAGGACATCCTGACCGATCCCGAGGTCTGCGGCGCACTGCAGCGTATCGGGGCGCAGTACGTCTATGCGGACAGCGCCGCTCCCGCGCACCGGAAGGTCAAGGGCCGCCAGTGGCCCGGATTCCGCCAGGCTGACTACACGCAGGGCTTCCAGCTCCTCGATGCCAGCGGAACCGCCGCCCTGTACCGCATCACGGCCTGCCGCTGACCGCCGCGGACTGGTTGAATGGAGACATGGATCTCAGCAATCATCGCTACCGCGTGTCCCTTCAGTGGACCGGCAACCGCGGGACAGGCACGTCGAGCTACCGCGGCTACGGCAGGGACCACATCGTCCGCGCCGCCGGCTTACCGGACCTTGCCGGGACGGCCGACCCCGTCTTCCACGGCGACAAGGACCGCTGGAACCCCGAACAGCTGCTGCTGACCGCGCTAATGCAGTGCCACATGCTGTCCTACCTCCACGTTGCCGTGAACCACGGGGTTCTGGTCACCGAGTACACCGACGACGCCGAGGCGATCCTGCACGTGAACCGCGACGGCAGCGGAGAAATGACGTCCGCCACGCTTCGCCCGACCGTGACCATCAGCGATCCCGACCAGAGCGAGCTGGCGCGGCGGCTGCATGCGGACGCCAGCAAGCTCTGCTTCATCGCCCGCTCGGTGAACTTCCCCGTCCACCATCAGCCCAGCGTCCGAACGGCCCAGGGAGCCCGCTGACCGGGAGGCCTCCCGCCCGGGAATTCGCGGACCGGGCGGGCGGTTGGAAGAATGGAAGCACGCACCCCGACCGCGCTAGGAGCACCATGACCGAACAGCAGCACGGCGTTGAGCCCAACCCCGTTCGCACGGGGACGTCTTCCCCTGCCGGGCCGGGGCTGACCGGGCTCGGCCGGCCGCTCGCCACGCTCGCTCCGGCGCCGGCCGCCGCCAAGGCCTTCACGCAGCCGGACTACACGGACAACTTCTATGACGCCGTCGGCGGCCACGAAACGTTCGTCAAGCTCGTTGACGTCTTCTACGAAGGCATCGCCGAGGACGAAGTCCTGCGGCCGATGTATCCGGAGGATGACCTCGGTCCCGCCGCGGAGCGGATGCGGATGTTCCTCGAACAGTACTGGGGCGGCCCGGGCACCTACAGCCAACTGCGCGGCCACCCGCGGCTGCGCATGCGGCACAACCCGTTCAAGGTGGATTTCGAGGCACGCGACCGCTGGCTGCACCACATGCGCAAAGCCGTGGATTCGCTTGAACTGCCGCCGCTGTACGAGCAGACGCTCTGGGACTACTTCGAACGCGCCGCCCACTCCATGGTCAACAGCGCCTAGCCGGTCCGGGCCGCGCCGTGCAGGAAGGACCCGTCACGCCGGGCCGGCCTCCTGCCCGGGCTGGTCCCGTGCTCCTGCCGGTGCTAGTCCTGCAGCGATACCGCCCGCCGGGCCAGGACATGCCCCCGGGACGTGCTGAGCCGCAGCCAGCGTCCGTTGCCGAACAGCATGGCGGGTTCCTCCGCGCCCAGGAAGCCGAGCGAGAATGCAGCGAACGCTGCGCCGGCCGGAATGCCGCCGGCGATTCCCGCCGGGTTCCCGGTTCCCGCCGGCAGTTCGAGGTCCCGGCCCCAGACCGCGTTCCGGGCCGTGTTGACCACCAGCTGTCCAGGGTTCGCCGGCACCGCGCGGGAAACCTCGGCGATCCCCGCCTCCGCCGCGTCACCGAGGACGTCAGCGGCCACCGATCCGGCCGGCTCCCAGCCCGAACGCGGCGGCAGCACGCCGGTCCACGACTCGCGGACCTCCATCGGCGGCACGGGCAGCACCACGTCGTTGCCGTCCATCCGCGCCAGCCGGTCCGCCACCGCCGCGAGGGACACCGTCGCCTCCGCATGCGCAGGCACCCCGAGCCCCATGGTGCGCAGGCCCAGGATGGTGGGCGTCGCCTCCCCCAGCGCCGAAGGCTTCATGATGCACACGTAGGCTGCCAATACCTGGCCCCAGGCCTGCAGATGGACAGCACCGTCGTTGACGCGCCGGGCCCGGCTGACGAACGTGCGGAAGTCTGCGGCCACTTGCGGGTCCGCCAAGGTGAGGCTTGCGGTCCGGTCCACGCCGTCACGCACCTTCGGACTGCCGCGAACGACGGCGGAAGGGTACTTCCGCGCCGCGGTACTGTTCCAGCGACTGCCGGTACGCCTCGGGGAGCGCCACCGGGCGGCCGGTCTCTCGGCTGGCGAGGACCATGGTCGTGGCCGCGACCGCGTAGACGGTCGATTCGTCCCGCTCGGCCACCGTGTAGCCCAGTTCGAAGCTGGACCGTCCTACGTCGGTCACCCGGACACCGACGTAGACGGGCTCCGGACGGTACAGCAGCGGCGCCAGGTACTCGATCTCCTGCCGCCCCACCAGCGTGTAGTTGCCGGCCCCAGCGAGATCCCTCAACGATGTGCCTTCGGCCGTACCTCTCCCGGCACCCGAGGGGAGTCTGCCGCCTGCCCGGGCGTCATAGTCGTCCCAGGCCGCGCCAGCCTCAGGCAACTCGTGCAGCTGCACCCGCGCGGTCTCCAGCAGGCTCAGGAAGGTCACGTTGTTCACGTGCCCGTAGGAATCGATGTCACTGAAGCGAAGCGGGATCGGGAACCGTGTTTCGTGGGCCATGCTCCCATCTTCTCAGGTGCGCTTTCCGCGGCGCGAACCGCGGCCATCGGTTGAGCGGCGCACGGGGAGTAACTTAGGCTCGAAGCCAGCCCGTTATTACCACGGGGTAACACGGCAAGGAGACTTGATGACTGCTTCTGAACAACGCACCAATCCAGTGGCAGGACTACTGAAGCTGTTGGATCTCTCCGAGGCGGAAGGTGCCCGCACCGACGAGGAGATCTTCGTCGGCATCTCCGAGCCGCAGCCCCACGGGCGCGTCTTTGGCGGACAGGTCCTGGCACAGTCGATTCTTGCCGCGGTCCGCACCGTCAGCGCTGACCGCGAGATCCACTCCATGCACGGTTACTTCCTCCGGCCGGGCGACGCGAATGAGCCAATCACCTTCGGCGTGCAGCGGCTGCGCGACGGGCGCTCCTTCTCCGCGCGGAGGACCCACGCCTACCAGAACGGCGTGCCGATCCTGTCCATGATCGCCTCCTTCCAGGCACCGGCGCCCGGACTGGACCACCAGGAGCCGTTCCCCGAAGGGATCCCCGATCCGGAATCCCTGCCAAGCACCGCCGACCTGCTGGGCGAATTCGACCACCCCATCGCGCAGCAATGGGCCTTCCAACGGCCCTTCGACATCCGCCATGTCCAAAGCCCGCTGTACATCAGCGCGGAAGGGGAACATACGCCCACGAACTCGGTCTGGATGAAGGCCAAGGGGCCGCTGCCGGATAATCCAGACCTGCACAGGGCTGCCCTCGCCTACGCCAGCGACTACACCTTGCTCGAGCCGATCCTGCGGGCGCACGGCATCGCGTGGATCAGCCCCGGAATGAAGTTCGCCAGCCTGGACCATGCCATGTGGTGGCACCGGCCGTTCCGGGCAGACGAATGGCTGCTGTACGTACAGAATTCCCCCAGCGCCTCCGGCGCCCGCGGGCTCGGCGTGGGCCGCGTCTTCAGCCGGGCCGGAGAACTGGTCGCCACGATAGCCCAGGAGGGCATGATGCGCGTTCCGATCGACACCATCGACCCGGTGGACGCCTGACTCCCCCGCAGAAAGCCACACCCCGCTACGGCCGCGGGGAATCGCTGGGAATCAACGAATTGCGTGCCTGCAAAAGGAATTACGTGCCTGCAAAAAAGTGTTCCCCGGAAGCCGGGACCGAATTTCACAGTCCAACTTCCGGGGAACACTTCACCGTGCGGGGCCGGCCGGTCCGTCCTTCTTAAGGACGTGGGCGGTCCGGTCCGTCAGTCGCGGGTCAGCTTCCGGTGGGTCACGCGGTGCGGCTTGGCGGCGTCGGCGCCCAGCCGGTCGACCTTGTTCTGTTCGTAGGACTCGAAGTTGCCCTCGAACCAGTACCAGTTGGCCGGCTCCTCTTCGGTGCCTTCGTAGGCGAGGATGTGGGTGGCAACCCGGTCAAGGAACCAGCGGTCGTGGGAAATCACCACGGCACAGCCGGCGAATTCCAGCAGCGCGTTTTCGAGGCTGGAGAGGGTTTCGACGTCGAGGTCGTTGGTGGGCTCATCGAGCAGCAGCAGGTTGCCGCCCTGCTTCAGAGTCAGTGCCAGGTTCAGGCGGTTGCGCTCACCGCCGGAGAGCACGCCCGCCTTCTTCTGCTGGTCCGGGCCCTTGAACCCAAAGGCCGAGACATAGGCGCGCGAGGGCATCTCGACCTGGCCGACCTGGATGTGGTCGAGGCCGTCGGAAACGACCTCCCACAACGTCTTGTTCGGGTCGATGCCGCCGCGGCTCTGGTCGACGTAGGAGATCTTGACCGAGTCGCCGATCCGCAGCTCGCCGCCGTCGAGTTCCTCCAGGCCGACGATCGACTTGAACAGGGTGGTCTTACCCACACCGTTGGGTCCGATGACGCCGACAATGCCGTTACGCGGCAGGGAGAAGGAGAGCCCGTCGATCAGCTGGCGGTCGTCAAAGCCCTTCTGCAGGTTCTTGCCCTCGACAACCAGCGAGCCAAGGCGCGGTCCCGGCGGAATCTGGATCTCTTCGAAGTCAAGCTTCCGGGTCCGGTCCGCCTCGGCGGCCATTTCCTCATACCGGGCCAGGCGGGCCTTCGACTTGGTCTGGCGGCCCTTGGCGTTGGAACGCACCCACTCCAGTTCCTCCGAGAGGCGCTTGGCCATCTTGGCGTCCTTCTTGCCCTGGACCTCGAGGCGGGCGCGCTTCTTCTCCAGGTACGTGGAGTAGTTACCTTCATACGGGTAAAGGTGGCCGCGGTCCACTTCCGCAATCCATTCCGCAACGTGGTCCAGGAAGTACCGGTCGTGAGTGACCGCGAGGACCGCGCCGGCGTAGGACTTCAGGTGCTGCTCCAGCCAGAGAACGCTCTCGGCGTCGAGGTGGTTCGTGGGCTCATCGAGCAGCAGCAGGTCCGGCTTCTGGAGCAGGAGCTTGCACAGCGCCACTCGGCGCCGTTCACCGCCGGAGAGCACGGTCACGTCTGCGTCCGGCGGCGGGCAGCGCAAGGCGTCCATGGCCTGTTCCAGCTGGGAATCGAGGTCCCACGCATCGGCAGCGTCGATGGCTTCCTGCAGCTTGCCCATCTCCTCCAGGAGGGCGTCGTAATCCGCGTCCGGTGAGGCCATCTCCTCGGAAATCTGGTTGAACCGCTGGATCTTGGCGTAGATTTCGCCGACGCCCTCCTGGACGTTGCCGAGTACGGTCTTCTCTTCGTTCAGCGGCGGTTCCTGGAGCAGGATCCCGACGCTGTAGCCCGGGCTCAGCCGCGCTTCACCGTTGGACGGCGTATCGAGGCCGGCCATGATTTTCAGGATCGTGGACTTACCCGCACCGTTCGGGCCCACGACGCCGATCTTGGCGCCCGGGAAAAAGGACATACTCACGTCATCGAGGATGACCTTGTCACCAACGGCCTTGCGGGCCTTGGTCATTGTGTAAATGAATTCCGCCATGCCCTCAAGGCTAGTGGGTGCGGCGCCGGAACACATATTCGCGGCCGCCGGCATAATGGCGCGCAGTGCTGCTAGGCGGCGCCTCCGACGAAGCACTTTCCGCTGTCGAGGACCGGTAGAACCGAGATTGCCACCTTGCCGTCCCGCACCTGGCCCACGATGCAGCTGTCGTCGACCGGCGCGGCGGCTTCAATGGCGTCGACTGCCAGGCCGGTAGGCGTGATGTCGGCCGACACTTCCACGGCGGCCTTCTTGAAGCCGGCCTTGGCGAAGGCGGCGGCCATCTGCTCGCTCGTGGGTTTCGGTTCCGCCCCCGCCAGGTCCTCGAGCTCTACGCGGACATTGCGTTCGGACACCTTCACAGCGGACTCCGGTTCTGCCGTCTCCGGGCCCTTGTCCGTGCCCGTGTCCGTGCCCGCCTCCCGCCCCGCTTCCGACGTAGGGGCAGGGGCGGGCGCCGGAGCGCCTGATGCCGCCGGTCGGGGCGGCTCCGCTCCCGTCGAACAGGCAGCAAGGGCGAGGCAGATTGCCAGCACACCCGCTAGCCGGCCAAGACGAACGGACGCTGGGAGAGATTGCTGATGGGTCACGCCGTCATTGTTTCATGCCGATGGATGCGTTAACCGGCGGCCCGCATGGGCCCCTCAGCCTCCTCCGCGATGTACTCATCGTCTTGCGGCTCCCCCTCCAGCGGTTCCCCTTCACCCGGGTCCCAGGATCCGGGAGCGGAGGTCCGCGCCTCGGGGTGCGGCTGCCCGTCGGCTGCAAAGACCGGCCGGGCAACAGCATCGGCGTCGGCTTGGGCGCCGGATCCGCGGGAAACGTTGCGCGCGTATTTAGCCGTACCCCACTTGAGGTCGTGGCCGATCGACTCCGCATCGATTTCGGGTGAGGTGACCTGGTGTCCGTCCTCGCGGACCCACTGGCGCAGCCTCAGTTTGCCGGTGACGATCACCCGATCGCCCTTCTTCAGGCTGTGGACAATGTTCTGCGCGAGGTAGCGGTAGGCCTCGACGCGGTACCAGTTGGTCGATTTGTCCACCCACTGATCCTTCTCCAGACGTCGCTCCGAGGAGGCCAGCCTGAAGTTGGCGGTCTGCGTCCCGCCATTGGTCAATCCTGCTTCCACTTCGGTTCCGACAACACCGCGGACCGTAATGTACTCGGTCATATCCAGCCCTCTTCCCTTCCCGCCGGCCTTGTTGCCGGCAAGATCAGTCTGTTCGCGGCGCCGCCGGCGGGCCATGCTTCGGACGCCGTCTGTGGACTACTCGCACAGGGCACGCCCTGTGGAGGAAGAGAAGCGCCGCTTTCGGGATCGCGGCCGGATCGGGATAAACTTGCTGACTGGCGGAGCTTCGCCAAGCCTCGGTAGCTCAGCGGATAGAGCAGGAGCCTTCTAATCTCTTGGTCGCAGGTTCGATTCCTGTCCGGGGCGCTCGTAGTCATCGTCGACGGTTCCATCTGGATCGGCGCGACAATCCTCGCGTGAGCGTCTTCTTCGAGTGCGTCACCCGGACGACTGTCGGCAGGGCTGCAGTCTTCGATCTGTCGCACGGCATCGACGGGCACGCCGCGTCACTTACCCAGTTCAGGGAACCCGCGGTAGCCGGAGTGACAACCGGACTTATATCGCTGAACGAGCAGGTCACCTGGCGGGCGTGGCACCTCGGACTGCCGATCAGGATGACGAGCCGGATTACGGCCATGTCGGTGCCGGACCTGGTTATTGTTGAGCAGGTCGGGTAGCAAAGCCATCCGTGACAGGGCCGCTGTTCTAGCGGCCGGCTCCCTGCCTGGAGCCGGCCGCTAGAACAGCTCGTCGACGACGCGTTCCGTCGCGTGGCCATCGTCATGCGGGGCGAATTTGGCCACGAAGGCCTCCAAACGCCGGTCACGGTCCGCATCCGGTTGGAAAGCCTTCTCCAGTTCGGCGTAGAGACCGGCCTCGGAGTCGACGACCGGCCCTGGCAGCTCGGTGCTGTAGTCCAGATAGAATCCGCGCAGTGTGTCCCGGTAGAGCTCCAGATCGTAGGCGTAGAAGACGACGGGTCGGCGGAGGATGGCAAAGTCGAAGAAGACGGACGAATAGTCGGTAATCAGGACGTCGCTGGCCAGGTAGAGCTCCTGGATCTCCGGGTAGCCGGAAACGTCCTGGACCGATTCGCGTGTGCTGTCCGGAATCTCGATGTTCCCGCTGACCAGGACGTGCATGCGCAGCAGCAGCACAGCATCCGAGCCGAACCGTTCGTGGAAGGCTTCCACATCGAACGGCATCTCGAAATGGAACCGTCCCTTGCCATTGCTTTGCGAGTCGCGGAAGGTCGGAGCATAGAGGACAACGCGCTTTCCTTCCGGGATGCCCAGCTTCCGCTTGATTTCGGCTCCCCGTTCCCTGGCGGACTCGTGGGCGAGGATATCGTTGCGCGGATAGCCTGTTTCCAGCACGCGCCCACCGAACTTGAAGGCGCTGCGGAAAGCCGACGTGGCGTATGGGCTGGGCGACAGCAGGACGCTCCACTGCCGGACGGCCTGGCTGACACGGTCCAGGTAGCCCTCGTCCCGGCCGTGGACTTCGTCCAGGTCGTGCAGCATCCGCTTCAAGGGCGTGCCGTGCCAGGTCTGGATCATGACGCCATCCTTGCGGCGGCGGATATAGTACGGAAAATTCTGGTTGTTGACCCAATACTTGGCGCGGGCCAGGTACCAGTAGTACTGAGGCGACAGCCGTTTGACCACCTTGGTCCGATCGTCCTTCAGCGGCAGCTTGCCGCGGTAGACCCACACCTTGGTCCGCGGGTCATTCCTGCGGACCAGTTCCTCGTAGATGTAACGCGGGCTGTCCGCATACTGCTTGCCGATTCCGCTTTCGAAGATGATCAAGTCCTCGTCTATCGGCAGGCGGAGCGCGGCTGAGTAGAACCGTCGCATCGAAGGGAAATAGAAGCGGCTGCGGCGGAACCGGCCGAAGGCCCGTTCGCCGAGTTCGGGGTCAACCAGCTTACGGATCCGCGATTGGGCCGGCCTGGCTTTGAGTACAGCCTCGAAAATCCGCGCCGAGTTGTCGCGGTCCTTGAACTTGAGGAACCTGCGGGAGCGACGAAGATACTCCTCCGTCATGACGCAGCCCGACACCAGCGTCTGTTCGAGGTCGCCAAGCAAGGTGTCCGCATCGAAGGCGATCTTGCCGGGAAGCTCCTCATCCAGGTCCAGGTGCGACCCTTTCGGTCCGAGGAACCGCTCCCGGTCGAACTGGAAGTAGTGGACGGGCTTCTCAAGGAAGCTGAAATCGAATCCGACGCTGGAGTAGTCGGTCACCATGACCGCGCTCTCCTTGAGCAGGTGCTGCACGTCGACCTCGCCTTGCGAGATCACACGTGCGGGAGCATCGGCAAAGTAGCCACGGTACTGCTGCATGTTCGGGTGCAGGCAGAAAACGATCTCGGCATCATGCTCGACCGCCATCCTGCGCAGCCGCTCGTCATGCAGTAGTTCGTTCCACTGCTGGAAGTACTCGGACTCGGTGAACAGTTCCGGGCGCGTCAGCCAGTCCCGCCAAGTGGGGATGATGAGGATCTGGTTCTTCTTCACCGCAACATCGCCGGCAAACAAGGCGTCAAACCGCGACAGGCCCGCAACGACGACGTCTTTGGCCGGGTACTCGAAGTCATCCACGATGTACTCCTTTTCCCGCTCGGAGCTGACGATGAACAAGTCCGTATCGAATCCCGCCGACTTCTTGCCGTAGTTCGGCACCATCCATTTGGTGCCCATGACTCCGTGCTGCAGGAACACCTTGACGCCGCCGACCGTCCGCCGGAACTGAGGCATACGCGTCGGATACAGGAAATCCGGGTGGTGGGAACCGATGAACCGTTCGGCACGAAGGGCGAGGTCAAAATGCTGCTTGGAGCGGAAGGCCACCACGTTCCCCAGGCCGTCCAGATTGCGTCTCTCCGGCGACTCCGGGTCGATCACGTAGTAGGCGTCGATCTCCGGATGCTGCATGCGCATGTAGCGGAAGAAGTGCAGCCCCGTGTCCTGGGCCTTGTAGGGCCGCTCCCCGATCAGCCAGACCGGCTTGCTCCCCGGGCGCCGCTGCGGCTGGAGGGGAATCCGCGTCCGGCGGCGCAGATGCTCGAAGGCCCCGGTATCCAGCAACTCCACGTGGAAGGAGGTCTTCTTGGCCTTGAAGGTGTAGTAGGGCGTCAGCAGCAGGGTCTTCTGGCCGCGGCGCTGCCACCCGGCGCGGGACATCTTGCGGGCCAGGTACTTTGTCTTGCCGATTCGGGTACGGACGGGCTCGGCGCCCGGCTCTTCCTGAACCTCAAGCCAGGCGTCCAGGATGGTTTCCCCCGCCAATTGTTCGTCCGGGTACGGGCTGAGGTCGAGCTTCGCTTCGAACCTGTACTCGCGCAGCCCGAACCCTCTGACGGTGGCCTTCTTGTCCAGCCAGAGGTCCGTGGTCGTCGAATACCGCGAACCGCTGTCCCGCCCGACCAGCACAAGGTCAGCACGAGAAGCCGTGCCGTGCCGAGTCACGAGCCGTCCGATGAAGCTCACAACTCCGCCGTCGACAGACAATTTGCGGATATACACCGCGTTGTAGGGTTTCAACACTCGGTTCAGGGCCAACGCGAGATAGCCGTTGCGGTTGATGTAGAGCTGGGCCCGATTGGTACCGGTGGTTACCGCCGCGAGCCGGTCGGCATGCGTCAACATAAAGCGGCCGAGCCCGATCATGGCATGCCATGTGGCGGGGAACTCCGGCCCCGCCTCCTCACGCAGCTTCCGGAATTCCGTCGAGGTCAGTGGCTGCTCCTCCTCGTTGGAACGGATATCGCGGCTGTAGCGAGGAATATCAGCGGCCGCCGCGGCAATCTCGATGTAGAGCGCGACGGCGGTGCCTCCGTTTTCGTCGGCAGTACCGGAATCCGCGGGAGCGGGCGCGTCCGCCCAATCCGGCCCCAGTTTGTCCGGCAACTCCTGCGCCAGATGCTCCAGGTTCAGGTCAACTTGGTACGTCACGCCGTCGGTGGACGCTGGGCTTCCCGGCGCCCGGCTGGCGCGGTCGACGTCGGCTACGCGGATCCAGCCCGCCTCGCGGTGGAGGGCCCAGACGGCCGCCGGCGCCAAGCCCGGGCTCACGGTGAAATCCACTGTCGCCGTGGTCCCGGACTGGACAACCCTGAGCTCATGGAGTTCGCGCCGTGCGGAATTGGACCTCGGGTCGAGCGCCTGCTCGGCCCTGGACTTGACCTTCGATATCAGTGAGGGCGTGTTCATTCTTCTCCTAGTTCAAACGAACCGGGCACCGGGAAATACGCTTCCAGGAAGTCGTGCAGCATCGCGTCCTGCCGCTCGGCAGGGACGTCGGCGGGACCGGTCTCGTTTAGGCAAAATACGTCGGCGTCCCTGTTGCGAAGCAGGCGCAGCAGCTTCACCGGCGCCGAGGGCTCCGTGATGTCGCAGAATCGGTAGTCAATGGTCCCGGGAACTGCAGCGCCGATTCCGTAACCGTAGTAGTGGGCCAGCGATGACGGAATGGAAATGTCCTCCGGGCTCCGGAACGGGGAACGGGTGGTCCGGGCGTGGTCGGAGGGAAAGTCCTGCTCGATCCGCTGCAGCGTGCTCACACGCTGCGCGTGGGCGGCGTGCTTGAACTTATAGGACACTGTCCGGCCGAATCGTTCCTCCAGCAGTGCCCGGTTCCGTTTGGCCGCGCTGTCCACCGGAAGGTCTGCCGCCGAGGTTCCGCCGGCAGGGATCCTCTGTTCGGAGAGGAAGAACTTCGCCAGGCCATTCCCGTGGAAGAACCGTTCCGGGCCGACGCGCCGCCCGAAGAATACGTCGTCGTTCAGGTAGAGGAAATGCTCGCTCAAGCCGGGAACCCGATGCAGCCTGGCCTCGATCGCGTGCGAGTTGAAAGTCGGCAGCGCCTCCGCCGGGAAGATTTCGCGGTGGTCGACGACGGTGATCCGCGGATTGCCGGTGTCCAGCCAATGCGGCACCTGGCCTGCCGTCACCAGGAAGATCCGGTTGACCCAGGGCGCGTAGTAGTCGATCGAGCGCAGGGAGTACCGCAGTTCGTCATGGGAGCGGTAGCGCTCAGGGTTGGCCGCGTGCGGGTTCACGGTTCCCGGATGGATCCGCGCCCAGGCGGCCTCACGCTCCCGCGCCCACCGGGGGTCCTCCCCGTCAACCCAGGTGTAGACGATGTCGACCGGGTCGATGACCTCGTCCATCCCTGCCGGGGGAAGGGCTTCCCCGGTGGGGCCGATTCGGCAGGCCAATTCGCTGCCGGACAGGACCAGGCCGTCCACGCAGCGGTACTCGAAGACGTCCAGCGGCCACGAATCGGGGCGCGCACTGCGGAGGAGCCCGGCCGGTGTCCCGTCCCTCCCCCCGAGGTAGAGGGCCCGGGTTTCTGCCAGCTGCCGCAGTTCGCGCGCAATCAAAGGGAGCCCCTCGGCAGCGGCCACCAGCCGGAGTCCGCGGCCCGGTGCCTTCGGCTCCAAGCGATAAGCGACTCCGGCGGACTCAGCCGCGGCCACGGCGAGCGCCGCATTTTCCTGTGCCGCGGCGACGGCCGAAAACCGCCGGACCTGCCTGGCCAGGACGGTTCCACCGGCTGTCCTCACAGGAACGTAGCCCGGCTCCAGATTGGCCCGGACGCCGTGCGTGCGCGCCTTGTCGATGCGTCCGGCCACAGCGCGCTGTGCCGCCGTGCGCCCCTCAATCACGTCGAAAGCCGCCTGCAGGACTGGCTGAGGCAGAAGGCGCGCGACCTTGCCCTTCATTCCTGCGATCATAAAATCCTTTCAGCACCGCTGGCGCCCCTCCTGCCCGGAAGAGCCGTTACAGTCTAGCAATGCCGCCTGACCGGGACAGTAGAGGCCCGGCGACGGCGGGCCGGCATGGTTCGTTAGGCTGTAAGGCACCGCTAGCCCTCCCGACAGGAGTTCCCCGTGCCGCGCATCGAGCAGTTCCGACGTGCTCTGAAAGTCCTTTCCGACCATGCCTCAAACCTCCTGCTCGAACGCAGGGTGCGGCAGCGGCTGGCGTCGGCTGCCCCCGCTGCCGGCCAAAAGTACGACGCCGTCATCTACTTCGCGGACGACGTCGCCAGCACCTACCAGGTGCGGCAGTGGTTCGGCCCGATGTCCAGGCTCGCGCGGACACATCCCGTCGCCGTCCTATGCCACCGGCCCTCCACAGCCGGCGCACTTTTGGAGGATGCGCCACTGCCCGTCTACCTGGTCACGGGCATTGCGCAGGTGGAGGAATTCGTCCAGGCCCACGGCGTCAGGGTGGTCTTCTACGTCAACAACAACCAGGCGAACTTCACTGTCCTGCGGCTCACCTCGCCAATCCACATCCACCTGAGCCACGGCGAGAGCGACAAGATCTCCATGGCCTCCAACCAGTTGAAGGCCTACGACCACTGTTTCATCGCCGGCGAGGCATCGCGGCGCAGGATAGAGGCCGCGGTCAGGCATCTGCGGCCCGGGAGCCTGGTCGAGGTCGGCCGGCCGCAGCTGGATGACTCCTTGGACGGCGCCGACGGACGCGCGCCGGAGGGAAGGACCGGCACGACGCGGCGCGCGACCGTCCTGTATGCTCCCACATGGGAAGGGGACCGCCCGGCCATGGCCTATGGCTCCCTCGTTTCCCACGGCCCCGCGCTGGTCGAGGCCATCCTGGCCAGCGGCGAGTACCGCCTCATCTTCCGTCCCCATCCCCGAAGCGGAACGCGGCTCCCGGCACACGGCCAGGTCCGCGAGAGGATCAGCGCGATGATCAAGGCCGCCGTCATAGCGGAGCCCGAGGCGGGGCACTACGTCGATGACCGCCCGGACTTCGAGAAAGCCATGTCGGAAGCCGACATCTGCGTCTGCGATATCTCCGCGATGGCGATGGATTGGCTGCCCCGGGGCAAGCCGCTCTTGGTTACGCGGCCGGCCGACCCCGGGGCCGCCGTCGACCGGAACGGAATCGCCGGCGTCGTTCCCCTGCTGGGCAGCGGTGATAGCGGCAACATCGTGCAGGTCCTGCACGATCTCGAGGCCGCTCCGGTCAGCCAGGACCAGGCGGACCTGGTCCGCCGGATCTTCGGCGACACCTCCCCCTACGCCAGCACGCGGCGCTTTATCAGCGCCTTCGAAAGGGCCCTGGCAGAGGCCGGCCTGTAGAATGGCGGGCTAACGGAGTCGGGGGTCCGGAGCAAAGTGCCGACAGGAGGCTTCTAATTTCAGCCGAACAGTCCAAAGAGGGCAGCGGGAAAACAGGTTTCCGCGCCGACATCCAGGGCCTGCGCGCCATCGCCGTAGGCCTGGTGGTCGTCTATCACCTGTGGCCCGAACGGCTCACCGGCGGGTACGTAGGCGTGGACGTCTTCTTCGTGATATCGGGATTCCTGATCACGTCCCACCTGATCAGCAAACCGCCGCGGACCGCCAAGGACCTGGCGCTTTTCTACGGCCGGCGGATCCGGCGCCTGCTGCCGGCCGCCTTCGTCGTACTGGCGGCCACGGCGGCAGCCGCCCGCCTGGTCGCGCCGCCAACCCTGTGGGAGGGCATCGCCAAGGAAGTCATCGCCTCCGCTCTCTACGTGCAGAACTGGGTCCTGGCCGGCAGTTCGGTTGATTACCTCGCGGCGGAAAACGAGCCGACCCCCACCCAGCATTTCTGGTCCCTGTCAGTCGAGGAACAGTTCTATCTGCTGTGGCCTGTCATCATCCTTGGCGTCTTCTGGGCCGCCGGCCGCGCCGGGCGGAACCCTGTCGGCCTGGTGCGGGCCGGCATCGGAACGGTCTTTGCCGCTTCGCTTGCCTTCTCCACCTATGCCACCGCCGCCGAACCAGGCAGCGCCTACTTCATCACTCCCACACGCATGTGGGAGTTGGCGGCCGGTGGCCTCGTCGCGACACTGGCTCCGCTGGCAGCAACCCGGCTCAACCCGGCGGCCAACGCCGTCCTTTCATGGACCGGAGTGGGCGCCATCGTCGTTGCCGGCGTGACCTACACGGATGCTACGCCGTTCCCGGGCTACGCCGCCGCGCTGCCGGTGCTCGGTACGGCCTTGGTGATCCTCGCGGCCTCCGGGCACCGGCTGTCGCCGACCCCCCTGTTCGCGGCCCGTCCGGTCCAGTGGCTGGGCGGTGTGTCCTACTCCGTCTACCTCTGGCATTGGCCCCTGATCGTGCTGCTCCCCTACGCCAGCGGCGGCGACTTGGGCTGGCTGGACAAGCTGGCCATCATCGCCGCGACCTTGGTGCTGGCCGCACTCAGCAAGACGTTCGTCGAGGACCGCTTCCGCTTCACCCGGGCCGCCCAGGGGCTGATTCCGACCTACCGGTTCGCCGCCGCCGGAATGGCAATCCTCGTCGCCGCCGGCGGCCTCCAACTGGCCGAAGTCGGCTTCCGCACGCAGCAGGCGCAACAACAGTTGGCTGCAGTCGAAACCAGCGATGATCCCTGCCTGGGAGCTGCGGCAGTCGCCCAAGGCCCCGAAAAGTGCCAGCCGGAACCTGACGCCCCGCTGGTTCCCGACCCGGCCTTGGCCAAGGAGGACCGCGCGGACGCCTACGAGGACCAGTGCTGGTCCAACGCTCCATTCACAGATCGTCCCGTCTGCAAATACGGCGACGGTGCGACCCAGGTTGCACTGGTGGGCAATTCGCACGCGGGCCATTGGCTCCCGGCGCTGCAGATTTTGGCAGAGAAGAACGACTGGACCATCTCGACATACCTGGTTTCACGGTGCAACCCGACGGATGTCCCGCTGAAGTTCGATACCCAGGAGAAGACCGACAACTGCAGGAAGTACGGGGACTGGGTCCTCGACCAGACAACGGGCGGCCAGTACGACCTGGTGATCACCTCCGAACGGCAGTCCGTACCGGTACAGGGCGAGTCCTGGAAGACGACCGAAGATCCCGCTGTCGACGGGTACCGGTCCTATCTGGCCGAATGGGACAAGGCCGGAACCAATATCCTCGTCATCAAGGACCCGCCCTATCCGGGCAACGAGATCAGCTCAATCCCCGACTGCCTGGCCGAGCACGAGGCGGATGCTGCCGCCTGCAGCGGCACTCCGCAGGAGTGGCACTGGATGGATCCCCTGTATACCGCGGCCCGGGGCCTGGATTCTCCGCGGATCCATACGGTGGACCTGGACAGCTATTTCTGTCCTCAGGGCACCTGCGAGGGCGCCGTCGGATCGGTCGTGACCTACTCCGACGGTTCGCACATCACGGCGACATATGCCAAGACGCTCGCCCCCTACCTCGAGCAACCCATCAGGAACGCTCTGAAGAGCTAGAGTTTGGCCGCCCGGAGCCGATCCGCCGGCTCCGGGCGCACCGCTGTCCCTAAACGAGTTTCAAGCTCAGCGAGGCGTGGGCCGTGGCGTAGGGCCTCCACGACGGGCCGGATCCGGGAAAGCCGATCCGGAAGGACTTCAGCACGTTGTTCCCATAGACCTGCAGGAGGATATCCAGCTCGGCATTGTCGTCGCGCACGCCGAGGCCGATTTGGTGCTCTGTCACCTCCGCACTGATGCCGAGGCGCCCCGGTCCCCGTGCCTCGATCTCGGCCGGGAAGAATGCGGGGGCGCCGCCCGTACGCTGCGCGACAACCAGGTTTGCCCGGAGCAGTCCTTCCGCGGCCGGGCCGGACTGCTGCACCCAGGTAATGTCACCTGTGATGCCAAGCCCGCCCGCTGGGGTGTAGAAGAGTTCCTCGAGCCGGAAATCCAGCTCAACCAGGACCAGCCGTTCCGTGCGCTGGCGCCACGCAGTCTCGATCGTGGCGGCCCATTGTTGCAGGACAGCCGCATCGGAGAACCGCTCGCTCCGTTCCCAGGCGACGGCACCCAGCCTGCGCGCCAGGTCATCGTCGTCGCACAACCGGATGACGCGGTCGGCGGCGGCCGCCACGTCCCGCGCAGGCACGAGGAACCCGTTGAGGCCGTCCTCGATCACGTCGCTCGGGCCGTAGCGGATGTCGTAGGCGACCGGCGGACATCCGCGGCCAAGGCTTTCCATGAGGGACAGCGGCTGGCCCTCGTTGCGGCTGGTCAGCAGGGAAAAGCTGGCGGTCTCGAACTGGGCCGCCGCGTTCGGAGTGTGCCCGTGAAGGCGGACTGCCTCGCCCAGTCCGAGCAGGTCGATCTTCTCCTGCAGCTCGTCGCGGAGCGAGCCGGTCCCGTAGATGTCCAGGCGGACGTGCGGCCTTTGTTGGTAAACGCGGGCCATGACCTCGATGGCTTGGGCGACGTTCTTCTGCGGCTCCAGCCGGCATGCCATGACTCCCCGGCCGGGGACCCGTCCGGCGAAGTCCGGCAGCTTGCTGCTCCGCGGTTTCGGATTCGGCACAGTGAAAAGATTCGTGGCGGTTCCGAAGCGGGCTTCGTAATCCTCGCGCTGCTTCCTGGTCAGGAAGACGAGACCGTCCCACGCCAGGCTGTTCTCGTGGATCGGCTTTTGGCCCGTGGCGAGCTTGCCTAGGAACGGGTCCCCGCCACCGCCGATATGGCTGTTGTGGAGCACCATGAGTTTGATGATGTTCGATGCTTCCAGCGGCGCGACCACCTTGCTGGCGAAGGAGCTATCGACGATAAAGGCCGCCGGCTGCCCCGCGGCGAGCTCGGTCATCCAGAAGCGGTAGAAATCACCGGCGCGGCGCCACTGGGCCACCGGGGACCCCGAATCATCGATGAGAGTCAGGAAGCGCCCCTTGGCCGCACCGTTCCCCGACTGCGGTGCTTCGTCCCGGAAGAACTCGGTCCCGTCCGGGCGGTAGAAGTGGCGGGCGGCGACCGTAGTGCCGTCGGGGCGGAGGAACGTCCGCGTGTAGATATTCCCGGCGGTGTCAAGGGTAACCTCGGGCAGCCCCCGCTGCCCCTCGTCCGCCGGGACGTCGGCCGGTTTGGGTCCCGCGACGGTCCTTGCGTCCACCGCACGGTAGTGCTGGAAGACGTTGAGGACCTCGGTGTCCCCGGAGAGCTTTCCCTGGCTGCGGAGCCGCTCGACGGTTGACGCGTAGCTTGGCTTGATGTCGAAAGTCAGGACAGCGGTCGGCCGGCCCGCCTCACCGAAAGCCCCCGCCCGGTGCAGGCTCATGGTGGTCATGCCGCCAAAGTTGTCCGCAATGCCCCACAGCACCATGAAATATTTCATGTCCGGAAGGCGACCCCCTCCAACTTCCTGCATGCCGCTCACGAGTCCTTCCTTTTCAGGCTCAAGTTGCCGAACTTAGTCGGGTAAGGAAGCCAGCGCGCCACGCTACGGTCCCAGGTGACGCGCGTCCTCGACTCGCCTCCCGGGCCGCGGCTGACGAAATAGACGTCGGCCAGGCTGTCGCCCGCGACGTCAAGCGCCCGGAGCGGAATACAGGCCGAGGCTTCCAGCCGCTGTCCTGCCGGGTCCAGCAGCGCCGGGAACTCACTCTCGACCTGGCTGTTCCTGCCCACGATGACAAAGGCCGCGGCGTCAAGGCCGGGCCCGCCGGGGCTGGCGAAGCCGGTCAACGTCAAATCGCCCGCCGAGTTGATACCGGTCTTGGTTAAAGTGAATCCTCCGGACGATGCAGCAGGCAAAGTTTCTCCCCATGGTCGATAAATGAAGTTCCGCACACGCGGTTAGGCACCAACCCTATCGTCACGGCCGATTCATTGTGCCGTTGGGACGGCAGCATCGCGGGTTCAGTAAGATGTCACCTGATGTTTCCCCCAACCCGTCGCAAGGACCACAACTTGACTGATCTTTTTGCCCTGCCCGGCCGTACGTTGCGAGAGGGGAAGCGCAGCCTACGGAAATCCCTCAAACCCGTGGCCAAGGCGGTCCTCCCCACGGTGGCCGGCATTGCCGGCGAAACCATCGCCCCGCGCAAACCGGCCCGCGTTCCTGCCGCCAGCGTCCCTGCCGTGTCCGCCGAACGGGAGCCTGCCGCTCCGTCAATCATCGAGATTGTCGCCGGCGGCGGCTCATTGGCCCCTACGATTATCCGCGAAGCACGTTCGGCCATCGCCGCCGGGGAGGCCCAGACCGTGCTCTCCGCCGGCCACAGCCTGCGCGCATCCGGTTCTCCGGTCAATATCGTAAGGAGCCTGCGGGGCATGGCCCTGCTGGTGATCTCCGGCACGGACCTGGCCTGGCGCGAGTTCCGCGACATCGATGATGACCGCATCCTCAACCTGTGCCCGGCGGAATACTTTGCGGCAGCGTTCGGCGAGGCGCCTGACGAGGCCTCCGAAACCCTTGAGCGGCTCCTGGCCAACCAGGGGCACGAAGAGTGGCCGGCGGCTGCCGTGCTGTCCGTTGCCGGCGTGGCTTTCGCGAGAAACCGGTTGGATGCGGCGAGGCTCCTGACCCTCCACGGACTGGGCAGGCCGCTGCACTCCCTGACACGTCTGCAGCGCCGTGAACTGGAACGCCTTCAGACCTGGTTCCCGGAAGGCTCGCGCCGGAGACCGCTGGAGAAGCCGCAGGCTGCCGTGAACTTCGGCCTGCTCAGCTACCAGCAGCCGGACGCGTGGTCGAGGAACGTCGGCGATTACATCCAGACCCTGTCCTCCATCGGACACCTGGTCCGGCACAGCAACCTCGAGTTCGCCGGCGATCCTGACCTCGTACAGTTCCTGGAGGGCGCCCGTTCCCGCGTCAAGGACGAGCGCCGGCTCGATAGCGCGAAGGCAACTGTGGGCGTCGTCGAGACGTTCCGGGATGCCAGCACGCTGCAGGATATCCCCGAGAACACTTGGGCCTTCGCCTTCGGGTGGTACATGCACCATACCTTCGGCCAGACGTTCAACTTCCCGTTCCACGCCAACATCCGGCCGATCTTTATCTCGTTCCACGTCAATAAGCCGGACATGCTGACGCCCGAGGCAATCGATTACCTGAAGGCATACGGCCCGGTCGGTTGCCGGGACTGGCAGACCGTGGCGCTGCTGCGGGCAGCAGGCGTGCCTGCCTTCTTCTCGGGCTGCATGACGACCACGGTGGACACCGTCTTCCGCCGCGAGGGCAGCGACGACCGCACGGCAACGGCGTTCGTGGATGCCCCCAAGACCGGCGAAGGCGATATCCTGCTGCAGACGCAGAGAAACATGCGCGAAATGTCGTTCACCGACAAGCTTGGCACCGCCGTCGAGTGGGTCGGCAATTACCACGAGCGCTACCGGAACATTTCGACTTCCCGGCTGCACTGTTTCCTTCCAGCCCGGTCCGTCGGCTGCGACGTCGATTTCCATCCCAAGAACCCGTCCGATGTCCGCTTCGGCGGGCTAATCGGCACTACGCCGCAGGATTTCGACAAGATCCGGCAGGGTATCCTGGACAAACTCGCCGCGGTCGTTCCCCTGATTGCAGGCGGTGCCTCCGAGGACGTCGTGTATGCCAAATGGGCGGAGGTTTGTGCACCAGCGATGGCCGAAGCAGACCGCTTCCTGGCCATGAAGCCTGCGGTTGAACCGACCGCCGAGGACATCAGCGGCATGGCCCGCAGCGCCCTCTCCTCGGACGGCAAGGCCGTCGACGTCGTCGTCGATTTGCGGCCCGGAAGAGCCGAGCACCTGCAGCGGCTGGTCAACTCCATCGCAGCCGCAACCACGGCCGAAGTCAGGCTTTGGGTACCGGATCACGACATCCCGCAGGACGTGAAAAACAACCTGAGGCTGCCGTCGCCCTCGCTCAGCGTGCAGTGGCTGTCCGGCAAGGAACTCAGCGGCGGGTTCGGCCCGGTGTCCGCGCAGCAGCGACGGAACGTGCTGCTGGCCCTGGTCCCGGAGATCCTGGCCGGAAGCAGCCGCGCGGTCTACATCAACGACGCCGTAATGCTGCGGGCCGATATCGCCGACCTGCTGCGAACGGAACTCGGCGGACAGGTCGTCGCAGCACGCGATGAGCACCGCAAGGGTTACCAGAGCGGCTTCCGGCTGCTCCGGTCTATTTCCATCCGACACCGCGCGAACCACGCGAAGGCGATGGAAATGGTGGCAGTGAGCCACGCCCTGCACCCGTTCGATTTCCGCGTGTTCGACGCATCGGTCCTGGTCATGGACCTGGAAGCCGCGCGTTCCGCAGGCGTCGCCCGGAGCGTCGTCGGCCTCCTGGTCAACTACAAGATGGACTTCGGCGAGGCGCTGAACGCCGTCCTTGGAGCCGCGCGGTCCCCGCTGGATCCGGCGTGGAATTATTCGCCGCTGCTTGGCGACGGGCATGAGGCCAGGCTCGTCAACTGGCGGGACGGACGGAAACCGTGGAGCTCGGGGTACGCCCCGTTCGCCGAGGAGTGGCGCCGCCTGTGACGGCCCGGGTGCAGCCGGACAGCGGGGCGCCTGCCCAGGCCCGCGTCCGCCAGACGTGGATCGACCAGGCACGCTGGGCCGCGATCGTCCTGGTCGTGGCCGGGCACGCGGTCGGCATGCTGCGCGGGAGCAGCGGCCTGGCCCTGGTGGTGTCGAATTACGTCTACATCTTCCACATTCCGGTCTTCGTGATGCTCGCCGGCTGGGGTGCCCGCCGCGCCCAGGCCGACGGGACCGGGCTGACCAAGATCTTCTGGCAGCTGCTCGTGCCGTACGTCCTGTTCCAGCTGATCGCCTTCGGCTTCAACTACGTCTTCGAGGATGACAACCCCAGCTGGTCCTTCACCTTCCAGACCTTCGGGCTGTGGTTCCTGGTGGCACTGGCCGGCTGGCGCCTGATCGGGCCGTGGTTCCGGGGACTGCGCTTCGCCGTTCCGATCGCGGTCCTGCTGGCCGTGGCGGCGGGCTTCAGCTCGAACATCGACGGGTTCCTGTCGCTGTCCCGCATCCTGTATTTCCTGCCGATGTTCCTGCTGGGCCCCTGGCTGGTGGACAGGATTTCCGAATGGCGCAGTGATCTCCGGTTCCGCATCGGCGGCGTCGCCGTACTGGCGGCGGGCGGCGTGCTGACCGTGCTGCTGGGCGGAAACTTCAACCGCGAGCCGTTCCTGGGGAACGTGGGCTACGAAGCGATGAAAATGTCGGCGCTCGAGGGGACCGGCTGGCGCCTGCTGGCGCTGGCCGCCGGCACCCTCATGGCGGCGGCATTCATGCTGGCCCTGCCGGGCCGGCCTAACGCCCCGTCCCGGCTGGGGTCGTCCGTCGCCGAAGCCGGGCGCCATACCATGTACCCGTACCTGCTGCATCTTCCGCTGCTGACCGTGGTGGGTTCCACCGCCCTGGTCGACGCCGGTCAGCCTACCCTGCGCACGGCGGCCTTTATGGCAGGCTCGCTCGCATTCTGCATCGTGGCCAGCTGGAAGCCTGTCAGGATGTTGACGGCCGTCGTCGTGGAGCCCCGGACCTTGTTCCCGCCGGCGCCCGGGAAGGTCAGCTAAGCTCCTTGACGATCTGGCTGATGCTGTCCAGGGTCCGCTTGAGCTCCTCGACGTGCCGCTCGTCGAACGCGCTGAGCACCCGCTTCATTTCCGTCGTGGAGATGCCGGAGGTCCGGGGCAGGTAGACGACCTCGACGCTGTCGCCCAGGTCGTCGAACTTCCCCTTCCAGTCCTCGCCGATCCCGAAGACATCCACCCCGTACTTGGCGATGTCTTCGCGCTTTTGCTCCCACCGGTCTTCCGGGATGGCTTCGTCGACATAGCGGATGGACCGCACGATCTCGATCCGCTGGTCGAAGGGGACAACGGGTTTCTTGCCCTTGAGTGCGTTGAACTCGTCCGTGGATACTCCGACGATCAGCCGGTCCCCCAGGGAGCTCAGCCGCTTCAGGATGTTCAGGTGTCCGATGTGGAACAGGTCGAATGTTCCGTAAGTGAGGACCGTCTTGCCCACGTGCTACCACAGACCTTTTCTTCAGCTGGAATTTACCTCTTGTTCAGTCTAGGGCAGTTCAGCGGGAGGCCGGCGCAGGACAGGCGGGCGGGCTCAGACCACGGGCCAGCGGCCGGCGGCACCCATCCTGACGATGGTCGACCATTTGAGTTTCCGCCTGGCCTCTCCGGGGGCCCACGGGTCCTGCGTCCAGCCCGAGCGCCAACCAGCGAACCAGGGCTTGAGCTGCTGCGGGTGCCGGCGCGAACGCGCGAGCTGGACGAGCGTCCAGGAGCCGACGTAGGCCCAGCTGAACGGCCAGTGCAGGTTGCGGCGGGCCAGCCAGACTCGGTTGCGTGCATTGAGGCGGAAGAATTCCTCGTGCCGCCGGGGGTCGATCACCGGGTGCCCGGCCCGCAGCCCGCCGGCATACCAGGTCCGGAAGCCCGTATCCCAGACACGCCATGCGAATTCAATACCCTCGTGCGCGTACCAGAAGCTCGACGGCCAGCCGCCCGTCTTCTCGAAGACATCGCGGCGCATGGCGATGGCCATTTCGACCACCGAGAAGACGTTGCTGGAATCGTGGTTGTCGCCCTTGCGCAGCCGGGGAATCCAGCGCTGCGGCGCGTCCGGGTCCGCCGGGTCCTCGATCCGGGGCTGGATCATGCCAATGTCCGGGTGCTCGCGGAACAGTCGTGCGCACGAGGCGAGGAAGTCTTCCTCCGGCAGCCACGCGTCGTCGTCCAGGAAGAACAGGAACTCGCCGGAGACTGCGGGCACGCCGGCGTTGCGGCCGGCCGGGATGCCAAGGTTCTCCTCGAGATGCAGTGCCTTGAAGCCGTCCGGCAGGCCCTCGGGCCGCCAGCCATTGCCAACGACGACGACGTCGAGCTCGACCCCGCGCTGCGCCTGCAGCGACCGGAACCCCCGCTGCAGGTCCTCCGGGCGCGTGCCCTGCGTGAGGATAACGACGCCGAACGTCGCCTTCGTCCGCGAGGCGCCTTCCGCCGTCGTGCTTTCCGCTGTGTCAGCCATGATGCTGCCGCCTCACTTCCGCAGCCTGGGCGAGGCCATAATGGCCACGAAATGGCCGAGGTTTACGAACAGGACGCCGGGCACGAGGACGTACAGCAGCCACCGCTCGCCGAGTTCGGCCTGGCCCGCCACGAGCGAAACGATCGCGGCAGCGAGGATCAGCAGGCTCATTTCGACGGAGTGCAGGACGCGGTGGAAGGGCAGGAAGCGGGCGAGGCGGCGCAGCCTGCCCACGAACGAGGCGGACGGAACCGCCTTCGCCTCGGCCGTGTCCGGCAGTTTTCCCAATCCTGCCAGGGCGCGCGATGCGTGGACCATCTCGTTCTGCGCTTTGTTGAGCACAATCAGCAGCGCCAGCACGGCGCCGAGGAACAGGTGCAGGTATGCGGCCGCCGGATCCGCATTGAGCAGGCCGAGGTCCAGGACGATCCGCAGGGCCAGCGCCAGCGGAATCAGCCCCTCGGTGGTGTAGTGGCCGATCTTGTCGAGGAAGATCCCCTTCGGGCTCTGTGTCCCCCGCCACCGCGCCACCTCGCCGTCACTGCAGTCAAAGTAGAGCTGAAGCTGGGAGAAAAAGACCGCCAGCAGCGGGCCCCAGATGCCGGGGATCAGCAGTGCGGCCGAGATGGCCCAGCCGGAGAGGATCATCAGGCCGGTGACGCCGTTGGCGGAAATGCCGGTGCGGACCAGGACGCTGGTCAGGTAGATCGAGATGTGGCGCAGGTAGAGCTCCGCGGTCCAGTGCTCGGCGTTCTTGCGGCTGCGCACTTCCGGAGGCTGCGCCACTTCGCGCAGCTGCTCCAGCGTCGGGCGGGCCGGACGGGTCGGGCCGCTCATGATTTCCTCCTGCTCGTGTCCACCGTGCCGTGCGCGCCGAAGATCCGGCCCCGCAGGTACCCCAGCCCCCAGCTGACGTGGATTCCGGGCAGGACGGCCAGCAGCCGGAGCCGTTCGGAAAGGGTGAGGTCCGCCTTGATGGTCACGGCCGCATAGACGGTCCCGAGCACGTACAGCACGGGGACCAGGCCCGCCAGCAGGAGCAGCACAGCAAGCCATGCGGGCCAGGCCGCGGTGGCACCGGCGGCCAGCAGGACGTCCGCGGCCAGTCCTACGGCCAGCCCGATGACGAGCAGCGGCGGCAGGAAGTGGCGGACGGACTTGCCTTCCTTGTGGCGCCGTGCCAGCTCGGCGCGCCAGATCCCGGCTGCATAGAACTGCCGGACCATCTTGGTCCAGGTGGCACGCGGCCAGTACCTGACCTTCAGCTCCGGATCGAACCACACGGCGTAGCCCGCCTTCCGGAGCCTGAGGCACATGTCCCAGTCCTGGCCGCGCCAGAGACTCTCCTCGAAGTGGCCGACCGCGTCGAGCGCCTCGCGCCGGAAAATGCCCAGGTAGGCAGATTCCGCCGGACCTTCCGGCGCGCCGCTGTGGTAGGCGGCGCCGCCGAGGCCCAGCGGCGAGACGTACGCCGTGGCGACGGCCCGCTGGAAGGGCGTCTTGCCCTGGGCGTCCATCAGCCCGCCCACGTCCGCCGCTCCGGTGCGCAGCAGGGTGGCCACTCCCCGCTCGGTGTACCCGGGCTCCAGTTCGGTGTGGGCGTCGACTCGGACCACCACCGGATACTGCGAGGCACGGATGGCCAGGTTCAGCCCGGCCGGTGTCCGGCCCGTCGGGTTGTCAACCGTGTGCAGCCGCGGCTCCTCCGCCGCCATCCGGGCGACCACCTCATTGGTGGCATCGGTCGACGGCCCGAGGGCGAGCACGATCTCCTTCCGGCCGGCGTAGTCCTGGTCGAGGATGCTGCGCACGGCGGCTTCAATGTGCTCGGCCTCATTGAGGATCGGCATGACGTAGGAGACGCCGGGGTGCTGGATGATGCGCGACAGGGTGGGTGAGTCGGGCACTACTTCTTGGTTTCCTTGTACGCGTCGACGACTTCCCTTGGATCGCCGTCCATCATGAGTTCGCCCTTGTTGATCCAGATCACCCGGCTGCAGGTATCGAGGACGGACTTCATGGAGTGCGAGACGAGGAAGACGGTGCCCGCGTTCTCGCGGATCTCCCGGATCCTTGCTTCGCTGCGCTGGCGGAACCGCTGGTCGCCTACGGCCAGGGCTTCGTCCACGATCAGGATCTCGTGCTGCTTGGAGGCGGCGATGGCGAACTTCAGCCGCGCCTGCATGCCGGAGGAATAGGTGCGCATCGGAAGGTCGATGAAGTCCTCGAGCTCGGCGAACTCGACGATGTCGTCGCGCAGGCGGCCGATCTCCTGCTTCGAGAACCCCAGGGCAAGGCCGCCCAGCTGGATATTCTTCTCCCCCGACAGGTCGGGGATCAGGGCCGCGCCCACGCCCAGCAGGTTAGGCCGGGACGAGGCGTAGACGGCGCCGTCGCTCGGCGGAGTCAGTCCAACCAGCGCACGCATCAGAGTGGACTTGCCGGAGCCGTTGGACCCGATGATGCCGATGGATTCGTTTTCGTAAGCCGTGAAGGACACGCCCTTCAGCGCGTGCACTGTCCTGATGCCGCGGCCCGCGCGATTGAGCAGCGCGCGTCCGGTGCCCTTGACCGGGCGTCCGCCCGCGTGCACCTGGTACTTCACATGCAGGCTGTCGACGACGACGACCGGCTTCCGCCCGTCCGCTGCGGTTTCGTTGAGCACTTCTTCTCCGGTTTTAGTCGACTCGGCCATAGCGCTCCTCGGCTGCCCAGAAGAACAGGACCCCGGCGACAAAGACCGCGAGCGCCCACACCGAGAAATACAGCCAGTAGATCGGATTGAATTCCCCGCCCGGCATCAGCAGCCCGCGGGCGATTGACAGCACTTCGTGCAGCGGGTGGAAATCGAAGAGGGCCACCGCCCAAGGGTAGGGCGCCAGGATGCGGTCAATGGCAAAGAGCACGCCGGAGGTGTAGAAGAGGATCCTCGTGACGAGCGGCAGCAGCTGCGTCAGGTCGCGGATGTGCACGGTCAACCGCGCACCGATCAGGGCCACGCCAAGGTTGAACACGGTGAAGATCGCCACCAGCGGGATCATCAGCAGCCATTCCGCCCGGATCGGTGCGCCCAGGATCAGGATGTAGACCACCATGACCCCGAGCATCGGAACCAGGGTCATCAGCTGCTGGATGACGGTAGACAGCGGCAGGGTGATCCTCGGGAAGGCCAGGGACTGCACCAGCGCCCCGTTGCCGGTGATCGACTTGGCACCGTTGTTCATCGAGGTCGAAAAGAACTCGAACAGGAACACCCCGATCACCACGTGCATCGGGAAGTTCTCCGGACGATTCGATCCCTGCAGGACGCCGAAGATCAGGCCGTACATCAAGGCGTTGAGCGTGGGCTTGATGAAGATCCACAGCATGCCCAGCCGGTTGCGCTGGTTCGCTGCTTCAATCTTGTACTTCGCCATGGCGATGGCGAAGTCGCGGCGGCTCCAGGCATCGGCTAGGTAGCGGGGCAGCGACGGCCGGGCACCGACTCGGTGGAGTCGATTCCGGTGCGCATAGTCGACAAGGCTCATGCCAGGTGTGTTTCCTTACAGCAATCGGTTTGTAACGTACTGAGTTTAGAGGATCAGCCGGGCAGCTCGGTCGGCGTCTCGGTGCGGAAGTAGATGCGCAGCTGGAGGCTGTGCTGCCCGGCCGCGTCCTGCGAGTAGGTCGCCTTGCCCACAATCCCCTTCAGCTCCCCGGTACCGGAGCCGGGAATAATGTGGCCGTCGCTGACCGCCACTTCCCCCTCGGCGAGGCCCCAGTGCTGGATGATCATGGAGCCGGACCTGCCGTCGACGGTACCGGTGAAAACCTCCGAGCCCACGTAGCCTGCTCCGCGGCCATTCCCTGCCATCAGCAGTTCTGCGCGGCTGGTGCCTGTGATCAAACCGTCAAAAAGCTTCGTCACCCGGACCCTGCTCAGTTCCGAATTGGAGCCCTCCATCTCGTAGGGCTCGGGGTCCCACTCGGTGACGTCGAAATCGGCGGCGATTACTTCTTCGGGTTCGGTCGTCATTGCTCCAGTATCTCCACTCTCTGCTGCCGCTGCCTTCGGAGGCGGCCGCCTCGCGGCCCGCCCTGCCGCGGGTCAGAACAGCCTGTCGTCGGCCGCGTCCCGGTATTCCTTCCGGAAAAGCCTGCGCGTCCTGGGGTCGAAAAAGATCAGGTAGACCGCGAAGGCAACGGCCACGAACGCGGCCAGCAGCCGGGCCGCGTTCAGGTCGATCGCGATGTACGGGAAGATGTCCAGCTGGTCCGCGATGGCATAGACCATCAGGAACGATGTGACCGAGTACACAGTCCGCACCTGCCAATCATTACGGATGCCGGTCGCCGCGAACAGCGGCAGCAGCCAGACCACGTACCAGGCCTGGATGATCGGTGCCAGCAGCACCACCGCTGCCATGGCCAGCGCCAGGCGGCGCACGATCAGCTCGTGCCTCCCGCGGAACATCATCCACAGTACGACGGCGATCGACAGTGCCGTGCCCGTCTTATGTACCAGCCAGGTCACCGTCTCCCCGTCCAGGGAGAAGGCATCGAACATGCCGCCCAGGGCCGCGCCGAGGAGGCCGATCGGGGCGTACCAGATCCAGATGCTCCCGGGGGTGCTCAAGGCCGAGACCCAGCCGAACCCGAATCCGTTGATCACGCCGAGGACGCCAAGGATTCCCAGCGACAGGCCTGCGGTCACGGCCCAGTAGAAGAACTTGCGCGGCCAGCTGGCGCCCTTGCCGGCCCAGAGGAGCCCCAGGAACGGCAGGAAGATCAGCGTGATCGGCTTGATGCCGACGGAGAGCGTCACGAGCAGGATGCCCCGCAGCGGCTTCCCCACCGCAGCGAGGTACAGGCCGCCGAGGGCCAGCCCCAGCATCAGGGCGTCGTTATGCACGCTGGCGATGAAGGTGGTCAGGAAGAGCGGATTGGCGCAGGCCAGCCAGAGCGCGCGGTTCGGGTTGATCCCGTGCAGTTCCGCCAGCTTCGGACCGTAGTAGACGCACATGGCCGCCCCGGCCAGGGCAATGATGCGGAACAGAATGATGGAGAACTCGGGGTGGCCGCCCGTCAGCCAGACGACGAACTCTTCCATCCACAGGAAGACCGGCCCGTAGGGCGTGGGGCTCTGCGCCCAAAGGTCGTCGGCCCCTGTCTGCAGGTAATTGGAGAGCTGGTCGTACCCGTCCACATAGGGGTTCAGGTTGTTGACCATCACCTTGCCCTGGGCGATATAGGCATACACATCCCGGCTGAACAGCGGGATGCTGAACGCCAGCGGAATCCCCCACGCGATGATCGCGGTGTAGGTCGCCCTGCGGGACTCCGCGCCCCACACAGTGAAGCGCTGGCCCAGGCGCAGCCAGGAACGGACCAGGAGCATGCCGCCGAGCGCCAGCAGCACCACGGAGAGGACGACGCCGGCCGGTTCTACCCGAAGCCAGATCAACAGCGGCCAGCGGCGCAGTTCGGAAATCGATGCCAGCCAGCCGACCCCGAGCGAACCGAAGAACATCAGGAAGGAGCCGATAGTGCCTTCGATGATGCTCCGCGCCGACTGCCCGCCTCCTTCGCGCCCCTTGGCGGAGCCGGTCGCTTCAGCAGCGGGCATGCTCGCTGTCATGGTCTCGCCATATCCAATCCATCCGGGCGGTCAGGTCAGTCACGGCACACTGCTGGGCCGGTTGCCACGCCGCGCGGCGGCGTTCCCCGGGAACGGCGGGCAAGGAGGCTGCCGCGGGCCCATGCCGCGGGGGTGCCTAACAGCGAATTCTAGCATTCGGACCCATCGCCGCCCCGGCAGGGCCCGCCGCGTGGGCGGTCCGGAACGACTGGCCGGAGGGCCGACGCGGTACATTGGAGCGGTGCCTATCTCTAATGAACATATTGTCTGGATAGATTGTGAAATGACCGGGCTCGACCTGGAAAAGGACGCCCTGATCGAAGTAGCCGTCCTCGTCACCGACTCGGAGCTCAATGTCCTCGGCGAAGGCGTCGACGTCATCGTCAAGCCGGCCGAGGAGGCATTGGCGCAGATGGGCGACTTCGTCCGCCAGATGCACACCACTTCGAAACTGCTGGACGAGCTTCCGTCGGGCGTTTCGATGAGCGAGGCGGAAGACCGCGTGATGGAGTACATCACCAAATGGGTCCCCGAACCGCGCAAGGCCCAGCTCGCCGGCAACTCCGTAGGCACCGACCGCAACTTCCTCGCCCGCGACATGCCCCGCGTCATCGAGCACCTGCACTACCGCATCATCGATGTCTCCACGATCAAGGAACTCTCCCGCCGGTGGTTCACGCGAGCCTACTTCCAGGCTCCGGCCAAGAGCGGCGGACACCGGGCCTTGGGCGACATCAAGGATTCGATCAACGAACTGCGCTACTACCGGCAGGCCGTCTTCGTCCCCTCCCCCGGCCCCGACTCGGCGGCGGCCAAGCAGATCGCCGCATCCGTCTCCGCCTCCGCCGTTGAGTAGCACCGATGTTAGGTGGGCCACATTTAGTGGAAATCGGGCCAAAAACGCCCGAATTGGCTAAAACCACCCCGCCGGACATGTAGACTAATCTGCGTTGCCTTTTGTGGTTGAAGACCGGCAGGAACCGCTAGAGTGGAGTCTGCCGGGAGGAACAAGGAGGCATATGGTGGGTATAGCTCAGCTGGCAGAGCGCCTGGTTGTGGTCCAGGAGGTCGCGGGTTCAATCCCCGTTACTCACCCCATTTAGGGTTTGGCGTCCACGCCGACCCGGCAAGAGCCGCATGGAACATCTCCAGGCGGCTCTTCGCTTTTTCCGGCCGTGCCACATGAGGAGAAGCATGACGATCCGTCCCGTCACCATCACCGGGGAACCGGTCCTGCACCGCCGCGCTGCCGCCGTGGAAGACTTCAACGACGAACTGCGCGAACTCGTCCGGGACATGTACGAGACGATGGACGAGGCCCACGGCGTCGGCCTCGCCGCGCCGCAGATCGGCGTCGGCCTCCGCCTCTACACCTACCACTACGCGAACGACGACGGCGTTCCCGAACGCGGCGTCGTCGTCAATCCTTCGGTCACCCTCGGCAAGGTGTCCGGCGCCGAGCCGGATCCGGACGACGAAGTCGAAGGCTGCCTGTCGGTGCCCGGGCTGTCCTATCCGCTCAAGCGCGCGGAGTGGGTACGTGTCCGCGGCTTCGACGAACACGGGAACCCGCTGGACTTCGAGGCCACCGGATGGTTCGCGCGGGTCATGCAGCACGAATACGACCATCTGGACGGCAAGCTCTATATCGACCGCCTCGACGGCCGCTGGGGCAAACGGGCGCGCAAGCACATCAAGAATGCCGGCTGGGGCATACCCGGGCAGACGTGGATGCCGGGCGTGGATCCCGATCCGTTCGGCCACTAAGTTCCGTGCCGGCCGGCCCTGCCGCCGTCAGTAGTCCGTGAAGCCGGAGCGGTGCTCCTTTTCGCAGCGCAGGTAATCCTCCGTGGCGATGTCCTTGAGCCTGGTCAGCTCGTCCACGCGCTTCTGCGGAACTTCGCCGCGGGCAAACGCGGCCTTGGCGTCCTCCAGCAGGCGGACGGCTTCCTTGTGGTTGGCCTGGGCCTTTTCCCAACGCGTCAGCTCTGTCTCAGTCATGGGGACATTCTAGGAACACGGCTGCGGCAAAAGCCATAGCCGCAAACGAAAGTGCCGGCCGCGCCACAGGGGGGCGCGGCCGGCACTTTCAGCCGGACCAGTCGGGGCCAGGTCAGCCGATCGCCTCGGCGAGCGGCTCGTTGGCGACGACGGGGAACTGCTGCGGGTGGACCCCCGCGATTTCCTCCAGGACGCGGATAACCTGGCAGCTGTAGCCGAACTCGTTGTCGTACCAGACGTAGAGCACGGCGTTCTTGCCGTTGGCGATGGTCGCCAGCCCGTCCACGATGCCGGCGCGGCGCGATCCGACGAAGTCCGTGGAGACGACCTCCGGCGATGCGATGTAGTCGATCTGCTTGTGCAGGTCGGAGTCCAGCGACACCGCGCGCAGGTAGCTGTTGAGCTCGTCCTTGGTTGCTTCCTGCTCCAGGTTGAGGTTCAGGATGGCCATGGACACGTCCGGGGTGGGAACGCGGATGGCATTGCCGGTCAGCTTGCCCTCCAGCTCGGGCAGCGCCTTGGCCACGGCCTTGGCGGCACCGGTCTCGGTCAGGACCATGTTCAGCGCAGCCGAACGGCCGCGGCGGGAACCCTTGTGGAAGTTGTCGATCAGGTTCTGGTCATTGGTGTACGAGTGCACGGTCTCGACGTGGCCATGAATGATGCCGTACTTGTCGTTGAGCGCCTTGAGGACCGGGGTGATCGCGTTGGTCGTGCAGGATGCGGCCGAGACGATCTTGTCCTCGGCGGTGATGTCCTTATGGTTCACGCCGTGGACGATGTTCTTCAGGTTTCCCTTGCCCGGGGCCGTGAGCACAACGCGGGACACACCCGGGCACTGCAGGTGCTGGGACAGCCCGGCCTCGTCGCGCCACTTGCCGGTGTTGTCGACGACGATGGCGTCCTCGATGCCGTACTGGGTGTAATCCACCGTGGACGGATCGTTGGAGTAGATGAACTGGATCAGGGTGCCGTTGGCGAGGATGGTGTTGGCTTCCTCGTCCACGGAGATGGTGCCCTCGAAGGGTCCATGGACTGAGTCGCGGCGCAGCAGGCTGGCGCGCTTGACCAGGTCGTTCTCGCTGCCCTTGCGGACCACCACAGCGCGCAGCCGCAGGCCGTGTCCGCCGCCGGAGTGCCCGATCAGGATCCGGGCGAGCAGGCGGCCGATGCGGCCGAAGCCGTACAGCACGACGTCGGTGCTGGTGCGGGTGTCTTCACCGCGCTTGCCGACGATTCCCGAGAGTTCCCCGCGCAGGAACTCCTTGAGGTCGCGGCCTGCGCCTTCGTCCTTGAACTTGCCCAGCAGGCGGGCCAGGTCGACCGAGCCTGCGCCCAGCTCGAGTTCGGTCAGAGCCTGCAGCACGGGGAAGGTTTCTTCCAGCGGCAGCTCCACCTCGTCGATCTGGCGGGCGAAGCGGTGGGCCTTGAGAATGCCCACGACGGACTGGTTGATCAGGCTGCGGCCATGGATGGACGTGACCACATTGTTCTCGCGGTACAAACGGCCAATCAGCGGAATCATCGTTTCAGCGAGCGCTTCGCGGTTGATCCACGTATCCAGGGCCGCTTCAGACTTCTGGTTCACAGAGTTACCTTCCTACATCAGCCGGGGTCTTCCTCGATCCCGGTTGTACCCCGCCGCGAATTCCGCGGCGAAACCCCGCAGCGAAGTCGAATGCTCTTCGCGCAGAACACACAGTCGCCTCGGCTGGCTCAGTGCTGTTGGGTGTTGCCCGCTTCCATTTTAGGGAATCCGGTCACACCCACGAATCGGTTACGTGTGAAGTCACTCACAGCGGCCGTACAAGGTGGGACAGGTTGGCCTGTGAGCCGGGTTCTGTCACCTGCACCGGTTTCCCCGTGCAGGGTAGCGATCATCCATCTAGGAGCACCGTTGCCGGTGCCCTCAAGCGGCCTACCCGGGCACTCGGGCGGGCGGCCCTCGAACGTGCCCTGTCTGGCCTTGCTCCGGGTGGGGTTTACCTAGCTGTCCCGGTCACCCGGGACACTGGTGGTCTCTTACACCGCCGTTTCACCCTTACCAGGCGCCGCGCGAGCGGCCCTGGCGGTCTGTTTTCTGTGGCACTTGCCTGCGGGTCTCCCCGAGTGGGCGTTACCCACCACCCTGCCCTGCGGAGCCCGGACTTTCCTCGGCAGCTGCCCGCGGGCAGCCAACGCGATCGCCCAGCCAACCTGTCCTTCTCCCACAATACAGCCGCGCGTGTCCCGGCCCGACATCGATGCAGAGGCGGACCCGGATTCGCGGCTGCCGGTCTGTAAGCTCTTATGGTGCTGATTCTGCTCCCACCCTCCGAAGGAAAGACGGCCGCTGAGAAGGGCCTTCCGTTCGAACTCGCCGAGTTGAGCTTTGCCGAGCTGAACGGTCCGCGCCAGGAAGTCCTCGCCGCGCTGGCCAATGCGAGTTCCCATCCGGAAGCCCTGGCGCTCCTGGGCGTGGGCGCTTCCCTGGCCGAAGAAGTGGAGCGCAACAGGCGCCTGGAGGCCGAACCGTCGGCACCGGCGCACACCGTCTACTCGGGGGTCCTGTACGACGCGCTCGGCTACGCCAGCATGACCGCCGCGCAGAAGCGCAAGGCGGACGCCGCCGTCGTCGTGATCTCTGCGCTCTGGGGTGCGATCGGCTTCGCCGACCGCATTCCGGCCTACCGGCTGTCCATGTCCGTCGGGCTTCCCGAGACGGGCAAGCTCGCCGGTTACTGGAAGAAGCACCTGCCCGCGGCGCTGGACGACCGCGCAGACGGGCAGCTGGTTGTCGACTGCCGTTCGAGCAGCTACGCCGCCGCCTGGGCGCCGCCGGCGGAGAGCACGGTGGCGGTCAACGTCGTCCAGGAGCGCGCCGGCAAGCGCACCGTCGTCTCGCACTTCGCCAAGCACACCCGCGGAGAACTCGCCCGGCACCTCCTGACCCGCCGCGGCAAGGCTCCGGCCACACCTGAGGCGCTGCTCAAGGCAGCGGAGGAGAAGTGGCGGGCCGAACTGACCCCCGGCACCGGACGGAAGCCGCACGCCCTGAGCATCATCCTGGAGGGCTGAGCGGATGGCGCGGGAACAAACCGAGCACACGCTGGTCCACGAAGGCGTGACGGTCCACTGCAAGAGCCGCCCCGCCAAACTCGACCGGCGGCATCTCATTGTCATGTTCGCCGGGATCCGCCCGATCGACAGCTACGAGTTCGACGGCCGCGGTTCGCGGGACAGCCAGGCGAACTGGCTGTGGCTGAAGGATGATTTCGGCGGCCAGTACTCCTACTACCTCTGCAACGGCCTGGACTTCTCCGTCGAGCGAGCGGTCATTGCCGCCATCGACCGCGAACTGGAGCGGCTGGGGCTTGGCCACGACGACTGCACGCTGGTCGGCTTTTCGAAGGGCGGGTTCGCCGCGCTCTATTTCGGCATCAAGTACGACTTCCCGAACATTGTGGCCAGCGCTCCCCAGATCTACGTCGGCAGCCACACGGCCAAGCACCGTCCGGTCATCCACCGCCACCTGACCCGCACCGGCAGCGGTGAAGAGCGGCAACTGCTCGACAGCCTGCTGCCCGATGCGGTCGCCGGGGACGCCCGCCGCGACCGGAATATCTATGTGTTCAGCGCGGTGCAGGACCAGTTCCACGCGGAGCAGGTGGAACCAGCGCTCCCCTTGCTGCGGCGATACTCCAACTTCAACTACATCGAGACGGATTCCGACCTCGTCAACGAGCACTCGGACGTCACCCGCTACAACATGCCGCTGCTGCTTTCCGTACTGTACGCCCTCGGCGAGAATGTCGCGCCCAGGTACGGTGAAGTGCGCAACGGCTACCGGCAGGACCCGGAAACAGCGGCGGCCGGCCTGCGGAAGCAGCGGAGCTCCTCGGCGGCCGTCGTGGACCTTCGGGACGGCAGGCTGGCCGGCCCGAAGTTCTTCCCGCAGGGAGTGGCATTCCTGCGCGGCCATGCAGCGGACCGGCCTGGAGCCTTGGGAACGTCCCTGGTCCTGCAAGGCAGGCAGGGGCGGCACGAATTCCCGCTGGTCCAGGTCCAGGACCGCGGCATCTACCAGACGCACTACGAGGACTTCTTCTGCGACTACCGCTTCGGCAAGTTCCGGGCACCGCACGACGGACTTGACCTCTCCGGCCTGCCCCGCGGCGACTACGAGGCCTCGCTGGCGCTCACCGCGGAATCAGCCGAGCAGACCGCCGCCTGTGTCTCCACCACACGGACGGTGACGGAAAGCAACGACGGCGGCGACCTCATCACCTTCGCGTCCGACAGCAAAGGCACCGTGCTGCGCAAGCGCCCGATCCTCGGAAATGCGCCGCATCAGGCCGTGTTCGACATCAAGAGCCAGTGGGCGCGCGGGGACCGGATCCATTTCGACGGCACCTTCGCTGTCCGGGGCACGTCGATGACCGGCTGGGAATCCGGCCGCTATTACCTCGTGCTGGCCTCCGCAACCAGCATCTGGTCCGTGCCGCTGGCCGGTGCCCGGGTCACCGAGCCCGCCGACTATTTCGGCGACGGCCCGAAGAGCCACACCCATGCCCGCTTCGCCACGCCCCGCTTCGCCGGGGTGACCCTGGCGGGCCTGGAGCCAGGCCTCTACGAAGCCCATGTCTCGCTCAGCGCCGGCGGGGCCATCCACACGATGGCCACGGGCCGGCGGGTCAGGCTAGAGGCGGCACCGGACGGGAGCCTGAAGGCTTCCCTGCTCGGCCCCCGTCCGCCCGTTTCCAACCGGGCCCGCGCCCGGAGGCTCCTCCGCGCGGTGAAGCGCCGGGCGGACCGGGTGCGGGGAAAAACTCCGAGCGGGCGGGATGCCTGACTAGCTCCAGTCGGCCGAACGCACGAGGATGCAGCCTGAATCCGGGCAGAACACGATTTCGTCCGCCGCCGCTCCGCGGATCTCGTTCAGGTCTCCCGGGCTCAGCTGCATGCCGGAACCCTCGGACTTGCCGTGGAACAGCCGCGCGGCCCCGATCCCGCGATGGGCGCGGGTCTTCTCGTAGACCGCGAGCAGCGGGGCTTCGAAAGTAGCAGCCAGCTCCGCGCGGGCAGCCTCGACGTCCTTGCGTTCCGCGGCGATGCCGGCCAGCTCGTCATCGCGGGTCTTCTCCAGCGCCACGAGTTCCTGCGCGAGGGCATCGTTCGATTGCTGGTGTTCGGCCTGGCGAACCCTTACGGCCTCCAGGCGCTCCATGACTTCCAGCTCCACGTCCTCGAGGTCCGAACGGCGCTTGTTCAGCGACACCAGCTCGTTCTGCAGCGCGGAGAGGTCCTTGGGCGAGCCGGCGCCGCTGTCCAGCCGCTGCTGGTCGCGATCAATACGGGCCTGGACCACTTCGACGTCGGTCTCGGCCCGCTTGAGCTGCATGGCCGTGTCGCTGGCTTCGGTGTTGATGGCCACGAGCCCGGAGTCCGCGGCGGCGAGCTTTTCCTTCAGCGCCGCGATGTCCGCGTTGGCCGAAACCGCGGCAGCGCGCCGGTCCAGCTGGGTCAACTTGCTGTCCAGTGCCTGAAGGTCAAGCAGCCTCAGCTGCTCGGATGCTGGTGCCTTGGCCATGGATTTCCTTCCGAATGCGAACCGTGCCCTCTCGGCCGGCATTGTCCTAGCCTATCGCCTCGCCCCGTCGGCTCAGCCCGGTGTGAGGATGAAGTCCCAAGGGTCGGTGTTGATCCCGCTGACATTGACCTCGACGTCGTACCCCTGGTCGCGCAGCACGTTGTCGAGTGCCTCGGCGGCAGGGGTCAGCCAAAGCCATTCGCTGCCGAAGTGCGAGACATCGATCAGGTACGGCCGCCCCTCCACTGCTCCCTCGCGCGCCTCCGACGCCGGGTGGTGGCGCAGGTCCGCCGTGACGTACACATCGGCCTGCGCGGCGCGGACGGCGTCGAACAGGGAATCCCCCGCACCTCCGCAGACGGCGACCGTGCGGACCACCCCGTTGCGGTCCCCTGCTACCTTCACTCCCCCGGCAACCGCCGGGAGCATGCCGAAAACGACGGCGGCGAAGTCGCCCAGCGTCGTCGCTTCCGACAGCTCGCCGACCCGGCCGATGCCTTCTTCCGGCAGCCCCTTCTCCGCCGGCACCAGCGGCTTGACGCCCTGGAGCCCCATGGCGTCTGCCAGCACATCCGAGACGCCTCCGACGGCGCTGTCTCCGTTCGTGTGCACCGTCACCAGGGCGCAGCCGCCCTCGATCAGCCGGTGCACCGCCTCCCCCTTGAAATGCGATGCCGCCACGGAATTGACCGGCTTGAGCAGCAGCGGATGGTGCGTGACCAGCAGGTCCGCCTGCCAGGCCAGCGCCTCGTCGATGACTTCCGCCGTCGGATCGACGGCGAAGAGGACCCGCTTGACCTCGGCCCCCGTCCGGCCGACCACGGGCCCCACAGCATCCCACGGCTCGGACAGCGACTGGGGCCACAGCTCTTCAATTGCGAGCAGCACATCCCCCAGCACGGGCGTGCCGCCCGGCTGCTCTTCGGCGGCAGGCTCCGGGGCATCCGCGGCATTCTGCGCTTGATCGTCGTCGTTCATGATCCTTTTCTACCCCAAATGGCCGCGCCCCCGCGCGATCATTTCGGGCCCGGCTCCGCTTCGGGAATGTTCGCGGACACCATGACATTGTTAAGACCATGAAGACTTTTGTGCTCGGCGGAGGCTGCTTCTGGTGCCTGGACGCGATCTACCAGAAGACGAAAGGAGTCACGGAGGTGGTTTCCGGCTACACCGGCGGCCACACGGAGAACCCGTTCTATGAAGCGGTCTGTTCGGGGACGACGGGACACGCGGAGGTGGTCGCGGTCACCTTCGACGAAGAGGTGGTCCCCGAGGACGTCATCCTGGGCTTGTTCTTCGCGGCGCATGATCCCACCACGCTGAACCGGCAGGGGCACGACGTCGGCACCCAATACCGCTCGTCCATGTTCTACCGCGATGAGCAGCAGAAGGGTCTCTTCGAGGCGGCCATCGCCCGTGCGCAGGAGGACTGGCGGGACCCGATCGTCACCGAGGTGGCGCAGCTAGGTCCCTTCCATCGCGCCGAAGAGTACCACCAGGACTTCTACGCCAAGCACCCGGAGCAGGGCTACTGCCAGGTCATCATCAACCCCAAGCTGGCGAAGGCCCGGAAATATTACGCGCAATGGCTAGCGGCTTAACGGCCGCGGGCGGCGCTGGCTAGGCTGGCTTCAACTGTGCCTTGGTGGCCTGCAGGCCTCTGCCGAGGCACGTCACTGCACTAAGCCCACTGGGCGGGAAGAGGCACCTTTTCATGGCAAGGATTTACGACGACGTCACCCAGATTGTCGGAGGGACGCCGCTGGTCAGGCTCAACCGGCTGGCCGAAGGCCTCCCCGGCAAGGTGGCCGTCAAGCTTGAGTTCTACAACCCCGCCAACAGCGTCAAGGACCGCATTGGTGTGGCGATCGTCGACGCAGCGGAGAAGGCCGGAGCGCTGCACCCCGGCGGCACGATTGTGGAAGGCACATCCGGCAACACCGGCATCGCGCTGGCCATGGTTGGCGCCGCCCGCGGCTACAAGGTCATCCTGACCATGCCGGAAACCATGTCCACCGAGCGCCGCGTGATGCTTCGCGCCTTCGGTGCGGAAATCGTCCTGACGCCGGGTTCCGAGGGCATGCGCGGCGCGCTGGAGAAGGCGAAGGAAATCGTCGCGACCACGGAAAACTCCATCTGGGCGCAGCAGTTCGCGAACCAGGCCAACGTCGCCATCCACCGGCGCACCACGGGCGAGGAGATCTGGGCAGACACCGAGGGAGCCGTCGATATCTTCGTGGCCGGGATCGGCACCGGCGGCACCATCACCGGCGCCGGCGGACTGCTGAAGGAGCGCAAGCCCGGCCTCAAGGTCGTCGCCGTGGAGCCGGAAGACTCCCCGATCCTGACGGGCGGAACCCCGGGCCCGCACAAGATCCAGGGCCTCGGCGCGAACTTCGTTCCCGAAATCCTGGACACCGAGGTGTACGACGAGGTGCTTGATGCTCCGACCGAGGCCTCGGTCCGCACGGCCCGCGAACTCGGCATCAAGGAGGGCATCCTCGGCGGCATCTCGGCCGGCGCCGCCGTCTGGGCGGCCCTGGAAGTCGCGAAGCGCGAAGAGAACGCGGGTAAGCTGATTGTGGCCGTGGTCCCGGACTTCGGAGAGCGCTACATCTCCACGATCCTGTACGACGACATCCGCGGCTAATCATCCGTAACGGCAACGGCGGCCGCCGCGCCGCCGAAGAGGAAGTGGCAATGGGATTCACAGCGCGCCTGCGGGAAGACCTCGAGGCTGCGAGGTCGCACGACCCGGCGGCCCGCGGCCAGGTCGAAAACATCCTGGCCTATTCGGGGCTGCACGCGATCTGGATCCACCGCCTCACCCACCGGATGTGGGCGAACCCGGCGCTGCGGTTCCCCGCCCGCCTGCTCTCGCAGTTCGGGCGGTTCCTCACCGGCATCGAGATCCACCCCGGCGCCGTGATCGGACGGCGGTTCTTCATCGACCACGGCATGGGCGTCGTGATCGGCGAAACCGCCGAGATCGGCGAGGACGTCATGATCTACCACGGGGTGACCCTCGGCGGCCGCTCCCTGGCCAAGGTGAAACGGCACCCGACCATCGGCGACCGCGTGGTCATCGGCGCCGGCGCCAAGGTCCTCGGACCCGTGGTCATCGGGGCCGACAGCGCCATCGGCGCCAACGCCGTCGTGGTCAAGGACGCGCCGCCCGAATCGATCATCACCGGCATCCCGGCAACCTTCCGGCATCGCGACCCGCAGAAGGAGACGAAGCCGGCCGTGGACCCGGCCGAGTACATCGACCCGGCGATGTGGATCTGACCGAGGCAGCATGAAGCCCCGGGCCGCTGGAAGACCAGAGCGGCCCGGGGCTTTCGCGTTCCCGGTCGGGAAAGACTTCGTCCTAGTGGGTATCCACCGCGGACACTTCGGACTTGTCCCCGCTCCAGAGCGTGTGGAAGGTGCCCTCGGTATCGATCCGGCGGTAGGTGTGCGCCCCGAACAGGTCGCGCAGGCCCTGCGTCAGCGCGGCCGGCAGCCGCTTGCGGCGAAGGCCGTCGTAGTAGGCCAGGGAGCTGGAGAAGACCGGCACCGGGATCCCCAGCTGGACCGCCGTGGCGACAACGCGCCGCCAGGCAGGAACGGCGTCTGCGATCGCGGCGGCGAAGGCCGGGGCGAACAGCAGGTTCGCGGGCTTGTCCTCGTCCGCGTAGGCCTTCATGATGTCGTCCAGCAGCTCGGCGCGGATAATGCAGCCGGCCCGCCACAGGGAGGCGATCTCATCCAGCTTCAAGTCCCAGCCGTACTCCGTGGCGGCGGCGGTCAGCATGTCGATCCCCTGCGCATAGCTGACCAGCTTGGAGGCGAACAACGCCTGCCGGACGTCGTCGACGAAGCCCTCCGGCACCTGGATCCGGTCCTCGTGGCCGGCGAGGATGTCCTGCGCCAGTTCCCGCTGGTCGCGCTGGGAGGACAGCCCGCGGGCGAACACGGACTCGGCGATGCCGGATACCGGAGAGCCCAGTTCCAGTGCAGAAACCACTGTCCAGCGCCCGGTGCCCTTCTGGCCCGCGGAGTCGACAACGACGTCGATAAACGGCTTCCCGGTCTTCGCATCCTGGTGGGCCAGCACTTCGGCGGTGATTTCGATCAGGAACGAGGACAGCGGTCCCTTGTTCCACTCGGTAAAGACCTCGGCCTGTTGGGCCGGCTCCAGCCCGGCAGCCGAGCGGAGCAGGTCCGAGGCCTCGCCGATGACCTGCATGTCCGCATACTCAATGCCGTTGTGGACCATCTTGACGAAGTGCCCGGCACCGTCGGTACCCACCCACCGGCAGCACGGATCGCCGTCGTACTTGGCGGCAATCTTCTCCAGCATCGGCCCGAGGGAATCGTAGGACTCGCGCGAACCGCCGGGCATGATGGAGGGCCCCAGCAGGGCGCCCTCCTCGCCGCCGGAGACCCCGATCCCGACGAAGTGCAGGCCCTTCTCCGCAAGGGCCGCCTCGCGCCTCCGGGTGTCCTCGTAATGGGAGTTGCCGGCGTCGATGACGATGTCGCCCTCGTCCAGCAGCGGGACCAGCTGGTCGATTACCGAATCCACCGGGCCGCCGGCCTTGACCATGATCAGCACACGGCGCGGCTTCTCGAGGGCCTCCACCAGTTCGGCGAGGGTCTCGGTCCGGATGAAGTCGCCCTCGTCGCCGTAGTTCTCCAGCAGGGTATCCGTCTTGGCTGCCGAACGGTTGTGCAGCGCCACGGTGTAGCCGTTGCGGGCGAAGTTGCGGGCCAGGTTGGCGCCCATGACGGCCAGGCCGGTCACGCCGATGTGTGCACTCATTAAGTCTCCATTGCTGGTGTGCGGTCCGGCAGCGGATGCGCCGGACAGTGGGATTCCTGCGTCCAGCCTAATGGGAGCCCCGGCACGAGGGAAAAGCGGTTGCACTATATTGTCAGCTTTGCCCGCGCGGACGGCGCACGTCCTGCTAGAGGTCGTGGACGATCGCGGCCACGTCTTCCACGAGGGAGACGCCGTCGTCCATGGCAGCGCTGCCGGCCGAGAGCACGGCGATACTGTAATCGTCGGCGCCCTCGCTGACATGGCCTATGCTGTTGACGCTCCACAGGCCGTCCTCGTCCTGCAGCCATCCGTTCTTGACGGCGACGGCGGCGTCGCGCGTTCCCGCAGGAACGCCCCAGTACTGCGATCCCTCCACCGAGTTCATCAACTCGAGAAGGTAGCCGCGCTGGTCTTCGTCGAGCCAGTCCGTGCCCTTGGTGACCGCCTCGACGACCTTGAGCTGGTCTTCGGCCGTGGTCAGCGAGCCGCCCCAGCCGGGGCCGGACTCGGTACCGGACATGCCGAGCAGCTCGTAGGTCCCGCCCAGCCCGACGTTTCCGCCGATCCTCGCGTACAGCTCGTTCGTGGCGTCATTGTCGCTCTTCGTGATCATCAGCCGCGAGAGCTCGATTTCCTCGTCCGAGAGCCCGCGGCCCTCCTCGGTGGCCTGGCGGATCAGCGACAGCACGATGGAGACCTTCACCACGCTGGCCTCCATGTAGCGCCGCTCGGGCGCGTAGGTCCAGGTCTGGCCGGTGGCATCATCACGAACCGCCACGGAAAACGTCTGGCCGGCCTCCTCCGCCTGCCGGGCCATGGCGGCGCGGAACTTCTCCTCCCGGGTGCCGGAGCCGTCGGCAACCTGCGGCTCTGCTGCCGGGGGCTGCGCCGCCACTTGGTCCGCCACTTGCTCTGCCACGACGTCCTGCGCGGCGTGGGCGGTCGAGGAGAGGATGGAACGGCTATCGCCGCCAGCCGGCCCCACGGACGACGCCGTGAGCGTGGCGGCCGTCGCCGCGGCCAGGGTTCCGGCTATGGGCCGGGTCATGCGTTTGGGCATATCAACCTAAGGTCGGAAATCTTCCTCTTCTTTGGTATCAAGCCGGGGCGGCCCTTGGCCAACCGGGAGGAGGGGCAGGCTGCCGGGACGGGCCGTATACGTCACGCTGGCCCGCAGTGCGCTTAAACGCGAACAGGACCCCGTCTCCGAGGTCCTGGCGGGTGGGTCCTACCGGGATCGAACCGATGACATCCACGGTGTAAACGTGGCGCTCTACCAGCTGAGCTAAAGACCCGTTGCGATGTCTTGTACAGTGCCGCAATGCGTTATCCGCCGCAACATCACAAGGAAATACCTTACCTGATAACCGGACCCGCTTGCCAATCGGACGCGCCCGCAGCGGCCTCGGCGGGCTCCGGAAGTCCGGCGGACAGGGCCTGGAGCGATTCCGAGGTTCCGGCCTCGACCTTGACCGTGGCCAAGTCGTCTCCGCGCGTCCGGCCGCGATTGATGATCACGACCGGCTTGTCCTGCTTGGCCGCGTGCCGCACGAAGCGCAGCCCGCTCATGACAGTCAGCGACGACCCGGCCACCAGCAGCGCCGCCGCCGTGTCCACCAGCGCGTAGGCGGCCGCCACCCGGTCCTTGGGAACGTTTTCGCCGAAGTACACGAAGTCGGGTTTGAGCATCCCGCCGCAGACTTCGCAGGCGGCAATCACGAAGCCCTCGGTATCGGACACATCCGCGTCGGCGTCCGGAGCTACGTCCCCGGCATCGGACCGGCCGGCCATCCAATGCGCGTTCAGTTCCTCGAGGCGGAGTGCCAGCGCGGCGCGATCCACCGTTGTCCGGCAGTCGAGGCAGACCACCCGGTCGAAGCGGCCGTGCAGGTCGATGACCTTCCGGCTGCCCGCGGCCTGGTGCAGGCGGTCGACGTTCTGGGTGATCAGGCCCGTCAGCACGCCCCGTTGCTCCAGGTCCGCGAGGGCGTAATGCCCGCTGTTGGGCTCCGCGCGCCGCATATGCCGCCAGCCGGCGTGGTTCCGGGCCCAGTACCTTCGGCGCGACGCCTCGTCGGAGACGAACTGCTGGTAGGTCATGGGATTGCGCGGCACCGACCCCGGCCCGCGGTAGTCCGGGATACCGGAATCCGTGCTGAGCCCCGCTCCGGTCAGAACAGCCAGGGGCCGCCCGGAGAGCAGCTCGAGCACCTCGCGCAGTTGGCCGCGGTCCATGCGCCGGCCCCGCTCAGAGTTCCTTGAGGATGCGGTGGTATTCCTGGATGTCGCGCGCCTGGGTGCGCGGGTTCCTGATGATGTGCCGGAGGGTCCCCTCGGCGTCGATGATGAAGGTACCCCTGGTCGCCATGCCGGATTCGTCGTCGAACACGCCGTAGGTCTTGGCGACGCCGCCGTGCGGCCAGAAGTCGGCCAGCAGGTCGAAGTCGTAGTTCTCCTTCTCCGCGAAGGCGCGCAGCGCAAACTTGTGGTCGACCGAAATGCCCAGGACGCGGGCGTTCTCGCTCTTGAACGACCCGAGGTCATCGCGCAGTTCGCACAGTTCACCGGTGCAGATGCCCGAGAACGCGAACGGGTAGAAGACCAGGACGATCTTTTCGCCGCGCAGGGCCGACAGCCTGACGGGTTCCCCGAACTGGTTGGAAAGCTCGAAATCCGGTGCCGGCTGGCCCGCCTTGAGTTCCGTCACGGCGCTACCCCTTGTTCCGCTTGCTGACGAGCCGCGCGGCGGCCCAGTCATCGGAGACACCCGCCGAGGATGTGGCGTGCAGTCCGGCGGTAGGAGCGGCTTCCTGGATTTCCGACGGCGGTACGTAGCCGTCGCGCCCCGACTTGGGCGTGAGCACCCATACCTGGCCTCCGGCGTCGAGCGTGGTCTGGGCATCCATCAGCGCGTCGACGAGATCGCCGTCCCCATCCCGCCACCAAACGATGACGGAATCGACGGCCTCCTGGTCGTCTTCCGTCAGCAACTCGGAGCCGGTGAGTTCCTCAATGTCGTCGCGGAGATCGAAATCCACGTCGTCGTCGTAGCCGAACTCCTGTATCAGGTCTCCTTCTTTGAAACCCAATCTGCCCGCCACATTGTCAACCGCGGCGGTCTCGGCCTCGCTCACTGTGCTCCTCCTCGTTGCAATTCGCTTCGCCCGGTATGGACGCTGTTATGGATATTACAAGCCAACACCCTATTTGCGGTTGCTTCAAGCCGCATGACGAGCCGCAGCGGAAACCGGCGGGAGGTCCGCGCCTGCGTGAAGGCCGTCACGTACTGCATAGTGGTTAGGCAAACGGTTAGAGTTGCACCAGTTGTACCGTCGGCGGAACCGGCCGCAGGGAACAGCAGCCGACGCCTCCGGCGAAGAGGCCGAGCCCCGCCGTACCATCGGCCGGGACGCTTAATCTAAAAAAGGCGCAGACACAATCTGCACATCAGAGAGGTTGGACGTGAGCGCAGGAGAAGACACCTCGCACATCCTGAGCGGCCTGACAAGCCAGCTGCCGGACCGTGATCCCGAAGAGACTGCCGAATGGGTGGAGTCTCTGGACCAGCTGATCCAGTCCCAAGGTACTGAGCGCGCCCAGTTCATCATGCGTTCGCTGCTGCAGCGTGCCGGCGCCCAAAGCGTCGGCGTCCCCATGGTGACGACCACGGATTATGTGAACACCATTCCCGTGGACCAGGAGCCTGCCTTTCCCGGCGACGAAGAGATCGAGCGGCGCTACCGTGCGTGGATGCGCTGGAACGCCGCCATGCTGGTGCACCGTGCCCAGCGCCCCGAAATCGGCGTCGGCGGCCACATCTCCACGTACGCGGGCGCCGCGACGCTCTACGAAGTCGGCTACAACCACTTCTTCCGCGGCAAGGACCACCCGGGCGGCGGAGACCAGATCTTCTTCCAGGGCCACGCCTCTCCCGGCATGTACGCGCGCGCCTTCATGGAAGGCCGCCTGAGCGAGGAAGACCTGGACGGCTTCCGCCAGGAGAAGTCCCGCGAGGGGCACGCACTGCCGTCCTACCCGCACCCGCGGAACATGCCGCACTTCTGGGAATTCCCGACCGTCTCGATGGGCATCGGCCCGGCCAACGCCATCTACCAGGCGCAGGTCAACCGCTACCTGCACAACCGCGGCATCAAGGACACGTCCGACCAGCACGTCTGGGCCTTCCTCGGCGACGGCGAGATGGATGAGCCGGACTCGCGCGGCTTCCTGCAGCTGGCGGCGAACGAAAAGCTCGACAACCTCACCTTCGTGATCAACTGCAACCTGCAGCGGCTCGACGGACCGGTCCGCGGCAACGGCAAGATCATCCAGGAACTCGAAGCCTTCTTCCGCGGCGCCGGCTGGAATGTCATCAAGGTCGTCTGGGGCCGCGAGTGGGACAGCCTGCTGGGCAAGGACAACGACGGCGCCCTCGTGGACATCATGAACTCCACGCTCGACGGTGACTACCAGACCTACAAGGCCGAATCCGGCGGATTCGTGCGCGAGCACTTCTTCGGCAAGACCCCGCAGACGAAGGACATGGTCGCGGACATGACCGATGAGCAGATCTGGAACCTCAAGCGCGGCGGCCACGACTACCACAAGGTTTACGCCGCATATAAGGCCGCCACCGAGTTCAAGGGCAAGCCGACGGTCATCCTGGCCCAGACGGTCAAGGGCTACGGCCTCGGAACCCACTTCGAGGGCCGCAACGCGACCCACCAGATGAAGAAGCTGACCCTCGATGACCTGAAGGGGTTCCGCGACCACCTGCGCATCCCGATCAGCGACGAGGCCCTCGAGGCCGACCCGTACCGCCCGCCGTACTACCACCCGGGTCCGGACGCCCCCGAGATCAAGTACATGATGGAGCGGCGTGCCGCCCTCGGCGGCGCCGTGCCCGAGCGGCGCACCAAGCACACCCAGCTGCACCTGCCCGAGGACAAAGCCTACGAAGTCGCCAAGCGCGGCTCGGGCAAGCAGCAGGCCGCGACGACCATGGCGTTCGTCCGGCTGTTGAAGGACCTCATGCGGGACAAGGAATTCGGCAACCGCGTGGTCCCGATCATCCCGGACGAAGCCCGGACCTTCGGCATGGACTCGTTCTTCCCCACGGCCAAGATCTACAACCCCAAGGGCCAGAACTACCTGTCGGTGGACCGCGACCTGGTGCTCGCATACAAGGAATCGCCGCAGGGCCAGATCCTGCACACCGGCATCAACGAGGCCGGCTCGACCTCCGCCCTCACGGCCGCCGGCACGTCCTACGCCACCCACGGCGAGCCGCTGATCCCGATCTACATCTTCTACTCGATGTTCGGTTTCCAGCGCTCGGGCGACTTCTTCTGGGCCGCCGCGGACCAGATGGCCCGTGGCTTCGTCATCGGCGCGACCGCCGGCCGGACCACGCTGACGGGCGAGGGCCTGCAGCACGCGGACGGCCACTCGCCGCTGCTGGCCTCGACCAACCCGGCCGTCGTCACCTACGACCCGGCCTACGGTTACGAGATCGGGCACATCATGAAGTCCGGCCTGGAGCGGATGTACGGCGGGAACCACCCGGATCCCAACGTCATGTACTACCTGACCGTCTACAACGAGCCGATCGTGCAGCCTGCCGAGCCCGAAGAACTGGACGTCGAGGGCCTCGTCAAGGGCATCTACCTGCTGGCCCCGGCAAAGATCGACGGTCCCCGCACCCAGCTGCTGGCCTCCGGCGTCTCCGTTCCGTGGGCCCTCGAGGCCCAGCAGATCCTGGCCGAGGACTGGAACGTCTCCGCCGATGTCTGGTCTGTCACCAGCTGGAACGAGCTGCGCCGCGAGGCGGTCGCCGCCGAGGAGGAAGCGTTCCTCAACCCGGGCCAGGAGGCGCGTAAGCCCTTCGTCGCCCAGCAGCTTGAGGGAGCCACCGGCCCGATCGTGGCCGTCACCGACTACATGAAGTCGGTGCCGGACCAGATCCGCCAGTTCCTCCCCAACGAGTTCGCGACCCTCGGCGCCGACGGATTCGGTTTCTCCGACACCCGCGCGGCGGCACGTCGCTTCTTCAAGATCGACAGCCACTCGATCGTGGTGAGGGCGCTGCAGATGCTCGCCCGCCGCGGCGAGGTGGACCAGAACGCACCGCGTGAAGCCTTTGAGCGCTACAAGCTCACCGACGTCAACGCGGGAACCACCGGAAACGCCGGCGGCGAGTCCTGACCTCGAGGCCGGCTTAGTCCCGACCGCAAGGCTGCGGCGGACACCCCTAAACGGGTGTCCGCCGCAGCCTTTTTTCGGCGCGGCGCAGCCACCCTCGGCCGGTGTTTTAGTAGGAAACACACAAAGCCCGTGAATGGAGCCGGGCCCGGCAACTGCGTATGCTCAATGCATGCCCCGCCCTCGGACCGATTCCTCCGCTGCACCCTCCGGTGCGCGGCCGGCGGCGTCCCGGAGCACCAAAAGTGCGCCGGACACGGCCGCCCCGACCAACGCCGCCACCCTGGACAGACTGCGCTCCCGGATCGGCGCACTGTCCACTACCACGCTGAAGCGGCTGGAGAACGACCTGCCCTGGTACCGCAGCCTGCGCCCGGACGAGAGGGCCGCCCTCGGCCTCGTGGCACAGAAGGGAATCGCCTCCTTCGTCACCTGGTACGAACGCCCGGCATCCCCAGCCTGGGTCATGAACGACGTCTTCGGCACCGCCCCGACCGAACTGACACGCTCCATCAGCCTGCAGCGCGCCCTGCAGCTCATCCGGGTCGTCGTCGAGGCCGTCGAGGACCAGGTGCCGGACCTTGCGGGAGGGAACGATGAGGCGGCCCTTCGCGAGGCAGTACTGCGGTATTCGCGCGAGGTCGCCTTCGCCGCGGCGGACGTGTACGCCCGCGCGGCGGAGACCCGCGGCGCCTGGGACACGCGGCTGGAAGCCCTGGTCGTGGACGCCATCCTGCGCGGCGAGTCTTCCGATGCCCTGCGTTCACGCATCGCGGCCGTCGGCTGGAAGTCCACCGGCCGGATCACGGTCATGGTCGGCAGCTCGCCGGGCGAACCAAGCCCCACGTTCGTGGCGGAAGTGCGCCGCGCCGGATCCCGCTTCGCCGACGACACGCTCGTCGGTATCCAGGGCGACCGCCTGATCCTCGTCCTCGGCGGAATCTCCGACCAGGGCCCCGCCTTCCTAAGGCTGAGCGAACTCTTCGGCCCGGGCCCCGTTGTCTACGGCCCGGAGTCGGTATCGCTGGTGGACGCCAGCCTCTCCGCCCAGGCCGCGTTTGCCGGGCTGACCGCCGCCCGGGCCTGGCCCGCCGCGCCCCGGCCCGTGGCCGCCAACGACCTGTGGCCTGAACGGGTGATGTCCGGCGACGAGGCCGCCCGCCGCGACCTGTACAAGCACATCTACGTTCCCCTGCTCAACGCGGGCAACGGCCTGGTCGAAACCCTCTCCAGCTACCTCGCCCTCGGACATTCGCTGGAAGCCACGGCCCGGGAACTCTTCGTCCATGCCAACACCGTCCGCTACCGGCTCCGGCGGGTCAGTGACGTCACGGGCTGGGACCCGCTGCTGCCCCGCGAAGCCTTCGTCCTGCAGACGGCCCTCGTGGTCGGCCGGCTGGTCGGTTCGCGCGCCACGCAGGACCGCCCGCCTACTCGGCAGTAACTTCGGCGCCTTGTAGACTTCCTACAAAGCGGCCCGGTGAGCTTCGTCCGCCGAAACACCCTTGGAACTGCACCCTTTTTGGAAAGCTGGATAACGTGCTTGCTATCGTCTGCCCCGGCCAGGGGTCCCAATCGCCCGGTTTCCTGTCCCCGTGGCTCGAAGTACCCGGGGTCGCGGACCACCTTGGCCTGCTGAGCGATATCGCGCAACTGGACCTCGTGGCGCACGGAACGACCTCCGATGAGGAAACCATCAAGGATACCGCCGTCGCCCAGCCGCTGATCGTCGCGGCCGGACTCGTCACGGCCAAGGCACTCACCGCCAATGACCCGCTGGACTTGTCGACCGTCATCGCGGGGCACTCCGTCGGCGAAATCACAGCCTCCGCCATCGCGGGCGCCCTCAGCGAAAATGACGCGATGGCCTTCGTCCGGGAGCGCGCCAACTCCATGGCCCGCGCCGCCGCCCAGACTCCGACAGGGATGAGCGCTGTCCTGGGCGGGGACCAGGAGGAGGTGTTCGCCGCCATCGAGGCGGCCGGCCTGACTCCTGCGAATGCCAACGGCGGCGGCCAGGTTGTAGCAGCCGGCACCCTGGAACAACTCCAGGGCTTCGCGGCCAACCCGCCGGCCAAGGCCCGGGTCATCCCCCTCAAGGTGGCCGGCGCCTTCCACACCACGCACATGGAGCCCGCCGTCGGAGCGCTGGAGGCGCTGAGGCCGCAGCTGTCCCCCACCTCCCCTGCGCTGACGCTGCTCTCCAATTACGACGGCGAACCGGTAGCGGGCGGCGAGCAGAACCTTGACAGCCTCATCGCCCAGGTTTCCCGCCCGGTCCGCTGGGACCTCTGCATGGAGGAGATGCTCTCCGTAGGCATCACCGGCATGCTTGAACTGACGCCGGCAGGAACCCTGACGGGCCTGGCCAAGCGCGGCATGAAGGGCGTGGCAACGCTGGCCCTCAAGACGCCCGAGGACCTCGAAGCGGCGCGCGACTTCGTGGCCGAGCACACGCGGCAAACGCCTCAGGCCGCAACAACTGTCGAAGAAAAGTCTGGAGACATCCACCTGTGAGCACTCCCGTCCTGCGCCAGTCACAGCTGCGCGACCATTCACGCATCCTCGGATACGGTGCCTACCGTCCGGACGTCATCGTCACCAACGAAGATGTCTGCCAGTGGATCGATTCCTCCGACGAGTGGATCCGCCAGCGCACCGGCATCGTCACCCGCCACCGCGCCGGCGCGGACACCTCTCTGCTGGACATGGCAGAAGGCGCTGCCACCGAAGCCCTGGCGAAGGCCGGAATCGAGGGGTCCCAGCTGGGTGCAGTCATCGTCTCGACGGTTTCGCATCCCTACGCTACGCCCTCGGCGGCCGCGGCCCTGGCTGACCGCGTAGGCGCGACACCTGCTCCCGCCTTCGATATTTCGGCTGCCTGCGCCGGCTACTGCTACGGCATCGCCCAGGCCGATGCACTGGTCCGTTCGGGTGCGGCCGAATACGTACTGGTCGTGGGCGCCGAAAAGCTCTCCGATGTGATCGACAACACCGAGCGCACCATTTCGTTCCTGCTCGGCGACGGCGCCGGCGCCGTCGTGATCGGCCCTTCCAACACGCCGGGCATCGGCCCCTCGGTCTGGGGCTCCGACGGAAGCAAGTGGGACGTCATCAGCATGACCCACTCGCTGAACGAGGTCCGGGAGCTCTCCCTAGCCGCCGAAGCAGCGGGGTCGCTCGGTGCAGTCCTGGCTGAACGCGGGGAGCCGGACCACAAGCTCTGGCCGACCCTCCGGCAGGACGGCCAGTCCGTCTTCCGCTGGGCCGTCTGGGAAATGGCCAAGGTGGCCAAGCGCGCCTTGGAGGCCGCCGGCGTCGAACCCGGCGACCTCGCAGCGTTCGTCCCCCACCAGGCGAACATGCGCATCATCGACGAAATGGTCAAGCAGCTGAAGCTGCCGGAGAATGTCGTGGTGGCCCGCGACATCGCCGAAGCCGGCAATACGTCGGCGGCGTCGATCCCCCTGGCTACGCACCGGCTGCTCGAGGAGCACCCGGAACTCAGCGGCGGGCTTGCCCTCCAGATTGGTTTCGGCGCAGGCCTCGTCTTCGGTGCACAGGTCGTGGTTCTGCCGTAATATCGCAGCGTCGCGGCACAGCAAGGAAAAGTTTGCCGATCCAAACCGCAGTCTGCGGTTTGACAACCCACGCCGGACAGCGCGCCGGCTACAAGAAAAGGAGCCTTCCATGGCTAGCAACGAAGAAATCCTGGCAGGACTGGCAGAGATCGTGAACGAGGAGACCGGCCTGGCTCCCGAAGCGGTTGAACTGGACAAGTCCTTCACCGACGATCTGGACATCGACTCCATCTCCATGATGACCATTGTCGTCAACGCCGAGGAAAAGTTCGGTGTCCGCATTCCGGACGAAGAGGTCAAGAACCTCAAGACCGTTGGCGACGCCGTCGACTTCATCGCCAAGGCCCAGGCCTAGCCTCCCGCAGGGAAGCCGGCGGCCGGACACCCGCTTCAGCAGTTCCGGCCGCCGCCCATTGCTTTTTCCGCCCATCCCCCTGAGAGATTGAGTACATGGCACGCAAAGTAGTCATCACCGGCCTCGGCGCCACCACGCCCATCGGCGGCGACGTCCCCACCACCTGGCAGAATTCCCTCAAGGGTGTTTCGGGAGCCCGCACGCTTGAGGACGAGTGGGTTGCCCGGTACGAACTGCCGGTGACCTTTGCCTGCCGGGCGAGCAACAGGCCCGACGAGGTCCTCAGCCGGGTCGAAGCCAAGCGCATGGACCCATCCACCCAGTTCGCCGTCGTCGCGGCGCGCGAGGCATGGAAGGACTCGGGCATCGAGGACATTGACCATGACCGGCTCGCTGTTGCCTTTGCGACCGGTATCGGCGGCGTCTGGACCCTCCTCGATGCTTGGGATACCTTGCGCGAACGAGGCCCGCGCCGGGTGCTCCCGATGACCGTGCCGATGCTCATGCCCAACGGCCCGGCTGCCGCGGTCAGCATGGATCTCGGTGCCCGCGCCGGTGCCCACACTCCCGTCTCGGCCTGTGCTTCCGGGACGGAAGCCATGTCCATGGGTATCGACCTCATCCGGGCCGGCAAGGCGGACGTGGTGATGACCGGTGGCGCCGAGGCTGCCATCCACCCGATGCCGATCGCCGCTTTCAGCGCCATGCAGGCACTGTCCAAGCGGAATGACGATCCGGAGCACGCCTCACGTCCCTACGACATCGACCGCGACGGCTTCGTGATGGGCGAGGGCGCAGGCGCTCTCGTCCTCGAAGCCGAAGAACATGCGCTGGCCCGCGGTGCCCGCATCTACGCCGAACTGGCAGGCTCGGGCGTAACCGCGGACGCGTACCACATCACCGCCCCGGATCCCGAGGGCTTGGGCGCTACCCGGGCGCTCAAGGCCGCCCTCTTCGACGCGCGGGCCCAGGCCACCGACGTCGTGCACGTCAATGCGCACGCCACGTCGACGCCGGTGGGCGACAAGCCCGAGTACACAGCCCTCAAGGCGGCCCTGGGGAACCACGTGGACAACGTCGCGGTCTCCGCGACCAAGTCGCAGACCGGCCACCTCCTGGGGGCCTCCGGCGCCGTCGAATCCGTGCTCACGGTCATGGCCATCTACGAGCGGAAGATGCCAGTCACCATCAACCTGGAAAGCCAGGACCCCGACATTCCCCTGGACGTCGTTACGTCGGTTCGGGACATGCCGGGCGGCGACGTCGTCGCGCTGAACAACTCCTTCGGCTTCGGCGGCCACAACGCCGTCGTCGTCTTCCGCAACGTCTGACCCCTGTACGGGCGTACGGGCTAACGGACACGATGAGGCGGCCGGGCTAAAAGCCCGGCCGCCTCATCGTTATTAGAAGGAGGATGCGAAAAGCTCCGCCGGTGGCTCAGCCCACCTGGTGGAGCCAGCGTACCGGCGCGCCCTCGGCGGCATGCCGGAACGGCTCGAGTTCTTCGTCCCAGGCCTCGCCGAGTGCCAGCGAAAGCTCGTGGTAAACGGCCGCGGGATCGCCTGCGCCCGATTCGTAGGCGTAGCGGATGCGGTCCTCCGAAACCATGATGTTGCCGTGGACGTCCGTGACGGCATGGAAAATACCGAGTTCAGGGGTGTGCGACCAGCGTCCGCCGTCCACTCCCGCGCTCGGCTCTTCCGTCACTTCGTATCGCAGATGTGCCCAGCCCCGCAACGCGGAAGCCAGCAGCGCTCCGGTCCCCTGGGCGCCAACCCACGACAGTTCCGCGCGGTACATCCCGGGCGCAGCAGGCTGCTGCGTCCATTCAAGGTCCGTGCGCTTATCGACGACCGACCCGATAGCCCACTCGATATGCGGGCATAGCGCAGTCGGCGCCGAGTGCACGAATAACACACCACGCGTCATCACAACAGACATCCCATCCTCCATTTGCTGTAGGTACGTCTTCCCCAACGACCTTCAGCCCGCGGATGGAATCCTGGTGCGGTACCGTATTCGTCCCGATAGCAGCAGCTACGGGAACTCTATTTCGCCAAATCGTTTGATTCCCGACTCATTCTGCCGCATGTCCCCGAATTGTGCCACTGTCACTCCACTCACTCTCCCAAACGGACGCATATTAGGCCCGGGGGTGGGCCTGCCGGTAGCTGGAGTTCAGCCGTTCCACTGATACGTGGGTGTACAGCTGGGTAGTGGCGAGCGAGGTGTGCCCCAGGATCTCCTGCACCGCGCGCAGGTCCGCACCGCCGTCGAGCAGGTGCGTAGCAGCGCTGTGCCGCAGGGCGTGGGGGCCGCTGGCCGCCGTGTCGGCAATCGCGGCCAATAACCGGGCGGCCACCGATCGGACCTGCCGCGGATCGATCCGGCCGCCGCGCCGGCCCAGGAAGAGCGCCGGGCCGCTGCCGGCGACGGCCAGCCGCCCGCGCCCCCGCCGGAGCCAGTCGTCCAAGGCCGTACCGGCCGGGACGCCGAAGGGCACGGTACGCTCCTTATTGCCTTTGCCCAGGACCCGGACCGCACGACGGTCGTGGTCCACGTCGTCGACATCCAGACCGGCGAGCTCGCTGACCCGGATACCCGTGGCATAGAGCAGCTCGACCATGGCCCGGTCACGCAGTGCCACCGGATCGCCTTCCGCGGCCTGGTCCGACAGCGCTTCGAAAAGCTGCTCCATTTGGCGCCGCTGGAGCACCTCCGGCAGCGCTGACTGGCGTCGGGGGGCCTTCAGCCGCTGCGCTGGGTTTTCCGCAACCAGCTCTTCCCGGAACGCCCAGGCCATGAATGTCCGGGCAGCGGCGGCCCGCCTCGCCAGCGTCGCCCGGGCCATGCCCGCCGTGTTCATGCTCCCCAACCAGGACCTCAAGACGGACAGGTCGATGTCCGTCACGTGTTGCCCCGGGCCTTTGGCCGCGAAGCCCAGCAGGCTTGCCACGTCGCCCAGGTACGCCCGGATAGTATGTTCCGACCGCGCGCGTTCCGCCCGCAGGTACCGGCCAAACGCGCCAAGGGCGGCGGCGAATTCCGCCGGCAGTTCTTCGCCCTCTGCCCCTTCGGCTGCAGCCGCTGGGTCGTCCCGGTCAATCACCCTCCAACTTTCGCGGATCCTGCCACCCGGCTCAAGCAGGCGCGCGGACCACGTGCCGGAAGCACCCTCCCGGGCGGGCTGGCCCGCATCGTGAAAGGCTCGACGGCCGCGGCCCGGTAACGGGTGTTTAGGGTCTGCGCGCGCGGCGCCAACCAGAGCCATCCTGCCGTGCCAGACAACGCGACTCCAGCCTGCCAAGTCCGGCCAGGACGCTCCGCGCAGGCAGCCCGGCCACGGCAGCGAGCTTGTCGATGCTGACGCCCTGCCGGATCGGAAGGGCGTCCAGCAGCAGCAGGTCTTCCACGCCGAGGCCATCATGGTCGGCCAGTACTTCCTGCTGACCCGTCGCACCGGTGGCGTCAAAGGGCCCGGCCAGCTCGGCTACTTCTGTCGCGTCGGTCACGCAGGTGGCGCTGCCGTCACGCAAAAGCCGGTGTGTGCCCGCCGAGTTCGCCGAGTACACGGACCCCGGCACGGCACCGACCGGACGGCCGAGTCCGGCGGCGTGATGCGCCGTGTTCAAGGCACCCGACCGCCATCGTGCTTCCACTACGACGGTGACACCAGCCAAGGCCGCGATGAGCCGGTTGCGCTGGAGAAACCGCCATCTGGTCGGCGCCGAGCCCGGCGGTACCTCCGCGAGGATGATTCCGCGAGCGGCGATAGAACGCAGCAGGTCCTCGTTGCCCGCCGGGTAGTAGCGGTCCAGGCCGCACGCCATAACGGCCATGGTCGTCACACCGTCGGCCTCATCTGCTGCTGCGAGCGCGGACCGGTGGGCCTGGGCATCGATGCCGTACGCTCCTCCGGATATGACACAGTAGCCCCGGTGGACCAGGCCGGCAGCCATGTCTCCGGTCACGGAATTGCCGTAGTTGGTGCTGTCCCGGGAACCGACGATGGCGACATTTCGGTTCAGGGCAGGAACTCCCTGGTCAAGGTCTCCGCGCATCCACAGGCACACCGGCTCCCCCAGTTCCAGGTCCGCCAGCGCCGGGGGCCAGAGGTCGTCCGATGGAATAACCACCCGTCCGCCCAACCGTTCCATGGTGGCCAGGTCCCGCTCCGGGGCCAGGTCCTTCACCCGCGGAGCCCAGCGCTGCAGGGCATCCCCCAGCAGGGACTGCTGCGCCCCGCCCGCCTGCCGGTCGAGCACCCGGCGCAGCTCTCCTTCCAGCTCCCGGCCGGGCCCGATCGAGCCGGTGGCTACCCGGAGGGCGTCCACCGGGCCGAGGGCCGCAACGAGGGCCAGGCCCACCCAGTCCGACGGTTCCATGAGCCGGGCCAGCGCCGCCCGGGCCCGACGCTCCTCCAACGCTTCGGCCATCACGCGGCCATCCTTTCGTTCTGGCGGTAGGCCAAGGCCAGCCCCACGCAGTCCCGGTCAGGGGCGGCTTGACCCGCCAAATCGGCAATGGTCCACGCGACCCGCAGGACTTTGTTGTAACCGCGGGCTGTGAGCACGTTGTTGTCCATGGCCCGGTCGAGGTCGACCGACATCCGGCGCGGCAGGCGCAGGGGACCTTTGAAGAGCTCGGCGGGCACCTCGGCGTTCAGGACATGGCCCCACCGGCCGAGCCGGTCGTGCTGGGCCTGCCGCGCCCGGGCGACCCTGGCCGCGACCATCGCCGTACCCTCCTGGCCCTGCATGGAAGCCATGTCGCTCCGTTTCAGGCGCGTCAGTGCCAGCTGAAGGTCGATCCTGTCGATCAGTGGACCGGAGAGCTTGCCGAAGTACCGGCGGCGCTGAGTAGGGGTACAGGTGCAGTCGATACCCTTCTCGTCGGACCGGCCGCACGGACACGGGTTGGCTGCCAGCACCAGCTGGAAGCGGGCCGGATAGGTGGCGGTCCCCGCCGCACGGTGCAGCACCAATTCCCCGCTCTCCAGTGGCTGCCGCAGCGCGTCGAGTACGGCCCGGTCGTACTCGGGCGCCTCGTCGAGGAAGAGCACGCCCCGGTGGGCGCGGGAAGCCGCACCGGGACGAGGCATACCGGAACCTCCGCCGATGATTGAGACGGCGGTGGCGGTATGATGCGGATTCTCGAACGGCGGGCGGCGCAGGAGCTCGGTCAGCCCCGCCGCCGTACTGCTCAGGGAATGCACGGCCGTCACTTCCATCGCGTGGTCGTCCGGCAGGTCCGGCAGAAGTCCCGGCAGCCGTTCGGCCAGCATCGTCTTGCCGGCGCCGGGCGGACCGACCAGCATGATGTGGTGCCCTCCGGCGGCGGCGACCTCGAGCGCCGTCCTGGCCTCCTGCTGGCCGGCAATGTCAGCCATGTCGGGAGCGCGTCCCGCCGCCGCGGCAGGCGCAACGGGTCCCGGGCCCGCCTCGGCTTCCTCCGGGGGCAGGACCACCCGCGCCGGATCAGCACCGAAGGCCAGTAGCAGTTCGGCGACCGTGGAGAAGCTGCGGACGCACGCACCCGGCACCAGGTCCGCCTCGGAACGGTTCCCGTCGGCCACGACAACGTCGGGGCGTCCCGCGTTGACGGCGGCCATCACGGCCGGGAGGATGCCTCGCACCGGCCGCAGCCTGCCGTCCAGCCCCAGCTCCGCGAGGAACACGGTGCCGCCGCTCGGACGGACGTCCCCTGCCGCCTGGAGCGCCGCCATCATTATCGCCAGGTCGAACCCGGAGCCTTTCTTGGGCAGCGATGCCGGAATCAGGTTGACAGTAAGCTTGCGGGGGCTCAGCGGCATCCCGGCATTCCGCGCGGCCGACCGGATGCGCTCCTTCGCCTCGGTAAGGGATGCATCGGGAAGCCCCAGCAGCACGAACGCCGGCAGCGTCTGGCCGATGTCCGCCTCCACCTCGACAATGTGCCCCGCCAGCCCGACGAGCGCGACCGAGAAAGACCTGCCCAACCCCATCAGCCGACAGCCTTGAGGTGCTCAATGACCGGAGGATGCTCGCCGTCGTCCAGGACGGCGACCGCGTCAATCCGATAGCCGTTGGAGGACATACCGTGGGCCTGGAGCCACTGCCGCGCGAGGATCTGCAACCGCTCGACTTTGGCCGGGGTAATGGCTTCCAGCGGATGGCCGTAGTCCACCGACCTGCGTGTCTTGACCTCGGCGACGACGACGGTGGCGCCTTCCAGGGCGACGATGTCGATCTCCCCTGCGGGGCCGCGCCAGTTGCGGTCCACCACCCGCTGTCCCGCTTGCTCCAAATAGGCCGCGGCCAGCGTTTCTCCGGACCTGCCGAGTTTGTCTTTAGCTCTCATAGGTTCCAGCGTGCGCCGCTGACCGGCGTACCGCGGCAACCCGTTCGCCCATGTGGAAAGCCCGCCGGCAAGGCGGGCTGTGGAGGAGGACTGGCCTTAGTTGCCCAGGCCGTCCTTCGGCAGGGTCAGGTCGTCCGACTTGGACAGTTCTTCGATGTTGACGTCCTTGAATGTCAGGACGCGGACCTTCTTGACGAACCGGGCCGTTCGGTAGATGTCCCAGACCCAGGCGTCCTGCATCGTCAGGTCGAAATAGATCTCGCCGTCGGCCGAACGCGCTTGGAGATCGACGTGGTTGGCCAAATAGAACCGGCGCTCCGTCTCCACGACATAGCTGAAGAGGCCCGCGACGTCGCGGTATTCCCGGTAGAGCTGCAGCTCCATGTCCGTTTCGTAATTCTCAAGGTCTTCAGCGCTCATGAGTCCATCTTCTCGCAGATCGGTAGGGGATGCCGCCGGTGGGGCGGGATGCCGCCGGTGGTGCTAAGCCAGGCTCGGGGCAGGGGCGGGTGCCGCCGCTGCCTGCTCCGGGACCTCCCCGGGACCCGCCTCCGGGGCGGGAGCGCCAGCCACCCGTGCGGGATGCTCGGCACGGTCCGCCTCGGGAGTAGGTGCGGCCTCGGTGCCCGGCACGGCCGCGGGGCCGGGGGTCTCCCCTGCCTCCCCCGAGCCGGCGGCCTCGTCATCCGGCCCGCCGGCATCGTCCAGCACCGCGGGCATCAGGCGCCAGCTGCGCCTGTGGACACCCGACGGTCCGTGCGTAGTCAAGGCCGTCCGATGGGCGGCCGTCGCGTATCCCTTGTTGATTTCCCAGCCGTACTCGGGATGCGTGAGCGCCAGCTCGGCCATCAGGTTGTCGCGCTCCACCTTGGCCAGGACGCTGGCCGCCGCGACGCTGAGGCAGTTGAGGTCAGCCTTGATTCTGGTCTGTACCGGTACATCGCATCCGGTCCCGCTGCCCGCATCGAAGAGGGTGGGCTGCTCGACCGGCGAGAGCCAGTTGAAGTTTCCATCGAGGATTACGACGTCGGGACGGGACGTCTCCAGCACCGACTGCCAGGCGCGGGTGCCGGCGAGCCGGAGCGCGGCCGTCAGGCCCATCGAGTCGATCTCGTCCGGGGATGCATGGCCGACTCCGTAGGCGACCGCCCAGGTCCGGATTTTCGGAACCAGCAGCTCGCGGTCCCTCGGGTTCAGCAGCTTGCTGTCCCGGACGCCTTTCAGCGGCTTCACGGCGCCGGCATCAATGAGCACCATGCCGACGGTGACGGGCCCGGCCAGTGCACCCCGGCCGACCTCGTCGGCACCGGCAACCATGCGGAACCCCTGTGACGTCAGCGAGCGTTCGAACCGCAGGTGCGGGTTCTTGGGGGTCATTCTCCGCCCTCCTGCTCCGATCGTCCGGAGGGCGTGTTGGCCGGTGCCGAACCGCCGCCGGCCGGCGGCACGCTGTCGAACACCTCGGGATAGTTGCCGATCACGCCCATCCGGTCCAGCGGCCAGGCGATGACCGCGGCTTTGCCTTCCACCGAGTCGAGGGCTATGAAGCCTCCGGAGGCTTCATCGCGGTGTTCCCGGGAGTCCGCCGAATGGTTCCGGTTGTCTCCCATGACCCAGATTTTACCGTCGGGAACGACGACGTCGAAGGGCTGGCTTTCGTTCGTCGAGTCCGGGTGCAGGTAGGGCTCGTCCAGCGCCTTCCCGTTCACCGTGATCCGGCCGTCCGCATCGCAGCAGACCACACGGTCTCCGCCGATGCCGATCACGCGCTTGACGAGATGCTGCTCGGAGCTGTCCGGCATCAGCCCGACAAAGGTGAGCGCCTGCTGGAACCAGTTCCCGCCGTCGTCGCCGGCCCCATTGGCCGGCAGCCACCCCAAGTCGTCGCGGAAGACGACAACATCGCCCCGCTCGAGGCCGATGGGCTGGGGCACCAGGAGATTGACGAAAATGCGGTCATTGACTTCGAGGGTGTTCTCCATCGAGGTCGACGGGATGTAGAAGGCCCTAAAGAGGAACGTCTTGATCAGGAAGGACAGCAGCAGCGCGACGACGACAATGATCCCGATTTCCTTCAGCCAGGCCAAAGCCGGGTTCCTGCGCTTGCCTGCCGCCTGCTCCATGTCTATTTTCCTTCATCCGACCCTGTTCCCAAGGCGATTCGTTCCAGCCTGCCGGACCGCTCCAGCGGCCAGATAATGTGTGTCGGCCTCCCGATCACCCGATCCGTCGGAACCATGCCGCCGCCGGGTGCGCCGAGCAGGCCCCGGGAATCGGCGGACACCGACCTGTGGTCCCCCATCAACCACAACCTATCCTGTGGCACGCGGACGGAGAACTCCAGTTCGCTCGGCGCGTCGCCCGGGTGGACGTAGGGCTCGGCCACGGCCTCGCCGTTGACCTCGAGCAGGCCTTCGGCAGTGCAGCATTCCACGGAGTCGCCGGGCAGCCCGATGACCCGTTTCACGTAGGTAGTGCCGTTTCCGGCGAACCCGAACCACTGGCCCATCTGCAGCAGGGCATCCACGTAGGCCGGATTCCCGCTGCGGAGCGGGGCAAACGAGCCGCGGCCGTCGAACACGACCAGGTCGCCCCTGCGGATCGGCCCATAGCGGTAGTCGGTCCGGGAGACCAGGACGCGGTCGCCTTCGGTCAATGCGGGTTCCATCGACGCCGACGGAATGTAGTAGACGTCGACGAAGGTTGCCCGGACCACCGCGCTCAGCACGATGGCAGCCACCAGGCCGGCGAAGACAAAACGCCAGCCCGGGAACCCGGGCCGGCGTTCTGAGCGCTCCCCAACGTTCAGCCGGGGAGCTTTATGGTCTTGCACCGTGAAGTCAGGGAAGGTGCTACTTGGCGGAGCCGAAGTCGCGCTTTTCCTTGATCTTGGCGGCCTTGCCGTGGCGGTCGCGCATGTAGTACAGCTTGGCGCGGCGGACGTCGCCCTTGGTCAAAACTTCGATCCGGTCAATGATCGGAGAGTGGACCGGGAACGTACGCTCGACGCCGACGCCGAAGGAAACCTTGCGAACGGTGAAGGTCTCGCGAACGCCGTCGCCCTGGCGGCCCATGACAAAGCCCTGGAATACCTGGATACGCGCGTTCTTGCCTTCAACGATGTTCACGTGGACCTTGACGGTGTCACCGGCGCGGAACTCGGGGATGTCGCTGCGCAGCGAGGCTGCGTCGACGGAGTCGAGGATGTGCATGCTTGTCACTCCTGGTGAACGCCACAGGTCATTCACGTTGGTCACGGCGCGGAAGCCGGCAACGCCGCTTCTTCCGACACCGAAAATCAATGGACCGGCGGGTCCGGGATTCGGCCGCCGGCGTGTCTGGCTGTTGGCATGTACGCCCCCTGTGGCAGGCGCAAGCCCAGCAAACACAATGAACTATTCTGCCACAGAGCAGGCCGGGGCCGCCAATTCGGGCTACTGTTCCTGCAGCTCCTGCGGGCCTGCTGCTTCGGCCAGGATGGACTGGTCCGACGCGGTCAGCTGCTCCGGCGCCAGGGCGCCGGCCAGGTCCGGCCGGCGCAGGGCCGTGCGGCGCAGCTGCTCATCGCGGCGGAAGCGCGCGATCCTGGCGTGGTTGCCGCTCAGCAGCACCTCGGGTACGGCCCGGCCGCGCCACACCGAAGGCTTGGTGTAGACGGGGTACTCGAGCAGGCCGTCGGAGTGGGACTCTTCGACCAGGGACTCGGGATTTCCGACGACACCCGGAACCAGCCGGCCGATCGCCTCGACCATCGCTAGGACGGCCACCTCGCCGCCGTTGAGCACGTAGTCGCCTAGGCTCATCGGCCTGACCCGGAAGGAGCCTGCCGCCCACTCCAGGACGCGCTCGTCGATCCCTTCGTAGCGGCCGCAGGCGAACACCAGGTGCTGCTCCGCCGCAAGCTCGTGGGCGATCGACTGCGTAAAGACCTCGCCTGCAGGCGAAGGAACGATCAGCACGGGGCGGCGGTCTTCAATCGCGCTGTCCGAGCCGGGCCCGGGACCACCGGAAGGGGCCCCCGCACCAGCAGACGCCAGCACCGCTTCGAGCGCCAGCGCCCAGGGCTCGGGCTTCATCACCATGCCGGCCCCGCCGCCGTACGGGGTGTCATCCACCGTCCGGTGGCGGTCCGTCGTGAAATCGCGCAGGTTGCGGACGTTGAGTTCGAGGAGCCCGTCCTGCCGGGCTTTGCCGATCAGGGAGAGCTCCAGCGCGTCCAGATACTCGGGAAAAATACTGACGACGTCGATGCGCACCTAGCGCTCCCCCTCGCCGTCGTCCGGTTCGGTCCGGTTTTCCGGGCTGTTGACCTCGAAGAGCCCGGGCGGCGGGGTGAGCCGGACGAAGCCGTTGTCGACGTCGACTTCCGGCACGATCTGCTCGACGAACGGCACCAGGATTTCTTCGCCGTTGGCGGCCTCGATGACCAGCTGGTCCTGTGCGGGCATGGTGTTCAGGCCGGCCACTCGGCCGACCTCTTCGTCGCCGACGAGGGCCTTCAGCCCTACCAGCTCATGTTCATACCAGGCGTCCTCATCCTCATGGTCATCGCTGTCCACGAAGAGCTTCGCGCCGCGCAGCTCCTCGGCGCCGTTGCGGTCGGAAACTTCGTCGAATCCCAGCAGCAGGATCTCCTTGTTCCAACGCGCCGAGCGCACGGTCAGGGGACCGAGCCGTTCCGGCTCCACCACAAGCCGGGCACCGGGAACGAACCGTTCCTCGGGGGCATCGGTGAGGACCTGGACGGTGACTTCTCCCCTGATGCCGTGCGGTTTGCCGATCCTGGCAACCTGGACGTGCATGGACTCTCCTGTCGGATGTACTGAACGGACTGGCAAGATGCGTCCGGCCCCGCCACCATATCTGGTGCCGGGGCCGGATGGCTCGACTGGTGCCGCTGGCGGATCAGCGGCGGCGGTCCGTGTCCACCACGTCTACCCGGACCGGTTCACCGTCTGCCAGGGCAGAGATGACGGTCCGCAGTGCGCGGGCGGTGCGGCCCTGCCTGCCGATCACGCGGCCCAGATCATCCTGGTTGACCCGCACCTCGATGATTTCCGAGCGGCGGTTGCTTTTGACCGTGACCTTGACGTCCTCGGGACTGTCAACGATGCCACGGACCAGGTGTTCGAGCGCTTCGGCCAGCATTACTCAGCCTTAGCGGTCTCGTCAGCTTCCTCGGCCGGAGCTTCAGCAGCAGCCTCGTCAGCGTCTTCCTTCTTGGCCTTCGGGGTGATGGCCTCGGGGATGATGACAGAGTCCTTCTCGGGGGCCACGAAGGCCTCCTTCGGAGCCTTGGTCTTGAGGGTGCCTTCCTGGCCCTCAATGCCCTTGAACTTCTGCCAGTCACCGGTGATCTTGAGCAGAACCTCGGCCTGCTCGGTCGGCTGGGCGCCGACACCGAGCCAGTACTGGGCGCGCTCGGAGTCGATCTCGATGAGCGAGGGCTCCTGGGTCGGGTGGTACTGCCCGATCTCTTCGATGGCACGGCCGTCACGCTTGGCGCGGGAATCCATGACAACGACGCGGTAGTGGGCAGAGAACTTCTTACCGAAGCGCTTAAGGCGAATCTTTACGGCCACTTTTGTGGTCACTCCTGGTTCTGAAAATGGGCGAACCCGTATGTCTGCTCCCGTGGGGCGGGCCATGGTTGGGGTTCAAAGGACAAGATGCATGCGCGGAGAGAGGGGCCGCGCAGATCGAGTACCTGTCTATTGTGCCAGACGGGAGCCAATCCGCGCGAACCGGCGCATCGGCCCGCCGAGCCCGTCAGGCTTCCGCCGTGCTGCTCCAGACGTACAGCTGGAGACGGTCTCCTTCTTCGGCCTGCCGGGCCAGCTCCGCAAGGCGGCGCACGTACTCCTCGGCGACGTCCCCGCTGAAGGGCATGTCCTCCTCCGAGGCCCAGAGGGAGGCGACCTCGGGAATCACCGATTCCCCGCCGTCGTCGACGTACGTCAGCAGTTCCGCCAGCGACTCCACCATGGAATCCGGGGCCACCATCAGGTAGTCGCTGGAGACGTCCGCCATGTCCAAAGCGGCATCGCCGGCGGCACCGACGGCCTTGGCCGCCAGTCCCCCGAGGATCTCGATCTCAAGGTCAGTGATCCCGTTGATCCGCGCGTTCGGGGCGTCCTCGATGGCTACGCCGGAGGCGTCGGTGTCCGCACGGGCATCGAAACTGGCTTCCAGGGCGGCGGCGCGCCGCACGGCTACATCATGGGTGGCGACGAAGACTTCAGTTGTACCGGACATTGGGCGTCCCTTCGCGGTTAGGCAGGATGGTGCGCCTTCAGCCTAGCCGACGGCGACGCGCAGCTGGTTGCGCCACGGGTCTTCGAAGCGGAGCTCGGCGCCGGTGTGGTGATGGCCGATCCCGGCACTGGAGAGCCGCTCGGCCAGTGCGCCGACCTCGTCTTCGGTCGGCACGTGGATTACGACCTCGCCCAGCCCCAGAGTGTCCTTCCGCGGACCGGCGCCGCGGCTGTTCCAGACGTTCATGGCCATGTGGTGGTGGTAGCCTCCGGCGGAAACGAACAGGGCCTGGCCGTGCCAGCCCGCCGTGCGCTCGAAGCCCAAGGTCTTGACGTAGAAGTCCTCGGCGACATCGGTGTCGCCCACCTGGAGGTGGACGTGGCCGATCTCCGCCCCAGCCTCGCGCTGCCCGGCCAGGGAGGCCTCGGTCAGGTGGTCCTGCAGGTACAGCTGCGGCGGCAGGGCAACGTTGTCCATGTGGACTTCGCGGCTGCCGTCGGCGCCGGTGTTCCACTGCCAGCTCTCGCGGGGCTTGTCGAAGTACAGCTCGATGCCGTTTCCTTCGGGATCGGTGAAGTAGAACGCCTCGCTGACCAGATGGTCCGCACTGCCGGCGAACCGGCGCGGATCGTACTGCGCGGCGGTTGCGACCGTGGCCGCGAGGGAGGCACGGTCACCGAAGAGGAACGCGGTATGGAACAGGCCCGCCTCGCCCCGCGAGGGCAGCTGCAGGCCCCCCGCCGGGGCCAGGTGGACCAGCGGGGTGGAGCCGCGGCCCAGATAGACGCCGCCGAGACCCTCGCTCAGCGGGTCCAGCCCGAGCGCCTGCTCGTAGTAGGAGGTCATGGTCTTCATGTCGCCGACCTTGAGCATCACGGTACCCATGCTGAGATCGGCGGGCAGCAGGTCCTGGGCGTTTACTTGAAGATTCATACAAGTAACAATACTTGAAGCTTCATGTTTATTCCAGTCCTCGCCGGCAGGCGCTTCCGGTCAGCGGCGGCGGAATTTCAGGTAGCCATAAAGGGCCAGTTCGCTGGCAGCCTCGGCTGCCAGCGACAGCGCACCGGCACGCAGCAGGCCGCCGTTCCGGCGCAGCGGACGACCGGAGGCGCGCAGCAGGACGGCGGCCGCCCCGGCCGCGACGGCGGCGCTGCCGGCGAGCAGCTCGGGATGGGCGAGGACGCGGCGGTGCCAGCGGGCCAGCGGAGAACTGCCGGTCATGGGCGTGGCCATCAGTTCCAGCACGGCCTTGCCCAGGGGAAGCGCCGGCAGATGTTCCGGGACCGCTCGAGATGACTGGCCCGACTCCGCGAGCTCCCCTGCCAGCCGCGGCAGGCCCAGGGCTTCGGCGGTCTGCGCGAGGACGTCTTCCGAATCCTCGCCAAGCAGCAGCTCGGAGAGCCGGGCTTCGGCCTGGCCGTCCAGCCCGAAGGCCCGCGCGAGGTCCCCCGTGTGCGGATCCGCCGAGCGAATGAGGGTTCCGAGCAGCCGAAGCGCCTCGGCCGACGCCCGCTCCGTGCTCGGAAACGGCTTGGGCTGCGGCTGCCACGCGTGCCAGAAATTGTTGGCCGGATCCTTCCGCGGCCCCGGCAGCCAGGCCTCGACCGCCCGCAGGCCGTCCAGGTTCACGAAGGCGGCCATCGGCTTCGCCTGTTCCGGCCAGTTGTACAGCCCGGGCGACGCGCCTCCGTGGACGACGACGATCCGGCGCCCCCGTTCGCCGTCGTCCTCGAAGACGTCCAGCGGCGCCGAATTCAGCGCACCGAACATCAGCAGGTCCTCGCGCCGGAACCGTCCGACCATGACGGTGCGCAGCACGGGTGGCGCCATGACATCCAGGTCGTCCAGCGCGGTCCCGCGGTCGGAAGGGTCCAGCTCGAGGGCTGCGTCCGCCGCCGGCGCCTCGTACTCGAAGCCGTCGATGTCCACGGCGCCGCCGGCAGCCAGCGAAAGGCTTTGTGCCAGCATCCGGTAGTCCGGACCGGCCACCGCCGCCCCGTCCGGATCCAGCACGGCCACCCGGCCCGAGGGGTCGCGGGCCAGCAGGAATTCAACGACGGTCTGGCCGGCCGCCGGGTTGCCCGCCGCGAAGGCGCCGAGCAGGGAACGGTCCGCGAACTCCCGGACCAGCGCCCGGGCGCCGGGTCCGTCCAGGGGCCACGGCCACCAAAGCTGCCCGGATACCGGCTCCCAGCCAAATGCGTTCATGAGACAACGCTAGCAAGAGCCGCGGCAGCCGCGGCTACTGTTCGAGGGTCGGCAGGAATTCTGCCAGCAACCCGTGGCCCTCGGCACGATCCTGGGGCCGATGATGGCCCGGCGCGTGGCGGTGCACCGCCCCGGTGGTGGCCAGATACTCGCCGACCTCTTCGTACAGCGGCTCCCAGCCCCCGGTCACCACGAGAGTCGGAAGCCCGGGGACGATGCTGAGCGGCGCGGCCCAGGGCGCCTCCTGCAACCGCAGGCGCCGGGCTTCCCGGCGCTCCTGCCAGGTGCGCAGCGGCCCGGGCCGGGAACCGGACATGAGCCAGCTGAACTCCCGCAGGTACTGTTCGTCCGTCAGCTCGCCGCGCGCTGCATACAGCGGCGCCAACCGCTCCCGGTGCGCCCGGGTGGCCGGCAGGTCCGCCGTCAGGGACAGGCAGGCGGGCTCGAAAAGCGTGAGCGACCGCACGAGGTCCGGCCGCTCGACCGCGGCCATCATGGCCGAGATCGCACCGTGGGAATGGGCGACGACGTGTCCGCCTTCCCCGAGATTCGCCAGCACGATGTGCATATCGGCCTGGAAATCCGTCGGCAGCGGGGCGGCCGTGGGCGCGAAACCGTGCCGGCGCAGGAACAGGCAGTCGTACTTCCCGGCCAGCCGGTGCTGATGCGGCCAGGCGGCGGCGCCGAAGCGGCCCGGTCCGTGCACGAACACCACGCGCGTCTTTCCGGCGGACCGGGAGCCCCAGCTAGCGGCCAGGGCTCAGCGTCCCGTCGAAACCGGCCATGAGTTCCCGCCGCGGCACGTCCCGCTGCACGGTATCCAGCGGCTGCCCGTTTCGCAGTTCGAGGACCGTCAGCAGCTCGTGGGCGTCCAGCGCTGCCTTCAGCTGTGCCGCCTGGGTCCGGTCCAGCTCCAGCAACGCCAACTGGAAGTCCAGGAAGCCCGCCTGTCCCCCGGCAGCCGCCGCGAGTTCACCGCCCTCGTACGTACCGCCGTCGTAAATGAACGTGAACGCCTCGGCGGGCGCGTCCGGCGCCTGCTGGTAATCAATGGCGAGGATCCGGCCCAGCGGAAGCTGCAGCGACGTCGCGTCGAGGACCCGGGCGGCCGCCCCGCGGGGATCCTCGCCGCTCTTGACCAGGCCGGCCGGCAAGGCCAGACCGCCCGTGGGGTCCGGGGCCAGCAGGACCGACCCGCCGACCGTGCGGACAATGACGGCCACCGAGGCAGGCCGTTTCCAGACGGAACCATAGAATCCGTCCAGATGCTGCTTGGTCACAACTGCCCTCCCTGCTCGGCCTGCCACGGCGCGGTGCAGCAGGATCCGGCAAAGCCGCCGGACCTTGCGTTGAAAGCTACTTACCGAGGAACTTCTCGAAACCCTTCGGCAGGTTCAGTGCCGAAGGATCGAACTCCTCCTGCTGCTGGCCGAACGCGGCCCCGGTGGGCAGCGCGTTCCGGGCGCCCGCACGGCGTTCCTCGGCCTCGCGCAGCTCCTGGGCGGCCTTGGCCGGATTGCCCGAACGGGCCTTCTTCTTGCCCTTGGCCACCTGCTTGCCCTTGCGCGCCCCGCCGAAGCCGCCGGGGCCGGCCATGCCTGGCATGCCCGGGATGCCGCCGCCCTGGGCCATCTTCTTCATCATCTTCTGGGCCTGGCCGAAACGCTCCAGCAGGCCGTTGACTTCCGAGACGTGGACGCCGGAGCCGCGTGCGATGCGGGCGCGCCGGGAGCCGTTGATGATCTTGGGCGCCAGGCGTTCGTGCGGCGTCATCGAGCGCACGATGGCCTCGACCCGGTCAATCTCCCGCTCGTCGAAGTTCTCCAGCTGCTGCCGCATGCCGGCGGCACCGGGCATCATCATGAGCATCTTCTTCATCGAGCCCATTTTGCGGATCTGCTGCATCTGCGCGAGGAAGTCCTCGAGCGTGAAGTCCTCCTGGTCGACGAACTTCTTCGCCATCCGTTCGGCTTCGCCCTTGTCCCAGGATTTTTCCGCCTGCTCGATCAGGGACAGGATGTCGCCCATGTCCAGGATCCGGTTGGCCATGCGGTCCGGGTGGAAGATCTCGAAGTCGTCCAGGTTCTCGCCGGTCGACGCGAACATCACGGGCTTGCCGGTGACGGAAGCCACCGACAGCGCGGCACCGCCCCTGGCGTCGCCGTCCAGCTTGGAGAGCACCACGCCGGTGAAGTCGACGCCCTCGTTGAAGGCCTGCGCCGTGTTGACCGCGTCCTGGCCGATCATGGCGTCGATGACGAAGAGGACTTCGTCCGGGTTGATGGCGGCGCGGATGTCCGCCGCCTGCTGCATCATTTCGGTGTCGATGCCCAGCCGTCCGGCGGTGTCCACGATCACCACATCGTGCAGCTTCGCACGGGCTTCCGCCACGCCGTCGCGGGCTACGGCCACGGGATCGCCGGTGGGTGCCTCGAACTCGGACTGCACGCCCGGGTGCGGGGCGAACACCGGGACGCCGGCGCGCTGGCCGTTGACCTGGAGCTGCGTGACGGCGTTGGGCCGCTGGAGGTCCGCGGCAACGAGGATGGGGCTGTGGCCCTGGCCCTTGAGCCACTTGGCCAGCTTGCCGCCGAGGGTGGTCTTGCCGGCACCCTGCAGGCCGGCAAGCATGATCACGGTCGGCGGGTTCTTGGCCAGCCGGATGCGCCGGGTCTCGCCGCCGAGGATGCGCACCAGCTCGTCATTGACGATCTTGACGACCTGCTGGCCGGGATTGAGCGCGGCGGAGACTTCCTCGCCCAGCGCCCGTTCCTTCACATGGGCGGCGAACTCACGCACCACGGGGACGGCGACGTCGGCATCGAGGAGGGCGCGGCGGATCTCGCGGACGGTGGCGTCGACGTCGGCTTCGGACAGGCGTCCCTTGCCGCGCAGATTCTTGAAGGTTGAGGCCAACCGGTCAGAGAGTGAATTGAACACGTGCCGTGCACTTCTTTCGTCGATCTTCGGTCAGATCCGGCAGGCATGGCCGGAGTACAGCTTTTCCAGCGTACCAAGTATGGACTTGAGGTTGGTCCGGGACGCCCCGATGGCGGATCCGAAATCCGGCCAAGCAGGCGACAGTTCACCGCTCCGGTGGCAAGGTGTGAATGTGACGAACCCCGCGACCACCCCGGCCACCAACCCCAATTCCGCCCCGGAGCCGGTGCGGACGCTCCTGATCCTCGGCGCCTCAGGCGACCTGACGGGGCGGCTGCTGCTGCCCGGACTAGGCAAGCTGATAGCCCAAGGGAGGACGCACGGGCTAGAACTCGTCGGCGCCGGCGCGGACGATTGGGACACAGCCAGATGGCGGGACCGCGTCGGAACGGCGTTCACCGACTGTGCGGGGAAGGCCAACGACGCCGGCAGGCAGGACCTGCGCTCCATCCAGGAGCGGACGGAATACCATGTGGTCGACGTCACGGCCGAGGGGACCCTCGCACGCCTGATTGCCTCCGTCGAGGCCCCGGTGGCGGTCTTCTTTGCGCTGCCGCCCGCCGTAAGCCAGAAGGCCTGCGAACTGCTGGAGCCGCAGGACCTGCCCGAGGGAACCCGCCTGGTGCTGGAGAAGCCGTTCGGTACCAGCCGGGAATCCGCGGCCTCGCTTAACCGCACGCTGCTCTCGCTGGTTCCGGAAGACCGGATCCACCGGGTCGACCACTTCCTCGGCAAGGCCACCGTCTTCAACATCCTCGGCCTGCGGTTCGCCAATCGGCTCCTCGAACCGCTGATGAACAACCTGCACGTCGAGAAGGTGGAGATCTTCTACGACGAATCGCTGGCGCTGGAGGGGCGCGCCCGCTACTACGACAAGGCCGGCGCACTGCGCGACATGATCCAGAGCCACTTGCTGCAGATCATGGCGCTGATGGCGATCAACGCGCCGGCCTCGCTGACCGAACGGGATCTCCGGGACCATATCGGCAGCGTCCTGCGGGCGAGTTCCGTCAATCCCGACTACGCCAGGAGCACGCGGCGGGCCCGCTACACCGCCGGGCAGATCGACGGGCGCGACATCCCCGACTATGCCGCCGAAGCCGGCGTCGACCCGGCGCACGAGACGGAAACACTGGCGGAAATCGAAGTCTCCGTCAATAACTTCCGCTGGGCCGGCGTGCCCTTCATCCTGCGCTCGGGAAAGGCCCTGGGCAGGCAGCAGAAGGAGGCCATCGTGACCTTCAAGCCGGTGCAGGTTCCGGCGGGATTCAAAGGGGTGGACGCTCCGACCCGGCTGCGGATCGGCTTCGGACCCGAAACGCTGCAGCTGGAAATCGACGTCAACGCCCCGGGCGACATCTTCACCCTCGACCGGGTGGCGCTGGAGGCCGCCATGCACGCCCCCGACCTGCTCCCCTACGGCGAAGTCCTCGAGGGCGTCCTGCGCGGAGACCCCCTGCTGTCTGTCCGCGGCGACATCGCGGAAGACTGCTGGCGGATCGTCGAACCCGTCCTCAAGGCCTGGGCCGCCGGCGAGGTGCCGCTCGAGGAGTACCGCGCCGGCAGCCGCGGCCCGGAAGGCTGGGAAACCTCCCGTCCCGACAGCGTCCTGCCCCGGAGATGACATGGGAGCCTGGCCCGGGCTTGGGGAAGGCCGCCTCCGGGAGCGACAGCCACGATAATTCGTGCTGCGCCCCGGGGCGGCCTTCCTGCTTACGGCTTCACCGCCGTTGCGCCGGGATGGCTCAGATGGCGGCTTCTCCCCGTTCGCCGGTGCGGACCCGCACGGCTTCCTCTACGTTGATCAGCCACACCTTGCCGTCGCCGGCTCGGCCCGTGTTCGCGGTGGCGACGAGGACGTCGACGATGTCGTTGGCCCATTCGTCGGCGACCAGGACCTCGATCCGCAGCTTCTTCAGCAGGTCGACGGTGTACTCGGCGCCGCGGTAGACCTCCGTGTGTCCGCGCTGCCGGCCGTATCCGCTGGCCTGGCTGACCGTCAGTCCCTGGACGCCGTAGCTCTCCAGGCTGCCTCGGACATCTTCGAGCTTTTCCGGGCGGATGATGGCGGTGACCAGTTTCATGCCGTTACCTCTTCCTTGGAACCTTCGTGGGCGCTGCGGTCGGTGGCCGGATGCGGGACGAACGTGCCTCCGGTGCCCAGGCCGCCGAACTCGTAGGCGCTTTCCGCGTGCTGGGTCAGGTCCACGCCCGTGACTTCTTCTTCCTCGCTGACCCGGAAGCCCACCGTCTTGTGGACGGCCAGGCCGATGATGACGGTCAGGATGGCGCAGTAGGCAACCGAGACGACTGCAGCGACGACCTGTGCCAGCAGTTGGGCGAAGCCGCCTCCGTAGAAGAGGCCGCCGCCGGCGCCTTCGGCCGGCAGTGCGATGAAGCCCAGGGCGAGGGTGCCGACGATACCTGCGACCAGGTGGACGCCGACCACGTCGAGGGAGTCGTCATAACCGAGCTTGTACTTCAGGCCGACGGCGAGAGCCGCGAGGACGCCCGCTACCACGCCGAGGCCAATCGCTCCCACCGGCGATACGTTCGCGCAGGCCGGCGTGATGGCTACGAGTCCGGCCACGACCCCGGACGCTGCCCCAAGCGAGGTCGGACGGCCGTCGCGGATGCGTTCGGTCACCAGCCAGCCGAGCATTGCCGCGGCCGGGGCCGCCATGGTGTTGACCCAGATGAGGCCCGCTTCCTCAGCCGACGATGCCGCTCCGCCGTTGAAACCGAACCAGCCGAACCATAGGAGTGCCGCGCCCAGCATGACGAAGGGGATGTTGTGCGGACGCTGGGCCGGGTCCTTGCCGAAGCCCTTGCGCTTGCCGAGGATCAGGGCGAGGATCAGCCCGGCCATACCGGCGTTGATATGGACCACGGTGCCGCCGGCGAAGTCGATAGCCTCCCCGGCCCAGGAACCGATGGCGCCCTCCGCGCTGAGCAGGCCGCCGCCCCAGACCATGAAGGCCAGCGGGCAGTAGACCAAGGTGACCCAGATCGGGACGAAGAGTGCCCATGAACTGAACCTGGCGCGATCGGCGATGGCGCCGGAGATGAGCGCTACCGTGATGATCGCGAAGGTGGCGCCGTAGCCGGCGCCGATCAGGTCCTCGGTGTTCAGCAGGCCTTCCATGCCGAAGGAAGCGAACGGGTTGCCGAACAGCTGCGCCACCCCGTCGCCGCCGCTCATGGAGTAGCCCCACAGCACCCACACCACGGCAACCAGGCCGATGGAAATGAAGCTCATCATCATCATGTTCAGGGCGGCCTTGGCACGGGTCATGCCGCCGTAGAAGAATGCCAGGCCTGGCGTCATGAGCAGCACAAGTGCTGCCGAGATCATTACCCAGACGTGACCTGCTGACAGATCCATTTTCACGTCCTCTCGTCCTTGGGCGGGCAGTTCCCGCATCTGCATCAAGATTGCCGGGACCGTGTTTCCTCCGATGAGTGGCCTCATTGCGGAAAAGTTACAAGGAATGCGCGCAGGTAAAACCCGCTTGTCCTGCGTGTTTCAGGCGTGTTTCAGACCCGGCTAGGGTTGTTCCATGCCCCTCTTCCGCCGGTTGGTGTCCGTTCCGGGCGCGCCTCGAGACGTTCGCGACGAAGTGTCCCCTGCCCCGCTGCCGAGGGACATCAAGGTCCTGATCGCCGCCGCCTTCGTTATCGCCCTTGGCTACGGCATCGTCGCGCCGGTCCTGCCGCAGTTCGCTGCGAGTTTCGACGTCGGCGTGGCAGCCGCCAGCATTATCGTCAGCGTCTTCGCGTTCATGCGCCTCGTCTTCGCCCCCGTCGGCGGTGTCCTCGTCGGCAAGTGGGGCGAGCGCCGGGTCTACCTGATTGGCCTGCTGATCGTTGCGGTCTCCACCGGTGCCTGCGCCCTCGCACAGGACTACTGGCAACTGCTGCTGTTCCGCGGCCTTGGCGGCGCCGGCTCCACTATGTTCACGGTCTCCGCAACCGCCCTCATCATCAGGCTGGCCCCGCCGAACAGCCGCGGCAGGGTGTCCGGCGCCTACGCGTCGACATTCCTGCTGGGCGGCATCCTCGGCCCGGTCGCCGGCGGCCTGCTGGCAGGGTTCGGGCTGCGGATGCCTTTCATCGTCTATGCCGTCGCGCTGGTCGTTGCCGCGGCAGTGGTCGCCGTGCTGCTGAAGAAGCCACCGGCAGGAACCGGCGAGGACATCCCCGTTCCCGAGCCGATGGCCGTCCGCGAGGCATTGGCCGATCCCGGCTACCGGGCGGCGATCGTTTCCGCGTTCGCGAACGGCTGGGCGACCTTCGGCGTCCGAATGGCACTGATTCCCATTTTCGCCGCGGCGGTGCTGGGAGCCGGACCGGAGACGGCCGGCCTTGCGCTCGCGGTCTTCGCCGTGGGCAACGCGCTGGCCCTGACTTTTTCCGGCAGGCTCTCCGATTCCGCCGGGCGGCGGCCGCTCGTGATCGCCGGCCTGGTCATCGTCGGTTTGTCCATCGCCGCCATTGGCTTCACCGAGTCCGTCCCGCTCTTCGTGGCCGCCTCCGTCACGGCGGGTTTCGGATCAGGTCTCCTCGGTCCGGCCCAGCAGGCAGCTGTCGCCGACATCATTGGCAACGACCGCAGCGGCGGCAAAGTGCTGGCGGTCTTCCAAATGGCCACGGACGGCGGCGCCATCATCGGCCCCGTGCTGGCCGGCGCCCTGGCGGACCGCCTCGGCTACGACTGGGCTTTCGCCGCCACCGGAGCCGTCGCCGTGGCCGCCGCGCTGCTGTGGTTACTGTTCGGCCGCGAGACCCTTGCCCGGCCCGCCCCGCCGAAGTCCTGACCGTTTCCATGCACGCACGCCCGTCACCGCATCCGGATGCCGGCAGAAGAAGGCAATGATGGAGTCCGCCACGCTGGCCTTCGCGCCGCCCTGCGGTCCTATACACGCTTGGGACGACGGCGCCGTCGTCCGGGCCACAGGCATTCCCTACGCGGCCGCAGACCGTTTCGCCGCCCCGGTCCCGGCACGGGATTGGACAGAGCCGTTTGCGGCGACGGAACCGTCGCCAGCCTGCCCCCAGGCCCGCTCACGCTTCCTCGCCGAAGTCCTCGGCGACGCGCTGGCGGGGATGCCCCGGGACGAGCATTGCCAGCGGCTGTCCATCACGCTGCCGCGGCAGGTACGAACCGGCGAGCAACTTCCGGTCATGGTCTGGATCCACGGCGGTTCCTACACCAGCGGGGCGGGCGACGCCCCGATCATGGACCCGGCCCGGCTGGTCGCCGAACAGCGCGTCATCGTGGTGGCGGTGACGTACCGGCTGGGCCTCTTTGGCTTCCTGGGCTCGGGACGCACCCGGCCGGCCAACCTTGGACTGCTGGACCAGCTCGAGGCCTTGCGCTGGGTGCAGCGCAACATCCGGGCCTTCGGCGGCGACCCGGACCACGTCACGCTCTTCGGCCAGTCCTCCGGCGGCGACGCCGTGGCCCATCTCATGGCGGCCCCGGGAGCAGAATCGTTGTTTCGCAGGGCCATACTCCAAAGCCCGCCGCTTGGCCTCTCCCGAGACCGTCGCGGGATGCAGACCGCCATGGCCCGGGCAGCGGAGGCAGCCACCGCGGACATGTCCGCTGCCGAGGTCCTCGCCCTGCAGGCCGAAGTCCAGCGGCGTGCCGCCTCATTCGGGCTCATGGGGCAGATGGCGTTCGGGACCCAGTACGGACATCATCCCCTGCCCGCGGAGCACGGGATCGACGCGGCGTGGGACGGCGCAGCACCGCAGATCGACATCCTCATCGGCCACACCGCCGAGGAGGCACGGCTGTACCTGCCCACAGTGCCTGCCCTGCAGCGAGCCATCCAGGTGCCGCTGCTCGGCCCGCTGGTCCGCCGCGCCGTCGTCAAGACTCTGACGGCGGCGGTCTACTCACGGGCCATCCGGCGGTTCGCCGGGCGGCACGCGCGTGCCGGCGGTACTGCCCACAGGTATGTGCTCTCCTGGGCCGTCCCCGGCAATCCGTACGGCTCCGCCCACACGATCGACCTGCCACTGCTTCTGGGGACAAGGCAGGCCTGGGCCGCGTCACGGTTGCTGGCCGGGGCCTCGTGGGAGACCGTCGACGGACAGGGCCGGCGGCTGCGGCGGTTGTGGGCCGATTTCGCCCGCGGGGTTCCGCTGCAGGACAAGGGCTGCATTCCGGGACTCCTGAGCCATCGCCGGATCAAGCGCCCGGCCGAACACTTGAAACTTCAATAAAAACCCCTACACTGGAACCATGACTGAAACCGCTGCCCTCCCTCCTGTCCTCTTCCTCAGCCACGGAGCTCCCCCGCTGGCAGACGATGCAACCTGGACGCGGCAGCTGGCGGACTGGTCCGCCGGCTTCGACAAGCCGAAGGACATCCTGATGGTGTCCGCCCACTGGGAGAATGCCCCCGTCACCCTGAGCGCCACCGAGCGGAAGACGGACCTCGTCTACGACTTCTGGGGCTTCCCGCAGAAGTACTACGACGTCACCTACGACGCCCCGCTGGCCCCGGAACTGGCTTCCGAGGTGGACCGCCTGGTTTCCGTGCACGGCCATCACGTGGAACGCGACGAGTCCCGCGGCCTCGACCACGGAGCCTACGTTCCGCTGGTGGAGATGTTCCCGGACGCGGACGTTCCGGTGGTGCAAATGTCCATGCCGACGCTGGATCCGCAGGGCCTGTTCGAACTCGGAAAGTCCCTCGCCCCGCTCCGCGAGCGCGGCACGCTGATTGTGGGCTCCGGCTTCACCACCCACAACCTGCGCTGGTTCAACCCCGCGGCCGGCCCGGACACAACCCCGCCCGCGGCCTCGAGCGAGTTCGACCACTGGGCCGAGGAGGCCATGGCCCGCGGCGATGTCGATTCGATCCTCGACTTCCTGCATAAAGCGCCGGCCGCCCGGGAGGCCCATCCGCGCTCGGAGCACTGGGCGCCGTTGTACGTTGCCCTCGGAGCCGCCTACGCCTCCAGCGGCATCGAAGCCAAGACGGCGATCGACGGTTTCTGGTTCGGCCTCTCCAAGCGCTCCTGGACGCTGACCTAGGGCCAGCCTTCGGACCGTGCCGGACCGGCCTCCGGACGCGCACGAAAAAGGCGCCTCCTGCGGTTCGCAGGAGGCGCCTTCGCGTGCACGCGGCCGCGGCCGCGTGCAGCGGCAGCTAGTTCAGCAGCGCATCGACGAAGCCATCGGCTTCGAACGGGGCCAGATCGTCCGCCCCTTCGCCGAGGCCGATGAGTTTCACCGGCACGCCGAGGCTGCGCTGGATTGCCACGACGATCCCACCCTTGGCCGTGCCGTCCAGCTTGGTCAGCACGATGCCGGTGATGTTGACGACCTCGGAAAACACCTTCGCCTGGTTCAGCCCGTTCTGGCCGGTCGTCGCATCGAGGACCAGCAGCACCTCGTCGACGGTTGCCTGCTTCTCGATGACGCGCTTGACCTTGCCCAGCTCGTCCATCAGGCCGACCTTGTTCTGCAGGCGCCCGGCGGTGTCGACCATAACGACGTCCACTTCCTGGTCGATGCCCGCCTTCACGGCTTCGAAGGCGACGGACGCGGGATCGGCCCCGTCGACGTCGGACTTCACCGTGGGCACGCCCACCCGCTGGCCCCATGTGGCCAGCTGCTCCGCCGCGGCCGCCCGGAACGTGTCCGCCGCGCCCAGCAGGACGTCCTTGTCTTCGGCCACCAGGACGCGGGCGAGCTTGCCCACCGTGGTGGTTTTTCCGACGCCGTTGACGCCCACCACCATAACGACGGCGGGGCGGTCCGGGTGGCGGTCGACGGCAAGAGAGCGGTCCATGCCCGGGTCGACGAGCTTGACCAGCTCCTCGCGCAGCATCGCTTTCACGTGCTCCGGGTCGCGGCTGCCCTCGACCTTGACCCGCTCGCGCAGCGCGTCGACCAGTTCCATGGTCGGCTCGGTACCGAGGTCGGCCATCAGCAGCGTTTCCTCGATCTCGTCCCAGACGTCCTCGTCGATGTTGTCGCGCGAGAGCAGCGCGAGCAGGCCCTTGCCCAGTGCGTTGTTCGATTTGACGAGGCGGGCGCGGAGCCGGGCCAGCCGTCCCTGGACCGGGGCGGGGGTCTCGACGGCAACGGTTTCCAGGCCGGCCAGGTCGTCGGCGACTTCGACGTCCGTCGCGCCCGGCTCCTCCGCGGATGGCACGGGGCGCTCGGGCGGCGCCTCCAGCACGTCCGTTCCGGCCTGTCCGGCGGCAGGAGCCTGGTCGTTGGCGTCCCGCGTGGTGGTGTAGGTGCCGGGCGGGGTCTTGCGGCCCTTCAGCAGGAGAATGGCAACAGTTCCGACGACGGCTATAGCGATGACAGCGTACAGAATGATGAGGGTTACGTCGTTCACAGACCCTAGCTTCTCACAGGGGCCCGGGCCGCGGACCTGCAGCCCCGGCTCCCGCCCGCGAGCCCCGGCAGAGGACCGGGCGATTATTCACGCCCTGTTCACGGCCCCCGGCTACAATGTGACGGAAGGCACCACAGCCTCATCCTTCGGAGCGTCGCATGGCCTTCAGCGGCCGGAGAACCGGTCCCCCGGCGGGAGCCGCCCCCGCCCCCTCAGTTTGCGCTCTGCCCGGCGCGGCGTTCCGCCGCCTTGGTCCGGATGAAGGACCGGGCCGCGTCGGATACCTCGAAATGGTCCTGGTCGGGCGCGTCGCCGACCGACGCCCTGATGGCGTTAGCCACCGTGCGGGGCAGGATGACGGTGCCCGGATTGTCCATAAGCCACTGCTGGGTGCCCGGATCCAGCCGGCCCCACCACTGTTCGATGCGTGCAGCTTCCATAGCCGTCCCTCCATTGGTTGGCCCGCTTCGACCCGAGATGATTCAAGATACTGCGCGGATATGAACCCCGTGTTAACTTTCCCGGCCATTCTCCGGGCTTGCGGCCAAATCCACTAGGGAACGGAGTCCTGACGTGACGACTGCCGATACCGACACCGTGCAGGAAACGGTCGAGGTCGAACGGAAATACGACGTCGACGAATCCTTGTCCCTTCCGCCGCTGCAGGATCTGCCCGGAGTGCTGTCCGTGGACCAGCCGGTCGAGCACCAGCTGGAGGCAACCTACTTCGACACCGAGGACCTGACGCTGGCGGCCCACCGGATCACCCTCCGCCGCAGGACCGGCGGCGAGGACGAGGGCTGGCACCTGAAGCTGCCGGCCGGCATGGACGCGCGGCGCGAACTGCGCGAGCCGCTCGGCAAAGACCGGGAGAAGGTCCCGCTGCCGCTGCTGCGCTTGGTACGCGCGCACGTCCGCGACCGCCCGCTGGCCGCGATCGCCCGGCTGCGGACCCGGCGCGTGGTGCACCGGCTGCGGGGCGCGGACGGCATCCTCGCCGAGGTCGCCGATGACCAGGTCGAGGCCACGGCCCTGCCGCAAGCGGACGGGCCCGAGGGGCCAGCCTCGGGTTCCGTCTCACGGTGGCGGGAGTGGGAGATTGAGCTGGCCGACGGCCGGCCGGACCTGCTCGACGCCGCCGAGGAGCTGTTCCGTGCCGCCGGCGCGGAGCCCTCCGCACACGCTTCGAAGCTCGCCAGGGCCTTGGGGCGGCAGCTCCCGCCCCCGGAGCCGAGTACTCCCGCGGCACAGCGGAAGGAAACAGCCGCCGACGTCGTAATGGCCTACCTGCGGGCCCAGGCCACGGCACTGAAGGAGCAGGACCCGCTGGTGCGGCAGGATGCCCCGGACGCGATCCACCAGATGCGCGTGGCCACCCGCCGGCTGCGCTCCTCGCTCGCCACGCACCGCAGGCTCTTCGACGCCGATCGGACAGCCGCGCTGCGGGAGGAGCTCAAGCTGCTGGCCGGGCTGCTCGGCGAAGCCCGTGATGCCGAGGTCATGCATGAGCGGCTGGGAAGGATGGTCGGCGAAGAACCGCCGGACCTCGTGCTCGGTCCGGTCGCCCGGCGGCTCGACGTCGACCTGGCCACGGCGTACAAGTCGGCCCACGACAAGGTACTCAAGGCACTGGAGCAGAAGCGCTATTTCCGCCTGCTGGACAGCCTGGACGAGTTCATCGCGGATCCGCCGCTGGCCGGGGAAGCTCACGGTCCGGCCACGAAGGTCATCGCGAAGTCCGTCCGGCGGGACCTGAAGCGGGTGCGCCGGGCCGTGAAGGAGGCCAAGCGGGCACGCGGCACCGAGGCGGCCGATCCCACGCTGCACGAGGCCCGCAAGACGGCCAAGAGGCTGCGCTACGCCTGCGAGGCTGCGGCACCCGTGGGCGGCAAGCGGGCCCTCAAACTCGAGGACAGCGCCCACCGCATCCAGCAGGTCCTGGGCGACCACCAGGACAGCTTCGTCGCCCGCCAATTGCTGCGGAAAGCCGGCGTAGAGGCCTTCGGGCAGCATGAAAACGGCTTCAGCTACGGCCGCCTGCACGCGCTGGAGGAGGCGAGGGCCGCCCGGTCGGAGAAGAAGTTCTGGCGCCGCTGGAAGGATTTTCCGGCCAAGTCCTGGTAACCGGCCGCGGGTGGTCCCGGCCGGTGGGTAGCATCGAGGCATGAAGCCCTTCCTGCTGCTGGCCACCCGCGCCCAGGACAAGGCGGCGGACGAAGAGTACGCCGCGTTCCTGCGCTTCGGGGCACTCGAACCCGGCCAGCTGCACCGCGTCCGGCTCGAGGCCGGCCCGCTGCCGGCCGTCGACCTCGACCGCTACAGCGGCATCATCCTGGGCGGCAGCCCGTTCACCGCGAGCGACCCACCGGAGAGCAAGTCGGGGGTGCAGCTGCGCGTCGAAGCGGAGCTGATGGAGCTGGTCGAGCGTGTGGCCGCCGCCGACTTTCCCTTCCTCGGTGCCTGCTACGGCATCGGCACCCTGGGCCGGCTGCGCGGCGGCCAGGTGGACGGCCGGTTCGGCGAGCCGATCAGCGCCGTGGACGTGGAGCTCGCCGACGGCGCGGGCGCGGATCCGCTGCTGTCCGGTGTGCCGCAGCGGTTCAAGGCGTTCGCGGGCCACAAAGAGGCCTGCTCCGTCCTGCCCGCCGGCGCCGTGCGGCTGGCCGGCACCGCCGCCTGCCCGGTGCACATGTTCCGATTGGGCAGCAACGTCTACGCCACCCAGTTCCACCCGGAGCTGGACGAGGACGGGCTGGTCACGCGCATCTCGGTCTACCGCCATGCCGGCTACTTCCCGCCGGACGAAGCAGACGAGGTCGTCGCCTCCGTCCGCGGCCACCACGTGCATGTGCCGCAGCTGATCCTGCGCAATTTTGTCCTGCGCTACGGTTCCTGACGCCGCCAACGGCTCCTGGCACCGAGGACGACGGCGTACCACGGCCCGGGTGCCGGCGGCGCAGTCATGCCGGCGCCGCCAGCCGCTGCGAGATCACCGTGGACACGCCGTCGCCGCGCATGGTGACTCCGTACAAGGCGTCTGCCACTTCCATGGTGCGTTTCTGGTGGGTAATGACGATGAGCTGGCTCGACTCGCGCAGCTCCTCGAAAATCGTGATCAGCCGCTGGAGGTTGGTGTCGTCCAGCGCGGCTTCCACCTCGTCCATCACGTAGAAGGGCGACGGCCGGGCCTTGAAGATCGCCACCAGCAGGGCCACGGCGGTCAGCGACCGTTCGCCGCCGGAGAGCAGGGAAAGCCGCTTGATCTTCTTGCCGGCCGGGCGGGCCTCGACCTCGATCCCGGTGGTGAGCATGTCCTGCGGATCCGTGAGCACCAGGCGGCCCTCGCCGCCGGGAAAGAGCCGGCCGAAAACGCGCTCGAACTGGGCGGCGGTGTCGGCGTACGCCTCGGTGAAGACCTGCTGGACCCGTTCGTCCACCTCTTTGATAATGTCCAGCAGGTCCTTCCGGCTGGCCTTGAGGTCTTCGAGCTGGCTGCTGAGGAACTGGTGGCGTTCCTCCAGGGCCGCGAACTCCTCCAGCGCCAGCGGATTGACCTTGCCGAGCGCAGACAGGTCCCGCTCCGCCTTCTTCAGCCGCTTCTCCTGTTCGGCGCGGACGAAGGGCACGCCTTGCACGATCGGGTTGCCGTCCTCATCCACCTCCGCCCGCAGCTCCGCCCATTTGTCCGTCGAAGCCGCGGCGGCGACGGGCACGGGCCGGTGCGGTCCGTACTCCTCCACGAGGTGGTCGGCGGTCATGCCGAGTTCCTCGACCGCGCGGTTCTCCAGCGACTCGATCCGGAGCCGCTGCTGCGCCCTGGCCAGTTCATCCTTGTGCACGGAGTCCGTCAGGTCGCGCAGTTCCACGGCGAGCGCATCGGTGGCGCCACGGACGGCGGACAGCTCCTTCTCCCATTCGGCGCGGACCTCCTCCGCGGCATCGCGTTCCAGCCCTGCCGCCTGGACCGACACGTCCAGCCAGGCCAGCACCTGTTCCACCGCGGCGGCCACCGAGGCGGCCTTGGCGGCCTGCAGCTGCCGCTTCCGGGCACGCTCAGCCGCCTGCGCCCGCGCGTGGCGTTCCGTGGCCGCCGCCCGCTCCAGGGAGGATGCACGGTTGCCCATGGCGCTCAGCTGCTCTTCCCCGGACCGCAGGGCCAGCCGGGCCTCCAGCTCGGCCTGCCGGGCCCTGGCCGCAGCTGCGGCGAGCGCGTCGCGGCGTTCGGTGGACGGTTCCTCTTCGGCGGGTGCTTCCTGCGCCGCACCGAGCCGTTCGGTGACTTCTGCCAGCTTCTGCTGCTCGGCGTCAATGTTGGCCTCTGCGGCCTCCACCAGCCGGGCCAGGCGGTCGCTTTCCCCGGTGGCGGAGCGCAGTGCGGAGCCCAGCTGGCCGAGCCGCTCCGCCACGGCCGCCAGGCGCGCGTCCGATTCGTGCAGCTGTTCCAGCGCCGTGTCGGCCCGGACTGCTGCCTCCGCGCGGCGGGCCTTGGCGGCGGCGATCGCGAACTTGGCCCGCTCGGCCCTGGCCGCGGCTTCCTTCAGCTGCCGGCCCGTTTCCTCCACGGCGGCCTGCACCTCCAGCAGGCTGGGGCCGCCGGATGATCCCCCGCGTGCCGCGTGCGCGCTGAACACGTCCCCTGCCCGCGTGACGGCCGTCAGGTCCGGCCGCCCCGACAGTACGGCCGACGCCGCCTCCAGGTCCTCGACGACTACGGCGCCGGACAGCAGCGATGCTACCGCCTCCTCGACCGCGGCTTTAGCCCGCACCAGGCCGGCGGCCGGCACCGCTCCCGGGGGCACCGGCATTTCCGCGGACGCCGGCTTTCCGCCCGCTACGCCGGCCGCGTCCGTGCCCTTGGCATCCTTCGCATCCTGCGCCTCGGCCGCGCCGCCTGCGACCACCAGGCCGCCTGCGACCACCAGGTCCACGGTGCCCGCGTCCTGTGCCTTCATCAGCCCCACCGCGCGGATCGCGGCCGGAAGATCGGCCACGGCGATGGCCTCCGAGGCGGCTCCCAGGGCAGCCGCCACGGCGGCTTCGTAGCCTGGTTCCACCGTGACCAGGTCCGCCAGCGGTGCGAGCAGGCCAGCGGCGTCCGAGGCGAGCAGCGCCGAGCGGCCGTCCCGGCGCTCGAGGCCAACCTCCAGCGCCTCCTTGCGCGCGGCCAGCGCGTCCCGGGCACGCTCGGCCTCCCGCTCCTCGGCCGCCAATGCCTCCAGTTCGGCGTCGAGCCCGTCCACCACCGCCGCGGCATCCTCATACTCGGCGTCCAGGCCCTCTTCGCCGGCCTCGGCACCGGCCACCTGCGACTCGAGGGCGCTGAATTCGGCCTGGGCTTTGCGCCGCCGCTCCTCGCCCTCGGAGATCGAGGCCCGCAGCCGGCCGAGCTCTGCCTCCGCCGCCTCCACGCGGGAGCGGGCCGCGCCGACCGCGCCCGCAAGCTTGGCCAGTCCCTCCCGCCGGTCCGCCGCCGCGCGGAGGATCGCCGTCAGCCGGCGTTCCTCCGCGGCGGCCGCGTCTTCGGCACCGGCCCTGGCCTCCACGGCATCATCGAGGGCCATCCGGCGCTCTTCGAGCTCGAACTCAAGTTCTGCCTGCTCCTCGCGGACGGCGGCAGCCTGCTGCTCCAAATGCTCAGGGTCCCGCCCCGGCTCAGGCCCGGCGTCCTCCCGGCCCAGCAGCCGGCGCCGCTCGTTGGCCAGGTTGCCCAGCGAGCGGAACCGTTCGCGGGTGGAGGAGAGCCGGTACCAGGCATCCCGGGCCGCGTTGACCCGCGGCGTCGCCTCCGCGGCGAGCCGCTCCAGTTCGGCCAGCCTCCGGCGCTTGGCCTCAAGTGCGCGCTCCACCTCGGCTTGCCGGGCCTTTGCCGCGGCCTCGTCTGCGACGTCCTGCTCCAGGGCATCGGTCAGCTGGACCAGGTCGTCGGCCAGCAGCCGGGCCCGTGCGTCGCGGACTTCGAACTGGACCTGCTGTGCGCGGCGAGCCACCGCGGCCTGCTTGCCCAACGGAGTCAGCTGGCGCCGGATCTCGCTGGTAAGGTCCGTCAGCCTGGTCAGGTTGGCCTGCATGGCCTCCAGCTTCCGGACCGTCTTCTCCTTGCGCCGGCGGTGCTTGAGAATGCCGGCGGCCTCCTCCACGAAGCCGCGCCGGTCCTCCGGTGTCGCGTGCAGGATGCGGTCCAGCTGGCCCTGCCCCACGATGACGTGCATCTCCCGGCCCAGCCCCGAGTCGCTGAGCAGCTCCTGGATGTCCAGCAGCCGGCAGTTGCTGCCGTTGATGGCGTACTCGGAGCCGCCGGCACGGAACAGGGTCCTCGAGATGGTGACTTCCGAATACTCGATCGGCAGGGCGCCGTCGGCGTTGTCAATGGTCAGCGACACCTGCGCGCGGCCCAGCGGCGCCCGGCCCGCCGTTCCGGCGAAGATGACATCCTCCATTTTTCCGCCGCGCAGGGTCTTCGCCCCCTGCTCGCCCATGACCCAGGCCAGGGCGTCGACGACGTTGGACTTGCCCGAGCCGTTGGGGCCCACTACCGCTGTGACGCCGGGCTCGAATTCGAACGTCGTTGCGGACGCAAATGATTTGAAGCCGCGCACAGTCAGGGATTTCAGATGCAAATTGTGTCTCCCGCAGCACTTTTTCCTTGACACAATCTATCTTGTTTCCGCAGAAGTCCCGGGAACTTGGGCTGCTTTGCGCACAAAGCCCTGCCTTAGTGCCACTGTGGAGGACAGGCCGTTTCCATATCCGCGCAGGCATATGCGGGAACGAGTCCCTTGGGTGCATAGTTAAGGTTTCGGAGCTTCATCGGTGCTACGACCGGCGGGGCGGGCAGACACACGAATAAAGGCTGGATATTGAGCGGAAACGCGACGTTTCGACATGACAACACGGCGCTGCTGGCCGTCTCGAGCGTGGAGGCACCAATAGCCGTCAGTTCGGCCGAGTTCGACGAGCGGCTGGCCCCCAGCCTCAAACGGCTCCGGCTCTCGAAGCGGCTCCTCGAGCGCGTTGCCGGGGTCAGCGAACGCCGGTGGTGGGCCCCGGGAACTTCCTTCGACGACGGAGCGGTCGAGGCCGGCGCCAAAGCCATGGCCGAAGCAGGCATCGAGCCCGGCCAGATCGGCCTGCTGATCAACACCTCCGTGACGCGCCGCAATCTCGAGCCTTCGGTCGCGGTCAAGATCCACCACGGGCTCGGCCTGCCGTCGTCGGCCATGAACTTCGACCTGGCGAACGCCTGCCTCGGCTTCGTCAACGGCATCACGCTCGCCGCCAACATGATCGATTCCGGCCAGATCAACTACGCCCTCATCGTCGCCGGGGAAGACGCCCAGTACACCCAGGAGACCACGTTCCGCCGGCTGAACAGCCCGGATTCGACCCGCGAGGACTATCTGCGTGAATTCGCCACGCTGACCCTTGGCTCGGGCGCCGCGGCCGCCGTCATCGGCCCCGCCGAAGGCCACCCTGGATCACACCGCATCCTCGGCGGTGTTTCCCGCGCCGGCACCGAGCACCACGGCCTGTGCGTCGGCGGCCACGACGGCATGTTCACCGACACCAAGGGCCTGCTCGACAACGGCCTTGAGCTGGTGCTCAACGCCTGGCATGAGGCCCACGGAGACGGCTGGGACTGGACGTCGATGGACCGCTACGTCACGCACCAGGTCTCGTCCTCCTACACCAACGCCATTATCAAGGCGGTCAACCTGGCCCGTGAGCGGGTGCCGATCACCTTCCCGAAGTGGGGCAACGTCGGCCCCGCCTCGCTGCCGATGACCCTCGCCCAGGAGGCCCAGACCCTCCGCGCCGGCGACCGTGTGCTCTGCATGGGCGTCGGTTCGGGCTTGAACACCACGATGATGGAGATTGCGTGGTAGCAGAGCTCTGGCCCGGCGTGCCGGCCGCCTGGTCCCGCCGCGTCCGCGTCCCGTCCACCGCCGCGGTGGATCCCGCCGGCACCGTCCACGCGTGGCACCTGCTCGACAACGGCGCCGAGCTGGCCGAGCGCGGCATCACCCCCGAGGGGACGCTGCTGTGCGTGCACGGCAACCCGACCTGGTCGTACCTCTGGCGCAGCGTGCTCGCCGCCGCCGGGAAGCTGGACAAGCCGTGGCGGGTCATCGCCGTCGACCAGCTGGACATGGGCTTCTCCCGGCGGACCGGCCGCTTCCGGCGCCTCGCGGACCGCATCACGGACCTGGGCGACCTGACCGCGGAGCTCGGACTGGAGGGCCCGGTGGTCACGGTGGGCCACGACTGGGGCGGCCTCATCTCGCTCGGTTGGGCGCTGAGGCACCGCGACCAGCTGGCCGCCGTGGTGCTGACCAACACGGCCGTGCACCCAGGCGGCTTCGAGGTGCCGGCGGCGCTCCAGCTCGCGCTGCATCCGGCCGTCCACCAGTGGGGAACGACGACGTCGGCCGCCTTCCTGCGCGTGACCCACGCCCTGGCGCAGCCCGCCTTGGAAAAGGGCGTCCGGAGGGCCTTCATGGCTCCGTATCTCAATGCCGCCCGCCGCCAGGGCGTCGGCAATTTCGTCGCCGATATCCCCGGCGATCCGTCCGCACCCAGCTGGCCCGCGCTGGCCGAAGTATCTGAAGGCATCCGCGGGCTCGACGTCCCGGCGCTGATCCTGTGGGGTCCCAAGGACCCGGTGTTCTCCGACCGCTACCTGCGCGACCTGCTGCAGCGGATGCCGCACGCCGCCGTACACCGCTTCGAGGGTGCCGGCCACCTGCTGCCCGAGGACCGGGACATCGCGGCGCCGGTCTTCGACTGGCTCGAGGGCACCGTGGGTCCCGCGCGCTCCCGCTCCGCGGCCAAGGCGGGCAGCCGCGCCGACGGGAGTACCGGAGCCGGCCTCCCGACGCCGGCGGCGGAAGCGGGCCCCGAGGAGCCCTACCGCCCGATGCTCGCCGAACTCGACGAGCGCAGCGCGGACGGCTCCCCCGCCGTCGTCGACATGGCCCCGCTCCACGCCCCGGACGCGGGCCCGCGCACCCTCTCATGGTCCGAACTGGCGGGGCAGGTTGACCTGCTCGCCGGGGGCCTGCGGGCCCACGGCGTCCGGCCGGGCGACCGGATCAGCCTGCTGGTCCCCCCGGGCATCGAGCTGACCTCGCTCATCTACGCCTGCCTCAGGGTCGGTGCCGTCGTGGTCGTGGCGGACGCCGGCCTGGGCACCGCCGGCCTCAGCCGGGCCATCAAGGGCGCAGGCCCGGCCTTCCTGGTCGGCATCGAACGGGCCCTGGCGGGTGCCCGCCTGCTCAACTGGCCCGGCCGCCGCATCAGCGTCGCGGAGCTGTCCCCGGCCAAGCGGCGGCTGTACAAGGTCGGGGCCACGCTGTCCGAGCTGCTGGCCGCGGGAGCTTCCGATGGCGGCCCGGCCGCGGCGGTAACACCGGCACCGGACGATGACGCGGCCATCCTCTTCACCTCCGGGTCCACCGGCCCGGCCAAGGGCGTGGCCTACACGCACCGGCGGCTGGCGGCGATGCGGGACACGCTCAAGGACACCTACAAGCTGGAGGCCGGGACCGCCCTGGTCGCAGGCTTTGCGCCGTTCGCACTGCTCGGGCCGGCGCTGGGGGCGACCTCCGTCACCCCGGCCATGGACGTCACCGCGCCGAAGACGCTGACCGCGGCCGCACTGGCGGACGCGGCGGCTGCGGTGCAGGCCACCGCCGTGTTCGCCTCGCCCGCCGCCCTGGCCAACGTCCTGGCCACCGCGGACGGCCTGCGCCCGGAGCACCGCGCCGCGCTGGAGAAGGTGGAACTGCTGCTCTCCGCCGGCGCTCCCATACCGGAACCGCTGCTCTCCCGGGTGCAGCACCTGGTCCCGGCGGCCTCGCTGCACACGCCGTACGGGATGACCGAGGCGCTGCCCGTCACCGACATCAGCCTGCCCGGGATCCGCGCGGCCGGTGCCGGCAACGGCGTCTGCGTCGGCACTCCGGTGGTCGGGGCCCGCGTGGCGATCGCCAGGCTGGATGCGCTGGGCGTGCCCGGGGACGAGCCCACCACCGAACCGGGAACCACCGGCGAGATCCTGGTCAGCGCCCCGCACGTCAAGGACCGCTACGACCGCCTGTGGATCACGCAGGCCCACTCGGCCTCGGTGCCCGGATGGCACCGGACAGGCGACGTCGGCCATCTCGATGGCGACGGCCGGCTCTGGGTCGAGGGCCGCCTCGCGCACGTCATTACCGCGTCCGGCGGCGTCATCACGCCGGTCGCCGCGGAGCAGGCAGCGGAAACCAACGACGGCGTGCGGCTGGCCGCCGTCGTCGGCGTGGGTCCGGCGGGCGCCCAGGTTCCCGCGGCCGTGCTCGAAACCGTGCCCAGGACCCGTCGGCCCGGCCCGGCCCCGCAGGAGCTGACGCGCCAGGTGCGCGCCGCCGTGGCGCGGGCCACCGGCGTGGAGCTCGCCGCCGTGCTGATGCTGCCGGAACTGCCCACCGACATCCGGCACAACTCGAAGATCGACCGGGCGAAGCTGGCCGCGTGGGCGTCCCGCACCCTGGCCGGCGGCAGGATCTCCGCGCCATGAGCGGCGGCGCGGAAGGGACGGACCGCCGCAGCGTCCTGGTCACCGGCGCCAGCGGCATGCTCGGCGGCGCCGTCGCCCGCTTGCTGCTGGACCAGGGCCACCGGGTCCGCACGTTCCAGCGCCGGCCGGCCGATGTAGCCGGTCCCGCAGCGGGGACTGCGGGAGCTGGCGGCATGGCCGGGACGGGCGGCGGTCCCGCGGCCGAGCAGGTCCTCGGCTCGCTCGCCGATCCGGCCGCCGTTGCCCGCGCCGTCGAGGGCATGGACGCGGTGATCCACCTGGCCGCCAAGGTCTCCTTCACCGGCGAGTGGGACGAGTTCGCCGCGGTGAACATCGAGGGCACCCGCACCCTGCTGGACTGTGCCCGGGCCGCCGGCACCGCGGACCTGGTCTTCGTTTCCTCCCCCTCGGTGGCCCACTTCGGCGAGCCGATTGCCGGGGCCGGGGCGGGGGCGGCGGACCCGGAACGCGCCCGCGGCTTCTATGCCCGGTCCAAGGCCTCCGCCGAGCTGCTCGCGCTCGGCGCCGACGCCCCCGGGTTCCGGGTCGCGGCCATCCGACCGCACGTCGTCTGGGGCCCGGGTGACACGCAGCTCGTGGAACGCGTCCTCGAACGCGCCAAGGCCGGCCGCCTGCCGCTGCTGGACCACGGCGCCGCCCTGATCGACACCACGTACATCGACAACGCCGCCGATGCCATCGTGCGCGCCCTGCACCGGATGGAGTACGCGCACGGACAGGCCCTGGTAGTGACCAACGGGGAGCCGCGGACGGTCGGCGAGCTGCTGGCCGGCATCTGCACGGCGGGCGGCGTCAAGCCTCCGGCCTGGCGGGTCCCCGGGCGGGTCGCCCGCGGCGCGGGGTCCCTGCTCGAGCACGTCTGGCTGGCTGCGGGCCGCCGCGGGCTGGTCCGGGACGAGCCGCCCATGACGCGGTTCCTGGCCGAGCAGCTTTCCACATCGCATTGGTTCGACCAGCGCCGCACCCGCGAGGTGCTCGATTGGTCCCCCGCCGTCAGCATCGACGACGGCCTGCGCCGGCTTGCCGAACACTACAGCCGTCCCGGCCGGACGGCCTGAGGAGGATACGCATGGACAGCGTCACGCAGATCGACCAGTGGCCGGTGGCGAATGCCTCGACGGCCCTTGTGGGCAGGGACGGCAAGGTGCTGGATTCGCACGGCCACCAGCACCGGCCCTACCGGCTGGCGTCGGTGACCAAGCTGCTCAGCGCCTACGCCGTCCTGGTCGCCATCGAGGAGGGCGCGCTCGAGCTGGACCAGCCGGCGGGTCCGGAGGGGTCGACGGTGCGGCACCTGTTGGCGCATTCCAGCGGCTACGATTTCGGCGACCGGACCGTCCGTTTTGCCCCCGGCAGCCGCCGGCTCTACTCGAACGCCGGCTTCGACGTGCTCGGCGAGACCCTCGAGCGGGCCGCCGGCATGCCGTTCGCCGAATACCTCAGCGAAGGAGTCCTCCAGCCGCTGGGCATGGGCGCCACGGAGCTCAACGGCTCCCCCGCGGCCGGTGCGACGTCGACGGTGGCGGACCTGTCGATTTTCGCGGCGGAGCTGCAGCAGCCGAAGCTGCTGGACCCGGCGACGCTCGCCGAGGCTACCACCGTCGTGTTCCCGGGGCTCGCGGGCGTCCTGCCCGGCTTCGGCCGCCAGCCGCACAACGACTGGGGGCTCGGTTTCGAGATCCGCAACGCCAAGGATCCGCACTGGACCGGCTCGGCCAGCTCGCCCGCGACGTTCGGCCACTTCGGCCAGTCCGGGACCTTCCTGTGGGTGGACCCGGAAGCCGGTGCTGCGTGCGTTGTGCTGACGGACCGGGATTTCGGGCCGTGGGCCGCCGAGGCCTGGCCGGCGTACACCGACGCGCTGCTCGCGGACCTCGCCAGCTAAAGTCGGCAGGTCACCAGCGGCCGTTGCGGGGGCGGCGCTGGCACACCGGGCAGGTGTAGGACGAACGGTTCATGAAGGAGTCGCGGCGGATCCTCGTGTCGAGGCCCAGGCCCGCGCAGCGCTGGCAGGGCAGGCCCTCCCGGCCGTAGGCGTTCAGGGACCGGGCGAAGTAGCCGGAGGCGCCGTTGACGTTGACGTACAGCGAGTCGAAGCTTGTACCGCCGGCCTCCAGCGCCCGGTTCATCACGTCCCGGGTCGCCTCCACGAGCGCCAGGGCCTCCTTGCGGCGCAGCGTATCCGTGGGGCGGGCGAAGTGGAGCTTGGCGGCCCACAGCGCCTCGTCGGCGTAGATGTTGCCGACGCCGGAGATCAACCCCTGGTCCAGCAGCGCGCGCTTGATGCCCGTCCTGCGGGCCCGGAGCCGCCGGTAGAAATCGTCGAAGGAGAATGCCGGGTCCAGAGGGTCGCGGGCGATGTGGGCGGCCTCCGCGGGGACCAGCGGCAGCGGCGTCTCCGCCAGCCCGCCGGGGTGGCCGTCCGCGGTGGGCACCAGATCCGCCAGGAACATCCCGCCGAAGATCCGCTGGTCCACGAAGCGCAGTTCGGCCGGCATGGCCCGGCCTTCGGCGTCCAGGGCCGGACTCAGGTCCAGGCGGACCTTGAGGTGTTTTTCGTCCGGAGCATCGGCGTCCTCGATCAGCAGCTGGCCGCTCATGCCCAGATGGGCCATCAGCGCCAGGCGCGGCGCACCGCCGTCGTTCTTGGCGTTCGCGGCAGCCGCGACATCCCCGCGGAAATTACCGCCCGCGGACAGGGGCAGCCAGAGGAATTTGCCGCGCCGGACCGCGTCGACCACGGTGGCGCCTTCGAGGTTGCCGCGCAGGTCCTCGGCGCCGAGGACGTGGCGGCGGATGGAGCGCTCGTCGAGGACCTCGGCCCGGGTGATGGTGCGGCCGCGCACCCAGCGGGCGAGGCCGCGGCGGACGACCTCGACCTCGGGCAGTTCAGGCATCGGCGGTTTCGGCCGCCCGCAGCTGGCGCCAGGAAACGGCTGCGGCTTCCTGCTCCGCTTCCTTCTTGGAGTGTCCCGTGCCCTGGCCGTAGGCGGTGCCGCCGATATGCAGCGTTGCCACGAAGGTGCGGGCGTGGTCCGGGCCGGAACCCTGGACCAGGTATTCCACGCCGCCCATCTTCCGGGCCGCGGCGAGCTCCTGGATGCTGGTCTTCCAGTCCGTACCGGCCCCAAGGGCCTCGGCGTCCGCGAGCAGCGGCGAAATGAGCCGCATGACCATCTGGCGGGCCACCTCAATGCCGTTGGTGAGGTAGGTGGCCCCGATCAGCGCTTCGACGGTGTCGGCCAGGATCGAGGACTTGTCCGCGCCGTTGGTGAGCTTCTCGCCCTGGCCCAGCAGGATGTGCTGGCCGATGCCCAGCTCGCGGGCGATGCCGGCCAGCGCGCGGGTACTGACGACGGCGGAGCGCCGCTTGGCCAGGTCCCCTTCCGGCAGTTCCGGGTTGTCGCGGTAGAGCGCGTCCGTCACGGAGAAGCCGAGGATCGAATCCCCCAGGAACTCCAGCCGTTCGTTGGTAGGCAGGCCGCCGTGCTCGTAGGCGTAGGAACGATGCGTGAGGGCAAGACGAAGCGTCCCGGCGTCGATATCGACGCCGAGACGCTCCAATAGCTCTTCAGTTGAAGGCATGCCGGACGGGATTAGACGTCGGCGACCTTGCGGCCCTTGTACTCAAGGAACAGCGCAGTACCGGCCGAATCGGTGACAACCTTGGCCTGGTGCGGCAGGCTGTAGGTCACGCGGCCGTTTTCGACGGTCTTGACCAGGTTGGGGGCGGTAGCCTTCCACTGGGAACGGCGTGCGCGCGTATTCGAGCGGGACATCTTCCGCTTGGGAACAGCCACGGCTAACTCTCTTCTCTCTCGTCTGACTCTGTACTTGTTGGTGCCTTGTCGGCAACCGTGCCGGCCAGCCCGGCAAGGGCTGCCCAGCGAGGATCCAAGACCTCATGGTGGTGACCCGGATCCTCTTCAAGGCGCATCCCGCATTCAGGGCACAAGCCTTGGCAGTCTTCCCGGCACACCGGCTGGAACGGCAGGGCTGTCACCACTGCGTCCCGCAACACCGGTTCGAGATCGATGGAATCGTGCTCAACCCGCCGCTGCTCTTCAGCCTCTTCATCATCCGGGCCCTGATCCTGAGAATCAAATCCCTCGAAGTAGAAGAGTTCCTGCACCCTAACGGCCTGCTCGTAGGCGATGGGATCCAGGCAGCGCCCGCATTCACCGGTGACGGTGACGGTGGCGGTGCCGGAAACCAGGACACCTTCGTGGACAGACTCGAGCCTGAGATCCAGCTCCATGTCGGAGCCTTCCTCCACGCCAATGAGTGCCACACCGAAATCCTTCGGCGTTGGTACATGTTCATTCAGGGTCCGCATGCTGCCGGGGCTGCGCCCGACATCCTTGACTCCGATGATCAATCGTGAATTCTGATCATGATTCATGACCACGTTAATGCGAACTCCCTACTGAACATACGACCGACGAACCATCATAGCCTGAACTGCGGCGCAGCCCCAAATGGGCGGACCCGCCTACTCGGCCTTCTCCTGGCGGATCCGCTCCAGCACCGCCTTCGGCACGAACTCGGAAATATCACCGCCGAGCGCGGCCACTTCCTTCAGCAGGGTCGAGGACAGGTGGGTGTAGCTGCTCTCGGCCGGCAGGAAGATGGTCTCGACGCCGGTGAGATGGCGGTTCATGTGCGCCATCGGCAGTTCGTAATGGTAGTCCTGCGTGGTGCGCAGGCCCTTGAGGATCACGTTCGCGCCGTGGCTGCGGCAGAACTCGGCGAGCAGCCCCTCCCCCATGGGCTCGACCGTGACGCCGCGCAGGTAGGAGAGGGTCTGGGTCGCCATCTGGAGGCGGGTCTGCAGGTCGAAGCGGTACTTCTTCGCATAGTTGGTCGAGACGGCGACGATGACCTCGTCGTACATGCTGGCGGCACGGGCGATGATCTCGACGTGTCCGTTGTGCAGGGGGTCATAGGATCCGGGGCAGACGGCGCGGCGCATATCTACGAATCTAGCCCATCCAACCGGCACGCTGCAGCATCCGCGGCCTATACCAGTGGTATTACTGGGAAGCATGAGCAGAACCGACAGGACCCTGGCCCAGGGACACCCCGGCAGCACCGACGCACCGTGGCGGCGGGCGGCCGCCGGCGCCAACCTGCTGGGCGCCGACGGCCGCCTGGACGCGACAATCTTCGAAGAGATCACTACGCTGGCCGTCCGTACCGGCGCCATCAACCTGGGGCAGGGCTTCCCGGATGAGGACGGACCCCGGATCATGGCCGAGGCGGCCCGCGACGCCATCGCCTCCGGCGCGAACCAGTACGCACCGGGCAAGGGCATTCCCGCGCTGCGCGAGGCCATCGCCGCCCACCAGCAGCGCTTCTACGGTCTGGAGCTCGACCCCGACAGCCAGGTGGTGGTGACCACCGGCGCCACCGAGGCGATCGCGGCGGCGCTGCTGGCGCTCACCGGGCCCGGGGACGAAGTCCTGACCTTCGAGCCCTTCTACGATTCATACGGCGCGGTCATCGGGCTCAGCGGCGCCACCCACACCACCAGCCCGCTGGCCGCCCCGGACTTCCATCCGGACCTTGAGGCACTGGAGGCCGCGGTCAGCGACCGCACGCGCGCCATCCTGGTCAACAACCCGCACAACCCGATGGGCAGCGTCTTCACGCGGGCGGAACTCACCCGCATCGTGGAGCTGGCGAACCGGCATGACGCCATCATCATCACGGACGAGGTCTACGAACACCTGACCTTCGGCGTCGAGCACATCCCGGTGGCTACCCTGCCCGGAGCCGCCGAACGCACCCTGACCATCTCCTCGGCGGGGAAGACTTTCTCCTTCACCGGGTGGAAGGTCGGCTGGGTCAGCGGTCCCGCCGAACTCGTCGCGGCCGTCCGGACCGTCAAGCAGTTCCTGAGCTATTCCTCCGGTACCCCGTTCCAGCCCGCGGTGGCGGCGGGGCTGGCCCTGGAGCAGGAGTTCTTCAACGGCATCTCCTCGAGCCTGCAGGCCAAGCGGGACATCCTCGCCGAGGGGCTGCGCGCCGCCGGCCTGGAGGTCTTCCTGCCGGAGGGCACCTACTTCATCAATGTCGACGCGGCGCCGCTGGGCGTCACTGACGCCACCGCCCTGGCCTACCGGCTGCCCGAACTGGTCGGCGTCGCGGCCATTCCGGTTCCGGTCTTCTGCCACCCGGAAGGAGCCGAACGGACCAAGTCGCTGCTGCGCTTCGCCTTCTGCAAGCGCGCGGAAGTGCTCGAGGAAGCCGCGTCCCGGCTCGCCGGGCTCAGGGAACGGCTCTAGCCGGTGGCCGGACGCTTCCTGCGCGGGGCAGGGCTGCACGCAGAGATCTTTCCCGACGAACGGATCCCCGGCAGCTACATCCTGTCGATCGGCGGAGCCGAGCAGTCGCACGTGAACCTGTTGCACCCGCAGGAGGTCTTCTACGAGTACCTGCGGCGGATCGCCAATGTCGCGGACCTCGCGGCGCCGGCGGGAGCACCCGTGCGCTGCCTGCATCTGGGCGCCGGGGCGCTGACGCTGGCCCGCTACCTGCAGGCGACCAGGCCGGGTTCCGAACAGCACGCGGTGGAACTCGAACGCGAACTGCTCGACTTCGTCGTCGACCAGCTGCCGCTGCCCGAAGGCACGGACCTGACCGTGTACATCGGCGACGCCCGGCACGAGGTGGCGTTCGGCGACGTCGACGGACCCTTCGACCTGGTGGTCCTGGACGTCTTCGCGGGCGAGGATGCACCGGAGCACCTGACGACGGCGGATTTCTACGCCGAGCTGCTGGAACTGCTGTCGCCGCATGGCGTGCTGCTGGTGAACATCGGAGACGACCCGCCGCTCGCCTTCGCCAAGCGCCAGCTCGGCGCGGTGCTCGAGTCCACACCGCACGCCGCGCTGCTGGCCGACGCCTCCATGTTCAGCTGCCGCCACCCCGGGAACGTGGTCGTCGCGGCGCGGCGCGAGCCCTGGCCGCAGGAGTGGACGGCGGCGCTGCTCGCGGCAGGACCGCATCCGGCCGGCGTGCTGACCGGAGCCGAGCTCAGGAGTTTTGCGGGCTGACCTCGGCCGGCTCGGCGAACCACAGCTGCGTTTCCCCGTATTTTCGGTCCGAGAAGCACTCCAGCCCGGCGGGCCATTGCGGCTGGGGCGAGCGGGAGGAACGTTCGACGACGACGACGGCGCCCTCCGCGAGCACCGGCACCAGGAGCCCGAGGACGTGGGCGAGCTTGTCATCGGTGAGCGGATAAGGCGGATCCATCAGCACCAGGTTGTAGTGACCGCCTCCGGGCAGCTTCGACAGGAACCCTTCGACCCCGGTGCGGTGCACCTGGACCACGCGGCGCCGCAGCACCGTGTTGACCTGGTCCGCGTTGCGCCGGCACACCGACGCCGCCTTGTCCGCCTGTTCGACCAGCTCCACCCGGGCGGCGCCCCGGCTGGCGCATTCGACGCCGAGTGCCCCCGAGCCCGCGTAGAGGTCCAGCACCACCGCATCGTGCAGGACGCCGTACGCCTCCAGCCGGGAGAACAATGCCTCCTTCACCCGGTCCGTGGTCGGCCTGGTCGCGGAGCCCGGGACGTTCGCCAGCGCCAGTCCTCCGGCCGTGCCCGCAATGATCCGGCTCATGCGTCAGCCCCGCTCAAGGAAGGCCTCCTTCTCCGGGTTCAGGTAAAGCTCGATTGCTTCGGCCAGTTCCGGGTAGTCTCCGAGCTGCGCGTCATGCTCGATGATCGCCGCCGCATCCCGGCGCGCCTGTTCGATGATGGGCTCGTCCTTGATGACCCGCAGCAGCTTCAGCGTGGACTTGCCGCCGGACTGCGTGGAGCCGAGGATGTCTCCTTCGCGGCGCAGCTTCAGGTCCTCCTGGGACAGCGCGAAGCCGTCGGTCGTCGAGGCCACCGCCTGGAGCCGGTCCCGGCTCGGATGGCCGGGCTCCAGCTGGGTGACCAAAAGGCAGGTCCCGGGCAGTCCGCCGCGGCCCACGCGGCCGCGCAGCTGGTGGAGCTGCGAAATGCCGAACCGGTCCGCATCCTGGATCACCATGAGCGTGGCGTTGTGCACGTCGACGCCTACCTCGATCACGGTGGTGGACACCAGCAGGTCCAGCCGGCCCTCGGCGAACGCTGCCATCGTGGCGCTCTTTTCCTCCGGGTCAAGCCGTCCGTGCAGCGTGCCGATCCGCACCCCGGAGAGCACCGGGAGCGAGGCGAGCGCCTGGACGGTCTGCTGCACGGAGGCCAGCGGCCGCCCTTCCTCGTCGTCGTCCGCCGTAGGCTCCAGCGACGCGGGGTCCTCGCTCTCGCCGTCTCCGATTTTGGGACAGACAACGTAGACCTGGCGTCCGGCGTCGATCTCTTCCTTGGCACGCTCCCAGATGCGCGTGCCCCACGCCGGGTGTTCGGCGAGGCCCACCATGTGGGTGCTGATCGGCGCCCGGCCTGCCGGAAGCTCGCGCAGCACCGACGTTTCGAGGTCGCCGAACACGGTCATCGCGACGGTCCGCGGGATCGGCGTCGCCGTCATCACGAGCAGGTGCGGCGGGCGCACGGCGCGGGAGCGGAGGGCGTCCCGCTGTTCGACGCCGAAGCGGTGCTGTTCGTCCACGACGATCAGCCCCAGGTCGAAATACTGCACCTCGTCGGAGAGCAGGGCGTGGGTTCCGATGATGATGCCGGCCTCCCCGGAGGCGATGTCCAGCAGGGCCTTCCGCCGGGCGGAGCCGGTCACGGATCCGGTGAGCAGCACCGCCCGCGTTCCCTCCGCGTCGCCGCCGAGCATGCCGGCCTCGGCCAGCGGCCCCAGCGTGCGGCGGATGGAATCATAGTGCTGGCCGGCGAGGACTTCGGTCGGCGCCAGCAGCGCCGCCTGCCCGCCCGCGTCGATGACCTGCAGCATGGCACGCAGCGCCACCAGCGTCTTGCCGGAGCCCACCTCGCCCTGCAGCAGCCGGTTCATCGGGTGGTCGGCGGCGAGTTCGGCGGCCAAGGTTTCGCCGACCTCGCGCTGGCCCGCGGTCAGCGTGAACGGCAGCGAAGCATCGAACCGCTCCAGCAGCGCGCCGGGCTTATGCGGGCGGGCTGTGGCCTCCTCCGCCGCCGCCTGTGCGCGCCGGCGGGCCAGGGCGGTCTGCAGGATCAGCGCCTCCTGGTAGCGGAACCGGTCCTGGGCCTTCAGCGCGGTCTCGAACTCGTCCGGCAGGTGGATGTTGCGGTAGGCGTCGCCCAGCGAGTACAGGCGGTCCCGGATCGCGATGTCCGCCGGCACCGGGTCCGGCACCCTGTCGAAGTCGACGCTGTCCAGCAGGACCTCGACCGCCGACCGGATCCGCCAGCTCGCCACCTTGGCCGTGGCGGGATAGACCGGAACCGGGCGGCGGGCGGCATCGGCGTCGAACTCGGATTCGTCCCCGAGCAGCACGTACTCCGGGTTGGTCAGCGTCAGACTGTCCCGATAGGTGGAGACCTTGCCGGCGAACATGGCCAGCGTGCCGGGCGTCAGCTCCTTGGCGGCGCGGTAGGCGTTGAAGAAGGTGAGGGCGACCGAGCTGTGCCTGCCGCCGAGGCCGTCGGTGACAACGACGTCGGTGATCGACCCCTTGCGGGCCCGCATCTGGCGGGAGCGGCTGCTCAGGACGCGCGCCACGAGGGTCACGTCCTCGTCCATCGGCAGGTCGGCAATGGGGGTCAGCTCGCCGCGCTTGAGGTACTTGCGCGGAAAGTAATTGAGCAGGTCCGCGGTGGTCCGCAGGCCCAGGTGCTTCTCCAGGACATTGGCGGTGCGTTTGCCGACCCGGCGCTCGAGGGGCAGCGCCAGTTCCGGGGGTTGCCGATCAGTCATGGGCCTCGTAGGCCGGCGCCGCAAGGTCCGTCACGGACAGGTTGCTCGGCTCCCCGAAGGACCGGATGGCGGCCAGCGCCGGATCGGCGGCGGGAACATGGGCATGGATGCGCCAGCGGTAGCCGCCCTCCACCTCCGTCACGGCGCTGAGGATCACGGAGTCCCCGAGCTCGTCCAGCTGCAGCCGCAGCGTCGCGGCGTCCAGCGGACTGAGGTTGATGGTGCACATGACCTCGACGCCCTCGTGGGCATGGTCCAGGTGGATGTGCGGGTCCTGGACGCTGTACCCGTGGAGCCCGTCCAGCAGCTCCGGCTGGAGTTCCTCGCCCAAGGCGCTCGCGCGGAGGGTGTCGAGGATGAGCAGGAAGCCCACGGCGCCCGCGTCCACCACCTCCGCGGCTGCCAGCGGGCCCAGCTGGTCCTCCGTCTCCACCACCGCTTCCAGGGCGGCGGCAACGACCGCCTCCAGCGTGGCGGCCAAAGCATGGTTCGAATGGTCCCCGGCATGCACCGGGTCCCCGGTGTTGGCCGCGCGGGAGACGGCCTCGATCACGGACAGCATCGTGCCCGGCACCGGGTCGCTCAGGGCCGACCAGCAGCGGATCTCCGCGCGCTGCAGCGCTGCGGCCAGCAGCGGGCCGGTCAGCCGGGTGGTGCCGTGCAGCGGCTCGGAGAGCGCCGAGAGGAAAACCGAGAACAGGGTTCCGCTGTTGCCCCGGGCCTCCTCCATTGCCGCTTGGCCGGCAGCTGCCAGCAGCTCGCCCACGTCCGTGGTCTCCGCCTCCGCGGCTGCGAGGGCGGCGGACCGCACGGTCAGGTAGAGGTTGGTTCCGGTGTCACCGTCCGCGACCGGGAAAATATTGATCGCGTTCAGCCGGTCGCTGTGATTGCCCAGTACCACTTCCGCTTTGCCGAGCCAGCGTTTCAACGCCTGCGCATTCGCGGCTACTTTTGTCTGCAAGTCGGTCCGTTCCCGTGGCCGCCGGCGCGCTGGCCCGCGGCGTCTTTCAGTTCTGAGGCGTTAACCGAGCCTACCGCAGAGAATCTGCGGCGGGGATAACGTTTTGGCATGCCGCGCGGAACAAGAGCCGAAATTCTTCTGCTTCCGGCAGCCGATAGGCTGGATCCATGCACCGAAATCCGTCCGCGAAGCGCGTGCCCCTCCTGCTCCTCGGTGCCGGGGTGGTCATGGCGGCCTCCGCATGTTCCCCGATCGTCGATGTCGAGCCGGCCGAAGACGCGGCCAACCCCGCCTGCGCTCCCATGATGGTCATACTCCCCCAGTTCGTTGCGGACTTCCCGCGCCGCGAGACGTCCAGCCAGGCGACCGCGGCTTGGGGAGACCCGTCCCGCGTGATCCTCAGGTGCGGTGTTCCGGCCCCCGGTCCGACGACGGACCAGTGCGTCAACGTCAACGGGATCGACTGGGTGCTGCGCGAAGGCGACGGCACCTGGACCGCCGTCACCTACGGACGCACTCCGGCCACAGAACTGGTCTTCAACCCGGACGAGGTGGCGGAAAGCACCATCCTGGTGGACCTGGCGGACGCGGCGGCCAAGATCCCGCAGACCGACAGGTGCCTGGGCGCTGGAGACACCCTCGAAGTTCCGTAGGCGCGCCGGCAGCCGGCTGGCGCAGCCCGGTAGGCCGGCTAGCGGAGCCCGGTAGACCGGCTAGCGCAGCCCGGTAGGCCGGCTGAGCGCCAGGTGGATCAGCTCGTCGATCAGCTCCGTGTACGGCAGGCCGGACTTGGCCCACATCTGCGGGTACATGCTGATCGGCGTGAACCCGGGCATCGTGTTGATCTCGTTGATGACCAGCCCGCCGTCCGGGGTATAGAAGAAGTCCGCCCGCGAGAGGCCTTCGGCTCCCACGGCGTCGAAGGCCCGCGCAGCCAGCTCCCGCACCCGCGCCGTCGCGTCGTCGGGCAGCTCGGCGGGGCAGCTCAGCGCGGCCGCCGCGCCGTCCACGTATTTGGCTTCGAAATCGTAGAAGGCATGCTCGCCCGGCTGCACCGCGATCTCGCCGGGCAGGCTCGTGCGCGGATCCTCGATGCCGCGGCCCTGCAGGACGGCGACCTCGATCTCCCGTCCGGGGATGCCGGCTTCCACGACCACCTTGGGGTCATGCCCGCGGGCGATTTCGACGGCGGAACGCAGCTGCGCCGCCTCCGTCACCCGAGTGATCCCCATGGAGGAACCGGCTCGGGCGGGCTTGACGAACACCGGGAAGCCCAGCGCGGCGGCACGCTGCAGCGCGGCTTCCGGGTCCCGCTGCCACTGCCGGTCCGTGATGACCTCGTACGGTCCCACCTCGAGTCCTGCGGCGGCGAAGGCCAGCTTCATGAAGTGCTTGTCCATCCCCACGGCCGAGGCGAGCACACCCGCGCCGACGTAGCGGACGTCCGCCATCTCGAGCATGCCCTGCAGCGTGCCGTCTTCGCCGAACGGGCCGTGCAGCAGCGGCAGCACCACATCGATGCGCCCCATGCTCCGGGTCGATTCGGGACCGGTCCGCATCAGCAGCTCCGCGGCCGAATCCCGTGCGGCCAGCATCACCTGCTCCGCCGAGTCCGGGACCTCCGGCAGCTGGCCGGCCGTGAGGGTCCATTCCTGCGGATCCGCGTTGACCAGCACCCACTGGCCGTTCCGCGCGATCCCCACCGGAACGACGTCGTACTTGTCCTTGTCGATCGCCGCGAGCACTCCCGCGGCGGTCACGCAGCTGACGGAATGTTCGCTGGAACGGCCGCCGAACAGCACGGCCACGCGGGGCTTGGTGCCGGATTCCGGCTCGGTCGCATCGAAAGAGGTCAAAGTCACTGGTCCTGCTCGCCTTCTGATTTGAGTTCACGCGTCAGCAGCCGCGGTGCGAGGTCCTCCACGGAGATCTCCCCCTCCAGCACGGCCACCACGCTTTCGGTAATCGGCATTTCCACGCCCATGTGGTTGGCCAGGTCCAGCACGGCGCGGCCGGACTTGATGCCTTCGGCCGTCTGGGTCATGCGCAGGTTGACCTCGTCGAGGCTTAGCCCCTCGCCCAGCAGCCGGCCGGCGGTGTGGTTGCGCGAAAGCGGCGAGGAACACGTCGCCACCAGGTCGCCCAGCCCGGCGAGTCCGGCCATGGTTTCGACCTCCCCGCCGAGGGCGAGGGTCAGGCGGGTGGTTTCGGCCAGGCCGCGGGTGATCACGGAGGCCTTGGTGTTGTCGCCCATGTGCTTGCCGTCGCAGATGCCGACGCAGAGCGCGATAACGTTCTTGACGATCCCGCCGATTTCCACGCCCACGACGTCCGTGTTGGTGTACGGCCGGAAGTAGCTGGCCGTGCAGGTGTTGGCGATCCACTGCGCGACCTCGCGGTCCGTGCATGCGACCACGGAGGCGGTGGGTTCCTTCCGGGCGATCTCCATCGCCAGGTTGGGTCCCGAAATGACCGCGACGCGCTCGTCCGGCAGGCCGAGTTCCTCCTTGATCACCTCGCTCATGCGCGCGTCCGTGCCGCGTTCCAGCCCCTTCATCAGGGAAACTACGACGGCGGTGTCCTCCAGCAGCGGCTTCCAGCCCGCCAGCTGCGGGCGCAAGGTTTGGGCCGGGACGGCCAGGACCACCAGGTCCGCGCCGGCGAGCACCTTGGCGACATCCGCGGAGGCGCCCAGATTCTCCGGCAGGACGATGTCCTTGAGGTACTTGGAGTTCAGGTGGCTGGTATTGATCTCTTCCGCCACCTCGGCCCGGCGGGCCCAGAGACGGACCTCCAGTTCCGGATGGGCGTCGGCAACGACCTTGGCGAACGTGGTGCCCCAGCTGCCGGCGCCAAGCACGGCTACCGCGGCCGGCAGGCCCGTCCGCGCGCTCACGCCTGGTCCTCCGGCAGCGCCCCCCGCTCGAAATCCCGGCCCGTGGGGCTCTGCCCGCGCTGGGCAGGATCCCACCGGGTGGCCGGAGCCTCCTCATTGCGGAGCCCCTCCAATAGCTCGGTGATGGCGTCCATGATCTTGTTCGTGGCCGCCTCCAGCACCGTTTTGGTCACCGGAAGGCCCTCGAACTCGCTCAGGTCCACCGGCGGGCCGGCGACGACGCGCGCGGTCTTGCGCGGGAACAGGTGCAGCTTCTTCGCGTAGCGCGGAAGGAGCTCGTTGGCGCCCCAGTGCGCCACCGGTACCACGGGCGCCCCCGTCTGGAGCGCCAGCCGCGCGGCTCCGGTCCGGCCGCGCATCGGCCAGAGATCGGGATCGCGGGTCAGTGTGCCCTCGGGGTAGATGATGACCGCTCCGCCCTCGTCCATGACGCTGCGCGCGGTCTCCAGCGAACGGTTGGCTCCGGCGCTGCTTCGCTCCACGGGAATCTGCCGGGAGGCGCCCAGGATCTTGCCGACCACCGGAATGTTGAACAGCGACGCCTTCGCGAGGAAGTGCGGGAGATGGCCGTGGTTGTAGATGTAGTGCCCCACGACCAGCGGGTCGATCTCCGTGTTGTGGTTCGGGCAGACGATGAAGCCGCGGTCCTTGGGCAGATGCCCGCCGCCGCTCCACTGACGTCCCAGCACCAGGTCCAGGACCGGCCGGACCAGCACGGCCACCGTTCCGAGGGTGGCACGTTCCTTGCGTCCCGCTTTCATTCCTTGCGCCGGCGCCTCAGACAATGTCGAAATCCGCGCCGAGGCTTTCCAGCTTGGACTGGAACCGTTCGTAACCGCGGTTGATCAGCTCAAGGCCGGTCACCCGGGACGTTCCGGTGGCGGCCAGGGCCGCGATCAGGTGGCTGAAGCCGCCGCGCAGGTCCGGGATGTCGATGTCCGCGCCGCGCAGCTGCGTCGGTCCGGAGATGACGGCCGAGTGCAGGAAGTTGCGCTGGCCGAAGCGGCAGGGCACGCTGCCCAGGCACTCGCGGTGCAGCTGGATGTTTGCGCCCATCCGGACCAGGGCCTGGGTGAAGCCGAAGCGGTTTTCGTAGACGGTCTCGTGCACGATCGACACGCCGGCAGCCTGGGTCAGGGCGACCACCAGCGGCTGCTGCCAGTCCGTCATGAAGCCCGGGTGCACGTCCGTCTCGAGCACGAGCGGCGAGAGCTTGCCGCCGGTGTGGCGGAACCGGATGCCTTGGTCGTCAATGTCGAATTCGCCGCCGATCTTGCGGAACGTGTTCAGGAACGCGGTCAGGTCCGCCTGGACCGCGCCCTCCACATAGATGTCGCCCTCGGTCACCAGCGCGGCCGATGCCCACGAGGCGGCCTCGTTGCGGTCCGGCAGCGCGCGGTGGTTGAAGCCGCGCAGCTGCTCCACGCCCTCGATCCGGATCACGCGGTCCGTCTGCACGCTGATGATCGCGCCCATCTTCTGCAGCACCGCGATCAGGTCCATGATTTCCGGCTCGATCGCCGCGCCGCTGAGCTCGGTGATGCCCTCGGCGCGCGTGGCGGTCAGCAGGACCTGTTCCGTGGCGCCGACGCTCGGGTAGGGCAGCGAGAGCTTGGCGCCCTTGAGGCCCTTCGGCGCGGAGATGGAAATGCCGCCCTCGCGCTTGTCCACGACGGCGCCGAACTGGCGCAGCACCTCGAGGTGGTAGTCGATCGGCCGGTCCCCGATGCGGCAGCCGCCGAGGTCCGGGATGAAGGCCTCGCCGATGCTGTGGATCAGCGGCCCGCAGAACAGGATCGGGATCCGGGAATCGCCGGCGTGCGCATCGATGTCCTTCATCTGCGCCGTCTTGACGTGCGACGGATCCAGCGTCAGGTCGCCCGAAACCGGGTCCTTCGCCACATCCACGCCATGGAGGCGCAGCAGGCTGGTGACGACGTCGACGTCCTTGATCTCCGGCACGTTCCGGAGCACCGACGGCTCGTTGCCGAGCAGCGAGGCGACCATCGCCTTGGGGACCAGGTTCTTGGCTCCCCGTACGGATACCTTTCCCGTGAGCGGGACTCCACCGCGAATGGTCAAAACGCTTGCCATAAACACCTGATTCCTTAAATTGGCAGGGCCCTCGAGACTTCGCGAAGGCCTCAGCTAAGCATAGAAGCTACCGCAATCATCCCGAAATACAGTGGCGTTCACCACCGTGGCGCGCTAGGTCCGGGCCGGCAGCGTCTTCGGCTTCCAGGCCGGACGGGTCTGCTCGTAGGCGGTGATGTCCCCCTCGTGCTGCAGCGTCAGGCCGATGTCGTCCAGGCCCTCGAGCAGGCGCCAGCGGGTGTAGTCGTCGATCTCGAACGGCGCGGTGAGGGTTCCGCAGACCACCGTCTTGGCCTGCAGGTCCACAGTGACCTCGGTACCCGGATGGTTCTCCAGTTCCTTCCAGATCAGCTCGATGTCGTCCTGCGCGACCTCGGCCGCCAGCAGGCCCTGCTTGCCCGAGTTGCCGCGGAAGATGTCGGCGAACCGGGAAGAGAGGACCACCTTGAAGCCGTAGTCCTTCAGCGCCCAGACGGCGTGCTCGCGGGAGGAGCCGGTACCGAAGTCCGGGCCGGCCACGAGGACCGAACCGCGGCTGAACGGCTCCTGGTTCAGGATGAAGGTCTCCTGCTTCCGCCAAGCGGCGAACAGGGCGTCCTCGAAGCCGCTGCGGGTGATCCGCTTCAGGTAGACGGCCGGGATGATCTGGTCCGTGTCCACGTTGGACTGGCGCAGCGGAACGCCGATGCCGGTGTGGGTCGAAAACTTCTCCATAATCCTCAAAGCTCCTTAGGCAGCAGGCCGGGACACGGCGTCATCGTTAATGGGGTCCAGGTCCGACGGCGAGCTCAGCGTGCCGCGGACCGCGGTCGCGGCGGCGACCACGGGCGAGACCAGATGGGTGCGTCCGCCCTTGCCCTGGCGTCCCTCGAAGTTGCGGTTGGACGTGGAGGCGCAGCGCTCCCCCGGAGCCAGCTGGTCCGGGTTCATGCCCAGGCACATCGAGCAGCCGGCAAACCGCCATTCGGCGCCGAACTCCTTGAACACCTTGTCCAGCCCCTCGGCCTCGGCTTCCAGCCGCACGCGGGCCGAGCCGGGGACCACCATCATCCGCACGTTGGGGGCCTTGCTCCGGCCGCGGATGATGTCCGCCGCGATCCGCAGGTCCTCGATGCGGCTGTTGGTACAGGAGCCGAGGAAGACCGTGTCCACGCGGATGTCCTTCATCGGCGTACCGGCCTCCAGGGCCATGTAGTCCAGTGCGCGCCGGGCGGCGGCCTTGGCGTTCTCGTCCGCGAAGTCGTCCGGATCAGGCACGGCCTGCGAGAGCGAAACGCCCTGGCCGGGGTTGGTTCCCCAGGTCACGAACGGCTCCAGGGTGTCCGCGTCCAGGAAGACCTCGGCGTCGAATTCGGCGTCGTCGTCCGAGCGCAGGGTGCGCCAGTAGTCGACGGCGGCGTCCCAGTCCGCGCCTTCGGGCGCGTGCGGGCGGCCCTTGAGGTAGTCGAAGGTGGTGTCGTCCGGCGCCACCATGCCGGCGCGGGCGCCGGCCTCGATGGACATGTTGCAGATGGTCATGCGCGCTTCCATGCTCAGCGAGCGGATGGCCGAACCGCGGTACTCCAGCACGTAGCCCTGGCCGCCGCCGGTGCCGATCTTGGCAATCACGGCGAGGATGATGTCCTTGGCGGTGACGCCCGGCCGCAGCGTGCCTTCTACATTGATGGCCATCGTCTTGAACGGCTTCAGCGAGAGGGTCTGGGTGGCCATGACATGCTCCACCTCGGAGGTGCCGATGCCGAATGCCAGCGCCCCGAAGGCGCCGTGGGTGGAGGTGTGGGAGTCGCCGCAGACCACGGTGAGGCCCGGCTGGGTCAGGCCGAGCTGCGGGCCGACCACGTGGACGATGCCTTGCTCCGCGTCGCCGAGTGAGTGCAGCCGGACGCCGAATTCCTTGCAGTTGGTGCGCAGGGTCTCGATCTGCGTGCGGCTGGTCGGGTCGGCGATCGGCTTGTCGATATCCAGCGTAGGAGTGTTGTGGTCCTCGGTGGCGATGGTCAGGTCCGGCCGGCGCAGCTTGCGGCCGGCCAGGCGCAGCCCCTCGAATGCCTGCGGGGACGTCACTTCGTGCACGAGGTGGAGGTCGATGTAGATCAGATCGGGCTGGCGTGCGGCGCCTTCGCCTTCGCCGGGGCGCACGACGTGCGCATTCCAAACCTTCTCGGCGAGCGTCTTGCCCGCACTCGTACCGGCCATGGCCAGCTCCCTCCGTCAGTGACAGCGCGGCCGCCCGAGGACAGGAGTGCCGCATCGTCTCGGACCGCAGAAGTGTGTACTTAAATCCTGTCAGGACCGCCCGATTGCGCGCCAGCGAGCCGACTTGCATCTCAGATATTGAGACGTCAATATCATTTTATGGACAATTCAAGTGGCGTCGGAGTCATCGACAAGGCCGTCATGGTGCTGGACACCCTCGAAGCAGGACCGACTTCGCTGGCGCAGCTGGTCGCGGCCACCGGCCTCGCGCGGCCGACGGTGCACCGGCTGGCGCTGGCGCTGGTCCACCACCGCCTGGTCAGCCGGGACATGCAGGGACGGTTCGTGCTGGGCCGGCGGCTGGTGGAACTGGCGGCCGCGGCCGGCGAGGACCGGCTCATCGCTTCGGCCGGGCCGGTGCTCCTCAGCCTGCGCGACGCCACGGGCGAGAGCGCCCAGGTTTTCCGCCGCCAGGGAGACGCACGCGTCTGCGTGGCATCGGCGGAGCGGCCCGTTGGCCTGCGCGACACGATCCCGGTCGGGACGCAGCTGTCCATGAAGGCCGGCTCCGCGGCCCAGGTCCTGCTGGCCTGGGAGGACCACGAGCGGCTCCTCGAGGGACTGCGGGGCGCGCGGTTCACGCCGACCGTGCTCGCCGGGGTCCGGCGCCGCGGCTGGGGCCAGAGCCTGGGCGAACGCGAACCCGGCGTCGCCTCCGTGTCCGCGCCGGTGCGGGGTCCTTCCGGACGTGTCATCGCCGCCGTCTCCATCTCCGGGCCGATCGAGCGGCTGAGCCGGCAGCCGGGCCGGATCCATGCCGAGGTGGTCGTCCAGGCCGCCCAGCAGCTCACCGAGGCCCTGCGCAAGAGCAACGACTGAACCCCGGGCCGGTCCGGCGCTGAGCCGCGGGCCCGGCCGCGTGACCACTTCCGGCGCTAGCCGCGGAAGTGGTCCCAGCCGAGCACTTCCGGCACGGCACCGTCCACGGTGACGGCCGGCGCGCCGGCCTGCACCGAGCCGACGGCGTGGAAGCCTTCCGGAAGCTCCGATTCCGGTCCGAAGGCCGCCAGCAGCCCATGGTCCTCTCCCCCGCCGAGCACCCAGTTCCGCGGGTCGGCGCACAGCAGTTCGGCGGCCGGGCGCAGCTCCGCTTCGAAATCCCGCAGGAGGGCACCGTCGAGGTCAAGGGCCACGCCGCCGGCGCGGGCCAGCCGGCCGGCGTCGCGGACCAGCCCGTCGGAAATGTCCATCATGGCGTGCACTCCGGCCCGTGCGGCCAGCGGCCCCGCTGCCAGGGGCGGCACCGGCCGGGACTGCAGTCCGGTCAGCCGGCGCAGCGCGGGCGGCAGGGCGGCGTAGTCGGGCGCCTTCTCGAGCAGGGCGAGTCCTGCGGCCGCGCGGCCCGGGGTTCCGGCCACCGCCACGATGTCTCCAGGCCGCGCCCCCGAGCGCAGCACCGGCGCGCGGCCCTCGAGGTCACCGGTGACCGCCGCCGTCACGACGATGACCGGCCCCTTGCCCAGGTCCCCGCCGACCACTCCACAGCGGTCCGCGCCCAGCTCCTGGAGCGCCGCGCGCAGACCGTCGGCAAGTTCCTCGACCCAGCCCACCGGCGTCGTACCCGGCAAGGTCAGGCTGACGACCAGGGAGGTGGGAACCGCGCCCATCGCGTTGATGTCGGAAACGTTCTGCGCCGCGCACTTCCAGCCGACGTCGAAGCCGGAACTCCGGTAGCCGCCGGCCCAGTCCAGCCGGAAATCCTGGTCCTGCACGAGCGTGTCGATGGACAGCACGGTGCGCCCGTCCGGGGCGGCGACGACGGCGGCGTCGTCGCCGGGTCCGACCAGTGCGCCGTCCGGGCCGAGCCGCGGGAAGATCAGCTCCAGCAGCCCGCGTTCATCCAGTTCGGCTACCGTGCGCCGGTCATCGGACACCCGTCACTCCCTTTCACGTCAGTTCACGTCGGCCTGGTTGGCTTCCGCACTGGAACCTATCACGCGGCCGGAGCCGCCCACCGGGCCGGCGTTGTAGGGCCGGAGCTGTCGGGCCCGTAGTGCCGGGCTAAGCGCTGACACCTCCGCCGGATCCCCGGTATGATCCGGCCCATGACAAGCTATGCGGTGTTCCTGCGGGGCGTGAATGTGGGCGGCATCAACCTCAAGATGGCGGACCTGCGGCAGGCCCTCGCCGAGCTGCCTTTGGCCGGCGTGAAGACGCTGCTCGCCAGCGGGAACGTCGTCTGTTCCAGCGAGGCGCCGGCCGGTGAGGTGAAGGCCCTGGTGGAGGCGAAGCTGCGCGAGCGCTTCGGCTACGACGCCTGGGTCATCGTGCTCACCGCGCAGCGGCTGGCGGAGCTGGTGGCCGACTGCCCCTACCCGGCGGATACCCCGGACGTGCACGCCTACATCACTCTGGCGTCCGATCCTGACGCGCTGGAGGAGCTCTTCGACGCCGCCGCAGCCGCGGGCGCCGAACAGCACCGGCTCGGGCCGGAGGCCAGCGCGTGGACGGTGGCCAAGGGAAGCACGCTGGAGAGCCCGGTGAACAAACTGAGCGCCAAGCAGCGCTACAAGAGCACGACGACGACCCGCAACCTGCGGACGCTGCACAAGGTTCTGGCGGCCCTCACCTGAGACCGGCTTTGACGGCGCTGCCGTTCCGCGCGGCCGCGACGGCGTGCCTGAAGCGGTTGCAGCGCTCGACCTCGTCCTCCACCGGGGCGATCACCTGCGCCCGGGCCACCTCGTCCACGCTGGCGCGCAGCCGCCGCCGCGCTTTCGCCGTCCGGGACCCCGCTACGGCGCGGGCGACGGCCGCGGACAGCAGCGCCAGCAACACGCCGAGCAGTACGCCGGCGGCGAGCATGAGGGTCGGCACGGGGAAGCCCTCGACGCGCGGAGCGGGCGGCACTTCGAACTGCAGGTAGCCGAGTACCGCCAGGCCCAGCAGCCACAGCGCGCCGGCCAGCGCGGCAGCCAGGGCGACCCACTGCAGCAGGCCGACGAGCGGCCACCACCAGGATTTCCGGTTCGAACCCAGGTCGGTGTGGGCCAGCGCCTGGTCCAAGGCATCCGGAAGGACGTCCGCCCGGGAACGGGCCGCCCGCCGGATCGATGCGCGCCAGGCCTCGGGGGCGCCCCGCCCGGCCGCGTCGGCGAACTCGCGCAGCGCGGCGTCGGCCTGGGCCCGCTGGGCCGGGCCGGGTGCGGGCAGCGAAGACCGGCTCAGCGCGGGATCGATGTCCCGGCGGTCCAGGTTGAGCCGCTTCAGCGGATCCCGGCGGAGCCGCCCGAGCCAGCGGGTGAGGGGCCAGCCGGTGTGCCGGTGCGCCTGCCGCCGGTACGAGCGGCCGACCGTTTCCGCAACCCGCTCCACTCCGGCGGTGGTGGCCAGCGCGTTGGAGAGCCTGCGCCGGGCGTCCTTCGACGGCGCCGGCAGGTCCGAGTCCGCGGCGGCGCCGGCCAGGGCGTCGGCGCCGGCTGCCACGTCCGCCAGGAGCCGCTCGGTTCCTGCCCGGCGCCGGCGCACCACGTCGCCGAGCGCCGCGCGCAGTCCGTCCACCCCGGCTCCGGTCGCGGCCGACACCGGATGGATCTGCACGTTGGCGAGGCCGTCCGCGGCGAGCGTCTCCCGGAGGGAAGCCAGCACCGGCTCCACCTCGTCGGGAGCGAGCCGGTCAATCTGGTTCAGCACCACCATGGTCACGGCCTCGTGCGAGGCCAACCCGCGCAGGAAGCCGTTGTGCAGCGCGGCATCGGCGTACTTCTGCGGGTCCACGACCCAGACGAGGACGTCCACCTGCCCCACGAGCCGCTCCACGATCCGCCGGTGCTCGGCCGCCGTGGAATCGAAGTCCGGCAGGTCCAGCAGGATGAGGCCGGGCGGGTTGTCCGCGGACCCGTCATCCGGAAGGACGTGCCGCTGTTTCACCTCCAGCCAGTCCAGCAGCGGTCCGCTCCCCTCCGGCGTGCGGATGCCGGCCAGCGGCTCCGCGGTCGTCGGCCGGCGGGCCGCCGCGACGGCGATGCGGCCGCCGGTCACGGCGTTGAACAGCGAGGACTTTCCGCCTCCGGTGGCGCCGAAGAAGCCGACGACGGTGTGGTCGGCGGAGAGCGACCGCCGCGCGCTGGCCCGCTCGAGCACGCCCAGGACCGGCGCCAGCTCCTGCTCCCGCAGCCTGTCCCCGGCCAGCTCCCGGGCCTCGGACAGCGCTTCCAGCCGCTTCTGCAGCGTGGAGGCATCCCCGGCCCCGCGATGGCGGCTCATACCGGGTCTCCCGCTCCGATGCGCGCGGCGAGGTCGTCCAGCCGGGCGCGAAGCTCCCGCCATTCCGCGGGGCTATCCCCGGCCAGCACCGGCAGCCGGTCCAGGAACCGCCGGGCTTCCTCGTCCATCAACTCCTGCGTCCTCTGCCGGAGGCCTGCACGCGCCTTGCCCGCCAGCCGACGCACCGCGTCGTCGCCGAATACGGCCTCCAGCAGCTTCTGGCCTACGACGGCGGTCCCGCCGGCCACGCCGATTTCCAGCCCGGTGAGTCCCCCGGTGGTCGCGAAGACGACGATCATCAGTGCCACCCCCAGACCGTTCACGCCGAACGACAGCATCCTCGCCTTGAACCGCTTGTCCGTCCCCTCGGTCCGGATCAGCTCCAGCAGGTCCCCCTGCCAGGCCCGGATCTGCGCGGCGGCTTTCCCGGCGAATCCCTCCCCGGCGCCGGCCAGGTCCGCGCCGGCCAGCAGCTGCCGGCCGGCAGGATCGTCCCGCCAGCGGGCCTGGGTGTCTTCGGCCGCTTTTTCGGCCTCCTCCACGATCACCGACTGCAGGCCGGATTCGATGGCTGTCTCCACCGTGGCCGACGGTTCCGGGCGGCCGCTGAAGAACGCCGCCACGCGATCGCGCACCCGTCCGATGCCGCTTTCGAGGGAGCGGAAGAACTCGCCGGTGCCGACGAAGTCCTGCCACCGCGCCAGCACCTCGCCGCGCAGCAGCGTTCCGTCCTCGGTGGCGGCCAGCGCCCGCGCCGTGGCCGCCCGGTAGGCGCCGAGGGCGTCCGAGCGCAGCCGTTCGGCGGCCGCGGCCTGTTCCTCCCCGGCCCGGGCCACGTCGGCGACCTTGGCGCCGAGCAGTCCCACCGCGCCGCCGAGCGTGCGCCGCGCGATCCCGGCGCGAACCGGGGCGTCCGCAGCGAGCCGGGCAAGCCACTCGCGGATCGGCGCCACCGCCTCCAGCGGCAGCATGCCCCGCCCGTCCAGCGCGGTCTCCGCAACGACGAACAGCTTGGCCTCGCCCAGGCCGCGGTGCTGAAGCATAGCGGCCAGGTCCTCCCGCACCTCCTCCTCCACGCCCGGCGGCACGCGGTCCAGTACGACGGCGACCGTGATGTTGCGTCCGGCGGCCTCCGTGAGGAGGTGCCAGGGTACGGCATCGGCGTAGCGGTTGGCCGTGGTCACGAACAGCCAGAGGTCCGCGGCCGAGAGCAGCTGCGACGCCAGCAGCCGGTTTTGCTCGGAGACGGAGTCGATGTCCGGTGCGTCCAGCAGGGCGACGCCCCTAGGCACGACGGCGTCGGCCACCAGTCGCAGGGAACCGCCGTCACCGGACGCCGCGCCCGGGTCTCCGGCGGCGGGCGTGAGCCGGCTCAGTCCGGGGAGGATGCGCTGGTCCTCGAACCACCGGCGGTCGGCGGGGTGGTGGACCAGGGTCGGTTGGCGGGTGGTGGGGCGGATGGCTCCGGCCCGGGAGACGGGCCGCTGCACCAGCGCGTTTACCAGGGTCGACTTGCCCGCGCCTGTCGATCCCCCCACGACGGCGAGCAGCGGGGCATCCAGGCTGCGCAGCCGGGGCAGGATGTAATCGTCGAGCTGGACGGCCGCAGCCCGGGCGCTCCTGCGGGCAGCCGCCGCCTCAGGCAGGTCGAGGGGCAGCTCCACGGCCTCGAGCCGGTCCCGGACCTCCTGCAGCAGGACCGCGCCCTCCGGCCCGGGGTGCGTCGCCGCTTCCGTCGTACTGTCCACGGACACCATCATGCCAGCCATGTTTGCCGCGACCGGGAAATAGGGCGGAAAACACCCGCAGCGGAAAACCGGCAAACGGGAGCACGGAAAACGGTGTGGAAAACCGTGTTCGGGACTCTTTTTGGCGTATAACGCCAAACCCGGGAAAGGCACCGGAATACGAAAAAGCCGGTCCCGGACATTCCTGTCCGGGACCGGCCATCGGTGACCCCAGCGGGATTCGAACCCGCGTTACCGCCGTGAGAGGGCGGCGTACTAGGCCGCTATACGATGGGGCCTTGCACTTTTCCTAACCGGCTTTCGCCGATCGGGCTAGAAGAGTATTGCATACCTTCCGCCCGGCTGCCAAATCCTTCGATTTGATTCAAATCCGCCGGAAAACAGCGGACCTGCCAGCGCTGGGATACCAGGACTCGAACCTAGAATGACGGTACCAGAAACCGTTGTGTTGCCAATTACACCATATCCCAATGGCACTTCCGGACCTTGCCCGCCAAGCCTTCCTGACCGGCTGAGCCCCTCAGCACGAGTAATTACTCTACCGGATGCTCCCGCTGTTTTTCAAAACGAGAGGGGCCTTTTTGGCTGAGCCGTGCGTCACACTGCCCGGAAGTGCCGTCAATCAGGCGTTGCGGAAGGCCTTAATGCGGGCCAGGGAGGAGTCCTTGCCCAGGATGACCATGGACTCGAACAGCGGCGGCGAGATCCGGCGGCCGGACACTGCGGTGCGGACCGGCCCGAACGCCAGCCGGGGCTTGAGCCCGAGGCCGTCCACCAAGGCGCTGCGCAGCGCCTGCTGGATGTTCTCCGCCGTCCAGTCCCCGACCGGCTCGAGCGCGGCCAGCGCGGCATCCAGCGCCTCGGCCAGGTTCTCCGGCAGGCCCTTTCGCGCGTCGGCGGCGACATCGATCCCGTCGTCGGCCTTGAACAGGAAGGACAGCATCTCGGGCGCCTCGCCCAGCAGGCCGATGCGCTCTTGGACGAGCGGGGCAGCCTCGGTGAGGATCTCGTTTTCACGGTCCGTCAGGGTCTCGCCGACGAGGCCTGCCGTCCGCAGGTAGGGCACCAGCCGGTTGCGGAAGTCTTCGGCTTCGAGCATGCGGACGTGGGTTCCGTTGATCGCCTCGGCCTTCTTCAGGTCGAAGCGTGCGGGGTTCGCCAGCACATCGTGGACGTCGAAGTTCTCGATCAGCTGCTCGACCGTGAAGATGTCCTCGTCCGCCGAGAGGCTCCAGCCCAGCAGCGCCAGGTAGTTGAGCAGGCCCTCCGGAATGAAGCCGCGGTCCCGCAGCAGGAAGAGGTTGGACTCCGGGTCGCGCTTGGAGAGCTTCTTGTTCCCCTCGCCCATGACGTACGGCAGGTGGCCGAACTCCGGCATGTACTTTGCGATGCCCAGCTCCATCAGGGCGCGGATCAGCACGACCTGGCGCGGCGTGGAGGAGAGCAGGTCCTCGCCGCGCAGCACGTGGGTGATTCCCATCAGCGCATCGTCGACCGGGTTGACCAGCGTGTAGAGCGGTGAGCCGTCGGCGCGGACAATCACGTAGTCGGGGATGCTGCCGGCCTTGAAGGTGATGTCGCCGCGCACCAGGTCGGTGAAGGTGACATCCTCGTCAGGCATCCGGACGCGCAGCACCGGTTCGCGACCCTCGGCCCTGAACGCCGCGACCTGCTCGTCCGTCAGGTCGCGGTCGAAGTTGTCGTAGCCGAGCTTCGGGTCGCGCCCGGCCGCCCTGTGCCGGGCCTCGACCTCGTCCGGGGACGAGTAGGACTCGTAGGCGTAGCCCGCCTCGAGCAGCTTGGCCACGACATCCTTGTACAGGTCCAGCCGCCGTGACTGGCGGTAGGGCTCGTGCGGCCCGCCCACTTCCACGCCTTCGTCCCACGTGATGCCGAGCCATTTCAGCGCCTCGAGCAGCTGCTCGTAGCTCTCCTCCGAATCCCGTGCCGCGTCGGTGTCCTCGATGCGGAAGACGAACGTGCCCTTGGTGTGCTTGGCATGGACCCAGTTGAACAGTGCCGTGCGGATGAGGCCCACGTGGGGCGTTCCGGTCGGCGACGGGCAGAACCGGACGCGGACAGTCGTTTCGTCGGAAGTAGAGGCGGGGGCAGCATCAGTAGTCATAGTGCCACCCAGTTTAGTGGACGAGCGGCCCGCTATCCCGACGGCGGGGCCTCCCCGGTCCCGCCTCCGCGCTCCGGGCGAAGCTTCCGCAGCGACAGTGCCAGGGACTCCCGCTCCTCGGGTGTGAGCACGCTGAAGTACTCATCGGCTTCGGCCAGCTGGGCCGCCCTGATATCCCTGCGCCGCTGTTCGCCCTCGGGTGTCAGCGACACCACGGTGGCCCGGCGATCCCCCGGGTCGGGTTCGCGCGCCACCAGGCCCAGGGCCTCCAGCCCGTCCACCACCTCGGTCGTGGACCTGGCAGCGATGCGCAGCCTTTCAGAGAGGACGCCGAGACGCATCGGTCCATGCCGCCCAAGTTCCCCCAAGGCCCGCGACTGCCAGGGCGAGATGCCCCACGGCTGCAGCATGCTGCGGGAGCGGCCGCGCAGGGCCCGGGCCACGGCCCAGAATGCATCCAGCAGGTTTTCTTCGGCCATGGGAATAGGCTAGCAGAAATGCCTGTTGTATCCTCATAGTGAGGCCACCTCACCAATAGCGGCGGCGCCCAGTCCGCCGCTCCCCCTCAGCAGAACGGGGGTGATTCCCTGTGGAATCCTTCTCATCGAGCCCCTTGCCGGGGACGGACGGCGGTGCCGGCCGCCGGGCCGCCCGTGCGGTTACCGCGGCGGAGCGCGACCAGGCCCGGCATGTGCCCCTCCGCCGGATCGCTGCGCTCTTCAGGTCGCACCGCGGGGCGCTCGCCCTCGTCACCGTGGTCATCGTGGCGTCGTCCATCGTTTCGATGGCGTCGCCGTTCCTGCTCCGCGCCGTGATTGACGATGCCCTGCCGGACCGCAACCTGGAGCTGCTCGTGGCGCTGGTCGCGGGCATGCTCGCCGTCGCCGTCCTGACCGCCGTGCTGGGCGTGGTGCAGACCTGGATCAGCACGCGGGTCGGCCAGCGGGTCATGCACCGGCTGCGCTCGGAGGTCTTCACCCACCTCCAGCGCCAGTCCGTAGGCTTCTTCACGCGCACCCGCAGCGGGGAAATCCAGTCACGCATCACCAATGACATCGGAGGCATGCAGCAGGTCGTGACCAGCACGGCCACCAGCATCGCCGCGAACCTGACCACAGTGGTTGCCACCGCCGCGGCCATGACCGCCCTGTCCTGGCAGCTGTCACTGATCTCCCTGGTCGTCATGCCCCCGGCCGTGCTGTTGACCCGCAAGGTCGCGCAGCTGCGGCTCGCCGTCACCGCGGCGAAGCAGCGCGAGCTGGCGGACCTGAACGTGACGGTCGAGGAGAGCCTGTCCATCAGCGGAATCCAGCTCAGCAAGACCATGGGGACCGGCCCGGCCCTGGCCGACCGCTTCGCCCGTTCCTCGAGCCGGCTCATCGATTTGGAGCTGCGCTCGGAACTGGCCGGCCGCTGGCGCATGGCCACCATGAGCATCATCTTCGCGGCGGTCCCCGCCGTCATCTACCTGGCGGCCGGGCTTCCCGCCACCGCCGGCGCCCTGTCGATCGGCACCGTCGTCGCGTTCACTACGCTGCAGACCGGCCTCTTCCGCCCGCTCATGGGCCTGCTGAATGTCGGCGTGCAGGTCATCAGCTCGCTGGCGCTCTTCGCCCGGATCTTCGAGTACCTCGACCTGCCGGTAGAGATCGCCGACCCGCCCTCCCCCCGCACCATCGAACCGGCCAGGGTCCGCGGCGATGTCCGCTTCGAGGACGTCAGTTTCAGCTACCCGGGCAGCACCGGCAAGGCGCTCAGCGGCGTCAGCCTGGACGTCCCCGCCGGCAGCACGCTGGCCCTGGTCGGCGCCACCGGGTCCGGCAAGAGCACGCTCGCCTCGCTCCTGGCGCGGCTGCAGGATCCCGAGGACGGCCGGGTGACCATCGACGGCGTCGATATCCGCGCCCTGCGGCTGGCCGATTTGGCGCGGATCGTCGGCGTCGTCAGCCAGGATACCTACCTCATGCATGCCACCATCGCCGAGAACCTGCGCTACGCGAAGCCGGACGCGACCGACGACGAGATCATCGAGGCCGCCCGCGGGGCCCGGATCCACGAGCTCATCGCTTCCCTCCCGGACGGCTACGCCACTATGGTCGGCTCACGCGGCCACCGTTTCTCCGGCGGGGAGAAGCAGCGCCTGGCCATTGCCCGGACGCTCCTGCGCAATCCCCGGATCCTGATCCTCGACGAGGCCACGAGTGCCTTGGACACCCGGACCGAGCGGGCCGTGCAGGAGGCCTTCGAGCAGCTGTCCGTCGGCCGGACCACCATCACCATCGCGCACCGGCTCTCCACCGTGCGCAACGCGGACCAGATCGCCGTGCTCGACGGCGGCAGGGTCGCCGAGGCGGGCACGCACCAGTCCCTGCTCGAGTACGGCGGGCGCTACGCGGCGCTCGCGGCCTGAGTCAGCGCACGGCCTGGAGCAGCAACGCGTAGGTTCCGCCGCAGACCGCGGCACCGGCCAGCGCGGAGCCGGCGAGGACCCCCGCGGTGCCGCGCCCGAGCACCTGCTGGGCCCAGAGTCCCGCGGCGGCGGCCGGCCAGGCTGAGAGACCCGGCATGCCCAGCATGAGCGGCAGAATCACCGCCATCGCTCCGCAGGATGCCGCCGGCCAGTCGAGCCGGACCACCCTGGACAGCAGCAGGACCGCTCCCAGCCCGGCGCAGGCGGCGAAGATCACCGCTGCCAGGGACAGCGGCCCGTCGAGCCAGCGGATCGCGCGCAGCACGCCGTACATCAAGGCGCCGGCGCACACGGCCAGCGGAGTCAGCCCGAAACGCCGGATTCCCCGGCGCAGCTGACCCTGCCGGTCCAGCTTCGTGACGATGAGCCACGGCACCAGGCAGATGAGGACTGCGGCACCGATCCCCCACGCCAGCGCCCGGGCCCCGGACGAAGCGGTCGCGGCGCCGAGAACCATCGTTGCGCCCCACACGACACCCGGCGACAGCACCAGCGCCACAAGCCGCGCGGCGCGCACCCGGGAGGGCACCGCCGTCGGCATTTACCGGCGGGCGGTATTGGAAAGGCGGCCGATCCCTTCGATCTCCACCTCGTAGCGCTGGCCGGCCTCGATGGTGCCGACGCCGGCCGGCGTGCCGGTCATGATGATGTCGCCCGGCAGCAGCGTGAAGGCCTGCGAGACGTAGGACACCAGCTCGCGGACGCCCCAGATCATCTGCGACGTGCGCCCGTCCTGCTTCAGCTCGCCGTCCAGCCGGCCGCGCACGGCCAGGTCTTCGGGGTCCAGTTCCGTCTCGATCCACGGACCGATCGGCGCCGACCCGTCGAAGCCCTTGGCGCGGGCCCACTGGTTGTCGGTGCGCTGGGCGTCGCGCGCGGTCAGGTCGTTGCCGCAGGTGTAGCCGAAAATGACCTCGTCTACGCGGTCCACCGGCACGTCCTTGCAGATCCGGCCGATCACCACGCAAAGTTCGGCCTCGTAGGAGACCTCGTCCGAGAATTCCGGCAGCGGCATAGGCTCGTTCGGGCCGATCACCGAGGTGTTGGGCTTGAGGAACATCAGCGGAGCCGGCGGCGTCTCGTTGCCCATTTCCTTGATGTGCTCGGCGTAGTTGCGCCCGATGCCCACCACCTTGCTCCTCGGGATGATCGGGGCCAGCAGCCGCACATCCTCGAGCTTGTGCCGGGTGCCGGTGGGCTGGATACCGGTGAAGAACGGGTCGCCGCTGATGACGGCGATCTCCTCGCTGCCTTCGTCACCCTCGACAATGCCGAAGGCCGGGTCGGAATCAACTACAAATCGGGCTATACGCATGGGGCTAGCCTAACGTTTGCCCGGCCCGGTTCGCGGCGGCGGCACGGACCGGCGCCGGACTGCCGAGCGACGTCAGCCGCGCAGGTAGTCCAGCTGGGCCGCCACGGAAGCCTCCGCGGCCCCGCGGACCGACGGGTCGATATCGAAGTAGACCTGGTCCGTCACGGCCGCCACGGAGGCATCCCCGCCCAGTACCTCGAGCGCGGCCCGGATCTGCCCGAGCCGCTGGTGCCGGTGGTCGGAATATTCGCGGCAGATGGCGGCCAGGTCCGGCAAGGTCCCGCCGTGCGCGGGCAGCACCGTGGCCGGCCCCAGCCCCTGCAGCCGCGCGAGGGAGTCGAGGTACGGCCCGAGCCGCCCGTCCGGGTAGGCGATGATCGTGGTGCCGCGGCCGAGGATGGTATCACCGGTCAGCACGGAACCGCGGGCGCCGTCCTGGGGCAAGTGGAAGGAAACCGAGTCCGCGGTGTGGCCGGGCGTGGCGAGGACGTCGATCCTGACGCCCGCCGCCTCGATGGTTTCGCCGTCCCTCAGCGGCTCCCCGCCGTGGCACTGTGCGGGATCCAGCGCGCGCACCGGCGCGCCGGTCAGCTCGCGGAACCGGGCGCTGGCCTCCGTGTGGTCGATGTGGTGGTGCGTAATCAGTACGAGCTCTACCTGTCCGCTGCCGGCGAGTTCCCTCAGGTGCGTCTCGTCCAGCGGTCCGGGATCGACGACGGCGACGCGCCGGCTTTCGGGGGCCGCGATGACGTAGGACTGGGTGCCGTCCAGGGACATCGGACCCGGGTTCGGCGCGAGCCGGTAGCGGGTGAGGTCGCTGCTGCGGACCAGGGCGGAGTTCGTCTCTGCATGCACGGCTCTATTGTGGCACCCGGCGGAGGCTGCGGGCGCGGACCCGATGATCCGCGCCCGCAGCCGTTTTCCAAAACCAGGCGCCGGCGGCGGTTACTCGCTGCGGGTGTTCTGTTCGGCCAGCGTGTCCCAGAACGACGTTTCCGCGTCGGCGATCGAGCCGTCGGCGATGGCCCGGGCGGTCGCCTCCAGGGTGGTGACGGTCTGCTTGATCAGGTAGCCGTTCGACTTCTGCCCCAGCACGTAATCCTCGCGGTAATGATCGCTCATGCCGCGCATCTCGAAGAGCAGCGTGGAGATGCCGTATTCCACCGCGATGCCGTTCCGGCTGATCGTCTCCGCGCTGCCGCCGACGTACTTCCCGAGGTGCCCCCAGCCGGTCGGATCGATGGCGTCGAACACCACGGCGCCGAGCTTCTTGGAGCCCTCGAGCACCGCGGGATCGACGTTCGGCGTCGTCGGATGCAGGATGGAGCCGGAGACGAGCCGGCCGTCGCGTTCGCTCTGTGCCCCCTGGTGATGCAGGTCGATCATGTAGTCGATGCCGTACTTGCGCATGACGTTGTTGTGCAGCGCTCGGGTCTCCGGCTCGACCTTCGCCACGTGGTCGCGGTTCAGGTCGACCTCGTTGGCGTTGTTGCGGGTCAGGTGGCGGCCGCCCGACGCGATGTAGTCCTCCAGCGAGAAATCGACGTCGCCCATGGCGCCGTCCGGGTTGAGCATCGGTACGACGAGGATGTTGACGCCGTCGAGCACGCCCTGGTTCTTGCCGGTACCCAGGTGCTTGATGAACTCGAGCGCCCCCTCGGTGGTCAGCTGCTCGTTGCCGTGCTGCTGCGTCAGGTAGAGGATGGTCGGGTTGTCCGGGTTGGAGATGTACTTCGCCAGGTACAGGTCGCAGCCCTTGACGCTCTGGCCGATGACTTCAAGGTCCAGCCGCTCCTGCTTGGCGTCCTGGGTCTTGAGCTCGGCAACCAGCTGGTCATAGGTATGCAGGATGGACGTATTGACCGTCTCGTTGCCGCCATAGCCCGGGCCTTCCCCGACGGCGGCAACGGGTCCCGCCGTTCCGGCAGTGACGACGAGCGCGCCGGCAAGGGCTGCTGCGGCAAGGGTCTTCCTCATGGGTGGTCCTCCTGTGGACAGTGCGAGCGAATGCCGGACCGGTTGTCCGGCCCGATTGGGCTTTCCCAATCCCCCCTGCTGGCACGCTACCGGCGGCGGCCGTCCGTCGCTAGATGTATCCATTAATCAGGGCCAGAGAAAGGTCAAAGACTCCGCCGCTCTGGCCCTTTCCGAGCCGGTATGGCATCATCCACCGCCCGCAGGCAAAAGCGACTTCGTGGTCCGCGCGCGAAAAAGGCAGAGTCCCCGACCGCTTGCGCGGAAGGGGACTCTGCCCTGCGTTTCGCCTTCATTCACTTCGCCGGGCCTCGAAAGGCCTGCGGCGAGGGGGCGAACTCCGGCCGGGCCCGGACAGGCCGGACCGCCGCCGGTCCTAGGCCAGCCGGGTCAGCCAGCCGTAGGTGTCCTCGACGTCGCCGGTCTGGATCCCCAGCAGCTGCTTCCGGATGGACATCGAGACCTCGCCCGCGCCGCTGCCCGGGGAGGCGATGGTTCCGTCCTTGGTCTTCAGCTCGCCGATCGGCGTGATAACCGCGGCCGTGCCGCAGGCGAAGACTTCGGTAATCTCGCCGGAGTCGACGCCGCTGCGCCATTCGTCGATGGTGATCTTGCGTTCCTGGACGTCCATGCCGCGGTCCTTGGCCAACTGGATCACGGAGTCGCGGGTGACGCCGTGCAGGATGTTGCCATTGAGCTCGGGAGTAACCAGCCGGCCATCGGCGAACACGAAGAAGATGTTCATGCCGCCGAGTTCTTCCACGGCATTGTCGTTGAACGGATCGAGGAACAGGACCTGCTTGCAGCCGTTGGCCTCGGCTTCGAGCTGCGGCGCCAGCGACGCCGCGTAGTTGCCGCCGCACTTGGCTTCCCCTGTGCCGCCGCGGCCGGCTCGGGCGTAGTTCTCCGACAGCCAGATCGACACCGGCTTGAGTTCGCCGCCGAAGTAGTTACCGGCGGGAGAGGCGATCACGCGGAACGAGACTTCGCGGGCCGGGCGCACTCCGAGGAAGGCCTCGGTGGCGATCATGAACGGCCGAAGGTACAGGGCGGCGCCTTCCCCGCTAGGGATCCAGGCCTTATCCACGGCGACCAGGCGGCGCAGCGACTCCAGGAAGGTTTCCTCCGGCAGCTCCGGCAGCGCCAGCCGGCGCGCGGAGAGGTTCATCCGCTTGGCGTTGGCCTCGGGACGGAAGGTCCAGACGGAACCGTCGGCATGCTTGTAGGCCTTCATGCCTTCGAAGATTTCCTGCCCGTAGTGCAGGACCGCGGCCGCGGGATCCATCATGATCGGGCCGTAGGGCTCCAGCCGGGCGTTGGACCATCCGCCGTTGCCGTTCATGTCCACCTTGTAGTCGACGACGACGGTGTGGTCCGTGAAGTGGTTCCCGAAGCCCGGGTCGGCCAGGATGGCGGCACGTTCTTCGTCGCTCTTCGGGTGATCGGAGAGTTGCTGGGTGAATTCCAGCGTTGTTGTCATTGGTCCTCCACGTCTGAACAGCACGACGTTGTGCAGAAAAGTTAATGATCGCTAACTAGCGTACTGCCAAAAGAGACGCAATCGCATCGCCGGTCTCCGCAGTGCTGCGCACCGCGGTGCCACGCCCGGCGACGTCCTTCTCGACCGCCTGCTCCACGCGGGCGGCGGCATCGGAGAGCCCGAGGTGCTCCAGGAGCAGCGCCACGGACAGGATGGCTGCGGTGGGGTCCGCCTTCTGCTGTCCGGCAATGTCCGGCGCGGACCCGTGGACCGGTTCGAACATCGACGGCGCCGTGCCCTCCATGTTGATGTTGCCGCTGGCCGCCAGGCCGATGCCGCCGGTCACCGCGGCGGCGAGGTCTGTGATGATGTCGCCGAACAGGTTGTCGGTGACGATGACGTCGAACCGCGACGGGTCGGTCACCATGAAGATTGTTGCCGCATCGATGTGCAGGTAGTCGACGGCGACCTCCGGGTACTCGCGGGCCACTGCCTCGACAGTCCTCCGCCACAGATGGCCGGCGTGGACCAGCACGTTGTGCTTGTGCACCAGTGTGAGCTTCCTGCGGCGCTGCTGTGCGCGGCGGAAGGCATCGCGGACGACCCGTTCGACACCGTAACCCGTGTTGACCGAAACCTCGGTGGCGATCTCGTGGGGCGTTCCCACCCGCAGCGCGCCGCCGTTGCCGACATAAGGACCCTCAGTGCCTTCGCGGACCACCAGGAAGTCGATTGCGCCGGGGTTCGCCAGCGGACTCTGCACGCCGGCAAGGAGCTTGGCCGGCCGGAGGTTGATGAAGTGGTCGAGGCTGAAACGCAGCTTCAGCAGCAGTTCGCGTTCGATCAGCCCGGACGGGATCCGGGTGTCGCCCGGGGCGGCGCCGATCGCGCCGAACAGGATCGCGTCATGGCTGCGCAGCTGGTCAAGGGTTTCGTCGGGCAGCGTCTCCCCCGTGGCCAGCCAGTGCTCGGCCCCAAGCCGGTATTCGCGGAGGTTGAACTCTACGGGCTCCTGTGCCGTGGCGGCCTGCAGGACCTTGACCGCTTCAGCGATGACCTCGGGGCCGATGCCGTCGCCGGGAATGACTGCCAGAGAAATTGCCTTGGAATCTGCTGCGTTCATACTCCTAGTTTAGGAACCCGTCCCACATCCTGAGCAAGGCATCTCACTAAGTGGACACGCCGAGGGAGAACGCCGTTGCGTCCGACCGTTGCCGGACCGCGCCTGCCCCGCCAGCGCCCTCGCCCTCCAGCACCCGGCCACGGCACAAAAATCAGACCTCGGCATGACGCGCCCGCATGCGGCCGGCCCTAGAGTCAGTGTCATCATGCGCGTTCACCACAAAATCTACCGCTGGCTCCAGGACCACCCGGGCAAGGTCGACCTGATTGCCATGCTGGTCGCCGTCGTCGCCTTTGTCCTGCCGTTCCTGCTGGTCGGCGACCTGGCCGCCTTCGCGGTATCCGCGGCGATCGTGCTGCCGCTGGCCTGGCGCCGCACGCGGCCCTGGCAGTCCGGCCTGGCCACCGCCCTCGCGTGCGTGGCCCAAGTGGTCCTGATCGCCGAGCCGCTCCCCGCCGACGTCGTGGTGCTGGTGACCGTCTATTCGCTGGCCGCCTATGCTCCTCGCTGGGCCAGCGTCGGCGGCCTCATCGCGGCGCTGGTCGGCGGCCTGCTGTTCATCGTCCGCTACTGGTTCGTCCCGAGCGGCTACGGATTCGACCCGGCCGGCGCCGGCATCCATGTGCTGGTTCCCGTCTACATCATCGGCCTCATCGCGGTCGACGCCGTCGTCCTGGCCTGCTGGACCTTTGGCGACCTCGCCCGGACCCGCCGGCTGGCGCTTCAGGCCCTGCAGGACCGGGCCCGGCGGCTGGAAGTCGAACGCCAGCAGGAGCGGGACCTCGCGGCCGCGGACGAACGCAGCCACATTGCCCGCGAAATGCATGACATCGTGGCGCATTCACTCTCCGTCATCATTACCCAGGCCGACGGCGCCCGCTACGCCAGTGCCCACACCCCGGACATCGCCGGGCAGACCCTGGAGACCATTGCGGAAACGGGCCGCTCGTCCCTGCGGGAGATGCGCCGGTTGCTCGGCGTGCTGCGCGGCGACGAAGTAGCCTCGACCCGGCCGCTGCCATCCTTGGCGGATGTCGAAACTCTGGTCGAAGCGGTTCGCCGGTCCGGCCTGGAGGTCGGACTGGGGTGGGTCGGCCGCCCGCGCCGCACCCTGCCCGCGGGAGCCGAGCTCACCGCCTACCGGGTAGTCCAGGAGTCGCTGACGAACGTCCTCAAGCACGCCGGCCCCGATGCCCGTGCCGCGGTCCGCCTGGAGTGGACCGGCCGGGGGCTGGAAATGGAGGTTAACGACGACGGCCGCGGCGCGGGAGCCGATCCTGCGACCACCGGCAGCGGCCAAGGCATCACGGGCATGGCCGAGCGGCTGGCACTCTACGATGGGACGGTGGAAGCGGCCCCGAAGACCGGCGGCGGCTTCCGCGTCTACGCGTTCATCCCCTACACGGAGGCCTGAAGTGAGTACCCCGCTGCCACGGCACGACCAGCATGACGACCCCGGCACCAGGCCCATCCGGGTTGCCCTGGTCGACGACCAGCAGCTGGTCCGCGGCGGCTTCAAGATGCTCATCAATTCGCAGCCCGACCTCGAAGTCGTGGCCGAGGCCGGCAACGGCCACGAAGCGGTGCGCGCACTGGCCGCGGTGAGTGCCGACGTCGTACTCATGGATGTCCGCATGCCCGGCATGGATGGCATCGAAGCCACCGGGGCGCTGCTGGAACGGGCGGCCGGCGGGTCTGCGGGGCCAGGAGGCCGGGACCTGAAGGTGGTTGTCCTGACCACCTTCGACCTGGACGAGTACGCGCTCTCGGCGATCCAGGCCGGGGCCAGCGGTTTCCTGCTCAAGGACGCTCCGCCGGAGGAGCTGCTCGCGGCCATCCGCACCGTGCACCGGGGCGACGCGGTGATTGCGCCGTCGACGACGCGCCGGCTGCTCGACCACGTGGCGCCGCTGCTGCGCACGCCGTCCCCGGAGGTCAGCAGGCACACGGCCGCGGTGGAGTCGCTGACCGCCCGCGAGCGCGAGGTATTCTCGCTGATCGCGAGGGGACTGTCGAACCCGGAGATCGCAGCCGAGCTGTTCCTCTCCGAGGCGACCGTCAAAACCCACGTCGGGCACATCCTTGCCAAGCTGAACGCCCGGGACCGGGTGCAGGCCGTGCTCATCGCGTACGAGACCGGAGTCGTCGTCCCGTAGGCCGCGCCGCTCCTCAGCGGCCCGTCCCCGCGGCAGGTCTCCGCCCTGGGTATGAGTCCTGCGCGGCCGAAGACCAGCCCGGGGTCCGATCCGCCGGCCCCCATGCGCTCCATAGCGTAGGGGTATGACCACCAGAACCGAGCAATCATCCCCTCTCCCCGTCCCCTCCGAGGGGCATGCGGCCCCCGCGGCCGCCACCGACGCACTCTGCAAGACCTATGGCAGCGGCGATACCCGGGTCCAGGCCCTCAAAGAGGTGACGGTCGCCTTTGAGAGCGGCAAGTTCACTGCCATCATGGGTCCCTCCGGCTCGGGCAAGTCCACGCTCATGCACTGCCTGGCCGGGCTGGACTCGGCCGATTCCGGCAGCATCCGGGTCGGCGGAACCGACATCACCGCGCTGGGCGATGCCCAGCTGACCAGGCTGCGCCGCGAACGCGTCGGGTTCGTCTTCCAGGCGTTCAACCTCGTGCCGACCCTGACCGCCGAGCAGAACATCACGCTGCCCATCGCGTTGGGGGGCGGCAAGGTCGACACCGAGTGGCTGGATTACATCGTCGCCTCGCTGGGATTGGCGGAGCGGCTCAAGCATCGCCCGCATGAGCTTTCCGGCGGCCAGCAGCAGCGCGTGGCGGTGGCCCGGGCGCTGCTGACCCGGCCCGACGTGGTCTTCGGCGACGAGCCCACCGGCAACCTGGATTCCCGCTCGGGTGCTGAGGTCCTCGCGCTGCTGCGGCGTTCCTCGCAGGAGATGGGCCAGAGCATCATCATGGTGACCCACGACCCCGTAGCAGCGTCCTATGCGGACCGCGTCGTCCTCATGAACGACGGCCGCCTGGTCGGGGACCTGGCCAGCCCGGATACGGACAGCGTGCTCTCCGCGCTCGCCGGGTTGGGGGCCTGAACCGATGCTGACAGTCGCACTCGCAGAGGTGAAGGCGCACGCCCGCCGTTTCGTCGCCGTCGGAATCGCGGTCATGGTTGCCGTGGGCTTCCTCACCGCCACCCTCATGGTCAATGCATCGTCCGAAGCCTCGCTGGCCAACACCGTCGGCGCGGGATTCAGGAACGCCGACCTCGTCATCGCACCCGGCCCGGATGAGCCGTTGGAACCGGCGGCGGCCGAGTCTGCCGCCGCCGCGTCCGCTGCCACCGGCGGCGTGGCACAGACCTATCTCCAGCGCCAGGCCTACATCGCCTTCGGCGCGGCGGGAACGGCGGGATTCGGGGTGCTGCAGAACCTGTCGAAGGACACCGCGCTGAATCCCGCCGAGCTGCTGCGCGGATCCTGGCCCGCGGCAGGCGAAGTCGCCGTTGACGAGGCCACCGCCAAACGGCTGCAGCTGGCTGAAGGAGCCACGCTCCGGCTGGCCCCCGCCGGCGGAAGCGTGGCGGCCGAGAGCCTTGCCGCCGGCCGCGACCTGACGGTCTCCGGCATCATCGAACCCTCCAACGACCCTCTCACGATGGGCCAGCCGCAGTTCCTCGCGCCCGACGCCATCCTCGACGGGCTCTCCCCCGCGGAGTCGCCGGCTGCTGTGCTCAATATCCAGCTCGGGCTCGCCGACGGCGCCGACGCGGGGACGGTCCGGGACGCCGTCGGCGCCGCAGTCTCCGCGGCCGGGCTGCGGGGCGCGACGGTCAATACTGCGGCTGAGCACACCAAGGAGCGGGTCGCCGGCCTCACCGGAGGCTCGGACCCGATCACTCCCGTACTGCTGGCGTTCGCCCTTGTCGCGATCTTCGTCTGCGGCCTGGTCGTGGCGAACACCTTCTCGGTGCTGGTCGCCCAGCGCACCCGCGACCTCGCCCTGCTGCGCTGCATCGGGGCCGACCGGAAGCAGATCCGCCGTTCCGTCCTGGTCGAGGCGCTGCTGGTCGGCACGCTCTCGTCGGTGGCCGGCGTCGTCGTCGCCATGGCCCTGATGGCCGGCCTGGTCGGCTGGCTCCGGCAGCAGCCGGATACGGCCTTCGCCGCGCTCGCGATCCCGCCGTTTGCGGTTCCCCTCGGGGCTGGCGCCGGCATCCTGATGACCGTGCTGGCTGCCTTGGCGCCCGCCCGCGCTGCCACCGCCGTCGCACCGCTGGCCGCGCTCCGCCCCTTCGAAGAGGCCCGCGCCGGCAACCGCAAAGGCAGGGCCAGGCTGTGGATCGGTCTGGTGCTCACGGCTGCGGGCGCCGTCGTACTTGGCCTCGGCGCCGCCCGCGCCAGCCTGCTCGTGGCGCTCCCCGGAGGTCTGCTCTCCTTCATCGGGCTCCTGATGTGTGCGAGCGTCTTCGTGCCGCCGCTCGTGAGCGCGGCCGGCGCCCCGGCGCGGGCGTTCGGCGTGCCCGGCAGGCTGGCCGCGGTCAACGCCGTGCGCAACCCCGGCCGCACTTCCGCCACGGCGACCGCCCTGCTGATCGGCGTGACCCTCGTGGCGATGATGATGACCGGAGCACAGACGGCGCGCACCGCCTTCGACTCGGAGCTTGCCACGCAGTATCCGGTCGACGTCAGCATCGCCGGCCCGGCCATGGACGGGACCGCCCTGGATGCCCGGGACGCGGCTGCGGCTGCGGAGTACGACGGCGTTGCTGCCGCCGGCCTGGTCACGCCCGCCGGCTTCGCGGAGGTCGACGGCATGCGCACCGGGGTCTACCGGCTGCTGCCAGAGCAGAAGCGGCTGCTGCAGGACCAGACGCTGGTGCTGGATGACGAGTCGGTGCTGATGGCGGAAGGATCCGGGGTCGCGACCTTGACGGTTACGGGCAGCCGCGGAGAGAAGGAACTGACCGTGGTGGAAACGGGAAGCATGGCCTTCCCCCCGCTGGTCTCGGCGGCCGTGGCCGATGAGGTCGGAGCGCCGGCGGCCGGCTCGCCCGACGCCCTCCCGCAGCTCTGGCTCGCCGTGGACAGGGACCTGGACGCCGCCGCGCTGATGCAACTGCGCGCCGACCTGGCGGCCGGCCTGGGTGTCGAGGAGTACCAGCTCAGCGGCGCGGCGATCGAACGCGCGGCCTTCAACCAGGTCATCGACGTGCTGCTGCTCGTGGTGACCGGGCTGCTCGCCGTCGCCGTGCTGATTGCGCTAGTCGGCGTGGCCAATACCCTGTCCCTGTCCGTGCTCGAGCGCACCAGGGAGTCCGCGTTGCTGCGCGCGCTGGGGCTGACCCGCCGGCAGCTGCGCGGAATGCTGGCGCTGGAGGCCGTCCTCGTCGCCGGCGTCGCGGCCCTGATCGGCATCGCGCTCGGCGTGCTGTACGGCTGGCTCGGTGCGCAGTCCGCCCTGGGAGCCTTCGCGACGGTGGCCCCCGACGTTCCCTGGCTCCAGCTGGGTTCGGTGCTGGCCGTCGCGGTCATTGCGGGCCTGCTCGCCTCGGTCCTGCCGGCACGCCGCGCCGCCCGGCTGTCGCCGGTGGAAGGACTGGCCACCGCCTAGCCAGGGTGGTGTGGGCGCCGGTCGGCCCGCCTGCCCGCGGGGCCGACCGGCACGGCCGACCCCGCCTTCTTGTCGCCGTCTTGAGACAACGGCAGCGCCCGAATGCTAGGTTGGCCAAGACGGCGCGGGAGACGAAACCGCGCCGGTGTGCCTGCCATTCCTCATCCTGTTTGCTCCGCGGTATGGTGCGGCACCGGAGCCTGGCCGGACGGAGATCAGTGATGGCGGAATCTACAGTCACCAGGGACCAGCCCGAGCTGAAACGGGCGATAGGGCCCAAGCTCCTGCTCCTGTTCATTGTCGGCGACATCCTCGGTACCGGCGTCTACGCGCTCACCGGCCAGGTCGCCGGCGAAGTCGGCGGGGCCGCCTGGGCTCCGCTGCTGCTTGCCTTCGCCGTCGCGACGGTTACGGCCTTTTCGTACCTCGAGCTGGTGACAAAGTACCCGCAGGCGGCCGGCGCCGCCCTCTACACGCACAAGGCCTTCGGCATCCACTTCCTGACGTTCCTGGTGACGTTCGCCGTCCTGAGTTCCGGCATTACCTCAGCCTCGACCGCATCGAAGTTCCTGGCCGAGAACTTCATCGTGGGGTTCAACCTCGATTGGGACCAAAGCGGCGTTACATGGGTTGCGATCACCTTCATGGCGGTCCTGGCACTCATCAACCTCAGAGGCGTGAGCGAGAGCCTGAAGTTCAACGTGGTGCTGACCCTCGTCGAGCTCACCGGCCTGCTGATCGTCATCTTCATCGGCTTCTGGGCGATGGCCCAGGGCAACGTGGACTTCAGCCGCGTCATGATCTTCGAGACGGCCGAAGACAAGGGCGTCTTCCTCTCCCTGACCGCCGCCACGTCCCTGGCGTTCTTCTCCATGGTCGGGTTCGAGGACTCCGTCAATATGGCCGAGGAGACCAAAGACCCGGTCAGGGTCTTCCCCCGGGTGATGCTGACGGGCCTGTGCATCACCGCCGTTGTCTACGTGCTGGTCTCCGTCGCAGCCGTCGCGATTGTCCCGGTCGGCACCCTCGCGGACAGCCAGACCCCGCTGCTCGAGGTGGTTCGTGCCGGGGCGCCGGACCTGCCCATGGACGTCATCTATCCGTTCCTGTCCATGTTCGCCGTGGCCAACACTGCCCTCATCAACATGCTCATGGCGAGCCGGCTCCTGTATGGCATGGCGCACCAGGACGTGCTCCCCCGCTCGCTCGGAAAGGTCCTGCCGAACCGGCGCTCTCCCTGGAGCGCCATCATCTTCACCACGCTCATCGCGTTCGCGCTGATCATCACCGTCACGAACTTCATGGGCAAGGAAACCGTCGCCGCGCTCGGCGGTACCACGGCGCTCCTGCTCCTGTGCGTCTTCACCATCGTCAACGTTGCCGTCATCGTTCTCCGCCGCACGCCGGTGGACCGCGAACATTTCCGCGCCCCGCGGTTCCTTCCGTACCTGGGCGTTGCCACCTGCGCCTACTTGGTAGGCCCTTGGGCACAGGATCCCGTCGAATACCAGATCGCGGGCTTCCTCATCGGGTTGGGCATCCTGCTGTGGGCCCTCACGTGGATCTGGAACCGCGCCGTCCGGGCCAAGCAGACCCGCATCCGGCACCCGGAGGATCTGGGCGGCTGATCCTGCCCCGGCCGGTGCTTTCCTCGGCCGAATCCGGTCCGGCGGTTCCTATCTGCGGGGCGGCCAAGCATACTGAAAGCTGGACTTGGGGGCGGTTCCCTCGTGGTTGTTGGCGTGTGAAGGAGATGGCGTGACGTACTCGAGTTCCACCGGGGAAAAGCTCAACCAGCATGATCTGGCCGCCTACTTGGACGCGCACCTCCTCGGGGCCAAGGCGGGCATCCGCTTCTTCGATTCGGCCGTCGGTTCCCTGGAAGGTACGGGACAGGAGGACCGGCTCCGGCATATCAAGGACGAGGTGGTCTCGGCGCGCCGGGAGCTGAAGGTCCTGTTCAACCGCTGCGGCTATCGCAGAAGCGTCGCGAAAAGAGTCTCCGGCCTGCTGGGCGCACTGGCCGGCAAGCTTAATCCGCTCAACCCGCTGCGGACGCGCGGGCACGCCGGGGCGCAGCTGGAACTCGAGACGCTGCAGTCGATGCTGCGGGGCCAGGAGTGCCTGTGGCGGACGCTCCAGCTTCTCGCCGAGCACGAGCCGCGGCTGGACCGGGAGCGGTTCGCCCAGCTGGAGAAGCAGGTACAGCGGCAACTGAGCACCGTCGCCGAAATCATGGACGAGACGGCCGAGGCCCGGTTCCTGCAGTAGCCGGGCCTACAGCGATCGGGAGCCTACCGACGACGGCGTAGCGCCTTCCCGGGACCTGCTGCCTCCTGCGGGCCTGCACCACGCGTCCGTCACAGAGCGGCCCCGTTACTGCTTGGCTCCGCTACTGGGCGGCAGGTTCCTCGTACTTGGGGAAGATGGGCGTCGGCGCAGGCAGGGCGGTGCCGGGCACGATAGCCGTGCCGATGGCAGCAAAGCTGCGGGCACCGCCGTCGTCCTGTCCCAGGACGTCCAGCAGCTTGCCGGCGGAACCCGGCATCACCGGCTGGACCAGGATTGCGACGATCCGCAGCACCTCGAGCGTCACGTACAGCACGGTGTTCATGCGCTCCACGTCCGTCTTCCGCAGCACCCACGGCGCCTGCTCAGCGAAGTAGGCGTTGGTGTCGCCGAGGACGGTCCAGATGGCCTCGAGCGAGGCATGGAAGTCCTGCGCCTCGTAGGCAGTACGGGACTTCTCGAGCAGCCGCTCCGCCCGGGCCAGCAGTTCGTGGTCTTCCGGCGCCAGCGTGCCGGGCTGCGGGACCTTGCCCTCGCAGTTCTTGGCGACCATGGACAGGGAACGCTGGGCGAGATTGCCAAGGTTGTTCGCGAGGTCGGAGTTCATCCGGCCGACGATGGCGTCATGGCTGTACGAGCCGTCGGCGCCGAAGGGCACTTCGCGCAGCAGGAAGAAGCGCATCTGGTCCAGCCCGTACTGGGCCACCCAGTCGGAGGGGGCAATGACGTTGCCCAGCGACTTCGACATCTTGATGCCCTGGTTGTACAGGTGGCCGTGGATCATCACGCGGCGCGGCAGTTCCAGGCCGGCGGACATCAGGAAGGCCGGCCAGTAGATGGCGTGGAAGCGGGAGATGTCCTTACCGATCACGTGGACGTCGGCCGGCCACCACTTGCGGAAGGACTCGGCCTCGGTGTCCGGGAAGCCCACGCCGGTCAGGTAGTTGGTCAGGGCGTCGACCCAGACGTACATCACGTGCTTGGGATTGCCCGGAACGGGGACGCCCCAGTCGAACGTGGTCCGGGAAATCGACAGGTCGGTGAGGCCGTGCTTGACGAAGCTGATCACCTCGTTGAAGCGGGTGCGCGGCGCCGCGAACTCCGGCTGGTCCTCGTAGAGCTTGAGCAGCTTGTCCTGGTAGGCCGAGAGCCGGAAGAAGTAGGACTCCTCCTCGGTCCAGGTCACCTCGGTGTCCGTCTGAATGGAGTAGCGTTTGCCGTCCTCGCGGACCTCGGTCTCGTCCTCGCCGTAGTAGGCCTCGTCGCGGACCGAATACCAGCCCTCGTACTTGTCGAGGTAGATGTCCCCGGCCTCTTCCATCCGCGTCCAGATGGCCTGCGCTGCGGTGTAGTGGTCGGCGTCGGTGGTGCGGATGAACCGGTCGTAGCTGATCCCGAGCCCGTCCTGCGTGGACTGGAAGACGTCCGAGTTCCGCTTGGCCAGTTCGAGGGGCGTGATGCCCTCCTTCTGCGCGGTGTGCAGCATCTTCTGGCCGTGTTCGTCCGTGCCGGTCAGGAAGAAGACGTCGTAGCCGTCCAACCGCTTGAAACGGGCCATGGCATCCGTGGCGATGAACTCGTAGGCGTGGCCGATGTGGGGCACGCCGTTCGGGTAGGAAATCGCCGTGGTGATGTAATACGGGGGCTGGGAAACTTCAGACGTCACCCATAGAAGTTACCGCGTGCGCTCGGCGGATGTCGAAACGCACGCGGCCTTCCTAGTTCATCAGGGTGCGGCTGTCCGCGACGTTGATGAGCTCCTGGTCGTGGGTGGCGACGAGGACCGCGATGCCGTCCTTCGTGGTGTCTTTCAGGATGCCGATGATCTGGTTGGCGTGCTCGCGGTCCAGGCTGGCGGTCGGCTCGTCGACGACCAGCACCTTGGTGCCCAGGATCAGGGCCCGCGCGATGGCGACGCGCTGGCGCTCACCGCCCGAGAGCTGCGCCGGGCGGTGCCGCATCCGGCGGCCCAGACCGACCAGGTCCAGCAGGTCCTTGGCCATCTCGGTCCTGGCCTCGACCTGCTTGTCCGGCACGGCGGGCAGCAGCACGTTCTCCAGCGCGCTCATCCCGTCGATCAGCGCCCCGCCCTGGTCCACGTACCCGATCAGGGCTCGCCGGCGGTCCGAGATCTCGTCATCCGACATGGCATCGAGCGAATCTCCCTGCCAGAAGACCTCGCCCGACGTGGGCAGCGTCAGGCCCGCCGCGACGGTCAGGATACTGGTCTTGCCGGAACCGCTGCGGCCGGCAAGGCAGTGCATGGTGCCGGCTTCGAGGCCCAGGTCGAAGTCCTCCGCCACGACCAACGGTTCACCCCCGCCGCCGTCGTAGCGGATGGTGATGCCGCGAAGCTCCAGCGGCATCGCGTGGTCCGCCGTCCGGCCGATTTTCTCGGCACGTGTCTGGGGCTCTTCAATCATTTCCGTGTCCTTGTCATCAAGATAAACCAGAGAATCACTGCCAGCACGCCCGCGATCGCGGCCCGGAACGCGGCGTGCGGCGCCACGGCCAGGGAGACGCCGACCGCCCCGACGATGGCCAGCGGCAATGCCATGGCGGCCAGGATGCCGGCCTCGCTGCGGCGCAGGGCCAGCAGCAGTCCCGGCCCCCAGCCCATGGCTTCGAGGATGTCCCACTGCGCGCGCTTGCGGGCCAGGTCGAACCGGCTGGTGATCAGCGTCAGGACCAGGGCCGTGGCAACGCCAAGCACGGCGAGGGCCACGTTCACGCCGCCGACCTGGCTCAGCGCCAGCGAACCCAGCGCCGTGCTGCCGGCGGCGCGCGGCAGGTCCAGGATGACCGCGACCAGCGCACCGGCGGCCGCCCCGAGCACACCGACGCCGACGGCAACGGCTCCGGTGTTGAACCGGTTGGTGCGCAGCTGCCGCGCCGCGAATTTCAGCGGCGAATCCACCAGCGGAACGCCGGTGGCCCCCGGCTGCCCGTCTATGGCGGGCGGATGCGGTTTCAGCAGCGCGGCGGAGGTGAAGGACGCGGCCAGGTAGATCACCAGTACGACGGCGGATACCAGCAACGTGGTCAGCGACCGGCTGAAGGCGTTGACGATGATCGCAACGAGAAGCAGTCCGGCGGCTCCGACCAGCAGCTCCGAGAGGAACCAGGAGCGGATCCGCGTGCGGTTCCAGCCCATGGCCCGCAAGGTTACGGCTTCGGTGCGCCTCGCCCGGGTGAACGCGACAGTGCTCGCCGCGGTCAGCAAGGCAGCGCCGCCGAGGGTCAGCATCAGCAGGACGGAGCTCGCCTGGCTCAGCGAAGTCTGCACAGCCGAAGCGGCGCCCTGGCGGAACCAGGACTGGCTGACGGTACCGAGGTCGGACGCCGCACCGGAGGCGTCCTGCCGGTACTCGGGCACGTAGATGGAGGCGTCTTCGCGGGCCGAACCGGCCACGACCTGGACATCCAGGCCGAGCTTCTCGATGGCTGCCGCGGCGGCATCGATCTCGCCCGCTGCGTCGGCCCAGCTCCCGCCGGCGTCGACCTTGACCCGGACGGCGTCGATCACGGCATCCTCGGCCGAGGTCCCGCGCACGGCCGCGAGGCCGCTGTAATCGGTGATGGCGCCGGCGGACTGGACGGAGAGTCCCGCGCCGCTCAGGCCCGGCTGCAGTTCGACCGGCTCGACGGCATTGCCGTCCGCGTCCTGGGTGAGCTTGACGGGCGTGGGGTCGTAGCCGCCGAGCGGCAGGTAATTGACGTCGCCCGCGGCGTCGCGGACAGCGTTGGCGTCGAAGGTGCCATAGACAAACGGCAGCGGCGCGGCGGCATCCCCCGCCCCGTCGAGGTTGGTTCGGTAGGACTGCTCGTTGACGGGCTGCCGCTGGCTCTGGTCAGGCTCCAGCTGCCATTGGAGCGTCTTTTCCGGCAGCTTGTTCACCTGGACCCATCCCTGCGGAGTCACGGTCTGCTCGACGCTGCCGTCGGGATTGGCCGCGCCGGCTGCGTACTCCGGCGTGGAGACAAAGTCCGTGCTCCAGCTAGCCGGCTGGTGCAGGCCGGCAACGACCTGCACACCGCCGGAGCCGAGCAGGTTGTTGTAGTCCTCGCCGCCGGGCCAGCGCAGCTGGAAGGGCTTGGTCGACGCAAACGGCAGGTACTCCTCCCCCAGCGCCTTGCTGACGGTACCTATGTCCGCGACCTTGTTGCCGGCGTCGTCGATTTCCTCGATCTGCACCGAGTAGGTGAGGTCCAGTGCAGTGCCGGACCGGACCACGAGCGGAATGACCTGGGAGTCCTCGGTCAGCGAGCCGGCCTCCATGGCGGACTGGTACTGCATGACGAACGGGCTCCAGAACGCGAACGGATGCCCGTCGATCTCTGCGGACCCGGTGCCGCCGCTGAACAGCCCCGGGGTCATCTTGCCTGAGAATTCCTGGCCGACCTCCATGGCGTTGCGTCCGGCCGCGCCGGGCGCCTCGGCCAGCGGCGCCAGGAAACCGCCGGCATCGCCCAGCAGCGCCTGCTCCGCGGCGGGATCGACAGCGACGACGGTCTCGCTGATCTGCGGCAGCATGGGCAGCGCGATGGTGACGTCGAAGTCGCCGTGCGAGCTTCCGCCGGCGGGATCCGGGAATTTGATGCCGGTCTCGCCTTCGGGGGCCACGGTGCGCAGGCTCTTGCCGCCCGGCACGTCGAATTCCTTCAGCTTCGCCTGGCCGAGCGAGCCTTCCGCTGCCGTTTCGAAGAGCACCGTGTCGTTCACGCCGTCGGAGGTAACCGCCTTGGCAGTGATCCGGTAGTTCTTCGGCTCCTCGCTCAGGACGGAGTCCGGTTCCGGCCATTCCGACGCCGGCACGGCGTCCTTGATGTTCTGCTGTTCGAGGTAGGTGGCGATGTTTTCGTTGTAGCCGACGTAGTCCGTGGCCTTCAGCTGCGGGAACTCGATGTCCTGGACGACCTTGGACACCAGGCTGACCGGGGCTGCGACGCCGATCCCTGCCAGGTTGCGGATTTCTTCCAGCTGTTCGTTCGTGATGCCGCCGGCACCGGAGAGGTAGTCCGGCTGCTTCAGGGTCTGGCCTTCACCGCCCTTGCCGGCGGGGAGGACAAGGATGTCGTAGAGGCCACGCGAGTTGGTGTCCACGACCCGGCCCAGCGACGACTGGGCGCGGTCCTGGATGAACACCGACAGCAGCATGGCCGCGACGAGAACGACGACTGTGATGACAAGCGAGCGGCTGCGTAGAAAGCGTGCTGCTGCATTCAACGAAAAATCCCCTAAGCCAGGAACTGATAAGAAATACACGAATGAAGGCCCGTTGAGCCGAACTTCTGCGGCTCAACGGGCCTTGGCCTCATCCAGTCTAGTCCTGGAGGTCGACCTCTCTGGCCAGCGATGCTCCGACCGTATCCCGCAGCTTTTCCAGCACCTCCTGCGGAACCGAGCTGTCCACGGTCAGCAGGGCGAGGGCCTGCTTGCTGTCCTCATTGCGCGAGACCTGCATGCCGGCGATGTTGATATCGTGCGCACCCATCAGCTGGCCGAGGGTGCCGATGACGCCCGGACGGTCGTCGTAGATGAAGACGACCAGGTGCTCGCTGATCGGGATCTCGACTTCGTAGCCGTTGACACAGACGAGCTTCTCGATCTGCTTGGGGCCGGTCAGGGTGCCGGCGACCGAAATCTGGCTGCCGTCGGACAGGGCGCCCCGGATGGTCAGCACATTGCGGAACTCTTCCGATTCCGTCGTGGTGATCAGGCGGGTATTGATGCCGCGCTGCTCGGCAAGGACCGGGGCGTTCACGTACGAAACCTGCTCGGACACGATGTCCTTGAACACGCCCTTGAGCGCGGCCAGTTCGAGCGCCTTGACGTCCAGCTCGGCGATTTCGCCGGCAACCTCGACGTCGATCTGGGTGACCGAGTCGTGCGTGAGGGCGGTGAAGATGCGCCCCAGCTTTTCGATCAGCGGAATGCCCGGGCGGACCTCCGGGGCAATGACGCCGCCGGCGACGTTGACCGCGTCGGGCACCAGTTCGCCGGCCAGCGCGAGGCGGACGGACCTGGCGACCGAGATGCCGGCCTTCTCCTGCGCCTCATCGGTGGACGCGCCGAGGTGCGGGGTGACGACGACGTTGTCCAGGCCGAAGAACGGCAGATCCGTGCTCGGCTCCGTGACGAAGACGTCGATGGCGGCGCCGGCGATTTTGCCTTCCTTCAGCGCGGTGTACAGCGCATCCTCGTCGATCAGCCCGCCGCGGGCGACGTTGACGACGTAGGCGCTTTCCTTCATCTTGTCGAACGCCTCGTCGCCGATCATGCCGATCGTCTCCGGGGTCTTGGGCATGTGGATGGTGATGAAGTCGGACTGCTCGAGCAGCTCGTCCAGCCCCACCAGCTGCACGCCCAGCTGCGCGGCGCGCGCGCTCGTGACATAGGGATCATAGGCAAGGATCTGCGTCTCGAAAGCCTGCAGGCGCGCGGCGATCAGGGCGCCGATGCGGCCGAGGCCGATGATGCCGATCTTCTTTTCGTAGAGCTCGGTGCCGGTGTACTTGGAACGCTTCCATTCGCCGTTCTTCAGGGCGGCGTTGGCGGCCGGAATGTGGCGGGCCAGCGAGAGGATGTGCCCGACGGTCAGTTCCGCGGCGGAGACGATGTTCGACGTGGGGGCGTTGACGACCATGACACCGGCCTGGGTCGCGGCCTTGATGTCCACGTTGTCCAGGCCGACGCCGGCGCGGGCGATGACCTTCAGGTTCTTCGCCGCGGCAATCGCCTCGGCATCGACCTTGGTGGCCGAACGAACGAGGATGGCGTCGACGTCCGCGATCGCGGGCAACAGCTGGGAACGGTCAGCCCCGTCGGCCTGGCGGATTTCGAAGTCGGGACCGAGGGCCTCGACGGTGGCAGGAGAGAGTTCTTCGGCAAGGAGAACTACTGGTTTTTCCACGGAGCGTATTCCTTCGCAGCGTCGCAGTGGCGGGGTTGCATCAAGTGTAGGACGGAGCACCCGCGCACTCACACTGTTACCGATCGTCCCAGTGTGAATCCGGCCACGCTCCGTTCCGGCTCGGGCCCGGGACCGGGCCCCTAAAGAGTCCTGCTCGGGCCCTTACGCAGACCCGAAAAAGCGGGTTCCCGCGCCGCCATGCGGCGCGGAAACCCGCCTCGCATGCTAGCGGGCGACGGAGCCTTCGGTGTAGTCGTCGTCCGACTTGGCCCAGGAGAACAGCTTGCGCAGTTCGCGGCCGGTGCCCTCGATCGGATGTGCCTCGCCCTTGGCCCGCAGCGACTTGAACTCCGGAGCTCCGGCATCCTGGTCGTCGATGAAGCGCTTGGCGAAGGCGCCCGACTGGATGTCGGCGAGAACGGCCTTCATGTTCTCCTTGACCTCAGGGCTGATCACGCGCGGACCGGAGACGTAGTCGCCGTACTCTGCAGTGTCGGAGACGGACCAGCGCTGCTTGGCGATGCCGCCCTCCCACATCAGGTCGACGATGAGCTTGAGCTCGTGCAGCACCTCGAAGTAGGCGATCTCCGGCTTGTAGCCGGCCTCGGTCAGGACCTCGAAGCCGTACTGCACCAGCTGGGAGGTGCCGCCGCAGAGGACGGCCTGCTCACCGAACAGGTCGGTCTCAGTCTCTTCGGTGAAGGTGGTTTCGATGACCCCGGCGCGGGTGCCGCCGATAGCCTTGGCGTAGGACAGCGCCAGTTCCTTGGCCTTGCCGGAGGCGTCCTGCTCGACGGCGATCAGGTCCGGAATACCGCGGCCGGCCTCGAATTCGCGGCGCACGGTGTGCCCCGGAGCCTTCGGCGCGACCAAGGCGACGTCGACGTCTGCCGGCGGCTGGATGTAGCCGAAGCGGATGTTGAAGCCGTGGCCGAAGAACAGGGCGTCACCGCTCTTGAGGTTCGGTGCGATTTCGTCGGCGTAAACGAAGCGCTGGACCTGGTCCGGGGTAAGGATCATGATCAGGTCGGCTTCGGCAGTAGCCTCGGCAACGGGGAGGACGCGCAGGCCCTCGGCCTCGGCCTTGGCCTTGGACTTGGAGCCTTCGGCCAGTCCGACGCGGACGTCGACACCGGAGTCGCGCAGGTTCAGGGCGTGCGCGTGGCCCTGGCTGCCATAGCCGATAACGGCGACCTTGCGGCCCTGGATGATCGACAGGTCGGCGTCGTCGTCGTAGTAAAGCTTAGTCACGTGAATTTCTCCTGTTGTGGATTGGATTGCGGTTAGGCGGAACGCAGGGCGCGGTCGCTCATCGACCGGGAACCGCGGCCGATGGCCAGCGTTCCGGATTGGACAATTTCGCGGATGCCAAAGGGCTCCAGCACTGCGAGCAGTGCATTGAGCTTTTCGGCGGTGCCGGTGGCTTCGATGACCAGCGAGTCGGTAGAGACGTCGACCACTGAAGCACGGAACAGATCTGCTGCCTGGGTTACCTGCAGCCGTGTTGCGGCATCCGCGCGAACCTTGACCAAGATGTGGTCGCGTTGCACGGAAGACTCGGGAACGAGCTCGACGATCTTGATGACGTTGATGAGCTTGTTGAGTTGCTTGGTGACCTGCTCAAGCAGGTCGCCCTCGGCCTCGACCACGACGGTGATGCGGGAGAACCCGTCAACTTCCGTCGGGCCGACGGCCAAAGAGTGGATGTTGAAGGCCCGCCGGGCGAAGAGGCTGGCGACGCGCGTCAGGACGCCCGGCACATCTTCGACGAGCACAGAAAGGGTATGGCGTGCCATGGGCTAGTCCTCTTCTTCCCAGTCCGGGGTCATGTTGCGGGCGATCTGGATCAGGTCATTGCTGACTCCGGCGGGCACCATGGGCCAGACCATCGAATTCGGGCTGACCACGAAGTCGATGATGACCGGCCGGTCGTTGATCTCCAGGGCCTGCTGGATGGTGGCGTCGATATCCTCGGCACGCTCGCAGCGCAGCCCGACGCAGCCGTACGCGTCGGCCATCTTGACGAAGTCCGGGATCCGGACCGTCTCATGGCCGGTGTGCAGGTCGGTGTTGGAGTAGCGGCCGTCGTAGAACAGCGTCTGCCACTGCCGCACCATGCCCAGCGAGGAGTTGTTGATGACTGCGACCTTGATCGGGATGTTGTTCAGCGCGCACGTGGCCAGTTCCTGGTTCGTCATCTGGAAGCAGCCGTCGCCGTCGATGGACCAGACCACGCGGTCCGGGTTGCCCACCTTCGCGCCCATGGCCGCGGGCACTGAATAGCCCATGGTCCCCAGGCCGCCCGAATTCAGCCAGGCGTGCGGGCGCTCGTACTTGATGAACTGGGCGCTCCACATCTGGTGCTGGCCGACGCCTGCCACGTAGACCCCCTCGGGACCCGTGAGCTCGCCGATCCGCTCGATGACCCGCTGAGGAGCCATCAGGCCGTCGTCCGGTTCGGTGAAGCCGAGCGGGTAGGTCTCCTTGAGCCGGTTCAGCTGCGTCCACCAGTCGGCCAGGTCGGGCGCACCCTCCTCGGCGAAGCGTTCGCGGCAGGCCTGGAGCAGTTCGGGCAGGATCTCCTTGACCGAGCCCACGATCGGCACGTCCGCCGTGCGGTTCTTGGAGATCTCCGCCGGATCGATGTCCGCGTGGATTACCTTGGCGCCCGGCGCGAAGCTGCTCAGCACACCGGTCACGCGGTCATCGAAGCGCGCGCCGAGGGTGACCAGCAGATCCGCCTGCTGGAGGGCGGTTACCGCGCTCACCGAGCCGTGCATGCCCGGCATGCCCACATGCTGCGGATGCGAATCCGGGAAGACGCCCCGGGCCATCAGCGTGGTCGTGACCGGAGCACCGACGAACTCGGCCAGCTCCCGCAGCTCGGCGGCTGCATGTGCCTTGACCACGCCGCCGCCCACGTAGAACACGGGACGTTCGGCAGCCGCGATCAGCTTTGCCGCCTCGCGCACCTGCTTGGAATGGCCGCGCACCACCGTTCGGTAGCCCGGAAGATCGATCTTCGGCGGCCAGGAAAAGGTCATCGTGCTTTGCTGGGCATCCTTGGTGATGTCGACCAGCACGGGGCCGGGGCGGCCCGTGGTCGCAATGTGGAAGGCCTCGGCCAGCACGCGCGGAATGTCGGCGGCCTTGGTCACCAGGTAGGAATGCTTGGTGATCGGCATCGTGATGCCGACGATGTCCGCCTCTTGGAAGGCGTCGGACCCGATCACGGCGCTGGAAACCTGGCCCGTGATGGCGACCATCGGCACCGAGTCCATGTGGGCATCGGCGATGGCGGTGACCAGGTTGGTGGCGCCCGGACCCGAGGTGGCAATGCAGACGCCGGCCCGGCCGGTCACCATCGCATAGCCTTGGGCGGCGTGGCCTGCTCCCTGTTCATGGCGCACCAGGACGTGGTTGATCTTGGCGGAATCCATGAGCGGGTCGTAGGTGGGGAGGATGGCCCCGCCCGGCAACCCGAAGACGTCGTCGACGCCCAGTTCTTCCAGTGAACGGACAACGGCTTGTGAGCCGGTCATTTCCGTGGGCGGCACGATGTTGTTGGGCCCCTGGACAGGGCTGACCGCGTCCACGATGGAAGAGACAGAAGCAGCGACATCTTTGTTCTTGGTGGCGTCGGCCTGGGCCGGCGCCTTGTTGGCCATCAGCGAGGGGCTGATCGGCGATCCCTTACTCATCGAAATTCCTTCGCGGATCTGTGGTTATTCGGATGTGCCTGCCGCGCGCCGCGAGGCGCCCGGCTCTGTGCTCTTCTGCAATAAAAAAACCCCGCCGAGCCGGTTGGCTCCGATGGGGTTCCGCGCGTGACGTGGTCTGGACCTGACGGGCTTACGCCACGCGCTCAATAAGGACGACCACGACTACGATTTGCATGGCTTCAGTCTGCTGGCCGACGGATATTGGTGTCAACCGAGGAACCCCTCGTCTCATTATACGGACGAAAATGTCCGTCTTTTGAGACGACGCTGAAGCGGGAGGCCCGGGGAGGCCGCCGGTGTGCGGCGGCCTCCCCGAGGCTCGTCAGCCGCAGTAGGCGCCGGTGGACGCCGAGTTGACGAGCTTGGCGTACTTCGCCAGCACGCCGGAGGTGAATTTCGCCGGCAGCGGCGCCCAGCCGACCTTGCGGGCTTCGAGTTCCGCCTCGTCGACCAGCAGGTCGAAGGAACGGGCCGCAATATCCACGCGGATACGGTCGCCGTCCTTAACGAAGGCGATGGGACCGCCGTCGACCGCTTCCGGCGCGACGTGCCCGATGCACAGGCCGGTAGTGCCGCCCGAGAAGCGCCCGTCGGTGAGCAGCAGGACGTCCTTGCCGAGCCCGGCGCCCTTGATCGCGCCGGTAATGGCGAGCATTTCGCGCATGCCGGGTCCGCCCTTGGGGCCTTCGTAGCGGATAACGACGACGTCGCCCGCCTTGATCTGTCCGTTGTCCAGCGCTTCCAGCGCACCCTGCTCGCGTTCGAACACGCGGGCGGTGCCCTCGAAGACATCGGCGTCGAAGCCGGCGCTCTTGACGACCGCACCCTCGGGAGCCATGGAACCATGCAGGATGGTGATGCCGCCGGTCTTGTGGATCGGGTTGTCCATGGCGCGCAGGATCTTGCCGTCGACATCCGGCGGGTTGATGGCAGCGAGGTTCTCGGCAACCGTCTTGCCCGTAACAGTGAGGCAGTCGCCGTGCAGCAGGCCGGCGTCGAGCAGGGCCTTCATGATCACCGGCACGCCGCCGATCTTGTCGACGTCGGTCATGACGTAGCGGCCGAATGGCTTCAGGTCGCCCAGGTGCGGAATCTTGTCGCCGATGCGGTTGAAATCGGCCAGGGTCAGTTCGACCTCTGCTTCGCGGGCGATCGCCAGCAGGTGCAGGACGGCGTTCGTGGATCCGCCGAAGGCCATGGTGACGGCAATGGCGTTCTCGAAGGCCTCCTTGGTCATGATGTCGCGCGCGGTGATGCCCAGGCGCAGCAGGTTGACCACGGCTTCGCCGGACTTGCGGGCGAATTCGTCGCGACGGCGGTCTGCCGAGGGCGGAGCCGCGGAGCCGGGCAGGGACATGCCCAAAGCCTCGCCGATGCAGGCCATGGTGTTGGCGGTGTACATACCGCCGCAGGCGCCCTCGCCAGGACAAATCGCCTTCTCGATGCGGTCCAGGTCCTCGCGGCTCATCCGGCCGGCGGCGCATGCACCTACTGCCTCGAACGCGTCGATCAGCGTGACTTCCTTTTCGGAGCCGTCCTCCAGCTTGACCCAGCCGGGCATGATCGAGCCGGCGTACAGGAACACACTGGCGAGATCCAGCCGTGCGGCGGCCATCAGCATGCCTGGCAGCGACTTGTCGCAGCCGGCGAGCAGGACGGACCCGTCGATCCGCTCGGCCTGCATGACCGTCTCCACGGAGTCCGCGATGACCTCGCGGGAGACGAGGGAGAAGTGCATGCCCTCGTGGCCCATGGAAATGCCGTCCGATACGGAGATGGTCCCGAACTGCATCGGGAAACCGCCGCCGGCGTGCACGCCTTCCTTGGCGCCCTGGGCCAGGCGGTTCAGGGACAGGTTGCACGGGGTGATTTCATTCCAGGAACTGGCGACGCCGATCTGCGGCTTCGCGAAATCGTCGTCCCCCATTCCAACTGCTCGGAACATTCCGCGGGCCGGGGCTGCGTGAATGCCGTCGGTGACTACCCGGCTGCGGGGCTTGATATCTGGAGTTGCGTCGGCGCTCATGGCTTCGATTCTATGACCAGCCCGCGGCGACCCATGACCATGTGACATGGGAACGACGGCGGGGCGGGGCAACCTGCCGTAATCTGTCGGACCGGTTTCCTAGACTGGACCATATGCCTGCGACCCAGCCCAGCCCCCAACCCGACAGCCAGCCCGGCAGCAGACCCAGCAGCGACAAGCTCAAGGAGATCCTCAGCCGGATCTTCGATTCGCAAATCCCGAACCACGGCGACTACAACCTGGTCTTCGGCAGCACCGGCCATCACGGCTGGCGGACCCCGGCTCCCGGGAAGGGCAGGACCTTCGTCATCGGGTACCGGTGGCGGCCCCTGGAGCTGGTCATCGCCCCGTTCGACGGCACCCGGCTGACCGCGGGAGGCACCCCGTCGGCCATCAACATGACCAACCTGTCGCACGCCGTCGAGCTCAACGGCGGCGGCTACGAGGTCGGCACCAACACCGGGACCACGTTCCGGTTCGGCGTGCAGCCCCGCGGACAGCTTCCCGCGGCAGGCTGCGTCGTCGAGCAGGACGAGGACAGTGCCGATTTCAGCCGGTTCATGGACGGCTTGATCGCGGCCGCCTAGGACGGCCGGCTCCAACCGGAAGCCCCGCCGGCGGAACGGGACCGGCCGCACGGGCGTGGAAGGGCTCCGGCAGCACGGGGCCCGGGGTTCAGGCAGAGGCGGGGCCCGCTATGGACAGACCATCCGGCGGAAACTAACGTACGCATCATGAGCAACCGCCGCCAGGGGAAGGGGCCGGCCGTGGAGTGGCTGATCTGGATTGGCATCATTGCCGGGATCGCGGCCCTCCTGGTGTGGCTCTTCACGAAGGGTTCCTCGTCCACCACAGCGACGCTGCCGGCCGAGCGGGACGGCCGGTCCCCCGACGTCGGGCATCCCCGTCCCTCGGCGCCCCCGGACAAGTTGCCGGCCCCGCCCGAAGAGCCCGAACCTATCGACGGCTGGACCGAGAGCGCCGCCGAAACCGCTCACTACGATCCCGCCACCGAAGACACCTACATCGAAGACCTGCCGGCGGAAGACCGGGGCAAGCCGCCGCTGTATGACGGCACGGAATGGGGTCCGCACACCGGGGAGACCGTTATGGAGCCCAAGGTGGACCCCGTCGACGGCGAGGAACATGGCCGGCGGGCGGGCTGAAACTCCGCGGACAGCGCTTCGCCAGCTGCGCGCCGCCGTCGTTCTCTTCCTTGCCGCCGGAACCGCCGCCTGCACCGCACCGCCCGCCGCACCCGGACCGGGCAGCACTGGCAGCGGCTCCGGAGCAGCGACCATCGCCGAAGGGCTGGATGACCCGTGGTCCATCGCTTTCCTGCCGGACGGAAGCGCCCTGGTCTCCGAGAACAACACGGGGCTGATCAAGCAGCTGAAGGACGGCCGGACCAATGCCGCGGTCCCCGTGCCCGCGGAACTGGAGACCACCGGCGAGGGCGGACTGCTGGGCCTCGCCGTGAGCCAGGACTTCGCGAAGGACAACCGGCTCTTCGTTTACTTCACGACACCGCAGGACAACCGCGTCCTCAGCTACCGCTGGGAGGACGGGGAGCTGACGGACGGCCGCGAGGTCGTGACAGGCATTCCCAAATCCCGCATCCACAACGGGGGGCGGCTGGAGTTCGGCCCGGACGGTTACCTCTACATCTCCACCGGGGAGGCCGGGCAGCGCGAACTTTCACAGGACCTGGCCTCGCTGGGCGGAAAGATCCTCCGCGTCACGCGGGACGGCGACCCGGCTCCCGGAAACCCGTTCCCGGACAGCCCCGTCTTCAGCTATGGACATCGGAATGTGCAGGGAATGGCCTGGGACTCCGAGGGCCGGATGTGGGCCTCGGAATTCGGGCCTGACCGGGATGATGAGCTCAACCTCATCGAAGCGGGCAAGAACTACGGTTGGCCGGAGGTCACTGGAGCGCCCGGCGACGATCGCTTCGTCGACGCCGTAGTGGTGTGGCCCTCCACCGCGGAGGCATCCCCCAGCGGCTTGGCCATTGTCGATGACGTCGCCTGGCTGGCCGCGCTGCGGGGGGAACGGCTGTGGCGGGTACAGCTGTCCGGCGACAAGGCGGGCAAGCCCGCCGCCGTGCTGCAGGGCGAGTACGGCCGGCTTCGCGATGTCGAGGCGGCAGCGGACGGGCGGCTCTGGGTGCTCACGAACGGCGGAAATCCGGACCGGATTCTTGCGGTTTCTGTGAAGTAGGCGACATTGGCCCTTTCGATTTCACTTTCCCGGAAAGAGCCTGTAGAGTTACATGTCGTTGCGGGGGACAAACACGAAGCGAAAAGCTTCCGGGAGTCCTCGAAAACACTGCACCTCTAGCTCAACTGGCAGAGCAATTGACTCTTAATCAATGGGTTCCGGGTTCGAGTCCCGGGGGGTGCACAAGGGAAACCCCGTCTGGCTAGCGAAACGCTTGGCCAGGCGGGGTTTTTTGTTCTCCAGGACAAGTACTCAGGCGGGCTATCTACCCGTCCGGCCGATGGGCGGGCGCTGTTTGCGGCAGGCAGCCCTCGCAGGGGCCAACGGCTCTGGCCGATCCGCTGCAGTGGGAGCAAAATAGCCGCCATGATCGACATGCCGCCGCCTCCGGAGCCGCCCGCCCTTCCTGCAGAGAAGGTCAGGGACCTGATCGACTACGCGGACCGGATGGCCGCCTTCATATCGGCAGAGACAGAGCTGATCGGCGAGCTGGGCAGGCCGACTGAGGAGAACAACCTGACCCCGCTGATCGAGGGGTGGCGGTTCGTGGCTCAGGCGATGCGCGACAGCTACGACGGGCAGCATTGACCGCAGACGCACGCTGCGGCGGCAAGGAACCGATGGCAGTCGCACTCATCGTGGCAGGGATCCTGGTGGTCCTGCCCACGGCCATGTACCGGCATTCACGGCCGCGGCGGGCCGGTGAACCTTTCGGTCCTATCCGCACCGTCATGCTCTCCTGCAGCGTGATCGGCCTCCTGCTGGTCCTCAGCGGTATGGCCCTGTTCGTCAATTAGCGTCCGTTCGGCTACTGGCTAGGATGGCGCCATGCCGACCCGTTTACCCGCAACAGGCCCTTGCCGCCGGGCTCGCCGCGCTGCCGCCGGACGAGCTGGTGGCGCGGCCTGCTCGCTGGCCCGCTCCCCCGCCACCCTTTGGTTCGGACGCCGTCGTTCTCCCGGGCCGTCCGCAGCAATCCCGCGCCTGGGTGCTGCGGGCTGGCTGGTGGAGCACCGGACCACAGCAAATATCCAACACATCCTGCCTACCGTGGCCACGGATTCCCGTCGCCATCGAACGCTAGGAGACCGGTATGGAGAGTATGAAGTTCGGCCTGATGGCTGTGCTCTGGCTGCTGGTCGTCTCTATGGCCGGTCGCCTCTTCCAAAGCCTGGGGATTCCCGACGACAGTAGTTTCAACCGGCTGCTCGACGCCGTTTTCCAGTCCCTCGGCACGGCGTAACAGGCATGACCAACGAGGCCCGGTCAACGGCCAGCGCCGGTTCACGGAGGAGCCGGATCGTGCTGGTCGCGACGGTGGCGGCCACCCACACCAGCAACGCCGCGGCCACCGGTAGTCCGTCCTCCTGTCCGATGTGTTCGACGGCTACGGGCGCGTTCCGACGATGACCGTGGCTTCCAGTTCGTGCGAGGTGATGACCGCCGGCCGCAGCCCGTGCCCGGCAAAAAGGCCCGCCGCCACCGGAGCCTGCGCCTCGCTGGCTTCCACCAGGAGATGGCCGCCCGGAGCGAGCCAGTGGCTGGCCTCTGCGACCACCCGGCGCTGGATATCGAGGCCGTCCGCTCCCCCATCGAGGGCGACCAGAGGTTCGTGCAGCCGTGCCTCCGGTGGCATCATCGGGATCCTGCCTGTCGGCACGTATGGCGCGTTGCTGACCAGGACTTCGACGCGACCGCGCAGGGCCGGGGGCAGGGGATCGAACAGGTTGCCGCGGAACACCTTGCCGCCCCGCGGTGCAAGGTTCCGGGACGCACAGGCCACCGCTGCCGATTCGATATCGCAGGCGTATAGCTCGACGCCCGGTACGGACGAGGCAACCGCAGCCCCGAGGGCACCACAGCCGCAGCACAGGTCAAGCACCGTGCCACCGGGACGGGTCCGGCTGATCGCTTCCCTGGCCAACAACTCCGTGCGGCGCCGGGGAACAAAGACCCCGGCGTCAACCTCCAGCTGCAGCCCGCAAAATTCCACGTATCCGAGAATGTGCTCGAGCGGCAGGCCCTCCGCCCGGCGATGCACCATGGCCGCCAGCTCACGCGCGTCGTCCGCGGCAGCAACGAGCAGCCTCGCTTCCTCCTCGGCGAAGACGCAGCCGGCGGCGCGGAGAAGGGTGACGATGGAGCTCTCAGTCAGCGGAACGGGCCGTGGTTGCATCTGGCTTCCTCCGTGGGGGCAGCTGGCGCCTCAACCGTAGCGCGCTCCGGCTCCGGATGGCTCCTGCCCGGTCGGCACCGCCGTTCTCAGGGCACCGAGGCGCGCGTCCTGTCATGGACGCGCAGCTGCGTCAGCGCGATCCGGGTCAGCGGTACGTCGACGCCCAGGGACTCGGCCGCGGCGACGTATTGGCCGATCAGGTGTTCCCCCTCGTGGGGCGCGCCGGCGATCACGTCGCGGTACAGCGACGAGGTGAAGACCGAGCCCTCTTCGGTGAACATGTCGAGGCTCGCCGCGTGCGCACCGACCGACACCGCATAGCCCGCCGCTTCCGCCACCCGTTCGGTCTCCTCGATGACGTCCTGGATGAACTCCTTGCCGCCCGGAACCGCGATGATGTTTCCAATGGCACCGCGCATCGTCAGCGTGATGACACCCCCGGCGGTGATGAACGCCCACTTGTGCCACATGGAGGCCAGCACGTTGTCCGAGATGACCCTGCTGAAGCCGGGGACCGCCATGGCCTCGGCAATCTGCTCCAGGCGGCGGGTTGGCCGCCGGTCCTGGGCACCGAACGTCATCGAGGCGTGCGGCTTGATCTGCAGGACAGAGCCGTCCGGCGCAACCGTGCAGACCACGCGGACAATGCCGCCCAGCACGGCCGCGCTGCCGAACCGTTCGTTCAGCGTCTGGAGATGGGCCATGCCGTTGAGCAGCGGCAGAATGGTGGTTCCCGGGCCAACTGCGGGCGCCAGGTCGTGGAGCGCAGCCTCCAAGGACCAGGCCTTCACCATCAGGAGGACCAGATCGTACTGGCCGTCCAGTTCTTCCGCGGTGACGGCGCGAACGGGCACCGTCTCGTCGTAGCCCGGTCCATGGACCCGGAGCCCGCCGCGCAATTGCTCCGCTCGGTGCGGGTGGACCAGGAATGTGATGTCGCGGCCGGCTTGGGCCAACCGTGTGCCGAAGTATCCCCCGGTTGCTCCGGCGCCGACGATGAGGATCTTCATGGCTGTTCCCTTCGCGTGGTCACGTCCGGATCAGCCAAAACCATACTCGTCCCGATCGTCGCCGGTGAAGGCCAAATGGCAGTGGATATCCGGGCATTGGACACCCGCCAGGCGGCGCGAAGCGGCCCGGCGTACACCTTGACTGCACCGGCGGACCGGCACCACGGCCGGAGCTGGAGAAAAGTGCTTCGGGGAAGGTTTAAACGGGTGAGGACGGAAGCCCGTGGGAGCGGGCTTCCGTCCTGACTTGCGAACCGACTGCCTCCCTGCCGTCCACGGCAGGGCGCGACCAATTCGGCTGGCAATAGCCGGCCGCCCCAACGGTCGGCTCCGTCTTTTGGCCGGTTCCTTACCGGCCGGTTCCAGTGCCGGGCCGGTTCGTTACTGCCCGGTTCCAGTGCCGTCCGCGGGATCCTGGACTCCGCCGAGGTCCGACGGCGCATCCAGGCCCGAGGACTGATCCGTCCCGGTGCCATCTTCCGGAACCGTTTCCGTAGCAGGCGCCGTTTCGGTGCCGGTGCTGGTATCCGTCCCCGAATCGGCCGGCTGCGTGGCCTCCGGAACGTCGGTTCCCGGCACGGCAGGGTCGGTGCTGCCTTCATCCACCCTCGCAGGGGCGGTTTCTTCGGTGGTGCTTTCTTCGGTTACACCGCTTCCATCCCCCTCGGCCGGCGGCTGCTGGTTCTCGTCGGCGGGCGGTGCGGACTCATCCGCTACCGTCTGCTGGCCGGTCAGGGCCGCGCCCAGGGTTGTCCGGACGGCTCCGTCGTCGGACGAGGTGCTGCTGGCGGTCACCAGGCTCGAGATCGGCTTGCTGGTCCCGAATTCGAACGCAGTGATACCGATGATCGCCACTGCGAACGCCGCGGCGCTGACCGACGCGATCCTGATCCAGGCCTTCGGAGTGAGTTTCCGCGCCCGGCTCTTTTCGGAGGCGACGGCGTTGGCCAGCGACAGCGGAGTATCCTCCAGCGGATCCTCCGCGGGACGACGGCGCCCGAAGTTGCTGCGCGAGCGCTCAAGCTTCCGCTTCGCCACAACCGCGGCGGAATCCAGGGTGCGGGCGTAGAGCGCTCCGGCGATGGTGGCGACAATGGAGCCCAGGGCCGCCCCGATCAGGGTTCCGGCCACACCGAGGAAGGAACCAACGACGGCGGAGGTCACCGCTGCGAGTGCCGACCCCATCGTCTGGGTGCCGCTCAGCCCCAAGAACGGCTTGGCCTTTTCATCGACGGTACGAGAGTCTTCAGGCATACTGCTTCATTTCATCCGGGAAGAGATTACGGACAGGTAACGGCACCAGCTGCGGCCGGGTTCCCGCCAAAACCGGTTTTTAATGAGACGTTGATCACCCTCCGGGACTGCATGGGCTGGACCTGCGGCGATGCCGGGCAGCGTTATTTTCGCGCGCCCGCCGGAAGGACAGCAGGACCCGGACCGCATGGGTCCGGGTCCTGCTCGAAAGCCTGCCTCGGCAACGCTGGCTAACCGTGGTCGGGCTAACCGTGGTCGGAGAGTCCCTCGTTGCCGGCGAGTTCCATAGGCTCGGGCACGGCGCCGCCCCAGCGGCTCGTCCCCAGTCGCCGGATCACGGACGCGAGCCGGTCACGCAGGTCATCGGCCCCTGCATCGCCGCCCGGGGTGAGGTTACGCTCCAGCTCGCGGGAGGACTCGAGCGCCTGCTTTCCCAGGTCGGAGATGCTGACAAGTTGGGACCGGCGGTCCGACTGGCTCCTGACCCGTGTGATGTGCCCGTGGGCCTCGAGCCGCGACAACGTCTTCCCCATCGTCTGCGCCTGGACCCGCACCTTCGCCGCAAGTTGGGCCTGCGCCAAGGCACCCTCAGCATCGAGGACCTCCAGCGCAATAACACCCGCATGGGTCAACCCAAGCGAAGCGAGCTTCTCGTTCCAAGCATGTTCGACCAGCCGGGCCGCGGTTGAAAGCAACCGGGCGGTAGGCCAGTTCTGTAAATCCGGCATTATTCGATTATAGCCAGTAGGCTTGCGGGTCGAGGACGAAATGATGAATCCGGAAGCCCCCGCCTCGGCTTCCGGCACAACCCCAGGAGCATCAGATGGCCCAACGTTTGGCAACCGGCGACACCGCGCCGGCCTTCACGCTGCAGGATTCTACGGGTAAGGATGTGTCGCTGGCCGACTTCCGCGGACGCCACGTCGTTGTCTACTTCTACCCGGCCGCATCGACGCCGGGGTGCACGAAGGAGGCCTGCGACTTCCGGGACAGCCTTGCCTCCCTGGCCGGGTCCGGGTACGACGTCGTAGGCATCTCTCCCGACGCCGCACCCAAGCTCGTGAAGTTTGCGGAGGCGGAGCAGTTGAATTTCCCGCTGCTGTCCGACGCCGACCACGCCGTTGCCGAGGCCTACGGCGCCTGGGGCGAAAAGAAGAACTACGGCAAGACGTACGAAGGCCTGATCCGCTCGACCATAGTCGTCGACCCCGAGGGCAAGGTCGCACTGGCCCAGTACAACGTTCGCGCCACCGGCCATGTGGCCAAGCTGCGCCGCGATCTGGGTCTCGAAGCGGCCAGCAAGTAGCCACGGGCGATTCCCGAAACAGGTACAATTGACCTCGGCCTGCGGCGCGCCCGCCGGCCGACTGCGCGAGTGGCGAAATTGGCAGACGCGCTGGATTTAGGTTCCAGTGTCTTCGGACGTGCGGGTTCAAGTCCCGCCTTGCGCACTCAATCGACAGGGAGTTGCGGCATCGGCCGCGGCTCCCTTCGCAATTAACGGCTGCCGCCTCCCTGCCGTGGCCGAAGCTTCGCGGAAGCCCCGTCGGCGGCATTTACTCCCCCACACCCGCAGCCCGCCCCCGCCATCACATCGTGCCTGCCGTGGTCGGCAGTTTGCCACGACCCCCGCAGCCCACCGTCGCCCCAGAGTCCTCGTTCGCCGTCGCAGCAGCCCTCGCTATCGCACTCTCCTGCTGCCGGCGTGACCGTATTGTGATGGTTTTCCCCGACCGGCCCGGAGCGAGGCGATGATTTAACCGCTTTATGTGATTAGGCTCTCATCAGGCGGTGGCGCTAACCGCGCGACTGCCCGGGCGTGCCGCACCCCCACGGCCCGGCCATCACTCGTTGACGAGGAGCGATTCATGTCTTTCAGTGGTCCTACACCCGCGCGGCGCAGGCCTCGACGGTTTGCCGCCATCGCCGCGGGCCTCGCCGCCGGCGCACTCATCCTGAGCGGTTGTGCCCAAAGCCAGCGCGGTGATGCGGAAGGGACCGAGGACGCCTCGGTCAACTCGACCTTCATCTTCGCTGCCTCGTCGGACCCGAAGTCCCTGGATCCGGCGTTCGCCAGCGACGGCGAGTCCTTCCGCGTGAGCCGGCAGATCTTCGAGGGACTCGTCGGCGTGGAACCCGGAACGGCGGATCCCGCTCCGCTGCTCGCTGAATCATGGGAGACGTCCACAGACGGGCTGTCCTACACATTCAAGCTGAAGGACGGGGTGAAATTCCACGACGGTACCGACTTCAACGCCGAGGCCGTGTGCTTCAACTTCGACCGCTGGTACAACTTCGAGGGGCTCCAGCAGTCCGAGTCCGTGGCGTACTACTACGGCTCTTTGTTCCGGGGCTTTGCGGACACGCCCGATACTGCGGTGTACAAGTCCTGCGACGCAACCAGCGAAACCGAAGTGGCCGTGAACCTCGCGAAGCCCTTCGCCGGATTCATCGCGGCGTTGTCGCTGCCGGCCTTCGCCATGCAGAGCCCGTCCGCCCTGCAGGAGTTCAAGGCCGACGAGATCGGCGGCTCGGAGGAAGCACCGGTGCTCAGCGAGTACGCGCAGGGCCATCCGGTGGGCACCGGACCGTTCAAGTTCGACAAGTGGGACGTCGGCCAGCAGATCGAGGTATCGGCCTTCGGGGATTACTGGGGCGAACAGGGCCAGGTCCAGAAGGTCATCTTCCGGGTGATCGACGATCCGCAGGCCCGCCGGCAGTCGCTGGAATCCGGAGACATCGACGGCTACGACCTCGTGGCCCCGGCCGACACCAAGGCCCTCGCCGACGCGGGCTTCAACATCGTCAACCGCGACCCGTTCACGATCCTCTACCTGGGCATCAACCAGAAGAACGAGGCGCTGGCCAAGCCGGAGGTCCGCCAGGCGCTCGCCTATGCGATCGACAAGGAAGCCCTCGTGCGCCAGACACTGCCCGAGGGAACGGAAGTCGCCAGCCAGTTCATTCCGCCGATCGTCAACGGCTACAACAAGGACGTCACGACGTACGCCTACAACCCGGAGAAGGCCCGCGACCTGCTGAAGCAGGCCGGCCACGGGGACGGGCTGACCCTGGAGTTCAACTACCCCACCGGCGTCTCCCGGCCCTACATGCCGACGCCGGAGCAGGTCTTCACGAACCTCAGCGCACAGCTGGAGGATGTCGGCATCACCATCAAGGCTGCACCGGATAAGTGGTCCCCGGACTACCTGGACCGCGTGCAGGCGAGCGCGAACCACGACATCCACCTGCTGGGCTGGACCGGCGACTACAACGACACCGACAACTTCGTCGGAGTCTTCTTCGGCCACGAGAAGCCGGAGTTCGGTTTCAACAATCCGGAGCTGTTCAAGGCGCTGGACGAAGCCCGGCAGGAGAGCGTCCTCGAGGAACAGACCCCGCTGTACGAGCAGATCAACGAGGACATCGCCAAGTATGTTCCGGCCATTCCGCTGGCCCATCCGGCCCCGTCGCTGGCCTTCGCGCCACGGGTGACGTCCTACCCGGCGAGCCCGGTCAATGACGAGGTCTACAACATGGTCAAGCTCAGCGAATAGCGGCGGCAACGGCTGCGGCTGCGCCCCGCCCGGGCCAGCCGCAGCCCCCGCGTCCCCGCGCGGGACGGCGACACGCGAAAGGACGCTGTGTTAAGAGTCATCGGCAAGCGCATCGCGCTGCTCATTCCCACCTTGCTGGGGCTGTCGGTCCTGCTGTTCCTCTGGGTCCGCAGCCTGCCCGGCGGCCCGGCCACCGCGCTGCTGGGCGACCGCGCTACGCCGGAAGCCGTTGCCAGGATCAACGAGCTGTACGGTTTCAACCGCCCGCTGATCGAGCAGTACTTCATCTACATGGGCAAGCTCCTGCAGGGCGACTTCGGCACCTCGCTGCTGACCGGCCGTCCCGTCCTGGAGGAGTTCACTACCCGTTTTCCCGCCACGGTGGAGCTGGCCATCGTGGCCCTGGTGTTCGCGGTCGGGCTTGGAATTCCGCTGGGCTACTGGGCCGCCAGGCACTACGGCCGCTGGCCGGACCACAGTTCGGTCGTGCTGAGCCTGGTCGGCATCACCGTCCCGGTCTTTTTCCTGGCCTTCATCCTCAAATGGCTCTTCGCGATCCAGCTGCCGCTGCTCCCGACGGACGGCCGGCAGAATCCGCGGATCGATGCGACGCACGTGACAGACTTCTACGTGCTGGACGGCCTCCTCACCCGCGAATGGGACGCGGCCTGGGACGCCTTCCTGCATCTAATCCTGCCCGGCATCGCGCTGGGCACCATCCCGCTGGCCATCATCGTGCGCATCACGCGGGCCTCCGTGCTGGAAGTGCAGAACGCGGACTACGTACGCACTGCCCGGGCCAAGGGACTGCTGGAGCGGACCATCCGGAACCGCTTCATCCTGCGCAACGCCATGCTGCCGGTGACCACCACCATCGGCCTCCAGCTGGGCCTGCTGATCTCCGGAGCCGTCCTGACCGAAACCGTCTTCGCCTTCAGCGGCATCGGCCGCTTCCTGCGGGACGCCATCTTCAACCTCGACTACCCCGTGCTGCAGGGCTTCATCATCTTCATCGCAATCCTCTATTCGCTCATCAACCTCGTCGTCGACGTGACCTACAGCCTCATCGACCCCAGGGTGCGTGTCCAATGACCACAACGCTTCCCCCAGCCGGCGGCCCGACCGCCCCGAGCCCCAATCCCGAGGCGCCCGAAACGGCCGGGACCAGCCTCTTCCGCGATGCATTCCACCGGCTGCGGCGCAATCCGCAAGCCATCGCGGGTGCCGTCATCGTGGCGCTGTTCCTGCTGGTGGCCGTACTCGCACCCGTCCTGGCTCCCTACGGCGGCGAGGAGCTTCCCGGCCGCACGAGCATCACGCCAACGCATATCCCGGGCCCGGGAGAAGCCCCCGGGTTCGTGCTGGGGCTGGACCGGTTCGGCGGTGACCTGCTGAGCAAGCTCATCTGGGGCGCCCAGGCCTCGCTGCTGATCGGCATCATCTCGACGGCCATGGGCCTGGTCGGCGGGATGCTGCTGGGCATCCTGGCGGGTGGCTTCGGCGGCTGGGTGGACAACGTCATCATGCGCGTGGTGGACATCCTGCTGTCCGTGCCGAACCTGCTGCTGGCCGTCTCGATCGCCGCGGTCCTCGGCCAGGGCCCCTACGCGGTGATGATCGCCATCGGCGTCGCGCAGGTGCCCATCTTCGCGCGGCTGCTGCGCTCCTCAATGCTGTCCCAGCGCAGTGCCGACTACGTCCTGGCCGCCCGTACGCTGGGCCTCAGCAAGGGGACCATCACGATGAACCACGTGCTGCCCAACAGCGTGGGTCCGGTGATCGTGCAGGCAACGCTGACCCTGGCGACGGCGGTCATCGACGCCGCCGCCCTGTCCTTCCTGGGACTCGGCGGCGGGAGGCCGCAGACCGCGGAGTGGGGCCGCATGCTGACCTACGCGCAGAACGAGCTCGGCATCGCCCCGCAGCTGGCCTTCTTCCCGGGCATCTGCATCGCCATCACCGCGCTGGGCTTCACGCTGCTCGGCGAATCGCTGCGCGAAGCGCTGGATCCGAAGTCGCGGCAGAAGTAGCCATCAGGCCGGCGGAGGCGTAGTGCCGTGCGGGCGGTGCCGCTGCCGCGCCATGTGGACCATCGCCGCAAAGCCGGCGATGAACAGCAGCTCCAGCACCACCAGGGCCAGCACATAGCCCCAGCGGCCTGCGTCCGCGAGGATCAGCGCGCCGATCGCCAGCAGCGCTGTCCCTAGTGCCAGCACGAAGACGGCGAAACCAATCGCCACGGCTTCGCTGCGCACCCCGGTCCGGAAGCCGAATCCTTCCGGCCGGGGCGGTTCGTCAGGAGGCGATGTCGGGGTCGTCATCGTAGATCTCCAGTTCATTGCCCGGGATGGAGGCCAGCAGGCGGCGCGTGTAGGGGTGGCGCGGGTTGGTGAAGACTTCTTCCGACGACGCCGCCTCCACCAGTTCACCGTCTTTCATTACGCACACATAGTCGGAGATCAGGCGTACAACCGCAAGGTCGTGGGAGATGAAGAGATAGCTCAGGCCCAGCTCGGCCTGCAGGTCGCCGAGCAGCTTCAGGATCTGGGCCTGGACCAGGACATCGAGCGCGGAGACGGGTTCATCGCAAACAAGCAGTTCGGGCTTCAGCGCCAGGGCCCGGGCGATGGCCACGCGCTGGCGCTGTCCGCCGGAGAGCTCGGACGGGTAGCGGCGGAGCATGGAGTGCGGCAGCGCCACCTGGTCCATCAGCTCCCGCACCCGTGCGTCGCGCTCCCGGGCGTTCCCGCGCTTGTAGGTGCTGAGAGGCTCCTCGATGATCCGTCCGATCGTGAACATGGGGTTCAGCGAGGAGTACGGGTCCTGGAAGACGGGCTGGACCCGCTGCCGGAACTCGCGCAACTGCTCCTTGCCCAGGCTGGCGACGTCCATGCCGTCGAAGGTCATGCTCCCGCTCGTCGGCTCGATCAGCTTCAGAAGCATGCGGGCCGTAGTGGTCTTGCCGGAGCCGGATTCGCCGACGAGAGCGACAGTGCTCCCGCGCGGAACCTCGAGCGTGACATTCCTGGCCGCATAGAACTCCTCCGCCCGGCCGCGGATCTTGTAGGCCTTGGTCAGGTCCCGCAGCTCCACGATGTTGCCGAGGCCCTGCACCCTCGATGCCGCTTCAGTCGCCACTGCGTTCGGCCTCACCGCGTTCGGCCTCACTGCGTTCGGTCTCTGCCCGTCCGGAGTAACAGCAAAGCCTTCCTCCGCGTGCATGGTCCGTTCGCCGATGCTGGCCGCGTACGCCCCCGGTTGAAGCCGCACGGCAGCAACGCTCGGGGCCGCCTTCACCAGGGCCTGGGTATAGGGGTGCCCGGGGTCTTCGAGGAGCTGTTCGGCAGGTCCCGCCTCGACCACCCGGCCGCGGTGCATGACCACCAGCTGCTCGGCCCGCTCGGCCGCCAGGCCCAAGTCATGCGTGATCAGCAGTACCGCGGTGCCGAGTTCTTCGGTCATGCGATCGATCTGGTCCAAAATGGTCCGCTGGACCGTGACGTCCAGCGCGGACGTCGGCTCGTCGGCGATCAGCAGCCGCGGCCGGCAGGCCAGCCCGATGGCGATCAACGCGCGCTGCCGCATGCCCCCGGAGAATTCGTGCGGGTACTGCCTGGCCCGCTCCCGGGCGTCCGGCAGACCCGCCGCCTCGAGCGTCTCCACAACCCGCGCCTCCACATTGCGCGGCGTAGCCATGCCGTGCACCAGCAACGTTTCAGCGACCTGCGTTCCGATCCTCGTGACGGGATTCAGGTTGGACATCGGATCCTGGGGAACGAGCCCGATCTGCCGTCCGCGGATCCGCCGCATCCGCGCCTCGGGCATCCCCACAAGTTCCTCGCCGTCGAACAGGATGCTCCCGGAACTGACCCCGCCGTTCCGCGGCAGAAGCCCGATGGCCGCCATCGCCGTCGTCGATTTGCCGGAACCGGACTCCCCCACGATGGCCAGTGTCTGGCCCTCCGCAAGGCTAAGGCTGGCGTCCTTGACGGCGGAGACATTGCCATAGGTCGTGCGGAAGTCGACCGCGAGGTTGCGGATCTCAAGCAGCGGCTGGGCGGTATCGGTCATGGGACTATCGTGCCGCATGGAATCGTGATCCCGGCCACGTTTGCCGAATGGTTTGCAGCTTCTTTATTTTCCGGGCCGTCAATTAGACTGAACATTCCCGATTCTAAAGCCGTACCTGAGGAGCACGAGTGCAAGATTCGCCTGCGCGGCGCACGTTCCTCAAGGCCGGCGCGGCGGCTGCTGCATTGGTGCTCACCGGCTGCACGGGCCAGCCGGGTGCAGCGCGTTCGACGGCGACGACGTCGCGGGCCCCGCTGCCCGCGAACCTGAAATTCACCATGGGCACCGCCGCGGATCCGGCCGTCCTCGACCCGGTCCTGGCCGTCGACACCGACTCCTTCCGCGTCACCCGCCAGATCATGGAAACACTCGTGGGCGCCAATCGGGACACCGGGGTTCCGGCGCCCGGACTGGCCACCGAATTCACGGAGGAGGACGGCGGCCGCGCCTACGTGTTCAAGCTGCGTGAGGGCGTGACTTTCCATGACGGCACCGCCTTCGACGCCGAAGCCGTGCGCGCCAACTTCGAGCGCTGGTTCCGGTTGCCGCGGGCCCTCCGGCCAAACAACGGGAACTTGCCCTACAGCGCCGTCTTCGGGTCCTTCGCCGATGAGGAGACCGAGTCCGTCTACCGGGGCTGCGAAGTGCTGGGACCGCTCGAGATCAGGCTGGAACTCAACCGCCGCTACACCGGTTTGGTGGCCGCGCTCTCGATGCCGTCCTTCGCCATCGCCTCGCCGGCGGCACTGGAGGCGAAGACGGCGGACAAGCTGACCGAGGAGCGCGCCGGAAGGAAGCTGTCCGCCTTCGCGCTGCACCCCGTGGGGACCGGCCCCTACCGGCTGAAAGAGTTCTCGACCGGCAAGGTGCTGCTGGAAGAGTTCGACCAGTATTGGGGTCCGGCCGCCCAGGTCGGCAGGGTGGAGTTCACCACGCTCTCGCATCCGGCCGCCCGGCTCCGCGAGCTCAAGGCCGGGGACATCGACGGCTACGACCTGGCAACGCCGGAAACCTACGCCGGGCTGGTCCGGAGCGGCATGCAGATCCTCCAGCGCGACCCGTTCGCCGTGACCTACCTGGGCATCAACAAGGCGTACGGTCCCTTGGACGACGTCCGTATCCGCCAGGCCATCGCCCACGCCATCGACCGGGACAGGTTGCTGAAGTCCTTCTTCCTGCAGGGCTCGGTGGAGGCCAAGCAGTTCGTGCCGCCGAGCCTGGGCGTCAACAGCGAGGACATCCCTTACTACGAGTACGCACCGGACCGCGCCCGGGAACTGCTCGCGGAGGCGGAGTACGACGGCGCCGAACTGCCGTTCTACTATCCGCTGGACGTCACCAGGGCCTACCTGCCGGCCCCGGAGAAGATCTACGCGGAACTGAGCCGCCAGCTGACGGCCGCCGGCTTCAACATCCGGCCCATGCCGGTGGCCTGGTCGGACGGTTACCTGGAGCGGGTGCGTGCAAGCAAGGACCAGGCCCTCCATCTCGGCGGCATGAACGGCAGCTACCGCGACCCGGACAACTTCCTGGGCACGCTCTTCGGGACGGAGTCGAGCGAGTTCGGCCTGGAGAGCGCGCAGCTGACCAGCAGGCTGGCGCGCGCACGGACGCTGGAGCCCGGCGAGGAACGGACCGCCGCCTACCTGCAGATCAACGAGCAGCTGGCGCGTCTGCTGCCGGCGGTCCCGCTGGCCTTCCCGGTGTCGGCCCTGGCCATGGGGCCGCGGGTCGAGAGCTACCCGGCCAGCCCCATGCTGGACGAGCCCTGCAACCTGATCCGCATCCGCTCCGAAGCCTAGGATTCCGGCACCGCATCCTAGCCGGAAGCCGCTTTCGCGTCTGTCTTTCGGGTCACATCCCGACGGCGGAATTTTAGAGTCGATGCCGGGGCGGGGTAATCTTCTAAGCGCTGGCGAAGCTGCTACGGGAGATGGAAGTTGACTGCTATTAACCCTTCGGGATCATCCAAAAACATTGACGTTGCGCTGATCGGCGGCGGCATCATGAGCACCACGCTCGGCTCCCTGCTCAAGCAGCTGCAGCCCACGTGGAGCATCTCCCTCTACGAGAACCTCGCCCAGGCCGGGCTTGAGAGCTCCGATCCTTGGAACAATGCCGGCACGGGCCACGCGGCGCTGTGCGAACTGAACTACACCCCGGCCGCGGCGGACGGCTCCGTCCCGACGGCGAAGGCCGTGGGGATCAACGAACAGTTCCACGTTTCCCGCCAGTTCTGGGCCCACATGGTGTCCGAGGGACACATCGGCTCGCCGAAGGACTTCATCAACCCGCTGCCGCACATGAGCTTTGTCTGGGGCGACGCGCATTCGGATTACCTCAAGCGCCGTTACGAAGCCCTGCGCGCCGAGCCGCTGTTCGAAAAGATCGAATACAGCGAGGACCATGCCGAACTCGCCGACTGGGTCCCGCTGGTCATGGAAGGCCGCGACCCCGGCCAGCGCGTCGCCGGCTCCCGCGTGGTCGGCGGAACCGACGTCGACTTCGGCACCCTGAGCCGCAAGCTGGCCGGCTACATGGGCGCCAACGGCGCCGACCTGAACTACGGTCACAAGGTCCTGAATGTCAGCCGCGCCAGCAACGGCCGCTGGGACCTGAAGGTCAAGAACAACTCCACCGGCGAGACCAGCACGGTCTCGGCCCGCTTCGTCTTCGTCGGTGCCGGCGGCGGCGCCCTGCACCTGCTGCAGCGCGCCGGCATTCCCGAGGCCAAGGGCTTCGGCGGTTTCCCGGTTTCCGGCCAGTTCCTGCGCTCGACCGACGAATCCGTCATCGCGCGCCACAACGCCAAGGTCTACGGCCAGGCCTCGGTCGGCGCCCCGCCCATGTCCGTCCCGCACCTGGACACCCGCTTCGTCGACGGCAAGCGCTCCCTGCTCTTCGGCCCGTACGGCGGATTCTCCCCGAACTTCCTGAAGTCCGGTTCCTTCCTGGACCTGCCGCTCTCGGTCCGCACGCACAACCTGATTCCGATGCTGGCGGTCGCCAAGGACAACATGAGCCTGGTCAAGTACCTGGTCACCGAGGTCCTCAAGAGCCGGCCGAAGAAGATCGCCGCGCTGCGCGACTTCTACCCCGACGTCGTCGGAGACGCCTGGGAGCTGATCACCGCCGGCCAGCGCGTCCAGGTCATCAAGAAGGATCCGAAGAGCGGCGGCGTGCTGCAGTTCGGCACCGAGGTCATCACCTCGGCCGACGGCAGCATCAGCGGCCTGCTCGGCGCCTCGCCGGGAGCCTCCACCGCGGCACCGATCATGATCCAGGTGCTGCAGCGCTGCTTCCCCACCGAGTTCAAGAACTGGGAGCCGAAGCTCAAGGGCATGATCCCCGGCTTCGGCGCGAAGCTCAACGAGAACCCCTCGCTGCTCTCCGACATCACCGCGGACACCGACCGGGTGCTGGAACTCGGCTGACGCCCGCCCGTGCACAAGCTGGCTTCGCTGTCGCTGGGCAACCGGGCCCTGATCGCCCTGATTACCGTTTTTGCCGCGGTCTTCGGGGTGATCACCATGGGCTCGCTCAAGCAGGAGCTGATTCCGTCGCTGGAGTTCCCCCGCATCACCGTCGTCTCGGCGATGCCGGGGGCTTCTCCCGAAGTAGTGGACAAACAGGTCAGCGAACCGCTGGAATCCGCGCTCAATGCCGTCGAGGGACTCGAATCCACGGCGGCAACGTCGCGTACCGGGCTGTCCACGGTCAACCTGACGTTCGCCTACGGGACCAACCTGGACCGCGCGCGCAGCCAGGTCGACCGGGCCATCTCGAATGCCCGCCAGCTGCTGCCGGAGGACGTTGCGCCGCAATCACTGGCCGGAAGCATCAGCGACTTCCCGGTCGTCTTCCTGGCGGTGTCCTCCAACCTTGAGCTCAGCGAGCTCAACACCGAGCTGAACCGGCTGACCGTCCCGCGGCTGCAGAAGCTTGAGGGCGTCCGCAGTGCCGACGTTTCCGGCGGCGCGCGGCGCCACATCTCGATCCTCCCCGACGAGGCCGCCCTGGCAGAGCGCGGCCTGACCGCCGGGTCCATCGTCGACAGCCTGCAGAACAGCGGCGGCCTCGTCCCGGCAGGCACTGTCGAGCCGGAGGGCCGAAGCATCTCGGTGCAGATCGGCAGCCCCTTGGACAGCCTTAAGGCCATCGAAGCCTTGCCGCTGGCCGCTGCGGAGACTCCGACAGCCCAGTCCCCGGCCTCAGGGGGCGGGGCGCAGGCCGCGGAATCCACGACGCCGGCACCGGGTGCCGCGGCTCCCCCGGCGGGAAGTACGACGGCGGAACCACCGGCCGCGGGCGCGTCACCGGAGGCATCCGGGCAGGTTCCGGGCCGGATTCCCGGGGAATCGCAGACCGCTCCCCCGGCAGGGACTGCAGCTCCCGCCGGGACACAGGCCGGTTCCGCGGCCCCGGCAACCATCGGCGAGGTTGCCAAAGTCAGCATCGCCGACGATGCCCGCACCTCCATCACCCGCACCAACGGCGTCGAAACCCTTGCACTGTCGATCACCAAGACGCCGGACGGCGACACCGTCGGCCTCTCCCACGCGGTCGCCGACCTGCTGCCCGACCTCGAAGCCGAAATCGGGCACGGCGCCAAGTTCACCACGGTATTCGACCAGGCCCCCTTCATCGAGAAATCCATCAAGGACCTCACCACCGAGGGCCTGCTGGGCCTCGGCTTTGCGGTCCTGGTCATCCTGGTCTTCCTGCTCTCGGTCCGCTCGACCCTGATCACGGCCATCTCCATTCCGCTGTCGCTGCTGGTCACCTTCATCGGCCTCTCGGCGTTCGGCTACTCGCTCAACATCCTCACCCTCGGTGCCCTGACCATCGCCATCGGCCGCGTGGTGGACGACTCGATCGTCGTCGTCGAAAACATCAAACGCCACTTGGGCTACGGGGAGGACAAACGCACCGCGATCCTGACCGCAGTCCGCGAAGTGGCCGGAGCGATCACAGCCTCCACGCTGACCACGGTCGCGGTCTTCCTCCCCATCGCGTTCGTCCAGGACCTGGCCGGCGAGCTGTTCCGGCCCTTCGCCATCACCACCGCCCTGGCGCTCCTGGCCTCGCTGCTGGTGTCCCTGACCATCGTTCCGGTGCTCGCCTACTGGTTCGTGAAATCCCCGCCGCAGCTGGAGGATCCCGAGGCGGTACGCGCCCGCGCCACCGAGTCGGAGAAGCGCTCGCGACTGCAGCGGGGCTACCTGCCGCTGCTGGCCGGTACGCAGCGGCACCCCGTTATCACGTGCGTGGCGGCCGTCATCATCCTCGCCGGAACTGTGGCCATGGTCCCCCTTATGCAGACCAACCTGCTGGGCGACTCGGGACAGAACAGCTTCAGCCTCCGCCAGGAGCTTCCGCCGGGAACCAGCCTCGAGGCCACGGACCGGGCCGCGCGGGACGTCGAAGACCGTCTGTCCGGGACCGAAGGCGTGCGGGATGTCCAGGTCACCATCGGCAACAGCGTCGACGGCGTGGGGGCGTTCCGCTCCGCCGGCGCTTCGGTGGCCCAGTACACCGTCATTACCGAGGAAGGCGCGGACCAGGAGTCCCTGCGGGCGAACGTCCGCAGCCTGGTCGCGGACCTGCCGGATGCAGGCACCATCACGCTGAGTACCCAAGGCGGCGGCTTCGGCACCTCCGGAACCGTCGACGTCGATCTCTCCGCCGCCGACCCGAATCAGCTCCAGGCCGCCTCCGATACCGTGGCCGCGGTGCTGCGCGACGTCCCCGGCGCGGCGGAAGTATCGAGCAACCTGGCGGCATCGGAACCGGTGATCGAGGTCTCCGTGGACCGGGCCAAGGCGGTCGAGGCCGGGCTCAACGAGGAGCAAATCGCCGGGCTGGTCGCCTCCACCATCAGCCCGCTGCCGGGCGGCACGGTGCGGATCGGCACCACCGATTTCCCGGTGCAGGTCGGCGAGGGAACGGAGTTGACCAGCACCGAACAGCTGGCCGCCGTCGAGATTCCCACGGCGAGCGGCCCGGTGCCGCTGACCGACGTCGCCACTGTCGAGGAAGTCGCGGTTCCGACCTCGATCACCGCGTCCGGAGGGGAACGCACCGCGGTCATTTCCGTCACCGCCGCCGGCGACGACCTTGGCGCCCTGAGCCGCGAGGTGCAGACCGCCCTTGACGGACTGGACCTGCCTGCGGGTGTCGACGCGACGCTCGGCGGCGCGGCGACCCAGCAGGCCGAATCCTTCGAACAGCTAGGCCTGGCCCTCCTCGCCGCGGTGGCGATCGTGTACGTCATCATGGTCGCGGCCTTCAAGAGCCTGCTCCAGCCGCTGATCCTGCTCGTCTCCGTACCGTTCGCGGCCACCGGTGCCATCGGGATGCTCGTCATCACGCAGATTCCGCTCGGCCTGCCGTCGCTCATCGGCATGCTGATGCTCGTCGGCATCGTGGTGACGAACGCCATCGTGCTGATCGACCTGATCAACCAGTACCGCAACCCGCACGACGGCCGGCCCGGCCTGCCCGTGGCAGAGGCCATCGAGCATGGTGCGCGCCAGCGCCTCCGACCGATCCTCATGACCGCCTTGGCCACCGTCTTCGCGCTGACGCCGATGGCGTTGGGATTGACCGGCGGAGGAGGGTTCATCGCCCAGCCGCTCGCCGTCGTCGTTATTGGCGGACTGGTCTCCTCCACTGCCCTGACGCTGATCCTGGTCCCGGTCCTGTACCGCCTGGTGGAAGGCCGGCGCGAGCGCCGGGCCGCTGCCCGGCAGCAGCCTGCGGAAAAAGTGCCCGAGCCCGCCGCTGTCTGACCGGACATGTGCCGGGGACTTCCCGGCCGGGAATGAATGCGGCCGGTCCACGGTTGAGTCCATAGATGCAATTGCATGTAATATGGGTAGCAGCCGCGCACCGGCCTCATCATGAAAGGACCTGCCACCATGGAAATCGGCGTCTTCAGCGTTTCGGACATCACCCGGGACCCGACCAACGGCAGCATGCCCACCGAGGCGGAACGGATCAAGGCATCCATCGCCATCGCCAAGAAGGTGGAAGAGATCGGGATGGACGTCTACGCCATCGGCGAGCACCACAATGAACCCTTCTTCTCCAGCTCCCCCACCACGCTGCTGGGCTACATTGCGGCGCAGACCGAGCGGATCACGCTGTCCACGGCGACGACGCTGATCACCACGAACGATCCGGTGAAGATCGCCGAGGACTTCGCGATGCTGCAGCACGTCTCCGACGGCCGCGTCGACCTGGTCCTGGGCCGCGGCAACACCGCCCCCGTATACCCCTGGTTCGGCAAGAACATCCAGGACTCACTGGAGCTGACGGTGGAGAACTACGCGCTGCTGCGCAAGCTCTGGGACCAGGACGTGGTCAACTGGCAGGGCAAGCACCGCACCCCGCTGCAGAACTTCACCTCCACCCCGCGCCCGCTCGACGGCGTCGCCCCCTTTGTCTGGCACGGCTCCATCCGCACGCCGCAGATTGCCGAACTCGCCGCCTACTACGGCGACGGCTTCTTCGCGAACAACATCTTCTGGCCGAAGGAGCACTACATGCAGCTCATCGGCCTCTACCGGGAGCGCTACGAGCACTACGGCCACGGCAAGGCGGACCAGGCGATCGTCGGGCTCGGCGGACAGTTCTTCATGCGGAAGAACTCGCAGGACGCGGTCAACGAGTTCCGCCCGTACTTCGACAACGCCCCGGTCTACGGCCACGGCCCCTCGATGGAGGACTTCACCGCGCAGACCCCGTTGACCGTCGGCAGCCCCCAGCAGGTCATCGAGAAGACGCTCAGCTTCGCCGATTCCTTCGGCGACTACCAGCGCCAGCTCTTCCTGATCGACCACGCCGGCCTGCCGCTGAAGACGGTGCTCGAGCAGCTCGACCTCTTCGGCGAGGAAGTCCTGCCGGTACTCAAGCGCGAGTTCGCGGCCCGCCGGCCCCCCCATGTGCCGGATGCGCCGACCCACGCCAGCCGCAAGGCTGCCCGCAACGAAACCGACAAGGAAGCCGAGGCTGTGGCGCATGGGTAACCAGCCGCAAATCCGCACCACGACGGAAGCCTGGGAGTCCCTTTTCCGGACCCAGGTGGCCGTGATGCGGCGGCTCCAGCAGCTGCCGGAATTCAAGAAGCTGGCGATGCGCGAATACGACGTCCTGTTCAATCTCAGCAACTGCCCCACCGGGTGGACACGGCTGAACGAGCTCAACGAAGCCCTGCTGATCAGCCAGCCGAGCCTGAGCCGGATGGTGGAGCGCCTCGAGGCCAAGGGACTGGTCAGGCGGCGCACCGCCGAGTCGGACCAGCGCGGCATCGAGATCTCGCTGACCGAGGCCGGTGCGAAGCTGCAGCAGGAGATCGGGCGGGAGCATGTCCGGCATCTGCACGAGATGCTGGCGCCGCGGCTGAGCGAGGCCGAGTTCCGTCAGCTGCACGAGCTGACGGACAAGCTCCGGACCGGACTCAAGAACAGCTAGGCCGGCCGGGGCTGCCGCAGGCCGCGGTCAGGCCTTACCCTCCTCGTGGATCTTCAGGGACTTAATAACCTGCTTGATCGTCTTGAAGCGCTCCGTCTGCGTAAACGCCTTGGCCTCGGCGATCAGGCCGAACATCTCCAGCGCCCCGGTGTCCTGGCCCGGCGCCGGCGCCCCGTGCACGGCGGCATTGGCGAAGGAATACACGCCGACCGGTTTCGGTCCCGCCACCGTGTTCTGCAGGCGGCAGGCGGAAATCCCGTCTCCGCCGGGCTGGTCGGTAAGACCGTAGGAGCCGAAGTACTGGTAGCCCAGCAGCGTCCGGAACACGAACAGCGGCTTGATCGAATCCTTGCCGCCGGCCGAGGCCACCTTGGCGGGTTCCGTGAGTACTACCGAGTATTCCTTGGCCTCTCCCGGACCGCACTTCTCCTTCGGCACCTTCAGCCGGGTGTGCAGCTCTGCGACTACCTTCCCTGCGGCATCCCGTACGTTGAGGTGGACGCCGCCGTCCGAGGGCATCGTCGGCTTGGCCTGCCGCTGCACGATCCAGTCGGCCGGCAGCTCGAAGCTGACGGTCCGGTCCGGATCGGAATACACCTTCCAACCCTTGACGGAGGCCTTCGGCAGCGGTGCCGCCCCGGAGGCCTGGCCTGCCGCCGACGAAGCCGACGCCGTCGCCGCGGCGCTGCCGGACGGATTGCCGTCGGGTTCTCCCGCGGCGCAGCCCGAGAGCAGCGCAAGGCACAGCACAGCCGCCGCAACGCGCCGGTGCCGGCTCCCCGTGATCCGCATGGCGCTCCCCTTTCCCCAAAAGCCGAACCTGGCCCACCGCCGCCCGGCAACCGCCCGGGCAGTGTTGGACCGGCGGCGACCTCCGCGCGTCGATGCGCTTGGAGTCAACGGTACCGAGGGAGGGGATCAGTCCGGTATAGGCGCCGGCGCCGTGTCCAAAGTGTTGCGGAACCGGTCAGCCCAGCCGGACCGGCAGCGAGGGATCCTCCTCGCCCGGGAAGCCCTCGGCTTCCGCCGTGATCCGCATTTCCTGTAGCCTCAGGCTGCCGCCAACGGTCGACAGGAACGCCGTGTCCGATGTGTCCCTTCCGGTGGCAATCCGCAGCATCGAGCCGCGCGGCGCCATGCCGGTTGCATCCACCATGTGCCACGCGCCGTCGACATAGGCCTCGGCCACGGCGTGGAAATCCATCGGCTGCAGCCCGGGGGCGTAGACGGCGGCGAGGCGGGCGGGAACGTCCTTGGCGCGCAGCAGCGAAATCACCAGGTGCGCGTAGTCACGGCAGACCCCGCGGCGTGCCAGCAGGGTCTCGACGGCGCCGTCGGTGAACCGCGACGACCCGCTGACATAGCTCAGCTCCTTCGCGACCCACTCGCGCACGCTCCGGATCAGCTCCGTTCCCCGCCGGGACCCGAACTCGGCGTAGGACGTCGGCAGCAGCTTGTCCGACTCGCAGTAGCGGCTCGGCCGCACGTACTTGATCAGCTCCGTGGGCCGGGCCGTCTCGGGAGCGGCCTCGCCGAGCACGGTGGCCCGGTAATCCAGTTGAACGACGGCGGGATCCGCCACCTGCAGCGTGTGCAGGCGTCCGCCGTGGTCATCGGCGTGCTCCTGCAGTTCGGCCGGTTCGCCATCGACGGTGAGGACAAACTCCTCGTCGCAGGACGCGAAACCCTGCGGCCGGGCAACTGCTACGGCGAATACCAGCGACGTGTTGGCGGCGGTTTTGGCTACAAGGCGGGCCGAGACCGCTCGTTTCATGGTGCTCCTCCGGGATGGCTGTGCGGCGATCCGCAGCGGTTCGCCCGCTGCCCACACTATCGGCTCAGCCACGGCGGGCTGAATCCGGACGGGCCCCGCCCGGTGTCAGCGGGCGAGGGACCGGACCGACTGCACCGCACTCACAACCGACCTGGCCGCCAGCGCAATCTCGGCCTCCTTGACGGCGGACGTGAAGGTCAGCCGCACGGCCGTCCGGGCCACGTCGGGGGCTATCCCCATGGCGAGCAGGACGGCGGAGGGCTCGTCCGAACCGGCCGCGCAGGCCGAGCCGCTGGAACACACCACGCCCCGCCGCTCCAGCTCCAGCAGCACGGCCTCCCCGGAGGTTCCCGGAAAGCAGAAGGAGGCGCTGGCGGGCAGACGTTCGGTCCGGTGGCCAGTGACGAACGCATCAGGCACGGCCTTGAGCACCGCATCGATCAGGTAGTCGCGGTAGCCGCGGAGGCGGTCGGCTGATTCCGGGCGCTCGGCCTCCGCGAGCTTCAGCGCGGTGGCGACGCCGACGGCTCCGGCGACGTTCTCCGTGCCGGAGCGGCGCCCGCGTTCCTGGCCGCCGCCGTGCAGCACCGGCTCAAGCGGCAGCCGCCCGGCGACGTACAACAGGCCGCAGCCCTTGGGCGCGCCCAGCTTGTGGCCGGAAATGCTGATGGCGTCGGCGCCGAGCGCGGCCGCGTCCAGCGGCAGCCAGCCGGCGGCCTGGACCGCATCCGTGTGGAACGGAACACCGGCCTCCCGGCACAGCTCGGCGATGCGGGCCACCGGCTGGATGGTCCCAACCTCGTTATTCGCGTACATCACCGTGCACAGCGTCGTCCCCGCAGTCAGCGCCCCGGCCAACCGGGCGAGGTCCACGACGCCGTCCGCATCCACGCCCACACGCGTCACGCGGAAGCCGTGGAACCGCTCCAGGTAATCCGTGGCCTCCAGCACGGAGGGATGTTCGACGGCGGAGGTCACCACGTGCCGGTCCCGCGGCATCGCGAGGCTGATCCCCTTGATCGCCAGGTTGTTCGATTCCGTCCCGCCGGAGGTGAAAACGATCTCGCCGGCCCGGCACCCCAGCACGGATGCCGCCGTCGTCCGCGCATAGCCCAGGGCACGCGCCGCCGCCTCCCCGACCGTGTGGTGGCTCGAGGGATTGCCGAAGTCCTGGGTCAGGGCCGGCCACATCGCTTCGAGGACCTCCCGGCGGACCGGAGCGGTGGCGGCGGCATCGAGGTAGATCATGGGATGTTGATGTCCAGTCCGAGGTCGACCGAGCGGACGCTGTGGGTCAGCGCCCCGGAGGAGATGATGTCCACGCCGGTGGCGGCGATGTCCGCGACGGTGTCGAGCCGGACGTTGCCGCTGGCCTCCACCAGCGCGCGGCCAGCCACCTGTGCGACGCCGGCACGCAGCTGGTCGACGGTGAAGTTGTCCAGCATGATGGTATCCACTCCGGCCGCCAGCACCGGCTCGATCTGCTCCGCACGGTCCACCTCGACCTCGAAATGGACCGTATGCGGCAGGCTGGCCTTCGCCTCCAGGAGTGCCTCCGTGAGGTCCCGCCGCCCGCCCTCGGTGATGACGGCCAGATGGTTGTCCTTCGCCAGCACGGCGTCCGAAAGCGAGTAGCGGTGATTGTGCCCGCCGCCGCAGCGCACGGCGTACCGCTCCAGCGCACGCAGGCCCGGGGTGGTCTTGCGGGTGTCGGCGATCCGGGCCTTGGTGCCCTCGGTCCGCGCCACGAACGCGGCGGTCTGCGTGGCGATGCCGCACAACCGCTGCAGCAGGTTCAGGCCCACCCGCTCGGCGAGCAGGATGGAGCGCGCGCTGCCGCTCGCGACAGCCAGCACCTGGCCGGCCTCGAACCGTTCCCCGTCCTGCACCTTGAGCTCCACCGCGACGGCGGAGTCCACCTGGCGGAACACGGTCTGCAGCACCGGGGAACCGGCGAACACGCCGGGCTCGCGGGCGGTGAGTTCCGCCGTCGCACTGGCCGTCGCGGGAATCAGCGCGTTGGAGGTGACGTCGCCCCACGGCGCGTCCTCGGCGAGCGCTGCGGCGACGATGCGTTCCACGGCGGGCTGGTCGGGCGGAAGGATGGGACTCATGCAGGCTCCTTGGCGAGGCGGCGCGCGGCCGCATTGGCGTTGATGGCTTGGGTGCCGGTCAGATCGACGCTGTCCGAGCCGATCGCCCCGGAGTTGCTTCCCGAGGCGGTACTGACTGAGACGCTGTCATCGTTGTCCGAACTGATCGCCCCGGCATGGCCGGCCGAGGCGCAGGCCGCGCCGGCATTGCTAATCGAGCTGGCCGCGCCGGCGTTGATGAAATGCAGGCTGTCCGTGCCCGCCGGCGGCTGGCTGAAATCGGTGCGGAAGTGGGCGCCGACCGAATCGCGCCGCGCGGCGGCGGCGGCGACCACCAGCCGGGCGTTGATGAGCAGGTTGCGGTGCTCCGCCGCGGCCGGGCCGGCTTCGGCCGCCTCCGTGCCGACCGAGCAGGGACCGGGCGCGCGCCACTGCCGGAGCTGCTTCGCCGCCAGCTCGAGCCCGGCAGCATCGCGCGTGACGCCCGCGGACTCCGACATCAGGGCTCGCACCTGGGCCGGCGTGCACTCGACGGTCCCGTTCTGCAGCTCCAGCGGCACGGCCGCGAAGACCGGTGTGCTGCCGTTCCCCGCCTGTAGCGCATTGACGGCGCGGCGGGCGAAGACCAGCCCCTCCAGGAGGGAATTCGAAGCCAGCCGGTTGGCACCATGCACCCCGGTGCACGCCGTTTCCCCGACTGCAAACAGGCCCGGCAGGGACGTCCGCCCCGACGTGTCCGTGCGGATCCCGCCCATCCAGTAGTGCGACGCCGGCACAACGGGCAGCGGCACGGTGTTCCAGTCGAACCCGAGGGACTTCACGGTCCGGTCGATGGTCGGGAACCGTCGGGCCAGGAAGTCCTGACCGCGCCGCGCAGCGATCCCCGTGGCGTCCAGGTAGACCTGAGGTTCGTCGCCCCGGCCTTCGAGCAGCCGCAGCTGCTGGAAGATGGCGCGCGACACCACGTCCCGGGGCGCCAGTTCGGACCGCTCGTCGTAATCCGCCATGAACCGCCGCCCGGAGGAGTCCACCAGCAGGGCGCCCTCGCCGCGCACCGCCTCGGAGATCATGAAGGCGACTCCGCCGGTTGCCGCTGGATCCAGCAGCGTCGGGTGGAACTGGATGAACTCGAGGTCCGCGAGCACCGCGCCGGCTTCCCACGCCAGCGCCACTCCGTCCCCCGTGGCCGAGGCCGGATTGGTGGTCGCCTCGAAGAGCTGCCCGGCTCCCCCCGTCGCGAGGATTACGACGTCGGCCGCCGCCTCGGTGGGCCGCGTGGTCTGCGGCCCTTCGAGCACTTCGACCCCCGTGACGCGGTTGCCGTCCAGCAGCAGCCGCTGCACGTAGGCGTGCTCGCGGATCCGCAGCCGGCCGGCGTCGGCGAGCGCGCGCACCCGGTCGACCAGGACCCGGGCGATGCGGGCTCCGGTTCTGTCGCCGCCCGCGTGCAGGATGCGCGCGGCCGAGTGCGCTCCCTCCAGCCCGAGGGCCAGCCGGCCGCCATCCAGGTCGAAGGCCACGCCCCAGTCCTGCAGTACCGCGACCTCGCCGGCAGCGGCGGAGCACAGCAGCTGCACCGCGCCGTCGTCGTTCATGCCCGCGCCCGCACGGAAGGTATCCGCGGCATGCGCCTGCACCGAATCGCCCGCCGCCGCGCCCTGGGCCGTGACGGCGGTAATGCCGCCCTGGGCGAACCAGGTGTTGCTTGTCTCCAGCGCGCCCTTGGCCAGGAGGGTTACCTCGATCCCCGGGCACTCCGCGGCCAGTGCGGCGGCGTACAGTCCGGCAATGCCGGAACCAACGACGACGACGCGCAGCGGACCTGCGCTAGCGGCCGCGGTCATGGCCGTGCGGCCAGCATCCGCTCCAGCGCCACGCGGGCCGGAACGGCAACGGTCTCGGGCACGGTGATGCGGTTGAGGATCTCGCCGCCGGGCAACGAGCCCGTGCCGGCATAGGCCTCAAGCACCCACGCCAGGTAGCCCGGGTGGATCCGGTACATCGTGGAGCAGGGGCAGACCACCGGATCCAGGCAGAAGATGGTGTGCTGCGGGTACTCGGCCGCGAGCCGGTTGACCATGTTGATCTCGGTGCCGACGGCGAATACCGTCGGTTCCTCAGCCGCAGCGATGGCCTTGCGGATGTAGTCGGTGGACCCCGACTCGTCCGCGGCATCCACCACAGGCATGGGGCACTCCGGGTGCACGATGACGCGCACGCCCGGGTAGTCGGCCCGGGCCTTCTCGATCTGGTCCACGGTGAAGCGCTTGTGCACGGAGCAGAACCCGTGCCAGAGGATGACGCGGGAATCGATCAGGGTCTGTTCGTCATTGCCGCCGAGGGCCTGGCGCGGGTTCCACATCGGCATCTGCTCCAGCGGGACGCCCATGGCCTTGGCGGTATTCCGGCCGAGGTGCTGGTCCGGGAAGAACAGCACCCGCTGTGCGCGTTGGAAGGCCCATTCCAGCACTGTCGCGGCATTGGAGGAGGTGCAGACGATGCCGCCGTGCTCCCCCACGAAGGCCTTCAGCGCGGCGGAGCAGTTCATGTACGTCACCGGCATGACCGGGATCTTGCCGTCCGCGCCGGGTTCGGTGCCGAAGATGCCGCTCAGCTGGTCCCAGCAGGCCTGCACCGAATCGGAGTCCGCCATGTCCGCCATGGAGCAGCCTGCGGCCAGGTTCGGCAGGATCACGGCCTGGTCCTCGCCGGAGAGCATGTCGGCGGTCTCGGCCATAAAGTGCACACCGCAGAAGACGATGACCTCGGCCTCAGGCTTCTCCTTGGCCGCCTGCGCGAGCTGGAAGGAGTCGCCCACGAAGTCCGCGTACTTGACGACCTCGTCGCGCTGGTAGAAGTGGCCGAGTATGACCAGCTTGTCCCCCAGCTTCTCCTTCGCCGCGATGATCCGGGCATCGAGTTCTTCATCCGAGGCCAGCCGGTACTCCTCGGGAATCTGCCCCTGCCGCGGCGTGGCCGCCGGCGCCCTGTCCGCCATCGACGCACCCGGACCGTACGCCGGCATCGCGCCGCCGTCGAAATTCCACGGCGCCTTCACCAGGTCCGGGCTGCAGGTGCCGCCGGACGCCGCGGCCGCCTCGGCCTCGGGCCGGGTCATGAGGTCGATGGTGCTGCTGATCGATGCCATGGGTTTCTCCGATTGTCTGGCTGTCGCTGGCTGTGGAAGGAGGCCGGCTCAGGCGAGCGGGCCGTTTTTGGGACCGGCCGAACCGGTGTAGCGGAAGAGCCGTGGCGGACGATGCCGGCCGCCCTGCAGGTATTCGTCGGTCGCCTGGATATCCGGCGCCGCCCGCAGCTGCCGCCGGAAATTGGCCGGGTCGAGGGTCTTGCCGAGTACTGCCTCGTAGACCTCCCGGACCTGCGCCAGGGTGAACTTCTCGCCGAGGAACGCGTAGGCGATGGAACTGTAGGCAACCTTGTTCCGCAGCCTCCAGAGCGCGTAGTCGACGATCTGGTTGTGGTCGAAGGCGAGCTGGCCCACCCCGTCCGCCCGGAACCACCGGACGTTGTCCGTCTCCCGCGCGAGAGCGGCCTCATCCGGCTTGACGAGCGCCCAGTAGACGATGGAGACAACGCGCTGGGCCGGGGAACGGTCCAGCCCGCCGAAGGCGTAGAGCTGTTCCAAATAGTCCGGCTGCAGGCCGGTGGTCTCCTGCAGGTTCCTGGCCGCTGCGTCCTGCAAGGATTCGGCCGCGCTCAGCGGGCCCCCGGGCAATGCCCACAAGTCCTGGTACGGCTGGCGTGTGCGCCGGACCAGCGGCATCCAGAGCGTCGGCCTCGATTCCTCGCCATCGCCCCGCAGCGCGAAGATCACGGTTGAAATCGCGAGCTCCGGGGGCTGCCGGCGGCGCTCGGACACGTTGGCTGCATAGACCATAGCGCTGCTCCCTTCTGGCTTCGCACCGCCGTCGTAAGTAAAGGTCAGGATGACCAGAACTCATTGTAGCGGGTTAAAGTCTTTCTGACCCAATCTCTTGCTGGACCTCGGCGTTCTGTGACGCCAGTGTTCTGACGCTTCAGGGCGCAGGAAAATCGTGACCCTTCCGGGCGCCGAGATCGTGTCGCTTCAGACCGAAAAGGTCGTGACACTACCGGACGCCGAGATCGTTGTGCTTCAGCCGGCAGATGACGTGACGCCTCCGGCTCCGGACGGCGCGTCGCCAACAGCCTTGAGCCTTTACTGCCCGGCGTCCGCTTCCGCCACGGCACGCCACCAAGGACCTCGGCACTCAAGCCGTGCCATCCTTGCGGCGCGCAGCCCGCACCCCATCGGCCCCGGTCACGAACCTCGGCGTCCGAGCCGGTGCTATCCCTGCGGCCCGGCGTCCGGATTCCCGGCCACAGCCTGCACCAAAGGCAGCGTCCGGCTGTCGAAGTGGCTATTCAAGACAATCACCGAGGAGGACCGAAGCACGGTATTGGTGCCGGTGATTTCGTCCAGCACCCGCTGCAAGTCGGCGTTGGACCTGGCGACCACGCAGGCGAGTAGGTCGCTCTCTCCGGACACAGTGTGCAGCTCCAAGACCTCGGGAATGCGTGCGAGCGCCGCAGCCACGGCGTCGTGGCCGATCTCCTGCCGGATGACAAGCGAGCAGTAGGCCTTCACGACGTAGCCGAGTTCGGCCGGCTCCAGGCGCGGACCCCACCCAGCGATCACCCCGGCACGTTGCATCTTGTCGAGCCGGGCCTGTACCGTGGCACGGGCCACTTTGAGGACCCGGGAGGCTTCCAGGACGGACATTCTCGGGTCCTGACTGAACAGCGTGACGATATCCGAATCCAGCGAATCGATATTCATCCGTTGAAACCTCTTTCGGTTTGACCAGCCATTCGGCTGCGGGACATACAAATTGTCATCCGGGCCGCTGGCTGGACCAAATGCAGCGGCGAGGGCCCGCCCGCTGCCTGCCGCCACCGCGGCAGGGTGATGACAGGAAATTCACAATGACGAGATTCCCCCGTGCGTCCGGGCAGTCTACCGGCGCCCATCCCACCGGCCTCGGCCAATCCATGAAGCCGCGGCAGCTGATCATGATGGGACTCGGCAGCGCCATCGGAGCGGGCCTCTTCCTCGGCTCCGGAGCAGGGGTCCAGGCGGCCGGACCCGCAGTGCTGGTGTCCTACCTGATCGCCGGAACCCTGGTGATCATCGTGATGGGAGCCCTGGGCGAGATGGCCGCCGCCCATCCCAGCAGCGGAGCCTTCTCCACGTACGCGGAGAAGGCGCTGGGCCCCACGGCGGGAGCCACTATCGGCTGGCTCTGGTGGGGCCAACTGGTCATTGTCATCGCGGCGGAGGCGGTGGGTGCCGCCGGGCTGATCGCATCCGTCTGGCCGGGGCTGCCTGTGTGGCTGCTGGCCCTGGCGTTCATGATTTTCTTCACGGCCGTCAACCTGCTCGGCGTGAACAACTACGGCGAGTTCGAATTCTGGTTCGCCATCATCAAGGTCGCGGCCATCTTGGCCTTCCTGGCGGTCGGCGTAGCCCTGATGGCCGGCTGGCTGCCGCAGTCGCCATCGCCCGGCCTGGCGAACATCCTGGGAACGGACGGGTTCGCCCCGGCAGGTCTCGGCGGCATCGCCACCGGGCTGCTGGTGGTCATCTTCGCCTTCGGAGGCACCGAGATCGTCGCCGTGGCCGCGGCCGAGACCCGGAACCCGCAGCGCAGCGTGGCCCGGGCAGTCAAAACGGTGGTCTGGCGCATCCTGGTCTTCTATGTCGGCTCCGTCCTGGTCATCACCCTGGTGGTCCCGTGGGATTCGCCGGCCCTGGCCTCGCCCTTCGCGGCCGTCCTCGCCGAGGCCCGCATCCCCGGCGCCGACGTTGCCATGACGATGATCGCCGCCGTCGCCCTGCTGTCCGCCCTCAACGCGAACCTCTACGGCGCGTCCCGCATGATTTTCTCGCTCTCCCGTCGCCGGGACGCCCCGGCCAGGCTGCAGGAAATCACCTCCCGCGGCGTCCCCGTCCCTGCCGTGCTCGCCTCGGTGGCCTTCGGCTTCGCCGCCACCGTACTGGAGCTCGTGTTCCCGGAAAAGGTGCTCCCGGTGCTGCTGAACTTTGTCGGCTCCACCTGCCTGGCAGTGTGGGGAATGGTGTTGCTGTCACAGCTCATCCTCCGCAGACGTGCTGTGCGCGACGGGGAAACGCTGCCGATGAAACTCCCCGGCTACCCCTGGACAAGCGGCATCGGCCTCGCGCTGCTGGCCGGGATTATCGTCATCGGCCTCTTCTCGCCGGCCACAGCGGTCCAGCTCGGCAGCACCGCCGCCCTGATTGGCGTGATTGCCCTGCTGAGCAGAGTAGCCGTCCACCGGAAGCAGCGGACCGCCGATCCTGCCCGCATGAGCTGACAAAATGTAATGCAAATAGTGACCCGCTGGTCACTGATTGCACACTCTGCAAGGTGTCTGATGTTCTTGTTGCGCACTCCTCCGACCGGTGACTAGGGTCACTGGCAGAAACCGCAAGGGCTGTCCGGCCGCGCTGGTTCCGGCGCCGCCTGACAGCCTTGACGACCTAGGAGGAACCAGCATGGCCGATGAATTGCCTGGCCTTGACCACGCTGTCCTGAACGACGACGACCAGCGCCAGCTGTACCGGCTCATGGTGGCCGTGCGCCACCTGGACGAGTCGGCCATCCGCTGGCAGCGGCAGGGCCTGATTCCCGGCTACGCCCCCGAACTGGGGCAGGAGGCGGCACAGGTCGGCAGCGCCTACGTGCTGGACATGTCCCGCGACTTCGTGTTCCCCACCTACCGCGAGATGGGCGTGGCCCGCACTGTCGGCGTCGACATGGTGGAGTACATGGCCACGCACAAAGCGACCTGGCACGGCGGGCTCTATGACCCGGTAGCTTCGCGCTTCGCGCCCATCCAGGCTGTCGTGGCCGGCTCCGTGCTGCACGCCGTCGGGTGGGCCCATGCCCAGACCATGGACGGAACCGGCGGCGCCGCCATCACGTACTTCGGCGACGGTGCCAGCTCCCAGGGCGACGTCCACGAGGCGATGAACTTCGCCGCCGTCATGAAGGCCCCGGTGGTCTTCTTCATCCAGAACAACGGCTGGGCCATTTCCGTCCCGACGGAACGCCAGGTGGCGGGCGGGTCCGTTGCGGCCCGGGCGGCCGGGTACGGCATTCCTTCCCTGCAGGTTGACGGGAACGACGTCGTTGCCGTCGCCAAGGCTACAGCGGCCGCACTCGCGCACGCCCGCTCGGGCAAGGGACCGTCCGTCGTCGAGGCCATGACCTACCGCCGCGGACCGCACTCCACCAGTGACGACCCCGGGCGGTACCGCACCCTCGAGGCCGAGCGCGCCGACGCAGGCGAGGACCCGATCCAGCGCATGCGCGCACACCTTACGGCAGAGGGCCTTGCCGACGAGGCCTTCTTCGGCGAAGCGCTCGCCGATGCCAAAGCGGAGGAGGAACGCATCCGCGAAGGCATCATCAACCTGGGGTCACGCCCGGGAACGGAGATGTTCGACTTCGTCTACCAGGAACCGACAACAGCTTTGAAGGCCCAGGCCCGCGCCTGGCGGGAGGAGTCCGAACATGTCTGAGCACACCACCCTCAGCGACCTTGAAGCAGCGCGCAACAACACCCGGGATGCCGCTGCGCAGCTGGAATCCGTCGAGACCATCGAGTCCGCCTCGGACGGCCAACGCCAGATCCCCGCCGCCGACGCCCCCGCTACTGAAGAGCCGGCGGACGCAGGACCGGCCATCGAGACCCTGTCCATGCAGCAGGCCCTCAACCGCGCCCTCTCCGAGACCCTAGAGGCCGACCCCAAGGCCATGGTCCTGGGCGAGGACGTCGGCCAGCTCGGCGGCGTCTTCCGCATCACCGACGGCCTGCAACGCAAGTACGGCGAAAACCGGGTCTTCGACACCCCGCTCGCCGAATCCGGCATCCTCGGCATGTCCGTCGGCCTGGCCATGGCCGGCTACCACCCGATTCCCGAAGTGCAGTTCGATGGCTTCGCCTACCCTGCGGTCAACCAGATCATCTGCCAGGTCGGCCGCATGAACTACCGCAGCCGCGGCAAGCTGCCCATGCCGATCACCCTGCGCGTGCCGAGCTTCGGCGGCATCCGCGCCCCGGAGCACCACGGGGAGTCGCTCGAGGCGCTCTTTGCGCACGTGCCAGGGCTCAAGGTGGTCTCACCGTCGAGCCCCCACGAGGCGTACCACCTGCTCAAGTTCGCCGCCGGCAGGCCTGACCCGGTGGTCTTCATGGAGCCCAAGTCCCGCTACTGGCAGAAGGGTCCGGTGGACACCGCCGGCACCGGTTATTCCCCCGAAGGCGCCCGCGTTGTGCGCGAGGGCCGGCATCTGACGCTGGTGGCTTGGGGCGCCATGGTCGCCCGTTGCGTTCAGGTTGCCGAACTCGCAGCCGAAGACGGGATCGACATCGAAGTTCTGGACCTGCGCTGGCTCAAGCCGATCGACGCCGAAGCACTGGCGGCCTCCGTCACCAAGACGCGCCGCGCCGTCGTCGTCCACGAAGCACCCCTGACCTCCGGCCTCGGGGCGGAAGTAGCCGCGCTGATCACGCAGCACTGCTTTGCCACACTGAAAGCACCCGTTGAGCGGGTTACAGGTTTCGACGTACCGTATCCCTCAGGAGACCTCGAGGACGAGTACATTCCCAACATTGACCGCATCCTGTTCGGGATCCAGCGAGTATTGGAGTATCGCCGTGGCTGAAATTTCCTTTCCCCTCCCGGACCTTGGCGAGGGCCTGATCGAGGCAACCGTGCTGGAGTGGCTCGTCGCCGAGGGCGAACAGGTCGAGCGGAACCACCCGCTGGTCGAGGTCGAGACCACTAAGTCCGCCGTGGAGCTTCCCTCCCCGCAGGCCGGCAAGGTCGTGCGGGTCTACGGCGAACCCGGTGACATCATCAAGGTTGGTGAACCGCTGATCGTCTTCCAAGTCCCCGATGACACCGCCGGCATCGTCGGGACCGTACCCCAAGAGCAGGCGCCCAAGCGCCGCGTCCGCCTGACCGCCAACCTGGACGAGGACTGAGCGGCATGGGCAGGCACCGCGACCAGACCGTGGAGGGCGTGGACCCGCACCTGAACGTGCGGGTCCACGAGGCCGCGCCGGGAACCACCGGCCCGCACCGCCCGGTCATCCTGCTCCACGGCTTCGCTTCTTCCGCCAAGCTCAACTGGGAGGACGCCGGCTGGATCACCGCGCTGACCCAGGCCGGGCGGCGCGTCGTGACCGTGGACCTGCCCGGCCACGGCGGCAGCCCGGCACCGGAGGAAATGGACGCCTATTCGCCTAGCCGGATCCGCGCGGACCTGCTGCAGCTGATCCTCAACGCGCACGTGCGGCCGTTGAAGGACGATGACGATTCCACCGGCGTGGACCTGATCGGCTATTCGCTGGGCGCACGTCTGGCGTGGGAGTTCGGTGCTACCCAGCCCGAACTCGTCCGCAGGATCGTGTTGGGCGGGCCCGGCGCCCACGATCCCTTGGCCGACTTCGATCTGCCGGCCGCCCAGCGTTATCTGGCGGACGGCTCGGAAATCGCCGATCCTTCCACGGCGGAGTTGCTGCGCATGGCACAGCTGGTGCCCGGCAATGACGTTTTTGCCCTGTTGACGATGATCGAAGCCATCAAGACGGAGCCGTTCATCCCCTCCGAGGCCGTCCCGCGGATGCCCGTGCTGCTAGTGGCAGGTGAACGCGACGAGCTGGCACAGACGGCACCGGAGCTGGCCAAGCTGGCTCCCCGCGCCGAGCTGCAATGGCTCCCGGCCCGGACCCACGCCAACGCGGTCACCAGCCGGGCCTTCAAGACAGCCGCCATCGACTTCCTCGCCGGCTAGGTCTACGACTTCCTCGCCGGCCAGGTCTACCGACACGGCAGGCTGTCGACACCCCCTGATGGATTGGCACCGTGCAGCAACGCATCTCGCCTCGCAGACAATGCGTCGCTGCTCACGATGGCGGGAAATGGTCCCGGGCGCCTCGGCCGTACCGTAGAATTAAGAAAAATCAGCAGACTTACATCCTGGGCGTGGAGGCTTGGTGGACATTCTCCTTGGGGGTCGCTACAGGACTGGCGAACTCATCGGCACGGGCGGCGCGGCCACCGTGTTCCGCGCACTCGACGAAACGTTGCACAGGGACGTGGCGGTCAAAATGTTCACGCCCACAACTCCCGACGACGACGCATACCGGCGCCAGCATACCGAGACCCTGCTGCTGGCCACCTTGAGCCACCCGGTACTGGTCACCCTGCTCGACGCCGGCTTGTACGAGGATTCCAGCGGCACCATGAGCAACTATCTGGTGATGGAACTCATCGAGGGCCAGGACCTGCGCAAGATGCTGGCAGGCGGACCGCTTGCGCCGGCAGCCGTCGCCAACATCGGGGCGGACCTGGCCGATGCCCTCAACTACATCCATGAAAACGGCGTCGTGCACCGGGACATCAAGCCCGCCAATATCCTGATGGCCAACACCGGCAGCCTGGACACCCGGCTGCACCCGAAGCTGTCGGACTTCGGCATCGCCCGCGTCGTCGATGCCTCGGTAGCCACCGTTCATGGAGCGACCATCGGCACGGCCAACTACCTCAGCCCGGAACAGGCCCTCAGCCAGCCCGTCACGCCGGCGTCGGACATTTACTCCCTCGGCTTGGTGCTCTTGGAATGCATTACCGGGGAGAAGGCCTTTCCCGGGCCCATCGTGGAATCAGCCGTCGCCAGGCTGCTGAAGGATCCGCCGATCCCCGAAACCCTCGGCTCCGACTGGCAGGAACTCCTGGGCCGGATGACCGCGCGCGAACCCGACAACCGCCCGACGGCCCATGAAGTCGCACTACAACTGCGGTCCTGGACCGAAACCGTCGTCCTCCCGCCGAACGCTGGAACCCGGGAGTCCATTCCTCCCTTCCCCGTTGAGGCACAGCCGCACCGCATCAGCGCCGCCAGTGCCGACACCGGCAATGTCACCACTGGCAACGTTGTGATCCCCACCCCGCCGAACCGGGCGCCCAGCGTCGGCTGAACCAGGTCGGCTGCGGCACAAACCTTGCCCGCAGCTTGAGAGGCCGGTCCAGCCTCAACGGACCCGGCCTTTCGCCCCTCCGCCTTTCATCGC
>NZ_BRVS01000017.1 GCF_026011795.1 Arthrobacter mangrovi | reverse complement strand
TTCAAATGGCCGTTGACAGTCATTGGGGAGGACCGGCACAGCAGCAGCCTGATCAGAACCCGATCCAAGCTGCCTCAGGCAGACCTTACAAGCCAAGCAAAGCAGACTTATCATTCTGAGACAAAGCAGGCGCACATTTGACTCCCTCGGGCGCCGCCCTCGCGATGTGTGGTCCACGATGGGCCCTTGATGCCGACAGTGACCGGTCGTTCGCGACCGTGGGGCTGATGACCAGGCTGCATCTGGTTTGCGACGGCCGAGACAGGCCGTTAGGGAAGAAAGTCACAGGCGGGAACATCAACGACACCACGATGCTGAGAAACCAAGCCTGGCTTCGCGAGAGGCACCTGCTCCTGCCCGCCCGCGGGTGGGCAGTACTCGCGGAAGACTAGGTCTTCGCGTCCAGTATCCACGGGGACCGCGCCCACTCTGCGGCAGCTGTCGAAATCATCATGTCCGGGACGGGTGCTTCCGGCAGATCCGCGTCACGGCCACGCCCTGCCGCTGTAGGCGTGCTTCTTCCTGCGCTGCCCCGGAATGACGGGGCGCAGGCGCGGTTCCGCGAGTTTTTCCATTCGATAGAGTAAAGATTGTTTCTATCAGCCCGGCTGCGGGGACGGACGGCGTGAAGTCGTCGCCTCTGGCCTCGGTGCCTGATAATCCGAGGCGAGAGGGGGCGTCATGATCATTTCCCGGCCGGTCGGCGACTGGAATCAGCCTGCGTTGATGGGGGCAACTGTTGATCTTCGAGCCCGGGCGGGGCAGATCAGGGAGGCAGGACGGGTCGAGGCCGTCCATGGCGATTCCACCGCGACCATTCGCTTCGGCGGTGAATCCGTCGCCCGCCGCTACAGCAAAAGGGACTGGGACATGGTCCTGGTCTTGGGACAACAGCAACCGTAACCGCCGGGCGCGGGACCGCTGGCCGTCCGGACCGGGTGTGCCCCGGCGTGCCGCAACCGGCATTCCCGGCCGTGCGCGCAGCAGGACAGGGCGGCGCGGGCGGCTGTCACCCGCCCGTGCAGGTGCCGTGCGGAGGCCCGTAGCGCAGCCAGGACGGGAGGGCGTCACGGAAAGCAGTGCGGATCCCGGAATCACCGGCGGCGCGCCAGTCCACATCCCCGCCGATCTCGGTTTCGTGCTTGTGCCATTCGAACCAGTTAAGCATCCGCAGCTGCGGGAAGTCCCGGGCTGTTTCGGCGGCGAAGAGCTGTTCCCACCAGGCCTGCTTAATCTCCAGTTCGGAGGCCCCTCCCCCATCCTCGACATACAGGGCCGCGGTCTCCGGGATCGCGACCGGCTTGCCGCGCTCTTCGGCATACTCGGCGTAGAAGTCCGGGACGGCCGTGTCGTCACCGCCGAACCCGTCATAGCTGCCGGTCAGCTGCTGGGCAAACTTGCCCGGTTCGGGAACCTCGTTCTCGCCCCACGGGTGGGCCGACCCCCAGTGATAGAGGGACATTCCCACCCAGTCCACCGCCCTATCGCCGGGATAGTACGGCGCGTACGGGTCATCGGCCATGCTCATGGCCCCGTCGCCGTCTGTGTCCAGCCGTTCGAAGTCCGCTGTGCCGGGCTTGGCGGCGTGCCTGCCACCGGTGAAGGGGTAGCCGCCCCCATAGTTCGGTGCCCACATCATCGATGAGCCCGGGGCCTGTTCGTGAACCGCGGCAGCAACCTTGCGGAAGGCCTTGATGTAGGCTGCCGGCTGCTGGGACCAGGCGTACCAGGAGCCGTTCATCTCGTGGGCGAAACGCACGATCACCGGCACCCCGGCGTCGTTAAAGTCTTTCAGGTCCACGGCCAGCTCCTCGACAGCGTCGTCCGTCACTGACTTCAGCCCGTCCCGCGGCTCCAGCGTAAGCAGCATCATTTGTCCGTCCGCCCGGATCTGCTCGACCGCGGCCTGCAGATTCGCCCGGTCCGCCTCAGCGTAAGGGAAGTCCGTGAAGGACACCGCGACCGCGGGTTTCTGGCCCAGGTCCTCCGCATAGCCGGTCAGGGACTGGTTGGCCCAGTCCAGGTTCACCCCGAACAACGTCCCCGATTCCGGCGCCAGCGCGGCGCCGGCCTCCACCGGACAAACGGTCAGAGAAGGTGCGGACAGCGCCGAAGCCTGGCCCGTTCCGTCGGTTCCCGGCTCAGCGGAACCGCATCCCGCCAGTACCAGGCCCGCGGCAGCAACCACTCCAGCTAAACGTTTTTTCACAGCACCACGCTACCCAAGATTCTCCCGGCCGTCGCTGCTCCCCACCCTGAACGGGCACCGCTCCGGTAAGTCCTTTCGCGCAACCGCAGCGACGCGCACTCGTGCCGATAACGGCGCTTCTGTTCGAAAGGTCCGGCAACTGTTAGGGGCGGATCCGCTGGCTTGAGGACTCATCCATGTGCAGCTTCCGCTCCTGAATCCGGGATGACTGGGGGACGATGCCCAACAGGTCCAGGATCGCCTTGGCAAGGGCGAGGGCCAGACTTGCAGCCCCGATCCACACGCCGGCCAGCTGCAGCCGATAGGACTTCTTTTCCTGGTCCTGACTGAGCGGTGCCGTTCCTTCGTTTTCCTCCTGTGCGCGGATAAACATCGTAGGTCCCTCGCGCTGCTTCCGGGATGGGCTGTCGCCGGGGCAGGCGGAGTGCGCACAGGACATCCACAAGCGCCTCGCCCCGGGACCGGGAGCCTTGCCGAAAGCGGTGGAAGGCAAATTCACAGAAACCTCGCGGCGCGTCCCCGACACCGCGCGTGTCGCACTGCGGGAGGGTCACCGGCCCGGGCCGGTAACGACCAATAGTGCTCTCACCGGTTAAGTGAGCTGGCACCGGCTGGTCTGGGAGACGAGGGATTCTCCTGACCTTGGCCGGTGCCGTGTTCACTCGCACCTTGCGGTGTTCCCAACGGTAGGGGCGGAATCTGTACAGTGCCGCGATGCCGGCTGGAAAGATCCTGAACAAGCAGCTGTCAGACTTTTCCTGCCTTTACTGGGAAAACTTGCTTTCCAAGCAATTACAGCAAACTCAGCAGAACAAGCTTTAGCCTCGCCCGGTGCCCGTGGCAGGGGCATGGATGTCTGCGGGATCGAGTTCGGGACGGTGCCGGAGGAATCGCAGCGGATGGCGGAAGGAGTCGCCGGACCAGGCGGTGTCCGCTGATACTTCGATGACGACAGGTTGGATGAGGGTCAGCGGGGTGTCCTCCTGGCCGGGGTTGAACCTGTCGAGGGTCGTGGATTTTATGCGTTCGGGCCATGGATGCGTCCCCGCTGGAGGGTGGAGCCGGGCGCCGAGGGCTTTGGCTGCGGCGGGTTTGAGCGGTGCGGAGCGTCCGACGATGCGCAGTTCACCGTTGATGGGGAGGCCGGCGACGATGGCTTCGGGCCTGGTGATGGGGCCGAGGACCGCGGCACAGACCACCTCAATGGTTTCTCTGTGCTTGACCTTCAGCCACTGGAGCTGCCCACCTTGGTAGGGCTGGTCGGCGCCCTTGATGACGAGCCCTTCGATGCCGGTGGCTGGCAGCTCCTCGAACCACCGTGCGGCCGTCTCCAGGTCGTTTGTGACCGGGGAAAGCTCGAGGACTTCGGTCCAGTCTTTGGCGAGTTCTTTGAGCAGTTGCCGGCGGACGTGCAGCGGCTGGTCGCGGATGTCGTGTCCGGCGACGGCGAGCAGGTCGAAGGCCACGAAGTGCGCCGGCACCTGCCGTGCCAGGCTCATCATCGCCTTGGCCGACGTGCCCAGGCGCTGCTGGAGCGCGGAGAAGTCCAGCCGCTCCCCCGACCAGACCACGGCCTCCCCGTCGAGCACGCAGCTGGGCGGCAGCTGGGCGGCTGCGGCAGCGATCAGGTCGGGGAAATAGCGGGAGAGGTCTTTGCCCTGCCGGGACCAGATGGAGGTGTCTTCCCCGTCGCGACAGATGACCGCCCTGTAGTCGTCCCATTTGGGCTCGTACACCGCTCCCCCGGGCAGGGCGTTCGGGCGGGGATCTTCTCCACGGCGCGGGCCAGCGCCACCTGTATTGGCGGGCGCAGTTCGGGCGGAATCCTGTCACCCATGTGCCAACGATACAAGCGGTGACTGCGGCCGGGCCCGGATCATCGGGGGATGTGATCCGGGCCCGGCCCCTGGTCCTCCGTCGGGATCGTTAGCTTTCCTCCCGGTCAGGGCCACGCCTCAAGGATGCTCAGCGCTACTTGGGAAAAGATCAGTCCCCCGGACAGGGGAAACACCAATCCACCATCTGGGACACCCGAACATCATTTACGCCGGTCCTCGCGACGTTCACGCACTAAGGCTGGTGCGAACCGGTCAGAGCAGAGGACTCATAATCCTTTGGTCTGGGGTTCAGGGCGAGCCTTTGCGCCTTAGCTTAATTCGAATATGTGTTCTATTTTTAACGCATGGATCGGGACGCGCTAGCGAAGCTGGCTACCCGTTATGCGAAGCGGGCCGAGCCGGTGTCGCTGACGCTGGAGGAACTGGCTTTCGACCATCATCCCGTGACGCGGGTGGTGCCCGGAGTGCCGGTGTGGGCGTGGATCCGCTTCCCCTGCTCTGCCGAGCTGGCGGCCGGCGAGACGTTCGGCTGGACCTCGCGCGCGGTTCAGGTGTGCTCGACGGACGGCGGGATCCGGCGGACAACCTGGGTGTGGGCATCGGCAGTGCAGCGGCGGTCCCTTCCGGTGGGCAAGACGGTATTGGGAGACAGGACAGGCCATGACAGCGGTACAGGACCACCCGGCGCAGCGGACGCTCAATGAGCCGGTCGAGGTCCGGTTCACTCCCCAGGGCGTGCCGCTGGCCGTGCGCTGGCGCGGCCGGCCCTGGCCGGTCGCGGCGGACCCACTGCACTGGTACAGCGGCTGGAACTGGCAGGACTCCGACATCCCCGGCCCCGGGCAAGGGCAGCTGGTCGAGATCGAATACTGGCGGCTGCAGGTCCACGCGACGTCGTCCTCGCCGCTACGCACCCTCGAAGTGCGCAAGCATCCGGGCTGGGACGGCTGGCACCTGACCCATGTCTGCGATGAGTGAGCCCTTCTGGAACGTCCCCTACGACGCAGCCCTGTTCGAAGAACGCGCGCTAGCCTGTGACTGGCGGGCCCAGGTCACGGTACTGACGCGGCATCATGTGAACCCCGGCGTCCTCGCGGCGATCCTGAACCAGCCCGAGCTGCACGAGTCGGTCCAGCTCGCTATCACCGAACGCCGGGACGTGACCGTGGAACAGCTGGAGTTCCTCGCCCAGCGCACGGACTCCGCGGTCGTCATCAACCGCATCATCCAGAACCGGAGCGTGCCGCTGGAACTCATCGAAGCCATCAGGGACAACGCGCTCACACTGGAGGGCAAGGTCTGGTTCGAAGTCGTCGAGCACGCGGACCGGGTCCTGGCCAGCCGCCGCCGGCCACAGCAGGACTAGAGACAACCTGTGCCGGCTGCCCTGTAGCAAATGGCGGAAGGCCACGCCCCGTAAGGGCGTGGCCTTCCTGTGTTTCCCCTCGCCAAAAGGGAACCTGTACCGGCTTACGTCTTCGTAGCCGGAAGCTTTGAGTCGACGGTCATTTTGGTTACTCGTTGTCGGGCGTTTCTTCGGGCAGGCCGCGGGCGACCATGTCTTTGGTCCGGCGGTATCCCTCGGCGATGTACTCCTCGAAAACGTCGGCACCCACCCGCCACTGACCCCTCCCGCCGATCTGGATCGCGGGCAGATCGCCGGAGCGGACCAGTGCGTAGGCCTGAGCCTGGGAGATGTTCAGTTCCTCCGCGACGTCGGTGAGTTTGAGGAACCGCCGGGCGGCCGGCATCTGCTCGGTCATCGTTGCTCTTTCCGTGTGCGTTGTCCCGGGCGCAGCGAGCCGGGCGGTGCCGGGTCCCAGGGCCTGGACTGGTTGTACTTGCGTTGAAGCCGGCGCACTTCACGCAGGGTGGCGGCTTCGATCAGTTCCGAGACCGAGGCATAGCCTTCGGCCTGCCCGGCGGCCAGGAACGCGGCCCGAACCTGCCCCGCAGATTCTTCGGTGAAGTAGGGGGTGAACGAAGCAGGCTTACTGGCGCTCATGTACACTCCTGAAGGGCTCTGGCCGGTTGATCATTCCTTTTGGTCTCCCCGACCAGCTTTGATCCGGCCAGGGCCTCCCCCATCCTCCGTCTAGACGGAATGCAGGTTCCGCGGCCACGGGTACAGGCTCTCCAGCTTGCCGCCGAAGGACACGATCCGGCCGTCCGCATCGGTCTGCACGTCGGTTTGTTCGTGGCTGCCGCCGGCGTGGGCGATGGCGGCGAGGACGAGGCTGAGGTTGTCCCGGTCCAGCCCCGGCAGCACGTCGCTGAGCACCACCGGCTCGTTGCCGGCGAGGGATGCGACCAGCAGCAGGAATTTACGTTCCCCGCCGGAGGCGCCGCCGATGTTCCCGGGGATGGCGTCGAAGTCGATCCACGGCCTGCCGTTGTCGCCACGGCCGACCCAGGGCCGGCCTGGCGCGGCGTAGCGTCCGCCGAAGGCACGGAGCAGCAGCTCCGTGGCGGCCTCATAGGTGTAGTCGCCTTTGGCCCAGGCGCGGAGGTCATCTTCGTGGCTCATGGTTTTCCTTGTCCTCTGAAAGGGTCTTGGGTGCCCGTCCCGGCCAGCGTACCGGCCGGGACCGACAGCCCGTCGGTCAGCGTGCGGGGCGGTCCTGTGCGGGGGTGATATTGCCGGACGGGTTCGCGATCTTCCCGAACCAGGCGCTGTCATCGCTGTAGCGGCGGGGGCTGATGGGCAGATCATCCACCGGGATGCGCTGTACCGGCGCCTCGACGGGCGGGGGCATCCTGCGCTCGGCGCGGTGCGGCGTCGCCGGGTTGTAGCGCAGGGAGACACCCAGTTCTTCGATCTCCAGTTCGTGGACGGTGCGCTTGCCGCCGTCCCTGGTCTCATAGCTGCGCGGTTTCAGGACACCGTGGGCCACGACCCGGGTGCCTTTGGTCAGGGATGCCACGGCGTTCTTCGCGGCCTCTCCCCAGACCGAGGCCCGGATGAACAGGGTTTCCCCGTCCTTCCATTCGTTGCCGGCCTTGTCGAAGGTCCGAGGGGTGGAAGCGATGGTGAAGTTCGCAACGACGGACCCGGCGGTGAAATGCGGTTCCGGAGCTGCGGTGAGGTTCCCGATGACGGTGAGAGGAATTTCGCCTGCCATGGTTCGTCCTTTCCTGCCGGTCTATCGCCGGCGGTTTAGCCGGCCGCGTTGCGGGTAAGTGATTGGATAGCGCGTTCGATGCAGCCGGGGTTGAGGCCGGCCCAATGGAACTCATCGTCAACCACCACGATGGGCGCCTGGGAATAGCCGAGTTCCTCGCTGACATACTCGAGGGCTGCCGGGTTCTCGGTGAGGTCAATGACCCGGGGTTCGATGCCGGCTTCCTGAAACTTCTGCAGCGTCTTCGCGCAGGGGAAGCATCCGGGCTTCGTGTAGAGGGTGACAGTCATGTTCAGTCCTGCGTTTCGTATCAGTAAATGGTTTCGTTCGTCTGGATGACCTGATGCTTCTATTCTAGCCTTCATTCATCTGAATGACTAGGGTTTTTCCGCTTATTTCCGGGGTTTTTGAGTAGTTTTGGTGAGCCCGGGAGCCCGAGCCGGGAGCCGTGGCGGGGCCGGTTGTCATTTTCAGAAGCTGACGGCACTAAATGTCAGAAGTCCTCTTCACTACACCCCTGGTTGGCGGTCTTGATGTCTTCGGCCTTCGCTACAGCTTCGTCTGACAAGGCGGAAGTCTGTTCCCACGCGGTCTCTCTGACATCGTCAGCTGGCCCGCGGCCCCGATCCGGTCCGTTGTCCAATGCGTGCCTCCCCTTTGCGAACAGGACTATTGAGCACCAACGGCTTTAGTGCACATGGGTACTGAACGACCAGCGTTCAGAAGTCGGCTGCACAACCCCGGAAACACCGGGATCGGCGTGCCGTCAGCTTCTGAAAATGACACCGGTTAGGCCTGGTTGTGAAGCCGGCCCCGTGCTCCCCCGGTGCCTGTTGTGCGTCTACTGGTCCTGGTGCTGCCCTGTGTCGTCCCCAGCCGGGTTTGTGCCGGCCCCGTACATGGCGTGGGCCGGCCCGCACAGTCGATGGTGCGTCTTAGCGGTCCGTCATGACCTGGAGCAGGAGCCAGCCTTCGGGGACCTGGGCTTCCAGGGCTTCGCGTGCGGCGGCGTAGTCCTCGCCTTCGGCTTCGAGTTCTCTTGTTTCGATGGGGCGGATGACGCCTTTTACTTTCACCACGACCTGATCGTAGGGCGGTTCCCGACGCCGGTGCGGGTTCGCCGCGTGTTCTCTCGGGCACGTCGTGACGGTGGCGGGTGGCGGCCGGAGGAGCGAAGCGGGGAGGCCGCCCGGCGTTGCCGGCGGCGGGTGCCGGTCCGCCCCGGGGGACGGGGCGGACCGGCGGGGGTGGTTAGTCGAAGGCGGGCCGGTAGGGGACGCGGTAGCGGCCGGGCAGTTCGGCGACGGTCTCGGGCAGGTCGTCCGGGCCGTGGGCCTGCCCGTTCTTCCACGAGTAGAAGGCGTGCTCGGTGATCTTTTCCCACTGCGCGGCCTGGGTGCGGTAGAAGGTGCAGGTCACGTCGCCTTCACAGTAGGTGGCGACGCCGAACAGGTTGCCGATGGCATCGGCGGTGCGGATGCCGGCGACCATGACGTAGGGCCACTGGCCCAGGTCCCAGCCGTCGCAGCCCCAGATGCCGAGCACGCTCCAGCCCTCGGCCTCGATGTCTTCCATCCACTCATAGCCGCCGTGCATGTGGTAATCCCGCAGCACGGGCAGGTCCCGGACCTCCTCGTACGTGTCGGCGGTGGTCACGGTCTCGATCGCGATTGCGTTCATGGTTTGTGTCTCCTTTGGCGAGGTCGCGGGGAGAGGACAGCGGGTCTTTACCGGCCAGCTCTGCCCTTCCCCCCGTGTTTTTTGCCTGCTGGCGAAGCAGCGCGGAGCTGTGGCCGTCGGAGCAGTGTTCAACCCCGCAGGGGCAAGGGCACGGGCATTTTTGGGAGGAAATAAGCGACCCTGGGAGCGCCGGACAAAAATCCCGGGGCCGCGGCCGGCGCAGCCGGTTGACGGTGCGGAGCGGGCACGTACGATCCGGAGGACAGCAGACAAAAACGAGAATGCTTTTCACAGTCCGAGCGCAGCGAAGCCCGCTCTCCGATGCGAGCGAGCGAGTATCGGACCCTTTCGTTCGGGCCGGCAGGACCGGACAGCACGCCCCTCCTGTCGGAAGAAACCCGTGGCTTGGCCTGCGGAAAACGCCCGGAAGCGGTGAGTAGATACACGTCACCGCTGGGGCCGGCGGGCCGGATCCTGGAGTGTCGGTCGTGCACGGCAGACACCTCCGCCGGCCGAAACCGCTAGGCCGCGAGTACGAAGATGCAGAACGGATGCCCGGACGGATCAGCGTAGACGCGCAGCGGCTCGTCCTCGTCCTCGATCCGGTCCAGCAGCATCGTGGCACCAGCGGCGAGAAGACCGTCGTGCCCGGCGAGCAGATCCGCGACGGAGTCGACGACGAAATCGAGGTGAAGTTGTTGCGGCACGGTGTTGTCGGGCCAAGTGGAGCGGGGAAGCTGTTCCACCTGCTGGAAGGCCAGTTGCGGTTGGCCTGGCGCCGTGAGCAGCACCAGCCAGTCGGCTCCGGCCGAATCGTCTTTGCCCGGCGGTGGCTCGTCGCCCTCACGGTACTCAAGACCGAAGGCGCCGCGGTAAAACTCGGCGGACGCGCGGGCATCCAACGTGTCGATGACCACCTGCCGGATCCTCGGATAATCAGTCATGCCGCCCATCCTAGGCGGGCCGCCGGCGGTGACGAACGGCCCGCGAGCACGTCGCGCACCCGCAGCCGCTCGCCGTCGGCCACGGCCCGGACGAGCTCAACGAACCTCTCGGCCAGCGCTGGAACGCGCTCGAGGGCGAAAACGTTCGGGCTGAAGATGATCACGCCCCGCCGATGGCGATGTTCACCTCCATGCAGGTGGAAACCATAACTTCTCATGAGACGGCTGACTGCCGATTGACCTACTTCATATGAATTCCGAGCCCGCTGCTTGGACTTACTGTCTGATGCTCCGCGGATCAAGACCAAGACTCAATGCAAGTTCCTCCTCGGTTCTTCCTTTGAGTTCATCGGCCCTGGCTAACAATAAGTCAATGGCAATCCGGAGGAGGGTATTATCCGTGATCCTCTCCCCCACCGCTTTACCGTCAGGGCCGCGGCGCTCAGCGTTTAGACGGCGAGCAAGCATGGTTAGAGCATCCGCTTGCTCATCAAACATCCGAGCCTCTCGCCTTTTCAGCTTCAAGTACTTCGGAAGTTCGTGACTAACAGACTTTGGAAGTTCCGAAGTAACCGACTCTGTTTGTGCCTGAGTAGACGGCGACGGATGCTGTGCGGGCTCCGCAGCAGGCTCAGGAAGTTCTTGTCGGTTAGCCCGAATCAGTCGGCCTACGCCGCTGTCAGCTCCCGCTCTTGGTGCGAGCCCCGTTAGAGTGCGACGAGCCGAAGTGGTCATCGGGCGCCTCCTGCCATCGTCCGCGCTTCCCCAGAGCCTTGGCCCTCGCTTGCGGTTATACGGTTGATGATTTCCTCCCCCAGAGCCTGAAAGTCCTCCGCCAGACCAACCGCACTCTTGGATCGAGGACCATCGTGCTGGGTGTCGCTCCTACGCAACTCCCACCACTTCGGAGCAGCTAGAACCGCTTCCTCAAGTTCAAACGACAACATTCCCCGCTCCCTGCTTTCCTGGGCAGCTGCCTCTGCGTGGCGGATCGCCGTGGAGAGAACGGGAGCGTCCGCCCCTAAATCCCTGTAGATAGCGTCCCTCGCGGAGTCCGACACGCGCCGAGCAGAACGGTTGACACCAAAGAGCACTACACCGAGGAGATCGAGGTCGGGATTGATATCCACAACTGCGTCTAACCGGCGGGCAACATCGCGCAGTCCTTTTCGGGACGATGCATCGGTCTTGACTGGGATGAGAGCCCAGCGGGCTGCAGCCAGCGCCGCCTGCTGCAAAGTCTCTTGCCCGGGTGGACAATCGATAAATATCAGGTCGTAATTTCCACATATTTGGCCTAAAGCGGCGGCCAGCGCAGTCTTGGCGCCCTTCGGGTCTTTCTGCGCCTTCATCGTTAGTCCCGCAGCGGCCATATCCAGATGCGGTCCACCGGCTAGAACGTCCAGATTTTCGCGGATTCCCTCGATGGCCTGGGGGTCACTACCGAATGCTAGGGTCTGCGCAAGCGCCAGTCCGTCGTCGTTGGCCTCGCTCTGCGTAAAGCCCAACTCTTCCGCGAGATTGCCTTGCGGATCCATGTCGACTAAGAGAACCCTGTAACCGCTTGCTGCCAGCATTCCCCCAATATTTGCCGTTATCGTGGTCTTCCCGACGCCGCCCTTTCCGTTAACGACGGCAATGACTCGTTCTAAGCCCTTGGCCATGGCATCTCCTCCCTGTTCTTTATCAATCCTTTCGCTGATATGCAGCTTTACAGAGGGAGACACGCCGGCACTCTGTAAGTTTGTTTTTTCGGCATTTTGTAAGTGACAGAGTCTGTTACTCACAGGGCATGCCTAAAGGAGTTGCACTTGGTCGAGACATCCCGCACATTCAACAAAGCGAGGGGTCAGGGACAGCAAATCTCTCAGCCACCAACCACAGACACAAACACCCAGGCTCCACCAGACCGGCACTTCCGGACTCACGCACTCCGGCACTCAGTCAGTAACAGAGTCTGCAACTGCGGCCGCAGGATCCGGCAAGCAATTCCTGGTCCCGCCCCTGAAAGACAACCATCCCAAAGCAGCTCCTGTCACAGCACGAAGCGAACCCCGCCCTGTTGAACGCCACCGCGGGGGA
>NZ_BRVS01000016.1 GCF_026011795.1 Arthrobacter mangrovi | reverse complement strand
TCCCGGGAGGGGAGGCAGTCGCCGTACCAGGAGGATTTCAGGGATCCGCCGCGGCCGAAGACGTCGAGCAGGGGCAGTTCGAGGGTCATGTCCGGGGTGGGCACGCCGACGAGGACGACACGGCCGGCGAGGTCGCGGGCGTAGAAGGCCTGCTTGTAGGTTTCGGGGCGGCCGACGGCTTCGATGACGACGTCGGCGCCGAATCCGCCGGTGAGGTCGCGGATCGCGTCGACGGGGTCCTGTTCCCTGGAGTTGACGCCGTGGGTCGCGCCGAGTTGTTTGGCCATGTCGATTTTGTTGTCGTCGATGTCGACGGCGATGATCGTGGTCGCTCCGGCGAGTTTGGCGCCGGCGATGGCGGCGATGCCGACGCCGCCGCAGCCGATCACGGCGACGGATTCGCCGCGTTTGACGTCGCCGGTGTTGATCGCGGCGCCGATGCCGGCCATGACGCCGCAGCCGAGCAGGCCGACGGCGGCGGGGTCGGCGTCGGGGTCGACCTTGGTGCACTGGCCGGCGGCGACGAGGGTTTTCTCGGCGAACGCGCCGATGCCCAGGGCCGGGGATAGTTCGGTGCCGTCTTCGAGGGTCATTTTTTGGGTGGCGTTGTGGGTGTTGAAGCAGTATTGCGGCTGGCCTTTGGCGCAGGCGCGGCACTGGCCGCAGACCGCGCGCCAGTTGAGGATGACGCGGTCGCCGACGGCGACTTCGGTGACGTTCTCGCCGATGGCGGCGACGGTGCCGGTGGCTTCGTGGCCCAGGAGGTAGGGGAAGTCCTCGCCGATGCCGCCCTGCTTGTAGTGCAGGTCGGTGTGGCAGACGCCGCAGGTGAGGATGTCGACCAGGGCCTCGCCCGGGCCCGGGTCCGGCACGAGGATGGTCTCGATGCTGACCGGGGCGTTCTTCTCTTTGGCCACAACGGCCTTGACCTTATGAACCATGCTGGGGGCAATTCCTTTCATACCCGGGGAATTCTGTTGGCTGGCGGCTGCCCGGGCCGCCTGAAGTCTTCAAGCAGGCCGGGCAGCCGGAGGGATGGGTCGGCGTTCCGCCGGATAAGCCTTAGCCCACGACGGTCCGGGCGCGTTCTTCCAGGGGTGCGGTGTCGGGGGTGAGGCCGAGCAGGTCTTCGCCGGCGCGCTGGACGTCGCCGACCTTGGAGTGCACCCATTGGTGGAAGGCGCTGATGTGGTGCTCGCTCGGGACGAGCACGCCGCCGTGGGCGTAGACCTTGGAGGCCATGGCCGGCTGGCAGCGTTCGCAGGCGTCGAAGTCCTGCATGTTCACGCGGTGGAACAGTTCGACCGAGGCGGTGACGTCCTTGCCGGACTCGACCACGCTGGGCAGGTAGAGCCAGTCGCACTCGACGATGGTGTGGTCCGCCGCGAGCGGGAACATGCGGTGGATGATGACGTGGTCCGGTACCAGGTTCACGAACACGGTGGGCTTGATCGTGATGGCGTAGTAGCGCCGGTCCTGGTCCTCGCCGACGCCGGGGATGACGTCCAGGCCCTCGGAGCCGTCGATGGTGAAGCCCTTGACGTCGTCGCCGAATTCGGCGCCGTGGCCGACGAAGTACTGCGCGGCCAGGCCGTCGGCGAATTCCGGGAGCACTTCGGTCAGTTCCGGGTGGATGGTGGCGCAGTGGTAGCACTCCATGAAGTTCTCGATGATGAGCTTCCAGTTGGCCTTCACGTCGTACCTGATCCGCCGGCCGACCTTCAGGTTCGCGACGTCGTAGCCGTCGACGGCGTGGACGTCGCCCAGGCGCTCCTCGATCGCCCCCATGACGTCGTCTTCGAACGACGGCGGCTCTTCCGCCAGGCAGACCCAGACATAGCCTAGGTACTCGCGGATGTGGACCTTGGCCAGACCGTACTCGTTCCGGTCGATGTCCGGCATCTTGGTCAGGTTCGGCGCGGCGATGAGCTTGCCTTCGAAGTCGTAGGTCCAGGCGTGGTACGGGCACTGGAAGGACCGGGCGGCCTCGCCGGATTCCTCCATGCACAGCTTCACGCCGCGGTGCCGGCAGATGTTGTAGAAGGCACGGATATCGCCCTTGCGGGTCCGGCTGATCAGCACGGACTCCCGGCCGATCTGCACCGTCTTCCACGCCCCCGCTTTGTCCAGATCGGACGAACGGATCGCGCAGAACCACATCTGCTCGAAAATCCGCTCCTGCTCCGCACGGAAAATCGCGGCATCCGTATACGTGTGGCCCGGCAGGGTAGCGATCAGGCTCTCGGAAATGATTTCGGTGGTCATGCTTGCTTCCTCTGTTGAAGACGATGTGACGTGCGGTGCGGAAAGGGTGGCGGGGCGGAGGTTAGGCGGCGACGGAATCGGTCGCGGCCGAAGTGCTCAGGCTGCGGCGCCACTTGGTGAAGAGCCGCGGCTGGTTCATGCCAAGGACCGCCACCGGCTCCTCGCCGCGGTAGTAGAGCGCCAGGACGTTGTGGTCCCTGGGGTCGCCGGCTTCGATGGACACGCGCTCGGCCTGGGCGGCGTTGCCCGCGAACTGCAGCTTCACTCCGTACTGGTCCGACCAGAAGTACGGTGCCTTGATGGGCCGTGCCGCCGGCCTGTCCAGCAGGGCGGCCACGGCGACCTCGGGATGCTCCGTTGCCGTGGTCCAATGCTCCACCCGGCGGTGGGCTCCCAGCCGTGAGTCGAACCAGGCCGCGCAGTCGCCGACGGCCACGATTCCGGTCACGTTGGTCCGGCCCGAGGCATCACAGACGATGCCGTTGCCGGTTTCCACTCCGGAGCCCGCAAGCCAGCCGGTATTCGGGATGGCACCGATGCCAACCAGCACGAGGTCCGCCGGGACGTAGCGGCCGTCGGTCAGCCGCAGGCCGGTGACTGTCCCTTCTCCGCTATAGAAGAGGTCGATGCCCGTACCGCAGATCAGTTCCACGCCGTTGAGGCCGTGGAGACCTCCGACGATGGTGCCCATCTCTTCGCCCAGGGGACCACGGAGCGGAGTCGGCTGGGCCTCAATAACAGTGACTTCCAGGCCAAGGCCCTTCGCAGTGGAGGCTACCTCGGCTCCAATGAAGCCGGCCCCTACAACGACCAGCCGGCGGCCCGGCTGCAGTTCCTCGCCCAGCATCTGGGCGTCCGCCAGGGTACGCAGGCTGAAGACGTTGGCCAGGCCGGCCAGCTCAGGCAGAGTGCGGGCGGACGCGCCGGTAGCCAGGACAATCCCGTCCGCCGACAGGCTCTCGCCGTTGGCGAGAGTGATGGTGCGGGATTCACCGTCTAGGCGGACCGCACGGCTTCCTACTAGCCACTCTGCCTGCAGGTCCTCCCCTGCGGTCTCCAGGGCAAGGTCATCGGTGGTGATCCTGCCGGCCAGGAAGTCCTTAGACAGCGGGGGACGGTCGTAGGGGCGGTGCTCCTCATCGCCGATCATGATGAGCCTGCCGGTGAACCCCTGGGTACGGGCCGCGCGTGCGGCGGAGAGTCCTGAGAGGGAAGCTCCGACCACTGCGAGAGTCTGCATGGATTGCCCTTTCAAACGGATGGAAAAGGGTGCTCCCTTAGATGGGAGCGAGGGGGAGCGTGAAAATCGCGCTATTGGCAACACGTGTCGCCATGTGAAACAGCATGAAGCTGCACGGAAGTCCTGTCAAGACTTTTGATGACGGTTTCCGGCGTCCTAGGCCGTAGCGAAAGTGTTTACATGGCCGCAACACAAAAACCTTGACAGTGACCCGCCCCACACCGCATGGTGTTGCCTATTGTGAACAAGGTTGTTCATGACGGAACTACCGCCGCAAGGCAGATTATGGCAGACGAAAGGTCGCAGCCGATGCACAAAGCTTGTCCGCTCAAGGACCTCGCCCCGGGAGACGCCCTGCGCCTCGATACCGCCCCACCCATCGCCGTCTTCCACACGGAGGAGGGCGAGCTTTTCGCCATCGACGACACCTGCACCCATCAGGACGCGTCGCTGGCCGACGGCTGGGTGGAGGGCTGCGAAGTCGAATGCCCGCTGCACGCCTCGAAGTTCGACCTGCGCACCGGGCAGGTCGACGCTCCCCCGGCCAAGCTCCCGGTCCGGGTGCACAAGGTATCCGTGGTCGACGGCGACATCATGGTGGAGGAATCCACCGAGGCTCCGAACCTCCCGCCGGGCCTGACCGTCGACGGCCACGCCTGAGTCCTCTTCCCCGAAACAAAAGGAACCGTTCATGGCAATCAACAGCGACGTCACCGTCGGCCAAAGCAACGAACCTCCCGTTAGCCCGGATACAGAACCGGAGCTTGCTCCGGTCGAAGAGGACCGGCAGATCCTCCAGGCCCTGCGGGAGAGCAAGACCGAACAGGCGGCGACGCGTCGCCGGCTGTTCGGCAGGGAGGGCCTCGACAAGGTCACCTTCGGGGTGGCCGGCCTGCTGACCCTGGCATTCGTCGTCTGGGGGTTTACCGGAAAGGACAACTTCGCGGCCACGTCCCAGGTAATGCTGGACTGGGTCATGGAAAATACCGGCTGGCTCTTCGTCGCAATGGCTTCGTTGTTCGTGGTCTACGTGCTGTGGCTGGCCCTGAGCCGCTTCGGAAATATCCCGCTGGGCAGGGACGGCGAAAAGCCCGAGTACTCCATGGTCTCCTGGATCTCGATGATGTTTGCCGCAGGTATGGGGATCGGCCTGATGTTCTACGGTGTTGCCGAACCGCTCTACCACTACATCTCCCCGCCGCCCGGCACAGTCGACGGACAGACGCCTGCGGCCGTCCAGACGGCCATGGCGACTTCCATCTTCCACTGGACCCTGCACCCGTGGGCCATGTACGCGGTAGTGGGCGCTGCCATGGCCTACGGAACCTACAGGCTCGGCCGCCGGCAGCTCATCTCGGCAACGTTCACCTCCATCTTTGGAATCCGGAGGGTGGAAGGTCCGCTCGGCAAGGTCATCAACATGCTGGCCATCTTCGCCACACTCTTCGGTACCGCGGCATCCCTCGGACTCGGCGCCCTGCAGATCGGCAGCGGCATGGCTTCCAACGGCTGGATCGGCGGCCAACTGGCTACCCCGGTGCTGGTGGCGATCGTCGCCGTCCTCACCGCATGCTTCATCGCCTCCGCCGTCTCGGGCATCAGCCGCGGCATCCAGTGGCTCTCCAACATCAATATGGTCCTGGCCGTGGTTCTGGCCATTATCGTGTTCGTGGCCGGGCCGACGCTCTTCATCCTGAACCTGATCCCGGCCGCGGTCGGCGACTACGCACGGGACCTGGCCGAGATGGCGTCCCGGACCGAGGCCGTGGGTGACGACGCGCTGCGCACCTGGATGTCCGGCTGGACCATCTTCTACTGGGCCTGGTGGGTGTCCTGGACGCCCTTCGTTGGCATGTTCATCGCCCGGATCAGCCGCGGCCGCACCATCCGCCAGTTCGTCACCGGTGTGCTGCTGGTGCCCAGCATCGTCAGCGTGATCTGGTTCGGCGTCTTCGGCGGCGCCGCTATCAACATCCAGTCCGCGGCCGACGCTACTTCGGCCCCGGACGACGGAATCGCCACCGTCGTCGACGGCACGCCCACCATTTCCTTCGACGGCGCGCTCTTCGACCTGCTGCACCACCTGCCAATGCCCAATGCCATCGCCGGCGCGGTCTCGATCCTCGCCATGGTCCTGGTGGCCATCTTCTTCGTCACGGGCGCCGACGCGGCCTCCATTGTGATGGGTTCGCTCAGCTCCAATGGCACGGAGGAACCGCGCCGCGGCGTGGTCATTTTCTGGGGCGCCCTCACCGGCGCCGTCGCCGCGGTGATGCTCCTGGCCGGCGGCGACCAGCCAGCCGAAGCCCTCAGCGGCCTGCAACGGGTCACCATCGTGTCGGCGCTGCCATTCGTGCTGGTGATGTCACTCATGTGCTTCGCCCTGGTCAAGGACCTGCGCCGCGATCCGCTTGCCCTGCGCAAGCGGCTGGCCGACTCCGTGGTAGAGCGGGCGATCCGCTCCGGTGTGGACCAGCACCGAGGCGTGCGCTTCGACCTCGTCACCAAACACGAGTGCGACGACGAATGCCCGGACGGCGAGCGCTGCCCGGCCAATACCAACTAACTTCCCCCGGACGCCCGCGTCCGCTTATCGACCAAGACGTTACTTAGGAGAACACCCATGACCTCACCTCGCGTCGTCATCATTGGAGCCGGCATCGTCGGCGCCAACCTCGCCGACGAACTGGCTACCCGCGGCTGGAACAACGTCACGGTGCTCGAGCAGGGCCCGCTGCACCTGGCCGGCGGTTCCACCTCGCACGCCCCGGGCCTGGTCTTCCAGACCAACGCCTCCAAGACGATGACCGAATTCGCCAGCTACACCGTCGACAAGCTGCTGTCGCTGACCAAGGACGGCCAGTCATGCTTCTGGCAGCTGGGCGGCCTGGAGGTTGCCACTACCGAGGAACGGCTCGAGGATCTCAAGCGCAAGCTTGGCTACGCCACGTCCTGGGGCGTCGAGGGCCGGCTGATCGACCCGGACGAGTGCGAGAAGCATTACCCGCTGCTGGACCGCGACCGTGTCCTCGGCGCTCTCTACGTACCCTCCGATGGGCTGGCCCAGGCCGCCCGCGCCGTCCAGCTGCTGATCGAGCGGGCGTCCGATGCCGGCGTCGTCTTCCGCGGTTCCACCGCGGTCACCGGCATCCGTGAGGAGGGCGGCCGGGTCACCGCTGTAGAGACCAACGACGGCGAGGTGCCGGCCGACATCGTTGTCTCCTGTGCAGGTTTCTGGGGTCCGAAGGTCGGCGCCATGGTCGGCATGGACGTTCCGCTGCTGCCGCTGGCGCACCAGTACGTGAAGACCACCCCGGTGCCCGAGCTCAAGGGACGTAACGAGCTTCCCAACGGCGCCCGGCTGCCGATCCTGCGGCACCAGGACGCCGACCTGTACTACCGCGAGCACGGCGAGCGCATCGGCATCGGCTCCTACGCCCACCGGCCCATGCCCGTGGACCTGGATGAGCTGCCCGTCTTCACTGCGGAGCAGATGTCCGAGCACCGGATGCCGTCCCGGCTGGACTTCACGCCGGAGGACTTCGCGCCCTCATGGGAAGAAAGCCAGCGGCTGCTGCCGATGCTGCGCGGGGCCCGGATCGAGGACGGATTCAACGGAATCTTCTCCTTCACCCCGGATGGCGGCCCGCTGATCGGCGAATCCCCCGACGTCAAGGGCTTCTACCTGGCTGAGGCCGTCTGGGTCACCCACTCGGCCGGCGTGGCGAAGGCCGTGGCGGAACTGCTGGTGGAGGGCCGTTCCCGGACGGACCTGCACGAATGCGAGGCCACGCGTTTCGAAGACGTGCAGCGTTCCGAGGCCTACGTCAGCGAAACCTCGCAGCAGAACTTCGTGGAGATCTACGACGTGCTGCATCCGCTGCAGCCCAAGGATTCCCCGCGCAACCTGCGCACCAGCCCCTTCTTCCCGCGGCAGCAGGAACTGGGCGCCTTCTTCCTCGAGTCCGGCGGCTGGGAGCGCCCGCACTGGTACGAAGCGAACGCCGGCCTGCTCGCGGAACTGCCCCCCGCCTGGCAGCCGCCGGAGCGGGACAGCTGGTCCGCACGCTTCCACTCCCCCATCGCCGCTGCCGAAGCGTGGAAGACGCGCACCGCCGTCGCCCTCTACGACATGACTCCGCTGAAGCGGGTGGAGGTCTCCGGCCCCGGCGCGCTGGACCTGCTGCAGCGGCTGAGCACCGGGCAGATCAACAAGAAACCCGGCGCCGTCACGTACTGCCTCCTGCTCGACGAGGCCGGCGGGGTGCGCAGCGACATCACGGTGGCGCGGATTGGCGCCGAGTTGTTCCAGGCCGGCATCAACAACAACGTCGACTTCGAGTACCTGCGCCGCGAGGCCGCCGATCAGAGCGCGGCGGATCCCGCCCGCTGGGTACAGGTGCACGACATCACCGCCGGCACCGCCTGCATCGGCCTCTGGGGCCCGCTGGCGCGCGAGGTCATCTCGAAGGTCAGCGACGACGACTTCAGCAACGCCTCGCTGAAGTACTTCCGCACCGCGCAGGTCCGGATCGCGGGGCTGAGCGTCACCGCGATGCGGCTGTCCTATGTGGGAGAGCTCGGCTGGGAGCTCTACACGACGGCCGACCAGGGCCTGAAGCTGTGGGACGCGTTGTTCGAGGCGGGACAGGAGCACGGCATCATCGCCGCCGGCCGGGCCGCGTTCAACAGCATGCGGCTGGAGAAGGGCTACCGGCTCTTTGGCCACGAGATGACGTCCGAACACCGGCCGGAGGAAGCCGGGCTGGGCTTCGCGGTCAAGGCCGACAAGGGACCGTTCGTCGGTTCCGAGGCACTGGCGGTCCCGCAGGAATCCGGCCGGCGGCTGCGCTGCCTGACCATCGACGACGGCCGTTCCGTCGTGCTCGGCAAGGAGCCGGTGTACTTCCAGTCGAGGCCCGCCGGCTATGTCACGAGCGCCGCGTTCGGCCACACCATCGGCAAGCCGATCGCCTATGCCTGGCTGCCGGCCGACGCCGCGGAGGGCGAGAAGGTGGAGATCGAGTACTTCGGCCGCCGGGTCGCGGCCACCGTGACTGCCGAGCCGCTCGTCGATCCGGGCATGGAGCGGCTGCGGGGCTGAGTCCCTAGCGGCCCAGCCAATCAGGGCACAAGGGAGGGGCACGGTCCGCCGTTCGCTGCGGGCCGTGCCCCTCGTTTGCGCGGCCGGGCCTTCTACGGCCCGGCCGCCCGCACCGGCCTACGCCGGGACCATGCCGTGCGGATCGATCACGTACTTCTTCGCCGCTCCCTGGTCGAATTCCCGGTAGCCCTGGGGCGCTTCGTCCAGGCCGATGGTAGTGGCATTCACGGCCTTGCCGATGTCCGCCTTGCCGGCGAGGATCAGGTTCATCAGCTTGCGGTTGTAGCGCTTGACCGGGCACTGGCCGGTGGTGAAGGAGAGCGACTTCGCCCAGCCCGTCCCGAGGCTCACGCCGATCCGGCCGACCTTGGCGGCTTCGTCGACGGCACCCGGGTCGCCCGTGACGTAGAGGCCGGGGATGCCCAGGGCGCCGCCCACCTGCGTGACCGACATGATGTCGTTCAGCACGGTGGCCGGCGCCTCGCCGGCGTTGGCGCCGTGGCCGCGGGCCTCGAATCCCACGGCATCCACGGCGGCGTCGACCACGGGGACCCCGAGGATCTGTTCGATCCTGTCCGGCAGATCGCCTTCCTGGCTAAGATCGATGGTCTCGCAGCCGAAGCTGGCGGCTTGCTTGAGCCGCTCGGCCTTCATGTCGCCGACGATCACGGCCGAGGCACCGAGCACCTGCGCGGAGAACGCCGCGGCCAGGCCGACCGGGCCCGCACCCGCGACGTAGACGGTGGACCCCGTTGTCACGCCGGCGGTGAACGCACCGTGGTAGCCCGTGGGGAAGATGTCCGAGAGCATGGTCAGGTCCAGGATTTTCTCCAGCGCCTGGTCCCGGTCCGGGAACTTGAGCAGGTTGAAGTCGGCGTAGGGCACCATCACGTACTCGGCCTGCCCGCCGATCCATCCGCCCATGTCGACGTAGCCGTAAGCAGCGCCGGGCCGGGCCGGGTTCACGTTGAGGCAGACGCCGGTCTTGCCCTCATTGCACATCCGGCAGCGGCCGCACGCGATGTTGAACGGGACCGAGCAGATGTCGCCTTCCTTGACGAAGAGCACGTCATCGCCGGTCTCGACGACTTCGCCGGTGATCTCGTGGCCGAGCGACTGGCCGACGGGCGCCGTCGTGCGCCCGCGGACCATGTGCTGGTCGCTGCCGCAGATATTGGTCGTCACCAGCTTGAGGATGGCCGCATGCGGGGCCTTCTGCTGGATGCCCATCTTGGTGGCTACCTCGGAGGGCAGCTCGAGCTTCGGATAGTCGATTGTCTCGACCGCTACTTCCCCCGGCCCTTTGTAAACGACAACACGGTTTCCCGTCATGGTGTTTTCCTCTCGTTTCCAGTAAGCACGAGGCCGCAGTGCCCCGCTGATCTGTTGGCTCGATAGAACGTGCGTGATTACTCGTTGTCGGACAAATGCTTCTTGCTGTCCTCCGGCGCCACTGTCGGTTCGTCGGCCCGTGGTTCGCCTTCGGGGACCTCGCGCGGGCGAACCACCAGGTCGTAGACCACGGCGGCGACGATGCTGCCGATGAAGGGGCCGATGACGTAGAGGGGGAACTGCGACCACTCGACCGAGCCGCCGAAGATGGACTGGACGACGTAGGGGCCGAATGTACGGGCGGGATTGAGCGAACCGCCGGTCAGCGGGCCGATGACCAGGATGGCTCCGGCCACGGCGAGCCCGATGATCAGGCCGGCCCAGCCCTTGGGTGCGCGCCTGTCCACCGCTACAGCCATGACGGCCAGCATGAGCAGGAAGGTTCCCAGGGCCTCGGCCATGATGCCCTGGCCGTAGGAGACTCCGTTCCCCAGTACCGTGGCGCCGCCGCCGAAGTCCACGGCCCGCGTTCCGAAGGAGGCCACCAGCAGGAGGCTGCCGATGGCGGCACCCACGAGCTGGGCGATGATGTAAGGAAGGAGCTCAGCCCAGGGGAAGCGCCGCGTCACGGCCAGGGCGATCGTCACGGCCGGATTGATGTGCGCGCCGGAGACCGCCAGGAAACCGTAGATGGCAACGGCCACGGCGATCGCGAACGCCAGGGCTATGAACCCGACGCCCGGATATGTCAACTCTCCTTGGCCCACGGTTAGCGCCGCAAGCACGGAGCCGACTCCAAAAACTACCAGTACTGCCGTGCCAAGCACTTCTGCGCCAAGGCGTCGCATGAGAGGCGGGGTCATTTTTGCACCATTCATTCGCTAACGGAGACAAAAGTTACGAAAATGGAACTGGCTAGCTGGCTGCGAGTCTAAGCGGGGCTTAAACCGGGAGTCAATGGGTAGAAGAGCACAATCGTGCCGGTCAGGGCCTCAGCAGCACCTTGATGGCGCGTCGCTCATCCATCGCCCGGTAGGCCTCGGGCGCATCCTCAAGCGGCATTTCGACATCGAAGACGCGGCCCGGGACGATGGCGCCGGCCAGCACATCCTCCAGCAGCTCCGGAATATACGTCCGGGCCGGAGCCATGCCGCCGGCAACCGAGATGTTCTTGGCGAAGAGCACTCCGATCGGCAGTTCCGGGCCGCCGGTGGGCACGCCCACGTAGCCGAGGCTGCCGCCGGGCCGGGTGCAGCGCAGCGCCTGGTCCATCGATTCCTTGGTCCCGACGCATTCGAGCACCGAATCGGCCAGCACGCCGCCCAGCAGCTCGCGGACCTTGCGCGCACCGTCCGCTCCGCGTTCCGCCACGATGTCGGTGGCGCCGAACTCCCGGGCCAGCGCCTGGCGGTCGGCATGCCGGGACATCGCAATGATGCGGCGGGCGCCCAGCCGCCTGGCCGCCAGCACCCCGCATAGCCCGACGGCGCCGTCGCCGACCACCACAACGCTCCGGCCCGGGCCCGCCTTGGCGCTCACGGCAGCATGGTGCCCCGTGGCCATCACGTCCGACAGCGTCAGCAGGCTCGCCGCCAGCGCCGCCTCCGGCTCGGTCACGCCGGGCACGCGGACCAGCGTGCCGTCCGCCAACGGGACCCGGACCGCCTCGCCCTGCCCGGCGTCGACGTAGTGCCCGTGCTCGTCCTCCCCGCCCCAGGCCGCGCGGTGGCTGCACGCCACGGTGACGCCGTTCCGGCAGGACGGGCAGTTGCCGCAGCTGACCACGAACGGCGCGATCACGAAGTCCCCCGACGCAAGCGTGGAGACAGCATCGCCGACCTTCTCGACCACCCCGACGAACTCATGGCCAATCGCCCGCGGTTTTTCGGTAGGACGCACCCCGCGGTACGGCCAGAGGTCGGAACCGCAGACACACGCGGCCGTGACGCGGACCAGGGCATCGGTCGGCAGCTTCAGCTCGGGGTAGTCCCGGTCTTCCACCCGGATGTCTCCCGGTCCATGAATAACGACAGCTCGCACGCGTCTCTCCTTCGGTCTATGGGGGTGCGTCTTCAGACTAGCGCCGCCGGCCCGGCCTGCCTCGGCCGCCACGTTAGAGTACGACGGCGCCTGCCCACCTTTTCGAACGGAAGGTGAACGGGCGCCGTCGTACTCACATTGATTCGGGAACAGCTAATGCCCCGTTCCGGGCGGAACGGGGCATTAGCCGGGCAAACGAACCGGAGAAGGTTCGTTGAGGTACCGCGTGCTTAGAGGTTCGAGGCCTCTTCGTGCTCGGGGTAGACCTCGCGCAGCAGGTGGGCGGTCTCGGACGGGGTCTTTCCGACCTTGACGCCGGCGGCCTCAAGGGCCTCCTTCTTGGCCTGCGCGGTGCCCGAGGAGCCGGAGACGATGGCGCCGGCGTGGCCCATGGTCTTGCCCTCCGGGGCGGTGAAACCGGCCACGTAGCCGACGACCGGCTTGGTGACGTTCTTCTTGATGAACTCGGCCGCACGCTCCTCGGCGTCGCCGCCGATTTCGCCGATCATGACGATGGCCTTGGTGTCCGGATCAGCTTCGAACGCAGCCAGGGCGTCGATGTGCGTGGTGCCGATCACCGGGTCGCCGCCGATACCGATGGCGGTGGAGAAGCCCAGGTCGCGCAGTTCGTACATCATCTGGTAGGTCAGGGTGCCGGACTTGGAGACCAGGCCCACGCCGCCCTTGCCGGTGATGTTGGCCGGGGTGATGCCGACCAGTGATTCGCCGGGGGTGATGATGCCGGGGCAGTTCGGGCCGATGATGCGGGTGACCTGCTCGCCGTTGGCGTCCTTCTTGGACTGGGCCAGGGCCCAGAACTCGGCGGAGTCCTGCACGGGCACGCCTTCGGTGATGACGACGACGAGGCCGATCTCGGCTTCGATCGCCTCGACCACGGCGTCCTTGGTGAAGGCCGGCGGAACGAAGACGATGGAGACGTCGGCGCCGGTTTCAGCCATAGCTTCCTTGACCGAGCCGAAGACGGGCAGCTCAATCTCGGCGCCGTGCTGGTCCTTGTGCTTGACGGTGGTGCCGGCCTTGCGGGCATTCACGCCGCCGACGATGTTGGTCCCGGCATGCAGCATACGGGAGGTGTGCTTGGAGCCTTCGCCGCCGGTGATGCCCTGGACGATGACCTTGGAGTCCTTGTTGATGAAGATAGCCATGTTCTTTTTCCTCGATCCTTAGGCGTTCGCCAGTTCGGCGGCCTTGTCGGCGCCCTCATCCATGGAGGTGGCCGAGGTAACCAGCGGGTGGTTGGCCTCGCGCAGGATGCGGCGGCCCTCGTCCACATTGTTGCCGTCGAGGCGGACAACCAGCGGCTTGGTGGCCTTGTCGCCCAGGATCTCCAGGGCCTTGACGATGCCGTTGGCGACAGCGTCGCAGGCGGTGATTCCGCCGAAGACGTTGACGAACACGCTCTTGACCTGGTCGTCGTTGAGGATCACGTCGAGGCCGTTGGCCATGACCTCGGCGGATGCACCGCCGCCGATGTCCAGGAAGTTGGCGGGCTTGACGTTGCCGTGCCGCTCGCCGGCGTAGGCGACAACGTCCAGGGTGGACATGACCAGGCCTGCGCCGTTGCCGATGATGCCGACCTGGCCGTCCAGCTTGACGTAGTTCAGGTCCAGTTCCTTGGCACGGGCCTCGAGCGGATCCGTGGCTTCCTTGTCCTCGAGTTCGGCGTGGCCGCTCTGGCGGAAGTCGGCGTTCTCGTCCAGGGAGACCTTGCCGTCCAGGGCGATGATGTCGCCGGCGCCGGTCTTGACCAGCGGGTTGACCTCGACCAGGGTGGCGTCTTCCTTCTTGAAGACATCCCAGAGCTTGATGAGGGTTTCGGCGATCTTCGGGCGCAGTTCCTCGGCGAAGCCGGCGGCGGCGACGATCTCGTCAGCCTTGGCCTGGTCGATGCCGACAGCGGGATCGACGGCGATGCGCGCCAGCGCTTCGGGGCGTTCGACGGCGAGCTGCTCGATCTCCATGCCGCCCTCCACCGAGCACATGGCCAGGTAGTTGCGGTTGGCCCGGTCGAGCAGGATGGAGAAGTAGTATTCCTCGGCGATGTCCGCGCCCTGCGCGATCATGACCTTCTTGACCGTGTGGCCCTTGATGTCCATGCCGAGGATGTTCGAGGCGTACTCGAAGGCTTCGTCCGGAGTCTTTGCGACTTTGACGCCGCCGGCCTTGCCGCGGCCGCCAACCTTCACCTGCGCCTTGACGACGACGACGCCGCCAATCTTTTCCGCAGCTGCCTTGGCTTCTTCGGGGGTGTACGCAACGATTCCAGCCAGCACGGGTACACCGTGTGCTTCAAAGAGATCGCGCGCCTGGTATTCATACAGGTCCACGGGTTGTGTCCTTCTACGTCGAAGTCGTTTCTGACTCGGAGCGGGTGATCCTCAGCGGGCCGCCTGAAGGTGGCCCGGGCCGATGCGATCACGCTCCATGGGGAACTTTAGTCCCTTGGCACGAGGCGCCGGCCCTAGACTACCGTGTTTAGTGATCAAGGGCACAGTTCTATCGGTTGTAGAACTGTCACGGTTTGCGGTACGCGCCGGAACCGCTCCGTACAGGGCCTGCTGCCCTAGGCTGTCGGCTGCGCGGCGCTCTCCGCAGTGTCGGCATGGCTCTCGGACCCGGCCGGCACGGCGGTGCCGCCGTCACGGATCACGGTCTGGTTTAGCAGCGGAATCCGCAGGCCGGCCCGATCCAGGTCCCGCTTGAGCCGGGCGCGCATGGCACGGGCCACGCCCCACTGCTCCAGCGGCTTGGTGCGGATCGCGAGCCGGATGGTGATGGACTCGCCGGTCAGTGCCTCGACGCCCCAGAGCTCCGGATCGTCGAGGATCAGCCGGCCGTACTCGCTATCCTCGCGCAGGTCCTTCGCCGAGCGCAGGATCAGGTCGCTGACCTTCTCGACGTCGGCGTCATAGGGCACGGGGATGTCCAGCACCGCGCGGGCCCAGCCCTGCGACGAGTTGCCCACGCGCAGGATCTCGCCATTGCGCACATGCCAGAGCGTTCCATCGACAGCGCGGACCTGGGTCACCCGCAGCCCCACCGACTCCACCGTACCGGAGGCTTCACCGAGGTCGACGACGTCTCCGATGCCGTACTGGTCCTCGGCCACCATGAACAGTCCGGACAGGTAGTCCTTGACCAGGGTCTGGGCACCGAAACCGATGGCGACGCCGGCGATACCGGCGCTTGCGAGCAGCGGGGCCAGGTTGAAGCCGAGTTCGGTCATCACCATGAGCACGCCGATGGCGGAGATCGCCACCGTGGCGATCGAGCGCAGCACCGAGCCGATCGTCTTGGCCCGCTGGGCACGTCGGACCACGGCGATCGGGGAATCCTGCATCAGCCAGTAGCGCGGGTCCTTCTTGCCAACCTTGGCGGTTTCCAGCTTCTCCAGCTTGGCGGTTTCGCCGTCGGCGATCTTTCCCGTGGTGCGGCGGATGACAATGCGCACGGCCAGGTTCAGCAGGAACGCCCCGATAATGATGACGCTGACACGGAGCGGCTTGTCCAGCCAGAAATCCAAGGAACCCATTGCCGCAACGTCGGCGCCATCCACCGCGAGAAAATCCATGGTCAAAACGGTAGGGCGTTATCGGCCCGTAACCCAAATGCTCCGGCCCGCTCCCGCGGCGCGCGGGACAGGGGCAACCGCCCCGTTCCCCGGGACGGGCCCTGCCGGTCCCCGCCGTCGCTGCGAAAAGCCCCTAGTCCAGCTTGGTCAGCGGCGCGTAGCGCAGCAGCAGCCGCTTCTCCCCCACGTCGAACTTGACCTTCGCCACAGTCTTGTCTCCGGCGCCCTCCAGGGACAGCACTGTGCCGCTGCCGAAGCTGCTGTGGCTGACTTTGTCCCCCACGGTCAGGGCGATGACTTCCTTCTGCGGCTGGACCCGCCCTTGGCGCACGGCGGCGGAGGCCATGGGCTGCGGGGCGACCTGCTGGCCGGAGGCGCGCCCCGCGCCCCAATGGGATCCGCCGAAGCGGCTGGAGCCGCCGCCGGACGCCACGAAGGCCGGGCGCCGGGCCCCTTCCCGCTTCCACTCGATCAGCTCGGCAGGCACCTCTTCGATGAACTGGCTGGCCGGGTAGTACTGGCTCTGTCCCCAGAGGCTGCGCGATTCGGACCGGGTGAGGTACAGGCGCTGGCGGGCCCGGGTCAGCCCCACGTAGGCCAGGCGGCGTTCCTCCGCCAGTTCCTTGGGGTCCGCCATCGCACGCTGGTGCGGGAACACCCCGTGCTCGAGCCCGGTGACGAAGACAACCGGGAACTCCAGGCCCTTGGCCGTGTGCAGGGTCATCAGCGTCACCACGCCCTGGTCCTTGGCGAGCTTCGCCCCCTCGTCATCCGGCGCGTCCGGAATCTGGTCCGCGTCTGCCACCAGCGCCACCTGCTCCAGGAAGCCGCCGAGCGAGCCCTCCGGGTTGTCCCGCTCGTACTCGCGGACCACCGCGACCAGTTCGGCCAGGTTCTCCACCCGGGACTCGTCCTGCGGATCGTTGCTCTGCCGCAGGGCCGCGAGGTAGCCGGTTTGTTCGAGCACGGCCTCCAACGCGGACGCCGGTCCCGACCCGTTGGCAACCTCTGCCAGGTCATCCACCAGCTTGACGAAGCCGGCCACGCTGTTGACCGACCGGGTGGCCATTCCCGGCGCCTCCTCGGCCCGGCGCAGCGCCTCCATGAAGGAGATCCGTTCGCGTTCGGCGAGCGCTGCCACGGCGTATTCGGCACGGTCGCCGATCCCGCGCTTGGGCTCGTTGAGGATGCGCCGCAGGTTCACCACGTCATCGGGATTCACCAGGACCCGAAGGTAGGCCAGCGCGTCCTTGATTTCCTTGCGTTCGTAGAAGCGCGTACCGCCGACCACCTTGTACGGCAGCCCAACGCGGATCAGCAGGTCCTCGATGGACCGGGACTGGGCGTTGGTGCGGTAGAAGATGGCCACGTCCCCGGGCCGCACCTGCCCGGCGTCCTGCAGCCGGTCGATCTCGTCCGCAATGAAGCGTGCCTCGTCATGCTCGTTCTCGCCCACGTAGCCGACGATCTTGGCACCGTCTCCCTCAGCCGTCCAAAGCCGCTTGGCCGGGCGGTCGGGGTTGCGCGAAATGACCGAGTTCGCCGCGGACAGGATGGTCTGCGTCGAACGGTAGTTCTGCTCCAGCAAAATGGTCCGGGCGTCCGGATAGTCCTTCTCGAACTCGACGATATTGCGCACGTCCGCGCCGCGGAAGGCATAAATGGACTGATCCGAATCGCCGACCACGGTGAGCTCCGCCGGAGGAGTGTCCGCGTCCCCGGCTCCGGTCAGTTCCCGGACAAGGACGTACTGGGCGTGGTTGGTGTCCTGATACTCGTCCACCAGGATGTGCCGGAAACGCCTGCGGTACGAATCCGCCACCGCCGGAAACGCCTGGAAGAGGTACACCACCTGGGCGATCAGGTCGTCGAAGTCGAAGGCGTTGGCCTGGCGCATACGCTCCGCATAGCCCTTATAGACGTCGGCAACGGCCTGTTGGAACGGGTCCGAGTAGTTGGCCGTGGACGCGTAGGACTCCTCGTCGATCAGTTCATTCTTCAACGCCGAAATCTTGTGCGCGATGGCCTTCGGCGCGAAGCGCTTCGGATCCAGGTCCAGACCCTTGGCCACCAGCGTGATCAGCCGCAGCGTGTCCGCCGAATCGTAAATGGAAAAGTTCGAGTTCAGGCCCACGTTCTTCGCTTCGCGGCGCAGGATCTTCACGCAGGAGGAGTGGAAGGTGGAAATCCACATATTCCGCGCCCGCTCCCCCACCAGGGACTCGATCCGTTCGCGCATCTCCGCGGCCGCCTTGTTGGTGAAAGTGATGGCGAGGATCTCCCCGGGCCGGGCGCGGCGGGTCGCCAGCAGGTGGGCAATGCGGTGGCTGAGCACCCGGGTCTTGCCCGACCCGGCGCCGGCAATGATCAGCAGCGGCGACCCCGCATGCTTGACGGCCTCCTCCTGCTGCGGATTCAGCCCGGCCAGCAGCTCCTGCGCAGTCGGCAGGGCTGGGGCGGGCGGTGCGTCATAAGCCGGGTCTGTCAGAAAATCCATGGTCCTTTAAGTCTATTCGCCGCCACTGACAGCGGCGCACGGATCCGCTCAGGGCCGAGCCGTGCAGCGCCATGCAGGGGGCCAGGCGGCCATCGCCTCCTGCCCCCCGGGGACGGGAGCGGGGATAATGAAGCCATGTCCAAGACTCCCGCACAGCGCGCACGCAAACACGGTCCCGCCGCCGGCGCGCCCCGCCCGGGCAACGCCGCTGCCGCAGGCGGGAACCCCGGCGTCGTCAATCCCTCCACGGACCGCACGCCCCGCAGGGCCGCAGGCAATGCCTCCGCCATCATCATCGCCTGCGCCGTGTCCGCGGCCCTGCTGTTCGGCTACTCGTTCCTGATCGTGATGCCGCAGCTGCAGCAGCTCAGCGGCGGCCTCGCGGTACCGGACACGCTGATCACCGGCTACTCCACCGACTATGCGCAGCAGCTGCGCACCGCCCTCGGCGCAGAGGGCGTGGAACAGTACAGCTACTGGCACAAGACGGCGGACACGATCTTCCCGCTGCTGTTCGGCTTCACCTGGCTGCTGCTGATCGGCCAGCAGCTCAAGGGCCGGGCGCTGCGCTGGCTCTGCTGGGCGCCTGTGCTGCTCTATGTGGTTGCGGACCTGGCGGAGAACCTGGCGGTGGACGCAATGCTGGCCACGGATCCTGTGGGCGGCGCCGGCTGGCCCAGCTTCCTCACCGTCGCCAAGTCCGTGCTGTTCGGCCTGAGCATCGCGGCCGCCCTGGTCGCCGTCTTCGCCGGGCCCCGCCGACCCCGCCGGCCAAGTACCGCCGCCGCGGACAGCAACGCTTAAGCTAAACTCGATCCGTTGCCCCCGTAGCTCAGGGGATAGAGCACGGCTCTCCTAAAGCCGGTGTCGTTGGTTCGAATCCAATCGGGGGCACTTGAAGGCCGACGGCCAACGGGTCGCGGAACGGCCCGGCGCACGCGGTTCTGCTGTGCGTTTGCCCGGCTGCCTGGCCCCGAGACCCGGCCGCACAGGACGATTACAGGCTGGACGCTTAACTGAAGCGGCCGTCGTCTGCGCATCCCCCCACGGATGCGCAGCCGGCGGCCGCTTCATGGTGCTTGACCAGGCAGAAGGCTGCGACGCCCCTGAGCGGGCACCTTCGCGTTCCGGACTTCCCGTTCCCGGAACCCGAGGCCGCCACAGTCTGCTGCTTGGCTCAACAGCCGGCGCCCCTCCCCAGGGCCGCACCCGCTCTTGGACCGTTCATTCCAAGAGATGGCGTGGTCGTACGAACACCTGCTGCTGCTAGATATATAAATCTATTTGATTTACTTAATCAAGTGCTACAGGTTAACCGCACGTGAACCTTGCGGCGTATGACCTTATGTGGCGATTGTTACGCTTCAGTTGCCCAGAAGCAGCCCGCTCGCCCTCGGCGAGAAGGCGTCGTCGAGGATCAGGCAGGCGCCGCCGATGGCGCCGACCTCCGGTCCCTGCGACGATCCCACCACTTCCAGGCCGTGGATCTCCCGGGCGACGACATCCCGGGGAAGCTCTTCGCGCAGCACGGGCAGGCCGAGGCCGGCCAGCGCGTCCCACATCGGCCCGCCGAAGATCACCGTGTCCACGTCGAGCACGTTGACCACCTGGGCGATGGCGAAAGCGAGGTTCCGCGCGGCCCGGCGCAGGATGGCCAGCGCCTCCGGGTGGCCCGCTTCCGCCAGCCGGGTGAGTTCGAGGATCGCGGCGGTGGTTTCCGGCAGCTGCTGGGCATCGTGGTTCGGCGGAAAGATCCCGGCGTCGATGGCCTGGCGGATCAGCCCGGCAAAGTTGAGGCTCATGCCCACGCAGTTGCGCCGGCCGCAGCCGCACAACGGGACCTCGTCCGGCACCGGGAAGTGGCCGATCTCGCCGATGTTGCCGGACGAGCCGCGCAGCACCTCGCCGCCGAGGGCCACCCCGGCCCCCAGCCCGGTCCCGAGGTAGATGAAGACGAAGTTGGCCGGAGCCTCCCGTTCACCGGCCCAGAGCTCGGCCACCACCGCCGCCGTGACGTCCTTGTCCAGCAGCACCGGCAGGTCGATCAGGCGTTCCAGCGGTTCCCTCAGCGGCACCCGGTCCCAGTCCGGGAGCATCGGCGGTGAGACCATCATGCCCTCGGGCATATTGATCGGGCCCGGGGCCGCCAGCCCGACACCGAGGATGCGGCCGCGATCCAGTCCGGCCTCCTCGATCAGGCCGTTCACGGCCGCGGCCATGGACTCCACGGTGCCGTCCGGCTCCGGACCGCCCGGCATCGCGTGCCGGGCCCGCGCGACGACCTGGCCGGTGAGGTTCAGGGCCACCACGGTCATCACGGCAGGGTCCAGGTGGATGCCGATCGCGAAGCGGCTGGAAACCTCAAGCTCAAGCACGGTCCGCGGTTTGCCGGGACCCGAGACGGTCTTCCGGTCCTCCCGCACCAGCCCTTGGTCCACGAGCCGCCGCACCACATTGGAGATGGTCTGCGGCGATAGTCCGGTGCGTTCCACCAGTTCGACCCTGGCCACTCCGTCTTGGGCGCGGCGGATCGTGTCGAGGATGACCGCCTGGTTGTAGCCCCCGAGACGGCCAAGATTCGTACCACGCTGCATGAATGAGTCCCGCTCCCAAGACCTGGTCCTGACTTTGGTAAACCTATGCCACTGTAGACGAACGGCACGGCCGAGGACATCCTCTTTCCGCCGCCCGAAAAACCTTCTCAGCGCACCGGCGCCTCTTCCGTCTCGAACTGCGTGCGGTACAGCTCGGCGTAACGGCCGCCCTGCGCGAGCAGTTCGGGGTGGGTGCCCTGTTCGATGATCCGGCCGTCTTCGACCACCAGGATCTTGTCCGCGGAACGGATCGTGGACAACCGGTGGGCAATAACGACGGCGGTGCGCCCGGCGAGTGCCTCGGTCAGGGCTGCCTGGACCGCGGCCTCGTTGGTCGAGTCCAGGGCAGCCGTTGCCTCGTCGAGGATCACGACGTGCGGCTGGGCAACCAGAAGCCGCGCGATGGTCATGCGCTGCCGTTCACCGCCGGAGAGCCGGTAGCCGCGCTCCCCCACCATGGTCTCCAGCCCGTCCGGGAGGCTGCGCACCAGCGGCTCCAGCCGGGCGCGCCGCAGCACCTCCCACAGCTCCTCGTCCGTGGCCTCCGGGCGGGCGAGGGAGAGGTTGGCCCGGATCGTGTCATGGAAGAGATGCCCGTCCTGGGTCACCATGCCGATGGTGCTGCGCAGCGCATCGAAGCTCAGGTCCCGCACGTCGCGCCCGGACAGCTCCACGGCCCCCTGGTCGACGTCGTAGAGCCGCGCCAGCAGCGACGCAATCGTGGACTTGCCCGCACCCGAGGAACCCACCAGCGCGACGGTTTCTCCCGGCTCCACGCGGAAGCTGATGCCGTGCAGGACCTCCTCGCCGCCGCGGGTATCGAGGACTGCCACCTCTTCGAGCGACGCGAGCGATACCTTGTCCGCCGAGGGGTAGGCGAACGTGACGTCCCGGAACTCCACGGTGACCGGGCCCTCCGGGACGTCGACCGCGTCCGGCTTCTCCTTGATCAGCGGGTCCAGGTCCAGCACCTCGAAGACCCGCTCGAAGCTCACCAGCGCGGAGGAGATTTCCACCCGCGCGTTGGCCAGGCCGGTGAGCGGGGCATACAGGCGGGTCAGCAGCAGCGCCAGCACCACCACGTCCCCCGGCTCCAACTGGCCGACGATCGCGTAGAACCCGCCGAGCCCGTAGACAAGTGCCAGCGCCAGCGCGGAAACGAGCGTGAGCGCCGTGACGAAGGTCCACTGCAGCACCGCCGACTTCACGCCGATGTTGCGCACCCGCTCGGCGCGGACCTTGAACTCGCGGGATTCCTCTGCGGGCCGGCCGAACAGCTTGACCAGCGTGGCGCCGGGGGCCGAGAACCGCTCGGTCATCTGGGTGCTCATGGCCGAGTTGTGGTTCGCGGCCTCGCGCCGCATGTCGGCCAGCCGGGAGCCCATCCGCCGCGCCGGCAGCAGGAAGACCGGCAGCAGGATGAGCGCCAGCACCGTCACCTGCCACGAGGTCGTCAGCATGACGATGAGGGTCAGGACCAGGGAGACGAAGTTGCTCACCACGCCGGAGAGGGTTCCGGCAAAGGCCCGCTGTGCTCCGATCACGTCATTGTTCAGCCGGCTCACCAGCGCACCGGTGCGGGTCCGGGTGAAGAAGGCGATCGGCATCTTCTGCACATGGTCGAAGACCGCCGTGCGCAGGTCCAGGATCACGTCCTCCCCCAGGCTGGACGAGATCCAGCGGGTCACCATGCTCAGCCCGGCATCGGCAATGGCGACGGCGGCGATGACCACCGCTAGCCAGATCACCGTCCCGACGTCGGAGCGGGCCACGATGGCGTCCACCACCCGGCCGGCGAGCACCGGCGTCGCGACGGCCAAAGCGGCCGTGACGATGGACATGGCGACGAAGAGGACCAGCTTGCCCTTGTAGGGCGCGGCGAATGCCAGGGTCCGCTTGACCGTCTCCTTGGAAAAGCCGTGCTTTCCCTTGTCCGACGAATGTGACAGCCGGTAGACCGAACTCCAGGCTGCGCCTTCCATGGACATGCTGGCTCCTAACGATGGTTCATCTGTAAGCCTAGAACCATTCGCGGCCGGCTGTTGTTCCGGCCGGGCGGCCCGTCAGCCGAGGGCGGAACCGCCGGGGACGGGCGGGCGGCGCCGGATGCGCGGCCCGCCCCGCCGGATCAGCTCAGCTGGTCGGCCTGGTGCGGCTCGAACCGCACCGTCATCGCCTTGAAGCCGGGCGTGTTGGATTCACGCGCCACCAGTTCGCGATGGACCAGCGCGTTGGCTTCCGGGAAGTAGGCCGCAGCGCAGCCCCGCGCCGTCGGATACGCCACCAGCCGGAACCGGTCGGCCCGCCGCTCCGTACCCCGGAACGTGCTGACCACGTCCACGAGGTCGCGATCGGCAAAGCCCAGGTCCTTCAGGTCTTCGGGATGGACCAGGACCACCCGGCGTCCGTTGGAGATGCCGCGGTAGCGGTCGTCGAGCCCGTAGAAGGTGGTGTTGTACTGGTCGTGGCTGCGCATGGTCTGGAGGATCAGGTGGCCCTCCGGGGCCTCCAGGTACTCCAGCGGACTGACCGTGAAGCGTGCCCGTCCGATGTCCGTGGCGAACGAGCGGGAATCGCGCGGCGGGTTCGGCAGCACGAAGCCGTTCTTGTTGCGGATCCGCTGGTTGAAGTTCTCGAAGCCGGGAAGCACGCGTGAAATGTGGTCGCGGATGACGTCGTAGTCCTCCGCCATGCCCCGCCAGTCCACCGGGTGGTCTTCGCCCAGAGTGGCCTGCGCCATGCGTGCCACGATCACCGGCTCGGCCAGCAGATGGTCGGAGACCGGGGCGAGGCGCCCGCGCGTCGAGTGGACCACGGACATGGAGTCCTCGACGGACAGGAACTGGGCCCCCTTGGGGTGCTTGTCGTCCGTGTCGGTCCGGCCCAGCGTGGGCAGGATGATGGAGGTCCGGCCGTGCACCACATGGGACCGGTTGGGCTTGGTGGAGATGTGCACGGTCAGCCCGGCACGCTTCATGCCCGCTTCGAGTGCCGCGGTGTCCGCGTTGGCGAGCGCGAAGTTGCCGCCGAGCGAGACGAACACGTCCACGTTGTCCTCTTCGAACGCCTGCAGCGTCTCGGTCGAGTCGAAGCCGTGCTCGCGCGGGGACTGAATGCCGAATTCCTTATCCAGGGCCTCGAGCAGCCATTCCTTGGGCTTCTCCCAGATGCCCATGGTGCGGTCACCCTGGACGTTGGAGTGGCCACGGACCGGGCAGGCGCCGGCGCCGGGCTTGCCGAAGTTGCCCTGCAGGAGCAGGAGGTTGATGATCTCCTTCAGGGTGTCAACCGAATGCGGCTGCTGGGTCAGCCCCAGCGCCCAGCAGATGATGGTCGCCTTGGACTTCGCCAGCATGCCGGCGATCCTGGTGATTTCCAGGCGGGAGATGCCGGTGGCCTTCTCCGTCTCTTCCCAGTCAATCTCCCGGCGGGCCTCGCGGTAAGCCTCGAACCCCTCGGTCTGCGCCTCGATGAACGCCTTGTCCACCACGGAGCCGGGGACCCGCTTCTCTTCCTCGAGCAGCAGGTGTCCGAACGCCTGGAACAGCGCCAGGTCGCCGCCGACCTTGACTTGGAGGAATTCGTCGGCGATCTGCGCACCGCCCCGCAGCAGGCTGGCCGGATCCTGGGGATCCTTGAAGTTGAGCAGCCCGGCCTCCGGCAGCGGGTTGATGGCGACCACTTTGCCGCCGTTCTCCCGGCATTCCTTCAGCGCCGAGAGCATGCGCGGGTGGTTCGTTCCGGGATTCTGGCCGACGACGAAGATCAGTTCGGCCTCACCCAGGTCCTCCAGCGAGACCGTGCCCTTGCCGATGCCGATGGTCGGATTCAGCGCGGAGCCGGAGGACTCATGGCACATGTTCGAGCAGTCCGGCAGGTTGTTCGTCCCCAGCGAGCGCGCGAAGAGCTGGTACAGGAACGCCGTCTCGTTCGCGGTCCGGCCGGAGGTGTAGAAAACGCAGCGGTCCGGCGTCGTCGACCTGATGTGCTCGCCGATGACGTTGAACGCCTCGGCCCAGGACACCGGGCTGTAGTGGGTCTCGCCCTCGCGGATCATCACCGGCTCGGTGATGCGCCCCTGATGGCCCAGCCAGTACTCGGTCTTCCCTTCCAGGTCGGCAATCGAGTGCGCCGCCCAGAACTCCGGGCCGACCGTCCGCACCGTATTCTCTTCCGCGATGGCCTTGGCGCCGTTCTCGCAGAACTCGGCCGGCTTGCGCGCGCCGGTGATCGATTCGGGCCATGCGCAGCCCGGGCAGTCGAAGCCGCCGTGCTGGTTGACCCGCAGCATGGAGCGTACGGTCCGGTTCACGCCGGCTTGGGAGAATCCCCGTTCCATCGAGACCATAACGGCCTTGATACCCGCCGCGGCGGACTTGGGATCGTGGACTTCGAGCTCGTTCTCATTGATGTCATTTACAGGTGCAGGGCGGGCCATGCACCTAATGTAGCTGTCGTCACACGGAAATCCCGATTCCGGCGCGGACGCGCTTGGGGTGCGAGTAGACGTTGATTGTCTCGCCGCGGCTGAAGCCGGCGAGGGTCAGTCCTGTCTCCTCGGCCAGCTCGACGGCGAGCGAGGACGGCGCGCTCACCGCGGAGAGCACCGGAATCCCGGCCAGGTAGGCCTTCTGCACCAGTTCGAACGACGCCCGGCCCGAGACCTGCAGCACCGTCCCGCGCAGCGGCAGGCGGCCCTCGCGCAAGCCCCATCCGATGACCTTGTCCACCGCATTATGTCGTCCGACGTCTTCGCGCAGGCACAGCAGTTCGCCGTCGAACGTAAACAGCCCGGCCGCGTGCACTCCCCCGGTCCGCTCGAACACCTGCTGGCGCCGCCGCAGCTGGTCCGGCAGCCCCAGCAGCGTCTCCAGCGCCACTCCGCCGCCCTCCGGCGCCGGCTCCAGCCCGAAGTGCGAATTCTTCGTGACGGCGTCGATGGAGGCCGTGCCGCAGATCCCGCAGGAACTGGAGGTATAGACGTGCCGCTCCAGCGACGTGTCCGGCAGCGGCACGCCCGGGGCCAGCTGCGTCTCGATGACGTTGTAGGTCTGCCGGCCCTCCTCGTCCTCCCCGGCGCAGAACCGCATCGCGCCGAGCTGCTCGGGCTGCCAGACGACGCCCTCGGAGACGAGGAAACCGGCGACCAGGTCGAAGTCGTCCCCCGGCGTGCGCATGGTGACGCTGAACGGTTTGCGGCCCAGCCGGATCTCCAGCGGCTCTTCGGCCGCCATGATGTCTTCCTTGCGCCGCGGCGGGCCGGCCAGGCTGAGCTTGAGCACCTTCCGGCGCTGCGTTACGCGTCCCATGTTTTCCTCCCGTTCAAGCCTAAGTCACCACGGCAGCGGCAAGGTAGGCAACTGCTGTCCACGGCGCGCGCCTTCCGGGGGAACAACGACGACGCCGGAGGCCGCTGCCAGGCCTCGCATCATTGCCGATCCGACGTGGTCTGCCGGCACGGCGCCCTGCTCGTCGAGCGCGTACGGGACGAGCCGGTGCCTGCCCTCAAGGGGAGCCAGCCGGGCGCCGGACTGCACGCTGCCCAGCGGCGGAAGCGGCCGGCCGGTCAGGCCGGCGAGCAGCGGCGCGCCGAGGGTGAGCAGGGCCATCATGGCCGCCAGCGGATTGCCCGGCAGCCCGACCACCAGCCGTCCGTCGGCAAGGCGGGCCAGCAGGGCGGGATGCCCGGGGCGCATGCGGATGGAGGGGACCAGGATCTGCGCGCCCACCGCCTCCAGCACGGCACGGAGATGGTCCGCGCGCGAATGCCCGGTGCCGCCGGTGGTCACGACGACACGGCCCCCGCAGCCCTCGATGGCCGCGCGGGTCGCGGCAAAATCGTCGGGCAGCCGGCGCGGCGGGAACGGTTTCCCTCCGAGGGCCGTGACGATGGCAGGCAGCGTCGGACCGAAGGTGTCGCGGACGTGGCCCGGGGCCGGGAGGCCCGAGGTCACGACCTCGTCGCCGGTGAGCAGCAGGGCGACTTCGGGAGCCGGGTGGACCGGCAGCCCGTCGTGGCCGCAGACGGCCGCAATGGCCAGGTGGGCCGGCGTCAGCCGGGTTCCCGCCGGCACCACGGTGTCCCCGGCGCCCGCTTCCTCGCCGGCTGGACGGATATGCCGGCCGGCCGAGGGTTCCTCGCAGGAAACGCCGGGTGCCCTCTCCAGCAGCCGCCGCCCGTCCCGCTCTGCGGCCACGCCGTATTCGCTGCGCAGCACGGCCTGCGTGCCTTCCTGGATCAGGCCGCCGGTCACAACCGGCGCAGCCTCGCCCGGTCGCAGGGCGCTGCCCGGAGGCTGCAGCAGCCAGGGACCGGGGCCGGAGACTGCCCAGCCGTCCATAGCCGAGGAGGCATAGTGCGGCACCGGGAGCTGCGCGGCCACCCGCTCGGCGAGGACCAGGCCCAGGCACCGCTCCAGCGGGACGGTTTCGGCCGAGCCGGCAAGGTCCTGTCCAAGGGCGTCGCGGCCGGCGGACCAGGCCTTCTCCCTGGCCGCCGCCCAGGCAACGGAGTCAGGCTCGGCGCTCACGCCCGCGCTGGCTGGTCCGGGTCGGCTGCATCGCCGTGCCGCCGGGCCACCTCGTCCGCAACCCGGCTCGCCCCGCGCATCGCGGTCTCCGCCGAAGCCTGGCCGGAAGCCACCGCCAAACCGGCGGCGTAGCCGACGATGAACGTCGTCACCGGGGCCGCGGGCCGGACCACGCGGTGGGCCGCCACGCCGGCCAGCGCGAGCACCGATTCAAGGTCGACGGGCGTGTCCTCGATTTCGAGGGCGGCCAGCAGTTCGGCGACAAAAGGTTGCAGCTGCTCTTCGACGGCGGCCATCCGGTCCTCCGATGTTCTCCCCGATGGGCGGGGCTAGGCACGATCTTTAGATCAGGCTACGGCGCAGGCCGCGCGATGCCAAAGCGCCCGGCGTCCTCCCACGTGTCCACGTCGTCGGTAGCCGCGGCGGCCAACGGAAACCGGGCCGCGGGCAGGTCCGCGATCAGCTTGCGCACCGAAAGCCCATGCAGGTCGGCCGCGGTGAACCGGGTCAAAGCCTCCCGGAGCGCACGGCTGTCCGCGCAGCATGCCAGCGGCTGGACCCTTCCATCGGCGTCGACAGGCAGCCACAGCCGCACGGAGGGATGGGCCGCGACGGCGTCCAGCAGCTGCCCGGGCAGCCCACCGGCAGACGGCATGTCGCAGGCGAGGATCAAGGTGAGGCCCGCACCCTGCGGCCCGCCGTCGTGCTCCGCTCCGGTTCCTTGGTCCAGCGCCGCTACGCCGGCCGCGATGCCGGCAGCCGGACCGGCGAAGGGCGGGTCTTCCCGGGTCAGCACGACCTTGGGAGCGTCTGTGCCTCGGCGGAACGTGGCCAGCTCTCCGGCCAGCTCCGCGGGGCCAACCACGGCAATCCGCCGCGCCCCGCTGACAGCTTCCAGCGTCCGCAGCAGCAGCGATTTCCCGTCCAGCCGCAGCAAAGCCTTGGGGGTGCCGGACAGGCGCGAGGATCTGCCGCCGGCCAGGATGACGGCGTCATAGGCGCGGTCCATCAGGCCGCCGGGTTGCGGTCCAGGAACTCGCTCCAGGCCGGGGCGGGCCGGTCGAGTTCGCGGATCCGCCAATGCGTGCCGTGCGGGGCGCGCGGAACAATCCGCAGGTGCCAGCCCAGCTGGTTCAGGGTGCGGTCCCCCTTGGCGTTATTGCATCGCAGGCAGCAGGCCACCAGGTTCTCCCAGCTGTCCTCCCCGCCGCGTGAACGCGGCTTGACATGGTCTACGGTGTTGGCGGTCTTGCCGCAGTAGGCGCAAAGGTAGCCGTCCCGGCGCAGGACGCCGCGGCGGGTGACCGTGGTGTCCTGCCGGTAGGGGATCTTGATGTAGCGGTTGAGCAGGATCACGGAGGGACGCCCCAGTATGTGGTTCGGGCCGACCACCGGGTCCCCGTCCTCGGCGATGACGCTCGCCTTGCCGGTGAGCACAAGGAGCAGCGCCCGGCGGAAGGTCACTACCGCCAGCGGCTCATATCCAGCGTTCAGAACGAGTGTGCGCATCGCACATTCCTGTTCATCCGACCACGTCCGGTCAGCGGGATCACTGCTGTGCCCGGCCATGATGATTCGTCACCGACAAGAGTTAGAGTAAGCGCAATTCGCGGCGCTGCGCTAATTCTTTTGGCCGCCGGACCGGCGGCGCTTCCCGCGGACGGCTGCTTAAACCTTTTGTCCCCACCGGTTAACGACGGAACGCCGCACCATTGCGGTGCGGCGTTCCGTGGACGCCTCCGTCGGACGGACTGCTGGGCCAACCGGCCGGCGTAGGGTGAAGAGCTTAGGCGCTGGGGCGGATGAAGACCGGACCGGAGCCGATGTAGGCGTCGGCCAGGGTGGTGGTGTATCCGGTCCAGCCGCCGTGGATGGCCTGGCCGTTGCCCACGTAGATGGCGATGTGGGGAACGCCGGCTCCGGCGTCGTCGTAGTAGATCATGTCGCCCGGCTGGGGCGTGGAAACCTGGGTGCCGTAGGCGAAGAACTGGGCGGGGGCGAGGTCGCCGACGGAGATGCCTGCGGAGCGCAGGGCGTTCTCGACCAGTGCGGTGCAGTCCTGGGAAACGCCGATCTGGCTGTAGGCGGAGGCGACCAGTGCGGCACCGATGCCGCTTGCGGCCACATCGGCCTTGGCGGCCTTCTCTTCTTCCTTGGGGGCCGAGGCGGCCGGAGCTTCTGCGGCGGGTGCCTCCGCGGCCGGCGCTTCTTCGGCGGGGGCGACTTCTTCGGCGACGGCTTCAACGACCGGTTCCGGCTCTTCCACCGGTGCCGGAGTGGAGCTGATGCTCGGGCGGTCGAATTCGAGGTCGGCAGTGCTGGAAGCCTGGACGGCCTCGACCTGGATGCGGGACGGAGCGGAGGCGGCCGCCTGGACGGAGGCGTCGCGCTGGATGGCGGTTGCCTGGGCCGGAACGCCAACGGTCAGGACCAGGCCGGACGCGGCGGCGATGACTGCGGCCTGGCGGCCCACGGAACCGGCGTTGGAGGAAACAGCCTTGGAGATCGTCTCCAACGGGCTGGTACGCACGGGGACGGCACGATGGCGACCCGTGACAGAAGTGTTCTTAGACACGATCAATACCTCTCCCCATGCCTGCGAGGTGAGCTGTCGGGTTCGGATGGGAGTCATCCGGCCATGGGAATTCCGGTATTTATCCGAAATGTCCCAAGACTTAACCCCAAGGGTTTCTACGCGAAACCCGTAAAGTGGTTCCCCCGCCCCTGCCATGCGAATTTTTTGTGCGAACGGACCCCGGTCGGTGGCAGAGCTCGGCAATCCATCCGGAGGAGCCAAATCATGTCTGCGATTTGGCACGAGTTAGAGAATATACGATCACGGGGCATAAGTCACATTCAGATCACAGCGCGGCGACGGAACGATTACGACCTAAGCATCGCAGGCCGGAACGATTCACCAGTACTCGGGCAAAGACAGGCAAAACCGGCTGGAAGTGAATTCGGACACAGCACTCTCCGCACGCCGGAATCATTGCGGAATAACAACGGAGCAGACTTGGCATTTCGGACAAAAGGCCAATGCAGCGGCGGCGGTGTTTTCGCCGTATACCGCTGCGGCCATTTCATGGCCAGGCGAGGAAAAGGTTAGAGCCAGCCCTTCGGATCCACCATGTCCCCATTCACGACTACTTCGAAATGGAGGTGGCAGCCGGTGGAATTGCCGGTCGTGCCGCTCTGGGCGAGGAGGTCGCCGCGGGTAACCTTGTCGCCGATCTTCGCACTGATGCTGGTCAGGTGGTTGTAGGTCGTCTTCAGGCCGTTGCCGTGGTCCACGACGACGCGGTTTCCGTAGCCGCCTGCCCAGCCGGCTTCGGTCACGGTACCTCCGGCCGCAGAGTAGACCGGGCTACCGCACGCTGCCCCGTAGTCCTGGCCGGTGTGCATTTCCCCGGCATAGCCGGTAACCGGGTTGACCCGGAAGCCGAACGGCGAGGTCATCTTCATGCTGTCCATCGGCTGGGACAGAGTCCCCTCGCTGCCGATCGGCTTGGCATCCTCCCCGGCAGCCACCATGACCTGCTCGAGTTTCGTGTCCGGGTCGAACGTGCTGCTCAGGCCGGTCCGCTGGAACTGGAGCTCGACCCCTGCGGCTGCAGTGACCGGCTGTCCGGAAACCGCTACCGCTCCTGCAGCCGCCGGCAGGTCCGTGCCGGAGGCGGCCGTTCCGGCCGTCGTCGGCAGCAGGATAGTCAGCGCCAGGCCCGAGGCAGCGGCGGTAACGGCCGCCTTGTGGCCCGTGCCCCGGAACGACGGCTTCGATGATGCTGCAACCTCCGCGCGGCGGCGGCCGGTGGCTGCGGTGCGTGGCCGCCGGGCCGCGGCGGGAGCGGCTGAACGGCGCCGTCCCGTTGCTCTTAGTTCTGACAACAGTCTTCCCTCTCCTGGAAGCCTGCGAAGTTAGCTGTCGGGTTCGAGTAGAAGAAACTCGGCCCCGCCGGGCATGCGGCATCAGCGGACGAACGCAGCTGGTGCCGAACTCGAGCGAGGCTTCACCCCAAGGCAGCTGAACGGTGCTGCCGGTTGGATGGGTCCTCCGCCCCTGTCGGATCGAAACGCTGATCCGCCGACAGGGTTCGGCTGCGGATCAGGTAACGCCAATGCATCGGCGCCAAGCACCAACTATAGGGCCAGACCGTCGCAAGTGATAAATCCGTTATCCAACTCTGTGGATAACGGATTTATGCGGTGTGGTCAGGACGGAGACCTTCCTAGCCCAGGGCGACAAAGATGTGGGCCGCGACTTCGGGCGGAAGCTCAAGGGCTCCATCGATGCCGGGCACACGGACCGAAATGTACTCGCCGGCCGTGGCCAGCTGCAGCTCGGCACCCGGTTTGAGGCCGCCCTCCTCCAGTTGCACCAGCAGTTCCGGGTCCACCTGGATCGGTTCGGCCAGCCGGACGATGACCACCCGCTGCTCCGCCGAGTAGCCGCGCATGACCTCGGTCAGGTTCACTGTCCCGGTCGCGAATTCGGCGGCGGGCTCCCCGCCGAGGGCTTCGAGTCCGGGAATCGGGTTGCCGTAGGGCGATTCCTTGGGCCTGCCCAGCAGCTCGTAGAGACGCTGTTCCACCCGCTCGCTCATTACGTGTTCCCAGCGGCACGCTTCGTCGTGGACGTAGGCCCATTCCAGCCCGATCACGTCGGCGAGGAGCCGCTCGGCCAGCCGGTGCTTCCGCATGACCTCTACCGCGCGCCTGCGCCCGTGCTCGGTCAGTTCCAGGTGGCGGTCGTCCGAAACCACCACGAGGCCGTCCCGCTCCATCCGCCCGATAGTCTGCGAAACGGTGGGGCCGGAGTGGCGCAGCCGCTCGGCGATGCGTGCCCGAAGGGCAACGATGTTCTCCTCTTCCAGCTCGAGAATCGTCCGCAGATACATCTCGGTGGTGTCGATGAGATCAGTCACTTATTTCTTGCTCCTCGGCGCAGATGGCGGGAATCCGCTTCTCAAACCGACGCACCGGCGTCGTTGTCCCAGAGTCCAGATTAGCCTGTTTGCCGCGGCGGGCAGATAACGGGGGCCCCGCCCCGCGCGCTCTCCCGGTTCCAGAATGCGGGACTGGCGCCAGCTGGCTTACGGGCCGGCCGAAGGGTACGGCAGAATATAGACGGTTCAAGGGCGAACTCCAGTCAACACCGCAGCCGGCCAGGAAGAGACCAGATGAGCGACAATCAGTCCATCAGCATCCCCACAGAACTGCTCCCCCAGGACGGACGCTTCGGTGCCGGCCCGTCGAAGGTCCGCCCCGAGCAGATCGACGCCGTAGTGCAGGCCGGCCGCAACCTCCTGGGCACCTCCCACCGGCAGGCTCCCGTCAAGAACCTCGTCGGCAGCGTGCGCGAAGGGCTGAAGGAGTTCTTCCGGGCCCCCGAAGGCTACGAGGTGGTTCTCGGCATCGGCGGGGCCACAGCGTTCTGGGACATCGCTGCTTTCGGCCTGGTCGAGGAGAAGGCCCAGCACCTCTCCTTCGGCGAGTTCAGCTCGAAGTTCGCCTCGGCCACGAATAAGGCGCCGTTCCTGGCGGAGTCCTCGATCATCAAGTCCGAGCCGGGCTCCCTGCCCGAGCCGCGGGCCGAGGCCGGCGTGGACGTGTATGCCTGGGCCCAGAATGAGACCTCGACCGGCGTCGCCGCTCCGGTCAAGCGGGTCGCCGGCGCCGACGAGGGCGCGCTGGTCCTCATCGACGCGACGTCCGCGGCCGGCGGCCTCGACGTCGACGTGGCCGAGAGCGACGTCTATTACTTCTCCCCGCAGAAGAACTTCGCCTCCGACGGGGGCATCTGGCTGGGCCTGTTCTCCCCGGCAGCGCTGGAGCGTGCCGCGCGGATCGGCGCCTCGGAACGCTGGGTCCCGGACTTCCTGAACCTGACCACGGCGATCGACAACTCGCTGAAGAACCAGACCTACAACACCCCGGCCCTGGCCACGCTGGTTACCCTGAACAACCAGATCGAATGGCTCAACGGCAACGGCGGCCTCAATTTCGCTGCCGGGCGGACCGCGGATTCCGCCGGCCGCGTGTACAGCTGGGCCGAGGCCTCCAAGATCACCACCCCGTACGTGGCCAACCCCGATCACCGCTCCAATGTCATCGTCACGGTCGACTTCGACGAGAGCATCGACGCCGCGGCGATCGCCAAGGTGCTGCGTGCCAACGGCGTCGTGGATGTGGAGCCGTACCGCAAGCTCGGCCGCAACCAGCTGCGCATCGCCACCTTCGTGGCCATCGAGCCCGAGGACGTCAGCGCACTGCTCAGGTGCATCGACTACGTCGTGGAACAGCTCAACGGCTGACACGGACCGCATCGGCGGCTGGAGCGCTCCCGCAACTGTGGGGCGCTTCAGCCGTTTAAGGGACTGTTCTGCGAACCGCTGCGCTGGGGCAGGTACACGATGCGCAGCCCGCGCCCGGCCGCCCTGTCGTACTCGAAGCGCAGCCGCCGCGCCCGCCAGGCCCAGATCAGCCCGATCGAGGCCGCGACGACGCCGGAGATCGCGGCGACGCCGAGTCCCCACCGGGGCCCGAACAGGTTGGAGATGAAACCGACGAACGGCGCCCCCAGCGGCGTCCCGCCCATGAAGATGGCCATGTACAGCGCCATCACGCGGCCCCGCATCACGGGATCGGTCGTCGTCTGCACGTACGCGTTGGCGCTGGTCATGATGGTCAGCGACGAGACACCGACCAGTACCAGGGTGGCGCCGAAGAGCCAGGCATTGGGCATCAGCGCCGCCGCGGTGCAGGTGACCGCGAAGAGCGCCGAGGCGCCGAAAACGTAGCGCAGCCGCGGCCGCTCGCGCCGGGCCGAGAGCAGGGCGCCTGCCACGGACCCGACGGCCATCACCGAGGACAGCAGGCCGAAATCGCCGGCATGGCCGCCGAACTCGGTCCGCGCCATCCCCGCGATATAGATCGCGAAGTTCAGGCCGAACGTGCCGATAATGAAGATCGCCCACATCACCACCATCAGATCCGGCCGGTGGCGCACGTAGCGGAAGCCTTCGCGGATCTTGCCCTTGCCCTTCGGGGCCCTCGGCAGCACCCTCAGCTCGGAATCGCGGATGGCCAGCAGCGCTGCGATGAGCGCGGCGAAAGTCGCCGCATTGACCAGGAACACCCAACCCGGCCCAACGGCCACGGTCAGGACACCGGCCACCGCCGGACCCACCATCCGGGCCAGGTTGAAGGAGGTGCTGTTCAGCGCCACGGCGTTGGGCAGGAAGTCGTCGCGCACCAGTTCGGAGACGAAGGTCTGCCGCGCGGGGGCGTCCACCGACGAGACGATGCCAAGGGCCAGGGCGAACGCGTAGACGTGCCAGAGTTCGGCCACCTGGGCGATGACCATCAGCCCCAGCCCCAACCCCAGCAGCGCCATGCTCAGCTGGGTGGCCATCAGGATCTTCCGCCGGTCGAACCGGTCCGCGATCAGCCCGGACCACGGCGCCATAAGCAGCTGCGGCCCCAACTGCAGCGCCATCACGATACCCATCGCGGCGGCGTCGCGCTCGGTCAGGATGTCATAGACCAGCCAGTCCTGGGCCGTCCGCTGCATCCACGTGCCGATGTTGGACACGATGGCGCCGATAAACCAGATCCGGTAGTTGAAGAACTGCAGGGATCGGAACATCGAGCTCACTTTCCCCTCCTCCTGCAGGACTCATCGCGGACGGCCAGGTGGCTATCCGTTGGCCTCCGGCGCCTCGTCGGCGGGCTCGGCGGCATCAGCCGCTCCATCGGGCTGCCCGGCTGCGGATCCGGGCTCCTGCACCACGGGGCCGTCCCCGGAGCCGTCTTCCGGCGCCTCCGGGTCTTCTTCGCCAACGACGGCGGCGTCCGAAGTTTCGTCTGAAACGTCCTCTGCCGGGGGTACTGCGCTCCCGGCGGCGCCCTCGGTGGAGGTCCCGGACGTTTCGCCGTCCGCGCCGGCCTCCGCCGTTTCGCCTTCCGCTGCTTCCGCTTGGGTTTCCGCTTCTTCGGCTTCCTGGGCCTCCGCCGCTTCCTCCGGGCGGACTCGCTCTGCCCACGGCACCCAGTCCGGCGCCAGCAGTGACTCGCCGGACGGCAGCAGCCCTACCTCGCATACCGTCACGTGCTTGCTCCGCGGCGCCCGTGCCACCGAGGCGAACCACTGCCATCCGCCGTACCCGGGGACCCGCGCTTCAAAGCGGTGCACCACCAGCCGCTCGCCCTCGGCCACGGCGCTGACGTGCCGCCCTACCTGCTCGGCGGGGGCGATCTCCAGCACGCCCTGGCGGGCTCGCTCGGTGGCTTCCGCCAGCACCGCGTCAAGCTTCGGCGCACGCTGGTAGACGCGCCGTTTCGGGGCTGGCGCGGCCGCTGTCTCCGGTTCGGGATTGGTCATCGGCTCGGCGGCTACGCGTCCAGGTCGTCGGCGACCCGGCGCAGCACCGCGGCAACCTTGGCCGCATGCGCCTTCTCCGGATACCGGCCCTTGCGGAGGCCGTTGGAAATGGCATCCAGCAGCTTAATCAGGTCCTCGGTGATGACCGCCATGTCTTCGGCCGGCTTCCGCGTGGCCTTGGCAACCGACGGTTTGGCGTCGATGATCCGCACGGACAGTGCCTGCGCGCCGCGCCGGCCTTCGGCGATGCCGAACTCCATCCGGGTTCCGGCCTTGACCTCTTTCACCCCGGCGGGCAAAGCCGAGGCATGCAGGAAGACTTCCTGGCCTTCGTCTGTGGCCAGGAAGCCGAAACCCTTCTCAGTGTCGAACCACTTCACCTTGCCGATTGGCACTTGAGCTACCTCGTTCTACGGTTTGATGCACCGGCTTCTCGCCCGGTGCTGCCTTGCTGTTCCGTCCTGGTTCCGGCCGCCGGCGCGCTGTTGCACCGGCTCCGTCGCGGACGGGAAGTCTGTATCTAGATTAGCCTGTCCGGCTGCCCCTTCCGCGACTTTGCCGGCATCATGTCCGCTGTTAGCGTTATGGGCATGTCCGGCCATGCCCCCGTTCCCCCGCCCGGCCGCAGCTCCGAGGCCGGCAAGCTGCTCGTCACGGTAATCCTGCTGGCCGCAGTAATCTCTGCCGCCGGCATCGTCAGCCTGGCCGTTATCCTGGTCGGAGCGCTCTTCGGCGCCGAAACATGGCCCGGCTTCGTGGGCATCGCCTGGGTCGGGTTTCCCGTCGCCTTCCTGCTGATGGCTGCCATGGTCATCCGTAACATTCGCCGCCGCCGCAGCCTCTGACCGACGGGCATCCCGGCCGCCCGTTACATTTAT
>NZ_BRVS01000015.1 GCF_026011795.1 Arthrobacter mangrovi | reverse complement strand
CCATAGGGACACCCCCCCAGACGGAGCATTGCCGGGCCGCTTAGGCACGCCTAACATGGCGCACGTGAGAGAGATTTCGTCCTCTGCGGACGTGTCTTGCCCGCAGGCCAAAATCCGACCACCTAAACCGAATGCGGATGCGCTGGAGCGTCCGCGTTTAGAGGCTGCCTTGTCCGCGTCCACGGCGGCCCACCGGCTGACTCTCGTCGTCGCTCCTGCCGGCTACGGCAAAACCACACTGCTGGCTGATTGGATGCACGCCACCGGCCTGCCCTCCGCCTGGTTGTCCCTCGATCAGTTCGATGGGCGGCCCTCCAGGTTGTTCCATGGGGTGGTATCGGCCCTCCAATCGGCGGCAAGGAGCGTTTCCCGCTCTGAAGGCAGCGCGCTGTTGTCCCTGGAGCGCGTCCTCGCGGAGGATCCGGCTGAGTCCTACGACCTTGTGCTCAATGCCCTCGAGCATTTATCGGAACCCATCATCCTCGTCATCGACGACCTCCAGATGGCCGAGCCCGAACTGGCGCACGGAATCGTCTCGGTACTTGCCGAGCGTGCGCCTCCTACCCTGCGGCTCGTCCTCTCGGGCCGCTGCTATCCGTCGATCCGGCTGGAGAGGCTGCGCCGCGCGGAAGGCGTGGGAGAGGTCCAGGCCGGGGATCTCGCCTTCACCCCCAATGAAATAGAGCGCGTGGCTTCCTCGCTGGGGCAGGACGGGGCCGATGCAGAAGGCCTTAGGCAGGCGACAGCAGGCTGGCCGATCGTAGTGCATGAAATACTCGCCGCTCCGGTGCGTGCCGATTGCCCGCCCGACGAACGCGGGAATGCCGTACCGGCGAGGGTCCCTCTTGCGGACTACGTCGCCGAGGAAGTCCTGGGCCAGCTGCGGCCCCCGCTGGCCGATTTTGTCCTCCGCGCCACGACGTGCGACCGGCTTGACAGCCGGCTGGCCGCCGAACTGTACGGCCGGCCAGGCGGCAGTCTGCTGCTCCAGGAATGCCGCCGGAGCGTCCTCTTCATCGAGGAAGACAGTTGCCGCGGAGAATCCCATTACCACTGGTCTTCGCTCTTCGCGGCCCAGTGCCGCGCAATACTCGAGCGGCGGGATCCCCTGCTCGCGGAACGGCTCCACCGCGTAGCCGCCAGGCATTACCAGGACAGCGACGTCAGGCTCTGTGTGGCCGAGGCACTGCGCGGTAACGATCCCTCGCGAGCGGTCACTTCGCTCGGGGAACACTGGCTGGAGTTCGTGCTGCGCAATGACACACGGACCCTGGAGCACCTGTGCCTTGGACTTCCTGCGGGTTGGAGCGAAGACCCCGAAATACTCATGATCAGGTGGGCGTGCCGCCATCGTGCCGGCGACAGCTCTTCGGCGCCGGAGCTGAAAAAGCGCGGGCTGGCGGGACTTCCGGCATTGGCTCCATTCCGCCGACGCCGCGCCGAAATCAACCTGGGACTCTTCGAACTCTTCCTGATGGAGGGCAGGCCGGACCTGGTTGCCGCCGCCGGGAAGGGCCGCTCGCTTTTGGAGACGGCGGACAGCCATCCGGCGCCGCATTCGACGGGCCTCTTCCTCTTGGGACAGGCTGAAATGCGGCTGCTCGAAGGTGGGCCGGTGGCGGTCTCCCTGCTGGAGGAGGCGATGGCTGCCGGGCGGGCCAACCATCTCGAAATCATAGAGGTCTGCGCCGCTGCCGGATTGGCGTTGGCGCTGGTCTCGTCCGGTGATTTGCGGGAAGCCGACGACCAGGGGGTACACGCGCTGGAGCGCGCCGCGGTACTGGAGTGGAGATCTCCTGAACAGCTGGCTTCGGTCTGGCTTGCCCGCGGGATCAGCTGCTATTGGAAGGATGAGCTCCCGAAAGCGCGCGCATACCTTGCCGCGGCGCTACGGTCCGGCACGCGCCTCTTCCCCTTTGGTCCGCTGGCGCTCATCTACCAGGTCCTTGTCGACTGTGCCACCGGCAATCCGGCCCATCTTGCCGAGTCCAACGCGATCCTGGACGCGGTTGACGGCCGTGGCCTGTTCCAGGGGCCGTTGAGCGCTTTCCGGACCCTTGCGCTGGCGAAAGTTGCCGAAGCCAAGGGGGATCCTGACACGGCCATCCGGATCGCCCGGTCCTTTGGCCCGGGCGGGAACCCGCCGCTCGTGGATGCCTTCCTGGCGGAACTCCTTCGCCGTGGAGGCGAGGCCACCGCTGCCCAACGCTGCGTTGAATCGTTGGCGAACCGCCGTCGTGCCTCATTCGTCGACACCAGTGTTTCACTCACCGAGGCGCTCCTGGCCCATGCCCGCGGCGAAACAGCGGCTACCCACGAACGCATAGAGCATGCACTGAATCGTGCCGAGCCTCAGTCCATCGTTCGCCCCTTTGCGGAACGGCGCGGCGACCTCGCCGAACTGCTCGTCCAGCACACCGCCTGGGGCACCAGCCATCAGGCATTCATCGCAGCCCGGACAGCACCGCAGGTGCAGGACCACGCCCACCACACGCGTTCGTACTGGGACCTGACGGAACGGGAACTTGAGGTCCTCGCCTACATGCGTTCCATGATGACGGCCGCCGAAATGGCCGAGGCGCTCTACGTTTCGGTCAACACAGTCAAGACCCACCAGCGGTCGATCTACCGCAAGCTCGGCGCGTCCGGCCGGCGCGAGGCCCTGACCATTGCGGTGGAGCGCGGCCTGTTCGAAGGCACGGACTCCAGAGCCAAGGACGGCCACTACGATTTCACCGTCAACGGATGAGGCACGGCTACCCGGCGCGGTCCACAATGGCAGTGCCTGCCAATGTCAGGCGGCCGCCGGCGTTAGCTACGGTCCATCCCTGAGAGGAGTCTCCCATGTCGAGGACAACACCGATTCTTGCCGGAGCAGCCGCGCTCGGGACAGCCCTCGTGCTGCTTACGGGCTGCAGCAGCAGCCCCCAGGAGGACGTATCGAAGGCTTGCACGGATGCAGCCGCCTTCGGCGCAGCCCTGACGAGCTTCCGGGAAAGTCTGTCCCCGGACGCCACGATAGACGAGGTTAAGGCAGCGCGCGATGAAGTCGAGAAGACCCATGACGCGCTGGTGGACTCGGCCGAGGACGTCGCCCAGGACCGGATCAAGGCTCTCGATGATGCCTGGGACGGGCTGGACAAGGCCGTCAAGGACATTCCCGACGACGCCACGCTGCAGCAGGCCGCGGACAGCCTGAAGAACGAAGCGGCCGATGTCCAGAGCGCGCGCGATGACGTGGCAAGCGAGCTCAACTGCAAGTGACGGGACCAGGCGCCCTGTTTCCGCGCTAATGAGCCGGATCGCAAGGCCGGCCGGCCCAGCGGCAGGCCTGGGGCGCAAGCGGAAGATTCTCTGTTATGGCTAAAAACAAGAGCAAGGCCGGGAGCAGCCAGTCCAACGGAGGCCCGGCTGAGACCGGCGCCATGAAACGGCGGGACTTCGAGCAACTCCTCAAGCCGCTGCAGGGCGAGCTCGTGGCCGTCCAGGAGTGGACAAAGAGAGCCGGCGCCAAGATCATCATCGTCTTCGAGGGCCGGGACACCGCCGGCAAAGGCGGGGTGATCAAGACCATCACTGAACGCGTCAGCCCCCGCGTGTTCCGCGTGGTGGCCCTGCCGACACCGACCGAGCGCGAAAAATCGCAGATGTACATCCAGCGGTATGTGCCGCATTTCCCGGCAGCGGGCGAGATCGTCATCTTCGACCGGAGCTGGTACAACCGGGCCGGGGTGGAGCGGGTCATGGGCTTCTGCACCGACGAGCAGTCAAAGAAGTTCCTCGAGATCGTTCCGGCGTTCGAGCGGGCCATGGTGGAGTCGGGAATCCTCCTGCTGAAGTACTGGCTGGAGGTCACGGCCGAGCAGCAGACCGAGCGGTTGCAGAGCCGGATCGACGACCCGCGCAAGTACTGGAAGCTTTCGGACATGGACCTGAAGTCCTACAGCCGCTGGTACGACTACTCGCGCGCCCGGGACGACATGTTCCGGGCTACCGATACCGCCTGGGCGCCGTGGCATATCGCCGACACCAACGACAAAAAGCGCGGGCGGCTCAACATCATCAGCCACATCCTGAGCCAGATCCCGTATGAGCCGCTCAAGAGCCCCGATGTCAAGCTGCCGAAGCGGCAGGCACCGAACGGCTACCAGGAGCCGACGTACCTTCCCCGCGAGGTTCCGGCCGCCTACTGACCACCGCCGTCGTGCCGGCCACGAGTCCGGCGGACTCCTTGAACCCATGCGACCGCAGGCCGCGCAATAGTAAGGGCCACCGACATGGCAATCCAGGAAGCATCGCCCGGACCGGCTGCCTCCGAGTCCTGGTATACACAAGACTCCAGTGCCGTGGTCTCCAGGCTGGAAACGGACGAGCAGCTGGGGCTCGCGGCCGCTGAAGTTGACCAGCGGCGGGCGCGGTACGGACCCAACGCGATCGCCTCCGAGCGGCCTCCTTCGGCTTGGAAGGTGGCGCTGCGGCTGCTGCGGGACCCCATGAACCTGATGCTCGTGGGCGTCGTCGTGGTCAGCCTGCTCATCAACCAGATCCCGGTCGGCATCGTCGTTGCCGTGCTCGTGGTGCTCAACCTCGTCCTCGGGACCCAGCAGGAACTGAAGGCCCGCGCCAGCGTTGACGCCCTGGCCAAGATGCAGATTCCGCAGGCCCGCGTCACTAGGGGTGGATCGCTCCTCCAGGTAGACGCGACCGAGCTCGTCCCGGGCGACATCGTCAACCTCGAAGCCGGCGACCTGGTGCCCGCGGACGGCCGGCTGCTGAGGTCGGCCACCCTGGAAACCCAGGAGGCCGCGCTTACGGGCGAAAGCGCCCCGATCGCCAAGGATCCCGAAACGCTGCGGGTGCCCGATGCCGGCCTCGGCGACCGGACCAACATGGTCTTCCAGAACACCGCCGTGACGCGCGGGACGGCGACGATGGTCGTCACCGCAACCGGCATGCAGACCGAAATGGGCAAGATCGCTTCGATGCTCTCGACGGTCGATCCCGGCAAGTCCCCGCTGCAGCGGGAGCTTGACGGACTCACCAAGGTGATTGGCATCATCGCCTGGTCTGCGGTAATCATCATCATCGCCATCGGCGTCATCCGCGGGCAGGCGCTCGGGACAGTCCTGCTGGTGGGCATGTCGATGGCGATCGCGGCCATTCCGACAGGCATGCCGACGTTCGTCCAGGCCATGCTGGCCTACGGGGCCAAGCAGCTCGCCGAACACAAGGCCGTCGTCAAGAATCTCAGCGACGTCGAGACCCTCGGTGCCACGAGCGCGATCAACTCCGACAAGACCGGCACCCTGACGATGAACCAGATGATGGTGCGCGAGCTGTACTTCCGGGGCAACTGGTACAGCGTGCAGGGCGAGGGCTATGCCAAGACCGGCGCCATCCGGCAAAAGGCCGGCTCACCCGTGCCCGACTTCACCCAGCTGGCCTACGGTTTGTGCCTGGACAGTGACGCCACGGTGTCGGACACCGGCGAGATCATCGGCGACCCGACGGAAGCCGCGCTGGTGGTGCTCGCCGCAAAGATGGGCGCCGAAGCCGAGACGACCCGCCGTTCGTATCCGCGCGTCGCGGAGGTTCCCTTCGACTCCGCCTACAAATTCATGGCGACCTTCCACCACCTCGATTTCCCGGACGGACCGCACTTCGTCGGGCTGGTCAAGGGCGGCCCGGACGTGGTCCTGGCCAGGTGCACCCAAGCCATGCTGCCCGACGGGCCCGTCGACATCGAGAGCGTCCGAAGCGACATCATGGAAGCCAACGAGTCGCTGTCCCGCAAGGGGCTGCGCGTCCTGGCCTTCGCCGCCAGATACCTGGATGGCCAGGAGGCCCAGGTGAGCGCGGAGCCGATGCGGTTCGTGGAGGAACTGATCTTCGTGGGCATGGTCGGCATCATCGACCCGCTGCGGGCGGAGGCCGCAGAGGCCGTGCGCACGGCCCACGAAGCGGGGATCGATGTACGGATGATCACCGGTGACCATGCGATCACCGCGGCCGCCATCGGGGCCGAGCTCAAGCTGGGCCCGGGCGCCGTCAGCGGCGCTGAGATCCAGGCGATGTCCGACGAAGAGCTCGCCGGCGCGCTGCCCGACCTCCACGTCTTCGGGAGGGTGACGCCCCAGGACAAGCTGCGGCTCGCCCGGCTCATGCAGCAGGGCGGCGACGTCGTTGCAATGACCGGCGACGCCGTGAACGATGCCGCCGCGCTGAAACAGGCCGACGTCGGCGTGGCGATGGGCTCCGGAAGCGAGGTAACCAAGCAGGCCGGCAACATGATCCTCACGGACGACAACTTCGGCACCCTGGTCTCCGCCATCCGGCTGGGCCGCAGCATCTACGACAAGATCGTTTCCTTTGTCCGCTACCAGATGTCGGCGCTGTTCGCGCTGGTGCTCCTGTTCCTGACCGCGAGCATCTTCAACATCAACCAGGGCGTCGCGCTCTCGCCGACGATGGTGCTCTTCATCAACTTCTTCATCACCATCTTCCCGGTGATGGTCATCATGACCGATCCCCCGGCCCCGGACCTGATGGCACGGCCGCCGCGGAACACCAAGGAACCGATCACGAACGCGGGCGCCGTCACCCAGTGGCTGGTCTATGGCGTGGTTGGGTTCGCGGTGACCCTGGCAGCCCTGCTGCTGGCCCCGGGCCCGATGAGCGCCACCGAACCCAACGTCCCGCTGACGATGGCGTTCGTTGTGCTGTCGCTGAGCTCGATCCTGGGCAGCCTGGCCAAGCGGCGCGACCCGGAATCCGGCCTTCGGGCTCCGATCATCAGCGCGCTGAAGATCCTTTCCGTCCCGGTGCTCTTCACGGTCGCAGCGGTGGAAATCGGCTTCCTGCAGAACCTCCTGCTGACCACGTCGCTGACCGGGGGCCAGTGGCTGGCCTGCCTCGGCCTGGCGCTGATCGTGCCCATCGTCGTCGAACTGGACAAGGCCATCCGCCGCAGCCAGGCCCGCCGCCGGAGCGCCGCCGAACTGCCCGTCACCGAGGTGGTCGGCGGCGGCACCATCCGCCCGGTGCCCCGGCCGCTCACCTGACGGGCTACCCGCCTGCAGCCGGCTTCGGCGTGAGCAGCGGGCAGCTGATCGAGCCCGGCGTCTGGTCCACCAGTTCCTCGGGCACCAGTTCCTTGAAGCCCGTGCCGACCAGCAGGTCCACGCTGTTGTCCCCTCGCGTGTCCGGCTTGTAACTGGTGCCCTTGAGGTTCCGCTGCAGGTTGAAGGCGGCGGCCTCCCCGGCCGGCCCGGACACGATGATGGCGACGGTGCCCGGACGGATGAGGTCCACGGATTCGACCTTGCCGATCTTGTAGCCGCGGTCCTTGAACGCTTCGGCGGCCTGGCCCGCGAGCCCCTCGAGCCGGGTGCCGTTGTAGACGTTGAGCGTGAAGGACTTGTTGTCCGGATAGTCGTAGATCCCGGTCGGGCAGCCCTTGGGTCCGGCGTCGACCTGCCGTGCCTCCCAGCCCGGGATGACCAGGTCCCCGCGCATCACGGCGAGCGCGGCCAGCACCGCGGCCACCAGCAGGGCGACCAGGAACACCAGGACGGCGCCGTGGAAGATGTGCCGGCGGCGGTCCCCGTACTGGCTCTCTTCGTCGTCCTCCGGGAAGGTCCGGTCCAGGTCATCCTCGGTGATGATCCGGTCGCCGCGGAACCGCAGGATGTCCTTCGGCTTGCGCTTGGGGCGGGGCGGCTGCCCGCCGGTCTCAGTCATTGATCACGAGCACGCGGGCGTGGAGCAGCGCGCGCTGGTGGAGGGCGGTCCGGACGGCGCGGTGCAGGCCGTCCTCGAGGTAGAGCTCGCCGTGCCACTGGACGACGTGCGGGAAGAGGTCCCCGAAGAACGTGGAGTCCTCGGCCAGCAGTGCGGCCAGGTCCAAGGTGCTCTTGGTGGTGATGAGCTCATCCAGCCGTACCTGGCGCGGCGGAACATTGGCCCAGTCCCGCGGGCTGTTGTATCCATGGTCAGGGTAGGGGCGGCTGTCGCCCACGGCTTTGAAGATCACCAGACCAGCGTAGGGAAAGCACGCGCCGAACGGAACTCGCCGCTCGGCGCGTGCCGCCGTCGTTACCCAAATGGTTACGAGGCAACCAGCCTCACCGTCCGGCTTCCCACGATCTCGTCCGTGATCCAGTGGCGGAACTCGACGACCACCTGGTACTCCCCCGCGGACGGCGGGTCCAGCAGCACGTCCCAGCGTTCGGCCGAGCCGGAGCGCAGGATGCTGGTCTTCATCGGGTACCCCGCCTCGCCGCACGGCAGCGAGGGCTCGCCCGGTTTCGACGTGTCGCGGAAGGGCCGGCCGTCGTGCGCGATGACCTCGGCCATCGGCACCGGCTTGCCCCAGGAGTCCTGGAAGCGCAGCACCGTGGGGAGGTAGTTGGCGTTCAGCAGGCGCAGCAGGGTTCGTTTCCTGCTTCCGCCCTTGACGTTGGCGCGCAGCGACTTCAGGCTCCAGACCGTCTCCTTGCCGCCGGGCCGGCGCGCGAGTTCGCCGCCCAGGAGGTAGAAGTGGTTCGGCTCGAAGTGGTTGAGCCCCGCGTCCTCGCCGGAGAGCCCGGCCGCATGGTTCATGCCGTGCCACCGGGTGGCCATCGAGTACGGCACCAGCAGGGTCTCGGTGTCGATGTCATACTCCGGCCCGTCCACGAAGGCCCGCCGCGCGCCCGGGCTGACCGGGTAGTCCTCGTGCACGATCGGGTCGATGATCAGCGGCCCGAACATGCCCATCTGGACGTGCAGCGTGGTGTTGACGTGGCAGTGGTAGAAGTACGTGCCGGCGGTGCCCCAGTTCGGGTCGCCCGGCCGGCCCTTCTCCGGCTGCCACTGGTAGGTGTACTCGCCGGCGATCTCGAACGAGGTGTGCCCGACGCCGTCGTTGCGCGGATCCGGTTCCATGCCGTGCCAGTGGATGGTGTGGTTGCCCTTGCTCGGCTTGAAGTGCGCCTGGAAGATCTGGCCTTCCTTCGGCCGGATCAGCGGGCCCGGGAAGTTCTTGCGCTGGTCCGCGGTCTCGAAGCTCCACATCTCCACTTCGGCGCCGTCGTCGAACCGCAGGTCCGTGCCGTAAAAGGAGAGGTCCACGAACAGGTCCGGCGTCTGCTTGAACTCGGTGACCGGGTTCTCCAGCTCGTTCTGGTTGGAGCTGAAGTCGACCTGGCTGTCGAAGCGGTGCCGGGCCTCCTCCTCCGGTTCCACGGGGTCCACCGGGTCCGGGGGCGTGGTGTCCACCGGGTCCGGGGACGACGGCGGATCGGTCGGCTCCGGCTCGGAGGTATCAGGGGGCGTCGGGTCGGGATCCGTGGTCCCGACCGGGTCCGGGACCGTGGTCTCAACCGGGTCCGGGGACGACGTCGGATCGGTCGGCTCCGGCGCGGCAGTTTCCGTCGGCGTCGGATCGGGATCCGTGCTCCCGCCGGGATTCGGCACGACCGGCGGCGGAGTGACGACGGGCGACGGCGAGGGCGACGGCGGCTTGGGCTGGTTCGCCTCGGCCTCCTCGCGGCGCTTCCGGGCCGCCTCTTCCCGCTTCCGCCGCTCTTCCTCTTCGCGCCGGCGCTTGGCCTCCGCCGCGGCCTTGCGCCGGGCCTCCTCCTCGCGCCTGCGCTTGGCCTCGGCCTCCCGCCGCTTCTTCGCCGCGGCCTCCCGCTTGCGTCGGTCTTCGGCGGCGCGGCGCATGGCCTCCTCGTGGCGGCGCCGCGACTCGGCCCGTTTCCTGGCCTCCGCCTCGCGCTTGCGCTTGGCCTCGGCCTCCCTCTTTTTGCGGGCCAGGGCTTCCTTCTTCTTGCGCTCTGCTTCCTTCTTCTGCCGGGCAGTCAGCTTGCCCGGCAGCAACGACTCGATCATGATCCTGCCCCCTTGTACGGTCCCTTGAACGGTGCCTTGATAATCCAGTGGGCGGTAAGTCCGCCCGGATACATGCCGCCGGCCGCGGTCTGGGACGATTCGGAGTGGCAGTGCATGGGATAGCCCCAGTCGGAATTCCGCGCGTTCCACACCTGGTCGATGGCGTCCGGCGGCCGCTTGATCGGGATGATGGATTCCTTGACTTCCATGCCCTTGAGCCGGATGACGTCCTCCCACTGCTGGAAGCAGAGGTAGCCGTCCTCGTCGACGTAGCCCTCGCTGCGCTTCCAGTCCTCGTTGTCGCAGCGGACCGTCCAGAGGTGGTTGCCGTGGAAGTGCATCTGGTGGAACACGATCCCGCAGTTGACCATCCGCACCAGCTGCCCGCCGCGCAGCGAACCGGCCTCGGAGCCCTCGCCGAACTCGCGGACCTCGAACTGCCGCGGGTAGCCGGAGATGGTCGTCTCTTCGTCCGACGCCCGGTTCAACTCCTCGTCCCGGGTCATGCCCATGGACTCGTAGCCGCTGCGCCCGTTGAGCGTGAAGTAGCGCGGCACGGCCCGCTGGGTGGCGGGATTGACGGTGCCGCCCTTGGCCTCGATGTTCGCCCAGACCGGGTCCACCGCGTGCGCGAGCCAGACCCATTGCCGCTCGAACTCGGCCAGCCCCGGCGCGATGCACCAGGGATCCGACGAGTCCATGACGACCAGTGCGCCGTAGAGCCCGAGGGTCCGTTCCACCGGCTGGTTCCCCGGATCGCTGTAGATATAGACGCCCGGATCGGGTGCGTCCAGCTCCAGGAGGACGTTCTCCCCCGGCGCGATCTTCCCGGTGGTGGCGTCCTCGCCGTCGTCCCCGGCGCCGTGGATGGCCAGCTCGTGCTCCTTGGCCAGGCGGTTGTGCACGCGCAGCCGGATGGTGGAGCCCTTCTCCGCCACGATCACCCGCTCCGGCATAAAGCTGCCCCAATAAGCACGGTGGATCAGGTACTGCCCCGGGTTGCGTGAATCCGGCCCCTTAGGCTCGGGAGTCCCATGCGGCGGTTCCGGCGCCCCGACGGGATAGACCCGGCTCGCCACCAGGTCCCCGTCCTTGAGGAAGACGCGCGGCTTGATGGCCAGGCTTGGATCGGCGTCGTTCTTCTCTGTAGGACGGTCTCCGAAACCGCGGTGGTAGACGAGCGAATCGTCCACCATCTTCAGGTAGCCCTCGTTGATGTAGACGTCGAGGACGGGCTCGTCCGAACTTTCGCGGGCTGCCTTCGAGTCAGTCTCCGACTCGGATTCAGACTCGGCCTCAGTCTCGGTTTCGGTTTCGGTCTCAGCTTCGGTTTCGGTCTCAGCTTCGGTTTCGGTCTCAGTTTCGGTATCGACTTCGGTCTCCGTGCCGGCGTCAGTCCCGGAGCCGGACTCGGAATCCGTCGCCGTCCCGGTCCCTGCCCCGGTTCCCGAAGGGTCCCCGGTTTCCGTGGCGGTGCCGGCGGCATCCTTGGCTTCGGTCCCGGTATCAGCCTCCGGCTCCGGCGTCGCCGCAGGCTGGGCGTGGGCCGGCTGCTGGCCGCCGGCGAGCGCGAGCGCCCCGAGCCCGGCTATCGCGCCGTACTTGACGAAGCCCCAGCGGCTGACCGCCGCGTCCGTCGCTTCGTCCCCCATAGTGCCCTCATCCAGGTTGTCGTTCGGGTTGTTCAGGTTGGCGCTGCGCTCATCCATGGTCGGCCTCCAGCCAGCCCGGCCGCTGCAGCACTTCCGGCAGTGCCAGGGCCAGCGGGCCGCCGTCCGACCAGGGGTCGGTGAACTCGGCGGAAACGCCCCGCGCATCGGACGGGACCAGGAAGCTGATCCAGAAGTGCGAGGTGGAGCCCGGCTCGAGCGCGCCCTTGCCGGTGCCCGGGCCCCGGTTGGTCACCGTCGGTCCCTCCGCGCCGACCTTCAGCCGCAGCTGCCCCGGCGAGAAGAGCACCTTGCGGTCCAGGCCGTTGTGGACCTCGAGCTCGACCATCATGTGGTCGCCCCAGGTCAGGTTGAAGGGCTGTGCCGTGGTGCTGGCTACCCCGTGGCCGCCGTGTCCGCCATGCGAATTCGCGGCGGAGCTGCCGGCCGCGGTTCCCTGCGGATTGCGGGCCTGCCGTTCCGCCGCGCTGATCCGGACGCTGCCGAAGGAAGTCCAGACGCCCTCGCCGCGGGACACGCCGCCGTCGTTATTGGCCTGCTGTCCGGCCGCGATCAGGCTTCCGCCGCCGACAATCCCGGCCACGCCGACGCCCATTAACATCCCGAATACCCGTCGCGTGAGCCCGGTTGGAACCTCGTCTGGTTCAACCGGGTCCGACGCGACAGTCTGTTCCCCAACTACTGTCATCATCGTCGTATCCCCAATACGTGTGGATGGTGGTGCAGACAACCATCGTCCGGACACCTTGGAAAAACTCGGGGCTCCCGGATCTGAGGTGGACCAGCTGGTGGTGATAATGGATTCATGACTCTCACCCCGGGGCCGGAGCACCGGCGCGTCCAGCCGCCCATCGGCCTCCTGCTGGATGTGGACGGCCCTATTGCCAGCCCCGTGACCCGTACCGTGCCGGCCGGCATCATCCACTCGCTGCTGACCATGGCGGCCAACGGCTGGCCGGTGGTCTTCAACACCGGCCGCTCCGACACCTTCATCCGCGAGGAGGTCATGGAGCCGCTCCTGGCGGCCGGGATCCCGGGCGGCGTCCGGTTCCATGCCGTCTGCGAAAAGGGCGCCGTGTGGTTCAGTTTCGGCGCGGACGGGCCGGGCACCCTGCACATGGACCGCTCGCTCGCGGTCCCGCAGGATTACGCGGCCGAGGTCCGCAAGCTGGTCCAGTCCCGCTACTCCAGCCACATGTTCTTCGACGAGACCAAGCGCTCCATGGTCTCCGTGGAACAGCTCATCGAGGTGGAGAACACGGACTACCTGCAGGAGCGGGAGGCCTTCGACGCGGACGCGCTGAAGCTGATGGCCAGCTTCGACCTGGGCGTCAGCCGGCTGGACCACCACGTGCCCAACAGCGACGACCGGGTGGACTACCGGCTGGACCCGACCATCATCGCCACGGACATCGAATCGGTCCGGCTGGGCAAGGACCTCGGCGCCCAGCGCGCACTGGAGATGCTCGCCGCCGAGGGCGTCATCCCGCACGCCTGGCGGACCATGGGCGACTCGCGCACGGACTACGCAATGGCGGACAAGCTCCACCACAGCGGGCACGCCGTCGTGCACGTGGATGTAAGGCCCGACGACGGTGTGCCGCTCAAGCCCTACCCGGTCCTCACCGCCGCGCATCTGGGCCTGCCCAAGGCCATCCACGAGGAGGCCGGAAACGCCTTCCTGCGGACCTGGGCCGCCATCGCCCGGACCCTCTGACAGGCCCCGGAAAGGCCCCGCCGGACCGGCCGCGCAAGCCACTAACACGGGTGATGACACAGGGCGTAATCGACGCACGCATGTGACGCAGCCCCGGTGCTACTGTGCCTGCATGTCAAACAATCAGGGGACCATACCTGTTCTAGACCTCAGCACCGCGCGGCTTGAAGACGGCACTTTCAACCCCGTCTTCATCGACCAGCTGCGCGACGCCGCGCACCGCGTCGGCTTCTTCCAGATCACCGGTTACGGCGCCGGCGAGAACCAGGTTGCCGAGCTCTTCGACGCCATCAAGCGCTTCTTCGACCTGCCCCTGGAGGAGCGGCTCAAGCTGGACAACCGCAACTCCCCGCACTTCCGCGGCTACACCCGGATGGGCACCGAGCGGACCCAGGGCCGGGCCGATGCGCGCGAGCAGCTGGACTACTCGCCGGAGAGCGAGCCGGTGGACGACTACCCCGCTGACCAGCCCTACTGGCTGCTGCGCGGGCCCAACCAGTGGCCGGACGCGGTCCAGCCCGACCTCCGCGAGAAGGCGATGGCCTGGGCGGACCTGATGTCCAAGGTCGGCCAGGAACTGCTCTCCGGCATCGGCGTCGGCCTCGGCCTGCCGGAGGACTACTTCGACGAGCCTTTCCAGGGCACGCCGCACTGGATGGGCAAGCTGGTGCACTACGTCGGCGGCGTCGTCGAGGATGCCGGCGACCAGGGCGTCGGCATCCACGCCGACTACGGCTTCGTCACGCTGCTCCTGCAGGACATGGTCGGCGGCCTCGAGGTCCAGCCTCCCGGCACCACCGAGTGGCTCCCGGTCGAACCGATCGAGGGCGCCCTCGTGGTCAACCTCGGCGAGATGCTCGAGGTTGCGACCGAAGGCTACGTCACCGCGACCATCCACCGCGTCCAGGCCCCGCCGCCCGGCGTGGACCGCTACTCCGTACCGTTCTTCTGGTCGCCCCGGCTCGACGCCGTGATCGACCCGGTCCCGCTCTCCCCCGAGCTGAAGGCTGCGTCCCGCGGGCTGTCCGACGATCCGAACAACCCCATGCTGGCCAGCTTCGGCGCCAACATGCTCAAGGGCCGCCTCCGTGCGCACCCGGACGTCACCGAGAAGTACTACCCGGAGCTCCTCGCCAAGTAGGCACGTGCGCTGCGCAGGAACCGCAGCAGGAACTCCGGTGGAGGGGAGGCCGCCCGCACATGGGCCGCCTCCCCTTCCCCTTTGAGGCCAAGTCCGTCCCGCCCGCACCCCATGACAGCACGGGGCGGCCGGCCGATAATGAACCCATGGGCCTCCTCGAAGCTCACCGGCAGGACCTCCGGAAGACCGTCTCCGGCTCTCCCGGCGTGCCGCAGTGGGCGCGGGAACTCGCCGACGGCACCGATCCCGGCTTCTTCGCGCCGGACTCCGCGGTCTGGGCCGTGCACGGTAACATCGCCACTCTCGCCGGCGGCGTCGGGGCCCTGCTGATCCAGTCGCTGCATCCCGGCGCCCTGGCCGGCGTCGACGACTACTCGATGTTCAAGACGCAGCCGTTCGTCAGGCTGGCGGCGACCGGCCGCTGGATCATGACCGTCACTTACGGCGACACGGCCACCGCGCGGACTGCCTGCGAGCGCGTGCTCAGGCTGCACGAGCGGGTCCGCGGCACCTACACCGATGCCTGCGGCGCCACGCAGGCCTACTCGGCCAACGACCCGCAGCTGCTCAAGTGGGTGCATCTGGCTTTCATGGAGGCGTTCCTGTCCGCGCACGCGGCCTACGGCGGCCCGATACCCGGCGGCGAGGACCGGTACATCGCCGAGTGGGCGATCGCCGGCGAGCTGATGCGGGTTCCGGATCCGCCGCGCAGCCGCGCCGAGCTGGACGAGCAGCTCGCCGCCTTCACCCCGGACCTGCTGCACGACGCCAAGCTGGAAGCCTCCGTCGAGTTCATCCGGCATCCGCCGTTCCGCGGCATGCAGCGCCTCGGCTACCGGATCCTGTTCGCCGGCACGGTGGACACGCTTCCCCGGCGCTACCGCGAAATGCTCGGGCTGCGGAAGGCATCGCTCGGCCCCTTCCGGCTGCCCGTCCGCACCGCTACCCGGCTGGTCCTGCGTCTCGCGGCGCACGGGCTCGGCGGCCGTCCGACGAGCGAAGCCTTCGCGCGCCGGCGGCTCGACCGCCTCGCGGCTTCCGGCTAGGTCCGGGCTGCCCGCGCGAGCGTGGCGCGCGCGTGCCGCAGCAACGGCTCGTCCACCATCTGCCCCTCGAAGGTGAAGACTCCGCCGGCGGTTTCGGCCGCCGCCAGCATCTGCCGGGCCCGCTCCACCTGCTCGGGCGTCGGCGCGAAGGCCTGCCGGATGACGGCCATCTGCCCGGGGTGGATCGAGGCCTTGGCGCCAAAGCCGGAGGCCTGCGCATCGATGGCCTCAGCCAGCAGGCCCTCGTGGTCGGCGATGTCGAGATACACCGAATCGATGGCCACCTTGCCGAAGGCGCCGGCCGCCAGCAGCACCTGCGACCGGGCGTGCAGCGCGACGTCCCGGTAACCGCCCGAGCCGTTTCGGGAGGAGGAACCGCCCAGCGACGCAACCAGGTCCTCGGCGCCCCACATCAGGGCAACCACGTCCTGCGCGGCCGCGATCTGCGGCGCATTCAGGACCCCAAGCGCCGTTTCGCAGAGGGCGACGACGGCGTAGCCGGCCACCGCGGCCAGGTCGCCGGGCGTTTCGGTCTTCGCGAGCATGAGAGTGCGGTAGTCCGTCTCCCGCAGCGCCGCCAGGTCCGCGGCGAAGTCCTTGCTGCCTGCGGGGTTGACCCGCACGATCGTGCGCGCCGGATCCACCGGGTTCTCGACGAGCATCCTCCGTGCCGCCTCGCGGTTGTCCGGCGCAACGGCGTCCTCCAGGTCAATAACGACGGCGTCCGCGCGTTCCAAGGCCTTGGCATAGCGGTCGGACCGGTCCGCCGGGCAGAACAGGATGGCCGGGCCCATCGTAAAATCCGCCGGGCTCATGCGCTGGGCTCCAGCTCGCTCGGGACGGCGTCCTGCGGCCCGGCGCCGGTTTCGCCGTGATCGAGCTGAACCGTGGCGACCAGCTGGTTGGCCTTGACCAGGTCCCCCACCTTGAGGCTGCCCATGCGGACCACGCCGTCCCCCGGAGACAGCAGCGGGTGCTCCATCTTCATGGCCTCGACGGATGCCAGCACCTGGCCTGCGGCGACCTGTTCCCCGTCGCTGACCTGCACCGCGATCACCGTCCCCGGCATGGGTGACCGGACCTCGGGCGACAGCGCGCCGCTGCCCCGGTCGATGGCGGCCAGCTCGCGGGCCAGCATCTCCGCCCGGTCCAGCCGCCTGATGCCCGCGGTCCAGCCCTCGCGGCTCAGCCATACCGTGCCGTCAGCCGCCACGGCTGTATAAAGGCGCTGCTGCACCCCGTTGACCGCCAGGCCAGCCGCGGCGGCGGAGCCGGTCAGAGGCGCCGGAGCAGCCGGACCGGCCATGCCTATCCGCACCACCGCCAGCTCCTCCCCGTCGATAACCACCACCGAGCCGCCCGGGGTGCGGCGGAAGTCGATGTCCCGGATGTGCTGCCCCGCCTCGAAGTGCTGCTGCGTGGCGGCAGCCTCCCCGAGGCGCCAACCGTCGAGGCGCCAGGCACCGTCGTCGCCCCCGCTCCACCGCTCCCGGGCACCGCCGTCGTACCCGCTCCCCCGGCCCTGGGCACCGCCACCGTCCCGGGCTGCCGCATTGGCGACGTGCACCGCCACCGCCAGCTCGGCGGCGGACGGCGAGTGGAACCGCATCTGGGGCATCTTCCGGCCGATGAGGTCCGTATCCAGCCGGCCGGCCGCCACCTCCGGATCGTTGACCAGCAGCCGCAGGTACTCGATGTTCGTCAGCACGCCGAGGATGACGGTGTCCGCGAGCGCCCGGTCGAGGCGGGCCAGGGACTGCTCCCGGTCCCGGCCCCAGGCGACGACCTTGGCCAGCATGGGGTCGTAGAAGGCCGACACCTCCAGGCCGTCCCGCAGCGAACTGTCGACGCGGACGTGCTCCCCGGACGGCTCGGCCACCGCCAGTACGGTGCCCGTGGATGGCACGAAACCGCGGGCCGGATCCTCCGCGTACACGCGGGCCTCGACGGCGTGACCGTCCAGCGCCACGTCCTCCTGCGCGAAGTCGAGGGCCTGACCGGCGGCGATGCGGACCTGCCATTCCACCAGGTCAACGCGCTGGCCCCGGACCCGCACGACCTCCTCCGTGACCGGATGCTCCACTTGCAGGCGCGTGTTCATCTCCATGAAGAAGAACTCGCCCGGACTCTCGTCGCTGATCAGGAATTCGACGGTTCCGGCGCCCACGTAGTCCACGGAGCGGGCCGCCGCCACGGCAGCCGCGCCGATCGCGGAACGGATCCGTTCGCCGTCGTTAGTTCCCTCCAGCAAAGGCGACGGCGCCTCTTCGATCACCTTCTGGTGCCGCCGCTGCAGCGAGCACTCGCGTTCGCCGAGGTGCACAGTGTTGCCGTGGCGGTCGGCCAGGACCTGCACCTCGATGTGGCGCGGCCGGCGGACCAGCCGCTCGAGGAAGAGGGTGTCGTCGCCGAAAGCGCTGCGGGCGGTGCGGCGGGCGCTGGCCAGGGCATCGGGCAGCCCGGCGGCGGATTCGACGATGAACATCCCCTTGCCGCCGCCGCCCGCCGACGGCTTGATCAGCAGCGGGAAGCCAACATCCGGTGCCGCGGCCGCCAGGTCCTCGTCGGTCAGCCCGGGCCTGGCGATCCCCGGCACCACGGGGACGCCGTAGCCGGCCACGTGGTTCTTGGCCCGGATCTTGTCCCCCATGGCGTTGAGCGAGGCGACGTCGGGCCCGATGAACGTGATGCCGGCGTCGGCGAGCGCGCGGCCGAAGTCTGCATTTTCGGAGAGGAAGCCGTAGCCGGGGTGCACGGCCTGGGCGCCGCTGCGGCGGCAGGCCTCGAGGATCGCGTCGATGCTGAGGTAGCTCTCGGCGGCCGGCCCCGGCCCGATCCGCACTGCGGTATCCGCCTCGGCCACATGGCGCGCGCCCGCGTCGGCATCCGAGTACACGGCGACGGAGCGGATGCCGAGGTCCCTCAGCGTGCGGATGACGCGGACGGCGATTTCCCCGCGGTTGGCCACGAGCACCGTGTCGAAGAGTGGGTTGTCCACGATTGGTCCGTTCTCTCGGCTACATCCGGAAGACGCCGAAGGAGGTCTCCGGCAGGGGTTGGCGGGCGCAGACGTCCAGGGCCATGCCCAGCACGCGGCGGGTGTCGGCCGGGTCGATGACGCCGTCGTCCCAGAGCCGCGCCGTCGAGTAGTAGGGGTTGCCCTGCGCCTCGTACTGCTGCCTGATGGGCTCCTTGAAGGCCTCCTCGTCCTCCGCGCTCCAGTCCTGGCCGGCTCCCTCGAGCTGGTCGCGCTTCACGGTGGCCAGGACCGACGACGCCTGGTTGCCGCCCATCACCGAGATCCGGGCGGCGGGCCACATCCACAGGAAGCGCGGTGAATACGCGCGGCCGCACATCGAGTAGTTGCCGGCGCCGAAGGAGCCGCCGATCACCACGGTCAGCTTGGGCACGCGGGTCGTGGCAACGGCGGTGACCATCTTGGCACCGTGCTTGGCGATGCCGTCCGCCTCGTAATCCCGGCCCACCATGAAACCGGCGATGTTCTGCAGGAACAGCAGCGGGATGCCGCGCTGGTCGCAGAGCTCGATGAAGTGCGCCCCCTTGAGCGCTGACTCGGAGAAGAGCACGCCGTTGTTGGCGACGATGCCGACCTTGTGGCCGTGGATCCGCGCGAACCCGGTGACGAGCGTGCTGCCGTAGCCGGCCTTGAACTCGTGGAAGCGGCTGCCATCGGTGATGCGGGCGATGACCTCATGGACGTCGTAGGACGCGTTGACGTCGGTCGGCACGGCCCCGTAGAGCTCGGCGGGATCCGCCACTGGCTCCGCGACCTGCGCCTCGATGTCCCACGCCGGCGGCGGGGCAGGCGGCAGCGTTTCGATGATGTTCCGGACGATCGACAGCGCGTGCGCGTCATTCTCCGCCAGGTGGTCGACGACGCCGGAGGTGTGGGCGTGCAGCTCGCCGCCGCCCAGCTCCTCCGCCGTGACAATTTCCCCGATTGCCGCCTTCACCAGCGGCGGTCCGCCCAGGAAAATCGTGCCCTGGTCGCGGACAATGACCGTCTCGTCGCTCATCGCCGGAACGTAGGCGCCGCCCGCCGTGCAGGATCCCAGGACGGCGGCGATCTGCGGGATCTTTCGCGCCGAGAGGTTGGCCTGGTTGTAGAAGATCCGGCCGAAGTGGTCCCGGTCCGGAAAGACCTCGTCCTGCATCGGCAGGAACGCGCCGCCGGAGTCCACCAGGTAGACGCAGGGCAGCCCGTTCTCCAGCGCGATCTCCTGGGCGCGCAGGTGCTTCTTCACCGTCATCGGGAAGTACGTGCCGCCCTTGACCGTCGCGTCGTTGGAGATGACCAGCACGTGGCGCCCGTGGACCAGGCCGATCCCGGCAATGATTCCCGCGCCCGGGCTCTCCCCGCCGTACATGTCCTCGGCGGCAAGCGGTGCGATCTCCAGAAACGGGGAGCCCTCGTCCAGCAGCATGTCGACCCGCTGGCGCGGCAGCAGCTTCCCGCGGTCCACGTGGCGCTGGCGCGATTTCTCCGGGCCGCCCAGCGCCGCCCGCGCCAGGCGCGCCCGCAGCTCGTCGACGAGTTCGGACTGCCGCTTGGCATTCTGGAGGAAACCGGGGTCCGTTGTGTCGACCCTGCTGGTCAGAGTGTCCATGCTGTCCTTTCGTCGCTGATGTACGGGCCGGGGTGGCCGGTGAAGCAGGTCAGGAAACGTTGGCGCGTGGCTGCGGAGGGTCGGGCTCGCTCGCGAGCCGGCGCGGTGCCACCACGAAGTCGACCCCGTCGAGCTCACCGTCCTCGACCGCCAGGATCCGGCAGGCCATGCTCACGAAATACTGCTGCACCTCTTCGAGCCGCAGCCGCCCGTCCGCACGGAACCAGTGCGCGACACCCGTCCCCATCTCCATCAGGGCCAGGCGCGCCATGGTCAGGTCCTCGGTGCTGAAAGCGCCGACGCGCGCGCCGCGTTCCAGCACCTGCGCGAAGAGCGACTCGTACTCGTCGCGGAGCGCCTGCATGGTGGGCCGGTGCGCTTCGGAAAGCGCCCGCATCTCGTACTCGGCCACCCGCGCGGTGAGCTGGTTGGTCGCCGTGAACCCCACGTGCGAGGAGATCAGGCCCGCGAGTTGAATGGCCGGCTCCGCGCTGCGGCGCAGGGCCTCAGAGCCGGAACGGATCATCTCGTCAAGGCAGTCGCGCATGATGCTGACCAGCAGCTCTTCCTTGCTGCCCACATAGTGGTAGAGCGTCGCCGAATTGATGCCGGCCGCCGCCCCCAGCTCCCGGATCCCAGTGGCGGCGAAACCGCGAGTGGCGAAGAGGGACACCGCCGCCTGCTGGACCTTGCCGAGGTTCACGCTCACCACGCTTCCCGTTGCCGAAGCCATGAGGGCCAATCGATCGATTGGCTCACATGCACCATTGCAGCCCAGCACGACGGGAGCTGTCAATCACTTGAACGGGAATTTCCCGCGAACGACGGGGCCGCCCGCCTCTGCGTGCTAGAGGGCTGAGCGCGGGGCACCCGTCGGACCGCTCGCGGCAGCACCCCCGACCTGCCGCCCCGGTCAGGCCCCGGTCACAGCCTCAGCAGCTCCCTCCGAGGAGCGGCGCCCCAACCGCTGCCGCGCCGTGTTGCTGCCGCGGCCGATCGGCACCCGCCGGGTCGCCGCAGCGAGCCCAAAGGCGGGCATGTCGCTGTAGACCGACTCCTGGTCCCGCACTGCCACCTGGTAGGTCTCATGCCAGACCCCGACGTCGCCCGAGCCGGCCGCCTCCTTCATGAACCGCCGCCACGGCTCGAGGTGCGGAGCCTCGCGATCCGCGGCGAACCGCTGGAGATGCTCCGGGCTCTTCCAATAGCTCAGCATCACCGTGGTCCGCCCGAACCACGAATGGAACCCGAGCAGCCCCGCCTCTGGATGCGCCGCCAGATAACGCAGCATCCTCGGCATGGCGGACGCCGTCCTCATCACCGCCGGCACTTTCCACCACCGATTGGCCCGCATTCCGATCAGGAAGACCGTCACCGCTTCCTCCGGAGCCGCCGTAAAGCGCCCCGGTTCCACCTTCCGCCCCATCGCCGCAGCCTCGCTCATCGCCGCTTTCCCTTCCGCCAGTTGGCCCATCACATCCGACCGCACACGCGCCCTGCCCGCCCCCGCGATGTCGACACCACAGCCTGGCCCGCCGCATGCAATGGCACCGGCCTGCCGCTCCACTGATTCCATAACACTGTTACAAAACAACGTTATGGAATAATGGGACATATGGCAAGACCCCCTGTCTACGATTCCGATCTCCGCCGGCGACTGCTCGAGACCACCGCCGAACTCGTCGCGGCGGATGGCCCGGCAAGGGTGGCCCTGCGCGACATTGCGGCGGCGGCCGGCACCTCGACCACCGCCATCTACTCGCTCTTCGGCGGCAAGCCCCAACTGCTGACCGCCGTGCTGGACGACGCCTTCCGGTCCTTCGGCGAGTCCCAGCGGGCCGCCGCCCCCGAAGGCCTGCGCGGGCTCGGCCTGGCCTACCGGCAGTGGGCCCTGGAGCACCGCTCCTTCTACGCCCTGATGTTCAGCAGCCCGCTCGGCTCCCCCGTGCCCTGCGAGGCCACGCCGGAAGTTGCCGGATCCGCAATAGAGCCCCTCTACGAAGCAGTCGGAGCCGCCCTCGCCGCCGCAGGGTCGAATGAATCCGTGCCCCTCGTGGCCGCCGCCATCTGGGGCCAGGTCCACGGACTGGTCAGCCTCGAACTCGCCGGCGCCGGCCTCCCCGGCACCGACTGGGAAGCCGCCTACGAAACGGCCCTGAACGCCATCAGCCGCAGCTACGCCAACTGAGGTCCCGCCACGCAGCACCCGCGGGGGTCAACCCATCCGTCCGAACTGCCCAGCATTGAAACCCGTCCCCGACATCGCCGCAGGCCAAGGAGTCGGTTGAAGGCTAAAGCTGTACAAGGAAGCCAGATGCTGTACAAACCAGACCGGCTCCGGGCGATCCCCGGCGGGCGGCGCAAAGAATCGAGCACAAAAAGGAAGGAGCCCCGCCGAACCGGCGGGACTCCTTCACTGGCGGAGGATGGGGGATTTGAACCCCCGAGGGCGTTAACCCAACACGCGTTCCAGGCGTGCGCCATAGGCCGCTAGGCGAATCCTCCAGGTGATTGCTCATGAAGAGCAGATACTAGGATACCCGACCGGGGCGAAAGTAACGAATCGGGCGCCGTCCGCCCCGCCTGCACACCCCTCCGGACCCCCGACCGGTCCGCTCCAGGAACCCGGATGGGCACGCCGGCAACCCCTCGAAACCGTCGGTCCCGAGTGGCAGACTTGGCGCCATGGAGCCCATGGACTGCCTGGTCATCTACGTCCCGACCGACGCCGCGCCCGCGGTCCGCCGGGCCATCAGCGATGCCGGCGCCGGCCGGTTCGGCAACTACTCGCACTGCTCATTCAGCACGGAAGGAACCGGCCGCTTCACCCCGCTCCCCGGAGCCGCCCCTGCCATCGGCGCCGTCGGCACCCCTGAGGAGGTAGCCGAGACCCGGATCGAGGCGATCTACCCGCGCTCCCTGCGCACCGCCGTCGTTGGTGCCGCCGTGGAGGCCCACCCCTACGAGACCCCCGCCTTCATGACCTTCCCGATAGACATCAGCCTGCCGCCGAACCCGCGGGAAAAGGCCGCGGACTGAGCCGATTTCGGCCGCCCGTTCATCTCGGGTAAACTGTTTGTCGGCCCCTCATGTGGTGTCATCCTGTGAACTCCCCCAGGACCGGAAGGTAGCAAGGGTAAGCGGGCTCTGGCAGGTGCATGGGGGGTCTTTTCCGTCTATGCACATGCCGCCGGCCGGAAGTGAAATGCCCCTACTGCAACCGATAGGGTTCTTACTGTGAGTACAGCCCTCTACCGCCGCTACCGCCCCGATTCCTTCGCGGACGTCATTGGGCAGGAACACGTCACCAACCCGCTGATGGCGGCGCTGCAGAAAAACCGGGTCAACCACGCCTACCTCTTCTCCGGCCCGCGCGGCTGCGGCAAGACCACCTCGGCCAGGATCCTGGCCCGCTGCCTGAACTGCGCCAAGGGCCCGACGCCGGAGCCTTGCGGCGTGTGCGACTCGTGCCGCGAGCTCGGGCGCGGCGGCCCGGGCAGCCTGGACGTCATCGAGATCGACGCGGCCTCCCACGGCGGCGTGGACGACGCGCGTGACCTGCGCGAGCGGGCCACCTTCGCCCCGGTGCGCGACCGCTACAAGATCTTCATCATCGACGAGGCCCACATGGTCACGTCCGCCGGCTTCAACGCGCTGCTGAAGATCGTCGAAGAGCCGCCGGAGCACATCAAGTTCATCTTCGCGACCACCGAGCCGGACAAGGTCATCGGGACCATCCGCTCGCGCACCCACCACTACCCGTTCCGGCTGGTGCCGCCGGAACCGCTGATGAAGTACCTGGAGCTGCTCTGCAACCAGGAGAACGTGCCCGTGGCTCCCGGCGTGCTCTCGCTGGTGATCCGCGCCGGCGGCGGTTCCGTGCGGGACTCGCTCTCCGTGCTGGACCAGCTGATGGCCGGCGCCGGAGCGGCCGGGCTGGACTACGAGCTGGCCGTCTCCCTGCTCGGCTACACCCACGCCTCGCTGCTGGACGACGTTGTGGATGCCTTCGCCGCCTCGGACGCCTCCACGGTGTTCAGCGCGGTGGACCGGGTTGTCCAGACCGGGCATGACCCGCGCCGCTTCGTCGAGGACCTGCTGGAACGCTTCCGCGACCTGATCATCGTGAAGGCCATGCCGGAGAGCGCGCACACGATCCTGCGCGGCGTACCGGAGGACCAGATCGCCCGGATGCAGACGCAGGCCCACCAGCTCGGCGCCTCCGAGCTCTCCCGCGCGGCGGACATCGCCAACGAGGCGCTGACCGAGATGACCGGCGCCACGTCCCCGCGGCTGCACCTCGAACTGCTGTGCGCCCGGATCCTGCTCCCCGCGGCGGACCAGGCCCAGCGCGGCGTCGCGGCCCGCGTCGACAGGATTGAACGCCGGCTTTCCTACGCCGGGGACGTACCGGAGGCTCCCGTGTCGGCGGAGGCCGGTGCCGCCAACGACGGCGGGGCCTCGCCTTCCGCGTCCGGCGCGCCGGGCTGGGGCGGTGCCGCGTCCGCGGGCTCCGGCGCCGCGCAGGTCCGCGAGATGCTGCGGGCCGCCCGTTCCGGCGGCCAGGCCGCAGACTCCCAGCAGATCCAACGGCCAGCCGTTCCCGCCGCAGCGCAGCCCTCCGCCGAGTCGGCTCCGGCTGCTCCGGCGACTCCGTCCGCTCCGGCGGCCGTTCATCAGGCTCCTGCCGCCGTCCCGGAGCAGTCGGCGCCGGCCGCCCCTGCGCCCCAGGCAGCACCCGCGGCCTCGGGGCCGTCGGAAGCGGCCCGGCAGGCTCCCGCAGCCCCCGCTCACGAAGAACTTGCAGCCCAGATCGCGCAGGCCGAGCAGGGCTGGAATTCTGCACCCGCGCAGCAGGACCGGCCCGGCATGGAACCGCAGCGCCAGCAGGCTTCTCCGCAGGGCCCCGCCGTTCCCGAACCCACCTCCGATTCGTCCCGCGACTGGGGCGGAGCCTGGGGCGTCGTCCCGGAGCCCGAACCCGAGCCCGCGCGCACCGCCCCCGCTTCCGCCCAGCGGCCGGAAAGCCAACCGAATGACGGCAGCCGCCCCGGCGGACCGGCACAGCAGGCGCCTGCCGCCCGGCCCAACCCGATGGGCCAGGCACCGCAGAACCAGCAGCGGCCGATGGCGCCGCAGAACACCGGCCAGCCAGCCGGTCCTGCCGCCGGCCAGCAACAACCGCGCCCCGGCAACGGTGACCGTGCCGCCGGACCGGAACAGCAGCAGCGGCCCGCTTCGCCCCAGAACGCTGGCGCACAGGCTGGACCAGGCCAGCAGCCGACCCCGCCGCAGCAGCCAGGCCAGCCGACGGGCCCCGCGGCGGCACAGCAGCCGCAGCAGGACACCGGACAGCAGGCTGGTCCCCCGCGCTCCGGTGCCGCCGGCTCGGTCGAGATGTTCCGCCGCGCCTGGCCGGAAATCATGGACGTCCTGAAGTCGGAGAAGAAGTTCCTCTGGATGACGGTCGAGCCCAATGCCTCGCTGGCCGGCTTCGACGGCCGGACCCTGACGGTCGCCTTCTCCAATACCGGCGCCATGACGGCCTTCTCGAGCAAACAGGAGAATGCGGGCCTGCTGAGGCAGTGCATCTTCAAGGTGCTCGGGACGGACGTTCAGCTTGATATCACGGCCGGCGGATCCGGGTCGGCAGGTGAGTCCGGCCCAAAAGGCGCTAGCCGGCCCCAGCCGGCAGCCGGTCCGCAACACCAGCCTGCCACTTCACCATTCACTGCCTCCAACCCGGTAAGCACGGCTTCCGTCGAGCCCGGGGCTAACGCCCCGGCTCCGGTCGACGACGCGCCGGTCGCGGCCACCCGGGCTCCGGCTCCGGTCCATGAGCCGACGCCAGCCAATGCCCCGGCATCCGGCCCCGCCTCGGCACACCGTTACGGTCCTTCCGGCTCGGGTTCGCCCAGCGGATCGACAGCGCCCGGCGCCACGTCTGCCGGCAGCGCCCCGTCGCCTGCCTACTCGGCGGCCGGCACCGCACAATCGGCGAACTCTGCGGCCAGCGCAACCTCGGCGGCGAGCGCGCCCGCGGCCTACTCGGTAACAAGCGCGCCCTCGGCCTACTCGGCAGCAAGCGCACCCTCGGCGGCGAGCGCGCCCTCGGCCTACTCGGCAGCAAGCGCGCCCTCGGCGGCGAGCGCCACCTCCCCCGGCATGCCCGGGCCCGCAGCGCAGCCGTCGGCACCCTTGTCGACGTCGCCGTCGTCGAGCGCGTCTGCACACACGGAGTCTTCTGACCAGAACACCTCGGCATCGACTGGCCAGTCTGCACATACGGCACCTTCAGCTCCCTCGGCAGCCTCAGGATGGTCGAGCCAGTCGGCGAACACGGCGTCGTCAGGCCAGTCGGCAAGCACCGCGTCGTCGGGCCAGTCGGCGACCTCGGCATCGTCGAGCCAGTCGGCTGAGACATCGGCCTCGGCCCCGAGCGCGGCGTCGGCGAATTGGTCACCCAGCTCGGCACCATCTGCCGCGAGCGCGGACTCCGCAGGCGGCATACAGCACGCCGGCGCGGGTGCACCCGCGCCGGCCCAGACGCAGACTCGTCCCGTGAACGTGCCGCCGCCCGTGCCGGGTGAACAGCCCGTCTTTGCGCACCTCGCCAACCGGCGGCCCCAGGCCGCGCAGCGGCCGGCCCAGCCGACCCAAGCGGCCCAGCCGGCCCACTCGGTCCAGCCGACGCAAGAGGCCCAGCCGGCGCAGCCGAGCAACCCAGTCCCCTCTGCGCAGGAAGGCCGTGTCTGGGAACCGTCCCGGTCCGCCGCGCCGCCGAAGAACGAGGGCCAGGTCTGGGAGCCGCCGCAGGCGTCAGCGGAGGCCGCGTCGGTTCCGTCGTCGCCCTATGACGACATCCCCTTCTCCGACGAGGAGCCGCCTTCGGACGAGTGGGACGGCCCGCCCCCGGAGGATCCGGGCTTCGGCCGCCGGATTCCGCAGTCGGCCCCGGCCCGGAACGCAACGTCACCGGCCCCGGCCCGGAATGCGGCGTCGCCGGCCCCGGCCCAGCCGCCGGTGAGCGGACCGGCCGCAGCCGCGGCCCCGCCGTCGTCGGCCAACCGCCCCGTGGCCGCCGCGCCCGCCGCTGCCGCACCTGCTTCCACGGCTCCCGCACCCGAGGCTGCCCCGGCGCAGCCCGAGCCCGGCAAGCCGATGAGCCGCTACCAGATGCTGCTCCAGCAGGCCCGGGCGGCCGAAGCGCGGAACCGTCCGGTGGAACCGGCCCAAAACGGTCAGCCCGGTGGCATAAGCTTGAGCTACGTCGAAGACATCCCCAGCGAGGACGATGTTGCCATCGAAGATTCCGGGCTGGTGGGCCGCGCCGCGATCGAGCGGATTCTGGGCGGCCGGCTGGTGGAAGAACGGAGCCTCGACGGTTCCTAAAGCAGGTCAGGAGATTGAGGATCAGTGTACGAAGGCGCCGTCCAGGAGCTAATTGACGAGCTCGGCCGGCTCCCCGGCATCGGGCCGAAGTCGGCGCAGCGGATCGCCTTCCACATCCTGGAAGCCGACCCGGAGGACATGAAGCGGCTCTCCGAGTCGATCACGAACGTCAAGGAGCGGGTGAAGTTCTGCTCCATCTGCGGCAATGTGTCCGAGCAGGAAACCTGCAACATCTGCCGTGATCCGCGCCGCGATCCGACGGCGATCTGCGTCGTCGAGGAGTCGAAGGACGTCATCGCGATCGAGCGGACCCGGTCCTTCAAGGGGCGCTACCACGTGCTCGGCGGCGCGATTAACCCGATCGGCGGCGTCGGCCCCGAGCAGCTGCGCATCCGCGAACTGCTCAACCGCCTCTCGGACGGCCAGATCCAGGAAATCATCATCGCCACCGACCCGAACCTCGAGGGCGAAGCCACCGCGACCTACCTGGCCCGGATGCTCAAGACCATCGGCATCACCGTCAGCCGGCTCGCCTCCGGGCTCCCGGTCGGCGGCGACCTGGAGTACGCCGACGAAGTGACGCTCGGCCGCGCCTTCGAAGGCCGCCGCAACCTGACCTAGGCAAAGCACGACGGCGGCGCCGCGCGCCGGGCGCGGAACCGCCGTCAACGGGGTGGCTGCGGCTAGATGCGGTTCACGCCGCGCGCCGCTGCATGCTTCGCAATGTCGCGGCCGGCGCGGTAACCGAACACCATGGCCGGGCCGATGTGCGAGCCGTACCCGGGGTAGCCGCCGCCGAAGACGGAGACCGCGGCTGCGCCGACTGCGTAGAGGCCGGGGATGGTCCGGCCGTCTTCGGTGGTGGCTTCGGAACGCTCATTGACGCCGAGCCCGGCGAAGGTGCCCAGGTCACCCATCCGGATCTTGGCGGCATAGAACTTGCCTTCGTCCAGCGGGGCGAGGTTCGGGTTCGGCTTGTGCTCCATGTCGCCGCGGAAATGGTTGTATTCGGTGGAGCCCCGGCCGAAAGCCGGATCCTCGCCTGCTTCGGCGCCCTTGTTGAAGTCCCGCACTGTCTCGGCGAGGTTCGCGGCCGGAACGCCGATCTTCTCCGCCAGGTCCGCCAGCGACTCGCCCTTCACCAGGTAGCCGGTCTTGTAAAAGTAGCCGCGCGGCATCGGCCAGGGTTTGGCGTAGCCGATGCCGTACTTGTGCATGGTCTTCTCGTCCGCGACCACCCAGCCGTAGGTGTCCTGCTGGCCGGCGTTGTGGCGGATCATCTGGCCGCCGAAGTCGTGGTAGCTCAGCGCCTCGTTGCCGAAGCGCCGGCCCTCCCTGTCCACGGCGATCAGCCCCGGCAGGCCGATGGCGCGCAGGTGCGGGAATAGGCGTTCGCGTCCGTTGAGGTACTTGAAGACCGTCACCGGCGCCCAGGAACCGACGGAATGGACGCCGTCGTCGACGTGCCCGCCGACCTGCTTGGCCAGGGTAACGGCGTCGCCGCCGTGCCCGATCGTCGGGGTGAAATGGTTGTCGCCGTTCGGATCGTGCGGGAAATACTGCTTGCGCAGCTCCTCGTCGCCCGAGAATCCGCCGGATGCAAGGATCACACCCAGTCTGGCATGGACACGGCCGGCGTGCTTCCCGCCGAGCACCGCGCCGTCCACCGCACCCGCGTCGCTGACAGTCAGCTGCTGAACGGGTGTGGCTTCCCACATCCGCACGCCGGCGTCGTAGGCGCTCTTGACCATCAGCGTCATCAGTGCATTGCCGTTCGAGCGCAGGACCGGGCGCTTGTACCGGGCCGCGTCGACCCAGGTGCGCAGCAGCTTCCTGGCCACGTAGACGAAGGACTTCACCGACTGATTGACGTGGAAGAACTCGTTGATGTCGGGCCCGACCTGGGGCATGTAGCCGAACACCGTGTAGGAGGACATGTACGGCTGCATCTTCAGCCGCTTGTCTCCCAGGATCCTCGCGTCGGTGTCCTTGGGCAGGATGGCGCGGCCGCCGAGCTTCGCGCCCGGCAGGTCCATCTGGTAGTCGGGGGCCTTCTCCGGGTAGACGAATTCGACGTCGGTTTCGTTCTCGAAGAAGGACAGCGCCTCCGGCACGGTGTCCAGGAACTGCTTGACCCCCTCCGCGTTGTAGGTGTCCTGCGCGAGGTTCCGCAGGTATTCCTCGGCTTCCGCCCGGGTGTCCCCCTGCTCCACGCCGGCCTTGTTGCCCGGCACCCAGGCCCAGCCGGCGGATATCGCCGTCGTGCCGCCGAAGAACTTCTCCTTCTCCGCCACGATGACGCTCAGTCCCTGGCTGGCGGCCTTCAGCGCCGCAGCCATTCCGGACACGCCGGATCCCACGACCAGGACATCACATTCGACCGGCTTGCTCTCCATGTACTGCTCTCCTTCGGGTATGGCTTTATCCGGCAGTCAACCGTCTGGCTGGCCGCGCGGTGAGTGTCCTTGCCGATGAACGGCAAGTCGTCAGATGGCGGTATAACCGCCGTCGGCATTGATGCACGCGCCCGTGATGATCGATGACCTGTCGCTGGCGAGGAAGGCGACCACCTGGGCGATCTCCTCGGGCCGCGCCAGCCTGCCGATCGGCTGGCGCTCCACCATGCGTGCCCGCACCTCGTCAGGGAGGCCGGCGACCAACGGGGTGTCCACATAGCCGGGCGACACGCAGTTGAAGCGGATCCCCTGCCGCGCGTAGGTGAGGGCCGCGCTGCGCGTGAGGTTGACGACGCCGGCCTTGGCCGCCGAATAGGCCTGGCTGTTGGCCTGCCCGACGTGCGCCAGGATCGAGGCCATGTTGATGACCGACCCGCGGCCGGCGGCGACCATAACCGCTGCCGCATACTTGTTGCAGATCGCGACTCCGGTCAGGTTGACGTCGAGCACGCGCTGCCAGGCTGCCAGGTCCAGCTCGTGCACCGGGGCCTTCACCTCCGCGATCCCGGCATTGGCCACCAGGATGTCCAGCCCGCCGAAACGTGTGACGGCCTGGTCCATCAGCCCGGCGACCGATGGCTCGCTAATGACGTCCGCGGCAACGAAAGCCGCGCGGCCGCCGTCGTCGTTAATGGCTTTGGCCACCACTTCGCCGGCCGTGTCCACGTCGGCGACCACGACGGCGGCGCCCTCCTCGGCCAGCGTCCGCGCGATCGCCTCCCCGATGCCGGATCCTCCGCCGGTGACCACCGCGGTCTTCCCGGCCAAAGTCTGTTGCTCCACGTGCCTTCCCTTCTTCCTGTCGAGGCCCTCGACCGGGGCGGTCCGGGCGTGGCGGGCGGCCTGTTCGGCGGCCACGGCCTTGAGGTAGGGCTCGCCCAGCTCGTCGATTGGAGTATGGGCCGTTTCCCGGGCGGAGTAGGCGGCGACCGCCGAAATCAGCATGCAGACGGTGCCGAACACTGCCACTGGCACCCAGCCGTGGGTTCCTTCGGTCATCAGGAGCCCGCCGATCATCGGGCCGAAGCCGGCGATGACCAGGCCCAGCTGGTTGCCCAGCGCCATGCCGGAGTAGCGGACCGGCGCCGCGAACTGCTCCGCGAAGGCGCTGGGCCAGATGCCGTTGAACGCCGAGTAGAGGAGCGTCATGTTCAGGAAAGCCGCCGCGAAGACGAGGGCGATGTTCCCGGTCGAGAGGGTCCAGAAGTACAGGTAGATGGTCAGCGCGCAGCCGATGGCCGCCGTGAGCACCATGGGCCGGCGGCCCACGCGGTCCGAGATCTTCGCCGCCACGGGCATGACGAACATGGTCAGGCCGATGGCCACCGCATTCACGGTCAGGATGGAGGCACGGTCAAAGCCGGCCGTTTCGGTCGCGTAGGACAGCCCGAAGACGGTGAAGATCGTCTGCATCACGGACATGATGGACATTCCGATGACCCGCAGCACGTCGGCGCTCTGGTACTTCAGCACATCCCTCAGCGGCAGCTTCTTGACTTCGCGCTGCTCGTGGGCTTCCTCGAAGACCGGGGTTTCGTCCAGGTGCGTCCGCACCCAGTACGCGAGGGCGAGCACGACGACGGAGAGCCAGAACGGAACGCGCCAGCCCCAGCTCATCAGCTGGTCCTCGGGCAGCGCCGACACCGGGATGAATACCAGCGTGGAAAGCACCATGCCGGCGGCGTAGCCGGTCATCACGAAGCTCGTGAAGAAGCCGCGCCGGCCTTCCGGGGAGTGCTCCAGGGTGAGCGTGGATGCTCCGGCAGACTCGCCGCCGGCGGAGAAGCCCTGCGCCAGGCGGCCGGCGACGAGCAGGACGGGCGCCCAGATGCCGATCTGTTCGTAAGTCGGCAGCAGGCCGATGCCCAGCGAGGCCAGGCCCATGACGCTCAGGGTCACCAGCAGGATCTTCTTGCGGCCGAGCCGGTCGCCGAAGTGGCCCATCACCAGGCCGCCGATGGGGCGGGCGATGTAGGCGACGCCGAAGGTAGCGAAGGCGGCGATGAGCCCGATCGCCGGGTTGTCCGAGGGGAAGAACAGGTGCGGGAACACCAGGGCGGCGGCAGTCCCGTAGATAAAGAAGTCGTAGTACTCCAGCGTGCTGCCCAGGAACGAGGCCAGGGCGGCCTTGCCGGGTGTCTTCTTGGGCGCTGTCTGGGAAGGGTGCATGGTTTCCATGGCGGTCTCCTAAGGACGGCTGTGTCCTGGTGGAAGGGAGGGGCTAGAGGTGGAAATCCACCGAGAGGATCTGCTCGCTGTTGGGGAATGAGTAAGCCTTGAGCGGCTCATGCAACGGGTGCGTGCTGTACACCTCGATGTCCTCGACCCGCTCGAAATCGGCGACGATGGCGTAGTCGAAGGAGCGCTCCTGGTTGAGCACGGCCGGGCCGTGGGTGAGGCTGACCATGCCCGGGATGTTGCCGGCCATCCGTTCGAGTCCGGCGATCCAGGTCTGCTTGTCGGCCGGCGGGAAGTCCGGCTTGAACTTGAACAGCACAGTGTGGCGGATCATGCGTCGGCTCCAATCAGGGTTTCGGTCCGTCGGGCAGGGGCGTAGGCGGGGTCCTGGCCGGCCAGGGTGCGGCCGGCGAGGTAGCCCATCGTCATGATCGGGCCCAGGGTTGCGCCGGCACCCGGGTAGCCGGCGGCGTAGGCGCACTCCGTGGCATTGCCGGCGGCGAACAGCCCCTGGATCGGGCGGCCGTCGACATCCAGCACGCGCGCCTCGCCGTCGGTGGCGATGCCGCCGTTGGTGCCGAACGCGCCGTTGACTACCTCGAGCGCGTAGAACGGGCCGGTTTGCAGCGGGCCGAGCGACGGGTTGGGCCACGGGCAGTCCGAGTCGCCCCAGTACTTGTCGTAGGCGCTCTCGCCGCGGCCAAAGTCCGGGTCCTCGCCCTTGACCGCGTGTTCGTTGAACCTGGCCACGGTGGCGGCGAGCCTGCCGGCCGGCACGTTGATCTTCGCGGCCAGTTCCTCCAGCGTGGCCCCCTCGGCCAGGTACTCAGGGGTCGGCAGGCCCGCGCGGTGGGCAAGGATTCCGTAGCGCTCCAGGTACGAGTGGTCGAAGACCACGTGCGCCGGTGTGTTCAGCGTCTGGTTGTTCGGCGAGTCCCAGGACTGCAGGCACCGCGCCAGGTCGTTGTAGTTCTGCGATTCGTTCGCGAACCGCTCGCCGTGGCGGTTGACCATGATCGAGCCGGGCCCCTGGCGCTCGAAGCGCAGCAGGGTGCCGATCGGCTCGCCGTCGCGGGTGTCGCCGGTGATGGACATGGGGGCCCACCAGGCTTCCCGGGTCCCGCGGGTCATCGCGCCGATGCGCTGGGCCATCTTCAGCCCGTCGCCCGTGTTCGACGGCGGCGAGCACTGGGTGTAGAGGCGCGAGGCGAGCATGGAGTCGGCCAGCTTCTTGTCCCATTCGAAGCCACCCGTGGCCAGCACAACGCCGTCGTTCGCCCTGATGCTTTCCCCGCCGGCAAGTACGACCCCGGCGGCCCGCCCGTCTTCGATCCGGAGGCGCTCGGCCCGGGCTTCCACGGCCAGGGCCACGCCTTCCCGGACGCAGGCGGCCAGCAGCATGGACACCAGCGCTTGGCCCTTGGCGACGAAACCATCGGCCTGGCGGCGCTCCAGTTCCGGCCATGGGAACTTGGTGAACGCTCCCCAGGTCTCGTATTCCTGCATCGTGAAGGGCGCCCGGCCGTCGGAGCGGACGTGGGCCTTCAGCGTCCCAAGGGCCTCGGTGCTGTTGAACAGTTCCGGCTCGATGGTGCGCCCGCCCTCGACGGCGCCCGGCAGGTCTTGGCGGTAGTCGGGGAAGTCGTCGAGGAAGATGAACTTCACGCCGAGCTCGTCTTCGGCGAAGCGGAGCATGGTGTCCCCGTGCTCGAGGGCGGCGTCCATGAGCTCATCGCGTCCGCGGCCGCGGGCAACAGCGCGGACGTATTCGGCGGCGGCCTGCTTGGAATCGGTGAGGCCGGCTTCCTTGGCGTGGTGGTTGTCTGCGACCCAGAGCATGCCGCCGGAGATGGCCGACGTGCCGCCGAGCAGCGCGGCCTTCTCCAGCACGATCACGGATTTGCCCGCGCGCGCCGCCGTGGCCGCCGCGGTGAGGGCGCCGGCACCGGAGCCGACCACAACGACGTCGTACGTATCCGAAGGGTTCCCGTTCAGGAATTTCATGGTCTTTCCTTTCTGTAGCGCGGGTCAGACCGCGGTGTAGCCGCCGTCGACGACGAATTCGGCGCCGGTCGTGAAGCGGGATTCGTCCGAGGCCAGGTAGAGCACGGCGTAGGCGATGTCATCCGGCTCGCCCTGGCGGGGCAGCGGATTGCTGCCGACCAGCTGCCGGTAGTAAGCCTCGGCTCCCATCGGGGATTGCTCCGCCGAGCGGCGGCTCATCCGGGTGTTCATCGAGCCCGGGTGGATGGAATTCACGCGGATGCCGGACTCGCCGTAGGCCGCTGCATCGGACTTGGTCAGCAGCCGCACCGCGCCCTTGGTGGCGTGGTAGAGGGGCACGTTCCTGCCGCCGGTGATGCCGTGGATGGAAGAAAAATTGATGATGCTGCCGCTGCCGGCCTCGATCATGGCGGGCACGGCGTGCTTGGTCATCAGCCAGACGCCCTTCACGTTGACGTTGAAAAGCAGGTCGAACTCGGCTTCGGCCGCCGTATGGGACGGGCCCGAAGGACCGATGATGCCGGCGGCGTTGACCAGGATGTCCGGAGTGCCAAGCCCCTCCCGGACGGCAGCCAGCGTTGCGGAAACGCTGTCCTCGCGGGTGACGTCGACGTCGAACTCGGTGACGTTCGGGTGTTCGACGGCGGCCGGGATGCCGGCAACATCAAGACTGGCGACCTTTGCGCCATGCTCGGCCAGCAGGCGCGCGGTGGCGCCACCGAGATCGCCGCGCGCACCGGTGACGATGGCAGTCTTGCCGGCTACCCGGCCCAAGGGCTGGTTCATGAGGGCTCCTCCTGGAGAGCTGGTTCAGATAGTTGTCCAACGCGGCAGCGTTGTTTCCGGGCAGCACCAATCAGGCCGGTTCGTATCTGGAAGAAGGCGCTGCCGCGATGCCGCTAACTACTGTGATCCGCGTCGCTTCAGTCTGCCGCCGCGGGCGAGACGGGCGACACACGATTGCCATTCAACGGCAATCTCAGCCGCCTTGGCTGCGCCGCACCGCCCCTTGGAGCTTGCCCTTCCAGCCCAAGGCGCGGGAGATCCCGCGGGCGGCTGTCATGAGGACCTGGACGCGCGCCGGAACGTTCTCCTCCTGCCGCGGCACCACGACGCTGAGGGCGGCGACCACGGCGTTGTCGGGCCCGAAGACAGGTACGGCGATTCCGCTGGACTCGGGCACGATGATGCCGGCCATGACCGCAAAGCCGCGCTGGCGGATCTCCGCAAGGTGGCGCCGGAGCTCGGCCGGATCCGTGATGGTGAAGTCGGTGTACCGCGTCAGCGGCCGGGACAGCAACTGCTCCTGGACACTGGCGGGCGAAAAAGCCACCAGCACCAATCCGGAAGAGGTCCCGTGGATCGGCAGGCGTCCCGCCAGCCGGGTGATATTCACGGCCGATGAGTCGGACACCAGCCGTTCGATGTACAGCACATCGTTGCCGTCCAGGATGCCCAGCGTGGTGTGGTGCTGGACCACGGATTGGACGTCCTCCATGAAGGGCAGCGCCGCCTCGCGCAGACCGGACATCGGCGAACTCCGCGAGGCCAGTTCCCACAGCCGGTTGCCGATCCGGACCTGGCCGCCCCGCTCCCGCTGCAGCAGCCCCTCGAGCAGCAGGTCATTGACCAGGCGGTACGTGGTCCTGGGCGGAAGGTCGGTGCGCCGGGCCAGATCGGCCACCGTCAGGGACCGGTGCGTATCGTCGAAGGCGCTGACGATCTTGACGAACCGGTGGATGACGGACTCACCGGACGACGAATTGGCCACCGCACCTCCCGAACGAATCCCGCATGCCAAGGCATCATAGCCCGGGTGCCACCTGCCGGCCGATGGGCCGGGAGGGCCGGATCGACCGATGCCGAGGGAAGTCACACTGACTTGGCGCATTCTCCCCCGCCCGTGCCGCGGCGTTAGACTGGCCATGCCGCCGCTGTCTGCAGCCGACATATCCGGCGGCCGATTTTCACTGCCTGCCGACTTAGGCTGCCGGCGGGCCACACCCAGGAGTTGTTTAGAGAGCGCATGAGTCTGATAGTTCAGAAGTTCGGAGGTTCCTCCGTTTCCGATGCCGACGGCATTAAGCGCGTCGCCAAGCGCGTGGTCGACACGCAGGCGGCCGGAAACGATGTAGTTGTGGTGGTTTCCGCCATGGGCGACACCACTGACGAGCTGCTGGACTTGGCCGAACAGATTACGGGCGACCCGAGCGCACGCGAGATGGACATGCTGCTCAGCGCGGGCGAACGCATCTCCATGTCGCTGCTGGCCATGGCGATCCAGGAGCACGGCGCCACCGCCCAGTCCTTCACCGGCAGCCAGGCCGGCATGATCACCGACGCGATCCACGGCAAGGCCCGCATCATCGATGTTTCGCCGCACCGGGTCAGGACCGCCCTGGAGAAGGGCGACGTCGCAATCGTGGCCGGCTTCCAGGGCATGAGCCAGGAAAGCCAGGACATCACCACGCTCGGCCGCGGCGGCTCCGACACCACCGCGGTGGCCCTGGCGGCGGCGCTGGACGCCGACGTCTGCGAGATCTACACGGACGTCGACGGCATCTACACCGCCGACCCGCGCGTGGTGAGCAGCGCCAAGAAGATCGAGAAGATCTCCAGCGAGGAAATGCTGGAAATGGCCGCCTCCGGCTCCAAGATCCTGCACCTGCGCTGCGTCGAGTACGCCCGCCGCTTCGGTGTGCCGCTCCACGTCCGCTCCTCGTTCAGCACCAACGAAGGCACCTGGGTCCTGCCCAGCCCCGACGACAAAATCAAGATCCAAGAGGGAGAACCCATGGAACAGCCCATCATCTCCGGCGTGGCCCATGACCGTTCCGAGGCGAAAGTCACGATCATCGGCGTCCCGGACATCCCGGGCAAGGCGGCCGAGCTCTTCGGCATTGTCGCCGGCGCGCACGTCAACATCGACATGATCGTGCAGAACGTCTCCACCCAGGGCTCCGGCAAGACGGACATCTCCTTCACCCTGCCCATCGTGGAAGGCAAGGACGCCCTCGAGGCCCTGCACGCCGCCCAGTCCACCGTCGGCTTCGAGAGCATCGACTACAACGACCAGATCGGCAAGCTGTCGCTGATCGGCGCGGGCATGCGCTCCAACCCGGGCGTCTCCTACAAGTTCTTCGAGGCGCTGCACAAGGCCGGCGTCAACGTGGACATGATCTCCACCTCGGAAATCCGCATCTCCATCGTCACCCACGCGGACCTGCTGGACACCGCCGTGCGCGCAGTCCACTCGGCGTTCGACCTGGACAGCGAGGACGAGGCCACGGTCTACGGCGGCACCGGCCGCTAGGACCCGGTCCGGCCTAACCGGCCACAAACTAACGACGGCGATGCCCGCCTCACGCGGGGATCGCCGTCGTTGTTTTCCTGCTGGTTAGGGGCCGACCGGTCAGGTCGTCTCGTGGCGTTTGCGGAACGCGTAGGCATGGCCTTCAGCATCACGTTCCACTTCGATTTCCGCCAACTGCTCCTCTGAGGACAACTCGGCATCATCGTGCCGGTGCACCACGGGAGTGTCACTGTCAATCCTGTCCGCAGGCCCCCAGACCTTGGCCGCGCGGGCCGTAATCCTCATGAAACCGCGGATGAAACTCGAATTCCCAGCCATCTGAATCACCTTCTTAACGGGGTAAGAATCCGGTGATCCAAGTGTAGTCCGCTACTGCTGCTTGGGCACGATGTAGGTGCTGCCGTCGGCCCGGCGGATGGTCTGCCACTGCTCGGCCTCGGCCTCGCGCGCCTTGAGGAGTTCCTTGTTCTCCTCCGTCATCGGGTGGTCCACGCCGCTCTTCTGCGCAGGCCCGAAGATCACGCGCAGCTTGCCCGTGATGTTCATGAACCGCTGCGCCCCCGACTTTTTCTGGCCCATGGAGGACCCCTTTCCTGCGCGTGCCGACGATTGGACTGGATGCATGAACCACTCTACGCTAACAATTAGTGCACTAACTATTCGTGAAGGGCGTGATGGGCGTGACGGTTGACTCGGACCGCGCGGAGGACCTGCTGCTGGAGCACCAGCTCTGCTTTGCGCTCTCCGTGGCCTCGCGCAGCGTGGTCGCCGCCTACAAACCCGTGCTGGAGGGGCTGGGGCTGACCCACCCGCAGTACCTGGTCATGCTGGCGCTCTGGGAGCAGAGCCCCCGGACCGTGAAGGAGCTCGGCGAGGCGCTGGCCCAGGAGCCGGCGACGCTCTCCCCCATGCTCAAGCGGCTGGAGGGCGCCGGGCTGGTCACCCGCGAGCGGGTGGCGGGCAACGAGCGGGCGCTGGCGATCGAGCTGACCGACGCCGGGGCGGCGCTGCGCGAGCGGGCGCTGGCCGTTCCGGGGACCATGCTGGAGCGGCTGGAGCTGGACCGCGAAATGCTGCAGGAACTCAACGTCTCCATGCGGCGGCTCATCGACGCCGCCCAGCGCGCCGCCTGAGCAGGCACCGTCCCGCCGACCAGCGGCTGAGCCACGCCCGTCACCGCCGTCCGGCACCGCGGGCTATCGTGGGCGCCCCCGCAAGGGAGCGCGGCCCTCGCATGAAAAGGAGCCCCGCCGCGGGGACGGGGGCTCTTTTCCCTTGCCGTACGGACCGGATCACCCCAGCCCCGGCCATTCCGTACAGCTTTAGGCTTCAAGCAAAACAAACAGGCAGGTCAAGCCGCCGCTTGAAGGCTAAAGCTGTCCAGAGGGGCTCAATCGTGTACCAAGCGAGGCGCCGCCCGCCCGGGCCTCGGGCAATATGGCCGTGACGCTAAAGGAGGGACCGGCGACTGAAAGCCGCGACGAGCCGGGGCCGCCGCGAGGTCGGAGGCGGGGCGTCCCCTGACCCCCGGCCCAAGCACACGGAAGGAGCCCCGCCGCGGGGACGGGGCTCCTTGCAGTGCCGGTCGAACCGGCGGGCAGTGCTACGGGACGTTGATGGTCAGGGTGGTGTAGGCGCTGTCACCGAACTTGACCAGGCCGACCCAACTGCCGGACCCGAGCCCGTTCCACTTGGCCGTGACCTTGCCGGACTGGCCGTTGGGCAGCTCCAGCGGATCCGGTGTTACGGCGAGGTTCCCGGCATCCCCGGTGAGGGCAACGGTGTTGAGCGTGCCTGTGGCCGTGGCCGCTCCGTCCGAGGTGCCCCACAGATGTCCGACAACCTGGTAGTCGCCGGCCGCGGGAGCGGTGAGGGTCAGGCTCTCACTGGTGTTGGCGGTGGCGACGGCGATCTGCTCGCCGTCCGGCGTCATCACGTAGAGGTCCCAGTCAGCGGTCTCGGCGGCGGAGTTGATCGCGAACTCTGCCGTGGTGGCGCCCGCCGGAACCGTGAGCGTGCTGGTGATGGAGCTGGCCGCGGTGATGTTGTTGGGATCCGGCGTCTTCTCCTCGGTCAGCGCGTTGGCCTTGACCAGGCCCTCCACGGTGATGTCGATCGGGTTGTCCGTCCCGGAGGTCACGTCGATGGCCTGCTCGCCGGAAGCGGCGGCGGAGTCGACGGTGACGGCGGGCGGAGCGAGGGCGGCCACCGGGGTGAGGGCCACGGGCGCGGTAACGGCATGGTCCGCGCTGGACCAGGTCAGCTCGCCCATCGCCGCCTCACCATACGCTGCGCTGTCATTGGTGAAGGTGACGGTGAAGTCCAGCGACTGGCCCGCCTGGGTGAATTCGAGCTGTTCGGGTACGACGACGGCGTCCACTCCGGGGACGTCGATCGCGGCGGAGTAGCTGCCCGGCTCGAGCGCGGTCAGCGTGCGGGTTACCGTGACCGGGCCGGTCAAGGTGCCCAGCGCTATGGAGGGAACGTTGACGTCCTTGGCTTCGATGGGCTTCACGTCCGGCCAGACGTCGCCGCCGGAGGCCGTCTCCAGCAGGCCCGCCCAGTCCAGCACATCGGCGTCGTACACCAGCCCGGGGTCGGCCATCGCGGCGGCGTCGACCTCGCCGGCACCGGTGGCGAACTTGTCCTCATTGGCCTCGCCGTCGGCGGTCTGCACCGGTGCGGCCGTGGTCATCATGGCGGACTTCACCGCGGCCGGCGACCACTTGGGGTTCTCGCCCAGCACCAGTGCGGCAAGGCCGGCAACCTGCGGGGCTGCCATGGACGTGCCGGACATGAAGCCGAAGTTTTCGCCGGCTTCAAGTGGGGAGACGCCGGCCAGCACGCCGACGCCAGGCGCCGCGATGTCCGGCTTCAGCAGGTCGCCGCCGACCGCCGTGGACGGTCCCCGCGAGGAGAAGTCGGCAATCTGGGGCAGCGGAGGTTCGGGCTGGCCGGTGGTGTCGTGGTTGACCAGCGCCGCGGTCAGGCCGGAGTCCGCCGCAACCTTGGCGAGGAAACCGTCGTCGTTGATGTGGACGGTGGGCACCGCATGCAGGTCCAGGTCCAGCGAACCGGTGGGCACATTGACCAGGACCATTCCGACGCCGCCGGCGTCCTTCACCGTCACGGATTTCTCCGCGCGCGGGTTGACGCCGCGTTCGCAGACCACGATCTTGCCCGTGGCCTTGGCCGCGTCCAGCGAGCCCGGCAGGCAGAGCCGCGCGTTTTCGGTCTCGTCCGTCTCCTTCTTCCCGTCATCCTTGACCGCGGCATTGCGCGAGAGGATCAGGGCCGTCTGCGGGACCTCGGAGCTCATGATCGAAGCGCCGCGGTACTTGGAACCGTCGGAGAGTTGCACCGTGCCCTGCAGTTCGTTCGAGAACGTGCTCGCGGCGACCGTGGTCAGCCAGGGCGCGCTGTGGTTGACGGTGGTGTCCGTCGGACCGGAGTTGCCGGCCGAAGCCGACACGAAGATACCGGTGGCGGCCGCGTTGAAGAACGCCAGGGCCACCGGATCCAGCACCGAGTTGTTGTTGCCCGAAATCGAGTAGTTCAGCACATCGACGCCGTCCTTGACGGCCTGTTCGATGGCCGCCACGGACGCGGAGGTGAAGCAGCCGCCGGTGGAGGGGTTGGTGTCCTCCCAGCAGATCTTGTAGACCGAGACCTTCGCCTCGGGTGCGACGCCGGAGCCCTCGCCGAAGTCGCGGCCGTCCACACTCGCCTTGACGCCGTCGTTGCCGGCCGCCGTGGTCGCGGTGTGGGTGCCATGGCTGGCGATGTCCAGCGGCGAGATTGACTCCTTCGGGTCACGCTCGGCCGGCGGCACGAGCTTCAGGAAGTCCTCGGCATAGTACCGTGCGCTCAGGACCTTGCTGTTGCACTCTTTGCCGGTCCAGGCGCGCGTGCTGTTGCCGCCACCTTGGGCCTTCTGGCAGTCCCCGATGAACGTCTCGCCGTCCGCCTTGAGCATCGCGATCTTGCCGTCTGTAGTGAGGTACGGGACACCGACTTCGGGCGCCGCGCCGCGGGCCAGCCGCGTGGGCTCCTCGCCGGCGAGGAAGGCGTTGTCCGGGTAGTAGCCGGTATCGATCACTCCGACCACGACACCCTTACCGGCATTAGCCGCACCGCCGTACCGCTGCTCCCAGGCGCCGTCCTTGCCGGGCAGGCCAAGGAACTCGGTGCTGGAATAGTCCGGGCTGAGCTGCTCGTTCTCGGAAACGGACAGCACCTGCGGGTTCTTGGCCAGGACCGCCGCCTGCTCCGCCGTCAGGTCCGCTGTGAAGCCGTTGACCGCCGTCGTGAAGCTCTCGCCGACGGCGGTGCCGGCCGCGGCGGCGACCTCCTGCTGCTTCCTGTTCAGGTGGGCGGTGTACTTTTGGGCCTGCGGGCTGTCCGTGTCCACCTTCTTGCCCTTGGCCGGCTTGGTCGCCGCAATGCCGGCGACGCCGCCGTCGTAGGTTGCCAAAGGTTCGCCCTTGAGCAGCACGATGTACTGGCCGTCCTTGTAGGCTTGGGCGCTCGGCTGCCCCGAAGGAGCGGCGGGCCCGACGGCGGCTGCGGGTCCGGCCAGGCTGGATAGTACGAGGGGTAATCCCAGTGCGAGTGCCGTGGCGGCGCGGACGGAGCGCCGCCGCACAAAGCCTCTGCTTTGCTTGGTCATGAGATTGGAACGCCTTTCATCCCTGTGGGACGGACCAACCTGGTCCGGCCCCCAGACCCGCCGGCTGCTCGCTGCCCGACGCGGAAACGTATCAACTCCGGGCGGCTGGCGTTCCGGCCACTGGGCCGGCCCCTCCCCCCAACTGCGTGGCCGAAGCCACTACCGGCGGGATCTGTGAGCTTAAGTTAGCGGAGGAAATAGTCTCAAAGAACCCTTTCAGGAATGTTCACGACAGTCCCACCCAATAACCAGTCAAAGTCTATCCCCGAGCCTGAGGAAGTGATATAGCCGCCCGTTTTTGCGACAATAAAATCATGCAGTTGCAGTTGACCCGGCTGGACGTGCTGGGCCCGGAGCACTGGCAGGCTCGCGAGGAGGCGCACCAGCGCCGCGCCTCCCGCTTCACCGAGCCGTACCTGCAGCGCCGCTCGGCGGGGCGCAAGCACCCGGTCGAGGACTTCCTCTTCACCTACTACACCCAGAAACCCGGCCAGCTGCTGCGCTGGCACCCGGGTGCCGGCGTCGTACTCACCGGCGAAGCGGCGGCGGAACGCGCCGCCTGGAAGTACTACCGCCCGCTGACGGACGCGGAGCGCGCGGAACAGGACATTAACGACGGCGGCGCGGTCACCTTCGACGCCGAGCGGTTCCTTCGCGAGCGGGCCGAGACGGTGTCCTTCACCCGGACCATCCTCGCCGCGACCGCGGCGCGCCCCGCACGCTTCGCCTGCTTCGGCCTGCATGAGTGGGCCATGGTCTACAAGTCGCGGCTCAACGGCGTCCGGCACGAATACCTGGAGCTGCGGCTCGGCGCGGAGGGCACGGATGGCGTGGTCGAGGCGAGCCGGATCAACTGCTCGCACTTCGACGCCTTCCGCTTCTACACGCCGCAGGCGGCGCCGCTGAATACCCTGCGGCTGAGCCGGGAGAACCAGCGGGACATGGAGCAGCCCGGCTGCCTGCACGCCAACATGGACCTCTACAAGTGGGCCTACAAGCTCACTCCTGCACTGCCCGGCGAACTCGTCATGGACTGCTTCGAGCTGTCCTGGCGGATCCGCGAGATGGACATGCAGGCCTCGCCGTATGATCTCGCCGCCTGGGGGTATGAGCCGATCCGCATCGAAACCGCCGAGGGCCGCGCGCAGTACGCGGCTGCCCAGCGCGGCTTCGCGGACGAATCGCAACGGCTGCGCGGCCGCCTGCTGGCCGCGCTGGAGACGATCGAAGGGTGAGAACATGGACCGCAAACGCGCTGGCTCAAGGACGGCACTGACCCTGCTGAGCGTGCCCGCGGCGCTGGCACTGCTCCTGAGTGGCTGCGCGCCCGGCGGCGAGGGGCCCGGCGAAACCAGCCCGCCGGCCACGAGCGGCCCGGCTTCCCCCACCAGCCCCGGCAGCGCGCCGCCGTCGAGCCCTGCGGAAGGAGCCCCCGTGGACGCCAAGCTGAAGATCTCGGTCTCGACCTCCGGAGCGGACTACAAGGAGGAAAAGACGCTCGTGTGCGTCGACTCCAAGCCGATGGAAAGCTCGACTGTCCAGGACCCGGACGCGGCCTGCGCGGCGCTGGTGCAGCATGCCGAGAACGTGTTCTTCACCCAGCCCGACCCCAACCGCGCCTGCACCCAGCAGTACGGCGGCCCGCAGCAGGCCCGCGTCACGGGCACCATCGACGGGCGCGAGGTCAACAAGACGTTCACGCTGACCGACGGCTGCAAGATCTCCGAGTGGAACGCCATGCAGGACCTGCTCGGCAGTGCGGGTGGAAAGGTCTAGAAGCCAGCCTGCATACGGATGCCGGCAACCTGCGGACGGACGTTGACGACGCCGGGTGCGCGCCGCCGTCGTCGTCCGCCCTGTCAGGATTTCTGATCAAGGACGGGGCTTGCGCACGGCCTCGCTGACGCGCCGGGCCAGGTCTTCATCTGCGGCGCGCGCTGCCTGGCGGTCGCCGCGGTACTTGCGGATGACGAGCCGGGCAAGGCCGGCCGCCACGGCGGCGGCCATGATCGGCAGGAGCATGGATTGAGGTTTCTCGGCCATAGACCGATGCTACTGACAGTTGGCTTACAGGTGGCGCCGTTGGCGTAGAATTCGCGGTTTGCTTCAGCCGGTAGAATGGAGGGTGCAAGCTCGCGGAGCGCTGGATCAGCGTGAGACGGCACTTTTCCTGCACAGACCGTGCAGCGGTTTCCGCGCGCCTCGCTTCGTTGAAGAGCCCGTTCCCAACACAGGAGTGACCGTTGCCACGGATCGTTGTTGATGTCATGCCCAAACCCGAAATCCTTGATCCGCAGGGCAAGGCCATTGCCGGCGCGCTGCGGCGGCTGGGCCAGACCGGTTTCGGCGAGGTCCGCCAGGGCAAGCGGTTCGAACTGACCGTGGAGGGCGAGGTCACCGAGGAGATCCTCGAGCAGGCCCGCCACGCCGCCGCCACCCTGCTGTCCAACCCGGTGATCGAGGACGTCACCCGGGTGGAGGTCATTGTCGACGCGACCATCGGAGCCGGCGAATAATGTCTGAAACTCCGCTGATCGGCGACTTCTCGCCGGCCCCCGACCGCGGCCTCTCCGGCGCGCGCGTGGGTGTCGTTACCTTCCCCGGCACACTGGATGACCGGGACGCGTCCCGCGCCGTCCGGCTGGCTGGCGGCACCGCCGTAAGCCTGTGGCACGGCGACCATGACCTGCAGGGCGTGGACGCCGTCATCATCCCGGGCGGCTTTTCCTACGGCGACTACCTGCGCGCCGGCGCGATCTCCCGCTTCGCCCCGCTGATGGACCAGGTCGTAGACGCCGCCAAAGGCGGCCTGCCGGTGCTGGGCATCTGCAACGGCTTCCAGGTCCTCACCGAGGCGCACCTGCTGCCGGGCTCGATGATCAAGAACAACCACCTGCACTTCATTTGCCGGGACCAGCGGCTGCGGGTCGAGAACGCCGAGACGGCCTGGACCAGCGAGTACGCCGCCGGCGAAGAGATCGTGGTGCCGCTGAAGAACCAGGACGGCCAGTACGTCGCGGACGAGAAGACGCTGGACGAACTCGAGGGCGAGGGCCGCGTGGCCTTCCGGTACGTCGGCACCAATCCCAACGGTTCCCGCCGCGACATTGCCGGCATCACGAACGCGGCGGGCAACGTCGTCGGACTCATGCCCCACCCGGAACATGCGACGGAAGCCGGATTCGGCCCCGACTTCTCCGCGGCCGGCCCGGTTGACCTGCGCGGCGGCACGGACGGGCTTGGCGTGTTCATCTCCGTACTGAAGAAGATTGTGGCAGGTGCCAAGTAAATGACTGAGACCAACCGCACCTCCGACGTCCCCGTCGAGACCCATCTGGCCACGGCCGAGGAACTGCGCAACGAGCACGTGCAGAGCTTCGGCGGCGCCGCGGATGCCGTGGAGCATGTCGAGGGACGCAAGTTCAACATCGACACCGTGGAGCACGCGGCGCAGACGCCGGACACGGACCTGCCCTGGACCGAGCTGGGCCTGAAGGAAGACGAGTACCAGCGCGTGGTCGAGATCCTCGGCCGCCGCCCGACCGCGGCCGAGCTGGCCATGTACTCGGTGATGTGGAGCGAGCACTGCTCCTACAAGTCCTCCAAGGTGCACCTGCGCCAGTTCGGGGACAAGGTCACCGAGAAGATGAAGGAACACCTGCTCGTCGGGATCGGCGAGAACGCCGGCGTCGTGGACATCGGCGACGGCTGGGCCGTGACCTTTAAGGTGGAGTCCCACAACCACCCGTCCTTCGTGGAGCCGTACCAGGGCGCCGCGACCGGCGTCGGCGGCATCGTCCGCGACATCATCTCCATGGGCGCCCGCCCGGTGGCCGTGATGGACCCGCTGCGCTTCGGCGCGATCGACCACCCGGACACCGCCCGGCTGGTGCACGGCATCGTGTCCGGCATCGGCGGCTACGGCAACTCCCTCGGCCTGCCGAACATCGGCGGCGAGGTCGTCTTCGACTCCGTCTACCAGGGCAACCCGCTGGTGAACGCGCTGGCCGTGGGCGTCATGCGGCACGAGGACATCCGCCTGGCCAACGCGTCCGGCGTCGGCAACAAGGTCGTGCTCTTCGGCGCGCGCACCGGCGGCGACGGCATCGGCGGCGCCTCCGTGCTGGCCTCGGAATCGTTCGACGACGCTAAGCCGTCCAAGCGGCCGGCCGTCCAAGTGGGCGACCCGTTCGCCGAGAAGGTGCTCATCGAGTGCTGCCTGGAGCTGTTCAAGGCCTCAGTGGTGGAGGGCATCCAGGACCTCGGTGCCGCCGGCATCTCCTGCGCCACCTCCGAGCTGGCCTCCAACGGCGACGGCGGCATGCACATCGAGCTCACCAGTGTGCTGCTGCGCGACCCGACCCTGACCCCGGGCGAGATCCTGATGTCGGAGTCGCAGGAACGCATGATGGCCGTGGTGACCCCGGAGAACGTCGAGGCGTTCGAGGCGATCATGGCCAAGTGGGACGTCGAGTACTCCTGGCTGGGCGAGGTCACCGACACCGGCAGGCTCATCATCGAATGGGACGGCGAAAAGATTGTCGACGTCGACCCCCGCACCGTGGCGCACGAGGGCCCTGTCTACGAGCGGCCGTTCCACCGGCCGGAGTGGCTGGACAAGGTGCAGGGCGACGCGTTCACCGGCTCCGCCGCGGACGCCGGCCGTCCGTCCTCCCCGGAGGAGCTGAAGGCCGCCGTGCTGGAACTGATGTCCTCGCCCAACATGTGCTCCAAGGACTGGGTCACCAACCAGTACGACCGCTACGTGCAGGGCAACACTGCCATGGCCATGCCCGACGACGCCGGCGTGGTCCGGGTGGACGAGGAAACCGGCCTGGGCGTCGCCATCTCCACCGATGCCAACGGCCGCTACGCCTACCTGGACCCGTACGAGGGCGCCCGGCTGGCGCTGGCCGAGTCCTACCGCAACGTCGCCACCACCGGCGCCGTGCCGATGGCCGTCACCGACTGCCTGAACTTCGGCTCGCCCGAGGACCCCGAGGTCATGTGGCAGTTCGCGGAGGCCGTGCGCGGCCTGTCCGACGCCTGCATGGAGCTCGGCGTGCCCGTCACCGGCGGCAACGTCTCGCTGTACAACCAGACCGGCGGCGTGGCCATCCACCCCACCCCGGTGGTCGGCGTGCTGGGACGTTTCGACGACGTGTCCCGCCGCACCCCCTCGGGCTGGCGCGAGGACGGTCAGGCCATCTACCTGATGGGCGTGACCAAGGACGAACTGGACGGCTCCGAGTGGGCCAACCTGCGCGGCCACCTCGGCGGACAGCCGCCGCAGCTGGACCTGGCGGCCGAGAAGCTGCTGGGCGAACTGCTGGTCAACGCCTCCCGCGACGGCATGATCGACGCCGCGCACGACCTCTCCGAGGGCGGCCTCGCCGCGGCCCTGGCGGACATGGCGCTGCGCTTCGGCGTGGGCGCGCGGATTGGCCTCGGCGAGCTCTGCGAGCGCGACGGTGTGGACCTGTTCACCGCACTCTTCAGCGAAAGCCAGGCACGCGCCGTCGTTAGCGTGGCCCGCAGCGAAGAGGTCCGCTTCAAGGACATGTGCTCCGCCCGCGGCTTCGCGCACATGCGGATCGGCGTGGTGGACACGGAGATCGGCGCCCTGGACTTCCAGAGCCAGTTCTCCCTCCCGCTCGCCGAGCTGAAGGAAGCCCACGAGGCGACGCTGCCGAAGCACTTCGCATAAGCCAGCCCCGGACCGCGGCCCTCTGCGCGGAGCACCCGGGCAACAGGGGCCGTTACAACACGGCCTGGGTCCGGTGACTGAGAGCGGGTCCCGCATAACGCTCGGCTGGGTTATCCCAGCCGAGCGTTTGCGTAGGCGCCATTGAGCTCCTGCGCGACGTGCTCCAGGCCACCTTTGTTGAGTCGACTTGCGGTTCAAGGCTGCCGAATGCACGGCGATCTGAGAACCTTTTGGAGGCATCAACACCGGAGGTCGCGAAGAAGGAGGGTCCATGCACGGCGAAGCTGCGACTGACCGCTTTGTCATGGTCCGTGACGGTAGTTCCTTGATCCGGGTCGAATGGCAGCCGCGATTGGACGTCACCGCTGAAGATGCGCAGAACCTCCTGGTTCGGCTTGACGAATTGAGCCGGAACGAATGCTGCCCGATGCTGGTGCATCTCAACGGCATGTCCTCCCTCAGCCGCGGCGCCTTCCGGACCTTTGCCACCCGGCTGAACGTCTCGACACTGGCCCTTATCGGACCATCGCGCGTGGATCGCCTGATCGCGAAGTACTTCGTTGACGTTCACGGGCCAAGGTATCCGAGCCGGTACTTCGAAGAGGCCAAGGAAGCGCGGCAGTGGCTGACAGGGCCCTTTGCACCTGGCTCCCCCGAGCCTCGGACATAACAGCCGCTACTAGTCGGACTGCTTGCGCAGTGCTGCCCAAGCTTGGAAACCGCCGATAAGGTCGGTCGCACGGAACAGCCCCAGCCGCTGCAAGGTGTGCGCAGCGAGACTGGAGCTGTAGCCCTCATTGCAGACCACCACGATCCGCCGAGCAGGGTCGCCAGCGATCGGGAGCCGGTGGGGGCTGGCAGGATCGAGCCGCCACTCGAGCACGTTGCGGTCGATGACAACCGCCCCCGGAAGATCCCCGCCGCGGTCCCGCTGATCGACCGGCCGTGTATCGACGACAAGGGCGCCCGCTGCCATCTCCCGTTCAAGGTCCGAAGCGTGGACACGCTCGAGCCCGATGCGGCTCTCCTGTAACAATTGGTCGATCGTCAGAGCCACGGGGGAATCGTCGGGATCTGGACTGAGCTGGCAGGTCGCGGCGCCGTCGCCGGAGATAGGAACCTGCTTCACCCGTATTCCTCGCTTTGCCTGTTGATCGGTCGGCCATTCCACCCTGAACCGAAATGATGAGCTAATTCGGTCGTCAATTACAAGGGTATGGACGGAGTCCAGTCAGCGGGAGATGCAATCGAGACTCCAAGTCGGGTACCGCCAGCTAGGCGTTCCTTGGCGGCTGCGTTGGAGGGGAGGAATAGTGACGAGTTGATAGTCCAGTGAGACAAACAAAGTTCTACTTTACATAAGGTGGTTATCGGCGATTAAAGTACGGGAGTAGCAAGTCCCGCGTTCCATGATCAAAATCGGTCTTTCCGCGGGTCAGATGGCCTTGGCGGTGACGACTGCATCCGCACGGCAGAACGCGAATTTACCCTCAGAAGGCGGAAGCACTGCAGTCGCTGCTGAAGCCGTTCCGCGCTGATTCCCTTCGCGGCCATTCGACAGGACATAGCGAGTCATCGGGCCTTACTTATTGCACTAATGAACCATGGAGTTCGAGAGATGCTCGTTGGAATAGTACTTACCTGGACCTCATTGCTCATGGGCGTTCGCGACAGTGTCCCCGCCAGGCGGGCGGCTTGGCGGGGACAACTGCTTCCGGCTCGTTGATCGTTATCAGGGCACGGTCCCGCTGCTACGTCCTACGCAGTCACAGCGGCGGCGCTTCTGAGGGCGCGGGTCTGCGGCTCGTCCAGGACACCGCGTTCGTCGACTGCAACTCCATAGAGGTCTCTGGCCGCGGTGACGGAGACGTAACCGAAGCGGACCTCCTCTGCGACCCGTTCCGCGGGGCGCCGGTGAGGATCGCCGTAGCCGCCGCCCCCGCCGGCGACCTGGTGGAGGCGTGTTCCTGCGGGCATGCCCGTGATCAGGTCTTTGGTCAGCGGCCGCTGGACTGTGCCGTCCGGGAAATCGAATTCAATGAGGTTGGCGCTGCCGCTGTGTCCGCCGGCTATGCCCGGGGCTGCGGTCTCGGGCGTATCGCCGTCGCCGAAAATGCTGGCTTGGACCCCTCCGGACACGAAGCGGAATATGGACTCCACGCCCAGCCCGCCCCGCCACTGACCTGCTCCGGCCGAGTCTTGGGCATATTCGAACTTCTCGACGAAGGTTGGGGTCATGAGCTCGAACATCTCCGGGTCCTGTGCCCCCAGAGCGCCGCCAGAGGCGATCAGTCCGACATGGTCGTACCCGTCGGCGCCGACGGTTCCTCCTCCTCCGCCCTTGCAGGAATTGATCAGGATGTCCACGAATGGTTCCCCATCCCGATCGTTGTGCCCGTTGACGATGGCGCAGAGTAGGGGGTTCCATCCCGCCGTCACCCGGTCTGGCAGGGCGTCCGTGAACGCGAGCATGATGGCTGAACATATCTGGTCCGAGAGATGGTTCCCGAAACCTGAAGCCGCGGGGAACTGGCAGTTCAGGAAGCTGCCTTCCGGGACATCGATCTTGATGCAGCGCATGATCCCGTCATTATGTGGAATGTCCATGTCAGCGAGCATGAAGAAGGTGATCATTACGGAGGACAGTGTCACGGCCAGCGGTGCGTTGACGTACCCCGGGGTCTGCGGATCGGTTCCGGCAAAATCAAAGTGGAGGTTGTCCCCGTCCACGGTGACTTTCACTTTGATCAGCATTGTGCTGCCCGGGGTGATGCCGTCAAAGTTGACCTGCCACTGCGCGTCGTAGCAGCCGTCCGGAATCCGTTGGATGACCTGCCGCGCCATCGCCTCTGCGGAGTCCAACATGCTGTCGACGACTCGCCGGAAGGTATCGACGGAATACCGGTCGACGAGATCCTCCAGTTCGCGTTCGCCGACTGTGCAGGCCCCGATCATGGCCCGGACGTCGTCTTCGACCATTCCGAGCCGGACGTTGCCAAAGATTAGGTCCCAGACGTCTTCGCGTGGCTGGCCGCCGTCGTACACCTTGACCGCGGTCAGTCTGAGCGCTTCCTGCCACAAATCGGTGGCATGGGGGTTGTAGGAGCCGGGAACTGCCCCGCCTACGTCAGCCTGGTGAGCGGTGATGACCACCCACGCGATGTGCTCGTTACCGTGGAAGACGGGCTTCGTGACCTTCCAGTCGGAGGCTTGGTTGCCGCCGGTATAGGTGTCGTTGTGCAAGATGACGTCGCCACGGCGGACTTTCCCTTTGAACTTATCAGCGATGTATTTCATGGCCGGGGCGGCTGCGTAGCCCAGAATGGGGATGTACTCGGTTTGTTCGATCAGCCGCCCGTCCGGGTCGTAGATGCCCAGGGAGAAGTCGCGGCCTTCAACCAGCAGCGGTGACCTCGTGCTGCGCTCGACGACAACGCCCATGCGTTCCCCAACGGCCTTGATGCGGCTTGCGATTACGGAGACGAGGATGGGATTCAGTTCTTTCATGATTTTCACCGTTCTTCCTGTCCCGCGGCGGCAGGGTCGAAACCTTTGCGGGTCATGATGTAGCTGCCCGAAACATCGAGTTCGAGATCGAAATACTCGGGGACGAAGATTGTCGTCGTGGGTTCCTCGACTACGGCCGGACCTCCCACCAGCTGGCCCACCGGCAGCTCCTGACCGTCGTAAACAGGCACCTGCTCCTTGCGCCCGAAGGATTTGAGGTAGACAGCACGATGGCTGCGTGGCTCCGCGGCACCGGTCACTCCTGCGTCGGGGTTGGACAGATCCGGTTCCGGCCGGTGGCCGATGACCGTTACCCGCAGGCTGAGCAGTTCCAGTTCCGCATCGAGCGTGCAGAACCCGTACAGCTGTTCATGTCGCTTGTGGAAGAGGTCCGCGAGTCTGCCGATCGCTGCCGGATTCGCTGGGTCCAGGTCCGAGTCGTCAAAATTGACGATCACTTCGTGATGCTGGCCGATGTAGCGCAGGTCCGCGGCGACGACGACGTGACGGTCTGCGTCCTGTACGCCCTCCCGTTCGAGCAGCGCGTACCCTTTGTCCGCCATTTCGGCGACCAGGGATTGGGCCCGGATCCGGTCGATCTCGTCGAGTCGGGTGCTGAATGCGCGTACGAAGTCGTGCCGCAGGTCCGCCATGAGCATGCCTGCTGCACAGAGCACGGAGGACAACCGGGGAATTACCACGATCGGGATCTCAAGCTCATGGGCGATCATGCCCGCATGTACCGGTCCGGCTCCGCCTGCCACCACCATGGGGAATTCCCGCGGATCGTAGCCGCGTTCCACTGAGATGTTTTTGGTGCCCGCGGCCATCTGCAGGTTAACCATCTCGTAGATACCCGCAGCGGCCTCGTCCAAGCTCAGTCCCAGCGGTTCGGCCACGCGGGAGGTGATGGCTTCGGCTGCCAGATCTGCCCGGAGCTGCTGGCGGCCACCGAGGAAGTAGTCGGGGTCGATGTAGCCGAGCACGACATCGGCATCCGTCACCGTCGGTTCGGCCCCGCCCCTGCCGTACGCGGCGGGGCCCGGCTCGGCGCCCGCGCTTTGAGGGCCGACGCGCAGCAGTCCTCCCTCGTCGATCCAGGCGATTGACCCTCCACCGGAGCCGATCGTGTGGACGTGGGTGGTGGGCAGCGATATCGTGTGGCGGTTGATTTCGCCCTCGCGTGTGATCTGGACCTGTCCATCCTTGACCAGGGACGCGTCGAAGCTCGTCCCGCCCATGTCCACCACGGTGCAGTCCGACCAGCCTCGGCCGGACACAAAGGCCAGGGCGGCCACCGGTCCGGCCGCCGGGCCGGACATGGTGATGGAAGCCGGCATGTGTGCCACTGTCTCGGGGAGGGTGATACCGCCGTTGGACTGCATGACCATGAGTGTTCCGGCGAAGCCTCGATCCGCCATCCTGCGGACGATCTTGCGCATGTAGCGTTCGACGACGGGCCCCAGGTAGGCGTTCATAGCGGTTGTGCTGACCCGCGGGTACAGGCGGATTTGCGGCAGCACGTCGGAGGAGACGGACAGGAACACGTCCGGGGCCGATTCGGTGATCAGTTTCCGGGCCTGTTGCTCGTGCTCGGCATTCTGGTAGGAGTGCATGAAGCACACGGCGATGGCTTCAACACCTTCAGCGACCAGTTCGTCAACGGCCTGCCGCAGCGCATCCTCGTCGAGGGGCGTGATGACCTGTCCCTCGACGTCAACACGCTCGGTGACGGTCTTGCGTAGGTCCCGCGGGACCAGCGGGCGCGGCGCGACGTATTTGTTGTTGTACAGGTGCTGGCGGCTGCGGATGCCTCGGCGCATTTCCAGGATGTCCCGAAAACCATCCGTTGTGATCAGGCCCGTGCGTGCACCGTTCTCCGTCAGCACTGCGTTGGTGGCCACCGTGGTTCCGTGGACGATCAGATCGATCTGGCCGAAGAAGTCCTGTTCTGCGAGCCCTTCCAATTCCGCCAATTCCGCCAAACCGGTCAGGATGCCGGTGGACGGATCCGTTGGCGTGGTGGACGTCTTGTGCTGCCGGCGGGTGCCGGCGTTCCCGGTCAGGAGGAAATCGGTGAACGTTCCTCCGACGTCGATTCCAACGGTGTATCCCATCAGTCGTTCCTTTCGATGTGACGCAGTTCCTGCGGGATCTTCGATCCGCGCTGCGGGGCGCCTTCCTGCACGACGTAGGTGTCGGCGACGCTCACACCGACGGTCGTGGTTGGGTTGACGAAGTTGGGATGAAGGGCCATGACCATTCCCTCGGCCAGAACCGTTTCGTCCGTTTGGGTAATGACCGGAATGTCGTGGTCAACGCCCACGCCGTGACCATGCCAGATGCCGAAGTCGACACCTGCGGGGGTAGCGACCTTTTCGACCGCTACGGCGACGTCAGCGGCCGTATTGCCGGCCCGCAGCGCGGCTTCGGCAGCGGCATGGCTCGCCAGGCAGGCCCGGGCGAGGCGCTGTTTTTCATCGCTGAGCGAGCCGACCGCGAACAGGCTGGCCTTCTCGACCCAGAAGCCGTTGGGCCCGGTGATCTCCACGTAGACTGAAGCTAGGTCCCCCGCCTTCAGCGCATCTGAGCGGGGCGGATCGTTGAAGAACGGCCCGGTGCCCACCATAACCAGTACGTGCTGTGCCCCGCGCCTGCGCACTTCCTGCTGGATATCACCCCAAAGTTCCCAACCGGCCACGCCCAACCCAGCGCGCTGCGCGAAGACCTCCATGCCGGCGTCAGCTATGGCGGCAGATCGCACCACTTCCGCCCGCTCATCCATGCTCTTGATTGCCTTGACGCGCCCTACCAAGGCGGTGGCGTCCGTGATCTGAGCCTGCGAGAGCGCGTTCTTTAGCATTTCGTAGTCGCCGACCGGCACGATGTGCCGCAGGCCGACGACGCCGATCTTGCCGGAGCCTGCTCGGTGCTCAGTGATCACGTCCGCGATCACCTGCGGGAGGCTGTCCTGTTCACTAATCACGTCACCCTGCCCGGCGGCCCTGACGTCGGTGAGCCCCGTGGCTTGGCGGGCGAACCAGGCGTCCGAATTCGTCGGCATGATCAGGATCGGTTCCTGTCCCGGGAGCACGACGGCATAGGCCAGACGGACCTGCGGGCACCACCCGGTTACATATTCCAGGTAGCCGTACTGGGTGATCAGACCACGGCCGGCAACGACGATGGCGTCATAGTTCTCAGCCCTCATCTCGGCCCAGATGGCTTCGTGGCGTTCCCGCAGGATCTTTGACTTTTGATCGCTGCGGGTAGAACTCAGAATTCCTGGAGTGGTCATTTATGGGGCCCCTTTTCATCGGCAAGCTCAAATCATTACAAAATCCGAATGACAATGGAGAGTATTTTGAGTCGAATTATTTTGATATTGCGAGTCTAGAATCCATGGTCAATAACGACAAATAGTTTTTTTGATACAATTGATAAGTATTGCCGTCGCCCTCAGAACCCCATTGATAAATTGTTCTGGGGCTGCTCAGACAGCCGTCGGTAAAGGTCCCGCAGGTGAGACTCGCGTCGCGGGCTTAGAGAGCTGCTGCATCGAGCATTTCCAAAAACCGCTGAACAGCCGGCACATCATTTCCGGTCCGCCAGGCAGCAGCCAGCGTCATGGCCACCACAGGGGTCCGCAACGGACGGATGACGGCTCCGTCCACACATACGCTTCGCACCGCATCCGGGACCAGTGCCAGCCCCATGCCCGCCGCCACCAGAGACACCATGACCGAAGTCGCGTTAACCTCCTGCCTGACGATTGGCTTGAATCCTGCCTGCTGGTAGGCGCCGGCCACAAAGGCGTCGGTTGCCAGATCCGCGGTCGGCCGATAGATGATGAACGGGTCCGACGCCACGTCACGCAGGTCTATCGCGCGCTCGGAAGCCAACCGATGGGTGGACGGCAGCATCAAGGACAAATAATCAGTCCTGACAATCTTGTGCGAAAACTCTGAAACGGCGATCGGCGGCCTGAGAAACCCTATGTCTATGGAGTTGGAGCGCAGCGCCGCTATTTGATCCGACGTTGCCATCTCGCCATGGACTTCTAGCGAAACCCCCGGCATATGCTCGCCAACGCCCTTGGCGATCCGCGGAAGCAGGTCGTAGGTGGCCGACCCGGTGAAGCCCACTGAGAGGCGCCCCGACGTCCCGCTGGCAACACGGGTCACCACGTCGCTGGCAGTGTCGATACTGGCCAGGATGTCCCGGGCCCGGCTCAGCAGGGCCTGTCCTGCCAAGGTCAATTCCACCCGTCGGGTGCTGCGGGCGAACAGTTCCGTCTGCAACTCCCGCTCCAAATTCCGTACCTGCTGGCTTAGCGCCGGCTGTGCGATGTGCAGCCGTTCGGCAGCGTGGTTGAAGTGCAGTTCCTCAGCAAGGACAACGAAGTATTTCAGGTGGCGGATGTCCATGGCGCTGGCTTAGTTCTCTGCCAGACCCCGCCGGCGGCGCTGGAGATGGTCAAGAAAGACGGCCACAATAAGGATGGCGCCGGTAATGGCGCCCTGCCAGAAGTCCGGGGTTCCCGACAGCGTCAGGCCGTTCTGCAGCACTCCGAGCATGAGTACGGCCAGGACAGTTCCGCCAAGCCCGCCGGACCCGCCGGACAGGATGGTGCCGCCGAGCAGGACCGCAGCGATGACCTGCAGCTCGATCCCGGTCCCAACTACCGGAGATGCGGTCGTGAGGCGCCCAATCTGGATGACGGAGGCGAGCCCGGCCAGCAACCCGCTGGTCACGTAGACTGAGACGAGGACCCGGTTGACCCGGATCCCTGCCAGCCGGGCCGCTTCCCGGTTCGACCCGACGGCGTAGATTTTCCTCCCCCAGCCGGTACCCGAGAGCGCCAGGTGGCCGAAAACGGTCACTAGGGCCGCGAGCATGACGGGGATCGGCAGTATGCCTATCGATCCATCGCCGATCGTCAGCAGCAGCGGAGCTTCTCCGAGCTGAATGGACGCACCGTCCGAGGCGACCAGTGCCAGGCTGCGGTAGCCGGCGAGGGTGCCCAGGGTGACCACGAAAAACGACATCCCGAGCGCCCCGATCAGCAGGCCATTCAGCAGGCCGAGCAAGATCCCGCACAGCACCGCAAGCATGATGACCGCCGGAGCCGGGACCCCGTTGACGTAAAGCAGGCCGGCGATAACCCCCGATAAAGCCAAGGCCGATCCGACTGACAGGTCTGCGCCGCCGGTCAGCACGACCATTGTCATGCCGACGGCGAGGATCAGTGGAACTGCTTGAAGACGGGCAATGTTGAGGAAGTTGTCAAACGTGAGGAAATTGGGCTGCGAAGCTGTGAAGAAGACGATCAGCAGTACCAATACTACGGACAGGGTGAGTTTGGGGTTCAGACTGAGCTGCCCTCGCGATTGGGGGCGAGGCCGTGTCGGGAGCAGGCCCAAGGGGCCGGCGAATTCGGTTTGGGGCGTTAGCTTGCTCATGCTACCTCCGTAGCGTCGTCTGTGTGGAAGGCCAAGGCCGCAATCTGCTCTTCGGTTGCCTGGTTCCCGTCGAGCCTGCCGACCACCCGGCCTTGGGACAGAACATAAATGGTGTCGCACAGCCCCAGCAGCTCCGGTAGTTCCGATGAAGCGATTAGGAAGCTCATGCCGTTGGCTGCTGCCTGCACGACGTGCTGGTAGATCTCCGCCTTGGCTCCCACATCGACACCGCGTGTCGGCTCGTCCAAGACCATCAGCTTGGGGCCGCGCATCAGGCTGCGGGCCAACAGCACCTTTTGCTGGTTCCCACCGGAAAGGCCCCCAATCGGATCTTCCAGGTTCGTATATTTGACGCCCATCTCACTGGCTGCCTGCCGGGCCTGGTCCTGTTCGGCGCGGCGGGAAAGCACGCCGGAGCGGCTAAACGTGCCAAGGCTGCACGCCGTCAGGTTCTCGCGCACTGTCCGTCCCGGCAGGATGCCCTGAACCCTGCGGTTCTCGCCGACGAAGCCGATCCCGGCCGCCAGCGCGTCTGCAGGATGACGGAAGAGGACCGTCTTGCCCTCCAGCCGGATGCTGCCGGCAGTCGGACGGATGGCTCCAAAAATGGTTTGTGCGAGCGTGGATCGTCCGGAACCGACCAGACCGGCCAGACCCACGATTTCACCTTCGCGGACCGTGACGGAGACATTCTGGATGTAGTTCCGCGCCGTCACCTCATCCACCTGCAGCACTATCCGTTCACGGGCCGGCACGTTTTGCGGATAGATCTCAGATAGTTCCCTGCCGACCAGCATGCCCACCACGTCGGCGTCGGAGACGTCGCTCAACTCTGATTCGCCGCTGACTCGGCCGTCCCGAAGCACTACGATCCGGTCCGCCACCTGGCGCATTTCCCGCATCCGGTGCGAAATGAAAATCACCGACATGCCGCGTTCGCTCAGGGTCCGCACGGTCCGGAGCAGATGATCGGTTTCATCTTCCGAGAGGGAGCTGGTGGCTTCATCCAGCAGCATGAGTTTTGGACGTCGTGAAAGCACGCTGGCGATGGCGACCAACTGCTGGACGTTGACCGGCAGTTCGTCCAGGGTGGCCCGGGGATCCACTTCGATCGCCAGTTCGTCCATAACCTCGCGGGCGCGCTTCCGGACCTGCTTCCACGCGACAGCTCCGGGCAGGTATCGGCGTCGTGGCAGCGCGCCGAGGAGGATGTTCTCCTCAACCGACAAGTGCCTGGCCACGGCTAGTTCCTGTTCCACGAGACCGATCCCCGCCGCCACCGATTCGTTTGGGTTTTGGAAGCGGACAGGCGCTCCGTCGATGCTGATCTCCCCCGCATCGGGACGAATGTGCCCCGCCAGGGTTTTCATCAACGTCGACTTGCCCGATCCGTTTTCCCCTGCCAGCGCCAGCACTTCGCCAGCCGCGATTCTCAGGCTGACGTCTTCGAGTGCCACGGTGCCCGGGTACGTCTTGGCAACTTCTTTGACCTCGATCATTGGTTCTGGTCCTTCCGTATCAGCCAGCACCGCTACTCGATCGGCAGTCCAAGGTACTTGCCATCCTCGATCTGCTTGACGCGGTCGTCCCACGGCACGAAGGAATCGACATTTTTCTTGGTCACCATTGCCACGTCCATCTGGTAGTTGAGGCCGACCTCGTTACCTTTGACAGCGGACTCAATGGCCAACCGGCCCAGCGTCTGCCCAATTTCCACTGGCTTGTAGTCCCAAGTGGCATCGATAGCTCCTGATTTCACTGCGTCCAAGCCGTCCTGGCTCGCGTTGAATCCGGTAACGACCACATCCTTTCCGGCCGCAGCAGCCGCCGCGGCCGCTCCAATGGCGCTCGGGTCGTTGTATGTGAAAACCGCCGACAGATCAGGATGCTGGGTCAGGAATCCCTCGGCTAGCGGACGCGCGCCTGCTGCGTCGTCGGTGGGATTGCCCTTCTGGCCGACGAGTTCCAGGTTGGGGCGCTGCTTGACCTGCTGACTGAATTTGTCCAGCAGGAAGATGTTCGTATTTACTGGCGCCGCGATGCCGATGGCCGCAACCTTGCCCGTTCCGCCGGTCTGCTGCTCGATGAAGTCCGCGGCTTCCTCGGCCTGTTGGCTGCGGCCTGTCATCACTTGGGCGCGCACCGGTGACAGGGTTTCAGGAGTGGCGTTTGTCATCAGGGCGTCGTGGGCAAAGAGGGCGATGCCCGCCTTGTCAGCGCGTTCCAGCACATTCTTGAGCGTGGGGAAGTCCAGTGGGAAGACCACGATGGCGTCGACTTCCTCCGAAATGAACGTGTCGATGTCGCTGATCTGCTTGTCGATCTGCAACTGGCTGTCCGCCGTGACGAGCTTTCCGCCAGCATTCTCGACTTCGGCACGCAGTCCGTCGGCGATGGCCTCGATGGTGGAGTTCTGCGCCGTGGGCAGGGTCATTCCCACGGTGAATGCGTCATCAGTCTGCCCCGAGCCGGCGGCGGTACCGCAACCGGCTACAAGCAGGACCGCTGCCCCTGCCGCAAATAATCCTGTAAGGCGCATTTGGATTTTATACATGTTGCCAAATCCTTCCGGCAGGAGGTAATCCCCCGATAATTGTGGATGATAAGAATGTCCGTAGAGTCGGCATTCTGGCCTGGCAGCGACTGATTTGATGGCCTTGAAAATGCTGCGGGCCTGAGAATTTGTGGGAATAATTCGTGCCCTGCTGAGTGTGCCGCTATTATGCACAATTACAGCATCGAGGAATAAACCACTCAAGCGTTTAAAGATACCGCTTGGACCGGAATTGATAATTCGTGCTTATTGGTCCTGGTGGCGGCGCTGCCGGCATGATCCGGACGCGCCGCCACTTTGGATGATTCGCTAGGCGGCGGGCGCGGGCTCTGCCACATCGTCCTCGTCCCGCAGCGCCGCCGTGCCCGGAACCATAGATGTTCCGGCGCCTTCCTGCAGGACGGAGCGCCGCAAGAGGACATAAACCAGCGGCGTGAGGACCAACGTCAGCAGGAATCCGAGCGGAAATATTCCCGTGGCGGTGAGGAAGTAGGAGACGCCGGAGCCGACGACGGCTGCGACAAGGCCAGCCCAGTTGATCCGTTCGACCGTCGCGGTATCGGCCGGACGCCGCTTCCTGACAATGAAGAAATCAGCGATGACAAGTGCGCACAGTGAGAACGTCAGAATGCCCAGCAAGCCCAGGTACTGCGTAATGACCCCCAGGATGTTTGCCCAGACGGAAATCAGCGCGATGACGTTTGCGGCGATGACCATGGCGATTCGGTTGGGCTTTCGGCCCAGCACAGCGTCATACAGGTTGGCCAGAGTCAGGGATCCGGAGTAGGTGTTGATGACTTGGGCCTTGATTTGTGCCGCATACATGACGAGGAAACCTATGAAGCCGCTCAGGATTACGAAGTAGGCTCCAGGGTTTGAATGGGCCAGGTGCTGGACTTTTTCCACGATGGAGCTGCCCTGCTGGGCGGCCGCGATGTCGGAGTTGGCCGCGTCCGCAAGGAATCGGGCGACGACGGCGTCTCCTGCCTGGTAGAGCAGCGCGCCGAGGGAGACGACGAGGAAGTTCACGATGATATTGCCGCCCACGGCCATGATCCCGACGTCCTTGGGGGTGCGGGCGTAGCGTGCGAAGTCGGCGCCGACTAGGGACAAGGCGCCGGCCATGCCGATCATCATGCTCAGGACGGTCATGATCTGGACCGGGGTCACTTCGCTGGGCCGCACTGTCAGTACCTCCCCGACGGAAAGCCCAGACTGCTGGAACGCGACGAAACCCACCCAGAGCATGAGGGCGCCGGCAATGATGGTCAGAAAGAATGATGTCTTCTGAACGACTTTCATGCCGAAGATCGTGAGCAGAATCCACACAAGTGAGAGGAGGCCGTAGATCAGGACTGCGTTGCCCAGGTTAGGTGCCCAGCCCAGCATGAAGAGCGTGCCGTAGTAGAGCAGGACATTCTCCAAAGCCAGGAAGCCGAGGATCATGAAGGCGAAGATCAGCGAAGCCAGCGAAGATCCGGAAGCTCCAAGGCCATGGAATCGCATGCTCACGGTCGAGGACATGCCCGTGCTTTGGCTGGCACGGCCGGTCAACATGCCGACGACCGACCCGAACAGGGCGGAAACGGCGGCCATGGCGATGGCCCACTGGGTGCCGACGAGATAGCTGGCGGTGCCGCCGATGAGCAGCATGGCGAGTGTGGTCCCGACGCCGGCCGTGTTCGCCAGAAGGGACCAGCCGCTCATGCGCTGGCTTGCGGCGACGGGATTTAGGACGTTGTCATCCATGGCCGCTTTGAGGCCGGTGGATTGCGGGGTGGATGGGGTGGCGTCATGTGCAGAAGCCATGGCCGTCTCCTTGGAGTTGGTTCCGGTACTGCGGGGGCACGGCATGCCGGCAGAATCCGGAGCGGTGACCCTCCTGCGGCGGCGGGCAAGACTGCCCGCGGCGGACGGAGGCTGAGGGTAGGGCGATTGCACCAGACCACTCCACTGTGTTGAAGCGAGGGGTGGCCGGTTGGTTAGGGCCTGGAGGCCGAAACAGGCGGCCTCCAGGCCCAGCTTCAGATCAGGACAGACTCAGGCGTGCCCTGATCTGATCCTTCTGGTCCCGCAGGTACATCACGAAGGAACCGTTCGCATCCACGACGGTGTTGTATTCGTCCAGAACCACGATTGTGGTGGTGCCCAGTTCGATGATGGCCGGGCCTTCCACTTCCTCGCCCGGTCCCATCGCGGCGCCCTGGTGGACATCGGCCTTCACCATGCGGTGCTGCAGCGGAGACCAGATATTGCGGCGCTTCGGTTCCGGGAGTGCTCCCCCGGAAATGGTGCCGCTTAGCGTGACCCGATCATTAGGGGTACGGCCGACCGCGGAGAGGCGGATGTTGAGCAGGTCGATCGGCATCTCGAAGTTGTTGTAGCCGAACAGCGCCTCGTGTTCCCGATGGAACGCCTCGGCGAACTCCGCAACGTTCGGTGCCTCCAGGTTAGCCGGATCCACTTCGAGATTAAGTTCGTACCACTGCCCCTTGTAGCGCAGGTCAACGGAGGGGACAAACGAGATGTCTGCCTCGTCAACACCTTCGGCGAGCAAGGTGTTGAGGCCATCGGCTGCCATTTCCTTCCATGCAGCCACCAGCGTCCCCGCATCCAGGTTTTCCAGGCGCTGGTTGGCGCTCTGGACGTAGTCGTGCTTGAAATCGCAGACCAGCATGCCCGCCGCGCAGAAGATGGAGGAATCACGCGGGGTGATCAGCACGGGAATCTCCAACTCCCGGGCGATGGCGGCCGCGTGGACCGGACCGGCGCCGCCGGCGACGACAATCGGAAAGTCGCGCGGGTCCAGGCCGCGGCGGACGGTAATGTCCCGCACGCCCGCGGCCATATTGACATTGACGATTTCGTAGATGCCGGCTGCTGCTTCTTCCACGCTCAGTCCCAGCGGGTCCGCCACGTCCGTCTTGATCGCCTTAACGGCGGCCTCCCTGTCCAAGCCGATCTGGCCGTGCAGGAAGGTATCAGGATCAATGTAGCCCAGGACCACATCGGCGTCGGTGGTGGTCGCATGCACGCCGCCGCGGCGGTAGCAGGCCGGGCCGGGCACGGCGCCCGCACTCTGCGGTCCGACCCTCAGCAGGCCGCCCTCATCCACAGAGGCGATGGAGCCGCCCCCGGCGCCGATGGTGTGGATATCCACCGCCGGTAAGGCGACGGACCAGCGATCTATCTCGCCGTCCGTCATCACCAGGGGCTTGTTGTCCTTGACCACGGCGGCGTCGAAACTGGTACCGCCCATGTCCACGGTAATGCAGGAGTTCCAGCCATGGGTGGCGGTGACCAGCAGCCCGGCTGTGGGGCCGGACGCCGGGCCGGACAGCAGCGACAGCGCCGCGCGCCTGGCCAGCTGGTCGGGGGTCGCGACACCGCCGTTGGACTGCATCATCAGCAGGACGCCCTCGAACCGGACCTCGGCGAGCAGTTCCATCAGTGTGGATAGGTAACTGCTGATGATGGGGCCCGCGTAGGAGTTCAACACCGCGGTGCTGGTCCGCTCGTAGTAACGGGCCTGGCCCAAAAGTTCGGCGGACTTGGTGATGTAGGCGCCCGGCATCAGCTCGGCCACGATCTGCGCCGCGCGGTCCTCATGGACCGTCGAGGCATGCGAGTGCATGAAGGAGATGGCCACGGACTCCACGTCCTGCTCCTGCAGGACTGCCACGGCGTCCCGCACGTCCTGCTCGGACAGCGGGGTGACTTCGTCCCCCTTGTAATCGAGACGGCCGGCCACCGGCAGCCGCAGATGCCGGGGCACCAGCGAGTCGGGCTGTTCCAGCCGGTTGTCGTAGGGCTCCTCGCGGGTGCCGTGGCGCATCGGGAGCACGTCCCTGAACCCCTCGGTGCCCAGCAGCGCGGTCTTGGGTCCGCGCCGGGTGAGAAGGGCGTTCGTCGTGACGGTGGTGCCGTGCACAATCAGTTCCACACCGGCCAGAAAGTCCTCAATGGACGTGTCGTCCAGTGCGGCAATCTCCTGCAGCCCGTTGTAGACCGCAAGCGGCGGATTGGAGGGAACCGAACTGGTCTTGTGGATGCGCCGCTGGCCGTCGGGATAAATGACCAGGAAGTCGGTGAAGGTGCCGCCGACGTCAATGCCGATTCTGATGCTCATGGGAATGGACCTTCCGGATATGTCTTAGGCGCGAAGCGCTGCGGTCTGTGCGGTGTCGACGGCGGTTCCGTCTGAGGTGAGGACGACGCCGTAATCCGACCGCGCCCTTTCTGCCGAGAGAATGCCGTCGCGGACCTCGGCCAGGACCTTCTCCGCCGGCCGCTTGAAGGCGTCGCCGTATCCGGCACCGCCGCCGAGCAGGGATTCGACCCTGGTCCCCGGGGGCATGGCGATGATCTCCTTGGACCCCCACTGGTGAACCGTTCCGTCCGGGAAGGTGACCGTCATGTCGTTGAGACCCGAATCCATGCCGCCGAAGAGTCCTTGTGCCGGCACCGCGCCTTCGGCGCGGACATTGTCCCCGAGAGTGACTCCATGCTGGTTCTCGCCGTAACTGACCCAGGCGGAACGTGTCCCCATCCCGCCGCGGTATTCGCCGGCGCCCGCGGAGTCGGGCAGGTACTCGTGGTATTCGAGGAAATGCGGCGAGGTTAGTTCGAACATTTCCGGGTCCGGTGCGCGCATCTGCCCGGCGGTCCCGGTGAAGCCCAGGGCGTCCCAGCCGTCGGTCCCCTGCACGCCTCCGGGGCCGGTCCGCTGGAAGACGGTCAAGGTGCCGAATTCTTCGTTGGTGCGCGGGTCGACGCCGTTGGTGGACGTACACAGGTACTTGTTCCAGCCCGCGGATACCCGGTCCGGGAGGATACCGGCCAGTGCCGTCATGATGCACTCGACCACTTCGTCAGACATCTGGTTCCCGAAGACGGTGGCGGCCGGGAAGCGCGGGTTCAGGACGGAGCCTTCCCGGAAGACTGTTCTGATGGGTTCGAACAGCCCCTGGTTGGTGGGGATGTTAATGTCCCCGCTGGCCATGAGCATCAGGAATGCGATTCGCACGGCTCCCTTGGCAGAGGCCGGTGGCATATTGGTGATGCCCGGCGCCTGGTCGTCGCTGGCGGAGAAGTCGAAGGTGATTTCATCACCCTTGATTTCAATGTCGCAGGCGATCTTGTAGCGCTTGGTGGTGTCGAAGCCGTCGGAGACCATCCAGCTTTCGCCGTAGTAGTGTCCGTCGGCCCACCGGCTGACCTCGGCCCGTACCTGGCGCGCTGAGCTTTCGAGGATATAGTCCATGTGGTTCTCGTAGACCGGCAGCGTGTAGCGTTCGATCAGCTCCCCCAGCCGGCGGGCTCCGATGGTGCAGCAGCCGATCATGGACTTGATGTCTTCCATGACGAAATCGAAGCGGATGTTCGCCGCGATGAAGTCCCACACGTCCCTGCGGAAAACGCCCTTCTCCGCGACCTTGACCGGGGGGATGCGCAGGGCCTCCTGCCAGATGTCCCGTGCGTTCGGGTCGTAGCCGCCGGCGGTCATCCCGCCGATATCGGCCATGTGGCCCTTGGCAGCGGTCCATCCGACCAGCTGGCCGGCAGAGAAGACGGGCATGAAGATGCCCGTGTCCGCATTCTGGTTGCCTCCGTGGTAGACGTCGTTGTGGACGATAACATCGCCTTCGTGAATGTCGTCCCCGTAGTAGTTGATGATGTACTCCAGCGCCGGATGGGCGCCGAAGGCGATGATGGCGGCGAATTCGGCCTGGGCCAGCGTGTTGCCATCCTTGTCGAAGACTACGGTCACCAGGTCCCCGATTTCGTTGAAGATCGGTGATCGGGAGGACCGCATCAGCATGGTCGCCATTTCCTTGGCGATCGCGTCGACCCGGCGCTGCAGCACCGATGCCGTGATCGGATCGATCCTGTTCTCAGCATTCGTTGACATGTACTTCACCTTTCGAAAGACGGTGCAGGCCGGTCGGGTGCTCCGAAAGCTTACGGCTCCCGGTCTCCTCGACGACGTAGGTGTCGGCCATGTAACCACTGGTTTGCGCTCGGTCATCCAGCACCATCGGGTGCACGGCCAGCACATAGCCGGCCTGGAGGGCGGTGTCCTGGGACTGGGTACCGTCCTCGACTACGTCGAGGCCGATCCAGGGCTGTTCGAGCACGTCCAGCCCCAGTGAGTGTCCGGACCAGTAGGAGGAGGTGGCTCCCTCGGTGCCGATGGCCTCGAGGATAGACCGCTGGACGTCCGACGGCGAGGTTCCGGGTGCCATTTGCGCTGCGGCTGCGGCCAAACCCTTGGTAACGGCCCGGGCCATGCGCGCGTCGTCGTCCGCCGGGCGGGCGAAGGTGACCATCCGGGACAGCTCGGTCCAGTAGCCCTTGGGCCCCACGATTTCAAAGGAGAAGGTGTGGATGTCGTGGGTGGTCAGGACGCGGTCACGCGGGGGTCCGAAGGTCGCCCCGGTCTTACCGCCGTCGACTTCCGTGTACATGGTGAGGAACAATGGGTCCTCGCCGCCGAGCTGATGCCCGACCTTGTACATCTCGGCGCCGATCTCCCGCTCCGTGACGCCCGGCCGGGCGATCTCCAGCAGCCGGCTGAAGCACTGGTCCAGGATGAACGCTGATTCCTCGACGCCGCGGATTTCCGCCGCACTCTTGACCGAACGGATCAGTTCGAACTGGGCCGAATAGTCGATGAACTGTGCTTCGGGGTAGGCGCTCGTCAGGGCAAGGTGCTCTTCCACCTTCATAACCTGTCCCAGCCCAATGATGCCGACCTTGGAAAAGCTGCGGCCCTTGAAGGCGTCGACCAGGCCCTGGGCGATGGTTCCCGGGAAGCGGTAGTCGCTGACCCAGCCGCTGGTTGGCCGGCGTCCGCCGATGAGGTTTCCCGAGAGTACGAGCACCGGCTCCTCATCCTTAAACATCACGGCATTGCCGGAACGATGGGGCAGGTTGTAGTCGGAAACGTAGCGCAGCGCCCCCTTGTGGCCGCGGTAATCATTGGCGGCAAAGATGAGGGCGTCCACGCCGTTTTCCTGCATCGACTTGTTCAGCAGGTCCCAGCGGCGGTCCCGCTCGGAAAATGAATTGGGCATCTGCGCACCTTTCGCATTCGCTGCCGGACCCGCAGGCCCACGCAGTTAGCGGTAGCGGGCCGGCAAACCGACCCCGTTGAGTATGGGTAGTCAAGGAACCGTGTTCCCGAGGGCACCGGAAGACACCAACGGGGAGGTGTGAAGCGGATCACGGATCTGACTCGGAAAGGACATTACAAATCGGTTTCCCCTAGGGCAACAGGAGGTGCAAGGATTCTTCCATGCGAAATATTGAACAGGTGCCTCCGCTCGATTCCGTGCATCGCGCGTTGCGGCTGCTCGTGGCCCTGCGCGACGGTCAGGTCCTCAGCGTCAAAGATGCCTCCGCAATGCTCGACGTTGTCCCCTCGACCGCACACCGTCTGCTGGCCGCCCTCTGCTACGACGGCTTCGCAGTCCAGGACAGGGAGCGCCGGTACCGGGCCGGGCCGGAGCTGGCCCCCCACGAGGAAATGTCCTACCCGCCCAACCAGCTCCGCGGGGCCATCTGGCCCTCCATTGAGACCCTCAATAAGACCCTCGACGAGACCATCCAGGTCTGGGTCCTGCAGGGGCCGAGGGTCAGGTACATCGACGGGATCGAGAGCACTCAGTCCCTGAGTGTGCGCACGGCCATGTGGGACCTTGTGCCCGCCTACTGTTCTGCGGGCGGCAAGGCATTGCTGGCCACGCTTAGCAACGCCGAGCTTGAGTCCATCCATGCCGGCGGGCTCCCGCCGTGGCGCTCGTCCCGGATCACCTCCCTGCAGTCGCTCAAGCGGCACCTGGTGACCGTGCGGCAGAACGGCTACGCACTCAACCTCGAAGAGGCCGCCCAGGGAATTGCGGGTATCGCTGCCTGTGTGAAGGACCCTGGGGGTCGCGCGGTCGCAGGCATTTCCGTAGCCATTCCCAGCATTCGGTTCAACCGCAAGAAGATCCCGGATTACGTCGAGGCTCTGCGCGATGCCGTCGCCACGGCCGAAGCGGATCTAGGCAAGCCTGCCCGGGGGGCTGCTGCCCACGCCTCATAGGGATCTGCGTGGGAGGCAGCGGTATCCGGCGCCCGAAAGATTCATATTTCCGGACGGCATTTTCATAGGAAAAACATACCTTTTAGTTATTCTCCTCAGCGAAATGCGGTACAAGACCGTAGACCGGCTGAAACGGCGCACCCTACGCTCGGTGCAACCGTCCCCGAGCCAGAGTCCTGGCCCACATTGAGGAGGCATTTCTATGGTGGTTTCCCCTGAGATCTCCAGTTCCACGGCCGCGGAAGCGCAGGACGTTGCGTGGCGCGAATACGTCCGGGAGGATCGGGTTCACCGGTCCCTCTATACTGACGAGCGCGTTTTCAACGAGGAAATGGTCAAGGTCTTCGGCCATACCTGGGTGTACCTGGCGCATGAGTCGCAGCTCCCCGAACCCAATTCATTCGTGTCCACCAAACTGGGCCTGCGGCCGATCATTGTCACCCGTGACCGCCGGGGCGGCCTGCACGCGGTCTTCAACCGCTGCGCACACCGCGCGGCCACTGTCTGCCGCGAGGAAACCGGTGTCGCCAAGAGCTTCCAGTGCCCGTACCACGGGTGGACCTTCAAGAACACCGGCGAACTGGTCGGCGCCCCCTGGCCGCAGGGCTACGGGCCAGACTTCGATAAGTCCGAATTCGGCCTTGGCAAGGTCACCCGTGTCGACTCGTACCGAGGTTTCATCTTCGGCACCCTTAGCGAGGCGGCACCGCCGCTGGCCGACTATCTAGGGGAAGCCCGGCCCTGGCTGGACTATTGGATCGACCGGGCCCCGGAGGGCGAGGTCGTCGTGCGCAGCGCGGCACACCGGATGGGTTACCGCGGCAACTGGAAGCTCGCCTTCGACAATGCCGGAGACGGTTACCACCCCTCGTTTTCGCACCGTTCACTGCTGGAGATGGCTTCGCGGATGGGCGACAGCAAGGACATGTCCTACTTCGGCAAAACCCCGGACGACGGTCCGATGAAGGTGTATTCGCTGGGCAACGGCCACAGTGTGATCGACCAGCGACCCAACTTTGATGGTCCCGGCAGCATCTGGGCCAACCAGCGTCCCCAGCCCGGCCGCGAAAAGTTCGAGGAACTGATCCGCGCCAAGTATCCCGAGGACGCCGACCGGCTGCTGGATATCAGCGCCGGCGGGCAGATCAACCTGAGCATCTTCCCGAACCTGCTGATCATCGGCAACCAGATCCAGGTGATCGAGCCGCTGAGCGTGGACCGCACCCAGCTGACCTGGAACGCCACATCGATCGGCGGGGTTCCTGAGGAAGTCAACACCATGCGCATGCGCACCCAGGAAGACTTCCCGGCCTTTGGCGAGCCGGACGATCAGGCGAACTTCGAAGAGGTCCAGCGCGGACTGGCCGTCACCGAGGAGGAATGGGTCCTCATGAACCGCGGCCTGAACGTGGACGGCTGGCAGACCATCGACGAGAACGGCGTCATCGTCACCGCCGTGACGGACGAGATCCACATGCGCGGCTACTACGAAGAATGGCTGCGCCTGATGAACGGAGAGCCCGCATGAGCCAGAAGATTGAGGACTACTCCGACACCTCGAGCTGGTCCTACCACGTTGATGATTCCTTCTACGCGGACCTTGACCGCTTCAGCCGGGTGCTCGCCGAGGACTGGCCGGTAGCCGAAGTCGAGCCTGCGCGCGCCGCCGAAGGATTCCTGGCCCGCGAAGCCCGGCTGATCGACGAAGGCCGCTTCAATGACTGGCTGGAGCTCTTCGGGCCCGACTGCCTGTACTGGGTACCCATCACCCCGGGAGGCGGCAACCCGCGCCTGGAAGTCTCCCACGCCTTTGACGACTGCCGCCGCCTCACTGATCGCGTCTACTGGCTGCGGACCGGCCTCGCCTTCAGCCAGATCCCCCAGTCCCGTACCCGCCGGATGATCAGCAACATGGAGGTCTTGGACGAACCAGCCAGCGGCCTGCGCTTCATCCGTTCCAACTTCATCGTCAACGAATTCCGCGCCGGGGTCGCCAAGAGCTACACCGGCTGGTACGGACACGTGCTTCAACCGCAGGACGGCGGCTGGACCATCAGACTCAAGCAGGCCAACCTGCTCGATTCCGAGCACATCCACGAAAACCTCACGCTGGTCTTCTGAGGGGAGGCCGAAAATGACGACACATGAGGACGGTCACTACGCCGACCTGGAACAGCTGCGACGGGAAAACAGCCTGCTGCAGCAGAGGATACGCCGTCTCGAACGCGAAGCGGCCAGCATGCAACCGATCATTGCCGAGGTCAAACGTCTGAAAATCTGGGATTTCACGCCCTACGGGGTCCGGCCAGATGACTCGTGGCTGGCTTTGGACCGGGCCAGCGCTACGGAGCTGATGCGTGCCCTGGCCGGGACCGACCATTGGCACCCCTGGCAGTCCCGCATCGAGCCACGGCCTCAGCCATGAACCGCGGCGGCGAGGTCGTAATCATCACCCATTTCGATGATGCGGATCTGCTGTGGCTGGACCGCTTGATCCGAGAGCAGGAGCTGGTGCCCCGGACAGTCCGTCCGTTTGGCGGGGAACCGCTGCCGCAGCCCGGTGACGGTGACACTGCGGCAGTGATCTGCCTGGGCGGCCCCCACAGCGCTTACGATACGGCTGCACATCCCTTCCTGCTCAGCGAAGAGACATTCCTCAGGGACGCAACCGAGGCAGGGGTCCCTACGCTGGGCATCTGTCTGGGCTCGCAAATCCTGTCCCGGGCGCTCGGAGGCCAGGCCATGCCCGGTACCCGGGGACTGGAATGCGGATTCATCGATGTCCGGACAGTTCAGGGAACGGCGGAGGCTTCGGGCGACCCACTGCCGGATTGGCTGTGTGGACGGTTCTTTTCCTTCCACACCGATACCTTCCTCCCCCCGGCAGGTTCAGAGCTGCTGGCAGTCTCCGACCAGTACCCGCAGGCCTGGCGGCTTGGCTCGGCCCTCGCAATCCAGTTCCACCCGGAAATCTCTCCTGCCGGTATCCGGCAGCTGCTTTCAATAGAGGAAGACAAGCTGCGCACATATGGCATCGACGTTGAAGCCGTACTTGCGGAGGCAACTGCATCCCGGGACACGGCCTGGGCCGGAGCACGGCAAATTCTCGGAGGCTGGCTCACCGGCCGCATCACCGTCTAGAAACACCACCAACCGTCCGGCGGCGCCCGCCGCCGAGCACTGCTCCAAAGGACCTGATTATGTCTAATTCCAGCAAGTTCATCCCCAAGTTCAACCTCTACACTGACGAGCAGCTCGCGGCTGCAGAACGCAACCGCGCAAGCCTTGACAGTGGCAACATTGAGATCGTCCGCCTCGTCTGGCCCGACCAGCACGGCCTGCTCCGTGGCAAATCCGTCACCAAGGAGTCCTACCTGGCATGCCTGGAGTCCGGGATGGACATCACCATGGCGCCGTTCTTCTTCGACACGGCCAACGGCATCGTGCTCAACCCGTTCTCCCCCGACGGCGGCTTCGCCATCGAAGGCCTGGGCGGCAGCCCCAACGTCAAGATGGTCCCGGACCCGGGCACCTTCACTGTCCTGCCCTGGGTGGAGGAAACAGCTGTCGTCATCTGCGACCTGTACATGTCCGACGGCCGGCTGTTCCCCTTTGCCCCGCGATCAATCCTCAAGACCTCACTGGGCAAGATGGCTGAGAACGGCTACGGACTCGTCGCCGGCATCGAGATGGAGTGGTACCTCACCCGGCTCGTCGACAACATGCTCGAACACGGGTCCCTCGGCGCCCCCGGCTCGCCGGCCGATCCGCCGAAAGTGGCGCCCGTTGCCCGGGGCTACAACTACCTGCTCAGCGACCATCTGGACGAGATCGACCACATTCTGCGGCCAATCCGCAAGGCGCTCGTATCCATGGACCTGCCCCTACGCTCTTTGGACGACGAGTGGGCACCCAGCCAGGTCGAAACCACGTTCGACGTCCTCGACGGGCTCGCCGCCGCCGATGCCGCAGTGCTCTTCAGGATGGCGGTCAAGCAGATCTCCAAGCGCCACGGCCATATTGCATCCTTCATGTGCACGCCGGCCATCCAGGGGTTCTACGCCAACGGTTGGCACTTGCACACCTCCGTCGTTGACCTTTCCACGGGCGAGAATCTCATGGTTCCCTCCTTCGACGAGCCGCTGTCCGACCTTGGCCAGCACTACGTGGGCGGCACCCTGGAGCACGGCATCGCCGCCTCTGTCTTCACCACACCTACCGTCAACGGCTACCGGCGCCGCCGGCCTTACTCGCTGGCACCCGACCGGCTGACCTGGGGCCAGGACAACCGCGCCGCCATGATGCGCGTGATCTCGGCTCCAGGCGACAAAGCATCGCATGTGGAGAACAGGGTAGGCGACTCGGCAGCGAACCCCTACCTCTACATCGCCGCCCAGGCCGCCGCCGGACTGGACGGAATCCTGAGCAAGACCAAGCCCGGCCCGCTCAGCGAAGACCCCTACAAGGCAGACGTCCCGCAGCTGCCCACCTCCCTGGCCGAAGCCATCGACGCCCTCGAAGCCGACACCTTCTACCGGCAGGCCTTCGGCAGCACCTTTATCGACTACCTCGTCGCCATGAAGCGCAGCGAGGTGACCAGGTACCAGGCCTGGCTGGCAGAGCATCCGGACGCGGACCAGTACGTCAACGGCGTCACCGACTGGGAGCACCGCGAGTACTTCGAGGTGTTTTAGCCCCACCACCAGGAACCATCATCCGGGTGCCGTCGCTGCCGACGGCACCCGGACACTGCAGCACAGAACAGACAGATAAGCAGGTCGATCCCCATGCCCAAAATCATTCTCCGTTCCCCGGACGGGAACACACACACCGTGGACGCCCGCGTCGGGGCCTCGGTCATGGAAACCGCCGTCAAACACGGTGTCCCCGGCATCGTCGCGGAATGCGGCGGGGCGTTGTCCTGCGCCACCTGCCACGTGTATGTGTCCGACTCATGCCTGGAACGCGCCGGTGCGGCCGAGGACTTCGAAGACGAGATGCTCGACGACGCCACCTCCGAACGCCGTCCCAACAGCCGGCTCTCCTGCCAAATCCGAATGTCCGACGAACTCGACGGGCTCGAAGTAGAGATTGCCCCCGAACAGTGAAGGACCCCATGGACACCGTCACGACTGAAACTGAGACCGGGACGCTGATCGTCGGTGCCGGCGAAGCCGGACTCGGCATCGCCGTCGCCCTGCGCAACGCGGGGTACACGGCCCCTGTCACGATCACCGGCTTGGAAGCCGACCCGCCGTACCAGCGCCCGCCGCTGTCCAAGGAATTCCTCGCCGGCGAGATGGACGAGGAAAACCTGCTCCTGCGCGCCGATGATTTCTACCAGGACAAGGACCTCCGGCTGCTCACCAACGCGCATATCGAGGACATCGTCCTGGACGAGGATTCCGCAGGCGGGACCGCCACCACCTCTGCCGGCCACGCAATCCATTTCGACGGGCTGGCACTGGCCACCGGCGCAAGCCCTCGGCGCCTGCCGGTGCCAGGCGGGGACCTCGACGGGGTCTGCTACCTGCGGGATATCCCGGATGCCCGTCGGCTGCGCACACTGCTTCCCGGCGCTACGCGGGTCGTCGTCGTAGGCGGTGGCTACATCGGGCTCGAGGCCGCCGCCGTCGCACGCGGGCGTGGCCTGGATGTCACCGTGGTTGAGACCTTCGACCGGTTGCTGCAGCGCGTGGCCGCCCCTCCGATATCGGAATTTTTCCGCACCGCCCACGAAAAGCGCGGGGCGAAGGTGCTTCTCGGCGCCTCGGTCACGGCCCTGCGGGGATCCGCCGGCAGCGTGAGCGGTGTTGAGCTCTCCGACGGCATGGTGCTCCCTGCCGACCTGGTGATCATCGGCATCGGCGTCGAACCACGGATTGAACTGGCGCAGAAGCTGGGACTGGACTGCGGCCGCGGCATCATCGTCGATGACGCGGCACGGACCAGCAACCCTGCCATTGTGGCCGCGGGCGACTGCACCATGCAGCCGCATCCGCTCTACCCCACCGAGTCCATTTGCCTGGAATCGGTACAGAACGCCGCGGACCAGGCCAAGGTAGCCGCCGCCTCACTGATGGACGGGCCCCGGCCGGAACGGGCCGTGCCCTGGTTTTGGTCCAATCAGGCGGACATCAGACTTCAGATCGCCGGCCTGTCGATGGGCTTCGACGACTACGTGATCCGCGGAGAGCCCGGTACCGAGCAGTTCACCGTGCTGTACTACCGCGACGGCCGGCTGATCGCCGCCGACGCCGTCAACAACCCGCACGACTTCATGGCCGTCAAACGTGCCCTGGCCAAAGGTGCCACGATCGACCCCACAGATGCCCACAACACCGGTCTCCCATTGAAGACCCTGATCCGGGAAATTTGATTCAGCCACCCAGCACAACGCAACGGAGCAAAGGAGAACTGACATGTCGCAGGAAGTCACCGAATTCGAGGCTACCGCAGCCGACTCAGGCGGCCGCGCCACCGAACGCTACTTTGAAAACCACGCGACAAACCTGGACACGCCCAAGGAACGGGTCAGCCAGCTGGCCACCGAAGTCCTGACGGCGGTCCACGACGTGATCCGCCGGCACCGGGTCACCTATGACGAATACCAGGCTGTCAAAGGCTGGCTGATTCAGGTCGGTCTGGACGGCGAATGGCCCCTCTTCATGGACGTCTGGGTCGAACACGTCGTCGAGGAAGTAGCCACCGACCACCGCGAAGGGTCCAAAGGATCCATCGAAGGACCGTACTACGTTGCCGGCGCCCCGCAACTGCCCGCCACGTGCAGCCTGCCCATGCGCGCCGACGAGCCCGGCACTCCCCTGCTCTTCGCAGGACAGGTCAGGGACGTCGACGGCCGACCGCTGGCCGGCGCCAACATCGAACTATGGCATGCCGATGACCACGGCTTCTACTCGCAGTTCGCTCCCGGCCTGCCGGAATGGAACCTGCGCGGAACCATCATCGCCGACGCGGACGGGACCTTCGCCGTCAACACCATCCAGCCCGCGCCGTACCAGATCCCCACTGACGGGTCCTGCGGCAAGCTGATCGAGGCCGCCGGCTGGCACGCATGGCGCCCGGCCCACCTGCACCTGAAGGTCTCCGCACCCGGCCACGAACTGCTCACCGCCCAGCTCTACTTCCAGGGCGACAGCCACCTGGAAGACGACATCGCTACCGCGGTCAAACCCGAACTGGTCCTCGCCCCACACCCCAAGGCCGATGGAAGCGGGAACGAAGTCACCTACAACTTCGTCCTCGATCCGGAACAGCCTTAACACGCCACAATCCGACCGCCGCGCCGCCCTCTCAGCCCACCGCAGGGGGCGGCGCGGCATGCCCAGGTACTGCCCGGCGCGGTGTGGGCCTAGTGCACGATCAAAGGAGATCAGAATGTCAACCAGAATCGGTATCCCCGTACGCCTCAGTGATCCGGCGCTGGACAACCGTGTGGCAGTAGCCAATCGCCTTATCGGGCTCATTACTGACCGCGTAAGCGCCGCAGGCGGCATCCCAGTGCCGCTCACCCCGGAAACCTGGGCCGCGGGACCGGACATCGACGGGCTGCTGCTCCCCGGGGGCGGAGACCTGCACCCCCGCTGCTACGGTCAGGAACCGGATCCCCGCGTCTACGACACCAATCCGGCGCAGGACGATCTCGACTTCGCCGCCGCCAAGCATGCCCTCGAGAAGGACCTGCCCATCTTCGGCATCTGCCGCGGAATGCAGCTGATCAATGTGCTTTACGGCGGCACCCTCATCCAGGACCTGCCGCCGTCGGATATCGATCACCGGCATCGGCACACGGCGGACCCTGCTGGCGCCTTCGCCCGTCACCCGGTCGACCTCCTACCTGGATCCCGGCTTGCCGCACTGCTGGGCACCACAGCTCCCACCGCCTCCGCCCACCATCAGGCCGTTGACCGCCTCGGCGAAGGCCTGATGGTCACAGCACGCGCGGCCGACGGCTGCATTGAAGCCATCGAAGATCAGGCGCGGCAGGTCCTGGCAGTGCAATGGCACCCCGAAGTGCTGGCCAGCGAAGATCCAAGGCAGCAAGCCATCTTCAAAGCCTTGGTCGACGCTGCCCGGCAGAACAAATCTATCCAGCCATCAACAAACTCGCGCTAAAGACGCGCTCCCTATCTGGCCCGGGTTCCTACCCGGTGCTGGTCAGCTTCTTTGGCTTGAAGGATCCGTGCCCCTCGGAGTGGCACTGTTCATCGCCGCCTTGGCAGGAGGACTCCTGGGAGCTATAGCTAGCGGAGCGTTCACTCGCGTTACAGAACTCCGCGAAACGCTCGACTACTGCGCCACGTATCCGCCGTCTACGGACCACACCGCGGCGGTGACTAAGCTCGCTGCGGCGGAGGCTAAGCTACGGATCGCCTCGTCTCGAAGGGCACGGTCCCTGCGGGGACTGTAAGAAAAACG
>NZ_BRVS01000014.1 GCF_026011795.1 Arthrobacter mangrovi | reverse complement strand
CGGGGACTGTAAGAAAAACGGTGTGTAAGGGTTCGGCCTGATCCGAAGGGAGATGGCCGTGTCAGAGTTCACGACCGCGATGACAGAGGCGATGATCGATCCCGTGACCGGAGAGATCATCGATCAGAAGGAGCTTGCCGAGCGGCTGCTCGCGCAGGCCAAGGAACAGGGCGTGAGCCTGGTCGGCCCGGGCGGGCTGCTGAACCAGCTCACGAAGAACGTGCTCGAAACCGCGCTGGAAGCGGAACTGACCGAGCACCTCGGCCACGAGCACGGCGAGACGCCGATCGCGGCCAACATGCGCAACGGCACCCGGTCCAAGACCGTGCTGACCGAGATCGGCCCGGTGGAGATCGAGGTTCCCCGGGACCGGGACGGGTCGTTCGAGCCGGTGATCGTGCCCAAACGGAAACGGCGCCTGGACGGGATCGACCAGATCGTGCTCTCGCTGACCGCCCGGGGTTTGACGACCGGGGAGATCGTGGCGCACTTCGAGGAGGTCTACGGGGCCAGGGTCTCGAAGGACACCATCAGCCGGATCACGGAGAAGGTCGTTGGCGAACTCGCGGAGTGGTCGGCTCGGCCTTTGGATCCGATCTACCCGGTGCTGTTCGTGGACGCGATTGTCGTCAAGGTTCGCGACGGTCAGGTGCGCAACACCCCGTTCTACGTTGTCATGGGGGTCACCGTGAACGGGGAGCGGGAAATCCTCGGCATCTGGGCCGGCGACGGCGGCGAGGGCGCCCGGTTCTGGCTGCAGGTCTTCTCCGAGCTGAAGAACCGCGGCGTGGAGGATGTATTCATCGCCGTGTGCGACGGGCTCAAGGGCCTGCCCGAGGCGGTCACGACCACGTGGGAGCGCACGGTGGTGCAGCAGTGCATCGTGCACCTGATCCGCAACAGCTTCGGCTATGCCGGCCGGCAGCACCGCGACGGGATCGTCAAGTCCCTTAGACCGGTTTACACGGCCCCGTCCGAGCAGGCGGCGAAGGACCGGTTCGACGAATTCAAAGCGGAGTGGGGCCAGCGTTATCCGGCCATCGTGCGGCTCTGGGAATCCTCATGGGCGGAGTTTGTGCCGTTCCTGGAGTACGACGTGGAAATCCGACGGGTGATCTGCACGACGAACGCGATCGAGTCGATCAATGCCCGCTACCGGCGGGCGGTGAGGGCACGGGGGCACTTCCCGAACGAGGCCGCGGCGCTGAAATGCCTGTACCTGGTCACCAGATCTCTTGACCCTACCGGCGGAGGCCGGGCACGCTGGGTGATGAGGTGGAAGCCGGCCCTCAACGCGTTCGCGATCACGTTCGCAGGTCGGTTCGAGAGAACCGCTCACTGATGAAAACCGCCGGACCCCACACACCGTTTATCGGACACTCCCGACGTTCGCGTTGGCCTCCTCACGGGAGTGGTAATGAATGAACCGTGCCGGGTTTTAGGCCGTCTTCATACGGGGTGCCTCAGGGTTTCCTGAGGTGCGTTCCTGGTCATAGTAGTTGGTTTCAAATTCGGCCGGCGGGATGAGTCCGAGGTGGCCGTGGAGCCGTTCGGTGTTGTACCAGTGGACCCAGTCCATGGTGGCCTTCTCGACCTCGGTGAGGGTCTTGAGCGGGCCGGTCAGGAACGGGCTGTTCTTGGCCGTGCACTCTGTCTTGTAGAGGCCGACGGTCGACTCGCCCAGGGCATTGTCATAGGCATCCCCGACGCTTCCGTCGGAGGCAGCCAGCCCTTCGAGGATCAGCGTTTCGGTGAACCGGATGGAGGTGTACTGGCTGCCGGCATCCGAATGGTGGATCATCCCCTCCGGCACGCGGTGGCCGTCGTGGTCGCGCCGCCACAGGGCCATCTTCAGGGTGATCAGGACCAGTTCCGTGTCCTTGGACATGGCCGCGTGCCAGCCCACGATGGCCCGTGAATACAGGTCGATCGCGAAGGCCACATAGGCGAAGCCGGCCCACATCCTGACGTAGGTGAAGTCGGTGACCCATCCATAGTTGGGCCGGTCGGCGGTGAACTGGCGGTTGAGCAGGTCCCCGGCCCGCTGCCCGTCCGTGCCGGGCATGGTGGTCCGGTGGGCCCGGCCGCGGACAACGCCGCTCATGCCCTCATTGCGCATCAGCCGGTCCACGGTGCAGTGTGCCACCTCGTGGCCGGCCCGGCGCAGCCAGGCGGTCATCTTCCGTCTGCCGTACAGCGATTCGGGGGTGCCTTTGGTGGCCCGCAGCGCATCGGTAATGCGCGCATCCGAGACGGTCCGGGCCGCCGGCGGGGAGGACTTCCAGTTCCGGTACGTCCGCGGGGCAACCTGCCGGGCCCTGCTCGCGCAGGACCCGGCAGACCGACTCGACCCCGTGGCCGCGTTCGCTCATCAGGTCAATGAAACCGGCTATTTGCGGCGGCGAGGGTCGAGCTCCCTCGCGAAGAAAATCGAGGCCTGCTTCAGGATCTCGTTGGGCTCGCGCAGCTCCCGGTTCTCCCGCTCCAGCTCCCGGATTCGCTCCTGTTCGGCGGTGGTCACACCCGGCCGCTGGTCCGCATCGATCTGGGCCTGAAGCATCCACCGACGCAGCGTTTCCTTGCCGATGTTCAGCTTCGGCCCCATGGCCTTGCAGGCCGCGTTCATCGAGGGATACTCGCTCACATGGTCCAGGACCATCCGCACCGCACGCTCACGCTGGCCCGCCGGGTATTGCTTGGGCATAGTCGCCATCCTTGTCACAAAAGGAAGCGGCATCAAACCCGGGACGGTTCAGAACGCCCGCGCGGGAAGGCAACACGTATTTGCGTGTGGATGCGCTGGCGGGAACTGTGAAAACGGCGCAGCGTCTTTGCTCTTCTGGTCAAACGTCGGCTTCGCCTGGATGCGGATTCGATAGCGGAGGATCTCGTCCCGTCCTCCGTGGCCCTTGTTCGCCTAAGTGGGACCAGCTCCGGCATCAAAACACTTTGTGCGGTCGCCGGGTCGCTGGCGACCGCACGGCCCGAAGAGGCAGGACACCCGCACCATATCGAGCAGGCTTGGAACCAACCCTTGCCAACAGATCAGTGGGCCAATATGGATCTATGCTATGCCTGAAGCGAGCTGACGAGCGGCGCCGGATGATACGGGAGGGATCGTCAACTGAGCAGCAGCATGAACGCTAATTCCTGCCATCATTCCTTGCGAACCACACGAACTAGACGAAGTCGTTTCCACCGGTATCAACACTAGGACCGTCGAGACCTGGCCACTCTTTCCAAAGCGCCGAATAGCACGAAAAGGACCGCGGGGAGACCAGCATTTGTGAATTGAGGCACCGTGAAGGCGGTGGCGACACATAGCAGCAGGAATGTTTTGAGAACGACAGCAAGTTGCGACTCCTGCATCGATGCGGCCCGCCAGAGCTGCACGATGACATAGCCAATAACAACCAGCAGCAGCAAGCCGCCTTGCATCAGAACGCTGAACCACTGAGATTCAGGCGACCTCCACAATAGGTCCTCAGGAAAGTGAGTCCATTGACCGAATTGAATGTACACACCCTGGCCCCAACCTGTGACTGGACGTTCAAGCACGGCAGGAAGCGTCTCATTGATCCATATGGAGAATCTAAACATAACGGTCTCAGGTATCAAACCCGAAGAGCTAGAAAATGCACCGGCATTGTCGCCATACTGCTGAAAGACTCGAAAAGCTAAGGAATCAGCCAAGAAAGCAGAAGCCACGAAGCCGAATATCCCAGAAAGCAATAGAAGAATCAGTCCGCGCTTGGTCTTGATAAAATATACGGCAACTACAAGTATGTACGTGATTATAACGGAAAAAGTGAAAGTGGACAGTACACCCAGCCCGATTACACCCAGGGCAATCATTCTATAATTACTTCGGGATGCGCTCATTAGGGTTAGCGCGAGTACGGCTACAGCCATTGCAACAAGATAACTGCCCAAGCCAGTCCAGTGACCTATAAGCCCGGAGGCGCGCGGAGGTGCGCCTTCCTCTAGGCGGGCCATTGCGCCCGCATTAGGTGCCAGCTCCAATATCGTGCGGGATATTGTCGGATTGTCCAACAGCTGCATCAGAGCAATCACGGCGGCAAGTGGCACCAAGAGTACGAAGCCTCCCAGGAAAGAGCGCAATTCGCCCCTTGAGGCCAAGCAAAGACGGGCAGCAAAAACTGCAAACAGATATATCGTCCAGTTATAGGTCAGATAAAACGCGGGCTCATGTCCCAAGGCAAGCGAATTAATCAGCTCGAGTACTAGTGTCGTAAGAACGAAAAAGAGAATCCCAAGTTCAACCTTTCCGGGACGATACGTCGGAATACGTCGAGCATTGAATAGCAATGAAGACAGTATTGCGCAAGAAAAAAATATCTCGGATATGCTTAGCGGTCCGAGACGAGAGGTGACGCCGACTGTGCTCACCGCCGCTCCTAGGAGCAGGCCAATCAAGAATGCGGACCTGCTGGTTCCGCTGGGCGATTGCATCGGATAGGCATGATCACTATATCGAACGGTCCGTGCATCCAGATGCGAGACCGTTCTCATTCGATTTCCAACTCTACGGAGTAGTAAGACTGAAAGTCTTGGGCGCGTCGCCTAAACAATCCATGCCGCATGCAGGTGAAACCTATCCAATCAATTCTCGGTGGACGAGATGGGCGCTAGGACAGAGTGACGTCCAGATACCGTACCGCGGCGACGGGTGACCCTATATCCGACGAACAGTCCCGGTAACAGTTGGCACAGCGCATACGCAATTGTAACCGCGACCACCGGCCCGACGGCGCCAGCATGAGGCGTCAGCACGATAGCGAGGAGGAAATAGACCACAATCATTCCGATCGACATATAGGCCCGCTGGCGTAACCTAGCCGGCCTAGTTAACAGCATGGATTGGGTGGCATGAGCTGACATGACAACCAATAGAAGTCCGAAAGTTAGCAGGAGGGAGCTCGAGCCGCTAAGGGTGCCGTTGCTCATTAGTCCAAGTAAAAGGGGACCAAAAAGTTGCAGCGCGAGTGCGCCCACGATTCCTATACTGAGCATCAAGACATTTGCGCGCAACCACTGCCCGGCCCTACGTTCATCTCTAGAAAATTCTGCCCACAATGCTGTACTACTCATGTATATAACGGACCAGATCGGGAAAAAGAGCTGGGCTGTCAGCGCATAACTCGCCAGTGCCGCTGCTCCAACCTCATGTGAGATCACGAGGCGATGACTATGCATGACGGCCGCAAATGAAATATTCACCACGAGCATGGGCCATGCCGTATTGAATACGCTTCCACCTGGGAACCTTTTGGCACGGAGCAGACGACGCAGGATATTAGGAAAGGAGATCTCTGCGAGTTTTAGACCTATCGCAAGGTAAAACACGTTAGCAACGAGGACGGACACGGACCCACCAAGAGCGAAATAGAATGGCTCAAACGAAAGGTGATCCGCAAGCAAGGTGTAGACAAGAATTGTTACAGGGGTGACGATCCCGATCCACGCCAATTGGTTCGTCTTACCTGCACCGATAAGCATCCTTTGACCTAATCCCATGGGTAGGGATATCAGGAAAACGACGAGCACAATCGTGATGGGAAGATTTGACTCCGCCGAAAATTGGTCCGGTATACCTATAAGCCTGGGCCAAACCCCAAACCAGCCTAGGATCAGGCACACCAATGCGGCTAATCCGCTCGTAGCAAGGAGAACTCGCAGAGCGCCCAATACGGAACGCTCGGCGTCCAACGGACCCGCGTCTGATAGTCCCTTGCGGGCCACAGCAGTGGTGACCGCTGCGCCAACCCCGAGATCAGCGAAAGGAAGTAACTGGAACAACATTGCTATCGTGTTGATGTAACCATATACCCCAATGCCCGTCGATTCTACGGTGATACGTGCCGTGAGGATGGCAGAAATCGCCGTCACCGGCAAAATTAGTAAACGGACTCCGCCTGAAGTGAGAACGTTCAGTAGCCAACTATTCTGAGCTCGTGGTAGTGCTCTCACTTTTTAAAAAAGCCAAACATTCCGACAATGATTGCCGACATGTGGGCTCGAGATCCCCGAACATTCCGCAGATAGTAGCGAATTCCCTTTACGCTTCGGGTGTGCAATGCCGCTCTTAAAATATGCACTGCCAGAAAATCGCCCCTACCAACTTGGGACAAAATGTGACTGTGCTTCTCGTACCAAACTGCACTGGCCCTCCAATTTGGTATTTTCGATACTGAGGATTCTGAGTTTTGGTTTACAGTCACGAGAGCGTCCGCGAGAAAGATGATGTGATTTTTAAGGTCGGAACCAAATCGTACAAAGAGATCCCAGTCCTGATGCTTAGGAAGGTTTGTGTCCCAACGATAATCCTTCATGATTCCGCTCGGTCCTAGAATGGAACTGGTTTGCATGAAGTTTCGACCGAACCTCAGATCCTTGCGGGTAACCAAATAATCCGCGATATTATTCGCGCTGTGGTAGGGCTCTCTAGGCATTTGAACGTTTAGGCCATGTCCACGAATGAAACTGGTTGCAGTCACCGATATCGATCGATCAGGGTAGGGCGACGCTTCAATGGCAGCGATCTGTTTCTCGGCCTTTTGGGGAAGCCATTGATCGTCATCGTCTAGGTATGCAATGTACGGAGCTGATGCCTTGTCCAGGCCCGTATTCCTGGCGAACGAACCACCCTCTCTACCATTGGTTGTGAGGAGCTTATACGCAAGGCCAGCCAGCCGTTCTTTGACTTCCTTCTCTACCTCCGGCCTGTCCAATACCAGAATGACTTCGCAGCCGACAGTCTGCCGCAGAACAGATTCAACCGTGGTGCGTAGGCAATCTCTTCCAATGGTAGGGATGATCACACTCACAAGAGGTTCGTCGCTGGTTGCATCTAGCATGCTTAATCCTGTCCGTATTTAGACTTGCGAATGATTTGCTTGCGGGTTAGCACTGCAAGCAACTTCCAAGGTTCCACCAAGTAACGGTAGCCAAGTCTCCTTGGCTGTGTGAGAAGCCGCCAGAGCCATTCCACTCCATAATCACCTAGGAATCTCGGCGCTGCTTTTTGGAGACCCGCTATCTGATCGAAGGCTCCTCCTACCGTTGCGTAAACACCGTCAGGCAGGCTGTCGAGATTCCCTTCCAGAAAATGCTCCTGGAGTGGCATTCCTAAACCGACAAGTGTGAGCTGTGGTCGAAATGCACGGACTTCCGCGATTACTTCCATTGACCTCTTTTGGTTCCAGGAGCTTCCTTCCCAGCCTCTATAAGCAATATGAGGACTCGTAGCGCTTAGCCTTTTCACGGCCTCTGCATTAGCCTGCGGAGAAGCACCGATCATGGCAACGCGTCTCAGACCTGCTACTTCACCCAATCGCGGCACCCAATCGAGGGAGCCGATCCGGTGTTTTCCACGCAATCGGACGCCTGGAGCCCGCCGCGCTACGGCTTCAAAGTTGGCTGCACATAGAATTGGGAACCCGTCAATCAGGATAAAGTCAGCTAGACTGTACAGTCGACTAAACTTCGAGTCAGTCAAATTGAGATATAGGCTATGCAGATTGTGGTTGCCAATGAACACTCGACCACGCTGAGTAATCAGGAAGGTCAACTCGCGAAGCAGCTCATCTGCTGTAAGGGGCGTGACATGGGTTTCGAAGACCGGCAGGGCGCGATAAGGCAATTTCCCGTTGCCTCGCTTTGCCGCATCCAGCTCTCGTGAATTCGCCGAAAAGCTGCGGTCCCTGCTATTCATTCCCGGCTCCTGCAGCGCACACGGGCTGAAACTGCGTTAGTGACTTCCGTTGAACGGCACTCAAGTGCTCCACTGGAACGCTTCGCGGATGGAGGCGGAGAGCGGCTTCGAGAGCCACGAAAGCGAAACCGGCTCGGGGCTCTATACAGGCGAAATGTTCCGGGAACAGTATCTCGAGGCCTTTTACTTTTCCTTGGGAGTCCAGCACCACGGCCGGCACTCCTTGCGACAGCGCTATGATCGATAGATGCATGCGCCCCGACACCACGATGCTTGCGCGATGTGCCAGCGACCTAATCGCGGCAGGCTCTAGCAACTCATCGACAAGTTCAACCTGTGGCGATTTAACGCGATCAACCAGTACCCTGGACAGTTCGATATCATCAGACGTCGTTCTGCTTACGTGCGGGATAACAAAAACATTAAAGCCTTGACTAATCAGTCCGTTAGTCAATTCTACATAGTCTTCGATTTGTGGGACTGACTGCTCTATGTGAGCACTGATATTGACCAGTGCAATCTTCTGACCTGACAGGTTTCCCACTATCTTGTCAGCGACAATCTCCGACATCTTTGTCGCGCTGAACACCATATCCGCTGTCTCGACAACGTTGCTCAGGCCATCACCTCGGGCGCGCGAAGCTGAAATCGGATCCCTGACATACAGCTGGGTACCAGCCAGCGTCGCCCTCTTGAGAAATTGCCGAGAGGCCGTAGTAGGCCGACCGTTCCAGCTAAACCCAAGAACTTTTGAATCAGCGCCCATCCTATTTGCCAACCGGAGCATGTTGGCACGTCGAGCTGACGCCTTCGGGTTGTAGGCACCGTCCATTATGTCAGCACCGACTACGGCAACCTCGGTCGCTGTCGACGCGAGGGACGCAAAGAGTGAAATCTCACGAAAGTGGGCCACTGACGGAGAGCCGTAAATGAGATTCGGTAGCTCAGCAACACGGGTTCGGTCCTTCTCAGCATCGGGAACCTGGATGTCGCTTTCGTCCCGAACCACTACTACTACTTCTCCCGAGGTGTTTTCCAGATAAGCCTCGAGCATAGCTTGGTCGCCAATATTTCCGTTACCTGGAGCTGCAATGAGAATCTTTTGAGTCCTAGAACCCCCACTAGCGCTTCGGAGAACCACGATACGATACAAGCTGTAAAGTATGGTCTCCTGAAACAGCGTTATACAGTTCTTGATTGAATTCTTGGCATTTATCATTCGAATAGGTTATCTCTCACTCAGCCTGCCCGCGTTGTGCATGATCGGGGCAGCGCTCCCAGCTTTTAATAGTAGTCGTTGGAGCAGTGATCATAGGAAATGGCTAGGTCACGAACGCGTTTTAGGCAACGCGCTCAGGGGTGGATACTGGCAGTGCGCTCTAAGTAGTTGCCGAAATGATAGACGAGACTGGAATCCGTTCTGATCAGAGTTAACAGAAGCCGGCATCTCATTGTCACCGCTGGAGGAACGAGGGTAAAATCTCATAGAGCTGATGTCACCGCTACTCGACCCGATAAACGTCCCGGCGGACCCACTCCATCGCTCGTGCGTCAGCACTAAATAGTCCCTACAAGTCAAGGCGATGCTGCAAATTTGCATCGTTCGTCTCAAATAACAATGCCTTCGCGGCATTACAGTGCAGCATGGTAGACGCGGAAGTGTGACTCACCTATATCTTTCCACCTGCGCTGATCAAAGTTTGGCGCACTCCCGGTTGGGGGTAATGGAGCCGTCAGCACGTCTCTCAATGACGCGGAGGTTAAATCTCCCTTATAAGTCCTGATCCAGGTTGCCCCAAATTCTGCTTTCAGTTGCTTCGAGGCGGCGTTCTCCCGCAGTATTACTGGTCTACCGACAGAGAGCGCCATCAGTACGACCCCCGAGTTATACAGGTCTGCATAAGGGACAACAACGAACTGTGCCTCATTAATCCTCGCGATAAGTTCAGACTCCTCAACCCTGCGCAACTGAAGATCGATCCAACCTGAACCAAGTGCCAAATCGGACAAAGTTTTGCCGTATTCTGTGTCCATACATCGGCCCACCACCGTCAAGTGACAGGAGCCATCTTCAATCTGGGAAACAGCTTTAATGACTTGATGAAAGTTCTTGTAGGGCCGAATTATTCCGAAGCACAACAACCGTAAAGGTTCTGTTCTTGCCAATTCGCGGCCGGTAAAATTGTGCTCTTTTAGCACAGGCGCATAATCTCCGTGAGGGATTACTTTGACCAATCGTCGCCCGATTGTGGGAACTTCCAAGTCGTTCAATCGTATTTCGTATTTGACGAAAGAACCCAACTGCTTCAATAGCCATCGGTCGATCGGAGATACAGCTACGTGTGGCACCACGTTGTGCCGTGTTTGAATCACGCTTGTTCGGCAAAGAAACAGTCGAGTTATCCAGAGAATGAAGAGAGCCCGTGCGACGATAGTCATTGGACCATTGCGCATCTTTAGGAGATACTCCGGCCAATGGACATGAACTAGATCGTATCTCCCCACGAGTGCCCTACTCCAGCTGAATCCAAGAGCTCGTGCGCCAGGCGAAATACTTCCGATAAGGATATCAATGTAGGGATTCTGGTTCCAGTGTTTTTCTCGTGTATCGAATAGAACGCGAATTTCCCGACTCGATCCTTTTCGAACGCGTAATTGGTGCATCCATCCCCCTCACACGACTGAAAGCCGATACCCAAACGTTATCGGCGCAAGCTAGCAAGCGCCCACTTCAGGCGGCTTTTGTAATCGGTAAGTATCCGCTTATGGGCACCGCCAAATTCCACGTTTCTATATTTCCTAACAAGTGGAAGCATTGTCTTTAAGAACACGTTTATGTTGTTTTCCATTTTGGCGGATTCGAAGGATTGGAGGCTCTTTTCGGACATCTTTCGACGAAGCCGAATCAGGTCCAGACGACGTGCCGACACGCCTTCAATCCCCGGAGCGATCCTCTTGAGAGGTACAGATTTGCCTTCCCTAATGTCGTCCGCTAACCGGACGGCAAGGCCAATCCTTCGATGCCTAAAGTTGCCGGCCTGCGACGCTGCCACGCGATCCGCTGGCAACTCATCAAGTCTGAGGATGCCTTGCGCTTGTCCCTCTGCGAATATCGTATTCAGGTTCTCGTTCCTGGATATAACTACGTTCGTGCCTCTTGAATCGCTCTTATATTCTGGCAACCACGCATCGCCAAATACGACATCCGCTGTCTCAGCAAATATGTCGTCACAATAGTTACAGGCGTTGAGCTGAAACATGCCGTGGCCCCAATTTCCGCCGACGAGTGCCTGCGTTGGTTTAGTCGATAGGTAAGAGTCATCCGTTCCTTTTGCCCCGAAATCGTAGTCATTCGAGGACCGGTGCTTTGCCTTCACGCGGAAGTCAACAGATTCTAAGGCATCGGGCTTCACGCCCGCCTGCCAAGCCATTGATTCTGCAAACCACTGAGATTTCAGATGTCCGCAGACCAGACCAAGATGGTACTTCAGTTGCTTACCGAGGACGGGGTCCTCCTCACCTACGAGCCGCGCAGCACGAATAAAACAAGGAACACCAATGACCGCATAAGAACGTCCATCCCCACGAATTTGAGCAAGCGCATCAGCCATCGTCGTAGAGTAGTATGCAGATTTTCTCTTGAGCTGGATATCAGCAAGATTATATGAGACTTGATACGTGAACAGTTCGCCCTGCCCAGGAGAGGCAGCGCCGACGTGGATCACGCCATCGACGAGCCCCCGGGCTAGCAGCTGGGCTGCCGTCCAGCTTGTCATTCCCCCGGAACTACTTCCTTCAAGCACTCCATCGTCAGCGATGCGTCCGGCGAAAGTAAATTGATGATGGCCCAACAGCGGATCATGGGGCTGGTCTTTTCCGTAAAGCGGTTGAGAAATTTCGTCCTCGTTACGCGACTCATCAGAAAAAGGACACACCCTGCTGGCTCGTCTAACGTCCGCAGACTGGACAGCAGCCAGACTCGCTTCGTACGAACCCCTCCGGCCGATTTTTACAGGTACTCGTCCGCCTGTTACGACAGAGCATGCGCCACAACCTACACACATTCCCTGCCCGACTACGTTTTCGATCGTATGCACTTTGGTAAGTCTTCCTGCATCTCTCGGTGTCCGTTGGTTATTAAGCCTACACACCGCTCTAGTCAATCTTTAAAATGCCAAAGCAAAGTGATCACACTTACCCCACGATGCCTCACTAAGAGCAAACATGTTCGTCTTGCCTCGGCTCCGTTTCCCTTCCCCGATGGCCGCGAATATGGTCTTTCGCATCCGATATAGCTTTCTGGCCCTTTCCTTCATGAACGAAGGTTGTTGCTGCCGGATGGATAGCGCTTCTTGACCTTACCCCACGCTCCGAAACTCGCCGTGGCCACTAGCCGCCACGACCCGCTGTGCAAGGTCACAGCCCAACTTCAACGCGGCCAAGGCAAGAAACACAACCCGTCGGCGGCGGGTTCCCAGGCGCATTTCCGGCCGAATCGTCGCCATATTGAGAAGCGGAACTCTCCGAAACACAAGCCCGAACCAGGCTCTCTTCCCTCTCAGGCAGAGTAGAAGCGGCCGTTCACTTTGTTGGCCGTGCTAGATGTGAGTGGTTCTGCCCCCCCCCCCAAAAAAGTACAGGCAAGGTAGGACTTTCGAACACGCTAGGAGCACGGCAATCATGCCAGTCCACTCGGGCTTACCTACGGAATTTCAAGCTCGTGCATCTGTCCTCCCCGCCCTAGAGTGAGACTTCTGACTGGAGGTGGAGGCGAAAATCTGCCTTGCGTTGAGCACCAACGGTACTCGGGATGGTTCTTAATTCGTTCAGCCAGGCTGCCGGCTGACGATAGCATGATGAACGTTTGCCCGAGACCATTCCCAGAAGGACGTTTATGCCCGGCGTAGCACGATTACTACAAGGAGCTTCCCAGAAGGTGCGAATCACGGGGCGACGGAACGGCGCTTTTCGGACCAGACGGCACCTCAGTCGCGTCGTTCTACCTGTCGCAATATTCCTCGGTGTCCTGTTTCTCATTGCGGGATGGCTAACTTATCGCGCTGTTGAAATCAAAGGCAGCATGGAGTCGGCGATGAGACTGGGAACCTCAGCGTACGAATTGATCAATCGCGGCGACCTCAAAGGTGCCGAAGATCAGGTGAGCCAGCTAAAGGAGCATACCGCCGCAGCCCGAAGTGCGAGTACGGATCCCCTCTGGCGGATTGCTGGCATTGTTCCCTGGGCCGGGCCCAACTTCATGGCTGTCACCGATGCTGCCGTCGCGACAGACATCTCAGTCAACGCCGTAGCCCCGCTTCTAGATTCAACAGGAACATTCAGCCCGACACTCTTTACGCCCAAGGAGGGGGCAGTCGATCTAGCGGCTCTACAGGAGGCTTTTCCCAAGCTATCCCGGGCCTCAGCGACTGTTAGTTCCGCAAACAACAGCATCTCGGCTATCAACACCGACGAACTATTGCCTCAGCTCGCCGCGCCGTTGGGAAAAGCATCAGACGTGATGAAATCGCTTACCGATGTTCTTACTGAAGCATCCAACGCTGCGCAGATCCTCCCGCCGATGCTGGGATCAGAGGGACCGCGCAACTACCTCGTACTCGTGCAGAACAATGCCGAATCCAGGGCTTCTGGTGGAATTCCCGGTGCTCTGGTGGTCTTAACGGCCGACAATGGCATGCTTCAGCTCACGGATCATGGAAGTGCAAGCGACATCGGTCGTATCCATCCGGCGCTGAAAGTCGACGAAGAGCAAGAGAGTATCTATACGACCCGACTGGGCGCTTATATGCAAAACGTCAACCTCACACCGGACTTCCCCACCGCTGCAAGTAGCGCCCGAAAGATTTGGGAGAAGGCAAACCCCGGATCAAGTGTCGACGGTGTTCTCTCGGTAGATCCTGTTGCCTTGGCATACCTTCTGGAAGCGACGGGGCCTATCAAACTCGACCAACTCGAATCCTTTCCTGCCGACCTGGGCTCCCTGCCGACAACTTTGACGAACGAGAACGTCGTGACGACGCTCTTGTCCGACGTATATAACGAGATTGAAGAACCTGCTGTTCAAGACGCTTACTTCGGGGCTTTGGCAGGCGAGGTCTTTTCGGGAATGACGGAAGGAAGAGTCGACGCCTCCGCGTTGGTGAGAGCCCTTCAAAAGGGCACAGCCGAAGGCAGACTTCTCGTCTGGTCTACCGAACAAGACCAACAGAGCGTAATCGCGAATTCGCCACTCGGCGGTGTGATAAAAGGTACTCCGGACAGTCCTGAGATCGGCGTGTACTTCAACGACGGAACTGGCGCGAAAATGGACTACTACGTTCGTAGGCAAGTCGAGCTAGAGAAACGTTGCCAGCCCGACGGCTACTATCGTTATGCCGTTCAGGTGACCATGACGAATGGAGCACCGCCGGACGCAGGAAAGACGCTGCCTGATTACGTAACAGGTGCCGGGGCCTTCGGAGTTAAGCCAGGAACAGTTCAGACGAACGTCTATGCCTACGGCCCAACCGAATGGTACCTAGACTCGGCGGCACGCGATGGAAAGGCAGCTCCGTTCGGCTCATATAAGCACGACGGTCGGCCTGTGGGAGCAGCGACGGTCAGCTTGGCGCCTGGAGAGTCGACCACGGTGGAATTCGAATTCTCTACTCCGTATGAGACTGATGAGCCCGCGCTGGCCGTGACTCCTGGGGTCCAACCGACTTCGGACGTAGTACAGGCGAGCACCGTAAACAAGGACTGCAGTTGATTTTGTTAACGTGCGGTTAAACGTTGCGAGCTGGAATTGCATTAGTTTTGAGCGCCTGTTAGCGTTTTCGAGGAACAACGTATAACCGTTGTCGTATGTCCAAAGGCACCACCACTTCAATGACCCATGGGGGATCACACATGAAGAAGACTCTGACCGCCCTTGCGATCGCCGGATCTCTCGCTTTCATGGGAACCGGCGCCGCTCAGGCCGCTGAATATCCTGCCCCGCCCGTCCAGGCCACGGTAACCGATGGCAACGTCGGCATTGGCGCCACCATCCTCTTCCAGGGCAGCGGGTTCGCGCCCGGTTCGCGGATCGGCATCCTCGTTTCCCGTATCGCCACCGCCGGTCCGAACGCTTCCGGTGTCAGCATCGGCGCGGGCGGCCTCTCCGCCGGTGTGACGGGCGTCATCGCCCCGGCTCAGGCAACGCAGGAGATGTCCACCACCGCAGATGGCGATGGCAACTTCTCCCACCCGGTCAAGTTCGACCAGGCAGGGACCTACACTCTCACCGCTACCGGCGTTGACGCCGATGGCAATCCGATCAGCGTTTCGCAGGAAGTCGTTGTCGGTGCTGCCGCTGGTGGTTCCGAAAACGGCGTTGGCGGCGGAGCCCCGAATGCCGGACCTTCTGCCGAGGACGAGGCTGCCGTAGCCAACGGCGACAGCCTGGCTAACACGGGCCTGGAGTCCAGCGCTCTCCTGTGGGGCGGCGCTGGCGTACTGGCTCTCGGCGCCGGCGCTACCGCCCTGGTGGTTGCCCGCCGCAAGAACGCCTAGTCGTTCCAAATCACCAAGTAAGGCTCCGAACCTTCACTGGTTCGGAGCCTTACTGTTTGTCCGGAGTGTCAGTTCGCCGCGAGCAGCGCTTCCTCGAGAGCGACCCAAGCGAGCATGGCGCACTTCACCCGCGCCGGATACTTGGAGACGCCGGAGAAGGCGGCGGCATCGCCCAGGATTTCTTCGTCAGCCTCGATGGTTCCTCTGGAGCGCATGACGGTGCGGAATTCGTCCACGAGCTTCAGGAGTTCGTCCCGATCCAGGTTGAGTCCGAGGTCGTGGAGCACCGAGGCCGAGGCCATGGAGATGGAGCAGCCCTGTCCGTCCCAGCTAATGGACGACAGGGTCTGAGCCCCCTGGCTTTGGTGCACGGCGGCGCGCAAGGTAATCTCGTCACCGCAGGTGGGGTTCAGCATGTGCGACTCCCCCACCTTGTCGCCCTCGGGAGCCTCAACCAGACCCGCGCCATGACGGAGCTTGGAGTGCTCCAGGATGATCTGCTGGTACAGCTGCTCGAGATCCGAACTCACTTACTTGACTCCAAAGAACGGGCGGACCTGCGCGACGGCTTCGAGGAAGGCGTCCACGTCGTCCGTCGTGTTGTACAGATAGGTGCTGGCCCGGGTCGTGGCGACGAGGCCAAGCCGGCGGTGCAGGGGCTGGGCACAGTGGTGACCCACCCGAACGGCAATACCTTTGTCGTCGAGGAACTGGCCGACGTCGTGCGCGTGCACGCCGTCGACATCGAAGGACGCCAAGCCGATGCGTTCCTCGCCGGCGCGCGGTCCGAGAACACGGATGCCGTCGATCTGCCCCAGCCCTTCCACCAGCCTCTGCCCGAGGTGCTGCTCCCAGGCATGGATCCGCTCCATGCCCGTCTCCTTTAGGTAGTTCACCGCTGCCGCCAGGGCGACGGCCTGGGAGATCCGCTGCGTGCCGGCCTCGAAACGCGTCGGGGACGGCAGGTAGGCGGCATGCTCCATGGTGACGGTGGTGATCATGGAGCCGCCGGTCAGGAACGGCGGCATGGCGTTCAGCAGCTCGGCCTTGCCGTAGAGGGCGCCGATGCCCGTGGGTGCGAGCATCTTGTGTCCGGAGAAGGCGGCGAAGTCGACGTCCAGGGCCTTCACGTCCACCGGCAGGTGCGGCACGGACTGGCAGGCGTCGAGCACCACGTAGGCGCCGACTTCGCGCGCCATCTGCACCAGCGTCTCCACCGGGTTGATCGAGCCGAGCACGTTGGAAGCGTGCGTGAAGGCGACGATCTTAGTCTGTGGGCCGATAACGGTGTTCGCGTGTTCGAGCTGGAGGGATCCGTCGTCGTTCACGGGAATGTAGCGGAAGGTCGCGCCGGTGCGGAAGGCGAGCTCCTGCCACGGGATGAGGTTCGCGTGGTGCTCCATCTCCGTCACGACGATCTCGTCCCCGGGACGCAGGACAAACCGCTCGGCTTCCTCTCCCCCGCGGCCCACGGACGCGTTGGAGAAGGCGTAGGTGATGAGGTTGATGGCCTCCGTGGCGTTGGAGGTCCAGACCAGTTCGTTGAAGCGGGCGCCGATAAAGGAGGCGACGATCTCCCGTGCCAGCTCATAAGCGTCGGTCGCCTCCACCGCAAGAGTGTGGGCCCCGCGGTGGACGGCCGCGTTGCGCTGCTCGTAGTACTCCTGCTCGGCCTCCAGCACGCACTGCGGATTCTGCGACGTGGCCCCGGAATCCAGGTACACCAGCGGGTTGCCGTTGACCTTCTGATCGAGGATCGGGAAGTCATTGCGGATGCGCAGGACCTCGGCGTTGTCGATGGGCCCGGTGGAGGGCTTGAGGGTGGCGGGTGTGGACACCACTGGCACGGAAGGTGCTCCTTGATTCGCGGTCAGGACTAGCCGTCAGGCGATTACGCAAGACAACTCTGACCTAATCTTCCCACGATGGGTTGCCGAGTTCATCTGAGCATGGCCTAAATTTACGGCGCGGGGGCGGCGCCCGGGTACGGAAAAGGGGGCCGACGATGGGATGGGGGTGGCCCAGTCTCAGAGGCCGCCCATCGTCGGCCCCCGCTTTCGGAGCCACTCAGGCTGTGAGCGACATAGCGCTCTAGCGGAAGACATGTGCCTTCCGACACTCGATCATAAATCAGCGGACAGCTTTCGTCTACTGACTGTTTGAGTGGAATTTCTGCTGTGCGGCCAGCAGTCCTTCGTCGATCAGGAGTTCCACAGCGTCGGCGGAATCGCCGATCAGGAACGGCAGTTCCTTCTTCTCGGCGGCAGCGAAATCCTTCAGGACATAATCGGCTGTGTCCATCCGGCCCGGCGGACGGCCGACTCCCACGCGGACGCGATAGTAGTCCTTGGTGCCAAGCGCCTTCGAGATATCCCGGAGACCGTTGTGACCGCCTTCTCCCCCGCCGATCTTAAGTTTGACCGTGTTGAAGGGGATATCGATCTCATCGTGGACGGCAATGACATGGTCAGGCTCCACGCCGTAGAACTTAGCCAAGGCTGAGACCGGTCCGCCAGAGAGATTCATGAATGTCAGCGGCTTGCCGAGGATGAGTCGAGGGCCTCCGGGCCGGAGCCTGCCTTCGACGACCTGAGCGTGAGCCTTGTGGGACTTGAAGGCACCGCCGAGGCGTGAGGCAAGTTCGTCGAGAACCATCTGGCCCACATTGTGCCGGTTACGGCTGTAGCCGGGCCCGGGGTTCCCGAGCCCGGCTACAAGCCAAGTGTTTTCCGCCAAGGAGAATTACTCGGCAGACTCTTCGGCCGGAGCAGCCTCGGCGCCTTCGGCGGCGGCTTCGCCCTCGGCAGCCTCTTCGGCTTCCTCGGTCACGGCCGGGGCGGAGACGGTGGCGATGATGGTGTCCGGGTCGACGAGCAGGGCCACACCATTCGGCAGGACCAGATCGGAGGCGTGGACGTGCTCGCCTACCTCGCGGCCTTCGACATTGACCGTGACGTTCTCCGGCAGGTGGGTGGCGTCGGCCTCGACCAGGACGGTCGGGTGCTCAAGGTTGAACACGGCGCCTGCGGCGATCTCGCCGTCGACGTGCACGCTGACATCCACCTGGACCTTCTCGCCCTGGCGGACGGTCAGCAGGTCGACGTGCTCGATGATCTGCAGCAGCGGGTTGCGCTGGATGTCCTTGGCCAGGGCGAGGTGCTCCTCGCCTTCGACATCGAGGGTCAGCAGCGCGTTCGCGGTGCGCAGGGCCAGGGTCGTGGCCTTGGCCGGCAGCAGCACGTGCAGCGGCTCGGCGCCGTGGCCGTAGATCACGGCGGGGATCTGCTCGTTGCGGCGGGCCCGGCGGGCGGAGCCCTTACCGAATTCGCTACGGACTTCTGCGGAAAGCTTCAGTTCAGACATGGTGTCTCCTACATGGATTCTCAACGGATGTAATGCCGGAGCTGCAGGGAATGTCTAGAGAAATGAATATCTAGCCACCGTCGATAACGGATACATTCTCGAACCGAGAATGCTCCCTCGCCTAGGCGTCGCCATCCATGCTAACAGTGCCTGCGCCTGGGCCCGAAATCCCACCACGGGCTGCCGTTCTGTGAAATCTTTAAGCGCGCGCGGTCAAAGGGAAGTCTCGTTACCCTCCGTTCATGCGTACTGGGTTAGACTTTAGGCTGACTTGGGGCCGAATCACCGCAATGGGAAGGACTGCAAAAGTCTCGTGGAATTGAACCGAACTGAAGAGCAGCCACAAGGCCTCGAACTCCGTGACTACCTCAGAGTTCTTCACACGTACTGGCGAGGAATCGCCGCCATCGCTCTCGTTGTTACACTGCTCGCTTTCGGCTGGACGTTCTTCCAGAAGCCGGTCTATGAGGCGGAATCCAGCGGTCATGTTATGGCTGCCGGAGCGAAGGACCTCGACGGAGCTTTGGCAGCTGACGAACTGTCGAAGTCGAAGGCCACCGTCTACGAGAGCATCGCAACTACACGTCCCGTTGCCCAAGCTGTGATCGATGAGCTCGCCCTATCTCTGGCGCCCGACGAGCTGATGGAAAGCATCGAAGTCGAAGCTCCGCTTGATACATCCGAACTCCGCATCACGGCGTCCGCGGGCGACCCTGCCGAAGCCCGCAACCTCGCTGACGCTTGGGTAACCGCCCTAGCCGCCCAGGTAGAGCAGATGGAGACGGCTGGCACCGAAAACGCCCAAGCCGCCGTCCGGCTGGTTCCCCTCGCCGAGGCGTCGCTGCCGACATCGCCCGTTTCGCCGAACGTCAAGCTGACTCTGGCCATCGGAGCGGTCTTAGGCCTAATGCTCGGTCTCGCGTATGCATTGATCCGCAACCATCTTGACCGCCGCGTACGATCTGCCGACGTGATCGAGCAGCAGTTCGGTGTTCCGGTCATCGGCACCATTCCGCTGGACAAGAGGATGCAGGAGCACCGGCAGGTCGTCGAGACCGGAGCGATCGACAACAACAGTGACCGCACCGCGCACGCCATGTCGGAGGCTTTGCGGGAACTTCGCACAAACCTGAGCTTTGTGGATGTCGATAATCCGCCGAAAATCATTGCCGTAACGAGCTCCGTCCCGGGCGAGGGCAAGTCCAGCGTGACCGCCAACTTGGCGGTCACGATCGCCGCGGCCGGCAAGCGCGTCGTCGTCGTCGATGGGGACTTGAGGCGCCCGGTCGTCACGAGCATGTTCGGCCTCGTACCGGGCGCCGGAGTTACTGACGTACTAAGCGGACAGGCCGAGCTTGAGGATGTCCTGCAGGTGTGGGGCCACGTGCCCAATCTGGCCGTGCTGGGCGCCGGCCGGGTTCCGCCGAATCCGAGCGAGCTTCTGGGCTCCAAGGCCATGGCGGATATGCTGCAGCAGCTCGCGGCCCATGCAACGGTGCTCATCGATGCTCCCCCGCTGCTCCCTGTTACGGACGCGGCCATCCTGTCTAGGATTGCCGACGGAGCGATGGTGGTCATCAACGCCGGCAAGACCTCGCTCGACGAAATCGGCAAGGCTTTCGGCAACCTCGCGAAGGTCGACGCTCACATACTCGGTGCGATCCTTAACCGCGTGCCCACGCAAGGAGCCGACGCAGCCCAATACGGCTACTACGGCCAGTACTACCAGCAGGACGAGGTCGAGCCGATCCAGAAGGGGCGACGCAAACAGCCTCGCCGAACCGCGGCTCCTGAGCCCGTAGCGACAATGCAGTTGGAGCCTGAGGACGAGTTCAAGGCTTTGCTCTCGGGTGAGCCGGTGTCGGCACGACGGATGCCGCCCGCGCGGCGCTAAGCACTTCCGCTCAAGGAGGCCGGTGCAGTCCACCCCAGGACTGCACCGGCCTCTTCCGTATCTCCGCCGAATCTTTACTGATGGCTGGCGGATGATGGTCTTCCGTAAGCTCCCCCGCAATTGGCATCGGTACTCCTCTGGCGGCTGCCCGCCCATCTGGTCCTTCAGTAGCAACGTCAGCCTGTACGACTTGTAGGCCAGCCACCGACCGGCCGCCAGAAGTCGGAGCGCAAAGGACGCGGCGGGATCCACGGAGTCGCGCACACGGAGGCGAAAAGTCCCGGCCCTTCAGGTAAAAGGACCGGGACCGAGCGGGATCGGAAGGGGTTAGTAGGCGCCGTCCTTGGCCACGACGGCTTTCACGGTGCGGGCAATGATGGTGAGGTCGCCGGCGAGGGACCAGTTCTCAACGTAGTAGAGGTCCAGACGGACGCTCTCCTCCCAGGACAAGTCCGAACGGCCGCTGACCTGCCATAGGCCGGTGATACCGGGGCGGACCAGGAGCCGGCGATGAGTGTGCTGTTCGTACTCCGCTACCTCGCGGGCGAGCGGCGGTCGGGGACCGACGAGGCTCATGTCCCCGATCAGAACATTCCACAGCTGAGGTAGCTCATCCAGCGAGTACTTGCGGATGAAGCCGCCCACACGGGTAATCCGGGGGTCCTTCTTCATCTTGAACAAGGTTCCGTTGCCCTCGTTCTGGGCCGCGAGCTCCCGTAGACGTGCTTCGGCGTCCACGACCATGGAGCGGAACTTCATCATTCCGAACCGGCTGCCCTGGATTCCGACGCGCTCCTGCTTGAAGAAAACCGGCCCGCGGTCGTCAAGCTTGATCGCAAGGGCAACGGCCAGCATGACAGGCGACAGCACCAGAAGGCCGAAGGCGGAGGCGAAGACGTCGGTCGCGCGTTTCCACGTAAACTTAGCGCCTTCATACTGCGGCATCTCCACGCTCATCAGTGGAAGTCCCTCGACCGGCTTCCAGTGGATTCGCGGGCCGGCGACATCAACAAGCTTGCTGGCGACAACCAACGCCGTGTTGGTTCCTTCCAGTGCCCAGCTGAGCTCCTTCAGGTAGCGGTGACCGTTCGCGGCCGTCCCCGCAATGATGACCGTGTCGTAGCCTTCTTCCTTGACGACGTCCACCACGCAGTCGGGCGTGGCGACAATGGGAATGGTATGGCCGCTGTCGATGGTGACCACCGTCTCCTGCGAGGGGCGGACAGCGGCGCCATGAAGACGGTAGCCAGTCTGCGGAGATTTGAAGATCTTCCCGGCGACGAACTCGACGTCCGATATTGAACCGACGATCAGGGCGCGATGGGTGAAGCGGCCTTTCGCCCGCTGGCGGACGAGCCAGCGACGCCAGAAGTGACGGGTGGCCAGGAGAAGTGTCAGTCCGACGGGAAGCGCGATGGCCAGGTATCCGCGGGCGACGTCGTACTTGAGCAGCATGGCGGCGATGGCCACCGCGCCGAAGGTACCTAGGGTCGAGTTGATGACGCGACGGTACTCGTCGTTGCCCACCCCCAGGACCGGGAGGGCCCGGCTCTGGGTGATCATCAGGGCCAGCAGCCAAAGACCGGCGATGATCGCGGAAATGATCCAGTACGCGTCACCGAAAACCGAACCGACGAGCTCCTCGTCCGAAACACCGAACCGGAGCGCCTGCGCGAGCAGGAGCGAAATGAGGACGACAGCGCTGTCGGTCAGGAGAAGCCTCGTTTTGAGCGACTTGCCCCAGCCGCGTTCGGCTTCCACTTGCCCGGCGGCCAACTGCTTGCGGACCTCGTCCTGAGGCGGCGTGGCCTCCCCCGCCGCGGGCTCCCGCTCAATCGTTTCAGTAAAATGCCTGGATTGCTCCACTGTCGGACCCATCTATTCCCCCTCGAGCCCCGCCTGCTAGGCGGGTTCATTCCCGCTGAAAATTATACGGCGGCTCCTTCAATAAGAAGCCCGGGTCATGAATCGTTTACGCAGTTTTTGGCCGAATTAGGCGCTTTGGTGATACGAGCGTTCGAAGTCGACGAGCCGGTCGAGGGCAGGAACAAGGTCATGCACCATCTGCCGGTACACGTCGTCGTCGCGACGGTACGGGTCCACGATCTCGTCCTCCAGCGGGTCGACGGGACGGGTTTCATACCGTTTCAGCGCGGCGAGATGCGGCAGGCGCTTCCAGCGGTACTCCACCTCGTGGTCGGACGTTCCCTCCGGAACTTCAAGCTGAGGGTCCGCCGCGATGGCGTCCACCATGCGGGCGAGCTCGCGCACGGTGAAGGTGCGCTTGAGCAGGCGGGGCATGAGGTTCAGGATCCGGTCCCGGTGCTCGACGCCCATTGCGAGGACCAGGTCCACGTTCGCCAGGTGCATCTCCTGCAATTGCCGCGCGACGAAGCCATCCGAGTTTCCTCCGAGCACGTGGAGGAGGCCTTCCGCGCGGGCGTCCATCGGCTTGCCGGCGAGGGCCTGGATGCCGGCGCTGCGGACTTCGAACAGGCCTGGGCGGATCTCGTCGAACTTCTGCTGGAGGAGCCTCTCGGCCATGGGCGAGCGGCAGACGTTGCCGGTGCAGATGGTGAGGATACGGATCATGGATTGAACTCTAGCGCCGGGCCGTCCGGGTCCGCCAAACCGCGGGCCGGCAGGTTAAACCCGCGGGGGCAGCAGCGGGTTGGCGGTGCGGCGGAGGACGGCGTTGATTTCGGCGCGGACGCGGCGTTCGGCGTCCTCGCCGAGGTCCAGGTTGAGGACGGCCTTGAGCGCACGGGCCATGTCAGGGGCGGCGGCGACGAACTCGGCCAGCTCGGGGTCGGATGCCAGCCGCGCAGACATGCTGCGGACCGTGTCGGCCGTCCAGCGGTCGTTGCAGTGGCGGTTGGTCAGAACGTCGTAGGCATTCATCGGTCATCCTTCGGTGGCGGCTTCCACTCCGCGGGCGGCAGGACGCGGCCGGCGGGGCGAGTCGTCTCGCCGGTCCCACTCTTCCCAACAACTCCGGCGGCGGAGGCCGATTTAGGCAGATGTTCGGCCAACGTTCCCGCTGCGTCAACCGCGGTACGGGTTGCACCCGAGCGGACCCCACCGCCGCGCCCCTGCGCCGAACCAGCATCTGAACCGCGGACCGCCGTCGTACTCAGACCCCGGCTGGAACGGAGGCTGAAGACCGGACCGCGGTGCTACTCTGTGCGCAGGTCAGGGGCGCGATCGGCCTATATGGGCTGGCGGGAGGGGCTGTCGATGGTCGGGCAGGCTGCGGTGGTGGAGGCCTCCGGGCTGGTGAAGTCCTTCGGGCGGACGCGGGCGCTGGACGGGCTGGACCTGTCCGTGGCCGAGGGAGAGGTTCACGGGTTCCTGGGCCCGAACGGGGCGGGTAAATCGACCACGCTGCGGGTGCTGCTCGGGCTGATCCGGCCCACGGCCGGCGGTGTGCGGGTGCTCGGACGCGATCCGTGGACAGAGCCGGTGGCGGTGCACCGCGACATTGCGTACGTGCCGGGCGACGTGAACCTGTGGCCGAACCTGACCGGCGGCGAGGTGGTGGACTTGCTAACCGGGCTGCGCGGCGGAGCCGACGCCGGGCTGCGGGAGCGGCTGCTGGCGGAGTTCGAGCTGGATCCGGCGCGGAAAGTCCGCACGTATTCGAAGGGCAACCGGCAGAAGGTGGCGCTGGTGGCGGCGTTCGCCCGGCGGGCCCGGCTGTACCTGCTGGACGAGCCGAGCGCCGGACTTGATCCGCTCATGGACGCGGTCTTCCGGGCCCAGATCCGGCGGGTGCGCGACGAGGGCTCGACGGTGCTGATTTCCAGCCACATCCTCTCCGAGGTGGAGCAGCTGTGCTCGGCGGTGACGATCATCCGCGCGGGCCGGGCCGTGGAGAGCGGTTCGCTGGAGGCGCTGCGGCACCTGCGGCGCACCCACTTTCGGGTGACCTTCACGGATCCAGGCGCGGCTGTGCTGCCCGCGGGGGTGCACGACGCCCGGCGGGAGAACGGGACGGTGGAGTTCGACGCCGACGCGTCGCAGCTGCCGGGGGTGCTGGCGCAGCTGGCGCGGCCTGACGTCGCGTCGGTGGAGGCGGCGCCGCCGTCGCTGGAATCGCTGTTCCTGCGGCACTACGGCGGCGGTGACCGGTGATGGCCTCGGTCCTGCGGCTGCTGCGGGCCCAGGCACGGCGGGACCGGTGGCAGCTGCTGGCGTGGATCGCGGGAATCGGGCTGCTGGGCCTGGCCATCGCCGGCGCGACCGCCTCGCAGTTCGGCAGCGAGGCCGGACGTGCCGCAATTGTTGCGGTGGCGGCGGGCAGTCCCGCGTTCCTGTTCCTGCGCGGAGTGCCGGACGGGTACGACGCCGGCGCTTTCGTCTTCTTCAACGGGTTTTCCTTCACTGCGGTGCTGACGGGGCTCATGAGCACGTTCCTGGTGGTCCGGCACAGCCGCGCGGACGAGGAATCGGGACGGGCGGAGCTGGTGGGCGCCGCGCCGGTGCCGCGGTCGGCGCCGCTGGCGGCGACGCTGCTGCTGGGGCTGCTGGCGAACCTACTGCTGGCCGCGGCGGTGGCGCTGGGCTACCTTGCGGGCGGGCTGCCGGCCGGCGGGTCGGGGCTGGCCGGGCTGGCCGTCGGGTCGGTAGGGCTGTTCTTCGTCGGCGCTGCCGCGCTCGTCGCGCAGCTGATGCCCTCGGGCCACGCAGCCAACGGGACCGCGGCCGCCCTCGTGGGGCTGGCCTACCTGGTCCGCGGCACGGGCGATGCGTTCGGCACGCCCGACGCGACGCTCAGCCGGGTGGAGCCGGCCTGGCCGTCCTGGTTCTCCCCGATTGGCTGGGGCCAGCTCACCCGCCCGTTCACCGAGGCCGACCCGGTGCCGCTGCTGGTGCTCGTTGGAGTGGCCGTGCTGCTTGCCGCGGTGGTGCTGCCGGTCCGCGGCCGCCGGGACCTCGGTGCCAGCCTGCTGGCCGAGCGGGCCGGCCGTCCGGCTGCCGGCTTCGGCGGCCGCTCCCTGCTGGGCCTTGCCTGGCGCCTGCAGCGCTCGACCCTGGCTGGCTGGGCGGTTGCCGCCGCGGTCCTCGGCCTGCTCTCCGGCGCCCTCGGCCCCGTGCTCGCCGACGCGGTAGCCGGAAACCCCTCGCTGGCCGAGCTCATCGCCAGGCTCGCCGGCGGCAGCGCGCCTGCCATCGCCGATGTCTTCATCGCAGCCCTGCTCGGCATCACCGGGGTCCTCGCGGCGGCCGCCGGCGTGCAGGCCGTGCTGCGGCTGCGCGCGGAAGAGGAGGCCGGCCGCCTCGAGCTCCTGCTCGCGCTCCCCCGCTCCCGACCCCGCTGGTTCGGCGCCGGCCTCTCCGTCGCCGCCTTCTCCGTCCTCGCCGTGACCCTGGCGGCCGGCCTCGCCGCAGGCACAGCCTCCCTCTTCGCGGATGCACCGGCCGCCGGTCCCCTTACGGGAACCGCCGCCGGCGGACCGGATTCGGCCGACCGGTTCTGGCTGCTTGTCGCCTCCGCCCTCGCCCACCTGCCCGCCGCGCTCGTGATGGTTGCCCTCGCGGCCCTGGCCTTCGCCGCGCTCCCCCGGCTCGCCGTCGCGCTTGGCTGGGGCCCGCTCGTCCTCGCCCTCGTGCTCGGCCAGTTCGGCGGCCTGCTCAACCTTCCCGAGTGGGCCCAGGACCTGAGCCCCTTCCACCACTCGTCCGCCATGCCCGTGGAAGACTTCGCCGCCGCCCCGGCGCTCACCATGCTGGCCGCCGTCGTTGTTCTTGCCCTCGCCGCGACATTCATGCTTCGCCACCGCGACCTCGGTGCCTGAGGCGAAACCAATCGGCCCTCTCCCGCCGCTGTCCCTGTGCGCCGAAGGCTGCTTAAAGTTTTCCCCAAGTGCGCTGGCCTAAAACGTTCCATGGCTTGTTGCTGCCAAGCCTCGACCCGGTTCAGCGGGGCATTCTTCCCAGCAGCGCGAAGGAGTCGTCATGCGCACCATTTCCAGCAAGCGAGGCGCCGGATCCGGCCGCGGCGCGAGTGCCCGCCGGTCCCGCAGCGGAGACTCCGAGCCGGGAGACGTTCCGCCGCCTGGAAGCCGGAAAGGCAGGCTCGTTCCATCGATAGCCGCGGCGGCCATGCTGGCGGCGGCGCTCGGGCCGGTGGGGGCGGTTCCGGCGAGCGCCGATGTGGCGGCCGTGGGGCCGGTGGACGCGCAGAACGGCTTCCCGACCTGGTACTCGGACGGCAGCGTGAAGCTGCAGCTGTGCTACATGGCCGGCGCCGGCTGCCTCGCGGAGCCGCCCAATCCGGCAGCGCCGGCGTCCTACCCGGACAACTTCCCGGAGGAGGCCTTCTGGTTCGCTGCGGAGGCCAGCGGCGGAAACCTCGGGCTCTACGAGGCGGCGCTGGAGGCGGCCCACGTGAACGGTCCCGTGGCTCCCGGCGAGCAGATGGGCTTCGGCCGGCTGCGGTTCATCCTGGACAACCTCAAGCCCAACACCGCCTACACCATCACCCATCCCTACGGCGTCAACACGATCACCTCGGAGCCGGACCCGAAGAACGCCTCGCTCGGCCGGATCAAGACCACCATCGACTCGGGCGTCTGCGCGCCGACCCCCACGGTCCCCTGTGACTGGGCGGGCGTCGGGGCGGCGTTCCTGGGCGACTATGCCGTGGGCACCACCGCGTCCTTCCTGCGGCAGACCGGCGCGGCGCCCGGAACCCTGGGCGATATCAACACCCCGCGCCCGGTCACCGGCGCGCCGTCCGGAACCAACGCCGTCATTGTCACCGGTCCGGACGCAGGCGGCCCCGGCATCAACACGCTGACCGTGGACACCTTCACCGTGCAGGGGCTGATCTTCAACGGCGACGACGGCGCCCCCAGCGCCCCGGACCTCGCCACCGCGAGCGACAGCGGACGGTCCGCCACGGACAACATCACCAAGGTCAGGACGCCGGTGTTCACCGGGGCCATCCCGGGCGCGCCTGCCGCTGCGGGCACCGTGGAGCTGATGGTCGACGGCGCCGCCGCGCCGGCCGCGTCCGCTGCCTTGGCGGCCGGGTCCTACTCCCTCCAGGCCCCGGCACTGGCCGCCGGCGTGCACCGGGCGCAGGCCCGGATCGCCAATCCGGCCGCCGCGACGGACCCCGCCGCGCCACCGTTCCTGGTCTCGCCGACGCTGACCTTCACCGTGGACACCACCGCTCCGACCGCCTCGGTCGTCGCGCCGTTCCCGTCCACGCCGACCCTGGACACCACGCCCACGCTGAACTACACCGCCAATGAGGCGGGCTCGCGGTTCGAGTGCCGGCTGCTGCCCAGCAACGCGGCCTGGGATCCCGGCTGCACCTCGCCGAAGACCTACGACGCCCAGGTGAACGGCACCTACATGTTCGGCGTGCGCGCCACGGACGCGGCCGGCAACGTCGGCGCCGAGGCCAGCCGCGCCGTGCGGATCGGCCCCGCCGACACCACGGCCCCGACCGTCAGCGCGCGCGGCCCGGCCTCCGCGGCCACCAACGTCGCCACCAACGCCAACGTAACGGCCACCTTCAGCGAGTTCATGCAGGGCGTCACCGGCAGCACCTTCACCCTGCGCAACCCCGCCGGTACGGTCATTCCGGCCACGGTGACCTACGACCATGCCACCAAGCGCGCCACGCTGAACCCCACGGCCAACCTCGCCGCGAACACCAAGTACACGGCCCGGCTGACCGGGGGCAGCACCGCCATCCGCGATACCGCCAACATCGCGCTGGCCAGCACCAGCTGGACGTTCACCACGGCACCGGCGCCGACTGTCACGGCCCGGACCCCGGGCTCCAATGGCACGGCGGTGGCCTCGGCGGGCAACATCACCGCGACCTTCAGCAAGGCCGTCACCGGGGTCAGCGGAACCACCTTCACGCTGAAGAATGCGGCAGGAACGGCGATCCCCGCCGTCGTTAGCTACAACGCCACCACCCGCGTGGCGACGCTCGATCCGTCCGCCAGCCTGCCGGCCGACACCCGCTACACGGCGACGCTGACCGGCGGCGCGACGGCGATCCGGGACACCGGCGGCACCCCGCTGGCGAGCACCAGCTGGTCCTTCACCACCGGCCCGGCGCCGACCATCACCACCCGGACCCCGGCGTCCGGCGCCACCGGCGTGCGGCGCGCCAACAACATCACGGCGACGTTCAGCGAGGCCGTGCAGGGCGTCACCGCCAGCACGTTCACGCTGCGCAACGCCTCGACCGGCGCCGCGGTCTCCGCCGTGGTCAGCCGCAACGGGACCACCAACCAGTGGATCCTCAACCCGGGCGTGACCCTGGCGTCCAACACCCGCTACACCGTCACCGTCACGGGAAGTACGACGGCGGTGCGGGACCTTGCGGGCAACCCGGCGGCCACGTCGTCCTGGAGCTTCACCACCGGGACGCTGTAGCCGCGCCTCCTCCCCTAGCACCAAGCGGAGGTGGTTATTCCTGGCAACGGTGGCGTCGATCAGTCGGCGCCGCCGTTGCCGCGTCCGCGGCTCCGCTGAGCGACCGGGGCAGGCCCACCTCCCACGCAATGCGGCTGCACGGGGCGCCGATGGGCCGGCGTAAAGGAGCCATCAAGAATCTGCCGCGGCGGGTGCGCACAGCCCCCGCGCGGTGTTTACTTCAACTGTGAACGCGCCGCGTCCGGCGGTGCGGGACGGAAGCCATGACGACATTGAGCTGGCCGCCGGCCGACCCCTCGGCCGCCCGGCCAAGCCGCAGGGAAGCCCTGCGGAGCTGGCTGTTGTTCGGCCTGCGGGACAGCAGGGGAACCCATCTGGGCCCCGGCCGGGCCAGCGATCCGTACGAGAAGAAGCACCCGTGGTGGCACGTGATGTGCCTGACCGGCGTCGACTACTTCTCCACCCTCGGCTACCAGCCGGCGATCGCGGCGCTGGCCGTCGGGGTGATCTCCCCGCTGGCCACCGTGGTGCTCATCGCCGTCACCCTGCTCGGTGCGCTGCCGGTCTACCGGCGGGTGGCGCGGGAAAGCCCGCACGGCGAGGGGTCCATCGCGATCTTCGAGCGGCTGCTGCCGGGCTGGGCCGGCAAGCTGCTGGTCCTGGTCCTGCTGGGCTTCGCCGCGACCGACTTCATGATCACCATGACGCTCTCCTCCGCCGACGCCACGGTGCATGCGCTGGCGAATCCGGCCGCCCCGGGCTGGCTGCAGGGCCAGAACGTCCTGGTCACGCTCTTCCTGCTGGCGCTGCTGGGCGCGGTGTTCCTGCGCGGATTCGCCGAGGCGATCGGGGTCGCCGTCGTCCTGGTGGTCCTGTACCTGGGCCTCAATGCGGTGGTGGTGGCCAACGCGCTGCTGGAAGTGCTGACCCATCCGGCGGCCCTGGACAACTGGTGGACGGCCCTGTGGACGTCGCACGGGGATCCGATCATGGCGGTCGGCATCGCGCTGCTCGTCTTCCCCAAGCTGGCACTGGGGCTGTCCGGCTTCGAAACCGGCGTGGCCGTCATGCCGCAGATCCGCGGCGACGAGGACGACACCGAGGACAAGCCGGAGGGCCGGATCCGCCGGACGCGGCACATGCTGGCCACCGCGGCCGCGATCATGAGCGTCTTCCTGATGACCAGCAGCTTCGTCACGGTGGTCCTCATCCCGGCGCAGGAATTCCAGCCCGGCGGGCAGGCCAACGGGCGCGCCCTCGCCTACCTGGCGCACGAGCACTTCGGCGCCGGCTTCGGCACGCTCTACGACCTGAGTACCATCGCCATTCTCTGGTTCGCCGGCGCGTCCGCCATGGCCGGCCTGCTGAACCTGGTGCCGCGGTACCTGCCGCGCTACGGGATGGCCCCGGCCTGGGCCAAGGCCGTCCGGCCGCTGGTGCTGGTCTTCAGCCTCATCGGCTTCCTGGTCACCTGGCTCTTCGGCGCCGACGTGACCGCGCAGGGCGGCGCCTACGCCACCGGATTCCTGGTCCTGATGACGTCGGCAGCGGTGGCCGCCACGCTCTCCGCCCGCGGCCGCAAGCAGCACCGCCGGGCCGTCACGTTCGGCGCCATCTCGCTGGTCTTCATCTACACCACGGTCGCCAACATTTTCGAGCGGCCCGAGGGCATCCGGATTGCCGGGCTGTTCATCGCCGGCATCATCCTGGTCTCGCTGCTGTCCCGGGTGGGCCGGTCCTTCCAGCTGCACGCCACCCGGGTCCATCTGGACCAGCAGGCGCTGGAGTTCATGGCGCCGATCCTCGACGGACCCATCGCGCTGATCGCCCACGAACCCTCGGACAGCAACGCCGCCGACTACCGGCAGAAGGTGGCCGCCGCCATCGAGGTCAGCCAGCTGCCCCTCACCGAGGAACCGCTCTTTCTCGAAGTCGTCGTCGACGATTCCTCCGAGTTCGAAACGGAGCTGCGGGTCAAGGGCGTGGTCCGGCACGGCTACCGGGTCCTCGAGGTGCACGGGCCGGGCGTCCCGAACACCATCGCCTCCGTGCTGCTGCACATCCGCGACGTCACCGGGCTCATGCCGCACATCTACTTCCGCTGGACCGAGGGCAGTCCGCTCGCCAACTTCCTGCGCTTCCTCTTCCTAGGCGTCGGCGAAATCGCTCCGCTCACGCGCGAGGTGCTCCGCGAAGCGGAACCGGACACCGCCCGGCGCCCGCAGGTCCACGTCGGCTGAGCAGCAGGCGACCCCGCGGGGCCGGCGGCTCACCGGGAAGCTGAAGCTTTATCAGGAAGGCAGCACCGGTCGGCGGGCCGACGGCCTTACCAGGACGGCAGTGCCGGCAGCGCGCCCTCGGCCTGGACATGTTCCGCGTCGCCGCGCGCCAGCCACTGGAGCAGGCCCTCGCGGTCCGACTCGACGCGCACGCCGCCGTCGCCGATGACCCACTCGTCGCCCTCCTCGGTCACCAGGGTCATCCCCGGCGCATCCTTGGCGCCCAGCGTGCCGATCACTGACTCGAGGGCGTTCAGCAGGGAGTCCGGGTCGGCTTCCTCGATGGTCCAGGCGGTGTCGAGGTCATGATGGTGGACCACCACTTCGGCGATCCGCAACGCCACGATGGACGTCGAGGGAAGCACCTTGGTGTGGACCCGCACCTCCCGGGCCGCGAGCTCCCCGCCCAGCCGCTGGGCCTGCTCGGCGAAGTTCCGGGCAGACTCCCGCACTTCCTCGATCAGCTCTTCCCTCGGGAGCGCCGCCAGGGCGGAGATGGCCTCGGCGCGTGCCTCCGGGGAGGCGTACAGCGGGCGTTCCTCGCCGGTCGTCGCCCAGTCGATGAGATTGAGCAGCGCGTGGCTATTGGAGGCGACGTGGGCGATGACGTCGGCCCGGGTCCACCCCTCGCACAGTGAAGGCGCCGCCAGCTCGTCGTCGGACAGGGATGAAACGGTGGCCAGGAACATGCCGGTTTCCCGGTCGAGGCGGGACAGGTCCGAGTGCAGAAGTGATCGATTACTCATTCCGCCAGCCTAGCCACCGGCCGGCGCCCAAACCATTATCCCGGCCGGCCCGTTCCATATCGGGAGCGTCTGGACCGCCGCGGGCCGCGGACTTGGGGCCCGTCACGCACGGCAACGGCGGCGCCGATGAATCGACGCCGCCGTTTGCGGATGAGGCAGTAGCGCCGCAGCAGGTCCGGCTACTTCCGGAGCGGGGCCTGCCGGGTCCGTGGCTACTTCCGGAGCGCGGGCTCCGCTTCGCGGGCCTCTTCCGGCTCTGCCGCAGCGGCATCCACCTTGATCCAGGCGTTCTCCCCGCGGCGGTAGCGCCATACGCCCAGTGCCACAACGACGGCGGCGAGTGCCACCGAGAGGATCAGCGACTCACGCGTCTCCTCGAGGATCACCATGCCGATCAGCAGCGCGATGATGCTGCCGATCGCCAGCCAGGTCAGGTACGGGAAGAACCACATCTTCAGCGTCAGGTTCTTCGCCTCGGCCCCGAGGCGCCGGCGCAGGATCAGCTGCGAGGCGGCGATGACCAGCCAGACGAACAGGGCGATGGCGCCCGAGGTGTTGACCAGGAACAGGAACACGGTGTCGGGCGCGATGTAATTCAGGCCCACGGTGATGAAGCCGACCACGGTCGAGGCCAGGACGGGAGCCACGGGCACGCCGCGCTTGGAGATCCTGGTCCAGGAGCGCGGGGCGTCGCCGCGGGTGGAGAGCGAGAACAACATGCGGCTGGCCGTGTAGAGGCCGGAGTTCAGGCAGGACAGCACGGAGGTAAGCACGATGATGTCCATGATCACGCCGGCGCCCGGGATCCCGTACAGCTCCATGACCGCCACGTACGGGCTCTTCGCCACGGAGGCGTCGTTCCACGGCAGCAGGGTCACCACGATGGCGATCGAGCCGATGTAGAACACCAGGATGCGCCAGACAGTGGAGCGCACGGCCTTCTTGACCGCGGAGACGGGGTTGGCCGATTCGCCCGCGGCAATCGTCGCGATTTCCGCACCGAAGAAGGAAAAGACGACGACGAGGATGCCCGCCAGTACGGCGGCGCCGCCGTTCGGGAAGAAGCCGCCCTGGCCGGTCAGGTTGGCTAGGCCGGGGGCCTCGACGCCGGGCAGCAGCCCGAGGATCGCGGCGATGCCGAACAGCAGGAAGCCGACGATGGCGGCGACCTTGATGGAGGCGAACCAGAACTCGAATTCGCCGAAGGACTTCACCGAGGCGACGTTGGTCAGGGTCAGCAGCACCATCAGGATGAGCGCCCAGACCCACTGGTCCACACCGGGAACCCAGCGGTGCACGATGGCGGCGCCGGCGGTGGCCTCGATGCCGAGCACTATGATCCAGAACCAGGCGTAGAGCCAGCCGATACTGAAGCCGGCCCAGCGGCCCAGGGCCTTGTCGGCGTAGGTGGAGAACGAACCGGTCTCCGGGTTGGAGGCGGCCATTTCGCCGAGCATCCGCATCACCAGGATCACCACGAGGCCCGCGGCGGCGTAGGCCACGAGGATGCCGGGGCCGGCCTGCTGGATCGCGGCGCCGGAGCCGACGAACAGCCCCGCGCCGATGACGCCGGCGATGGCGATCATCGACAGATGCCGCGGCTTCAGCGACTTGGACAGGCCGGGCGATGCGGCACCGGCCGGCTGAGCAGACGGCTGAGTAGGCGCGTCAGAGCGCATGAACGTACTCCTTGATTGGAAGGACTCCGCCGCCGCGGCATCGTGAAGCCAGGCGCGGACGGCCCGGCGAAGACGACGGCGGACCGGAAGTTTCGTAAGGGGATCCCCCGGCCGCTAGGACGGGCGGCGAGGGGCAGGCATCTTTGTCCCGATCAAGTATGCACCCTCACGCCCGTCAGCAAAATCCACGGTTCCTGACGCTTACCGTTCGGTTTAGCTGACGGATCGCCCGTTCTCCCGCAAGCTGGGGAATCCGCGTTGGGACTGTTGCTTCCGCGCAGGTGGTGCTTGGATGGCCGCAGGTGTATCGGAACTCCACCTCAGGAGGAGCCATGGCAGACCAGTCGGCGCAGCAGCAGGCCAAAGAACCGAGAACCGCCTTGGCCGGACCGTACGGCCACCCCTTCCACCCGATCCTGGTCACCGTGCCGATCGGCGCGTGGATCGGCGCGCTCATCTTCGACGTCGCGACCATCCTCACGGATGACCCGGAAGTCTTCGCCCGCGGAGCCGTCTGGCTGACCGGGATCGGCATCGCCGGCGCGCTGGTCGCCGCGGCTTTCGGGTTCCTCGACTACTCCCAGCTGGCCGCGGGCACGAAGGCGCGGGAGACGGCGACCATCCACATGTCGCTGAACCTGCTGGTCACGCTCCTGTTCCTGATCGCGTTCCTGGTCCGCCAGGTCGCCGGCTACCGGGACCTGAGCGTGGTCGGCTTCGTCCTCACGATCGTCGGGCTGGGCCTGCTCTCGGCCTCGGGCTACCTTGGCGGAAAGCTCGCCTACCACTACGGCGTCAGGGTGGCGGACGAGCGGACCCAGGGCGAGGGCTTTCGGTAGGTGGTGCGCCACCGCAGGAACGACGACGGCGGGGCGCCAGTCAAGCCGCCTGGGCTCCGGAGGCGGTAGGCACGCCGTCGAAAGCATCTCTCCCGTACAGGGCGACGGATACTATCACTGAACGACGGACCAACGTATGGGAGAACATCATGGCTGGAAACGGGGTCAAGGCCGCGGCTCTTCTTCGCGATGGAGGTGCGAAGGCCAAGATGACCGCGGCCAGGATCTATGCCGTTGCCAAGGACCCGGCTACGCAGGAGAAAACAAGGAAGCTGGTCGACGACGGCAAGAAGGTCTACGAAGCCCTGACCAGCCCTGAGGCGAAACGCCTGTACCGCCAGGCAGCGGATCTGGTCAAACAAGCGCGCAAAAAGTAGACGGCCGGCCCTCGCGGCGGGTACTGCCGCCGTGCCTCGATCGTCACAGGCGAACACCAACATACGAAGCAGATCGCAGGAAGGGAGCCACACATGAAGACCATGACGTGCCGGCAGCTGGGAGGACCTTGCGACCTTGAACACCGCGGCGAGACCGCCGACGACGTCATCCAGGCCCAGGACCGCCATCTAAAGGAAGCAGAGAAGGCCGGTGACGCGTCGCACCAGGAAGCCCGCGACGCGATGAAGGGCCGCTGGCGCCACCCGAAGAAGTCGCTGGGCTGGTACCGCGACATGAAGGAGGCCTTCGCCGGTCTCCCCGAGGACTGATCCCGGTCCTGGTGGGCCGCACACGACGTCGGTAGTACCGGCCCGCACGAAGCGAACCGGTACTGCCGCGGCGAAGGCAAGGGCCACCGTCGTTAGTTAGGCCAGGCTCCCGGCCGCGGTGACGCTGTCCTGCGAGACGGGGACGAGGCGGCTGAGCTGGGTGACGTGGCGCGGTTCGAGCTCCTCGAGCGAGGAGACGCCGAGCAGGGCCATGGTGCGCTCGATCTCGCTGCGGAGGATCTCGATCATGCGGTCCACGCCCTGGCGGCCGCCGGCCATTAGGCCGTAGAGGTAGGCTCGCCCGACCAGCGTGAACTTAGCGCCGAGGGCGACGGCGGCGACGATGTCCGCGCCGTTCATGATGCCGGTGTCGACCATGACCGTCGCGTCGCGGCCGACCTCGCGGACCACCTGGGGCAGCAGGTGGAACGGCACGGGGGCGCGGTCGAGCTGGCGGCCGCCGTGGTTGGAGAGCACGATGCCGTCGACGCCGAGGTCGATCAGCTTGGCCGCGTCCGGCACGTTCTGCACGCCCTTGACGACGAGCTTGCCCGGCCACATCGCGCGGATGATCTCGAGGTCCTCGTAGGAGATGGTCGGGTCCATCGCGGAGTTGAGCAGGTCCCCCACGGTGCCGCCGGTCGAGGACAGCGAGGCGAACTCGAGCTTGGGCGTGGTCAGGAAGTCGATCCACCACCACGGACGCGGGATGGCGTTCAGGACGGTGCCGGCGGTGAGCTGCGGCGGGATGGAGAAGCCGTTGCGCTTGTCCCGCATCCGGTGGCCGGCGACGGGGGTGTCGACAGTGAACATGAGCGTGTCGAAGCCGGCCCGGGCGGCGCGTTCCACCAGGCCGTACGAGATCTGGCGGTCCCGCATCACGTAGAGCTGGAACCAGTTCCGGCCGGCAGGGTTGGCGGCCTTCACGTTCTCGATGGAGGTGGTGCCCAGCGTGGAGAGCGTGAACGGGATGCCCGCTGCCCCGGCGGCGCCGGCCCCGGCGACCTCGCCCTCGGTCTGCATGAGGCGGGTGAACCCGGTGGGGGCGATGCCGAACGGCAGGGCCGAGAGGCCGCCGAGGATGGTGGTCGAGGTGTCGACGTGGGCCGCCGGCTTGAGGATGTCGGGGTGGAACTCGATGTCCTCGAAGGCCTGGCGGGAGCGCTGCATCGAGATCTCGCCCTCGGCGCCGCCGTCGGTGTAGTCGAAGGCGGCCGCCGGAGTGCGCCGCTTGGCGATGCGCCGCAGGTCGTACGTGGTCAGTGCCGCATCGAGGCGGCGCTTCTTGCCGTTCAGTTCGGGCTTCTTGAACTGCATGAGTTCGAAGAGTTCGGCGGGTTTGGGAAGCTGGCGGTTCATGGTTCTGGTCCTCTCTGGAAACTGCCGGGTCCGGGTGCCTTAGCTGTCCTGGTGTGCGACGCGCTTGATGAAGAAGGAGGCGACGATCGAAACCGAGGCGCAGGCGGCCACGTAGACGGCGATCGGCCACCACTGTCCGCCGCTGACCTCGAAGAGCCAGGCCGCGATGATCGGAGCGGTGCCGCCGAAGATCGCGGCGCCGAGCTGGTAGCCGAGGGAGGCGCCGGTGTAGCGGACCTCGGGGGCGAAGTTTTCGGCGATCAGGGTGCCGAGGATCGCGTTGACGCTCCCCCACAGGATGCCGAATCCGACGACGGTGGCGGCGAAGAGCGCCCAGGTCGCCCCGGTGTTGAGCACCAGGTAGTAGGGCACCACGAGCAGGATCGTTGCGGTGGCGGACCAGCGGTAGAGCTTGGCGCGCGGGATGTTGTCGGAGATGCGGCCGAAGATGGGCATCCAGATCGTCGCCACGAGCGCGGCCGCCGCGACGGCGAGGAGGACGGTGTTCTGCCGCGCCCCCAGGACGCCGGTGGCGTAGGCGATGACGTAGGTGCCGAAGATGTAGAACGGGCCGGTTTCGGCGGCCTTGGCGCCGATCGACACCAGCACGGCGCCGCGGTGCTTCGTGACGACCTCCTTGATCGGCAGGCGCAGCTGGGCGCCCTTCTCCCGAATCCGCTTGAACTCGGGGGTCTCGTCGAGGCCGTTGCGGATCCAGAGGCCGATGAAGACGAGCACCACGCTGCCGACGAACGGCACGCGCCAGCCCCACGTCATGAACTGCCCGTCCGGGAGCATCGTCAGGAGCGCGACGACGCCGGCGGCGAGCAGCATGCCCAGGCTGATGCCCATCTGCGGCACCGCCCCGTAGAGGCCCCGGCGGTTCTTCGGCGCGTACTCGTAGGCGAGCAGGAGTGCGCCGCCCCATTCGCCACCGATGCCCAGGCCCTGCAGGATGCGGAAAGTGATGAGCAGGATGGGTGCGGCGATGCCGATGGCCGCATAGTCAGGCAGCAGGCCGATGGCGACAGTGCCGCCGCCCATCAGCATGAGCGTGATGAAGAGCGTCTTCTTGCGGCCGATCCGGTCGCCGATGTGGGAGAAGATGATGCCGCCCAGGGGACGGAAGAAGAACGTCAGCGAGAACGAGATATAGGCGAGCAGCGTCGACACGAACTCGTTGTCGCTCGGGAAGAACAGCTTGTTGAAGACCAGGGCGGCGACCGTGCCGTAGACGAGGAAATCGAACCACTCAATGACGCTGCCGCTGAGGCTGCCCAGCAGCACGCGGTAGTTGAGCTTCTCGGCGCTCTGGGTTTTTTCTGAGGACGTAGTGACCGTCACGAAATCTCTCCTATGGGAATCGGAGGCTGTGTGGCCCTACCATGTGGTCCGACCACAGAAAACTGTAGAGGTGTGACTGCTGCCACGTCAAGGTGTGGCGTAGCTTTCCTTGTGGGACCAGGTCGATGCAGGCCGAGATGGCCCGTCGAGGTCAGTGCACGAGCGTACTCAGCCAGATAATGATCAGCCCCAAGGCCGACGTGGCGGCGGCATTGAGCAGCCGCAGCGGCCAGCGTTTGCGGCGCCGGGCGGCGTTGACATAGCCGAGCACAGCGAGGATCCCGGCGCCGACCCACAGGGCGATGTAATAGGCCACGTACTCGTCGAGCACGCCGACTGCGGCCAGCAGCAGGAAGAAGGCCGGCAGGAGCATCGCAAGCACCATGCCGACCGAATGCCGGGCGGTTGCGAGGACCCTGGCCCAGACCGCCTCGCGGGGGCGCCCGGCCGATCCACTGCCGGCAACCACCCCGGCGTAAATGTGGGACAGCCAGAAAACGCCGACGGTACCGAGGGTGAACAGGAAGACTTCCAGGTCGGTCTCGTACTTCCAGCCGACGGCAATCAGGGCGCTGACCAGAACCGTGCCGTCGATGGCGTGCTCGGTTCCGTAGGTATGCAGCAGAGCGGCCGCGGGGCGGGCGACGCCGTGCGCGGCGCGCCGGGTCAAGCGGCGGGCGCGCGATTGCGAGGTCACTGCCTCGGAATCGACTGCGTCAGGATTGGCATCGGCCATGGCTGTCCTCCGCACGGCTCGTGCCCCCAACTAGATCCCACGGTAGCGGCCCGTGCAGCGGCGGTCCAGAGGAATCCAGCCGGAAGCCGCTCCTTCGACCGCCGGCGGGGCGTCCTGCCCGCGCCGTCGTTGGCATGGCGGACCTGGTGCCCTGGTGGGGATGATCGTGGCGTGAGCGTCTATTTCGAGTGCGAGACCCGGACAACGATGAGCCGGGCCGACCTGTTCGACCTGTCCCGCAGCATTGACGCGCATGCCGGTTCCATGGCCCGGTCACGGGAGAAGGCGGTTGCCGGGGTGACGACCGGGCTCATTTCACTCGGCGAGCAGGTCACCTGGCGGGCCTGGCACTTCGGCCTGCCACTCAGAATGACGAGTCGGATAACCGAGATGTCTGTCCCGGACTACTTCGTCGATGAACAAGTGCGCGGACCCTTCCGCCGCTTCCGGCACGTGCACGAGTTCACGGAGGATGGCCCGGAGACGCTGATGATCGACCGGGTGGAGTTCTCGGCGCCGTTCGGTGTGCTCGGCCGCGTGGTGGAGCGCCTAGTACTGGCGCGATACCTGCAGAAGCTGATCCGGGAACGTAACAGGTACCTGGTCGCGCCATCCGCGGCGCTTCACGGGTAACGATTCAAAGCTTTAAGCCCGGCCAAGGCTTGCGGGCCGGCGCTCTCGCGATCGTGTCCCATTTGGAATCTTGCGCCTGGCTCAGGGCGAGGCGGCGGCGCGTAAAGTGCTGCTTGGATCTCCGTCCGGTCCATCCTGAGGAGCAGGGATATGTCACTTCGTTGGCCTGCCGCCATCGCCGCGGCCTTGGTGCTCGGCCTGACCACAGCGGCACCGCAGGGGCTGGCGCAGGCGAGCAATCCGCCGTCGTCCGTTGCGGTGGAGAGGACGGCCGCAGTTCCCACACCCGCGCAGCAGCTGGCCAAGCTGACCTTGGACCAGCGGATCGGCCAGGTGGTGATGGGCGGGGTTCCGGCGACCGGTGCCAGCAGCAGCGACCTGGCCATGATCAAGCGCTTCCACATGGGAAACATCTTCCTGTCCGGCCGCAGTTCCAAGGGCGTCGTCGCCACCCGCAAGGTCACCAGCGCCCTGCGCGCGACCGTATCGTCGCGATCCACCGGCGGCATCCCCATGTTTATCGCCACCGACCAGGAAGGCGGATATGTCCAGGTGCTCAGCGGTCCGGGCTTCGAGAAGATTCCCACCGCGCTGCACCAGGGCCGCTGGCTTCCGCGTTCGGTGCAGGTCAGCGCCCAGCGCTGGGGCAGCCAGCTGCGCTCGGCCGGAGTCAATGTGAACCTTGCGCCGGTGGCGGATACTGTTCCGGCGTCGCTCGGCACCGGCAACCTGCCCATCGGCTACTGGAGCCGCGAGTTCGGCTACACACCCGGGGCCGTCGCTACGGATGTGGTCGCATTTTCGAAGGGCATGAAGGCGTCCGGTGTCGCCCCGGTCGTCAAGCATTTCCCGGGGCTGGGGCGCGTCCGCCAGAACACGGACATTTCGAGCGGCGTCACGGACACCGTCACGACGCGCCGCGATGCCTACCTGCGGCCCTTCAAGGACGGCATCGGCGCGGGCGTCCGCTGGGTCATGGTCTCCAACGCCTACTATTCGAAGATCGACGCCCGGCACATCGGCCCGTTCTCGCCGACGATCATGCGCACCATGCTGCGCTCCGACCTGGGCTTCACGGGCATTGTGATCTCCGACGACCTGTGCAATGCCAAGCAGCTCTCGCCGTGGTCCTACAGCACCCGGGCGCGCGCCTTCTTCAACGCCGGCGGCACCATGCTGCTGTGCACCGACGCCCGCGACCTGCCGGCGATGCAGCGGTACCTGCACACGTATGCCCTGGCCAATCCTGCTTTCCGCGCCAAGATCGACGCGGCGGCGCTGAAGGTCCTCGAGGTGAAGCAGGAAGGGACCTAGCCGGCCGTTTCCAGGTAGTACCCGCGGATGTGGTCCCGCACGGTTTCCGCGGCCCGCCGGCGGTCCCCGCTGCGGAGGGCGTCGAAAATCGCGCGGTGTTCCGAACGGAGCCGCCCGGCAGTCGTCGCCCAGTCCGGAAGCGCCTGGGCCCGGGCCAGCGTGTGGTCGGCAATGGCGGTGCGAAGGGCGTCCATGAGCATGCTGATCAGGGGGTTTCCGGCGGTCCGCGACATCGTCACATGGAATTCGGCGTCAAGCTGCAGGAAATCCTCGACGGCGATCTCCGGGTCATCCATTCGCTTCAGGAGCCGCTCGGCGGAGTCCCAGTCTCCCCGCTCGGATTCGGAGTGCTCCGCCGCCCACGTCTCCAGCAGCAGGCGCATCTCGTACACGTGCGAGTGCTCGACGTGGCTCGTCGCGATCTGCAGGTTGAGCAGCAGCGCCATCGCCTGGGCGGGTGCCGCGGTGACAACGGTGCCCGACCGCGGGCCGGAGCCCGTCGAGGCCTGGATCGTTCCCAGCGCCTCGAGGACCTTGAGCGCCTCACGCAGGGAACTGCGGGAAACCTTCAGCGTCTCGGCCAGGGCCCGCTCGCTCGGGAGGTGGTCGCCGACGCGCAGGCGGCCGCTGGAGAGCTCCTCGGTCACCCAATTCATCACTGCTTCGTGCGCTTTCATCGCCACCGATTATCGCAGGTCAGGCCGGAGGCTCCGGCTACTTCGCGCCGTCAGCGACGCCGTCGATACCGACGCTGATGTCGTGCCCGACGGCGGTGCCGTGCTCCACCGTCCGGGAGACCGTGCAGTACTTGTCGTGGGAGAGCGCGACAAGCCGCTCGACCATGCCGGCCGCCTTGCGCCCGCCGTCGTCGTCCGGGAAGGAGAGCTTGAAGGACAGGTTCAGGTCCTCCATTCGGTTCGCCCCGTTCTCCTCGACGATCTTGTTCCCCGTGGCTTCGATCCGGAACTCGGAGGGCTCGGAGCTGCGGGAGGTCGCGGTGTCCACGTCGATCGCCGAACAGCCCGCGATAGCGGCCAGCAGCAGCTCCACGGGAGAGAGCAGGCCCTCGCCCTGGCCGAACTCGACCTCGGCCCCGGCGGCATTGCGCGCGGTATAGCGGCCGGTGGCGGTGCGGGCTAGCTCGATGGAACGCAGGGCGGAATCCGGGTTTTGGCTCATGGGCCCATCATGCCACCGCGGCCGATGACCGCCGGCATTGGGTCCCTGCACGATCTTCTCGGCATTGTCGGCGCCACCGGACAGCCGCGGAGATTCCGCGGGCCAGATCTGTCCTTGCCGCCCCACTGGCTCTGTTTCGCGCCACGAGCCAGGCTTCGGCCGCTGACCTAGTGAGATGCGCGCGCTGCAATGGCGCGCGCATCTCACCTGGCATCAAGTCGTCTTGGGCTCTAAGCGCCGGCTGAACAAGGCCATCACCACGACCAGCCCGCTCGGAACCGCGATGGTTGCCAACCCGGCAATGGGGAGGACAACCGCCCCTACGACGGCGCCAGCGAGCATGCTGCTGATAGCCGCCAACTGGCGCGTGGAAATGCGGCGTTTGCGCCAAATACGGCCAGCGCCCGCCTCCGCGAAGAATTGCGAGAGCGTGGAGGTTACAACCAACGTATTTATCTCCGGAACCCCCAAGAGCCTCGCGGCAAGACCTTGGCAACCCATGGCTACCCCGATGAGGACTGTTATGACTAGGCCCAAGGACCGAGCCGTATCCATGGCGGCAAGGACCGCGCTTGCCGCCAGCAGGACCCCGGTCGTCAAGAACAGCGTCCGTGGGGCAGGTGACCCGTGCTTCCGTGCCTCCATTAGCCGGTGGCAGGTGCCAGCCAACATGCTTCCCGCACAGAACGAAAGGATGGCAACCAGAGGGTGGAACAGTCGTTCCCAATCGCCCGTTAGGCCGATGCCCACGAGAATCAGGTTTCCGGTCATGTTGGCACCGAAAATGTGGTCGAGGCCTAAATATGTCAGTGCATCCACAAACCCCGTCCCAAACGACAATACGGTCAACAAGACAGGGTCGGGAAGTACCCGGCGGCGGAGGGCCCTGGCGGGTCGCAGTTCCGTCAGCGTCATCGGAGCCGCCCGCTGCGTGCCGATCCATCGGACCGGGGATCACTGGCGGCGATGGGAATGCCTTCCGAGTCCACGGTGACCAACTGCATGTGCCCCAGCCCGTCCGAGAAGTTCGGTTCAATCCTGGTTCGGCTGAACCGCTCCTTGAGGTAGGCCTGGGTTTCGGGGGCCACGGACTCTTCCATGACAGCTACGTCGACCCCGTCGTTGTCCTGCTCCACCACCCAGCGAGGGCCAAGAAGCGCGGATGCCGGTGTCTCGCCTTCCCATTGCCTCAGCAGAACCTGCGCGTGGATCTGGGGCTGGGCTTTGCCCCCCATTGTCGACTGAATGTAGCGGATGTGTTGCTGCTGATCCGTGACCATGACCGGCATCAGCGTGTGCGGGGGCATGGCACCGGCGCGGAGGGTGTTGGGCTGGTCGTCGGTGAGCGAAAACATTGTTCCCCGGTTCTGGAGCACTATGCCGGTGGCCGGGTCGATGAGATAGGAGCCGAAGTGTGAGTACAGGCTTTGGATCCACGACACGCTCAACCCCGTGCTGTCCACGCATGAGATCCCGATGGTGTCTCCGTCCGCTGGCGCGGATGCATAGGCCGGTGTACGAGGAACCGGGAGGTCCTCAATGGCGTATGCATTGTAGAAGTCCGCCTCGGAGTCCTCGCTGAGGATGTTGTCCCTAAGGTAGTTGCAAATCCTCGCGTTGACCTGCATGGCCTCCACCACGCCGTTTAGGTTAACCGAGTTGCTCCCGTCCGTAGGCAGGTTCTCCAGCAGCCGGACCAGACCGAAGCCCTGGGTAGGCGCAGGGCTCGTGTACACGTTATAGTCCCCGCTCCGGAGGGACAGTGGCGTAAGAGAAGCTGGAACGGCCGACTCGAAGTCCTGCGCGGTGAATTCGGCGCGGTGGGTCTGCATGAACGAAAGAAGCGCTTTTGCCGTCCAACCTCGATAGAACTCCTGAAACCCTGAGGAGCCCATGCGGCGCAGGGTTTCCCCCAAGGCCGGGTTCGACACGCGTTTGCCCGGTTCATATGAGGAGCCGAAGAGCGTGTTGACGATCTCGGCACCGATTCCTCCGGCGGCGGATGCTTTGGCCGCTGCCAGCGTGACTGATCGGGTGAGCTCGTAGCCGGCGGCGAGTTCGGAGGCCCTCTCCATTAGGACAGAGGAGTGCAGTCGGCCATAGCGTTCATGCAGTGCCTGCCAGCCGGCGGGAGCTCCGGGAACGGTCAGCGTTGCTGCACCCCGCGCCGGCATTCGTTCTCCAAACTTCTCTCTCAGAGCGCGGTGGTGGGCTGCACCGGGAGCTCGTCCCACGGCCATTATGCATTGGGGGGCCGCCTGAGGCTCCTTCACTAGCGCCACCAAGTCGCCGCCGATCGAACAGTTGTGCGGGTAGACAACGGATAGGACTGCGGCTGAAGCGATAGCTGCGTCGACCGCGCTTCCTCCGGCTTGCAGTACGGCCCATCCGGCTTCGGTGGCTTCGCGGTGCGGGGTTGAGATTGCTGCGTCGTGCATTTCTGGGAAATCCTCTACTCGTTACAAGATCTTGGACAAGAACGATTGCGTCCGCTGTGAAGAGGCATCTGTGAACATGCCGCCGGGAGTGCCGGTCTCGACTATCCGGCCGTCCTCCATGAAGACGATCCGGTCTGCAACTTCCCGCGCGAAACCCATCTCGTGGGTAACGATCATCATGGTCATGTCAGCCGAGGCCAGATCCTTCATGACCTGGAGCACTTCGCCGACCATTTCGGGATCCAAAGCGCTGGTCGGTTCATCAAAAAGCATCAGCTTGGGTTTCATGGCCAATGCCCGGGCAATTGCCACCCGTTGCTTCTGCCCGCCCGAGAGCCGGGCAGGCTTGACGTCGGCTTTTGCTTCCAGTCCAACCCGCTGTAGTAATTCCCCGGCCTCCCGGTCCGCCTCCGACTTCGATATGCCAAGGACCCGGCGGGGCGCGTGGGATACGTTCTCCAACGCGGTCATGTGGGGAAACAGATTGAAGTGCTGGAAGACGAAGCCGATGTGCCGCCGTTCCTTCGCGAGGGCTCTACGGTTATGGGTCCGGCCTCCTCCGGATTGAATGAGCCTTCCGTCAACGTGGATGGTCCCGGAAGAGATGCTCTCAAGGTGGTTGACTGTCCGAAGCAATGAGGTCTTGCCTGCACCAGACGGTCCGACCAGGACCACGACCTCGCCTCGGCGAATGTCCAGCGAGATGTCATCGAGGATCGCGTGTTGTCCGATTCTCAGGGAGATGTCGGAAATGCTGACAAAACCATTGCCTGCCCGTTCCTGCTCATGCAGTGGCATTGACCGGCCTCCTTCGCATGGCTTCTGTGAATCGGAATGGCCTGGGTGTGATCCCCATGTAGTGGCTCAACCGCCTTTCGATGAAGAACTGGATGATCGCCCACACCGTCGTGAGCAGCAGGTAGTAGAGCGCGGCGACGATGAAGATCTCAAAGGTCCGGAAGCTCGTTGCACTGATGCCCTGCGTAACCAGGAACATCTCCGTCACGCCGATGATGCTCAGGATGGACGTCTCTTTCATGAGGCCGTTGAAGATGTTGCCCAGTGGAGGGACCATTGTGCGGAGCGCCTGGGCCAGGATCACGGTCCGCATGGCAAGGCCGGGCGTCATGGCCAGTGCTTCGCTGGCCTCAAATTGGCCGCGGTCGACGCTTTCGATGCCCGAACGTACAATTTCGGCGATGTAGGCGGACTCGTAAATCGTCAGGGTAACAATCGCTGCCTGGATCACACCGCTGATTGAAATGCCGGCAATCGAGGTGTCGGAGAAGCGGTAGATGTTGGCCGCGGCCAACCCGTTGTAGACAATGACGAGCTGCACCAAAAGCGGCGTGCCCCGGATGACCCACACATAGCCGGCTCCGATGCCCCGGAGGAGAGGCGCGTCCGATCTCAGCAGCAAGGCAACGCACACGCCGACGATCAGCGCCAGGGCCATGGAGATGACAGACACCAGGACTGTGGTCCACAGTCCGGCGATGAAATCGGGGTGCGGTGTCAGCAGGTGGTCGAAGAAGAATTCCCAGTTGAAGCTCATGGGTCAGCTGTTCCCGCCGATTGCCAAGGCGCCCAGGTTGTGTTCATCAAGGATTGCCTCGTACCGGCCGGAATCCTGCACCGTCGCGAAGGCCCCCGCGAAAGCTTCCCGCAGGTCAGGATTGTCCTTATTGAACCCAGCCCCAATCTCGATTTCGCCCACGTGCTCACCCACAAGGCGGATGGCGTCCGGCCGTGTCGACTGGTAGTAGAGAAGCGCCATGCTGGTATCCGCGAAACCGTCCAGCTGGCCGGCGACAACCTGCTGCAGACCGGCCACACCGTTGTCCGTCCGCCTGAGGTTGATGGGCTCAGCGCCTTCCTTCTCGCACTCCGCCGCCTGATCAACCAGGAACCCCTCGGCCGTGGTGGACACCTGGGACCCGACGAGCTTTCCGCACAGCGAGCCATCCAGGCCTGTGACTTCAGTCGTTCCCTTGGCGGGCACGGCTACCGCGGTCGCGGACATCAGGTAGGGAACGAAATCGATGACTTCCTCACGTTCCGGCTTGATATACAGGGCTCCCATGATGGTGTCGCACTGCCCCGCCTGCAGGGTCGGGATGATGGACGCAAACTTCGTCTCGCGGAACCGTACGTCCAGCCCCATTTCCTTGGCGACCTCTCGAGCCAACTCGATTTCGACGCCGCTTTCCTTGCGACCTTCGTCGTAATAGCTGGTAGGCGGATTATCGAACGTGGTGCACACCGTGAGGACATTCGGCTCGATGGTGGAAACCGACGCCTGGTCGCCGCCGGCGGAGGCTTCACTGGCGGGAGCACTGCACCCCGTGGCGAGCAGGGCGGCGCAGACAGCGGCGGCTGCGACGTAGGCGTGATTCTTCTTCTGCTGCATGGCTTCTCCTGAAGTTGGAGTGTTTCTCTAAGTGTCAACCGGTAGGGTGGTTGGACCACTTTGGGTAGCATAGGGAGATAAGTTGCCGAGCCACAAGGGTTTGGAACTACGAAATGAAACTTTTACCCGCCGGAAACCGTTTGGTCTGATGAGGAACGGTGCTCCTCGTGCAGCGGAAAGGACGACTGTGTGCAGCCTGAGGCATGACCCGTTGTTGGTCTTCAGTGACCGTGTGGACGTCCTCGCCGAGTCTCTTCGTTCGCAGATCGAGGACGGCTCCCTGGAACCGGGAGCCAAACTGCCGAGCGAACGGGAAATTGCTGAGAGGTACCGGCTGTCCAGAAACACAGTCCGGGAGGCCTTGCGTGAGCTCGAGGCCGTCGGATTAGTTCATCGCCGCCATGGAAGCGGGACGTACGTATCCGAGGAACCATTTCTGGCATTTACTTCTTCGCTCACAGGCGGTGCCGGGACCGGCGATTCGATGAACCACGTCATGGATCTTCGCCTCGTCATTGAACCAGGGATCGCTAAACGGGCCGCCATCAGGGCAAAGGGCCAAGTTTCGAAACTGCGGTCGCTCCTCGATAGCGCTACGGAAGAGGCAGCCCGACAAAAGCCCTCGAACACCGCACTAAGGAAACTGGACGTGGAATTCCATGCCGAGCTGGCCAGACTGTCCCGGAATCCGCTGCTGTCCGAACTGTTGGCAATGTCCAATGATCTGATGGCTCCCTCGCGTGCTGACGAGTTCCTGACGCTCGAACGCGTCCGGAGCTCCGTAACGTGGCACCGCCGCATTCTTGAGGCCGTTATGGAACGCGACGGAGATGCAGCCTTCAACGCAATGGAAGAACATCTAATCGACATCAAGGGCCACACTGAAAAGCGGAAGGCGGGTCCGGTGCCAAGGCTGGACAAACCTGACGATCCCCAAGAGCACAGTGCGCCGGGGTCCTAGGCTGCTCCTGGTACTGAACGACAGCGGCGGAACCCATGGGACGTAACTGCCAGTCTCGGTCCATGTAGCTCAAGACGGCGGTACCCGCCGCGGCGAGCACCGCAGGATCCCGATCTCGGAACTCCCGCTGCGGATGGAGGCAACGACATCGTCCGTGGTGAATGCCGCATCCACACTGACGACCACCGCGGTGTACCTGCGGAAGAACGCCGCGATCATCGAAGTCAGCGGCTCGATACCCGGCGACGGCATGGCGGACAGGGCCATACGCCCGCTGCGCAGCCCCTTCACGGCAACGACGGCGGACCTCGCCACCTCGAGGTCCCGCACTACCGCGCGGGCCGGGCCCACCAGTTCCCGGCCTACCTCGCTGAGCACCACCCGCCGTCCGACCCGGTGGAACAGCGGCACCCCGACCTCCTGCTCCAGCGTTATGCCGGCCATGCCGCCCAAAGCTCCGGGCCGAGGCGCTGCCTTCGTCGAGCGCAGCGCCGGTCCGCCGTTACTTAACGTTGCTTATGGGTTCGGGGCTTCGTAAAGTGACGGTGTTCACATCTACGGCCACGGCTACTCATCGGAAGGAGGCGCGTGCGATTGGAAACTTCGGTCAAGGCAAGCAAACCCAGGAACTTCGTTTCCGCCGCCTCGGTTGCCCGAGCGGCAGGGGTTTCCGCGGCTACCGTCTCCTACGTCATGAACGGCAAGACCGGGGTCTCGCCGGAAACCAGGCGACACGTCATCTCCGTGGCCAACGACCTGGGATTCCGGCCTCGCTCATCAGGGCCCGGCCTCAGCCCGCAGCGCACGCGCGTCATCGGACTGATCGTTCCCAACATCCTCAATCCGATGTACACGCGGTGGGCGCAGGGCGTCATCAGCACTGCGGCCGACTCGGGATACGAAGTCTTCACGGCCATCACCCAGGACGACGCCGATACGCTTGGCCAAATCACGGCGACGCTGGCCGCGCGCAATGTCGACGGTGTGATCATCGCGGCAGCCTTGCGGGAAGACGCCACTGCACTGCGGACCCTGAGGACAGCGAGGATCCCCTTCGTCTACCTGTCCCGCAAATCGACCTATCTGGAAGGCGACTACGTCGGCATCGATGACAGCGGCGCCGCTTCGCTGATCATGAAGCACATGCTGGACCACGGGTACCAGGACATAGCCACCGTCATCGGGCCCCGGTTTTCCAGCGCCTCGCTGGCGCGCGAGCAGGGACTTGTCCGCGCGGCGGCGGAGGCCGGCCTATCGATCCCGGGCGAGTGGAGGATCAGCACCAAGCTGAACAACGCGGGCGGCCGGGCGGCGGCAAAGAGCCTGTTCGCCTCCCGCCGTCGACCTCGCGCCATCCTGTGCGGCAGTGACGAGATCGCCATCGGCATTATGGAGTACGCCCTCTCCCAGGGCCTGAGGATTCCCGAAGACATAGCGGTCACGGGCTCCGACGGCCTCCCGCACAGCATTTCAGGACTCATCAATCTCACGACCATCGTCCAGCCTCAGCAGGAAATGGCTCATGAAGCATTCGCCTTGCTGCTGAAGCGGATGGAAAACCCTTCGCCCCAATACCAATCAATGATCTGTGCATACCGATTGCACATCGGCAGGACCTGTGGCTGCGACCCGGCCACGGCTTGATTCAATTCCCCCGAAGTAACCCGGCAGGATGATGCGGCGGCAATGAGGCCGTGTGATTTTCTGCGCCCTATTCCACGTGAGGACAACTATGCAAGCTCCACAGACAACGGCGATGCGCTCGCCGCAGGAAGTCAGCAGCCTCATCCTGCGAAAGCTGATGCCGCTGCTCATCATCGCCTACATCATGAGCTTCCTGGACCGCACGAACATCGGCATCGCCAAGGAACGCCTGGAAATCGACCTCGGTATTTCGGCCACCGCCTACGGCATTGGCGCCGGCCTGTTCTTCCTCACCTACGCCCTGTCCGAGGTGCCGTCGAACCTGATCATGCATAAAGTGGGCGCCCGGTTCTGGATCACCCGGATCATGGTGTCGTGGGGCATCATTTCCGCAGCCATGATGTTCGTCCAGGGCGAATGGTCCTTCTACATCATGCGGATGCTGTTGGGCATTGCCGAGGCCGGCCTGTTCCCCGGTGTCATGTACTTCCTGACCCAGTGGTTCGTCCGCAAGGAGCGGGCCAAAGCCAACGGATTGTTCCTGCTCGGCGTGTCCTTTGCGAACGTTATCGGTGCGCCGCTCGGTGGCGCACTGCTGAACATGGAAGGAATCGGCGGCCTGCACGGCTGGCAGTGGATGTTCCTGATCGAAGGCCTCCCGGCGTGCTTCCTGGCCATCGTCGTCTGGAAGATGCTCCCGGACCGCCCGACCCAGGCCAAGTTCCTCACCTACGAGGAAGGGGCGGCCCTGGAGGCAAGGATCGCGGCAGAGGATGCGGCGGGCGCCGAAGCCTCCGGCACGCACAAGCTGACCGGAGTCTTCAAGGACAAGCAGATCCTCCTGGTCGTCGGTATCTACCTGTCTGAACAGATCGCCGTGTATGCCCTCTCGTTCTTCCTGCCGTCAATCATCGGCACCTACGGCGAACTGTCTTCGTTCGAAATCGGCCTGCTGACAGCCGTTCCCTGGATCTTCGCGGCACTCGGTTCCTACTTCATTCCCCGCCACGCCACCAACGGCACCAAGGCGCGGAAGCTGGTCAGCACGACGATGATCGGCATCTGCGTGGGGTTCACCCTGGGAGCGGTCTCGGGTCCGGTGGTGGGACTCATCGGATTCTGCCTCGGCGCGTTCTGCTTCTTCGCCATGCAGCCGATCCTGTTCACGTTCCCGGCGAGCAGGCTGAGCGGTTCGACCCTTGCCGGCGGCATTGCCTTCGTGAACACCATCGGCCTCTTCGGCGGCTTCCTCGGCCCGTACGTCATGGGCTTCATGGAAGACGCCACGGGCAGCAAATTCGCCGGCCTTTGGTTCGTCGTCGCCGTCTGCGCCGTCGGAGCGTTCCTCTCCTTCTTCCTGAAATACGGAGAACTGGACGAGACGGAGTCCGAGACGGCAGTCGTGGCCGCTGCCGCGAAATAGAACCAGCACAGAATTTAGGAGACACACATGGATTTCACCGGACGCAAGGTACTGGTCACAGCCGGAGCAGCCGGAATCGGCCGCGCCATCGCTGATCGCTTCCGCGGCCTCGGCGCGGAGGTCATGGTCAGCGACATCAACCCGGAGGCCGTGGACGCCGCCAAACAGGATGGCTTCGCCGTCGCCCTCAGCGACGTATCGGACGAAGCGCAGGTCCGCAGCCTCATGGAGGAGGCTGGCAACCGGCTCGGCGGACTGGATGTCCTCGTGAACAATGCCGGGATCGCCGGACCCACCGGGCCTATCGAGACGCTCGATTCCCAGGCATGGAAAACGACCTTCGACGTCAACGTGCACGGACAGTTTTTCTGCATCAAGCACGCGCTGCCGCTGCTGCGTGAGGCAAAGGACGCCAGCATCATCAACCTCTCGTCGGCCGCGGGCCGGCTCGGCATGGCCGGACGCAGCCCCTACTCCGCTTCCAAGTGGGCGGTTGTCGGCCTGACGAAGACGCTCGCCATCGAGCTCGGCCCCGAAGGCATCCGCGCCAACGCGATCTGCCCCGGCGCCGTGAATGGCCCGCGCATCGACGCCGTCATCGACGCCAAGGCAGCCATGCTGGGCCGTCCCGTTGAGGAGGTGTCGGAGCTGTATCACAAGCAATCCTCGCTGGAACGGCTCGTCGAGGCCGACGACATCGCCAACATGGCCGTCTTCCTGGCCAGCGATCTTGCCCGCAACGTCAACGGCCAGGCGATGGCCGTCGACGGCAACACCGAAAAGCTCTACTGACCCGCCTGCAGCCACCAAGGAGCCACCATGCCCACCAAGCGCAAAGTCATTATCACCAGTGCCGTCACCGGCGCCATCCACACCCCCTCGATGTCGCCGCACCTGCCGGTTACTCCGGAGGAAATCGCGGACGCCGCGATTGGCGCCGCGGAGGCCGGCGCCGCCGTCGTCCACATGCACGCCCGCGACCCCAAGGACGGCCGCCCCTCGCAGGACCCGATGCACTTCGAACCCATCCTGGCCAAGCTCAAGGCCAATACGGACGCGGTCATCAACATCACCACCGGCGGCTCCCCGCACATGACGGTGGAAGAGCGGATGCTCCCGGTCGCCACGTTCAAGCCCGAACTCGCCTCGCTCAACATGGGCTCGATGAACTTCGGCCTCTACCCGATGCTGGACCGCTTCCCCGAGTTCCAGCACGAGTGGGAGCGCCAATCCCTGGAGAAGTCCCGCGACCTGGTCTTCAAGAACACCTTCGCGGACATCGAGACCATCCTCGGCATCGGGAACGGCAACGGCACCCGCTTCGAATTCGAGTGCTACGACATCTCGCACCTGAACAACCTGGCCCACTTCCATGGCCGCGGCCTGGCCCGGGGCCCCTTGTTCGTGCAGTCTGTCTTCGGACTGCTCGGAGGTATCGGCGCGCATCCCGAGGACCTGATGCACATGCGCCGCACGGCGGACCGGCTGCTCGGCGACGACTACGAGTGGTCCATCCTCGGTGCGGGCAAGAACCAGATGCCGCTGGCCACCATCGGCGCCGCCATGGGATCCCACGTGCGGGTGGGCCTGGAGGACTCGCTGTGGATCGGCCCGGGGCAGCTCGCCGCCTCCAATGCGGAACAGGTCCACCGCATCCGCACCATCCTCGAAGCGCTGAACTTCGATATCGCCACGCCTGACGAAGCCCGCGAAATGCTGCAGCTCAAAGGCAGCAACAACGTCGGTTTCTAGTCCAGCGAACACTGTTCCGGTGACGGGCTCGCCTGGCGCGGGCCCGTCACCGTCCCTATCGTTCAGGAGCTCAGATGAAGATTGCTGTTGTTGGATCCGGGTACATGGGCGGCGGTATCGCCCAGACATTCGCGCTGCGGGGCCATCAGGTTTCGATCGCCGATGCAAGTCTCGAGATCGCGGACCGCAACCTGGCCAGGCTGTTGGAGGAATCGGCCCTGTGGGAAAGCCGGGGGCTCTTCGACCCCGGCAGCACGGAGCAGCTCACCTCATCCCTGTCGGCGGCTGCCATACCGGAAGCCGTCGCCGACGCCGAGCTGGTCATCGAGGCCGTCACCGAAAGAGTCGAGGTCAAAGAGGGGGTGCTCCGGGACATCGCGGCTTCGGCGGGGCCCGGATGCATCATCGGCACCAACACGTCCACGATTTCCATCGGCACGCTGGCAGGATTCGTTTCGGGCCCCGGCCGTTTCCTCGGCCTCCACTATTCGAACCCGGCTCCGTTCGTACCCGGGGTCGAGGTAATTCCCCACGCGGACACCGATCCCGCCGTCGTCAGCCGTGCCCGGGACATGATCGAAGAGACCGGTAAGGTCACCGCCGTCGTCAAAGACGTCCCCGGCTTCGTGCTGAACCGCTTGCAGTTCATGCTTTTCCAGGAGGCCGCGCAGATCGTGGACGAGGGAATTGCTTCCGCCGAGGACGTAGACAAGGTCGTGCGTTCGACCTATGGTTTCAGGCTGCCGTTTTTCGGCCCGTTCCAGATCGCCGACATGGCCGGCTTGGACGTCTACGGGATGGGCTTCGACACGCTCGAAGCCGCCTTCGAGGAGGGCAAGTTCTCCAAGCCGGAGGCGCTCAGGAAGCTGGTCGAGTCCGGACACTACGGCACCAAGTCCGGCAAGGGGTTCTACGAAACGACCGAAACGGGCGCCCGGGAACTTGCCCTGTTCCGGAACGACGCCTACAGCCGGCTCGCCAGACTGCTCGGTTCCGTCGACGGCAGCCCCACCTCCTAGGTCGTCGGTGCGCCGCCAGTTCATGGGCCGGGAGCCCCCGCCCAAAGGCCCTCCCCCCGCACGCCGGCGAACCTACGGTGCCTCGGCCCTGGGCTTGGCCTCGGGCTCGGGCTCCTGCGCCGGCTCGGGCGCTGCCTTTTGCACCTGCGCCGGCTTCTTCCGGCTGTCCGGCCGGGGCGGCCGGCTCGAGATGAGGATGTTGATCCAGCTGGCCCGCGGGTCCGCGTCCACCAGCAGCGCCTTAAGCAGCAGCGTCGCCGGCAGCGCGAGCAGCGCGCCCAGCCAGCCGAGCACCCAGTACCAGAACAGCAGGGACAGGAAGGACATGGTCGCGGTGACGCCCACGGCCTCGCCGGTGAACTTCGGCTGGATGATGGACTGCACGGAGAAGTTGAGGAGGCTGTAGGCGGCGACCACCGCGAGTGCCGGGCCCGGCCCGCCCTCCAGCAGCGCGAGCAGGGCGGGCGGGACCAGGCCGATCACAAAGCCGATGTTCGGAATGTAGTTGGTCAGGAACGCGAGCACGCCCCAAACCCAGACCAGCGGGACGCCGATGATGGCCAGCGCGGCGACGTCGAGCAGCGCCACGATCAGGCCGAACACCGTGGTGACCACCCAGTAGCGGCGGACGCCGCGGCTGAAGGTCACGATGGCCTCGGTGAAGCGCGGGTTGTCGGCCTTGATGGAGGCGAGGCGGCGGCGGATCTGGGTGGAGTCCATCGCCAGGAAGAACACCGTCATGACCACCGTGACCAGCACCGACATGACCGAGGTGAGGTTGCCCAGCAGCGGGCTGACGAAGCTCATCACGTTGCTCGCGTCGATCTGCCGCAGCTGGTCCAGCAGCATCGACTGGCTGATGCCCACGCTCCCCAGCAGCCCGATGACCTCGGCCCACAGCTCGGTGAACTCCCGGTTGTACAGCGGCAGCTCGCGCAGCAGCTCCGTCGCCGCCCAGGTGGTGGCTCCGAAGAACACCAGGATCAGCGCCAGCACCACCACCAGCGTGATCACGGCCGCCAGGTAGCGGTGGATCCGGCGCGCCAGCAGCAGCTGCAGCGGGTAGGCCACGATCATGAGGTTCAGGCCGAGGAAAACCGGCGCAATGATGCTGCTCAGGTCGCGCACGAAATACAGGAACACGGCCAGCCCGGCCAGCCCCAGGCAGATCAGCACGAAGCGGGGCATCGGCGCCTTGGCCGGCGTCGGTTCCTTGGCGAGCGGCTCCCCCGCGGCGTCCGGCGTTGTCGGTTCCATCGTGTTTCTCCTCCAGTGCTCCGCGGCCCAGTGTACGGGGCCGCGGCCGCAATTTCGTGGCCAGCCTAGGTGCGCTACGGTGTACGGTTCCCCACTGTTTGGGGAGAACGACGGCGGCACCCGGGTTCCGTTTATCCGGAGAAGTAGCCGCCCGCGGGGAGTGCCGCCGTCGTTGTTGAGAAAAGCGTCAGGACAGCGGCGGGCTCAGCGGCCGGGCCGCAGCGAGGGCTCGTCCGAGGTGGCGGGCGTCAGGACGGTCTCCTCGATCAGGTCGCGTGATTCGAGCTCGCGCTCGACCAGGCGCTGCGCCAAGGCGACCTCCTTCTCGCGGCGGTTGCCGGCGATGTCGACGGCGGCGACGAGGTAGAGCCCGTCTGGGCCGACGAACTCGAGGTGGAGGTAGGTGACCCGCTCGACGTCCTCGTGGGTCAACAGCATTTCCAGCGCGAGCTGCTCGGTCCGCCCGGAAACGGACTGGCCGACCAGGAAGCGGCGGTCGCGGTCGATCAGGATCACGGCGATGACGCCGAGCAGGATGCCGACGAAGATGGACCCGACGGCGTCCGGCACGGTCGAGCCGGTGACCAGTCCTCGCCAGCCCGGCCCCGCCGGCCCGGCCACGCCAACCAGCTTCCACCTGCCCAGCCCCGCCAGCCCGGCCCCCCCTCGCGAACCGGCTTCCACCAGCCCGGCCCATTCTCAAAACGATTGGCCGGAAATGCCGGGTTTAGGCCCTCTATCCAGGTCATTTCCGGCCAATCGTTTTCGTGGCAGGCGAAAACGGGGCGGCCTGGTACTCCGAGCCCGCGCTATCGGGCGGCTCGGGCTATTTGGGGGCCGGGGTCTTGTGCCGCACCGTCAGGTACATGCGGTGGGCGGTGATCACGACGGCGAGCCAGGCCGCGCCGAGGGCCCAGGCGGCGAGGACGTCGGTGAACCAGTGGTGGCCGAGGAAGACGCGGCTCAGGCCCATGAGCAGGGCGAAGCATCCGGCGGCGGCGATGGTCAGGTACTGGCCGCGGCGTGAGCGCAGGCGCAGGATGATCAGGTAGGCGACGATGCCCGCGATGACGATCGAGTTCAGGGCGTGCCCGCTGGGGAACGACGCCGAGTGTTCGTAGGGCGGGACGGCGTCGCTGAGCGCGGGGCGGGCCCGGCCGAAGAAGGGCTTGCCGGAGACCGTCATCAGCAGCGAACCCAGCGCCGCGGCGGGGATGAGGATCACCGGCGTCCAGGAGCGGCGGCGCCAGGCCAGGGTGATCGTCGCCAGGACGGCCAGGATCGGCATGCCGACGGTGCCGCCGAGGTCCGTGTAGGCCGTCGCGAGCAGGTCGAGTCCGGGCGAACGGAGGGTCTTCGCGAACGCCAGCAGCGGGTGGTCCAGCTCGGCCACGCCGTCGCCTTCGGTCACCGCATCGTAGACTCCGGCGAACGCGGTGGTCAGCACGACGGCGACGATGAGCCCGGCGGCGAGCAGCAGGATCAGCGTCGGGATTGAGCCGAGCCGCGTCCCGACCGTTTCGGCGGCGCCGGCCAGGAAGCGCCCGAACCGGCTGTGCCAGCTGGCCGGGTCACGCCCGCCGGGAAGCTTGTCGCCCCGCAGCTCCCCCTTTACGCCTTGCCCGCCCGGCGGTTCATGGTGGTTCCTGGAGTCCATTACCAAAGGATGTCGCACCAAGCTGGCAAAGTGCGGACAAGTCCCGAATCCGCGCAGCGGCGATGGTCGGCTGGAACCGGGCTGTCCCTGCCGAGGACGGTCCCGCAGCGAAGGCGACGGCCCTGCGCGTGGCGGGCGCCGCCGTCGTTATGGCCCTGCCGGTCCCCGACCGTGATCTAGTCGCCGACGGCTTCGCGGCCGCGTCGGACAATCTGCGGGTCCGCCGCGTAGACCACCGAGGTGTCCTTGCCCTCGTAGTCGAACTGGTTGAGGAAGAAGCGCATGGCGTTGATGCGGCCGCGCTTCTTGTCGTTGGACTTGATGGTGGTCCAGGGCGCGTGGTCCGTGTCGGTTCGCAGGAACGTGGCTTCCTTCGCGTTCGTGTAGTCCTCCCATCGGTCGAGCGAGGCCAGATCCATGGGTGAGAGCTTCCAGCGGCGGACGGGGTCGATCTGCCGGATTGCGAAGCGGGTGCGCTGCTCGTGGCGGGTGACGGAGAACCAGAATTTGGTCAGGTGGATGCCGGAGTCGACGAGCATCTTCTCGAAGACCGGGGCCTGCTCCATGAACGTCTCGTACTCTTCGTTGGTGCAGAAGCCCATCACGCGTTCGACGTTGGCCCGGTTGTACCAGGAGCGGTCGAACATGACGATCTCGCCGGCGGTCGGCAGGTGCTGGATGTAGCGCTGGAAGTACCACTGGCCGTGTTCGCGGTCCGAAGGTTTGGTGAGTGCGACGGCGCGGGCCGCCCGGGGGTTGAGATGCTCCGTGAAGCGCTTGATGGTTCCGCCCTTGCCGGCGGCGTCGCGGCCTTCGAAGACGATGACGTGCTTGTGCCCCACGTCCTGGCCCCAGTACTGGAACTTCAGCAGCTCGATCTGCAGCGCGTACTTCTCCGCCTCGTAGTCCTCGCGGGTCATCCGCTGCTCATACGGATAGTCTTCGCGCCAGGTTTCGACGGCTGAGCCGCCGGGGTTGATGAGTTCAGGGTCCTCGCCCTGGCTGCCGTGGACTTCGTAGCCGAGGTCGACGAGCTGGTCGATGAATTCACGCAGGTTGTCCCGGACCAGCCAGCGATCTTCCGGGGTCCATGTCCTGCCAGCCTCCGTCATCGGAGCCTCCTCCTGGTTGAGGCGGCCTCCCCAAGACGTCTCTCATGCGCCGGACCGCCCTCGCCCGCATTTTAACAGGGCCGCGCGGCCGGAAGGTGAACACTGTTATTTGGGCTCGGTGATGCGGCCGCAGGGCCGACCCGCCGTCGCACCAGCACCTGTCCTGCCCGCGGCAGAATGCCGGCGATTCAGGAATCGAGCCAGGATGCCGGCACTCCGAGGATTGACGCTTGGAGGTCCGCTTCCGCTCCTTCCACTCGTCCTACACTACGAAGATTTATCGTGCTATCAGAACGTATCTTCGATAGAATGAGGCATGGCGATCGCACCACTCGAAGCGACTCAGGAAGCCACCGGCTTCCTCGCCTCGATGCGCGACGAACTGCGCGAATTCGCCGCCGGCTTCCGCGAAAACGCCGGCCTCCAAGACCCGCAAACAGTGGCTGAATGCGTGGGGCTCTTCGAGGACCTCTCCCGGACCGTCGAGCAACTCCAGATCACCGGGGCCCACGCCATCGAACAAACCGGCGTCGCCGCGATCACCGGCCAGCCCCCGGAGGCGAAGACCGAGTTCCGGGACACCGCGGACTACCTGCACGCCCGGCTGCGGATCAGCCGCACCGAAGCCCGCCGCCGCCTCCGCCTCGGGGCCGGCACCATGCCGCAGGCCCTGATCTCCGGCGGCGAAGCCCCGCCGAAATACGAACACCTGGCCGCCGGACTGGCCGAATCCGGGCTCTCCTGCACCGCCGCCATCCTGATCCATGACACGCTCGAACGCGTCCGCCCGGCAGCGGCCCCCGAGGACCTGACCGCGATGGAACAGCAGCTGACCCGGCAGGCCACCGAAACCGACCACGACACCCTGCGCGTCATCACCCGCTCCTGGGAAGCGGCCATCGACCCGGACGGACGCGAACCCTCCCCTGAACAGCTCGCCGCCCGGCAGGGCGTCTTCCTCAAAGGCAAACGCCGGGGGCTGCACCGCTTCGAAATCGCCGCCACCGACGAACAATACGAACACCTCATCACCGCCATGAACACCGCCACCAACCCCCGCCTCCACACCACCTTCGAACCCGAAGGCGACAAGGCTGGCACCAACGAAGGCTCCGAAACTGCCGGCAACGGGCACGACGGCACCGCCGAAGATGGAGCGCGCGGCACCGGGCACGACGGAGCCGGCACCGGACACGACGGCGCTGACGGCGGCGACGGGGACGGGGACGCTCGGCCGCACCCGGGCTGGCCGATGCC
>NZ_BRVS01000013.1 GCF_026011795.1 Arthrobacter mangrovi | reverse complement strand
TTCCCGCCGCCCCACGTTTCTTGGACGCCCCGACCCGCCGCTCCGGCAGCCTCGTCGGCCCGCGGGCCGAAAAGCCCGCCCTGCCCGGCAGCAACAGCACCGGCGGGAGCGGCGGTGCCGGCGGCGACACCGAACGCGGCGCCCCGTCCGTTGAACGGACCGGACGCGGCGTCTCCGGCGGCCAGGCCGAAGGCAGCGCCGGCAGCGTCCCCAAGCGCGCCGAGGTCGCTTCCGCCGAACGGGGCATTCCCGGAGCCTTCAGAGCCAGGCAACTGGATTCCACCGTTGGCGGCGGCGGCCCCGGATCCGACGGGCGCGGGGGCCGGGGGTTGGAGGCAGAGGTCGGCGAGGACGTCGGCGCGCAGCTGGGCGAGGGTGCGGGTTTCCCCGTCGAGGGTTTTGAGGTGTTTCGCGTGCTCCTGCACCAGGCTGTACACGGCCATGGCCGTGTCGGCGCCGGCGTGCACGGTCAGTTCGGCCATCCCGTCGTCCTGCGGCCGGAACCACACGCCGCGGTGCTCCATCGCCGTCGTATGCCGCTCGTCCAGGGTCTGCGGGTGCAGCCGGTGCCGGGCCGCCCGGGCGCGGTCCTGCACGGTCTCCCTCACCACGTTCCCGGCGCCGGGCAGCACCTGCGCTTCATACTCGCCCAACAGGTTGGCGGGCAGGTCGCGGGACCCGCGCACGATCGCGGCCGCCCGGCCCAGGTCCACCCGCCCCTGGTCCATCGCTTCCAGGGTGGACGGGAACCCGGTGCAGAGCTGGACCGCGTCGGCGAGGTCCGTGTGGAGGGTTTTCTGGGATTGGTGCAGGTGCGCGGCCAGTTCCCGCACCGTGCCCCGGTCATGGCCCTCCGGGCCCATCAGCGGGGAGCCGGGTTCGGTGCGGCGGGACGCGAACTCGTCCAGCCCCCGCACGCGGGCCGCCTGCCAGGACGCGGTCACCTTTTCCACCGCGGCCAGGTACTCCAGCAGCACCCCGTCCGCCAGCTGCTTGACGTCCTGCCGGGCGAGCACGACGGCCAGGTCCGCCGGGGTGATGTCCCGCCAGGCCTGGAACCATTCCACCGGCCCGTGCTCCACCAACGCCGGAGGCCGCGGCTTCGCCGCCTCCCGTGCCTTCTCCCGCTTCAACCGCTGCGCCGGAGACAACGCCCAATCCGGTATCCCGTCCTCACCCTCATCCTCAACCGGCCCGAAGGCAGCCTCCAGATCAGCGGAAACCGGCTCCTCAGGCCCGGAAGCAGCCTGGGGATCGGCGGACGGCTCCACCGCATCGGTTGCTGATTGCGAGTCACGGGAAACCGGATCCGCTGGGTCGGGTGCGGCTTGGGGAGCAGCAATCGGCTCCGCAGGCCCGGATGCAGTTTGGGGATTACCGGAGACCGGCTCTTCGGTCCCATCCGGCTTGGCCGGGGTGTCCTCCTGATCGGGAACGACAGGGGTAGAAGCTGGGGAGGCGTCCGGGTGGTCCGGCGTGGCATTGCCATCGGATGAACCCGGCGGCGAAACAGCAGGGAGCTTCGGATCCGCGGGAGCGGGGGCAGAGGCGCTTGCGGCATCCTCGCCAGCTGCCGGTGCGGAAAACAGGAGCTCTGGAGCCACGACAACAGCGTCTACGGGAGGCGGTGCAAAGTGCACGAGACCAAGGGCTCTGCGTGCACGCTGACCGCGAAGACCTGGAGCCGGGCGGGACCGTCCGTCCTCGCGCATCAGCCGGCCGTACTCCTCAGCGATCGCCTGATAGAGGCGATACTCAAGCAGGGACAGGCCAGCGCCGGACGGGAACGAAACGTCCCGCCACTCCGCTGAGCCTTCCTCCTTGAACTCCATGACCCCACGCTACAAGCCGCCACCGACAGTATTCGCAGCACCCTTCGGGAAAAGGATGGCAGGCTGCCGCCTTGTGCAAAATGGCCCACGACAGCTCGCGGCGGCGGGGCCAGCCAGTGCGGTGAAGGGCAGCCCGGGGAGGCGCTGACGCCGGCCCAGCCCGTGCGGTGAAGGGCAGCCCGGGGAGGCGCTGACGCCGGCCCAGCCAGTGCGGTGAAGGGCAGCCCGGGGAGGCGCGGCGGCGGGGCCAGCCAGTGCGGTGAAGGGCAGTACGGGGAGGCGCTGAGGCCGGCCCAGCCATTGCGGTGAAGGCAGCTGGGAGATGCCCGCCGCTGGTCAGTCCATGAACGGCAGCCTCGGGTCGACCCGCTGCCCGTCCCAGGTCCGGCGGATCCAGCCGTGGTGCGGGTCGTCGCTGATCAGCCACTCGCGCACCCGGCCGGGACCGGCCATTACGTTGAGATAGTAGAGGTCGTAGCCCGGGGCGGCCATCGCCGGACCGTGCCAGCCGTAGGGGACCAGGACCACATCGCCGCTGCGGACCTCGGCGTTGACGTCGATGGGCCGCTCGTCCGACGCGTAGACGCGTGCGTACCCGATGGGGTCGATGGCGGGCGGTGCCGGGGCGTCCCGCGCGAGCCGGGTCTCGAAGTAATAGATCTCCTCGAGGCTGGTCTCGCCGTCCTTTTCCTCGTCGTGCTTGTGCGGGGGATAGGAGGACCAGTTCCCTGCCGGCGTGATGACCTCGCAGACGATGAAGCGGTCCGCCTCCAGCGCGGCGGGCGTGCCGAAGTTGTGCACCTGGCGCGAGCAGACGCCGGCGCCGCGCAGTTCGACAGGCGTCTCTTCCGCGCTGATCAGCCGCACCGGGTAGCTGGCTTTCGCCGGCGCCAGGGCGACGGCGACGCGCCCGCCCTCCTTCGAGGAGATGGCGACGGCGGTTTCGATTCCGGTATAGAGCACGTCCGAGGGGCCGGCGAAGACGGAGGCACGGCCGCGGAGCTCGTAGTCCGTCCCGTCCACGGTGACCGTGAAGGCGCCCTCCAGGGGAACCACGATGCGTTCCTCCGCCTCGGCGCCAAGCTTGACCGCTTCGCCGGGGCCGAGCCGGGCGACCTTGAGGCCGGTGTGCGCCCAGCCCTCGACCTTGGTGGCACTGTCGGAGGCTCCCAGCGATACTTGCCAGGCGCCGTCGTTAGCGGAACCGAGCGGATAGAACCATTGCGTTGTCCCGGGCATGGAATGGCCTTTCGGTTGGTTTAGCGCTGGACCAGGGTCATTTCGAAGCTGTAGGAGTCGGCGCGGTAGACGTGCCGTCCGGTTTCCACGTTGCGGCCCGCGTCATCCACGGCCGTGCGCTCCATGGTGACCAGCGCGGAGCCCGGAGTGGTTTCCAGCAGGCCCGCCTGCCGCTTGTCCGCGACGGTCGCGCCGATCCGCTGGGTGGCCAGGCGGAAGTTCACCCCTGCGTCCCGCAGGATCTGGTAGAGGCCCAGCTTCCGCAGCCCGTCCTCCGTGATCTCCGTGATGTCGTCCCGGACCCAGTTCTCCATGAGCGCGAGCGGCTTCCCGCCAACGCAGCGGAGCCGGGTGAAGTGGTAGACGTTCACGCCCGCGGGCAGGTCCAGCGCCGCGGCGATATCCGGGTCGGCGGCGCCGTGGCGGAACTCAAGCACGTCGGTGGTCGGCTTCTGCCCGGTGCGCTTCAGGTCATCGAACAGGCTGGAGAGCTCCAGATGCCGGCGGACCTGGCTGGAGACCACCTGGGTTCCGACGCCCCGCTTTCGCACCAGCAACCCGGAGCGGACCAGTTCGTCCATGGCTTTGCGCATGGTGGGCCGGGAGAGCTTCAGCTTGCTGGCGAGTTCGATCTCGTTGTCGAGGCGGGAACCGGATTCCAGCGCGCCGCTGTGGATCGCCGCTTCAATCCCCTGGACGACCTGGTGGTAGAGGGGGACCGGGGATGACCGGTCGATCGGGATGTTGAGCTCGGTGTTCATAATCCCTCGTTCACCTGCTTCCTGTTCATCGTTCGCCGTTGACCTATTGACAGGACAAATCTTTCAACGAGCGTACCAGCCGTGTCCAGAGGTTCCGCGGGTCCCGGGCTTGTCTCCGAGCGGCGGGCGCGGTGCTCTTGGCGACCTAATGTGAATATGTCCTGACATTCTATTGACTTTTGTGATGCGTGTCACCCATTCTTGTGTTCAAGGCGCTGAGCCGGGCGGCAGGCAACTGCAGCCGGGCGGCCCCCGGCCTTCGGGGAAGGCCGGACCACGCAGACAAAGGAGATTCTCGTGTCACACAAGCTTTCCTGGCGGAAACTCGCGGCCGCAGCGGTCGTGGTTCCGGCCCTTGCGCTCACGGCGTGCTCCAGTTCCGGCGGGCGTACGCCGGAAGCGGCCAATGAAGGCGGCGGCGGTGCGATCGCCAGCACCGAGCGCATCAACGTCGCCCTGATCACGCATGCTGCCCCGGGCGACACGTTCTGGGACATCGTCCGCAAGGGTGCGGAAGAGGCGTCGGCCAAGGACAACGTCGAACTGCAGTACCTCTCCGATCCCGAAGGCGGCCGGCAGGCGCAGCTGGTAGAGCAGGCCATCGACCAGGGCGTCGATGGCATCGCCGTCACCCTGGCCAAGCCCGACGCGCTGGCCGGGGCGCTCAAGAAGGCCGAGGATGCCGGTATCCCGGTGGTGAGCCTCAACGCGGGCGAGGACCGTTCCGCCGAACTGGGCGCCATCACGCACTTCGGCTCCAACGAGAAGCTCGCCGGCGAGGCCGTCGGCGACCGGCTCGCCACGGAGGGCTACAAGCACCCCATCTGCGTCATCCAGGAGCAGGGCCACGTGGGCCTCGAGAACCGGTGCGCGGGTGTGAAGGCGAAGGTGCCGGATACCGAGGTCCTGTACGTGCAGGGAACGGACATGACGCAGGTCGAGTCCACCGTGACCGCGAAGCTGCAGGCAACCAAGGCCGCCGACGTCGTGATCGGCCTGGGCGCACCTTTCACCCTGACCATCCTCAAGTCCATCTCGGGTGCGGGCAGCGACGCGAAGGTCGCGTCCTTCGACATGAACGCCGAGTTGGCACAGAAGATCGTCGACGGCGAGATCCTCTTCACCGTCGACCAGCAGCCGTGGCTGCAGGGCTACGGAGCGGTGGACGCGCTGTGGCTGAACAAGCGCGGCGGGTTCGAGATCGGCGGCGGCCAGCCGGTGCTGACCGGCCCGACCATCGTGGACCAGAAGAGCGCTGAACAGGTCCTCCAGTTCGCCGAAGAAGGCGTCCGCTAAACAGACGAAAGCCGTGGCGGGGCCGGTTCCGGCTCCGCCACGGCCTCCAAGGAGCAAATGACATGACCATGACAGCAACAGCGCCCGTGACCGATGAACGGGTCGGCAAGAAAAGCACTCTGAGCAAGATCCTGGGCCGCCCGGAAATCGGCGCGCTGGTGGGGGCGGTCGCCCTCTTCATCTTCTTCGCCGCCGTCGCGCCTGTCTTCCTGCAGCCGGCGTCCATCGCCACCGTGCTCTACGGCGCGTCGACCATCGGCATCATGGCCGTGGGCGTCTCGCTGCTGATGATCGGCGGCGAATTCGACCTCTCCACCGGTGTCGCGGTGATCAGCTCGGCGCTGATGGCGTCGCTCTTCAGCTGGTACTTCTCGATGAACGTCTGGGTCGGGGTGGCCCTGGCCCTGGTCATGTCGCTCGGCGTCGGCTTCATCAACGGCTGGATCCTGATCAAGACCCAGCTCCCGTCCTTCATCGTGACGCTGGCGACCTTCCTGATGCTGACCGGCCTGAACCTCGGCCTGACCCGTGCCATCGGCGGCAGCGTCTCCACGCCGTCGATCTCCAACATGGACGGTTTCGATTCCGCCAAGGCGATCTTCGCCTCCTCGGTCAACATCGCCGGGGTCGAGGTGAAGATCACCGTCTTCATCTGGATCGCCATGGTCGCAGTCGCTTCGTGGATCCTCCTGCGGACCCGGGTCGGCAACTGGATCTTCGCTTCCGGCGGCGATTCGAACGCCGCCCGCGCCGTGGGCGTACCGGTCGTCAAGACGAAGATCGGCCTGTTCATGGCCGTAGGCTTCTGCGCCTGGGTGCTCGGCATGCACAACCTCTTCGCCTTCGCCACCGTCCAGTCCGGTGAAGGCATCGGCAACGAGTTCCTCTACATCATTGCCGCGGTGATCGGCGGCTGCCTCCTGACCGGCGGCTACGGCTCCGCAATCGGCGGCGCGATCGGCGCCTTCATCTTCGGCATGGCCAACAAAGGCATCGTCTACGCCGAGTGGAACCCGGACTGGTTCAAGTTCTTCCTGGGCCTGATGCTCCTGCTGGCCACGATCGTCAACCTCGTGGTCAAGCGCCGGGCCGAGCAGAAGTAACGGACAAGGAGCAGAAGGAAATGACCACCATGGACAACAAGAAGATCACCCAGGACACGCTGCTCCAGGGTGAAACCGACCCGCTGACCTCCACCCCCGTGCACCTGCTGAACCTGGACAAGGTGGGCAAGCATTACGGCAACATCATCGCCCTGCGCGACGTCACCATGGCGGTCGACGCCGGACGCGTGACCTGCGTGCTCGGGGACAACGGCGCGGGCAAGTCGACGCTGATCAAGATCATCGCCGGCCTGCACCAGCACGACGAGGGAACCTTCACCATCCTCGGCGAGGACCGCAAGCTGTCGTCGCCGCGCGAGGCCCTGGACTCCGGCATCGCCGCTGTTTACCAGGACCTGGCGGTCGTGTCGCTGATGCCGATCTGGCGCAACTTCTTCCTTGGCTCGGAACTGACCACCGGCGTCGGCCCCTTCAAGCGGCTCGACGTCGAGCGGATGAAGCAGATCACCAAGAAGGAACTGCAGGACATGGGGATCGACCTGCGCGACGTGGAGCAGCCGATCGGGCAGCTCTCGGGCGGTGAACGCCAGTGCGTGGCGATCGCCCGCGCCGTGCACTTCGGCGCCAAGGTCCTGATCCTGGACGAGCCGACGGCGGCCCTGGGCGTGAAGCAGTCCGGCGTCGTGCTGCGCTACATCCTGCAGGCCCGCGACCGCGGCCTCGGCGTCATCTTCATTACGCACAACCCGCACCACGCCTATCCGGTGGGGGACAGGTTCCTGCTGCTGAAGCGCGGCAAGTCCATCGGCTACTACAACAAGAAGGACATCACGCTCGAGGAACTCACCGCCCAGATGGCCGGCGGCGCGGAACTGGCGGAGCTGGCCCACGAGCTGGAGGCCCTGGGCGGCCACAAGGACGTCGTGGCGGAAGTGGAAGCGGAAGTCGAAGCTACGGAATCCCGGCGCGCCTAGGCCGCCGGCGGAACAAGCAAGGGAGGGCATGTGACCATTCGGACGGGAGTGGTGGGCGCTGGAATCATGGGTGCCGACCACGCGGAGAACCTGGCCAGGAACATCGGCGGCAGCACGCTGGCGTGCGTGGCGGATATCGACGGCGAACGTGCCAAGGCCGCGGCATCGGCCCTGGGCGCGCGGGCCGTAACGGACCCGCTGGAGCTCATCCACGACGACGGCGTGGACGCGGTGGTGATCGCCTCCCACGATTCGACCCATCCGGAGCTGGTGCAGGCCTGCCTGGACGCCGGCAAGCCCGTGCTGTGCGAGAAGCCGCTGGCCTCGACGGCGGACGAGGCCCGGCGGATCGTCGACGCCGAGCGCGCGGTGCGCGACGAACGCGGCGTCTCCCTGGTCAGCGTGGGCTTCATGCGCCGCTTCGACCCCGGCCATGTGGAACTGCGGCAGGCCCTGGCCGAGGGCGGGCTCGGGCGGGCGCTGCTGCTGCACGGCATCAGCCGCAATGTCTCCGCCGCCCCCGGCGCGACCAGCGAATCCGCCGTCACGAATTCCGCGATCCATGAGCTGGACGTGTTTCCCTGGCTGCTGGACAGCCCGATCGCCGAGGTGTCCTGGGTGCCCGGCGTCCTCGCTTCCTCCGAGGCCGCCCCGGGCCTGCAGGACCCGGCCTTCATGATGGTCCGGCTCCGCTCCGGCGTGCTGGCCACGCTGGAACTGTTCCTCAACGCCGGACACGGCTACTCCACCCAGTGCGAGGTGGTCGGCGAACGCGGGACGGCCCGGGTCGTGGAACCCGCCGTTGCGGCGTACAACCTGGAGAGGAAGAACTACGTGGAGTACCCGGCGGACTGGCGGCCGCGTTTTGCCGAGGCCTACCGGCGCGAGCTGCAGGCCTGGGTCCGGCACCTGCTGGAGGGAACGCCGTCGTCATTGGCCACGGCGGAGGACGGGCTGCGCGCCACGCTCGCCGCGGACGCGATGGTGCGCTCGATGCACGACGGCGGCGCCTTCACCCCGGTCGCCGCTCTATGAGCGCCGCGGACAACGCCCGGCCCGACGCGGTGCACGACCGGCTGCCTGGCCGCCTGCCCGTAAGCCGGGTGCCCGACCCGCGCGAGGCGCCGCCGCTGCGCTGGGGAATCGCCGGCCCCGGCTGGATCGCCGAGCGGTTCGCGGCCTCGCTGCAGCAGCACACTCGGCAGGAGCTGGCGGCGGTGGGCTCCCGGTCGCTGGATCGTTCCGCCGGGTTCGCGGCGCGCTTCGGCATCCCGGCGGCCTACGGCAGCTACCGTGAACTCGCGGAGGCGCCGGACGTCGACATCGTCTACGTGGCCACCCCGCACAACCACCATCACCGGGTGGCTCTGGAGGCGCTGGACGCCGGCAAGCACGTGCTGGTGGAGAAGCCCATCGGCATCAACGCCGGCCAGGCCGAAGAGATCACCGCGCTGGCCCAGGCCCGGGGGCTGCTCGCCGCGGAGGCCCTGTGGACGTTTTTCCTGCCAAAGTTCGACGTCGTGCGGCAGCTGCTGGACGGAGGCCACCTGGGGCAGGTGGTCTCCGTGATGGCGGAGTACGGCGAGCACTTCGAGCCCGGGCACCGGATTTTCGACGCCGACCTCGCCGGCGGGCCGCTGCTGGACCTCGGCACCTATCCGCTCGCGTTTATCACGGCGCTGCTCGGGGACCCGGAGCGGGTCTGCGCCCTGGGGACCCCGCACCCGGAGGGCGTGAACGGGCAGATCTCGGCGGTGATGCAGTTCCCGGGCGGGGCTCACGCCGTGACCAACACGAACCTGTACGGCTTTACCCCGACCGCGGCCACCGTCGTCGGGACCCGGGCCACGTTGACCATTGACGGGCCATTCAATTTTCCCGGCGGCTTCACCGTGAAGAGCCACGACGGCGGCGAGCTGCGCTACGGCGGCGAATCCGGCGGCCACCTCGAAGGGCTGCACTACCAGGCGGCCGCCGTGGCCCGTGCCATCGCGGCCGGACGGCGGGAGGTCGAGGAGCGGCCGATGGCCGACTCGATCCGGTTCCTGAGGCTGGCCGACGAGCTGCGCCGGCAGCTCGGGATCCGCTTCCCGGATGAAGCACCGGCTCCGGCCGTAAACCTGCCCAACCAGTAAAGGAAACCATGAAGCACCTGACCCTCGGGCTGGCCGGCGTCGGCCGGATCGGCAGCATGCACGCGAACAACATCATGGGCCTGCGCCCCGTGCTGGCGGAACGCGGGGTCCACCTGCGCCTGCTCGTCACTGACGTGGCCGCCGACTATGCCCGCTCCGTGGCCGAGAACCTAGGGGCCGAGGCCGTACCGTCGGCGGACGTGATGCTGGACGGCGGGATCGACGGCCTGGTGGTCGCCACCGGCACCGCCACGCACCCGGAGCTGATCCTGGCCGGGGTCGACGCCGGCGTGCCGGTTTTCTGCGAAAAGCCCGTCGCCGGGAACGTGGCCGACTCGCTGCCCGTCCTGGACCATGTCCGCGCGCACGGCGGCGTGGTCCAGATCGGGCATCAGCGCCGCTTCGACACCGGCTACCTGGAAGCCAGGCGCCGGTACCAGGCGGGGGAGCTGGGCTGGATCCATTCCCTCCGCGCCGTCACCGGGGACATGTTCCCGCCGCCGGTCGAATTCCTGGCGACCTCGGGCGGGCTCTTTCGCGACTGCTCGGTGCACGACTTCGATATCCTGCGCTGGCTGACCGGCAGGGAGATCGTGGAGGTCTACGCGCGCGGCTCCAACAACGGCGACCCCGCGATCGGCCAGGTCGGCGACGTGGACACGGCCCTCGCCGTCGTTACCCTCGACGACGGCACGGTGGGGACGGTTTCGGCCACCCGGTACAACGGTGCGGGCCACGACGTGCGGCTGGAAATCCAGGGCTCGAAGGCCTCGGTCATGGTGGGGCTGGACGACCGAACCGCCCTGCGGTCCACCGAGCCGGACACCGGTTTCCCGCAGGGGGAGCCGCACCGCACCTTCGCCGAGCGGTTCGAGGCGGCGTACCGGGCCGAAATGCTGGCCTTCCTCGAACTGGTCCAGGGGCAGCGCGAAAACCCGTGCACCCCCGAAGACGCCGTAGCCGCGTCGAAGGTTGCCGACGCGGCCCAGCTCTCCCTCGAGACCGGCGTACCGGTCAAAGTCGAGGCCTGAACCCTCAGTCCTCGACGGTGAAGGCCGCCCGGAAGCGGTCCAGGGCCAGATCGCTGTCCGATTCCGCCCAGGCCTCCAGGCCAACGGTGCCCTCGTAGCCGATGTCCGCCAGGGCGCGCGCCACCGCCGGATAGTTGATCTCCCCGGTGCCCGGCTCGCACCGGCCGGGCACGTCTGCCACCTGGATTTCGCCGATGTGCGGCTGTGCCCGCCGCAGCAGTTCGATCAGGTTCCCCTCGCCGATCTGTGCGTGGTAGAGGTCCAGCATCATCTTGACGTTGGGATGCCCGGCGCCCTCGACGAGGTCCAGCGTGTCCTTGGCCCGGGCCAGCGGGATGCCCGGATGGTCCACGATCGTGTTGAGGTTCTCCAGGACGAAGCTGATGCCGTGCTGCTCGCCGAGCGCTCCGAGCTTCTCGAGGGTCCTCAGGCCGGTGAGCCACATCCGGCCGTCGGAGCGGTAGGCCGGACGCGCGGCCTGCCCGTCGATCAGCTCGGCCGGGTGGACCACCATGCGGCTCACGCCGAGCTCAAGCGCCGTCGGGATGAGCTCGGCGGCGGTCCGCAGGACGTCGGCGGCCGAGTCCGGATCGATCACGCTGCCGGCGGAATAGCCGGTCATCGAGGAGAACGTGGCTCCCGTGGCGGCGAGCTTGCCGGTGTCGTGCCGCCGGGTGTCCCAGAGTTCGACGTCGAAGCCGCGGTTGGCGATGCGGCGGACCCGCTCTTCGATGGGCAGGTCCAGGTAGACCATCTCCGCGCAGACCGCCAGGCGGACGCCGCCCTGCGGGGCGCTCATCGGGCGGCCGCCGGGGAGGACGAGAGGGCGGCAACGTCGCTGATGTTGACCGTGCCGCCGGTTTCCACCGACTTGATGCAGGCCAGGGCGACGGCGAGGGCCGCCCGCGCATCGGCGCCCCCGGGCGCGGCGGCGGGCGGGCGCGGCGTGCCGTCGCGGCGGCTGCGGACCAGTTCGGCGAAATGGGCGAGCTCGGCGGTATAGGCGTCGTGGAAGAGCTCCACGTTGAGCCGGGGCGTATCGCCGCTGAAGCCCTGCCCGGTATAGGCGGTGGCAGCCGTCTCCTGCAGCGATCCTGCGGTGACCATGCCGGCCGAGCCGAAGACCTCGCCCCGGACGTCGTAGCCGTAGAGCGCGCTGAAGTTCGCTTCGGCGACGGCGATCGCGCCGTTGCTGTACCGGATCGTGGCGACGGCGGTGTCGAGGAAGCCTTGGTCCTTCAGCCCGGGCTCGACCAGCGCGTCCGCCATGACGTGGACCTGCTCCGGCAGGGCGCCGTGGTTGAACCAGTTCAGGGTGTCGAAATCGTGGATCAGGGTTTCGAGGAAGATCGTTCCGGCCGGGATCCGGCCCGCATTCGGGATCCCCTCGGCGGTTCCGGGATCGCGGGTCAGCGAACGCAGCAGCCGCGGTTCGCCGATGGTGCCGGCCTCCACCTTGCGCTTGGCGGAGGCGAAGTCGGCGGCGAAGCGGCGGTTGAAACCGATTTGGAGTTCGACGCCGGCGGATTCCACTGCGGCGAGGGCGCCGTCAAGTTCTTCCACGGTCCTTGCCGCCGGCTTCTCGCAGAAGACGTGCTTCCCGGCGGCGGCCGCCTGGGCGATCAGGGACGAGTGGAAGCGGGCGGGCGCGGCGATGATGACGCCGTCGACGTCCGGATCGCTCCAGAGGTCGGCGGCATCCGCGGTCACCTTGGCCACTCCGAGCCGGTCGGCGAGGACCGCCGCGGCGTCGAGGGCCGGATCCGCGATGGCCTCAACGCGGGTACCGGCGATCCGGGTCGCCGCGCTTTCGGCATGGAAAGCCCCGATCCAGCCGGAGCCGATGAGGGCCAGCCGGACCGGTGCCGGCCGGGCGGGAGTCCGCTCGAGATATGCCATGGGTTGTCTCCTCGGTAGGGCGGCAGGGCGTCGCCGCTGCGGTTCTAGATCGATCTAGTACATCGGATGGCATAACTGTGGCACAGGTGGACGGCGCTGTCTAGATCGATCTAGTATCGTGCTCAGCAGCAGCTCACTTGGACGACGCCGGAGGCTCCGGCAGGACAGGGCGGCCGGCCGGGGCGGCCCGGCAGATGCGGAGAGAAGCGGAGGAAGAATGTGGAGCGTGACCAGCAGCCGGGCGGCCGGCCGGGGCGCAGGCCGACGCTGGCCGACGTCGCCGCGGCGTCCGGCGTTTCGCGGGCCCTCGCGTCCATTGTGATGCGCGGCGCGGAGGGCGCCGGGGAGGCGACGCGGGAACGGGTGCTCGAAACCGCCCGGCAGCTGGGGTACCGCCCGGATTCCCGGGCGCGGCTCCTGCGCAGCAGCCGGACCCGCCTGCTCGGCATCACGTTCACCGTCTCGGAGCCATTCCACGGGGAGATCGTCGAATCCATCTACGCGGCCGCCGAGGCCGCGGGTTTCGAAGTGCTGCTCAGCGCCGTCGGTGCGCAGCGGCCCGAGGCCCGGGCGGTGGAGACTTTGCTCGACGCCGGCGTCGAGGCGGCGCTGATGATCTCGCCTTCCTCCGGCCCGGCAGACCTCGCCGCGCTGGCCAGGCAGGTGCCGGTGATCAGCCTCCTCAGCGCCGCGGTCCCCGGGATCGACGCCGTGCGCAGCGACGACGCGGCCGGCATACGGGCGGCCGTGCAGCACCTGGCCGCGCTGGGGCATCGGGACATTGCGCACGTCGATGGAGGGGACGCCGTCGCCTCGGCCGAGCGCCGGGCCGCCTACGAAGAGAGCATGCGGGAAGCGGGGATCGGCGAATGCATCCGGATCCTTCACGGCGGGGCGCATGAAGCCGACGGCATCGCCGCCGCCGGAGAGCTTCTCGCCGGCCGCAGGCCCACCGCCGTCGTGGCCTTCAACGACCGCTGCGCCCTGGGCATCCTCGAGGCGGCCTGGCGGACCGGGCTGCGGGTGCCGGACGACCTGTCCGTGGTCGGCTACGACGACAGCCAGCTCGCGCGGCTCGACCACGTCCGGCTGACCTCCGTGAGCCAGGACGCCGCGGGGCTTGCCGAAGCCGCCGTTGCCTGCGCGGCGGCCCGGATCCGCTCGGAGGAGCCGGACGGCCTGGTCCTCCAGCCTGCCCTCGTTGTCCGCTCCACGACCGGTACCCCGCCCGACTGATCTCCAGCGCGCGCCGCCTTTCGGAAATTCTTCCGCGCAGATCCAATCCGTCCGCCCGCCCGCTCCGAATTCCTTCCGACAGCCTGCACCGGAGTGCGGGACCCCAGGGCGGCGCGGCTGCCCGGACGAAGGAGACCCATTATGGCTACGTACACGAGGGTGAGCGGACTGATCGGCCTGGCGGCTGCGGCGGCCTTGGGACTGACCGCATGCGGCGGCGGTTCAGGCAGCTCGGGCGGCGAGGCCGCCGAGGACAATATGAGTACCGGCACCCCCATGGAGTCGTCGGCGCCGGCGGCCGGCGGGATGGACCCGGCGGCCAGCCTCGTAGGCCCGGGGTGCGCGGACTACGCCGCCCAGGTGCCGGACGGGGCCGGCTCCGTAGAGGGCATGGCGCAGGATCCGGTGGCGACGGCGGCTTCGAACAACCCGCTGCTGACCACCCTGACCGCAGCCGTATCCGGCCAGCTGAATCCCGACGTCGACCTCGTGGACACGCTCAATGGCGGCGAGTTCACGGTGTTCGCGCCGGTGGACTCGGCGTTCGAGAAGGTGCCGGCCAAGAGCCTCGACGCGCTGAAGACGGACGCCGACGCGCTGACCAACGTGCTGACCTACCATGTGGTGCCCGGCCGGATGGCGCCGGACAAGCTCACGGGCGAGCTGGAAACGGTGCAGGGCGAGCCGGTGGAGATTGCGGGCAGCGGCGACGAGTTGAAGGTCAACGATGCGAGCGTGGTGTGCGGCGGCGTCCAGACGGCCAACGCCACGGTCTACCTGGTCGACACCGTGCTGATGCCTCCGGCCAAGTAGCCGGGGCCTTCGCTGCAAGACCGCGGCCGGATGCGGAATCAAGGAGCCCATACGCATCCGGCCGCTCAACCACCGACCCCATCCCTGCGAAAGGTTCCTTGTGCCCGACCGGCGTGAGAGTCTAGAGCCCATGCGACTGCCGTGGCTCCGCCCTGCCGAGCCTTCTCCGCCGACCCACGAGGACCTGGTCCGCCGGGTGGCGCTGGGCGACGAGGCGGCGTTCGAGGAGCTGTACGACGCGGTGTCGCCCCAGGTGTTCGGGCTGATCCGCCGGGTGGTGCGGGATCCGGCGCAGAGTGAGGAGGTCACGCAGGAAGTCTTCGTGGAGGTCTGGCAGCAGGCGGCGCGTTTCGACGCCGACCGCGGCCGGGCCGTTTCGTGGATCCTCGTGATCGCGCACCGCCGGGCCGTGGACCGGATCCGGGCGGCGCAGGCCAGCGCGGACCGGGACCTCCGGCAGGGCATTAAGGAATTCCAGGAGAGTTACGACGACGTGCAGGACATCGTCGAGGCGAAGATCGAGGGCGAACGGGTGCTCAAGGCGCTCGAGAGCCTCACCCAGGCGCAGCAGGAGGCGATCCGGCTGGCCTACTATGGCGGTTACACGCAGCAGGAAGTAGCCAACCTGCTCAAAGTGCCGGTGGGCACGGTGAAGACGCGGATCCGCGACGGCATGATCAGGCTCAGGGACAAATTGGGGGTGGCGTGATGGACGAGCAGCTGCACATCCTGACCGGCTCCTACGCGTTGAACGCCCTGGAGGGCGACGAGCGCGCGTCCTTCGAGCAGCACGCGCTCGCTTCCGAGCAGACCCGCGAGGAAGTCCGCGGGCTGAGCGCGGCGGCGGCGATGCTCGCCTACGGTGTGGAACCGGTGCGTCCGCCGCAGCGCGTGAAGGACAACGTGATGGCGGCGATCCGCAACACCCGGCAGGTCCCGGCGGAGGCCGTGGTGACGGACGGCGCGGCCGGGGCCGCGCAGCGGGGGCACGACGGCGGCGTCCGGCCGGGTGCCGGGGCGGACCTTCGGCTCGGGACAGGTGAGGGCTCCGGCCCGGAGCATGGTTCGGCCGCCGGTGCCGGGGCGGGTACTGACGAGCTGGGCGCGCGGCGGGGCCGCCGTTCGGCCGGAAGCGGCGGTTCGGGCAGGGCGAGGCCGGGAGGATCGAGGCCGGGCGCGGTGCGGGCGCTGGCCGCGGCGGCGGGAGTGCTCCTGCTGGCCGGCGCGGGGCTGACCGGCTGGGCGCTCGGGCAGTCGACCGAAAACAACCGGCTCGAACAGGAGTTGGCGCAGGCCGAGCAGACCCAGGGCGCGATGCTCGGGATCCTCACGTCCGAGGACGCAAAGGTGGCCACCGCGCGGATGGCGGACGGCGCCGTCGTTTCCGTTGCCTACGCGCCCTCGCTGAACCAGGGCGCGGTCACGGCGCACGGCCTGCCGGAGCTGCCGGCCGGCAAGACCTACGAGCTGTGGCTCCAGCACGACGACGTCATGGTCCCGGCCGGCCTGATGTCCGGCGCCTCCGCCGGGTCGCCCATGATGGCGCTGCTCGAGGGGCAGCTCTCGGGTGCCACGGCCGTCGGCATCACGGTCGAGCCGGCGGGCGGATCCCCGGCGCCGACCACCGAGCCGATCATGGTGCAGGAGCTGTAGCCGGGCCGGGTTGATCATGATGCAGGAGTTGTAGCCCGGCTGCCGCTTGTCCGCTGGCCGACCCCCGGGACTGTGCCTGCCCGCCGCTGATGGCCGCGCCCGGGTTGTTGTCCTTCCGGCCCTGCCTTGCCCGCCAACGATTGGCCGGAAACGACACGTTTAGGGCCGCTATACCAGTCGTTTCCGGCCAATCGTTTTTGCAACAGGCGCTGGAATCCCATCCGAAGGCCCCTCCGCTCCGAATGACGAATACCGGGTCGGCCAACCGGCGGGCCCGGACGGATCCAAGGAGGAACACCATGTCTGTTTCAGCCACTCGAACCGGCAGCCGTACCGCTGTCCAGACCGCGGCGCTGGCTGTCGGCGGCGCATTCCTGCTGGTCGGGGTGCTCGGCTTCGTTCCGGGCATCACCTCGAACGTGTCGGAGCTTAGCTTCGCGGGACATCACTCAGGCGCGCTGCTGCTCGGGATCTTCCAGGTGTCCGTGCTGCACAACATCGTCCATCTGCTCTTCGGCGTCGGCGGGCTGGCGCTGTCCCGGAGCCGCGCGGCTGCCAAGTCCTACCTGGTCTGGGGCGGCGCGGTGTACCTGGTGCTGTGGCTGTACGGGCTGCTCATCGGGCACGGCACCCCAGCGAACTTCGTTCCTGTTAATACGGCAGATAACTGGCTGCACTTCGTGCTGGGCGTGGCGATGATCGGCCTCGGCACGGTGCTGGGCCGGCGCCGGACGACGGCGTAGCGGTCCGGGCGGGCGGCGTTGATGGCGCGGCGGAAGGAAGTGGTCCGGATGGATCAGCGGCAGGAGCCCCCGTCCTCGGGGGCGCCCCGGCGGCCGGCAGGGACGGGCGGGCCGGAAGGGGCCGGCGAGCCGGAAAGGACGGGTCGGCCGGGCGTGCCGGAACGGACGGGCAAGCCGGGTGTGCCGGAACGAACGGGCAAGCCGGGTCTGCCGGATGGGTCGGGTAGGCCGGCTGGCTCGGCCGGGCGGCGGCCCGGGAAGCGGCGCTGGCTCGGCGCGCTCGCCGGGCTCGTGTCCGCGGCCGTGCTGTTCGCGGTGGCCGAGCTGGCGGCGGCGTTCTTCGGGCCGGGCTCGTCTCCGCTGGTCTCGGTCGGCGCCGCCTTCATCGACTTCACCCCGCCGTGGCTCAAGGACTTTGCCATCTCGGTGTTCGGCACGGCCGACAAGACCGTGCTGTTCATTTCGATGGCGCTGGTGACCGCGGCGCTCGCAGCGCTTGCCGGGATGCTGGCCGTGCGGAGGTTCGCGGCCGGAGCGTCCCTGGTGGCGGCCCTCGCCGTCGTTATGGGAGTCTGCGTGGCGACCCGCGCGGTGAACAGCGTCCTGGACCTGGTGCCCACGGCGTTGGGAACCTTGGCGGGACTGCTGACGCTGAGCTGGCTCACCGGAAAGGCGGTGGAGGCGGGGGCCGGGACGCCGGAAGCGGAGGCGGGGACCGGGGCACCGGAAGCGGAGGCTGGCTCGGTGGTCCCGGGGGACGGCTCCGCGGCCACGACGGAGGCCGGGAGCCGACGGAGTTTCCTGGTCGCGACCGGGCTCACGGCGGCTGCCGCCGTCGTCGTTGGAATTGCCGGGCGGACCTTCTCCGCCACCCGCAACACCGCGCGCATTGCCCGGCAGGCGCTCAAGCTGCCGGCCGCCAAGTCCCCGGCCAAGCCGCTGCCCGCGGGGACCACCGCGCCGGTGCAGGGGATGCCGCCGTACGTGACGCCGAACCCGGATTTCTACCGGATCGACACCGCGCTGGTGGTTCCGGAGATCGACCCGGCGGGCTGGAGCCTGCGGGTGCACGGCCTCGTCGAGGAGGAGTTCACCCTCAGTTTCGATGAGCTGCTCGCACTGGACCTGGAGGAGTCGTATGTGACGCTGACCTGCGTCTCCAACGTGGTTGGCGGCGACCTGGCCGGAAACGCGAAGTGGCTCGGCTACCCGGTGCGCAAGCTGCTGGAGCGGGCGCGGCCGCAGGCCGGGGCGGACATGGTGCTGTCCTCCAGCATCGACGGGTTCACCGCCTCCACCCCGCTGGCCGTCCTGCAGGACCGGCGGGACGCGCTGCTGGCGGTCGGGATGAACGGGGAGCCGCTGCCGCTGGAGCACGGCTATCCGGTGCGGATGGTGGTGCCCGGGCTCTACGGGTACGTCTCCGCGACGAAGTGGGTGGTGGACCTGGAGGTCACGCGCTTCGCCGACAAGGCGGCCTACTGGACCACGCGCGGCTGGTCGGAGCGGGGTCCGATCAAGACGGCCTCGCGGATCGATGTGCCGCGGGCGTTCGACCGGGTTCCCGCGGGGACGGTGGCGGTGGGAGGTACGGCGTGGGCACAGCAGCGCGGCATTTCACGGGTGCAGGTCCAGTTCGACGGCGGCAGCTGGCAGGACGCGGACCTCGCCGCGGTGCCGTCCATCGACACCTGGCGGCAGTGGTCCTACCGCTGGGAGGACGCACCCGCCGGACGGCACGAGGTGCGGGTGCGGGCCTACGATACGGCCGGCGAACTGCAGACGCAGGATGAGGCGCCGCCGGCTCCGGACGGCGCGACCGGCTGGCATACGATCACGTTCACCGTGGAGTGATCGGCGGCCCGATGGCCCGGCGAGCCGGCCGGCTGACCCCGCTGCCCGGGCAGCGGCCGGCCGGCCAGTCGAACAGGGTGTCAGCCGAAGGCTAGGATGCCGGCGTAGGTGAGGAACAGGAGAGCTATCACGAGGCCGCCGCCCAGGATGACCACCAGCCAGACCCACTGCGCCCAGCGCTTCCCGCCGCCTTCGTCGTGGCCCTGGGTCATGCTGGTCGAGGCTTCACCCGGCGGGGTCTCGCCCGGAGGGACGCCGCCGCCCGGTTCGAGCCCGGTGATCTTCTGCTCCTCGGGATCGGGATTCTGGCTGTTCATCACGTTCTCCTGACGTTCGTGGAATCCTGCGGGCCACCCTTGCGGAGCCGGTCCCGACCAGCGTAGGCAGATGCTCAGTAAGCTGTCTACGCAAAGGAGCAGGCCGGAGAAGGGATGGCAGCGGCATGGAGAAAGACGGCATGGAGAAAGACATGGCGGCGACAGCGGGCCGGGTCTTCGCGCGGGCATTCGCCGCGGTCAAGACGCTCCGCCCGGACCGGCCGATCCATCCCGTCGGCCTGCACCTGCGCGGCCGGCTGGAACGCGAGGGCGGCCCCTTCCGAAGCGGGATTGCGTGGCTGGACACGGCAGGGAACCACGAGGCGGAGGCCCGCCTGTCCCGCTCCATCGGGTTTCCGCCTGGCTGGCCGGACATCATCGGCCTGGCCGTGCGGCTCACGGCGGACAGCGCGCCGGTGGACATCCTGCTGGCCTCGACCGGCATGTCCCGGGCCGGCCGCTACGTGCTCCGAATGTGCCGCAGCGTCGGTCCGGCAGCGCTGACCACCATGATGCCGTACGAAGGAACGGGCGGCCCGGTGCAGCTGGCGGCCCGCACCCTGCGCCCGCATGGCCGGCTCCCCGCGGACCCGCACGGATTCCGGGACGCGCTGGGCGGCGGCGAGTGGGTGCTGGGGCTGTACCACGGCCGTCCCGGCGCGCCCTGGCAGCGGTGCGGCACCCTGACGCTCCTGGCGTCCGCGGAGGCGGCAGACACTTCCATGCGCTTCGATCCCATGCAGCACCCGATCCCCGGCGCAGGGACCTACAGTTGGACGCAGGCCTTGCGCGAGCCCTCGTACGCGGTGGCGCGCAGGCCGCCCGAGAAGGAATCGCACAGGCCCACCGACCAGGAACGAGGAGGCCCATGACCACCGGCAAGGAACGGGAAGCGCACGTGCTGGAACGGCTGATCGGCGGCGAGGACAAGGGCCTCCCGGTCGAGGCCGCCGGCCTGACCGTGGGGGAGTACCTGGCGAGCAAGCCGGAACTGTCCGAGTTCTGGACGCCCCTGCTGGTCCTCAGCGAGGACGCCTTGGCCGGCAACATCGCGTTCATGGCCGGCTGGCTGCGCGAGCGCGGGCTCGAGCTGATGCCGCACGGAAAGACCACGATGGCGCCGCAGCTCTGGCAGCAGCAGCTGGATGCCGGAGCCACCGGCATCACGGTGGCGAATCCGAGCCAGCTCAAGGTCGCCCGCGCGCACGGCTTCGACACGGTCATGCTGGCGAACCAGCTGGCCGACCAGAACGCCATCCGCTGGGTGGCCGGCGAGCTGGAACATCCGGAGTGCACGATCTGGTCCTGGGTGGACAGCGCCGACGGCGTGCGGCTCGCCGAAGAAGCGCTGCGCGGGCTCTCCCCGGCCAGGCCGCTGTCCGTGCTGGTGGAGCTCGGTGCCCCGGGCAAACGCACCGGCGCCCGCGGCGTCGCGGCGGCCCTGGAAGTGGCCGACGCGGTCGCGGCCTCGCCGGTGCTGCGGCTGGCGGGGGTGGCCGGCTACGAGGGCGCGCTCGGCAAGGACCGGACGGAGCCGACCGTGGAGCTGATTCGGCGCTACGTCGCCGACCTGCTCGAACTGCACGGCAAGCTCGGCGACCGTTACGCCGACGGGGACGTGCTGGTCACCTGCGGCGGCAGCAACTATCCCGACATCGTGGCAGACCTGTTCGCCACGGCGCGGAAGTCGGATTCGGCGCGCTATGTGCTGCGGTCCGGTGCCTACATCACGCACGACGACGGCGCCTACCACGCGCTGTCACCGTTCGACCGGGATCGTGCGGGGGAGGAGCACAGCCTGGTGCCGGTCGCGCACGGCCTGGCGCGGGTGCTTTCCCAGCCGGAACCCGGCCTCGCCCTGCTCGACGGCGGCAAACGCGACTTCCCGTACGACGACGGACTGCCCGTCCCGCAGTTCGCCGTCTCCCACGCGGACGGGCAGGTGAGCGCGCTGCACGGCGCCATCGTCAGCGACATGAACGACCAGCATTCCTTCCTGCGGACCGCCCCGGGCTGGGAACCCAAGGTGGGGGACCTGGTCGTGCTCGGCCTGTCCCACCCCTGCACCACCTTCGACAAGTGGCGGCTCATTCCGGCCGTCCGGAACCTGGTTCCTGGCGAGGACGCCGTGATCACCCGGCTAATCGAGACGTGCTTCTAGGCGGTCCAGGCGCCGGGCGTGCTTCTAGCTTCGAGCCGGTCCAGGCGCCGGCGTACTTCCAGAGGGCGGGTGCCGCGTTAGCGCGACACCACCGCAAGAAAGCGCCGCGTCAGCCGGCCGCCGGCCCGGCGGAACCTGCGCAGGGCCGGCGGACGAGCCGGACCCGGCAGCGCGCCGGGAAGGGCCAGTTTCGTCAGCCTGCGCCGCTTGAAGTAGCGCATGCTCTCCGTCCCGAGGATGGCGGTGAGGAATTCCGCTGCGCCGTCGCGGAGGTACGGGTGGTTGACGCTCTGCATGCAGTAGGCGACCGCTTCGATCAGCGGCTGCAGTTGCCGATCCGGTCGTCCGGCCTCTTCCGGACCCGCGAGGGCCGGAGCCGGCACGCCGCGGCAGAGGACGGCATCAATGATGGTGACCGGAATGCGGTTGCTGTTTTCATAGGGCGTCAGCGCCTCCAGCATCCTCTCCGTCCCGACGGCAACTGTTTCGATGCCGAAGACAAATTTCGCGGTGGCCAGGCCGGTCGAGAAGCAGCCGGCCACCAGGGCAGGGCTGAGGACCTCGAGCAGGACTTCGGCGAGCACCGGCGTCTCGGCGACGATCAGTTCGATACCGGCAGCCGCGGCCTCTGCCTGCAGTTCCTGCACGGCGGCGGGACCGGCGCTGGGGTGCGGTTTGAAAATGCACACCTCGGCCTGGGCCGAGACAGCCTTGCGCAGCATCTCGACATGCAGAGCCGTCTCGTCCTCGCTGCTCAGCAGCCCCAAATGGGCCAGGTATTGTCCGAGGATGAGGGCGCTGCGCCGCTCGCCGACCTGTTCCCGAAGCCACCGGACTTCCGGTTCAGCTGCGGCCGCTGCCTCGCTGACCACCTTCCGCAGGGCGCCGGCAGGAACGCTATGCAGTTCCGGGCCATATTCGCGCAACAACTGGGGCCGAAGGCCGGGAACGAGGTCGATGTAGACGAGCCGTTCGATCCGTTGTGCGAAGTGCAGCGGCAGGGCCTTGCGCGTGGGGCCGTAGGCCATCAGCCCGTCCGAGTGCGCCCCCAGGGGCGCGTCGCGGAAGACCCCGGCCAGGGCGAGACCCGGATTGACCTGGATCGAATCGACCAGCACGCTCACGGGGCCGGTTCCGAGCTTCCAGTGCGACCGCAGCAACTTCTCCCACATCGGCAGTTCTTCCGTGCGGGGAGCCCATTGGGGCGGGCGACGCGGGTAGATCAGCTCGGCCAAGTCGACCACTGCGTCGAAGCGCGCGGCAATCCGGTCGAAGCCGGCGACGTCCTGGAGACGCTCAGTGAGCTCCGGGACCCGGGAACTGTTGGCCAGCACGAGGATCTTCTCGCCCTCGGGCAGGGCGCCGGCATCGATCGCGGCCGCCAGCGACAGGCACTGGTAGGTGGTTGAGGCGATGATCAGGTGCTTCACCGTGTGCTCCTGCCTGACGTTGCAACGATCGTGCGGAGGGACTGCAGCCGCTTGGCGTCGAGTTCAGCCAGGGTACGGGCCCGAATGGCGTCAGGAATGAGCTGCAGGACGCCGCCGGCCCGGGAACGGAGGCTGGCTGCTACGTCCGCCGGCATCTGGCTGGCGCGGTTGAGGTGGTGGGCCAGGATGGCCACGAACTGACGGGCAGCCTTCGGCCAGTACAGTTCCGCATCCCGGTCCGATTCCACGAGGGAGAAGACCTGCGCGTAGGCGGGAAGGAAATCGAGCTGCCGCATGTCGACGATCTGGGTCAGCGAGGTGGTGACGCCCCGCCGGTAAAGGATTCCGGGCGAATTGACCACTGCGTAGCTCTTCGCCTGCAGGTGCAGCCGCCAGATCCATGGCCTATCTTCGGCGGTGAAAAGGCCGTCCGGAAACCGCAGGAGACCAGCGTCGGCCATCCTTCGACTGTAGACACCTGCCCAGGCAAACGCATAGTCGATCATCGTCGACTTCGTCGGCGGGGCGATGTCGTTGCGAGGATCCAAGGGAACCCCGCGCCGCGCCTGCGGAGCATAGTGCTGGACGCGGTTCCCCCGTGTCACGCGGACGTGGTCGAGCCGGACGAAATCCACATCCAGCGTGCTCATGGAATCCAGCACATGGGCCAGATGGCCTGGTGCCAGCCAGTCATCTCCGTCGAGATAAGTGATGTACCTGCCAGTGGCGCTGTCCAGGCCCTGGTTACGTGCCGTCGCCAGGCCCACCGGCGTCTCGTTGCGGATGATCTTCAGGCCGGGCAGCCGCCGGGTAAAGGCCGAGGCCAGTTCGCCGGTCCCGTCGGTTGACCCATCGTCGACGACAATGACCTCTACTGCCGCCGAATCCTCGAACTGGCGGGTCAGGCTCGTCATCGAATCGCGGATGAAGGGCGCCTGGTCCTTGGCCGGAACGATGACACTTATTAGAGGCTGGCTTACCAAATCGTTTTTCCCCTCGTCACCGGGTCAGTCTAAGTTGCGCTCCGGAGCGGATCCAAAAGGTGGCTTCACAGGCGCGTCGCCCGCCGTTCCGGTCCTGGCTCCCCGGGACAGGCCGTCCCTGCGGGGCCTTGGTGCCCTTCTGGCGGCCGCACACATCAGGTAGCTTTCGAGGTGGGCGGCCTCGCCGGCCGGGGGCGGGTCGGCCGGACTGCCCGCGAGGTTCCGACGGTACTGGTACCAGAGGGGAGGCCGGGATGGGCAAGCATGTGCAGGCCGGGCAGCTGCAGGTCTGGACGGAACAGGTCGGGGAGGGCCCGGACGTGCTGCTGATCGGCGGCCTGGGCGACACCGTGGAGTCCTGGCAGCACCAGCTGGAGGGGCTGGCGGACCGCTACCGTCTGACGGCCTTCGACAACCGGGGCGCCGGCAGGACGGCGATGCCGGCGGAACCTCCGACGGTGGAAGCCATGGCAGACGACGCTGCCGAGGTGCTCCGGGCGCTCGGCATCGAGTCGGCCCACGTGGCCGGGTTTTCCGGGGGGAGCATCATCTCGCAGGAGCTGGCGCTGCGGCACCCCGGCCTGGTGCGCAGCCTGGTGCTGCAGAGCACCTGGTCCGCCATGGATGGCTACCTGAAGGCGTTGACCGGCGCCTTGCACTGGCAGCTGGGGCGGGCGCCGGATCCGCGTTCGTTCCTGGAGTACTTCTACCTGCTCGTGTACACGCCGCGGGCCTACAACAGCGGAATGGTGGAGAAGATCATCGACGACGTCCTCGCTTTCGAGCACCCGCAGTCCGACGAGGACTTCCTGAAGTTCCTGGACGCCTTCATCGGCCACGAGACAACGGGGCGGCTCGGCGGCATCGACGTGCCGACGCTGGTGCTGGCCGGCGGCATCGATCCGATGAGCCGGCCGGAGCTGGGCAGGGCGGTGGCGGACGAGATCCCCGGGGCGCTGTTCGAGGTGATGGCCGGGGAGGCTCACCAGCCCTTCCAGGAGATTCCCGGCATTTGGAATGCGCGCGTGCATGAGTTCTGGCAGGATGCGGACAGGAAGCATTCGGGTACGACTTGGAGCTGAACATGCGCGCATCTGTCCTCTACTCGGCCGGCCTGCCCAGGCCCTACGCCGACTCGAAGCCGCTGGTGCTGGAGGAGCTGGACGCACCTGCACCCCGGTCCGGCGAGATCGGCGTCGACATCACCTACTCGAGCCTGTGCCACTCGGACCTGTCGGTGGTGGACGGAGTGCGTGTGCGGCCGCTGCCGATGGCGCTGGGCCACGAGGCCGTGGGCCGGGTGGCCGCCGTCGGGGAGGGCGTGGACGATGTCCGGGTGGGGGACCACGTGGTGCTGGTGTTCGTGCCGAGCTGCGGCGCCTGCAAGCTGTGCCGGGCCGGGCGGCCGGCGCTGTGCCCGAAAGCCGCCGAGGCCAACGGCAGCGGCGACCTGCTGCGCGGGCCGGCGCTGCTGCGCACGCGTCAGGGGGAGCGGATCAACCACCACCTGGGAGTCTCGGCCTTCGCCGACCACGCCGTGGTGGCACGCGAGTCCGTGGTGGTGATTGACGACGACGTGCCCGACGAGGTGGCGGCAATGTTCGGTTGCGCCGTGCTCACCGGCATGGGCGCGGTGGCCAACACGGCGCAGGTGCAGGCCGGGCAGTCGGTCGCCGTGTTCGGGCTCGGCGCCGTCGGCCTGGCAGCCGTGATGGCGGCGACGCTGGCCGGCGCGTCCGCGGTAGTGGCCATCGACCCCAATGCCGCGAAGCATCCGCTGGCGCTGGAAGCCGGGGCCACGCATGCAGGCGTCCCGGACGAGGCGGCGGCGCTGATCCGGCAGGCCACGGGGGAGGACGGCGTCGATGTCGCGATCGAGGCCGCCGGTTCCGCCCGCGTGCTCGCCGCCTGCCTCGAGGTGACGAACCGCGGCGGCGCCGCCGTCGCCGTCGGACTCCCGCACCCGTCCCAGGAACTGACGGTGCCGGCCTTGCAGTTCGCCGGCGCCGGAAAGCGGCTGCTGGGCTCCTACATGGGCGACGCCGTGCCCGGACGGGACATCCCGCTCTACCTGGAACACTGGCGCGCCGGGCGGCTGCCGGTGGAGCTGCTGCACACGGACACGCGGCCGCTCTCCGAGCTCAACGAAGGCCTCGATGCCCTGGCCGCCGGCGAGGTGGTCCGCAGGCTTTTCACCCCCTGATACCAGCAGGAAGGCAGGAACCCGCGGGCGGCAGCCGTGCCCCGCTAGCGCCGGACGCCGGACACGTCTTCAGCACCCGTCTCGGGCAGCCCCGCGGGACCGTGCGCCTCGACGGTGTGCCGTTGGCGCGTGTTGAGGAAGTGCCGCTCGACCAGCAGGAAGAAGAGCCAGCACAGGGCCAGGACGGCCGGCACGACGGCGAAGGTCATGACGGCCCAGTGGACACCCAGGCTCAGGTCGAGCGGCAGCAGCAGCAGGTTCGCCAGTCCGAGGAGGGGGCTGTGGAACAGGTAGACGCTGTAGGAAATCAGTCCGACGAAGAGCATCGGGCGCGCCTGCAGCAACCGTGCCCCGCGGGGGATCCGTCCCGCCACGGCCCGGCGGCCCAGCCAGACGAGGCCGGCGGCGACGGCGAGGCCGGTCATCAGTTCCATCAGGCCCCGGGTGGGCAGCGGGATCTCCGACCTAAACACCGCGCAACCGACCGTAGCGGCGGCCAGGAAAACGAAGACGGGGCCGGCTGCGCGGACCCTTTGCTGCCGCATGGTCAGCTGCGCGGCCCACATCCCGGCGGCGAAGAGGGCCACCAGCCAGGGATGCACGAAGCCGAAGGCGCGCTCGGCCAGCAGCCAAAAGCTGGCAGCGGTGAGGGCGCCGACGATGATTGCCGGATGGATCCGCCGCCACAGAGGCAGTAGCAGCAGCGGCATCAGGAAATAGATGTGCCATTCGACTGCGACGCTCCAGAGCGGACCGTTGATCTTGCCGATCCAGTGGTGGTTGAAGTCGTGCACCAGCAGGAAGTGGCTGATGGTGCTGCCCCACGTGACGGGGATTTTCGAGTCCCACTGGGTTCCGCCCTTTTCCTGCAGGACCGGGAAAAGCGCGATCAGCAGGAGCGAGAAGGCGAGGGCGGCGTAGTAGGGCGGCAGGATGCGTTTGCCGCGGCGTTTGATGAAGGACCACACTCCGTGGCGGAACTTCAGTCCCGGTGTCGAGAGGACGGGAAGCATCAGCACATAACCCGAGAGCACGATGAACACCGGGACGCCGAGGTAGCCCCAGCCGAGGAACTCCTTGAGCATCGGCAGTTCCGACCGGGACTCGCCGCTGAGGCCGGTGAAGAGGTAGGCGTGGTAGAGCACGACGAGGATCGCCGAGAGGCCGCGGAGGCCGTCCAGGTACGGAAACTCGGGGCGTTTCGGCGGGGTGGGCTCAGTGGCGGGCAACGACAAGCTTGTCTCCAAAGCATCGCGGGCGAATTCCGTCCGATGTTACTAGCCGAAGGCCCGGGTTCCGATGCCGGATGACCTCGGCGCGGCAGGCTGCCGGGACACGAAACCTCGGTTATCAGGACCGCAGGAATCCTCGGTATCAGGGGCCGCGGGCGACCGGCCAGTACGTTACGCGGATCTGTAACAATTAATTTCCGGCATCGAAATATGAATGGCAAACTGATTCGCGGCACGAGCGGCCGCGATTTACCCCCAAAGACGCTGGCCTGGCCCGGCGGATGCGTTCCCCCATTGCATCCGCTGAGGTGCCGTTGCGAAGACCCCCGCTCCGAGACTGGCGGGGGTCTTCCGCATCTCCGGTCCGATCGCCGGGAGCTCCGGCTGCGGCCGGTAACCGGCCCGGAAAAGATCACACCGCGCCGCGCTTCACAGACCGGCCGCCGATGGGTTATGTTTTTGCATGCAGCACGGAATGGAACGTTCATCCATTGCGGGCTGCGGGCAAGTTGGGGCGTTGGGGAACGTTGTAATTTCTTCCTATATCCGTGCCTCAGTGCGCTCTAGTACTGGGAGGCTCTCAGTCCTGAAACGCCGGGCACGTACGTGGTACCAGATCCCCCAAAAATCGGGTCAGTACGTGCCCGGCCCAGCAGGGCTGCGGCTCCCTTCGGGTTAGTGCTGAACAGTTGGGGAAACTGCAATGAGTTATCGAAGCCTGCGCCGCAAATGGCGTCGTTTGAATCCTGATAAGAAGCGCCATATGGCCAACACCGTCGTGTTCGTGCTCGGTGCCATGGTCCTGGCGGCGGGGACCTATTCCTTCTCGCTGTAAGGGCGGGCAGGGCCTTGGGCCTTGGGAGGGGACAACGACGGCGGGCGGCCGGCACCTAAGCCTGAGGTTCCGCCGTCGTACGTCCCGGCATGGACCGCCTAAACCGCGGCGCGTAGGGTCGGAACATGAGCGAGCTGCGCGTGAGGGACTTGACCCTGTACTACGAGGAGCACGGGGCGGGCACGCCGATCCTGTGTATCCACGGCACCGGCAGCTCGGCCGGCGGATGGGGCGGCGCGCTGGATAAGCTGGCCGGACGCGGGCGGACCATCACGTACGACCGGCGCGGGCACGGCCGCAGCGAACGGCCCGAGCCGTACGAATTCACCTCGGTCGAGGAGCACGCGGACGACGCGGCCGGACTCCTGCGCGGCCTACACGCGGCGCCGGCCGTCGTGATCGGCCGCGGGTACGGTGCCGGGATCGCCCTCGACCTGGTGGAACGCTATCCGGGGCTGGTGCGTGCGCTGATCCTGCTGGAGCCGGCCATCCTCACCCTCACGGCCGAGGCCCACGCGTGGGAAGGCGCGCTGGTGGACGGTGTGGTTCTGGCGGCCGCGGCAGGCGGGCCCGAGGCGGGGGCCGAGAGCTATTACCGCCGGGTGCTGGGCGACGAAGGCTGGGAAGGGCTGCCGGAGGAGCTGCGCAGCACGATGCTGGGCAATGCCCCGGCCGTGCTGGCGGAACTGAAGGGCGGCCCTTTGCGGCCGGACGAAGGGGCCCTGGTACAACTGCGCAAGCCCGTGCTGGTTGTTTCCAGCGCCGATTCGCCGCCGGTCTTCCGCGCCGTGGACGAGGTGCTGGCGGATCTGGTTCCGGGAGCGGTGCACGAGGTTGTCCTGGGCGGCCCTGCCGATCCGGGCCTGCCCGAAGTGCTGGGATTCCTGGACGGTGTGCTGGACGGGCGCGGTCGGCCGGGGCACGAAAACGCCTGACGAAGCACCCGGCGCCGCAGTCCCGGAACGCGTGGACGCGGGGGACCGGCGGCGGGATAATCAGGCGTAGCGGGAAGGGGTGTTCCCATGGCTACAGACGAAGCGGTCTGCGCGCGGTTCGTATCCATCCAGAGGCCGGGCGCAGCAGATGCGGATGCCGGCCACGCGTGCTGGGGAGTGCTGATCAGCGACACGATGGTGGTCTGCCGCGATCCCGGCTGGGTGGAGGAGGCCGACCGCTGGTGGGACGTGCTCGTGGCTGCGCCCCTGGCCGATGGCGCGGGCACGGCGGAGCATATCCGGATGCGGGAGATCGACGTACTCGGCAGTCCGGGCGCGTCCGGCACGGTTGCCTTGGTGAAACTCGCCCATGCCCCGGCTCACGAGGTGCGCACCGACGTCGTCCTCGATGATTTCGACGAGGAGGAGTTCTACCGGGCACTCGGCGCCGAGGGGAATGTGTGCGCCGCGCTGGAGGCGGTGCGGGTGCTGCCCCCGGAGCGGCCGGCAGGGACCGTCACCGAGGTGCTGGGGCCGGTGGACGAGTGGCAGCCGGACGGCCGGGGGCTGCGCATCCGGAGCTTCGATCCGCGCGCCCCGCTGGCCGAAGCGGCCGGCGCGGAGGCCGAAGGATCGGAGGCCCGCAGCGCCGCGCGTCCCGAGGGCGTGCGGCCCGGGGAGCCGCAGGGCGGAAGCGCGGGCCCCGGAACCGGGGGAGAGGCCGGATCGGCGCCGAAGCCGCCGAAGCCGCCGGACCGGATCCTGCTGTGCTTCTTCAAGAAGTGCAGGTAGGTTGCGATGCGCCCGCTGCGGTTCCCGGCCGGGGTGACCCCGGCGCTGGAGATGCTGGGGCTGGTGCTGCTCTACGCGCTGGACCTGGCGGTGTCCTGGGATTACAGCGCGACGCCGGCCTGGCTTGATCCGCGCGCCGTTCCCCTGCTGGGCCTGGCGGTCTACGTGCCGCTGCTCTGGCGGCGGAAGCGGCCGCTGCTGGTGCTGGCGCTGTCGGTGCTGGCGAGCATCGGGGTCTCGCTGCTGGTTCCGCACACGGTGCTGATGCTCGGGCCGTTCGTGGCGCTGTACTCGGCGGCCCGCTACACGAAGCTGCGGCCCGCCTACGCGGGGCTGGGCATGGCCCTGGTGCTGGTGGTGGTGAACGTGCTGGCGCAGCTGGAGCTGGTGGGGCCGCAGGACGCCGGCCAGCTGATCCTGGTCAGCGGGCTGCTGGGCACGATGATGACGGTGGCGGCCTTCGCGGCAGGACGCTGGGGACGCAGCGCCGCGCGCCAGCGTCGCATCCAGGCCCAGCTCGCGGCGGCGGACGAACGCAGCCGCATTGCCCGCGAGCTCCACGATGTGGTGGCGCATTCGGTCAGCCTGATGCTGCTGCAGGCCGCGGGAGCCGCACGGCTCCTGCAGAGCGATCCCGAGCGCGCCCGGACGGCGCTGGGCCATGTCGACGAGCTCGGCGGCCAGGCCATCGCCGAGCTGCGCCGGATGCTGGGCCTGCTGGTTCCCTCGGACTCCGGCGGGACGGAGGCGGCGGCACGGCGGCTGGAGGAGCTGCCGGACCTCCTCCGGCAGCTGCGGGCCGCTGGGCGGGACGTTGTGCTGGAGGTGGACGGCGAACCGGCAGCCTTGCCGGACGACGCCGGGGCAGCCGCGTTCCGCGTGGTGCAGGAGGCGCTGACGAATGCGGCGAAGTACGCGGATCCGCAGGGTCCGGTGGAAGTGCGGCTTAACTGGAGCGACGCCGGACTCGGGCTGACCGTGCGAAGCCACGGCAGCCGTGCCGGCACCGGGCGGCCGGCGGGAACCGGGCACGGAATCGGCGGGATGCGGCAGCGGGCCGCGTCGGTCGGGGGCACGCTGGAGGCGGGTACGACGCCGGACGGCGGCTTCCTGGTCTCCGCTTCGTTCCCAGCGGCGGGCCGGGCTTCGGCCCGCGGGCGGCGGCACCACTGGCGGCCGCGGCTGGCCCGGGCGGGAGGCCGGTCCTGATGGAGGCTCCGGAGACGGGCGGCATCAGGGTCCTGCTGGCTGACGACGAGGCGCTGGTCCGGGGAGGACTGGCGATGCTGCTTGAGGCTGAGCAGGGCATCACCGTGGCGGGGGAGGCCGCCGACGGGGCCGAAGCGGTGGAGCAGGCGCTCCGGATCCAGCCGGACGTCGTCGTCATGGACATCCGCATGCCGGGGACCGACGGTGTGGAAGCGACCCGCCAGCTGAGTTCCGACGCGTTCCTGGACAAGGTGGACACGGTCCCCGCGGTGCTGGTGCTGACCACGTTCGGAGACGACGATGCCGTCAGGACCGCGCTGCGCTCGGGTGCCTCCGGTTTCATCCTGAAGAGCTCGGCGCCGCGGGCCCTGGGCGACGCCGTCCGCGCGCTGGCGGCCGGGGGCGGCTGGCTTGATCCGGCGATCACACGCGGCCTGCTGGCCGATTTCGTGCGCAGGCCCGACAGGCGGGATCCGGGTTCCGCCGAAATGGCCCAGCTGACCAAACGGGAGCGGGACGTGCTGACCGTGGCGGCGCACGGGCTCAGCAACGCCGAAATCGCCGCGCACCTCTTCCTGAGCGAGGCGACGGTCAAGACCCATATGCACCGCATTTTCCTGAAGCTGGGCATCACCGACCGGGCCCAGGCGGTAGCCGCCGCCTACAAGAGCGGGCTCGTCCGTTCCGAGGACCGGCTGTAGCCCGGCGGCGGGCAGTCCGGGCCGGAAGTCCCCCTGGCTTCCGGCCCGGACTAGTCTAGGCGTCCGGCCTACTGGTAGACGTACGCGACGTGGCTGTACTTCCAGCCGTGCCAGCCGCTCCATTGTCCGTCGTAGACCTGGTAGGTCACGCGGTGGTAGACCTCCTCGTCACCGTGTTCGGTGTCCGGGGCCTGCCGCTCGATGTGGTAGATCCGGGTGTCCTCGTGCTCGAAGTAGTCGTCCGTCGACCAGTCGCCCAAGTACTCGTCCGGACCGTGGTCCTGCTCCCACTGCTGGTCGTACAACTCGATGCCGTAGCCCTCGTCGCAATGGACCTTGACCCGGTAGTCGACGGAGTCGTCGTGCGTGCCGTAATCGTTGTAGTCGACCACGGGCTTGAGCGCCCACACTTCACATCCCTGGTGATCGTCCCCGCCGTAATCGTTGCTGGCCTGCGCCGGGCCGGCCAACGCCATGGGGACGGTACCGGCGGCCAGGGCCAGCGCGGCTGCCGCCGCTCCCGCCTTTCCGAACCTGGACCTGCGGGTCGCCTGCCCTGGTAAGGAATCCGTCTTCTTAGTGACCATGTGCTTGCTCCTGCTGAGAGGTCTTGTCCGTAGTTCGCGTTCCCGTCGGGAACACACCAACAGCTTCGGCCCCCGGGGGCCGGCCGCGAGTCCACCCCGGGTCTGATTTGGCGCGTACATCCCCGGTTGTAGCGGCGGCGGGAGATTTGCAGCGGCAGGCCGACGCCGGCGGAGCGGCCCCGCGGGCACACTGATGGCAATCGCACCGACATGGGAGAGGACCTTAGGATGGCCGAGCAAGCAGTTCCACGGATAGACGCCTTCATGTCTGTCCAAGCCCTTTGCGCGGACAGGAGCCACGATCCGTCTCCCGCGCTGCTGCGCGATTCCTACGCCGCCACAGTCCGGTTCTGCTGCGGTTTCAGGCACCTGCAAGCGGCTCCCGCCCCGCCGCCGAACGAAGCGACCGTCTACATGCCGCGCTACGCCCAGGTGGCGGAGGCGTGCACGTTCGCCGCGCTCGCCGAGGGATACCGCGCGGCGCTGCAGGACGGCGCGGCGGGAACCGACGAGGACCTGCTCGGGGCGGTCCGCCGCCTGGCGGACCTTGTCGCGGCCGACCTCGCGACGGCCCGGCAGAACTACATCAGGTACCTCAGCAGTGAACTCGGCTGGTGGCTGGAGCGGCTCCAGTGGGTGCTCGACCAGGCCGGTGCCGGCCTGGAGGCCGGCGGGGCCCGGGCCGCCGCGCGTTGACTGCTGCTCCGGCCGGGGCCACATTAGGAGGAGGGAGACCGCAGACCGGGGCCAGGCGGAGGATCCGTGTTCCCTGCAGCAGGCGTGACGGGGGCAGGCGGAGCGCCACGTGTGCTCCGCAGGGTCCTGCTTGTGCTCGTGGCCGCCATGTCCTGGCTGGCCGGGACCGCCCCAGCCGGCGCTGGCCCGCCCCCGCTCGCCGCGGGGACCACGGGGCAGCCGCCGCTGCCTCCGATCGCGGTCTTCGAAGCCGCGTGCGAGGACCTGGACTGCTTCCTCGATGCGTCCGCTTCCCTCGATCCGGACGGATCCATCGCCTCCTACGACTGGGACCTCGGGGATGGAACCCGCGGCGAAGGCAAAGCGCTGGAACACCAGTTCGGCGGACCCGGAACCTACACCATTGTGCTGACCGTCACCGACAGGTCCGGGATGTCGTCGGCTTTCAGCCAGACCGTGACGCTGCAGCTGCCGGCCGGGCCGCCGCCCGCGCAAAGCACGCCGCCCGACGTCGTTATCCCGCCGCTTCCGACCGAAACCTGGTATTCCTACTCCGAGGAGCCGGTGCCCGGCACGGAACCGGGGGCAGGCAGCAGCCCGCCCCTTCCGGGACAGGCCGCCCAGGACATCCTGGACCGCTGCTTCGAGGGCACGCTCGTGTTCCGGCCGCCGTCGCCAATGGAGCAGGGCGAAACCACGTCATGGTCGATCCGCGTGGCGCTGCACGGCTCGGACGAGGATCCGTCACAGGGCCTGCCCGGCGAGGGGCCGGTGGAGACCCGCACGCCACGGCTCTGCGAGCTGATGCGGGCCGAACTGACCGGGGACGGCATGGACATCACGGCGACCAGCGGCGCCGGCGGACTGATCTCGCTCCCCGCCGAAGGCGTGGGCGAGTGGAGCTGGGACATCACGCCGCGCGAGGCCGGGGATAAGGAGCTGACATTGCGGCTGCTGGCGCCGGGGCCCGAAGGCAGCAGCATCATGGTCGAGACGTACCGGGAAACCATCGATGTGCAGGTGCGGCTGGGCTACGTCGTGGGCAACGCGGTCAAGGAATGGGCCGGGCCGCTCGGCTTGAGCATTCCCGTGGTGGTCGGTGCGATAGGCGCGCTCTACGTGTGGTGGCAGCGGCGGCGGTACAAGCCCAGGCATGCCCCCGCCTCCAATACCTCCACTCCGCCTAGTCGATGAAGGCTGCCTTGGAGCTGTACTCCTGGTAGAGCCGCACGGCCTCGTCCAGAGGAAGCTGCCCGTACCTGAGCGCGGCCAGCAGGCCCTCGAGCTGCGCACTGGCCGATTCGGCGGTGGAAATCTGCTCGCTCGTGTTGCGGGAATTCGCCAGCCCGGTGGTGATAGCTGCAACCAGCGAAAGGATCGAGGCCAGCACGCAGATGACCTGCCAGACGATGGCGCTGTCCGGGAGGGAGAAGATTTCCGCTACCGCATTATTGAAGCCGTCCTGGCCGAAGCCCGGGCCGGCGGTCAAGGCGGCCGCCACGGCGCTCGCGATGACGCTGGTGTTGGTCAGAAGGTTGCGCCTCGGCCGCGCACGGCGCAGGTACGCGCGGATGTTTTCACGGCGCTCGTCGATTTGCCGGCTTAGGTCCTGGCGGCCTTGCGCGTTGTCCATCTCGTCTTCCCTTCGATCGTGTGCGCAGCTGGGCTCAGGGCAGCCGCCAGCCTCCGTACCGGGCATCCGGGCGCAGCGGCGGCGTGATTCCGCCGCCGAGGCGTTCGAAGACCGGGGCCGGGACGAACCTGGCACGCAGCGAGGCGGCACTGCCACGTCCGCCGGCGTAGACGTCCAGCGAGCGGACGGCGGGAAACCCGGCAGGGGCGGGAGGACGCCGCAGGCACCACCACCCGCCGTCGTTCCTGCCGATTCCCGGAACCTGCGCCGAGGGCGGTACCCGGACACGGGACGGGCCGGGAGGCTGACCGGCTTCCCCGCCGGAGAGGGGATCCACCGTCCGGTGGTCCGCGGTGTGGACCAGGACGCCCACGTCCGCGGGCGGTATGGCGCCGGAGGCCGTGATGCCGATCCAGCAGCCCTCGCCCTGGGGCAGCGCGACCAGGAAACTGCCCGGTCCTGCGGAACAGCAGGGCAGCGCGCCGGCGCTGGCCGGGAGGGAGGAGAGCAGGCCGGAAGCGGGCAGCGGATAGCGCTGGAAGGAGACGGACAGCCCCTCCGCCAGGGCCAGCTCAAACACTGTCGTTCCCGAGGATGGTCTTGGCCGCGGACGCCGGAATCAGCAGCCTGCGCGTCGCCTCCTCGTCTTCCTGCGGAGCATTGTCCTTGGCCCAGCGGGCGAGCTGGCGGGCATGCAGCAGCTTGGCGCCGGGATCCGCCGCCCAGGTCAGGAACGGACCGAAGTTCGTTACGGCGTGCACGCGCTGCCAAAGCTCATCCGGTATGAGCCGGGAATTGGCATAGCTCGCCTGCGTCAGCAGCTTCCACCCGTATTTGAAGATCGGCGGGACGGGGAACGGTTCCTGCCAGCGGAGGGCGGGATCAGTGCAGCGCAGCGACAAGGCGGCGATGTCCGGGTGGAAGCCCTCGACCTTCTGCCTGAGCCGGACCACCGCCGCGTCCAGCTGCTCATGCTGGCTCGGGGTTCCGCCCTGGGCGCCCTCCATCGCGATCAGCAGCAGGTAGGAACCGATGATCGCCGCGATCGGGTCTTCATATTCCTCCAGCAGCAGTTTCTGCAGCCCCGAACCGTGCGGCTTGCCCAGCAGGTCGCGGCCCTGGGCCAGCGCCAGGCGCGCGGTCTCCAGCACCTGGTCCTCTTCGGACGCGGCGTCCGTCTCCCTCGCGCTGCCTCCGGCCCGGCGCATGAACACCGCCGCGTCGACAATGGGAACGATATCGTTCTCCCCGACGCCCGGAATGAGCAGGGCGGGGGAGCGCTGCAGGGCGACCTGGGTCACCCAGCCGGCGCAGGCCATCACGGTCGCTTCCCCGATCCGGCCGCTGCGGAAGGTATGGCGCAGGTAGTACGGGCCGGGTTCCAGCTCGCGTTCCCAGACCGCTACCGGCTCGGCGGACGACCCGTGCTGCAGTTGCGAATGCTCCAGCAGGCCGGCGACAACGCCCCCGGATGGGGATACGAGCTCCAGGCCTTCCATCGGATGGCCCGGTTGGCCGGGCAGCCTGTCCGCCTCCAGCCAGTAGCGCGCCAGGACGGAGAGGGTGGAGCCGACCGGCCCGCCGGCTGCACCCGCGCGTTCGACCGCTTTCACGAACGGTTCGACATGGCTCTCGTGCACCATCGCGCTGCCCGGAATCGGTGCAGGCGACGGCACGGCGGGAGCGGGAGATGCCGCGGCCAGGTGATCGTCGAGGAGGATCACGTCCTCGGTCACCGAAGAGATATCGCGGCCGAGTTCGATCCGGATCTTGTAGACGCCGGGGGCGTCGAATTCGTGCAGGGCTCCGGTGTCGGAGAAGATGCGGTTCAGGTTGTGGTCCAGCACCGAGACGGTCGCGGCGGGGTTGTTGGCCTCGACGTCGATTCCGTACAGCTGCGTGGGATGCGGCGGCCGCACCCGCCGGCCGGTCTGCTTAAGTTCGATGTCCAGGGGGCCGGCCCCGGTGACCTGGAAGCCTTGGCGGATGCCGGCGTCGGGCATTTCCGCGACATAGAGTCCCCGGGCCAGCTGTCCCTGCCAGAAGCTGCCGGTGATTTTCTGGTCCACGACCGCCGCGTGCGGCCGGCCGGTCCAGAGCTTCAGCGGCTGCCCGGCCGCGTTCGGCGGCAGGCCAAGACGGACGGGGTAGGTGGGGCGGCTGTGCAGGCGCCTGAACGTGATGCCGGCGTCGGCCCTGATGAACGGATGGAGGTCCACCGCCGAAGAATTGCGGACCTGCTCGGGCAGGAACTCCGGCATGGTGTCGTGCAGGAAGGCCTTCAGGCTCTCGCCCGTGATCCTGCCGTGCTCGTCGGTGGCGCCGCCACGCAGGCCCTGCAGCAGCGTGTAGCTGAAGACCCCGTGGACCTTCCCGTCCGGCATGGGGTGCTCCAAGGCGCTCTTGGTCTGCGCCGCCACGGCGACGAACGCCGGGCCGGGCACGCCGGTGCCGCTGCCGGCGCGGATCGGCACGCTGCTGACCGGAATGCTCTGCTGGCTCGTCATGCAGCAGTCCATCCACAGCACGTATTCACGGAACCGCAGGGCCTTCCGGAAATTCCGCATCCAGTCGTACGCGTAGACATACGAGGGGACGCTCAGCGTGGCCTCGGCGGTGAAGAGCGCCCCTTCCTCCAGCACCGGCGCGAACCCGTGGCCCGAGAAGTAGAGGTAGAGCCTGCCGCCCATCGTCCGGGCCGTTTCCTCCTCGATCCAGGTCAGGACCCTGCGGATTTTCGCCTCCTCCGGCTGGGGTTCCTCCGGCCGCGGGGGTTCGAAGTCCGCCGACCGGACCATCCGGACATTTTCGGGGCTGAGCGCCCCGCCGTCGGGCGCCAGGAGCCAGTCGCGGATGTCGGCCGCATCCGTGTCCGGCCCCTGCAGGTCCGCGTTCGCGCCGGGGGCGGCGAACTTCGGGTACCGGGAAATCCCGACGACGACGGCGTAGTCAGCCACGTGCTCCCTCCTCCTGCTCTATGGTGCGGGCGGTTTACCAGGGGTAGGCGGACCGGATGAAGTCCTTGTCCGTTGCGGAGAGCGAGCTGTTCAGGTCCGCGGAGAAGCCGTCCAAGGTCCAGGACGCGGGGATCGGGTACATCATGATCGATGAACTGTCGGTGTCCGTGCCGGCCAGGTCCTGGGGATCGTACTTGCGGAAGATGTTGTTCTCGATCGTGGCCTCGTCCCAGTTGTTCGGCGGCCCGGACAGGTCGGCAATCACGGCGGCCCGGTTCCACTGGATCGGTTTCTGCGGATTCTGGTGTTCGTGGATCAGTCCGACCGCATGCCCGAATTCGTGCAGCACGACCCGCCTGACTTCGTCGTCGGGGGAATCCGGCGTCAGCCAGCCGTAGTTCATGGTGGGTTCGCCGGCGCCGATGTGCTGCGCCTGGGTCCCCAGGTAGGACCACGAGCCGTTGCCTTGCTGGAACGCAACCCGGATGTCCGCCTCGGCATCCGCGGCCTCATCGAACTGCAGGTTCGCCAGGTCCGGGCCCGTCCACTCCCGTGCGACGGCGAGGACCCGCTGCTGGAGCCCGGGGTCGCCCTCCAGGAAGCCGACCTTCAACCGGGACACGTTCCAGCGCGCCTCGTTGAGCAGCGCCGCCTTGGTGTTGCCGGAGGTTGCGGTGGCCGTCCGGATCACGCAGTAGCGGTCCTTGTTCGTGCTGTCAGCCATTGGTCTTCCTTCCTTGGTAACTGCCGGAAATTCGCCGGTTTTGCCGGGTTCACCACGCGAGGGTGATGAAGCCGTCGGACGTCTCGGGCGCGAGGACGCGGTAGCCGTATTCCTTCTGCAGGGCCGGGTCCTGCCACCGGGCGGCCCGCTCCCGGTAGTTGAAGACGATCTCCTTGGAGGGACCGCCGAATTTGAGGATCCGGGCCATGCACTCGTCGTCGGGATGGCGGTGCCGGTCGCCGCTGGTCGAAATCAGGTAGCGCGGGCAGTCGAGCAGCGCCAGCAGGTCCTTCGAGAGGTTGGCGGCGCTGCCGTGGTGCGGAACCTTGAGCGCGTCGATGCCCAGCCTGCCGCCCGCATCTTCGGCGAGCGGCCGCAGCGATGCCGCCAGGCGTCCGTCGGCCCCGTCACCGGTGAAGACCAGCCGCCTGCCTTCGAACTCGAAGAGGAAGCCGATGCTGGTGGCGTTGGTGAGCGATCCGTCGGGGACGAACCGCGAGGCGGCGAGTTCCTCGATGCCTGCCGCGGCTCCGAGGCTTTCGAGGCCCGGCAGTTCCGGCTGCGCCGGCTCCCGGCCCGGGATGAGGCCGTGCCGTGCGCATTCCTTTTCCCAGAGCGGACGGAGCCGGTCCAGCTGCGTCCGGTCCGGAGAGAGCACTGACACCACGGCCCCGCCGGCCAGTTCCGCGCGTCGGCCGGCGAGGACGGTCCTGCCCCCGAACGCCGCGTTCCAGGCAAGGCCCTGGGCAGCCACAGCAGCGGTGAGCAGTTCGCCGTCGCGGGGGCCAAAGTGCTCCAGGCCGTCGCCCACGAGGTGGTCGTAGCCGTTGAACCACACATCGCCGAGCGGCGGGTGCGCCGGATCGTTGACCAGGGCGAGCACACCGAGCACGTGGTCCTGGTCGACGTGCGTGACGACCAGGACATCGATTGCTTGCCGAGCGAGTAACGGGGCGTACAGCTGATAGGAGGAGGTTCTGCCGCCGTCGATCAGGATGCGGTGCTGCGGGACGGAACTGCCGGCCGCCCCGTAGGACAGCAGCAGGGCGTCTCCGTCCTGGGCCGGCAGCATGGTCAGCTCAATCATCCCGGCCTCCTCCCAGTTCGAGGATGACGAACGCTTCCCGCATCTCTGCGCGCCAGGCGAGGCGGCGCACCTGGGCCAGCATGGCCGCGCTCTCCGCGTCGTCGCCGAACTCGGCGAGCAGGTCCACCAGCCAGGAGAGTCCGAGCGTAAACGCCGGCAGCCCGCGGCGGAAGGCGGCCTTGGCCAGCTGCATCGCGGCCTCCTCGTCCCGGGCGGTAGTTGCTTCCCGGAGCCGCAGCGCGGCCTGCAGGATGGGCCCGTCGCCGGACAGCGGAAGCTGCCGGGACAGGTCCGGCACCCGAGCGGTCCAGCCCGCCGAGGTTCCCGGCGAGCCGGTGCCGAGGAAGAGGTAGCAGGCGGCGGCGGCAGCCAGGGGATTGGCGACGGCGCCCGGAGTGTCCGGGGCGTGCAGCAGGCCTTCCGCGGGCGCGAAGACGGCGGCCGCTTTCGCGAGATTGCCCGCGGCCAGGTACGCGAGTCCCGCCGTCAGGTCCGGGTCCCGCACGGTCACCGACACCCGGCTTACTGCTGGCCGGGGCCGGAGGTGGACAACAACTTCGGCCGCGGTGTTCCGGCCGCGGGCATCCAGCCACGGTGCGGGCAGGACGGCGAGCAGGCGATGCCCGGCGGCTTCCACGAGGAGGAACTCCCGGGACGGAACCGGTCCGCCGGCGGGCGTGGTCCCGCCCGGGAAACGGTAGATGGCGACGGCGTCGTCCCCCGTGGCCGGCACCGGGTCTTCCGGCGGGCCGGTAGGCGCCATGGCGGCCCGCACGGCGGTCGCGGCATCCGCGGGCGGGAGGCCGGCCAGCTCGTTCAAGCTGCCGTAGGACGCGGCGGAGGAAGCCTCCGCGCGGAGCCGCACCAGCTTCGGAGCCTCCGCCTGCGGCGCGGGGCGCGGGATCCCGAGTCGCCCCGGAAGGTCCTGCTGCGGGGGCGGGACGCGGGCCGGCGGGCCCGGTACGGGCAGGACGTTGCCCAGGACGTACTGCAGCGACCGGGATTCATCCGGCTCTCCGGGCGCGTCCAGCTCGACGGTGGCGGATGCGCCGTCGGCAACATGGACTTGTCCGGCCAGCAGTACCCCGGAGGGCAGTGTGGCTTCGACAAGGTAGCCGCCGGCCTCGACGCTGAACTCGGCCGGTGGCGCCTGGGTCCCGAGCGGGAACAGGACGGAGCGCAATCCCCGGGCCCCTGGCGCCGTGGCATGGATATTGCCGACGATCTTCACGCCGTCCTCCAGCCCGGGACCGCCCCCGGCAACGTTCACGCGCACCCGCAGCAGGCCGGTCATGGCGCGGCCGCCAGCCGGACCGGGCTGTAGGGAGGACGCACGGCCCTGGTGAGCGAGCGCGGTACGGCACCGTCTACCTCGGCCTCGAACAAGTAGTCGCCAAGGGCCAGTTCGAGGTACCACTCGCTGAACGGGTCCTCGGCGTCTACCTCGGACCGCGGACGGCGGCCGCATTCCTCGCTGCCCTGGCGGCAGACGAACTCGGCCGCGGCGTTCTGCTCCGCCGGCTGGCAGCTCACGTAGACCGGAACAAGCGGATCGCCGGGCAGCCGGTGGAGGTCGAAGACCGCCAGTTCATGGACCGTGGGCGTCTGGACGGTGGCAGCGCGTCCCGCCAGGACCGGGCGCCTCATGAAGTCGTCGATGGCAGTCGCCAGCGTCGCCGTGCTGACCCGCCAGTCACCCTCCGGATTGTCGCTGCCGGCGCCGCGCAGTCCGCGGAGCAGCGCCTGGGTGAAGAGGCTGACCTGGCCGGGCCGCCCATAGGCACGTTCGCCGGCGAGGGAGGCGTAGTAGGGGACCGAGAGGACGCGGGGCAGCTCCGGCGGACGGCGGAGTCCCAGCAGCGGAACGCGTCCGGCGAAGCGCGCGTCGGTCTGGCTGATCAGGAAGTTCGAGGCGGCCCGGCAGGCATCGACGAAAAAGACCTGCTCGCTGGCCTGGCAGCCCTTCAGCCCACGGCGCAGCTGTTCAAAGTCGAGCGCCTGGTCCAGCGGGTTGTCTTCGTCATCGGGAGAGAAATCCGAGGCGAGCAGGGCCATGTCCGTGCCCTCGGAGATGCCGTGGCCGCAGAAGTAGAAGACCAGCCTGTTGTCGGGGGAGCCGTTCGCCCGCTTCCTCCAGGCCTTGACCGCCGCCTCGATGTTGTCGGCGGTAGCCTCCGGGACGGTATGGCCGGCTCCGGTCCTTGGATTGCGGAAGGGCGCGGGCTTCTGTTCGCTGAGCAGCAACGAGAGGCTGGCCAGCGGCTTCGCCTCGAAGTTGTAGTCCGCCAGCAGCCACGAGGCCACCGAGCGAGCCGAGAGCGGCGGCGAAGTCAGCTGTCCCATGCCCGCCGCCTTTGCGGCCGGGCTGCTGCCGCCCAGCAGGTTCGGATACGCGCCGATCCCGATGACCAGTGCATGGGTGCCGGCTCCCTCCGGACCGGTGTAGATCAGATCCGCGGAGCCAGCCACTGCGTGTCCTCCCAGACAGTGTCGGGCGGCAGGCGGCGCCCGTAGCTGCCGTCCGCGGCGATGCGGTCACGGACGCTCGCATGCACGCGCGCGCCGGCGGGAACGGTGCGGGGCCGCAGCACCAGGGCATACCAGACGAAGCCCGGCCGGTGGATCTTTCCCAGGGCGTGGCTCTCTGCCAGCGTGCAGGTTTTCCGGTAGGAATCGGAACGGACGCCGAGCCCGGCGGCGATGGCGCCGTCGGCCATCCACTTCAGCGCCACGTCCGCGAGCCGCCAGTCGTCCAGGAAGGTCCCGCCCACGTCGGCGTGCACGCCGGCGAACCATACCTCGTTGACTTCGGTCCCCACCGAGCCGGCTTCGACCAGGTACTCCCGGAAGGGACGCCGGCGTTCGTCCAACGAGACGGCGTGCCAGATCCGCCGCACGTTGGGCAACTGCCTGGTGTAGGGCCATTTCAGGTCCCGGCGCAGCACACCCGCGGCCTTCACCGTGTCCCAGATGCCCAGGAACTCGATCGGCACGGCCAGAGAGCGGCCGCGCCGCACGGAGAAGGCACGGGCGAAGCGGTCGATCTGGTCCCAGTCGTCGTCCTCCCAGCGGCGCTCGTTCCGGGCGTAGGCATTGATGGCGTACTCCACCAGGTTTTCGCTTCCCGGGCGCATGACGCCCACCCGGTAGAGCAGCCCTGCCAATGCCCGGGCGGTGTAGGCGCCGCGGCTAAAACCGAAGACGTAGAGCCGGTCCTCCGGCTGCCAGTGCTGCAGGATGAAGGTGTAGGCCTCGGCGAGGTTCTCGCGCATCCCGATTCCGGTGGCGAGGCCCAGGACCTTCGCCACCCGCTTGAGCGCCGGTACCCAGGCGGCGAAGGAGCTGAACGTACCGACGCCCGGATCGTAGTAGGCGATCTGTTTGCTGCGGTCGCCGAGCTCGAGCATTTCGAAAAGCCGCACGACATTGCTGCTCCCGGCGGCGTCTACCTGGCCGCCGGTGCCGTCGAGGCAGACGACGATACTCCTCCCCAATTCCCACCACCGTCGAATCAAGCTCTGGTTCTTGTCGTCGATAATGTCGCGTTGGGCATCGGCCGCGCGGCGGTCCCTGCCGCAGGAAGCCGGGCTGTCCCTGGCACCGCGGAGGCACGTTGAACCGATCTATCAGAAGCGGTGTTATCGGGCCGTTACGGCTGCGTCACCGGCCGGCCGTTAGCGTACTTCATCCGCTGGTCAGCAGGCCTTCCTCCGCCTCGATGGCCTTCAGCGCGATGTCCTTGTAGCCGACCGACTCGAACAGGATGGTGATGCGGTCCGGCTGCGTGCCCATGACGATGCCGGGGCCCCACTCGCGGTGCGAGACGGGCTGCTGGATCTCGTAGCCTTCCGGCATGGCCGCCTCATGCGCCATCGCCTCCGCCCGGGAGCCCGCCTCGCAGTTGTCGCAGTTCCCGCAGTAGCCGTCCGTCTCCTCGCCGAAGTAATTCAGCAGCCAGTCGCGGCGGCAGTTGTCCGTTTCGGCGTAGCCGCGGGCCATCTCGATCCGGGACTGGTCGATCTTGCGGCGGGACTCGGCCTCGGCCAGCGCCTTCTCCACGGCTTCTGCCGCGGACACGCCGCCGCGGGCACGGTAGCCCTGCCGGTTGGCGGCAATGCTGCCGCTGTGCTCGAGCAGGTTGAGCACGCGGGACTGCCGCCGCGTGCCGAGCTCGGTCCGGTCGCTGAGTTTGGCCGGGCGCAACGGACCGTGCTCCTGCAGGGCGCCGAAGACGGCCTTCAGGTCCTCGGGATCGGGCGTCGCGCCGACGAAGAACTGCTGCATGCCGAGGTCCTCGGAGCGGTAGTGCAGGACGGCGCGGGCGGGTTCGCCGTCCCGCCCGGCACGGCCGATTTCCTGGTAGTAGCTGTCCAGCGAATCGGTGATGTTGGCGTGCACCACGAACCGCACGTCAGGCTTGTCGATCCCCATGCCGAACGCGGTGGTGGCCACGACAACGTCCACCTCGTTGGCGTGGAACCGCTCGTGGATGGCCTCGCGCTCCGACGCCTTACGGCCGGCGTGGTACGCGTCCGTGCGCAGGCCGCGCTCGGCCAGTTCGGCGGCGTACCACTCGGTGTCCTTCCGCGTGCCGGCGTAGAGCAGGCCGGGGCCGCGCAGTTCCGTGACCTGGTCCAGCACAGCGTGCCGCTTGTCCTCGTCCCGGTGGTGGCGCACCACGCTGAGGTTCAGGTTGGGCCGGTCGAAGCTGTGCACCACCAGGAACGGGTCCCGCATGCCGAGCCGGTCCTCGATCTCCGCCCGGGTATGCGGGGACGCTGTGGCCGTCAGCGCGATGACCGGCGGATGGCCGAGGCGCTTCACGACGGCGGTCAGCGTCAGGTAATCGGGACGGAAATCGTGGCCCCACGAGGAAATGCAGTGCGACTCGTCCACCACGAACAGCGACACGTCCTGCGCCGCCAGCCGCTCCAGGGTCTCCTCCCGCGCCAGTTGTTCCGGCGCCAGGAAGATGAACTTGGCCGCGCCGCCCTCCACGGCTTCCCAAGCGGTCCTTTCGGCCTTGACCCCCACGTGCGAATTGATCGCGAACGCCCGTTCCTCGCCGAGGTCTTCGTTGATCGCCTCCAGCTGGTCGAACTGCAGGGCGATCAGCGGCGAAATGACGACGGCGGTGCCCGGCAAGGCGAGCCCGGGCACCTGGTAGATCGCGGACTTTCCGTGGCCGGTCGGCATGACCGCCAGCACGTCCCGACCGGCGGCCGCGGCTTCCATCGCCTCGAGCTGCCCCTCGCGGAGGGTCTTGAGGCCGAAGGATTCCTCCGCGACGCGGCGCAGCTCATCGGCGCCGATGGTGTTTCCGGCTCCGTCCGCGGCTGGCGTCTCCTGCGTGTCGCGGGCTGCCGGCTCCGGCTGCTGCCGGTCGGCGGGACGTTCGGGCTTCTGTTGCTTCGGCACGCTGGCTCCTTCGGGTCTGCGCCCATCGTAATCCCGCGGGCCCGGCGTTAGTTCAGCAGGCCGGGTTCCGGTCGGGAGTGACTTTCGGCGCATGCCGGCTTGGGGCTAACTGAGTTCTGCCGCCGTTTCGGACGAATCGTCGCCGGGAAGCGGCGCGGTCCAGCTGAGGCGCGTGCCTTTCCCCGGCAGGCTGCTGACCTTGAAGGTTCCGTGCAGGTCCGAGGCCCGTTGTTCGAGGTTGGCCAAGCCGCTGCGCCGCCTCGTCGCCGCGAAGCCCCGGCCATCGTCTTGGACGACCAGCCGGACAATGCCGTCCTCGACGGTGACCGAGACGTCGATGGTGGTAGCGCCGGAGTGCCGTACGGCGTTGCTGACGCCCTCGGTGGCGACGGCGACCAAATGGTCGGCGATCCGGTCGGGGACCGCGGCATCGACCGGGCCGTTGATTTCCAGCCGGGGTATGGCCGACTGCGAGTCGGTGCCGTCCTGGACGGTGCGCGCCAACCGGCTGCTCAGCTCCTCCTCGGTTTCCGCCTGGAGGGAATAGATGGTGTCCCTTAGTTCACGGATGGCTTCGTCCAGTTCCTGAGTGACTCCCGTGATCCGCTGGTGGGCTGCTTCGTCGTCCGTGTAGCGCCGCAGGCTCTGGATGCTGAGCCCGGCGGCAAACAGGCGCTGTATCACGACGTCGTGCAGGTCGCGGGCAATACGGTCACGGTCGGCGAACAGGACCAGCTGCTCGCGCAGCCGCTGGCCCTGCGTCAGTTCCATGGCCAGCCCCGCGTGGGTGCAGAAGACCTCGGCCATCTCAAGGTCAAGCGGCTGGAAGGGGTCCGCGCCGCGCTCGCGGCAGAGAATCAGCAGGCTCGGTTCACCGCCGCGAGGCATCAGGGGAGCGAGCAGGGCTTCGCCGAGGCCGTCGGCAAAATCTTCGCCCACGAGGTCCGCCGCCCGGCACACCCGGGGGCGTCCGGCGGCCAGCACGTCGCCCGCCACCGAATCAGTCAGCGCCAGCGTCTTGCGCAGTACCTTCTCCGCCCGTTCTCCGGCGGCGGCTTCGCACCGGGCGAAGCTGCGGTCGGAGCTCGGTGACACCACTGCCGCAAGGACGGCGGCCGAGGGGCGCAGCGCCTGGTTCACGATGAGCTCGCGCACGTCCTGCGATTTGGGAGGCAACTGCGTGCTGAGGGCGATCGAGGTTCCCAGCCAGCGGCGCATGGAATCGAACCGCAGCGAATTGGCAATCGCCACGCTGCCTGCGGAAACCAGGCAGGCCACGGCGGCGCGGTCTTCCTCGGTGAAACCGGCGCCGCCTACCTTGCCCGTGAGGTCGAGCCTGCCGTACTCCTTGTCGTGGACGAGCAGCGCGGCGGTGATGCGCCGTCCTGTGTCCGAAGGACCTGGCGCAGTTACGCGGGGAAGGGGAGCGTCGTCGTCGTAGGGGGACACGCCAGCGCGGTCGACTGTCTCCCGGGGCTCCGGCGATTCGTGCGTCGCCGAAATGGTGCGGCTGCCGTCACCGCTTACCGCGAGCCGGAGCTGCGCGGATTCCGCGTCGGTCAGGCTGCGTACTGAGCGGACCAGCCTGCGCATGGTGGTCTCGATGCCGAGGTCGGAGGCTACATCCAACGCTGCCAGGAGCATGTCTTGGGTCACCATAGTGCGGCCCGTCCCGGGTTGAGACTCATGCTTCCCCCAAAAGGTGCCCGATTCAGCACGGCAGGCGGATCATCGCCTGGTCCGGCACCCCCATCGGGCCGAATAGTGTCATTCCGTGTGCGGTTCCCCCCGGCCGCACATATGCCACTAAAGGCCATCCCTTGCGGACATGTCAAGAACATGTCGGAGGGGAGGCGGGCAGTTCCGCAGGGGCCCGACGGGAAGCGCAGGGACTGGGGCCGCGCGGCCAAAGTGATCTGGATCATGGAATCCGGGACTTTGGACCCTGCCGCCGCCGGCACGCAGACGTGATGCTGTAAGCGGCGCGTTTTCGGGGGCCGGTGGGGGAAACCGGTTGCGCTTGAGACAGACCCGGAAGTCCGCAGGGGACGGAAGAAGTGGTGCCCTTCCAGTCCCCGCTGCGGAGAAAACCGTGGGTCGTCCGCTGCGGACGGCCCACGGCGTTGTATGGCATCCGGCGCAGGGGGCGCCGGATGGACAAACCGATATGGGGGTCGACAGGACATTGATGAAAGACAAAGTCTCCGGGGGTATCGCCCGCAGGCCCGGTTCCGACCGGGCAGCTTTCGAAGCGGCATCCGGGCGCAAGATCAGGGTGCTGGTCCGGCTGGACACCGACCTGCAGTCGGCGCGGATCCAGGTCGGCGGGACACTGACGTCCGAAAACCTGCGCGCGCTCTATGCGGTGGCGCGGCGAACCAACGCGCTCGCTCCGGGCATCGAGATCCTGGTGGACCTCTCCGGGGCCCGGGTCACGGGGAACGCGCTGGACGACCTTAAGACCGTGGAGCGGCAGGAGCACTTGCCGGAGGCCTCCGACCCGCTGCACTTGGCGTGCCGGCTTCGCGTCCTCGACCTGGTAGCTGCCTAGCAGCGAAGGGGCAGTGTTGCGGCAGGGGAGCCTGGGAGGGCACTGATGAAAGCACTGGTATACGGCGGGCCGGGCAAGAAGGACTGGACGGAAGTGCCGGATCCGCAGCTGCTGGAGCCGACCGACGCGATCGTCAGGATCGACACGACGACGATCTGCGGCACCGACCTGCACATCCTCAAGGGTGATGTCCCCGCCGTGCAAAGCGGCCGGATCCTGGGCCACGAGGGGGTCGGCACCGTCACCGAGGCGGGTTCCGCCGTGACGGGCCTCGCCGCCGGCGACCGGGTGATCATTTCCTGCATCAAGTCCTGCGGCCAGTGTCCCAATTGCAAGTCGGGACTTTATTCGCACTGCCTCGGCAGCGAAGGGGCCTCCGGGATCGGCTGGGTCTTCGGCCACCTGATCGACGGCACGCAGGCCGAGTACGTGAGGGTGCCGTACGCGGCCAACTCGCTCTACAAGCTGCCCGAAGGCGTCAGCGACGAGCAGGCGGTGATGCTCTCGGACATCCTGCCTACCGGCTTCGAGATCGGCGTGCAGTACGGCCGGGTCAAGCCGGGCGATACCGTCGCGGTCATCGGGGCAGGGCCGGTGGGACTGGCCGTGGTCGCCACCGCCGGACTGTACGGTGCGGCGGCGGTGGTCGCCGTGGACCTCGACGAAAACCGGCTGGAGCGGGCCCGCGAGTTCGGGGCGACGCATACGGTGGCCTCGTCGGCTCCGGACTGGAAGGACCAGGTGCTGGCCGTGACGGACGGCGCGGGCGTGGACGTCGCCGTGGAAGCCGTAGGCATTCCGGAGACGTTCCAGATGGCGGTGGACCTGGTCCGGCCCGGGGGCAACGTGGCCAACGTCGGCGTGCACGGCAGGCCGGTGGAACTGCACCTGGAAGACCTGTGGATCCGGAACATCAACATCAGCATGGGGCTGGTGAACGCCAACACCACGCCGATGCTGCTGCGCCTGGTCGAGCAGCAGAAGATCGCCGCCGAGATGTTCGCGACCCACCACTTCACGCTCGACAACATCCTCGAGGCCTACGACACGTTCGGCCGCGCGGCCGAAACCAAGGCGCTCAAAGTGGTGATCACGCGGGAATGAACGCGCGGGTCAGGCGGTAACCAGCGCTTCCTCGATCGGCGTGTTGCCGTTGTTGAACGCGATGAACCGGCCCGCAGTCTCCGGCCGCTCCAGCACGGCGGCCGCCACGCGCGCAACGTCCTCGCGGCTGACGTCGCCCTTCTCCGCGGCCCGGCCGACGTCGATCCGTCCGGTGGCCGGTTCCAGCGTGAGCCGGCCGGGTCCGAGGATGGTCCACGCCAGCGACGTGCCGCGCAGGTACTCGTCCGCGGCCGCCTTGGCCTCTGCGTAAGGGCGGAACGGGTTGTCTTCCGGGACCTCGTCCGTTCCCGAGGTGAAGTAGGAGACCATGACGTACCGCCCGACGCCGGCCTGCGCGGCCGCGTCCATGGACCGGATGGCAGCGTCACGGTCCACGGCATAGGTGCGCGCAGGGTTGCCGCCGCCGGCCCCGGCGGACCAGACTACGGCGTCATGGCCGCGGAGCGTCTCTGCCAGTTCCTCCGTGGTGAGATGTTCGACGTCGGCAAGCACTGCCGTCGCACCCGTCGCCTCAACGTCCGCCCGGTCTTCGGGCTTCCGGATCAGTGAGCTGACCTGGTGGCCCTGGCCGGCGAGGATGCGGGCGAGGTGCAGGGCGACTTTTCCGTGGCCTCCGATGATGGCGATGCGTGGCATGCTGGCGGCTCCTAGGGTAGCTGGGACGGTGTCACAGCCACCCTAGGACGGGCGGCGCCCGGAAGGCCAGCCGGTGCGGGTTACTCGGTGAGGTCGACTTCGCCTGCCTCGATGGCTTGCTCGCAGGTTTGGGTGTCGCAGGAAATCAGGACGACCCGGATGGCTGCGGTGCCTTCCTCGAAGGCCACGAAATCACCCGCGGCGAGGAAGGTCACGTCGAGGGAGTCGGTCCCGCCGGTGCAGTCGGCGGTGCTGGAGAAACCGTTACCGGTGGCGACGCGGTTGCCCCCGACGGTCTGGGCTGCGTCCAGGAAGATGCTGACGGTCGAGCCGCTGCTGCACGTGTAGCTGACGGAGACCGTGGCTCCCGCGCCGTCGGCCAGGAGCGTGCCCGTATCGGGAACAGTGATGGTGGCGGCGTTGGCCGCGGCCGTTCCGGCGAACGCCAGAAGGGCGGCAAACCCGGCGGCCGAACAGGTACGTGACAGGGTTTTCATGATGGGTCCCAAGGGGTGGGCGGTGGACGGAAACCGGTGCCTCGAAAGGCATGCCGCGCCGGCCAGCCAGGAGCCCGCCGTCGCGGGTGCTCATCACTCTATGGATAGCCACATCATAGACCCGGGCTTTCCCGCGCCGACACGGCGGAAAGCGCCAAATCCTGCCCCCGATCCTTGGGCTCGGACGCGGCCGGGAGGCCGGGCGGGGTCAGGCGCCCAGCAGGAGCCAGGCCAGCAGGCCGGCAACGACGACGGCTACCGCCCCGGCGGTCAGCCAGGGCCCGCGGCGGCGCGGCTGCTCCGGTGCGACGGTTTTCTGCGCTGCCTCCCCGGGGACGGGAACGACCTGGATCATGCCGGTGCGCAGTTCCTTCCGCGTCGGCATGGGGTCACCGGCGGGCGCCTCGACGATCGGTACGACCGGGATCATGCCGGTCGGCGGAACCGGGTCGGCCGCGCCGGTGCGGATGTCGCGGCGGCGCGGGTAAGGGTCGATATCGCCCGTGTTCATCAACTCAACTTCCGGCCGGCCGCCAGGGCCGGACCAAGCAGGGAATGGTTACCTTGGATCCGGCGGCTCGCAGGGCGGCGTCGGGTCCTCGGTCATTTTAGGACCGGATGAACCAATTCACCGGGAGGCCGCAGCCGACGGGCGGTGAGATCCCTGACACGCCGGCTCCCGGACCAGCCGGCGGGCGGCGCAGGCGGGCGTGACAGCCTGCACCATGACGGGCCGCTGCCGCAGTCAGTCGATTTCCTCGCCGGCCAGGGCCCTCGCTGCCAGGCGCTCCTCTTCGGCGGTCTCCCAGACTTCCTTGGCGGCGCCCACGTTGAGGATGACGATGATCAGGCCGAGGACGATGTCCGGCCAGCCGGAGCCGAACCAGGCGGTCAGCAACGCCATCGCGATGATGGCAAGGTTCACGAGTACGTCGTTCCGCGCAGAAAGGAAGGCCGCCGCGGACAGCGAGCCGCCGTGGTGCCGGAAACGGGCGAGGATCAGCGAGCACACCAGGTTGATCACGGCGGCGCCCCCGGCGGTCAGCACCAGCGACAGCGGATCCGGCGGTTCGGGGGACGCCACTTTGGCGAAGGCCTGCCACGCGGCGGCGAGGGCGGGCAGGAGGATGATCAGGGCCATGGCCTTGCCCGCCAGGGCCCGGCGGTGCAGCGTCCAGCCGAGCGCGGCGAAGATCAGCAGGTTGATGGCGGTGTCTTCGAGGAAGTCGACGCTGTCCGCGAAGAGCGAGACGGAGCCGATCGCGATGGCGACGGCGAACTCGACGAAGAAATAGGCCAGGTTCAGCCCCGCAACCCACAGCACGGCACGCCGCAGCCTGCGTTCGGGTTCGTGCCCCGCTGCTGCCGGTGAATCCACGTGCGGCTGACCTCCCGCGGGCCCGCCGATCCGCGGACCCCTTGGCTGTGCTTACCCCTGCAGGATACCGGCCGCCGGACCCGTGCGCCGCCGTCGTTTCGTGCCGGATGAGTGGCGGATACCCCCGGATTGGCGGCCTAAGGCACTGGGCAGGCGCGGGCGGGCCCGGCTACGCTGATGCTGCCGGGCGGTGCGGGTGCTTTAGGAGGCGCTTCATGCGGATATTGGTGGCTTTTGCCAGCAGGAACGGGTCGACGGCGGAGATCGCCGAGCGGGTGGCCGGCCGGCTGCGGGGAGCGGGTCGGGACGTTGACGTGGCGGAGATGGGGGGCGGGCCGGAGGTTTCCGGGTACGACGCCGTGGTGCTGGGGAGCGCGGTGCACAACCAGGCGTGGCTGCCGGAGGCCGCCGACTTCGTTTCGCGGCATGTGTCGGCGCTGTCGGCCCTTCCCCTGTGGTTGTTCAGCGTGGGGATGTCCGACGGGTTGCCCAAACTGCTGCGGGCGAAGGGGAAGCAACTGCAGGAGAAGCGGATCCTGGGGCTGCTCGGGGCCGACGTCCTGCAGGCGCAGGGGCACCGGCTCTTCTCCGGGGTCTACCGCGAGGGCCAGCTGAAGGGCACGGCGCATGCCATGTTCAAGCTGATCGGCGGGCGCTTCGGGGACTTCCGGGACTGGGCCGCGATCGAGTCCTGGGCGGACGGGATCTCGCAGGAGCTGGCTGCGGCCGCGGGCACGCTTCCCGGCCAGGGACAGGCCGGGGGCAACGGGAGGGAGGACCCTTGACGCTGATCGGCCGCTACCCGCTGGTGGCGGCCACGTTGCTTTGTGCCGCGGTGGTGGCCGGGCTGCTGCTGTTCGGCTATCCGGAAGCGGCACAGTGGACGGCCAGCCTCTACTCCCTGCTGGTGGCCGCGCGGCTGGCCTGGGACATGGTCCGCCAGCTGCTTCGGGGCCACTGGGGCATCGACCTGCTGGCCGTGACGGCGGTGGTGAGCACCGTCGTCGTCGGCGAATACATTGCGTCGCTGATCATTGTGCTGATGCTCTCCGGCGGGCGCGCGCTCGAGGACTTCGCCCAGGGTCGTGCGCAGCGCGAGCTGAGCGCGCTGCTGGAGCGGGCGCCGATGACGGCGCACCGCGAACGGGCGGGCGAGCCGCCCGAGGAGATCAGCGTTGACGAGGTCCGCCCAGACGACGTGCTGCTGGTGCGCCCGGCGGAGGTGGTGCCGGTGGACGGGACCCTGCTGTCCGGCTTCGGTTCCTTCGACGAGTCGGCGCTGACCGGAGAGAGCCTGCCGGTGGAACGCACGGCCGGGCAGGATGTGATGAGCGGTGCGCTCAACGGGCAGGCGGCGGTGCGGATCCGTGCCACGGCCGCCGCAGAGGACTCGCAGTACAGCCGGATCGTGGCACTGGTCCGGGAGGCCTCCGCCAGCAGGGCGCCGGTGGTCAGGCTTGCCGACCGGTACGCGGTGCCGTTCACCGCCTTCGCTTTCCTGCTGGCCGGGGCGGCATGGCTGTTCAGCGGCGACCCGGCACGGTTCGCGGAGGTGCTGGTGGTGGCGACGCCGTGTCCGCTGCTGATTGCGGCGCCGGTGGCCTTCGTGGGCGGAATGGGGCGCGCGGCGAAGTCCGGGATCATCATCAAGAACGGTGGCACCCTGGAGAAGCTGAGCCGGGTCAAGGTGGCCGCGTTCGACAAGACCGGCACGCTGACCGGGGGCCGCCCGGTGCTCCTGGAGATCCGCCCGGCCGGTGCCGCGGGCGCGCGGCTGGGGCCGGACGGGCTGCTGCGGCTGGCCGCATCCGCCGAGCAGTACTCCTCCCATGTGCTGGCCGCGTCCGTGATGGAGGCCGCGGCGGACCGAGGCCTGGAGCTGCAGGCGGCCGCCGAGGCGGAGGAGGCTGCCACCCACGGCGTCGCAGCGCAGATCGGCGGGCACGCCGTCGTCGTCGGCAAGCCTGCCTTCGTCGCCAACCGGTCGCGCGGCGTGGAGCGGACTCCGCTGGCCAGCGGCGAGATGGCCGTGTACGTGGCCGTCGACGGGGACTTCGCCGGGACGCTCGTGATGAGCGACGCCGTGCGCCCGAACGCCGCGTCGGTGCTGGGGCAGCTGCGGGCGCTCGGGGTGGAAGAGACCCTGATGCTCACCGGCGACGCCCGCGAGACGGCGGGGCACATCGCCGCGGAGGTGGGGCTGACCCGGGTCCAGGCTGAGTGCCTGCCGGCCGACAAGGTGGAGACGGTGCGCTCGCTGCCGCACCGGCCGGTCATGATGGTCGGCGACGGCGTCAATGATGCACCGGTGCTGGCGGCCGCCGACGTCGGCGTGGCAATGGGCGCCAAGGGGTCGACCGCGGCGAGCGAGTCCGCCGACGTGGTGATCATGCTCGACGACCTGTCCAAGGTGCCGCGGGCGGTGGAGATCGGCCGCCGCAGCGTCAAGGTGGCGTTGGAGAGCATCTGGATCGGGATCGCGCTGAGCATCGGGCTGATGGTCCTCGCGGCGCTGGGCTTCGTGCCGGCGGTGGCCGGGGCGCTGTTCCAGGAACTGGTGGACCTGGCCACCATCCTCAACGCGCTGCGGGCGCTGGGGCCGGGGCGTACGACGGCGGCGGCCGCGGTTCCGGCGGCGCGGGAACCGCGGTATTCGGATTCCGTCCCATAGCCATGGATGCCATGCTCGGCCTGAGCACCGACCAGGCCCGGGAGCAGCTCGTCCGGCAGGGGCCCAACCTGCTGCCGCGGGTGCGGCCCGTGCCGCGCTGGCGCCGGGTGGCGGCCGAGTTCACGCACTTCTTCGCGCTGATGCTTTGGGTGGCGGCGGCGCTGGCGTTCGTGGCCGGAATGCCGGAGCTGGGCGTGGCGGTGCTGGTCGTAGTGGTAGTCAACGGCCTGTTCTCGTACGCGCAGGAGGCGCGCGCCGAACATGCCGCGGCCACGCTGCGGGCCCTGCTGCCGAGCCAGGTGCTGGCGGTGCGGGACGGCAGGCCGGTGAAGATCCACGTCTCTGAGCTGGTGGCCGGGGACGCGGTGCTGCTGGCGGCGGGGGACCGGGTCCCGGCGGACGTGCGCTTTGTCCGGACGAACAGCTGCACCGTGGACGAGTCCATGCTGTCCGGCGAGAGCGAGCCGGTGGCCAAGGGGCCGGAAGATACCGGCTTCGGCGGAACCTTCCTGGCCAACGGGGACGCCGAGGCCCTGGTCATCGCGACCGGCGGCCGCACGCGGCTGGCGGACATCGCGGCGCTGACCACGCAGACCAAGCCGCCGCCGAGTCCGCTCAACCGGGAGCTGCGGCGCATCGTGCGGGTCATCGCGCTGGTGGCGCTGGCCCTCGGCGGCCTGTTCTTCCTGGTGTCGCTGCTGACCGGGACGTCCTGGCGGGACGCGTTCCTGTTCGCGATCGGGGTGTCGGTGGCGCTGATTCCCGAGGGCCTGCTGCCGACCGTCACCCTGTCCCTCGCCATGGGCGCACAGCGGATGGCCGGGCGGAACGCGCTGGTGCGGCATCTGCAGGCAGTGGAGACCCTGGGCTCCACGACCTTCATCTGCACCGACAAGACCGGGACGCTGACGCAGAACCGAATGAGCGCCGTCGAACTCTGGACTCCCCAAGGCAGCGTTGCAGTGGAGGGGACCGGGTACGAGCCGATGGCCGAACTGGACGGCAGTCCGGCGGCCGTCGCGGCGGGCCGGCGGCTGGCCCGGGCGGCCCGGGCGGCCTCCCGCGGCCGGATCGTGCAGCGGGAACAGGGCTGGGCCGCCGAGGGCGACCCGATGGAGGCGGCCCTGGACGCGCTCGCGCACCGGATGTCCGGCGGGGCGGCGCCGGTCGAGGAACGGGTCTCGGTCCGCTGGGCGTTCGACGCCGTCCGCCGCCGGGAGTCCGTGGTGGTCGACGGCGAGCTGCTGCTCAAGGGCGCTCCGGAAGGAGTCCTCCCGCTGTGCGCGGACGGCACGGACGAGGCAGGGATTGAGGACGCCCACCGGGCGCTGGCCGACCTGGCGGCGCGCGGCCTGCGGGTGCTCGCGGTCGCCCGGCGCGGCCTCCCGCCCGGCGCCGTCCCGGAGCGGCCGGAGGAGGCGGAGGCACGGCTCGAGCTGCTGGGCCTGGTCGGGCTGCACGACCCGCCGCGGCCCTCGGTGCCCGAGGCGCTGGCGAAGGCCCGCGGCGCCGGGATCAAGGTGGCCATGGTCACCGGCGACCATCCCGCCACCGCCGCGGCGATCGCGCGCGAAATCGGGCTGCAGGAACCCGGCGGCCTGGTCCTGGAGGGGCACGGGCTGCCGGCGGACGACCAGGTGCTCGGCGCCCTGCTGGACCGTGACGGCGTGGTGGTCAGCCGGGTCTCGCCGGAGCAGAAGCTGCGGGTGGCCCGGTGCCTGCAGCAGCGCGGACACGTGCTGGCGATGACCGGCGACGGCGTCAACGACGGTCCGGCGCTCCAGGAGGCGGACATCGGGGTCGCCATGGGGGCCAGCGGCACGGACGTCGCCCGCGAAGCGGCGGACCTGGTGCTGCTGGACGACGACTTCGCCACGATCATCACCGCCGTCGAACAGGGCCGCGCCACCTACGCCAACATCCGGCGTTTCCTGACCTACCACCTGACGGACAACGTCGCCGAGCTGACGCCGTTCGTCATCTGGGCCCTCTCCGGCGGCAGCTTCCCGCTGGCGCTGGGCGTGCTGCAGATCCTGTTCCTCGACATCGGCACCGACCTGCTGCCGGCGCTCGCGCTGGGCAGCGAACCTCCGGGCAAGCGCGTGCTGAACCGGCCCCCGGAACGGCGCCACCTGATGGACGGGGCGCTGATGCGCCGGGTCTTCGGCGTGCTCGGGCCGGTCGAGGCGCTCTTCGAGATGGCGGGCTTCACCATGCTCCTCTGGCTCGCGGGCTGGCGGCCGGGCGGCGGGCTGCCCGGCCCGGAAGTGCTTGCCGCGGCCTCGGGGACCGCGTTCACCGTGGTGGTGCTGGCCCAGCTCGCCAATGCCTTCGCCTGCCGCAGCGAAACGGTCCCGCCGTGGCAGCTCGGCTGGCGCAGCAATCCGCTGCTGCTCTGGGCGGTCGGGGCCGAACTGCTCGCGCTGGCCGCCTTCCTGTTCGTGGAGCCGATCGCGCGGATGCTCGGCCAGGCTCCGCCGACCCTGCCCGGCCTGCTGGTGGCGCTGCTCGCCATCCCCGGCCTGCTCGCCGCGGACTACGCGTACAAGTCGGTCAGGCACCGCCGGTCCGCGGCGGCCGGGCGGCAGGCAGCGGCAGGGCCACGGTAGCGCCGGGCGCCAGGACGGCCGTCCTGGCGCCGACGCGGACCCGCACCGGCGGCGCGGAGCCCCGGGCGGCGGAGACCTGCAGCACCGCGTGGTCGAGCGCGATGTCCAGGAGGTTGTCCCGGTAGCGCAGCCGGAAGGACACCTGCTCCAGTTCGGCCGGCAGCCGCGGGGCGAACACCAGTTCGTCGCCGGCCAGCCGCAGCCCTGCGAAGCTGCGCTGGATGACGTCGACGGAGCCGGCCATCGCGCCAAGGTGGATGCCGGTGCGGGTGGTGCCGCCCTGCGTGTCGTCCAGGTCCGCATCCAGTGCCTCGCGGAAGGTCGACCAGGCCCGCTCCGGATCGGATGCGGCCAGCACCGAGGCATGCGCCACCCGGCTCAGCGTGGAACCGTGCACGGTCCGGGCCAGGTAGAAGTCGACGGTGCGGTCCAGCTGGGCCTGCGTGACCGGGTAGCCCAGCCGCTGCAGCAGCCGGCGCAGCTGGTCCTCGCCAAGGACGTAGAAGAGCATCAGCACGTCGGCCTGCTTGGACAGCCGGTAGTGGTTGGGCGAATCGCCTTCGGCGGCGAGGATCAGGTCCAGCCGCTCGATCTTGCCGTAGCGGCGCCGCAGCCCGGCCCAGTCGAGTTCCCGCAGGTCGCCGTACCCTTCGAACTGGCTGATGATCCCGTCGTGGAAGGGGACGTAGAGCCGCCGCGACAGCTGCCGCCAGCGGTCCAGCTCCGCCGTGCCGATGCCGAGGCGTTCCCGCAGGTCGCGGCCGTCGCGGCCCTGCAGCAGGCGCATGATCCGGGCTACCCGGGTGCAGATCCAGGCGGCCATCACGTTGGTGTAGGCGTTGTCGTCCAGCCCGCTGCCGGGCGTCCCCGGGTAGCCGTCATGGTACTCGTCCGGCCCCATGACGCCGCGCAGGTGGTACCGGCCGCCGTCGTCGCTGGTGGCCATAGCGGAGAACAGCCGCGCAACTTCCACGATGATCTCCGCCCCGTGCAGCAGCAGCCAGTCCCGGTCCTGGGTGGCCTCGAAATACTGCCACGCGTTGTACGCCACCGCCAGGCCGCCGTGGCGCTGCAGCCGGGAGTTGTCCGCCATCCACCGTCCGCTGTAGCGGTTGAACAACGACGACGGAGTCTGCTCCGTGCCGTCGCTGCCGCTGCGCCACGGGAACATGGCGCCCGGCAGCCCGGCCGCGCGCGCCGCATCCCGCGCCGCGTCGAGGCGGCGCCAGCGGTAGTCCAGCACCGAGCGGCTCACCGCCGGCAGCCGCGAGGTGAGTAGCGGCAGGACGAACAGGTCGTCCCAGAAAATGTGGCCGCGGTAGCCCTCGCCGTGCAGCCCGCGCGCCGGCACCCCCGCGTCCAGCCCGGCCGTGTGCGGGGTGAGCGTCTGCAGCAGGTGGAAGACATGCAGGTTCAGGATCAGCTGGGTCTGCGGGTCGGCATGCAGGTCGATGGTGAACAACCGCAGCAGCCGCCGCCACGCCGCCTCGTGCTCGGCGAAAGGCTCGGCGAAGCCCGCCGGCGTGCGCGCCAGCGCCGCCTTGGCGCCGTCGAGCGGCGAGGCGATCGCGGCATCCCGGGACGTCACCACGGCGGCGGTGCGGCAGACACTGAGCGAAATGCCGTCGGACAGGTGCACGGTCCAGGCGTGCCGCCACGGACCCTCGGTGCCGGCGGACCGGTCCTGCTCCTCCGGGGACGGAGCCGGCGCCGGGAGGACCGGCGGCCGATTGCCGGCGGTGTCCGGCCAGCCGAATCCGGTGCGCACGGCGGTCGCGATCCGGATACGGCTGTGGTTGGTTTCGACCTCCAGCGTCTCCAGGTCCTCCGGATCCCGCGGCCCGGCCGGCTCCTCCGGCAGCCAGCGCAGGTGGCGGTTGCCCAGCGCGGCGTCCTCCGGCACATTCCGGTTCACAACCTCGCCGTCGATCCCGGTGCGCAGCTCCACCATTCCGCTCCAGCCGCGGGCCGTCAGCGTCGTCTCCAGCAGAGCCAGGTGGGGCCGCGCCAGGGACACGATGCGCCGCTGCCTCACGTCCAGCCGCCGGCCGGCCTCGTCCCGCAGCAGCACGTGGCGGACCAGCAGGGCACGCTTCAGGTCGAGGTCGCGGCGCTCGCGGAGCATCGCCAGGGCGCCGTCCGACCACCACGTGCCGCCCAGCCGGAGGTCGAAGGGCAGCCAGTTGGGCGCGTTGACCATGTGTTCGCCGACGGTCCACACGCCGTCCACGAGGTAGGGCAGGCTGTTGTAGACGCCGGCGAGGTACGTGCCCGGGTAATGGACACCGTCGGCCGCGCGTTCCGGCGCCGCGCCGCGCGTGGCCAGGTAGCCGTTGCCCAGCGCGGTGAGTGCTTCCCGGTGGCCCTCGTGCTGGGGATCGAAGCCGTCGTAGACCAGGTGCCACGGGTCGGCGAGGACCAGGCCGATGTCGAACTCGGCGACGTCCTCGAGCACCTGCTGGGCGCCGGCCCGCTCCAGGTCGCGGCGCCGGCCGGTGCGGTCGATCCCGACGGCCAGGCCGAAGCCGCCGGCCCGCGCCGCGGCGATGCCCGCCGCGGAGTCCTCCAGGACCGCGATGCGCTGCGGCGGCACGTGCAGCCGGCGTGCGGCCTCCAGGAACATCGCCGGGTCCGGCTTGCCGGCCAGGTGCTGCTGCGCGGCGGCGTAACCGTCGACGACGGCGTCGAACGCGTCCTCGAGCCCGGCGGCGGTGAGCACCGGGACGGCATTGCGGCTGGCGGTGACCAGGCCCACCGGGACACGTCCGGCCCGCAGCCGGTCCACGAAGTCCACCGTTCCGGGGAAGGTCTTGACCCCGTGCTGCCGCAGCCAATCGCGGAAGAGCAGGTTTTTCGCATTCCCCAGGCCGTTCAGGGTCCAGGCTTCCGGCGGATCGGCAGGGTCGCCCTCCGGCAGCTCGGCGTGCCGCGAGGCGAGCAGGGCGGCGATGCCCTCCAGCCGGGTGCGGCCGTCAAGGTACCGGAAGTAATCGTCGTCGGTATAGGACCGGCTCCGGGCGGCAGGGGGCATCCTGGCGTCCGCGAAGACCCGCTCGAAGAGTTCCTTCCACGCGGCCCGGTGCACGCTGGCGGTGTCCGTGACGACGCCGTCCAGGTCGAGGATGACGGCGGAGAACGGGGAAAGGGTGCCCGCGGCGGTGGGCGAGCCGCCGTGCCGGCCGGCGGGCAGCATCATCCCGTCGGGCAGCCCCGGCGTGTTCACGGGGCCCGGCCGGCGGAGACCCGGAGGACGGCTGCGCCGGTGACCCGGTCTGCGGCCAGGTCCCGCAGGGCCTGCCCCGCCTGTTCCAGCGGATAGCTGACCGTGGTCGGGCGGAGCGGAATCCGGGCGGCCAGCTCCAGCAGTTCCTCGCCGTCCCGCCGGGTGTTGGCGGTCACGCTGCGCAGCTGGCGTTCCTGGAAGAGGTCGGCGGCGTAGTCCAGCGGCGGAATGGTGCTGAGGTAGATGCCCGCAACGGCCAGGGTTCCGCCGCGGTCCAGCGCACGCAGCGCAGCCGGCACCAGGTTGCCCGCCGGGGCGAAGAGGATCGCGGCATCCAGCAGGTCGGGCGGTTCGTCCTCGGCGCCGCCGACGAAGGCTGCGCCCAGCCGTGCGGCCAGTTCGCGGGCTTCGCCGGACCGGGTCATCACGTAGACCTCGGCACCCTCGTACATTGCCACCTGTGCAGCCAGGTGCGCGGAGGCGCCGAAACCGTAGATGCCCAGCCTGCCGCCCGCACGCAGCGCAGAACGGCGCAGGGCGCGGTAGCCGATGATGCCGGCGCAGAGCAGGGGAGCGGCCTGTTCGTCGGTGAACTCGTCCGGAATCCGGTACGCGAAATCCTCCGGGACGGTCGCACGCTCCGCGTACCCGCCGTCGTCGTCCCAGCCGGTGAACCGCGGCGCCAGGCAGAGGTTCTCCGCGCCCCGCCGGCAGAACCGGCAGGTGCCGCAGGTGCTGCGCAGCCACGCGATGCCAACGCGCTCGCCGGTCCGGAACCGCGTGCAGCCCGCACCGGCCTCCAGCACCGTGCCGACCACCTCATGCCCGGGCACGGCGTGCCGGCGGTGCGGCGCCAGGTCGCCTTCGGCCAGGTGCAGGTCCGTGCGGCAGACCCCGCACACCCGCACCTGCACCAGCAGTTCGCCGGCCCCAGGCACCGGGTCGGGAAGGTGGCCGAAGCGCAGCGGCCCGTCGCGGACCGGGCCCGTCAGCGGGGCAGTATGGTCGATCCACCAGGCCTTCATGACCCCTCGGCTCCCTCGACGATGGGAATTCCTCCAGTATCCCCGCACCGGCCCGCTTTGGGCAGAGTCGGGCGTCACTGTCGGGACGGACTCGATGGTGCGGCCGGGCCCCCCCAAATGGGTCATCCCCTCGCGCGTCCGTCCGGCGGATACTTGAGCCAGCACGGGCTGGGGAGGGGCCTGCCGGTGGCGCGGACAAGGAGAAGGCAATGACTGAGGTGCTGAGGTATGAAGTCGGCTCCGGCACGGTGCTGGTGGAGGTCGACGAGGACAGCTACGGCGTGGACCGTCCCGCGCGCAACGAGCAGGGCATCCTGGACGCGGGCCGCCGGCTGGAGGAGGCCCTCGCCGCGGTCCGCCCGGCCGCCAGCGCCGCGGTGGACGCCCTCGCCGAGCTGGCGCCCGAGGAGGTCGAAATCACCTTCGGGATCAAGCTGGCGGGCGACGCGGGGGCCATCATCGCGAGGAACTGCGGCGACGCGCACTTCGTCGTCCGGATGTCCTGGTCCGGCGGTCCCGCCATGGCGGAAGGCGAAGAGGAGTAGGAGCCGGCGGCCTCAGCCGTGGGTCTCGAGATAGCCGACCAGCCCGTCCACGGTGGCGACCTGCGCGTAGTCGCTCTCCGGAATCTCCACTCCGGCATCGCGGGAGAGCGTCTCCACCAGGGCGAGGAAGTCCAATGAGTCCAGTTCCAGGTCCTGGCGCAGCCGGGCGCCGCCCTCGGTGAGGTCCGGCTCGAGGTCCGGCGCCACCTGGTGCAGCGCCGCCCACGCCGTCTCCGCGGCTTTCGTTCGGTTCACAACTCCTCCGGTTTCTGCAGCAGTTCGCCAATCCTCGCCAGGAAGCGGCCGCCCCGCAGCCCGTCGCTGACGCGGTGGTCCGCCGAGAGCGTGGCCGTGACGCAGCGCCGGGCCGCCAGCATGCCCTCGTGGGCCCATGCCTGCTCCGCGATGCGGCCGAAGCCGACCATGGCTACCTGTGGAGGATAGATGACGCCGAAGACGGCATCGACGCCGAGGTCGCCGAGGTTCGTGACGGTGAGGGTCGGATCGGCCATCTCCGCCCGCTGCAGCCTGCCGGACCGGGCGCGGCCCACGACGTCGCGCAGGCTCGCCATCAGGTCGGCCAGGGCCAGGCTGTCGGCGTCGCGGATGGCCGGGGCGATGATGCCGCCTTCTCGGAGCGACACGGCAACCCCCAGATGGACCGCGCTGCTTGGCCGGTGGCGGCCGTCTGCATAATGGCCGTTGACCTCCGGGACCTCCAGGGCGGCCAAGGCCGTCGCCTTGAGCAGCAGCGCCGCGGGCACCAGCCGCGACGCCACCGGGACGCGGGCATTGGCCGCCTCCATCCAGGTCAGCGCCGCGTGCAGGTCAACGGTGCTGCTGAGGTAGTAGTGCGGGATGTCCTTCTTGGAACGCGACATCAGCTTGCCGACCGCGCGGCGCAGGCTGCCTCTGCGATCGGCGGCCCCGCCAGCCTCGGCTGCCTCGGCCGGCGGGCCAGGCGGCGGAAGGGGTGTGGCCGGCGCCGCCTGCTCGGGACCGGGCGGTGCCGCCTGCTCCGGGCCGGCAGCCGCGCCGGCGCGGGCTGCTGCCGCCCGGACATCCGATTCGGTAACAGCGCCCTCGGGCCCGGAGCCGTGCACGGCGGCGGGATCAATGCCGAGTTCCCGGGCGATCTTCCGGGCCCGCGGCGAGGACCTGACCGTCCTGCCGCGCACCGGCTCCGCCTGTGCAGCAACCGCGGGCACCGGTTTCGCCGGCGGAGGCACAGCCGCAGGAACCTGCTCCGCAGGCACGGCTCCACCCGCACCCGCAGCCGCACCCGCGGCGGCCGCGGCGCGTTCCACGTCCGCCCGGGTGACGGCGCCGGCCGGTCCGGTCCCCGCAACCGAGGCCAGGTCCACGCCCAGCCGCTGCGCAAGGTTCCGGATCGGCGGCGGCCAGCTGCGGGGCCGCGGGGCAGCCTCCGTCGTGCCTTCCGGCGGAGGGACGGCGCGCGGCGGACCCTGCCCGGGCGCGGCTGCGGAAGTCTCCGCCGGCGTCTGGACTATCCGCGCCATCACGGTTCCCACCGGGACGGTGGACCCAATGTCCGTGAAGAGCTCGGCGACGATTCCTTCTTCGAAGGTTTCGACGTCCATCACCGTCTTGTCCGTGTCGACGACGGCGACAAGGTCGCCGCGGTGCACGTAGTCTCCAGGCTTGACCAGCCACTCGATGAGCTTGCCGCGCTCCATGTCGGCGCCCAGGGACGGCATCCGGAAGTCACCCACGCGCCCCCACCACCTGGCGTGCGGCAATTGCGATCCGGGCGGCAGAAGGCAGGGCTTCCAGCTCCAGCTGCTTGGCATAGGGCACGGGCACTTCAGCGCTGCAGACCCTGAGGACGGGGGCATCGAGGTCGTAGAACGCCGACTCCGTGATGCGTGCGCTCACCTCAGCGGACAGGCTGCCGCTGCGCCAGCCTTCATCAACGACGACGGCGCGGTGCGTCTTCGCGACGGTCGCCAGCACCGCTGCCTCATCGAGGGGACGCAGCGTCCGCAGGTCCAGCACCTCGGCGTCGATGTCCTCCTCCGCCAGCGTGGCGGCCGCCTCCAGCGTGACCGGCAGCGTTCCGCCGTAGGTGATGAGCGAAACGTCGGTCCCGGCCCGCCGTACCGCGGCATGCCCGATCTCCACCGCACCGGCGTCGTCGTCCAGTTCCCCTGCGGCGTTGTAGAGGGAACCGTGCTCGAAGATGAGGACCGGATCGGGGTCCTGCAGCGCCGTGGGGAGCATCCCGCGCGCGTCTTCCAAGGTGGCCGGGGCCAGGATGCGCAGGCCCGGAATGTGCGCGAACCAGCCTTCCAGACTGTGCGAGTGCTGCGCTCCCAGCTGGCGGCCGGCACCCGTGGTCGTGCGGATCACGATCGGCACATTGAACTGGCCGCCGGACATGTGCAGCAGGGTGGCGGCGTTGTTGACGATCTGGTCGAGCGCCAGCAGGCTGAAGTTCACGGTCATGATTTCCACGATCGGACGCATCCCGCCCAGCGCCGCACCGATCCCCGCGCCCACGAAGGCGGATTCCGACAACGGGGTGTCGCGGATCCGTTCCGGCCCGAATTCTTCGAACAGGCCCAGGCTCACCGCGAAGCAACCGCCGTAGGCACCCACGTCCTCGCCCATGAGGAAGACCCGCTCGTCATTGATCAGGGCCTCCCGCAGGGCAGCCCGGATCGCCTCGCGGTAGGTGGTCTTCATGGCTGCACCGGGGTGCTGTAGACGAACCGCAGCAACTGGTCGGCGGGTTCGGGGGTGCCCGCCTCGGCGAACCTCACCGCTTCGGCCATCTCGGCATCGACCTCGCGCTCCATGGCCTCCCAGTCCGCGGCGTCCAGCTGGCCCGAGGATTCGAGCAGCGTCCGGAGCAGCAGCAGGGGATCCCGTTCCGTCCACCGGGCGACTTCGGCCTTGTCCCGGTACCGCTCCGGATCGAACATGGAATGCGCCCGGAAGCGGTAGGTGCGCAGTTCCAGGAAGTGGGGCCCGCTGCCACCGCGGATGCCATCGGCCGCCCGCCTCGCCGCCCCTTCCACTTCCAGGACGTCCATGCCGTCCACGGCCCAGGACGGAATCTCGTAGCTGGCCGCCTTCAGCGCAAGGTCCGTCTGGGACTGCGACCGGGCGAGCGCCGTCCCCATCGCGTAGAGGTTGTTCTCGCAGCAAAACAGGACGGGCAGGTTCCACAGCGCCGCGAGATTCAGGCTTTCGTGGAACTCGCCCTCGGCCGCGGCGCCTTCGCCGAAGAAGCACGCGGTCACACGGGACCGGCCCGAGAGCTTGTCCGCCAACGCCAGCCCCACCGCGAGCGGCAGGCCGCCCGCGACGATGGCGTTGCCGCCGTAGAAACGGGTGTCGGCGTCGAACAGGTGCATGGAGCCGCCCCGTCCCCGGCAGCAGCCCTCCACCTTCCCGTACATTTCGGCCAGGATGGCCCCGGCAGGCACCCCCCGCAGCAGCGCGTGCCCATGCTCCCGGTAGGTCGCCACCACGGCGTCCTCGGGAGCCAAGGCGGACATGACACCGGCGGCTACCGCTTCCTCGCCGATGTAGACGTGGAGGAAGCCCCGGATCTTGGCTTCGCTGTAGAGTTCCACGCAGCGCTCTTCGAGCCGCCGGACCCGGAGCATCTCGCGGAGCAGCTCCCGCCGCCGGCCGGCTTCGGGGGATCGGTCCGCGGCGCCTGCCGTGCCGGTTTTGGAGCGGTACCCAGCCATCATTGTCCTTCCACGGTCGAGGTGTCGCCTTCGGGAAGCCCGAGTTCCCTGGCCTTCAGCAGCCGGCGCAGGATCTTTCCGCTCCTGGTGCGGGGCAGAGCAGGCGTGAAGTCAAGTTGCCGCGGCGCCACCGCAGGCCCCAGCCGCTTGCGCGCAAAGCCGATGATCTCCAGCCGCAGTGCGTCGTCCGGTTCATGGCCGGGTCGGAGTTCGACGAAGGCCTTGACCATTTCGCCCGCCACCGGATCGGGCACGCCGACCACCCCTGCCTGGGCGACGGCCGGGTGTTCCATGAGCGAGCTTTCGACTTCGAAGGGGCCGATGAGATGGCCAGAGGACTTGATAACGTCGTCGCCGCGGCCGACGAACCAGTAGTAGCCGTCCGGGTCCCGCTTGGCGAGGTCGCCGGTCAGGTACCAGCCGCCCGCGAAACAGCGGCGGTAGCGTTCGTCTTCGTGGAGGTAGCCCCGGAACATCGAGGGCCAGCCCGGGCGCAGCGCGAGCTCGCCGACCTCGCCGGGGCTGGAGACGAGGACCGCTTCGCCGTCCTCGATCACGGGGCGGTCCGCCGCGTCCCGCTTCACGAGCGCCGCCTCGACGCCGGGCAGGGGCAGGCCCATGGAGCCGGGGCGGATCGGCAGCGCCGGGAAGTTGGCGATCATGATTCCGCCGGTTTCGGTCTGCCACCAGTTGTCGTGGACCGGGAGGCCGAATGCTTCCTGGCCCCACACCACCACCTCTGGGTTCAGGGGTTCGCCCACGCTCGCGACGAAACGCAGCGCGGATAGATCGTGGCCCTCCGCGTGCCCCGTGCCGGCCTTCATGAGCAGGCGCAGCGCCGTCGGCGCCGTATACCAGACCGTCACCCGCTGGCCGGCGAGGATGCCGTACCAGCGGTCCACGTCCATCTCCTCTTCGTCCACGATCGAGGTCACGCCATGCACCAGCGGCGCGACGATCCCGTAGGACGTTCCGGTGACCCAACCCGGGTCGGCCGTGCACCAGTAGATGTCTTGCGGATGAAGGTCCAGGGCGAAGCGGCCGGTCGCATAGTGCGCGGCGACGGCATCGTGGACGTGGATGGCTCCCTTGGGGGTGCCGGTTGTACCGCTGGTGAAGTGCAGCAGCGCCATGTCCTCCGGACCGGTGAGTGCGGTCCCCGCCGCCGGCGTCACTTCCCGCATCAGGGCACCCAGGTCCAGCGTGTCCGGGCCGGGCGCCTCGTCGGCATCCACCAGGAGGACGTGCCGGAGTTCCGGCAAGGCGGTGCGGATCCCGGCAATCTTGCGCCGGTACAGGGACGCGGTGGTGACCAGGACCCTGGCTCCGCCGAGCGACAGCCTTTGCCGTACGGGTTCCGGGCCGAAGGCGGAGAACAACGGACAGAAGACGCTGCCGTGCTTTAGCGTCCCCAGGACCGCGGAGTACAGCGGCGGCACGCGTCCGAGCAGCGAGAAAACGCGTTCCCCCGGGCGGACTCCGAGTTCTTCCAGCACCCCGGCAAACCTGGCCGCCTCGAGGGCGAGGGCGGAAAACGTGACCGAAGTGGAGGACCCGTCGGCCCGGATGAACCGCAGCGCTTCGTGCCCCGCCAGCGGGCCGGCCGCATGCCGGTCCACGGCCTCGTGGGCGATGTTCAGTCCGCCTCCGGGCAGGCCGGACAGCGCAGCCCTGGCATCGTCCCAGGTGAATTCGACGCAGGCCTTCCGGTAGTCGAGCAGGTTGGGCCGGACCGGCATCGATGCGAGGTCCTTCGTGATGGTCCGGTCGCCTACGGTCCTTCCGGTGCCAGAGGCCACACTCCGATTGGAACGGGGGCAGCGCCCCGCTGCCAGAGCCGAAGGTCCCGGCGGACACGGCTATGCCTCCTCTTCCGCCGCGGAGCATTGCCGTTCCATAATGAAGGAATCCAGGAGAGCCAGGGCAACCTCCTTCGCGTTATGGGTGCACTCACGGACAGTGCGCTCGATCGGCAGAGCCGCTGGTTAGCCGTCGGTGTAGTGCCGGCGAGCGATCGCGACCAGTCGTTCTGCAATCGCACTAGTGAACCGCGATTTTGAAAGATCCATCGCCATGAAGAAACTGCATGCGCTGCTCGCCGCCGTTCTGCTTGTGCTCGGTCTGGGGCTGGTGGCTCCCGGGCCCGCCTCGGCTGCGGCTTACTGCGGCATCACCTGGGGATCCCAGGCCAAAGCATCGTCGTCGAAGTACAGTCCGCTGCTCACCAACGTCCGTGCCGGCAGGCATCCCTGCTACGACCGGCTGGTGGTCGATCTCAAGGGCAAACGGCCCGGCTATGACGTCCGTTACGGCGCTGTCTACACCGAGGGCAAGGGAGACCGGGTGCGGCTGCGCGGCTACGACATGCGCATCACCGTGAAAGCGCCGGCGTATGACAGCAAGGGCCGGGCGACCTACAACCCGCCCAACAAGTCCAATATTGTCAACGTCCGGACCTTCGATACTTTCCGCCAGGTCGCCTGGGCGGGAAGCTTCGAAGGCCAGTCCACCATTGGGCTGGGAGTGCGTGCCCGCCTGCCGTTCCGGGTCTTCACCCTTCCGGGTCCGGAAAAGAACCAGACCATGCTGGTTATCGATGTAGCCCACCGCTGGTAAGCCTGCCCCAAATGGCAGATGCGGCGCGCAGCGTCGAGGGGTACCCTGCAACCATTACGCCGTGGGTGCCGCCTGCCGGGGGAGCAGGACCCGTTGCCCGCACGGCTGACAGGGAGGCGCGATGAGCAGTACCCAGCACGTGCTGGCCGTGCATCCGACGGCGCCGGAAACCGCCCCCGAGCACCGGTTGGCCCGAGGCGTGTGCATCGACGCCTGCTTCGACTGCGCCCAGGCCTGCCGCTCCGGCGCGGACGCGTGGCTGGACGAACAAGTGGCGGCGAACGTCCGTACCTGCCAGCGTGCCCAGGAGAACTGTGCAGACATGTGCCTCGCGGCCGTCTCGATCCTGCCGCGGCTGGGATCGCCCGGAACAGACAGCGGGAAGGCCTTCATGGGGGCGCTGCTCGAAGCCTGCAGGTCCGCCTGCCGGGCCTGCCAGGAGCAGTGCGAACCGCATCTGGGCTTCCCGCATTGCCGGCTCTGCCTCCAGGCCTGCGTTCGCTGCGAGCAGGCCTGCACCGAACTGCTGGACTCACTGCGCCTGACCAGGCCGTAGCCGTGTAAGGAACGCAAGGGTGTAAGGAACGTAGGGGGAGGAACACCGTGGAGCAGCAAGTCCCGACGGACATGGCATACATCGTGTGGTTCGAAGACACGGGCATGGCCGACGTGCCGCTGGTGGGCGGCAAGAACGCGTCGCTGGGCGAGATGGTCCGCACGCTGGCCGGAGCGGGAGTCCGGGTGCCGGAGGGGTTCGCCGTGACGGCGCAGGGCTACCGCGAATTCGTGCGGGCCAACACGATGGAGCCGCAGCTGCGCGGCTGGCTGGAGCGCTACCGGTCCGGCGGCGTTAGCCTGTCCGAGGCCGGGCATGCGGTGCGGAATCTGTTCGTGGCCGCGGAGTTCCCGCCGCACCTGGCCGCGGCCATCCTGCAGGCGTACCGGCAGCTCTCCGAGCGTTCCGGCCGCACTGCCTCCGCCGCGGCGGTGGCGGTGCGCAGCAGTGCGACCGCGGAAGACCTGCCGGACGCGAGTTTCGCCGGCCAGCAGGAGACGTTCCTGAATGTCGCCGGCGACCAGGCGCTCCTGGACGCCTGCCGGCGCTGTTTTGCCTCGCTGTTCACGGACCGCGCAATCAGCTACCGGGCCATCAAGGGCTTCGACGATCTGCAGGTGGCCCTGTCCGTCGGCGTGCAGCGGATGGTGCGGTCCGACGTCGGTGCCTCAGGGGTGATGTTCACGCTCGACACGGAGACGGGCTTCCCGGACGCGGTGGTGATCAGCGCGGCGTGGGGACTGGGCGAGACGGTGGTTCAGGGCAGCATCAACCCGGACAAGTACCTGGTCTACAAGCCTCTGCTGGGCCGGGACGGCTTCGCCCCGATCATCGAGCGCACGCGCGGCGAGAAGGAACGCAAGATGGTGTACGGCCGCGGCGGGAGCGTGCGCACGCGGCTCGTCGACACCAGCGACCGGGAGCGCAAAGCCTTGGTGCTCACCGACAGCGAGGTCCTGCAGCTGGCGCGCTGGGCTGTCGCCATCGAGGACCACTACCGCACGCCGATGGACATGGAGTGGGCCAAGGACGGCACCACGGGCGAGCTCTTCCTGGTCCAGGCGCGGCCGGAGACGGTGCAGGCCGGGCGCAGCGGCAGCCGCTTCAGCGTCCACCACCTGCTCGGCGAGGGCCGCCTGCTGGCGAAGGGCGCCGCCATCGGAGACTCCGTCGCGGTGGGCGAGGCCTGCGTCATCCGCAGCGCGGCGGACATCGAGCGCTTTCGCGACGGCGCCGTGCTGGTCACCGAGATGACGGACCCGGACTGGGTTCCGGTAATGCAGCGGGCTGCAGGCATCATCACCGAACACGGCGGCACGACCAGCCACGCGGCGATCGTGAGCCGGGAACTCGGCGTCCCCGCCGTCGTCGGCACCGGCAACGCGACCGAGACGATCGGCGACGGGGAGCAGATCACGCTTTCCTGCGCCGAGGGCGACGAGGGCCACGTCTACGCCGGCGCGCTGGAGTTCGAGACCGAGGAGATCGACCTCGCCGGGCTGCCGCAGACCGACACCGGCGTCATGGTCAACGTGGCGAGCCCGGCCGCCGCCTTCAGCTGGTGGCGCCTCCCGGCGGCCGGCGTGGGGCTGGCCCGGATGGAATTCATCATCAACGATGTCATCCGGATCCACCCCATGGCCCTGGTGCATCCGGAACGCGTCGCGGACCCGCAGGAGTCGGCACGGATCGCCGAGCTCACCGCCGGCTTCGCCGACCCGGGCGAGTACTTCGTGCAGACGCTCGCCACCAGCCTGGGCAAGCTGGCCGCCCCGTACTTTCCCCGCCCGGTGATCGTGCGGCTCAGCGACTTCAAGACCAACGAGTATGCCCACCTGCTCGGCGGCAGCGCCTTCGAACCGGCCGAGGAGAACCCGATGCTGGGCTTCCGCGGCGCTTCGCGGTACTACGACGAGCGCTACCGGGAGGGCTTCGTGCTTGAATGCCGGGCGCTGAAGCGGGTGCGCGAGGAGCTGGGCTTCGACAACGTCGTCGTCATGATTCCCTTCTGCCGCACGCCCGCGGAGGCGGACCGGGTGCTGGAGGTGATGGCGGCCAACGGACTGGTCCGCGGGGAGAACGGCCTGCAGGTCTACATGATGTGCGAGATCCCCTCCAACGTGGTCCTCGCCGCGGAGTTCGCCACGCGTTTCGACGGCTTCTCCATCGGCTCCAACGACCTGACCCAGCTGGTGCTCGGCGTGGACCGCGACTCCGAGCTGCTGGCGCCGCTGTTCGACGAGCGGGACGAGGCGGTCAAGCGGATGATCGCCCAGGTCATCGGCGCCGCGCACGCCGCCGGCATCAAGATCGGCATCTGCGGGCAGGGGCCCAGCAACCACGCGGACTTCGCCGCCTTCCTCGTGGACGAGGGCATCGACACGATCTCGCTGAACCCGGACACGTTCGTGCGCACTGTGCCCCGCATCGCCGAGGCGGAGCGGCAGCGCAGGGAGAGGAACGCATGAATAACGACGACGGCCCCCGCCGCCCGCTGGTCCTCGTGGGCGTGGACGGATCCCCGCACTCGCACCACGCCCTGCGGGAAGCCCGGCGCTTCGCGGGCCTGCTCGGCTGCGACATCGAAGTCCTTACAGCCTGGCAGTTCCCCCTGATGGTCGAGCCGACCACGGTCTACCAGTGGGATCCCGCGGACGACGCACGCCAGCTCCAGGAAGCCAGCGTGCGCGATGTCTTCGGCACCGAGGAACCCACCGGCGTGGCACGGACGGTCCAGCAGGGCCAGCCAGCCCACCTGCTCATCGAGGCCAGCCGGCATGCCGAACTGCTGGTCGTCGGCTGCCGCGGGCACGGGGGATTCGCCGGCCTGCTGCTCGGATCGGTCAGCTCGGCGGTGGCGGCCCACGCGCACTGCTCGGTGCTGATCACCCATATCGAGCACGTCGCCTAGCCCGGTCCCGCAAGATAACGAAACGGTTGCAGATTCCCCTAGACGGGAACTGCGGGCGGGGCCATACTGATTTCCAACCGCGCGCTTGGGGGCGGGTGTGCCGGACGGTAAAGCAATCGGGGGATTGGCATCTAGGTCCGTGCTTGGGAGGACATCATGGGAAGAATGTGTTCGGGGGCCGGCCGGCTTCTGGCTTTGGGAGCCGCGCTGGGAATGGCCGCAGGCGGGTGGGGCCTGGCCCCGGCCTCGGCCGCGCAGCCGGTTGACGAATACATCGTGGTTTTGAAGGACAACGTGGACGCCGAGGCCGTCGCGCACGTGCACGACAAGCAGTACGCAATGACCGAAACCGGAACCTACAGCCACGCCGTGCCGGCCTATTCGGCGGAGATGACCGCGGCAGAGGCCTCGGACGTCGCGGTCGACCCGAGCGTAGCCTACGTCGCCCCGAACCGGATCTTTTCGCTGGCGGAACAGTCCGTCCCGCGCAGCGTGACCCGCACCGGCGCGGATGAATCGAGCGCCAAGGCCGGTGACGGCAGCGGCACTGTGGACGTCAACATCGCCATCATCGATACCGGCATCGACGGCAGCCATCCGGACCTGAATGTCCAGGCCGGCGTGGACTGCAGCAGCGGCAGCGCCACGGACGAATCTCCGGTCATCGATGTCTACGGCCACGGCACTGCGGTGGCCGGCGTCGCCGCGGCCAAGGACAACGACACGGGCGTGGTCGGCATGGCACCCGGCGCCCCGCTGTGGTCCGTCCGGGTGATGGACAGCGCCGGGGCGATCTCCGAGGCCGCCCTGCTGTGCGCCTTCGACTGGGTGACCGCGACCCGCACGGACGATGATCCGGACAACGATATCGCCGTGGCCAACGTCAGCATCGGCGGGGGCGGCACGGACGACGGCGACTGCGGCAGCAGCGGCGACCCGATGCACGCGGCGATCTGCCGCTCGGTCGAGGCCGGCGTGACCTACGCGGTCGCCGCGGGCAACAGCGGCACCGACTTCGCCACCACCGTTCCGGCCGCCTACGACGAGGTGCTCACGGCCACCGCGATCGGCGACTTCGACGGCAGGCCCGGCGGCTCCGGCTCCTCGACCTGCGACGGCGAAGACCTGAGCCGGTACGCCCAGGATGACGGTCCGGCGTCGTTCTCCAATTACGCCACCGGCTCCGGCGACTTCGGCCACACCGTGGCCGGACCCGGCGTCTGCGTCCAGTCCACCGCTCCCGGCGGCTACGGAAACAACCACGGCACCAGCTTCGCCAGCCCGGCCGTCGCCGGCACGGTGGCGCTCTGCCTAAGCAGCGGCACCTGCAGCGGCGATCCTGCGTCCGTGATGCAGAGCTTCCTGGATGCCACCGCCGAGTTCGCCGGTTCCAACCCCGACCAGGGCTTCACCGGCGATGCCTCCGGCGGGGACGGCGCGCGCTACTACGGCTTCCTCATCCGGGGCTCCATCTTCTAGCCGGGTTCCGCGCCCGGGGCGCCTGACGCATGAAAGACAACGACGCCGGCGGTAGCCGCGGCGGGAACCCTCCGGAGCCTTCGGGCCCGGAGGGTTCCCGCGCGGAAGGGATCGTCCGGCGCCACCGTGGACTGTCCGACGCCGAGCATTCCGGTGGCCTTCGTCAGCGCGGATGGGACGATGTACAGCCGGGTGCTGATCAACCCCGCGCTGTTCCTGACGCGTCGAAGACCGCATCCTCGACGCCCATGACGATGCGGTCGCCCGGGACCGCGGTCCGCAGGAAGGCGGTGACCGTGGCCAGGTCCGTGGAGATGCAGCCCCAGGATTCCTCCATCCCCGCGTGGAGGAAGATCGCGTGCGAGAGGCCGGGCTGCGGTTCCATGTCCGGCGGCCGGTTGTAGTTGATGACGGCGGCCTGCTCGTAGAGCCCGTCCTCCATGAGCTCCCAGAGGTTTTCGTCCGGCCATGCCCCTTCGCCCTCGAAGTACTGCTGGTAGTGGTCTCCCGGACGGGCTCCCCAGCGCGAGGACGGGGCGAGTTCGTGGTACTCGAGCGCGGTGCCCGGGTCTTCGCGGCCGAAGGCCTCGGTGACCGTGTAGGAGCCCGACGGCGTCAGCAGGGAGTTCACCCGTACCGCCCCGGGCTTGCCGAAACCCTCGCTGCCGGTGAAGCCGTCGGCCTGCCATTCCTCGGCGTAGCCGCCGGAGACACGGACGCAGGCGGTGAGCTTCACCGAGGTTTTGCCGTAGGCCTCGCCGATTGCGAAGGTGACGCGGTTGGTGCCGCCGGCCTCGAAGGCGACGCGTCCCTCGGCCAGCAGCCGGCACGGCCCCTCGGCGGCCGGTGCAGGGGCAGGGCCCGCCGCCGGGGCAGAGCCCGCCGCCGGGGTGGAGCCGGGTGCCGGCGCGGAACATCCGGTGACGGCGGCGAAGGCCAGCGCGAGGGCGGCGGCGCGGTGCTTGGCGAGTGTCATCGGCAACATCCTGCCAGCCGCCGGCGCCTGGCAGGATAGCCAACCGCCCCTTTCGAGTAGCGGGAGCGGCAGGACCGGTAGTTGAAACGCTCAATCGAGTAGTTGCTTATGGCAACTCCCGTAGGCGCTACGCATCACAGCCCCGGCTCCGGCTCCGTAGGGTTCCAGATGTGGGGGTAACGGCGGGACGCACCGTCCGCCGGCCCAAACCGGTTCTTTGACCAGCTTTACAAGACCTAGCTTTACGGCGCAGCCGGCAGCCCAACGCCGCCGGCGGTGCCGCGTTGCCCTGCCATGTCCTGGTGTCACTCGCACCATCCGGACGGCAGGGATGATCCGGACTTCTGTGGGGGAAATTTTGGAATCGTTGAAGAGTGCTGCACTGCCGCACGCCATGGCGCCGACCGGCCTGCTGGAAGGGCCTGTCCGCCGGGAAGAGGTGCCGCTCGCCGGACCCGCGCTGTATCCCAGCCGGCAGCCGGCGGAGGAACGGACTCTGGTGGATATCATCCGGCAGACCATTGCAGGCTATCCGGAGGCTCCGGCCATCGACGACGGCACCACCTGCCTGAGCTACCGCGACCTGGGCGCGCGCATCGACGAGCTGGCACACCGCCTGTGGGCCTCGGACATCGGGGCCGGGGACAGGGTCGGCGTGCGGGTGCCCTCGGGATCGGCGGACCTGTACGTGGCGATCCTGGGCGTGCTGGTGGCCGGCGCGGCCTACGTCCCGGTGGATGCGGACGAGCCGGACGAGCGGGCGGAAACCGTCTGGGCCGAGGCGCAGGTCTGCGCGGTGATCGGCGAAGGGCTGGTGGTGGCGACGATGCCCGGGGTCCAGCGGCTGGGACACAGCCCGCAGCCGCACCCGGACGACGATGCCTGGATCATCTTCACCTCCGGTTCGACCGGAAAGCCCAAGGGCGTGGCCATCCGGCACCGTTCCGCGGCGGCGTGGGCGGACGCGGAGGCGGAAATGTTCCTGCAGGAGCGCCCGCTCACCCGCGGCGACCGGGTCCTGGCCGGGCTGTCCGTCGCCTTCGACGCGTCCTGCGAGGAGATGTGGCTGGCCTGGCGGAACGGGGCCTGCCTGGTGCCCGCGCCGAGGTCCCTGGTGCGATCCGGCGCGGACCTCGGCCCGTGGCTGGCGGAGCGCAGCGTCACCGTGGTCTCCACCGTCCCCACCTTGGCCGCGCTCTGGCCCAGGGAGGCGTTGGAGGACATCCGGCTGCTGATCTTCGGCGGAGAGGCCTGCCCGGCCGAACTGGTGGCCCGGCTCGCCGGCCCGGAGCGCGAAGTCTGGAACACCTACGGGCCGACGGAAGCGACGGTGATCGCGTGCGGCGCGGCCCTTGACGGCTCCGGGCCGGTGCGGATCGGGCTCCCGCTGCGCGGCTGGGACCTGGCTGTGGTGGATCCGGAGGGCCATCCCGTTGCGTGGGGCGAGGAAGGCGAACTCATCATCGGCGGCGTGGGCCTGGGCCGCTACCTGGACCCGGCCAAGGACGCGGAGAAGTACGCACCGATGCCCGCCCTGGGCTGGGAGCGCGCCTACCGCAGCGGCGACCTGGTCCGCGCCGATCCCGAGGGCCTGCTCTTCGTGGGCCGCGCCGACGAGCAGGTCAAGCTCGGCGGCCGGCGGGTGGAGCTGGGGGAAATCGACGAGGCACTGGCACGCCTGGACGGGGTGGCCGCGGCCGCCGCGGCGGTGCAGGCGACGCCCAGCGGCAACAAGGTGCTGGCCGGCTACCTGGTTGCGGAGGACGGTGCCGAGTTGGACCTGGCGTCCTGCCGGAAGCGGCTCGGCGAAGTCCTGCCCGCGCAATTGGTGCCGGCCCTCGGCGTGGTGCCGGAGCTGCCCGTGAAGACCTCGGGCAAGGTGGACCGCAAGGCGCTGCCCTGGCCGCTCGCAGCCGCGGACGGCGCGGGCCACCGGCTGACCGGTACCGAGGGCTGGCTGGCCGACAGCTGGACCGATTTGCTGGGACCCGTCCCGCTGGACGGCGACAGCGACTTCTTCGCCCTGGGCGGGGCCAGCGTGGCCGCCGCCCAGCTGGTGGCCAAGCTCAGGAGCCGCCACCCCGCGGTTTCGATCGCCGACCTCTATGCCCGCCCAGTGCTCGGCGACCTGGCGGCATACCTGGACGGACTCGGCACCACCACCGGGGAGCAGCGCGAGGTCCGGCCCACGCCCTGGTGGACTGGGCTGGTGCAGGCGCCGCTGATCGCCGGGCTCTACGGCGTCTCCGGCCTGCGGTACGTGACCGGCATGGCGATCGTCTGCCTGCTGCTCTTCAACTTCACGGATACGCCGTGGGTGCCCAATCCGCCGCTGCTGCCGACCCTGGCGGCCTGGGTGGTGCTCTTCAGCCTGCCGTCGCGGGCGATCTTCGCGGTGCTCTCGGCACGGGTGCTGCTCTGGCGCGACAGGCCCGGCGTGTATCCGCGGGGCGGCTCGACGCACCTGCGGCTGTGGGCCGCGGAACGCATCGCCACCTTCGGCAAGCTGGAGCCGCTGATGGGTACGCCGATGGCCGCCTGGTACGCCCGGGCGCTCGGCTGCAGAATCGGCAAGGACGTCCACCTCGACGCGCTGCCGCCGGTCACGGGCCTGGCGGAGATCGGCGATGGCGCGACCATCGAATACGAGGCGGACCTGGCGGGCCACTGGCTGGAAGGGGACAGGCTGCACATCGGCCGGGTCCGGATCGGCAGGAACGCCCGCGTGGGCACCCGTTCGATCGTGATGAACGAGGCGCGCATCGGGGCCGGGGCGGAAGTGGAGCCGGGCAGCTGCGTGAACGGGATCGTCCCCGCCGGTGAACGATGGGCCGGCTCGCAGCTGGAGCGGGTCGGAACGGCGGGCGACGAATGGCCGGCCGAAACCGGCGAGGCGCCGCGCCGGCGGCCGGTCGCCCTGCTGTACCCGCTGGGAACGCTGCTGCTGACGCTGATGCCCATGGTCGCCGTCGTACCGGGTGCCCTGCTGATGGTCGCGGTGACCCGCGGGATCTCCAACCTGGCGACGGCACTGCTGACGCTGGCCGCGTGGAGCCCGGTGTTCCTGGCGATGACCGTGGTGCTCTACCTGGCAGTGACCGCCGGGCTGGTGCGGCTGCTGGCGCTGCTGATCGTGCCGGGCTTCCACAGCCTGCACTCGGCGGCGGCGTGGGCCGCCTGGCTCTCCAACCTCCTGCTAGCCAAGTCCCTGGTGTCCGCCTACCCGATCTACGCCAGCCTGCTCACCCCGCTGTGGTTCCGGCTGCTCGGTGCCCGGGTCGGCAAGCACGTTGAGCTCTCGACGATGGAGACCATCCCGCATCTGAGCAGCTTCGGGGACCGGTCCTTCATGGCCGACCACTCGCTGGCCACCGCGCCGCGCGCCCGCGCCGGGTGGCTGCACATCGGCCCGGCCAGCGTCGGCGCCAGGTCCTTCGTGGGCAACTCCGGGATCGTCGGCGCGGACAATAAGGTGCCGGACAACTCGCTGATCGCCGTGCTCTCCTCGGCGCCGCGGGACATGCCGGCGTCCTCGAACTGGTTCGGCCGCCCGGCGGTGGAGTTGCCCCGCCCGGTGGACCAGTCGGACTCGGCGCGCACCTACAACCCTCCGCGCCGCCTGATGGTGGCGCGCGCCGCCGTCGAAAGCTGCCGCTTCCTGCCCGTGGTGATTACCGCCTGGCTGGCGCTGGCAACCGTATGGATACTGGCGCAGGTCTACCTGCAGGCCGGGCTCCTGGCGGCCGCGCTGCTTGCCGGACCGGTGCTGCTGGCCAGCGGTTTCGCGGCCTGCCTGGTGGCGCTGACGGCGAAGTGGGCGCTGGTGGGCAGGTTCCGCCCCTCCCAACATCCGCTCTGGACCTCTTTCATCTGGCGCAACGAGCTGGCCGATGTGTTCTCCGAGTCGCTCGCCGTGCCCGGCCTGGTCCGGATGAGCCTGGGCACGCCCATGTTCAACTTCTGGCTGCGGCTGATGGGGGCGAAGATCGGCCGCAGGGTGTGGTGCGAGACGTGGTGGCTGCCGGAGTTCGACCTGATCAGCATCGGCGACGGGGTGAGCATCAACCGCGGAACCGTGCTGCAGACGCATCTCTTCCACGACCGCATCATGCGGATGGAGCAGGTCGACCTGGAGGACTACTCCACGCTGGGGCCGAACAGCATCGTGCTGCCGGGCAGCCGGCTCCAGGCCCGCACCATTGTGGGGCCCGGCTCGCTGGTCATGCGCTCGGAATCCGTTCCGGCCGGCAGCCACTGGGCCGGCAACCCGATCCGCAGCTGGTCGCCGGGGGTCCGCCGCCAGCAGCAGCTCGCCGGAAGCACCAAGTGACCGCACCGCAACGTGACCGCACCGCAACATCTTCCGGGGGGGGAACCGACCATGACAACTATCCACGGCGTTGAGCTAACGACGACGGCGGCCACCACGTTCGGTAACGTGCTCACCGCCATGGTCACGCCTTTCGACCAGTGCGACCGCGTGGACCTGCCCGCGGCGGAGCGGCTCGCTGCCTGGCTGACCCGGGACGGCTGGAACGACGGCATCGTCGTGAACGGCACGACGGGCGAGTCCATCGCCACCAGCGACCACGAAAAGTCCAAGATGGTCGGTGCCGCCCGGCGCGCTGTCGCCGGCAGCGGCAAGCGCGTGATCGCCGGCGTGGGCGCGGGCGACACCAGGCACAGCATCCGGCTGGCGCAGGCGGCGGAGCAGTGGGGAGCGGACGGGCTGCTGCTCGTGGCGCCGTACTATTCCCGGCCGTCGCAGCGCGGGCTGCTGCGCCACTTCCTGGCCGTAGCCGACAGCACCTCGCTGCCAGTGATGCTCTACGACATCCCGCAGCGCGCCGGAGTCGCCATCGAACCTGAGACGTTCGCCGCGGCGGCCAAGCACCCGAGCATCGTCGCGGTCAAGGACGCCAAGGGCGATCTGGAGAGCAGCTCCTGGGTCATGCGGGAAACCGCGCTGGAGTACTACTCGGGAGACGATGCCCTGAACCTTCCGCTGCTGGCGATTGGCGCCGTCGGCTTCGTCTCCGTGGTCGGCCATGTGGTGGGGGACAAGCTGGCGGAACTGTTCCACCTCTACTCGCAGGGCCGGGTGGACCAGGCGCTCGCGGTGCACCGGGAACTGCTGCCGGTCTACCGGGGAATGTTCCGCGCTCCGGCCGCCGCGTCGGTCAAGGCCGCGCTCGCCGCGCTGGGGATGCCGGCCGGGAGCCTGCGCACGCCGCTGGCCGAACTGACCGCCGAAGAACACACCGCGCTGCTGGCGGACTTGGCCGGCCTGACCAACGCGGCCGCCGCCGGCGCCGGCGTCTCCCAGCCTGCCTGATGGCCGACCGGCCCGCCGACCGACCCGTGAAGGAACCACGCACCATGAGCAGAACCACCGATTCGGACGGCCCGGCCAGGCCACGCATCGCCGCCCTTGATGCCGCCCGGGGGATGGCGCTGATCGCCATGATGGCCATCCATGTCCTGCCGGGCTGGAACGCGGACTTCGAACCGACGATAACCTGGCAGCTGCTCTCGGGAACCTCGGCGGCGCTGTTCGCCTTCCTGGCCGGGATATCGCTCTCCCTCTCGGCGGCCAAGGCGCGGGCTGTTGGGGGCCGCGCCTTGGCCGCCGCGAAGAGTGCGCTGGCCGTCAGGGCGGCGCTCATCCTGGCCCTGGGGTTCCTGATCGCCCTGCTGGATCCGCCCGCGGCCATCATCCTGGCCTATTACGGGGCGATGTTCCTGCTGGCCATTCCGCTGCTGGGGCTCAGCGCCCGCTCCCTGGGCATCGCCGCGGTGTGCTTCGCGGTGCTCGGGCCGCTCCTGATGCAGGGGCTGCGCCCGGATCTCCATGGCCTTGGCGGCTACGATCCCTCCTTGAGCATGCTCTTCGACGATCCGGGCGCGGTGGTCGGGGCGTTACTGCTGACGGGCTCGTATCCGGCCATTCCCTGGATGACCTATATCTGCGCGGGCATGGCCGTGGGCCAGCTGGACCTGGCCAGCCGGGACACCCAGGTCCGGCTCATGGTTTCGGGGACCATCGTCGGCGCGGCGACCTGGCTGTTCGCCCTGGTCATGACGGGCCCGCTCGGCGGACGGGAACAGCTGATCGCCAACAGTCCCCGGCTGGGCGCCGAGGGAGTGGATGACATCCTCACCTGGGGCCCGGCGGACGGCCTGCCGACCTCCACCGGGTGGTGGCTGACGGTGCTTTCGCCCTATTCCTCCACGCCTGTGGAGCTGCTGAATACCCTGGGGATCGCCGCCGTCGTACTCGGCGTGGTCCTGTTCGCAGGCACCGCGCTCCGTTCGCTGCTAACCCCGCTGGCCATGGCCGGTACCATGAGCCTGACGCTGTACTCGGCCCACCTGGTCCTGCTGGCGACCGGTTTCCTCAGCGGGCGGCCGCATCTGGCGTTCGTCCTGCACGCCGTCGCGGCGGTGCTCTTCGCGGTACTCTGGCACAACGTCACGGGAAAGCCGCAGGGTCCGCTGGAGCGGATGGTCTCCGCCGCGACCGGGTGGACCAAGGACCGGGTGCTGGCCCCCGGGAACGGTGCCGGCGGCACCGGGTGTGCGGGAAGCACGGCGGCCACTAAAGACGGATCATGACGCCGGAAAGTTTTAGCCAACGGCCCCGCATGGGCGATACTCGGAGGCGTGGGAGCAAGTGACCGGGATGCAGCCGGCAAGGCGCTGTATGAAGAGCGCATGAAACTGCTGGACGGATTGGGAATGCCGGACGCCCCGCCGTGGGAAGACCTGGCGGAGGACGTCAAGGAACGCTGGCGCGCCTACACGGACTGAGCAGTCCGGGCCGGGGCATTCGCCGCCGGCCCGGACCACTATCAGCGGCTTTGGCTTCGGGTCAGCCGACCAGGCCGCGCACCCCGATGACCGCCGTGGCCAGGCCCAGGATCATCGACGTGGACGCCAGCATGAAGCGGTTGGTGAAGTAGCGCGTCAGCGCGCCGTTCTCGTCCCTGGCGCGCGGGTCCTTCCAGGCGGCCAGGAGGATCGGCGCCCAGGCAATCAGCGACCAGAGGCCGGCGAAGACCAGGATCCAGGCCAGCACTGCGGGCATCGTCATGAGCTGCGTTCCTTGGATGTCAGGCCCGGCCGGCGATCCAGGCTTCGGCCTGCGTCGCCTGGATCTTCAGCGCCTTGCCCAGCATCGGCTCGGCCGCGGAGGCAACCTTGCCACCGAGGAACGGGATGCTGGAGGAAACCGTGCCCTCGAGGTCCACGCGGGTGGTGCCGCCGACTGCCACGAGCTTCTGCACCGCGTCCACGTCCACCGGGGCGCCGGCGATCTTGACGTCGATGTTCACGGTCCGGGACCCGTCCGCCTCGGGGGCCTGCCAGTTCTCGGTCTGCGTCACCGACAGGAACTCGCCCAGCATCTTGCGGGCAATGTCCGGCAGGCGCGTGGTCGGAATGTTGCGTACCACCTTGAGGGTGAAGGCGCCGGCCGTCTCGCCGTCCTGCTCGACGGACACCAGGCTGCCGCCGACCATCTCGCTGATGTGGCGCAGGAAGTCTTCGCTGGTGAAGGTGTCGACGACCTCGGAGACGGGGTGGGACAGGGCAGTGGAGGCAGAGAGTGCCATGGAATAAAGCTCCCGGGGAATCGGTTCGGATCGGACCAGAGTCCATCCTACTGGTTCCCGCCGGCCGCCCCTTCGGTCATCCCGCCGCCGGTCCGGCGGGGGAGCGTGAAAGTGAAGACGCTGCCTTCACCGGGGGCGCTGGTGCACCAGATGGTGCCGCCGTGCCGTTCCACGATGTCCTTGGACAGCGGCAGGCCCAGCCCCACGCCGGGGATGGAACTCCTGCGGGCCACCGAGGTGCGGAAGAACCTCGTGAAGATCGAGCCGGATTCTTCCGGATCCATCCCCATGCCCGTGTCCGCGACCTCCGCGTACACGACGCCGTCCCGCACGCCGCCGCGCACGGTGACCGTGCCGCCGTCGGGGGAGTACTTGACCGCGTTGGAGAGCAGGTTGTCCAGGACCTGGCGGATCCGGGCCGGATCGCACTCGACTATCAGCGGTTCCGCGGTATCCAGTGAGAGAACGACGCCGGAGGCCGCGGCCCGCGGTTCGGCGGCGGTGGCTGCCTGCTTCAGGAGGTCCGCGAGGTCGGCCTCGACCGGCCGCAGGTCGGCGAACCCGGTCGCCGTCCCGAGCAGGTCGGACACCAGCTTGAACAGCTGGTCGGCGTTGCGGTCGATCACGGTCAGGCCGGCAGTCACCTGCGGCGGCAGGCTGGTGTCCAGCAGGAGCAGCTCCGTATAGCCGCGGATGGAGGTCAGGGGAGTGCGCAGCTCGTGGGAAACGCTGGAGAGGAAATCGTCCTTCGCGTTGAGTGCCTCCGCGAGTTCGGTGACGTCGCTGAAGGCCAGGACCGATCCCTCGCGCTTCCCGTCGTTGTCCTTCATGGCCCGGGCCGATGTGGAGAGCACGCGCTGGTGGCCGCTCCGGCCGGCCCTGACCAGGTACTCGGAGAAGGTCTCGCCGCGGGCGGCCCGGGCCGTAGGAAGGTCCGGCTCCGCGATCGGCGTGACGCCGTCCATGCGATAAAGAAGCAGGTCCGCCAGCGGAGCCTTCTCCACGCCCTCCGGCGTGGCGACCCGGCGCATCTGTTCCAGCGGCCGGTTCGCCAGCACGCTGCGGCCCGTCGGATCCAGGGCCAGGACTCCGACGTCCACGGTGTTGACGACGGTCCGCAGCAGCCTCTCGCGGCGGCCGCTTGCCTCGAGGAGTTCGCGAAGCTCGGCGTCCTTCGCCTCCAGGATCGCCTGCTGCGCCATCATGCTGGCGGTCATGACGCGAATGGTGATCCCGATGGCCAGCATCATGAAGGGAACCAGCAGGGGCTGGGTCAGCGTGTCCAGGGTGACGGGGTTCCCGGAGGCCAGGACTGGTATCCACACCATGGCCAGCGATGCCAGGGCGCCGGCGATGACGGAGAACCGGGGCAGCTGGCCGGAGGCGGCGAGCCAGATCACCGGGAACGCGGCCAGCAGTCCCAGCCCGGTCAGGTGCGACCCGGCACCCTCCCGAAGGAGCCCGATCGGGATGAAGTCGAGCAGCGGAATGGCCAGGAAGGACGGATACGGCAGCTTCTCCCATGGAACCACGAAACAGGCCAGCAGGAGCACAGCACTGCACGCCATGCTGAGGAGGAAGAGCGGGTCCCGGAGCAGCGGCGCGTGCAGGACGATGCTGCCGCCCAGCAGGAACAGCATGGTGATGGACAGCGGCAGCTGGCTGAGCACCACGCGCATCCGCAGCGAGAGGGCGTCGAACCTGATGCGGTTGAGCGTCAGGAAATCGAGGACTTTATCCACAACGGCGGCTCCGGTTACCGGTGATGAGGGCGGTTTGGCTGGGACAGATGTGACAAATGGGGCGATTCCCGACTTAATGAGAACATGCCTGAGCCGCAAAGCACCCGCCGCGCCGTCATTGTGGAGGACAACGATGATATCCGCGGCCTCCTGGTCCAGATTGTCTCCGGCCAGGGCTTCGAGACCGTCGAAGCGGCCACCGGCAGCGAAGGACTCGACCTGGTGCGGGCCGGCGGGGCGGACCTGATCACCCTGGACCTGAACCTGCCGGACATGGACGGCATCGAGGTCTGCCGGCGGGTGCGGGAATTCTCGGACGCCTACCTGCTCATGATCACCGCGCGGGCCGATGAACTCCACCGCCTGGAGGGGCTGGAAACCGGAGCCGACGACTACATCAGCAAGCCGTTCAGCCCGCGGGAACTCGCCGCCCGCATCACCGCCCTGTTCCGCCGCCCGCGCACCCAGCCGGCCGCCGTCGTCCCCGGCGAAGACGAACAGCGGCGCGCGGCCGAGGTGCAGCGCAGCCTGCTGCCCTCGGAGCCGCTGCTGCTGGACGGGTACGAGATCGGCGGAAACTGCCGCCCGGCCCGCAGCGTCGGCGGTGACTTCTTCGACTGGTACCCCACCCCGGACGGACTGCAGCTGACGCTCGCCGACGCGATGGGGAAGGGGATGGGCGCGGCCCTGATCGCCGCCACCGTACGGGCCGTGCTGCGTTCTTCCGCGGGTCAGGCGGACCTGGACGCCGCCTTCCGGGGCGCCGGCCGGGAACTCGAGCGGGACCTGGAGCAGTCCGGATCCTTTGCCACCGTCTTCCACGCGCGCCTCGATGCGCGGCGCGCGCGGCTGGACTACGTTGATGCCGGCCACGGGCTCGGCCTCTATCTTGCCGGCGGCAACGTGAGCCGGCTGCCCTCCGGCGGGCCGCCGGTGGGGGCGCTGCCCGGGAGCACCTGGCGCTCCCACAGCGTGGAGCTTGCCCCGGGAGAGGGAGTCCTGGTGGCCAGCGACGGCCTGCTGGATGCCTTTGGTTCCGTGCCGGAGGCCATCGCGGCCGTACGCGAGGCTGCGGCGCAGGAGGCGACGGCGCAGGGCGCCTGCGATGCCGTGCTGCGGCTGGCAGGCACGGACGCCGCGGCAGACGACGTCACCGCCGTCATGGTGCGCCGGACCGCTGACGGGCCGGCGCCGGCATGAACCGGTTCCTGGTCCGCCTCGTCGTGGTGCTCACGATCATCCTGGGCATCAACTACGTTGCCTGGCGCTGGCTCGACTCGCTGAACTGGTCGGCCTGGTGGATCGCGGTACCGCTGGTGCTGGCCGAGACGTACAGCCTCATCGATGTGTGCCTGTTCGGAGTCACGGTCTGGCGGCTCAAGCGGCGGCCGGAGCCGCCGGAGCCTGACCCCGGCGCCACGGTGGACGTCTTCATCACCACCTACAACGAGCCGCTGGACCTGGTCATGGAAACGGCGCTGGCCGCGCAGCGCATCAGGTTCCCGCACAACACCTGGATCCTCGACGACGGGGCCCGGGACGAACTGCGCGGGCTCGCCGAGGAGCACGGGCTCGGCTACCTGACCCGCAGCGCGGACTGGGCGGACCGGCCGCGCCATGCCAAGGCCGGTAACCTGAACAACGCCCTGATGACGACGTCCGGCGAGTTCCTGCTGATCCTGGACGCGGACCAGATTCCGGAGCCGGAGATCCTCGACCGCACGCTCGGGTACTTCCGCAATCCCAAGGTCGCGCTGGTGCAGACCCCGCAGTATTTCAGCAACGTGCCCGCCGATGACCCGCTGGGCAGCCAGGCACCGCTCTTCTACGGGCCCATCCAGCAGGGCAAGGACGGCTGGAACGCCGCCTTCTTCTGCGGTTCCAACGCCATCCTGCGGCGCGAGGCCCTGATGCAGCTGGGCCTGGCCGGGTACGTCCGGGAGGTGGACCGCGGGGTCCGGCAGGCCCTCGCCGGTGCCCGCCGCGCCGTGCGCCAGGCCCGCCGTTCCCCGCAGGCCAGCGACCCGCTGGTCTCCGCGCTGCTGGACGAGGTGGCCGAAGCGGCCGAGCAGGCCTCCCGCGAGCTGAAGGACGGCGCCTCGCTGAGCGAGATCACGTACCGGGTGCGCCGCAAGGTGGACGCGGCCGTCCAGACCCTGGTGGCCGCCGACTTTTCCGCGCTGGAGGCGGACCTCGCCGAGATCGCGGCCATGGACCTGGCCCGCGGCGAGGGACTGGAGGTCCCGGACGAGCTGGACAGTGCCGTGGAGCGGATGGCGAAGCGCGACTGGTCACCGCTGGGCGCGCTCGAGTCCGTGCAGGCGATTCTGGACGCGGTCTCGGTGGAGCGTTCGGACGAGGCCCAGCCGATCATGCCGCTGGCCACCATCTCGGTCACCGAGGACATGGCTACGGCCATGCGCATGCACGGCATGGGCTGGGAAAGCGTCTACCATCACGAGATCCTGGCTTACGGACTGGCGCCTGAGGACGTGCAGACCATGCTGACCCAGCGGCTGCGCTGGGCCCAGGGCACCATCCAGGTGCTGCTGCGCGAGAATCCGCTGGTGCAGCCCGGCCTCAAGCCCGGTCAGCGGCTGATGTATTTCGCCACCATGTGGAGCTACCTGAGCGGGTTCGCCGCCGTCGTCTACATCGCTGCCCCGATCGTCTACCTGACGCTGGGCATCCTGCCGGTGAGCAGCCTGAGCTTCGACTTCTTCATCCGGTTCATTCCGTTCATGGTGGTCAACCAGTTGCTCTTCGCGGTGATCGGCCGCGGGGTCAGCACCTGGCGCGGGCAGCAGTACAGCCTGGCGCTCTTCCCCACGTGGATCAAGGCGTGTACGACGGCGGCACGCAACGTCTGGTTCGGCCGTCCCCTCGGGTTCGCGGTCACGCCGAAGGCGAGGCAGTCGGGCGCTCCCGGCTGGAGCCTGATCCGGCCGCAGCTGGTCGCCATGGTGCTGCTGGCCGTGGCCCTGGTCGCAGGGCTGGGCCGGCTCGCCGCCGGCATGAATGAGCCGATCGGAACTTTGGTCAATGTCGCCTGGGTGGTCTTCGATCTGGTCGTGATGAGCGTCCTGATCAAGGCGGTCCGGTACAAAGGGTTTAACCCGTTGGAAAGGAACGCAGATGCAATTCACCGTTGAACGGCTGCCTGACTACGCCGAGGTCAACGGCGTCGGCAAGCTCAACATGGTCGCCGCCCCCAAGCTGCGCGAGGTCGTCGCGGACGTCGTCGCGCACGGCAGCAACCACGTCGTGGTCAACATGGCGGGCACCGATTTCATGGACTCATCCGGGCTCGGCGCCCTGATCGGCTGCCTGAAACTGGCCCGCCAGGCCGGCGGCGACCTGCGGATCGCCAACGTCCAGCCTCAAGTGCAGATGGTCCTCGAGCTGACCAGCATGCACCGGGTCCTGACCCCGTACCAAAGCGTTGAGGCCGCCTTTTCCAATGGCTGAGATCGTAGCGAGGTTCTCACGCCGCGGTCCGGCCTCCGAGGAAACCCTCGAGGCCGTGCATGCCGCCCTGGACGAGCTCTGGACGGACGCGGAGTTCCTGTCCGACCTGGACCGGATGGCCTTCACGACCGCCGTCATCGAGGCCTCCACCAACGTCATCCGGCATGCGCAGCCGGACGACGGCGCCGAGCTCCAGCTGGGCGTGGACGTGACGGTGTCGGCGGAGCGGCTGGAGGCACGCATCAGCGAGATCGGGGCCCGACACTCCGACCCTGCCGCGGAGGACGCGGCGATGCCGGAAGCCGGCGCGGAGAACGAGTCCGGCTGGGGGCTCGCGCTCATCCAGGCCCTCGTCACGACGGTCACGTTCGAGCGCGAGGGCGGCAGCAACGTGTGGGTGCTGCGCCGCAATGCCTCGAACCACTCCGGCTGACGGAGCCGGACCGGTCTTCAGGGGACGGGGTCGGCCTCCACTGCGGCCTGCGCCAGGTAGTCCGAGACTGCGTCCTCGCTGATCCGGAATGAGCGGCTGATGTGCACGGCGGGAAGCTCGCCGGAGTGCACCAGCCGGTAGACGGTCATTTTTGAAACATTCAGCCGTGCCGCGACGTCCGAGACGGTCAGGAAGCTGCTGGTTCCGGTTGCTTGCTCACGTTGCATTTTTCCTCCCCAGGAAATGTACAGCCACTGTAGGCCGCGGCCGCCGCATCGGCCCCACCAGACACGGCCGCAACGGCCGATTCTCAGGATGTCTTCAGGCTTCCCGGCTTGCCGGGGGTGAAAAGCCACTGGTCAAACAATTCATCGAGGTCCCGGCCGGAATAGACCTCGGCAAAGCCCGTGAAGTCCTTCGTTTCCACAGCCTTCCCGGACTGCGAGGCGGTCCAGCTGCGCAGCAGGCCGAAGAACTCCTTGTCGCCGAGTTCCTTGCGCAAGGCCTGCAGGACCATCGCCCCGCGGGCCTGCAGCGCCGGGTCGAAGAGGCGGTCCGCCTTCGGGTCGGTCAGCCGCAGTTTCCAGAACTGCTCGCCTGCGTCGATGCCGGCATAGAAGTCGAAGGTTTCCTGGGTCGTGCCCAGGTCCTGCTCCTCGTTCCACAGCCACTGGGCGTAGGTGGCGAAGCCGTCGGCGAGCCACGCGTCCTTCCACGAGGCCAGCGACAGGTCGGCGCCGAACCACTGATGGGCCAGTTCGTGGACCATGTAGGAGTCCGCGCTGGCCGGGTCGTAGAACCAGTCCTTCGCGTAGATCGGACGGCTCTGGCTCTCCAGCGCGAAGCCCAGGCCATCCTGGTCCGTCACCACGGCGCCCGCCGACGCATACGGGTAGGCGCCGAACTTCTGCGCCAGGAAGGCCAGGATCTTCGGCTGCCGGTCGAGGCCCTTCTGCGCCTTCGCACCGATCGACGTCGGGGTGGATACTCCGGCCTCCCAGTTGTTGGTGTTGGCCGGGCTGCCCTCCGGCGCGTTCGCCACCTTCCAGCCCTCCAACCGGTCCCGGTTGCGGTCATTCTCGAAGGACGTGGACCCCTCGCCGGTGGAGACGTCGATGTCCTCGACCAGTACGCCGTCGTGCTGGCCGGTGATGTCGCTGGCATAGGTGATGGACAGTTCAACGTCCTTGCCCTTGTAGGCTTCGAGATCGAACTCCCACTTTTCCCAGCCGTCGCTGGCGCCGCTGGCCGCCCACCACTTGCCCGTGGTGCCTGACGCCGTACAGCCGCCCTCGCCGTCGTCCGACTGGTAGTGCTTCAGGAACGGGTGCACCTCGTGCCAGGCGGGACAGGACTGCCCCGTGTCGTTCGTGGCATGGCCGGTGGTGTCCTTCAGCGTGGTCCAGTCGCCGCCGCCCGCCGTCCGCGCCTCGACGAAGGCGAAATCCCAGCCCGGCTCGGTGTCCCGGTGCATCCAGAAGGAGAATTCCGCGCCGCCGTCGGGGACGCTGATGGTGCGGGTCAACCGTTTGTAGGAGGAGTCCGCCGCGTGCGACCAGGCGAGCCCGTGGCCGTTGCGCGGAGTGACCACGTCCTTCAGTTTCGGATCCAGCGCGTTCCAGTAGTCGGTGCCCTTCCAGGTGTAGGACTCGATATCGAAATCGCCGATGTTGATCGAAGCGAGGTAGGTCGGCAGTTCCTCCTTGGCCTCCCAGGACCAGGTGGTCCGGCCGGACTTGCTGGACTTGCCCTTGAGCGCCCCGTTGGCCAGGGCCTCCCAGCCGTCTGGCACCGAGATGTTGTAGCTGAACGCAGCCTTGTCGCTCGGATGGTTGTTGGACGGGAACCAGGTGGCCGCCCCCAACGGATGGCCGGTGACGACCGCGCCTTCCTCGGTGTGGATGAATCCGGCGGTGCCCGGCTTCGTGATCGTCTTCGGCACCCCGCTGTACTTGACGACGGCGGTGAACACCTTGCCGCGGCGGATCCCCTGCGGCGCGGTCACGGTCAGTTCCCCGCCCGGCTCATCGTCCATGACGGACCAGGCTGCGGTCAGGCCGTTGACCTGGACGGACTCGACGCTGAGCCCGTCCAGGTCAAGATTGAAGGAGCCGAGGTCCTGGGTTGCCCGCGCCGTGATCGTGGCGGTGCCGGCGAGGGTGTCCGTCGGCGGATGGTAGTCCAGGTCCAGCCGGTAGTGCCGGACGTCGTAGCCCCCGTTGCCGGCATTGGGATAGTAGGCATCGCCCAGGCCGGAGGCGCCCGGCTCGAATTCGACGGCACCCGGATTCGGGGCCGCGAAGGCGGACGACGAGGGCAGCAGGAACGCTCCGGCGGCCAGGCCAAGCGCTGCGCCGGCTGCCGTCCCGCGGCGCGCCCAGCCGCGGAAGCACCGGATACCGCCGGCGCCCGGGCCCGACGTGCCGACTGCTGACCAGGACCTGAAGCTCATGCTGTTCTCCCATGCAGCGGGGCGCCAACCCTGCCTGCCCCCGCTCGATCTCTCCAAATCCGGTGGTGTCTACCTTGCTCTGCCGCTCCGGACGTGTCAATGAATGCCATGGCACGGTGGCCCGTGCCGTGTTCATTCTTGGCGCCGTCCGTTGGGGAAACCTTGGATCAGCGGGAGTGGAAGGTACGGCTTCGGGCCCCTGTCTGCGGATGCCGCGGAAGCGTATCCTAGGCACCAAGGGAGCCCGGCGCGGCCCCTGTTGCGGCGTCAAAGGGGATGGTGGCAATGATGAACGGGAACTGGTACCTCATGGGCCTCGCCTGGATCTTCGGCCTGGTCCTGGTGACCGTCGTCGTACTGCTGGCGGTGCTGGTGGTCCGGGCGCTGGTCTCCTTCACGCAGAACGAAGCCGCGCCGGAGCCGCCCGTGGGCAGCCCGCCGCTCGGCGCGATGCCGCGGAGCAGGGCACGGCAGATCCTGGACGAGCGGCTGGCGCATGGGCACATCACGCCGGACGACTACAACGAGCGGCTGCGCGTCCTGGGCGAGACTCCGGGGCGCTGATCGTCCGCGCCGGCGGGCCCCTACTATCGCAGGGCCCGGAGAACCGTCCTCATCGCCGTCGGCCGGAACGGATGCCCGGCCACTGTGTCCGCGTACGACAAGCCGCCTGCGTCCGCACCGTACGGCGAACGGTCCCGGTGAGGGGCCGTTCGGCACATGCGGCTGTGGACGCAGGCGGCTCCGTGCCCGGTTAGGGGCGGCCGATGCCTTTGTAGGTGAAGCCGGCTTCGCGCCAGGCGGCGGGGTCGAGGACGTTGCGGCCGTCGAGGATGTTCTTCTCGTCGACGAGGTTTCCGACGGCGGCGGGGTCCAGTTCCCGGTATTCCTTCCACTCGGTCAGCAGGACCAGGGCGTGCGCGCGGGCCAGGGCGGTCTTGGTGTCCGGCTCGTAGGAGAGCTCGGGGAAGCGGATCTTGGCGCCGGCCAGGGCTTCCGGGTCGGTGACGGTGACGGTCGCGCCCTGGAGCTGGAGCTGGGCGGCGACGGAGAGGGCGGGGGAGTCGCGGACGTCGTCGGATTCGGGCTTGAATGCGGCCCCGAGGACGGTGATGCGCTTGCCGATGAGCGAGCCGCCGCAGAGGTCGCGGGTGAGTTCGACGACGCGGGAGCGGCGGCGCATGTTGATGGCGTCGACCTCGCGCAGGAAGGTCAGGGCCTGGTCGGCGCCGAGTTCGCCGGCGCGGGCCATGAAGGCGCGGATGTCCTTGGGCAGGCAGCCGCCGCCGAAGCCGACGCCGGCGTTGAGGAACTTGCGGCCGATGCGTTCGTCCATGCCGATCGCGTCGGCGAGGGCGGTCACGTCGGCGCCGGTGGCTTCGCAGACCTCGGCCATCGCGTTGATGAAGGAGATCTTGGTGGCGAGGAAGGAGTTGGCGGCGGTTTTGACCAGCTCGGCGGTGGCGTAGTCCACGACCAGCCGCGGGGTGCCGGTGGCCAGCGGGGTGGCGTAGACCTCGTCGAGGGCCTCGGTGGCGGCGTCGCCGTCCGGCCCGGCGGGAATGCCGTAGACGAAGCGGTCCGGGGTCAGGGTGTCCTTGACTGCGTGGCCCTCGCGCAGGAACTCCGGGTTCCAGGCCAGCACGGCGCCGGGGGCCTTGTCGGCGGCGAGGCCGGCGAGCCGGGCCGCGGTGCCGACCGGGACCGTGGACTTGCCGACGGCGATGTCGCCCTCGCGCAGGTAGGGGAAGAGTTCATTGAAGGCCGAGTCGACGTAGGTCAGGTCGGCGGCGTTTTCGCCCTTGCGCTGCGGGGTGCCGACGCACACGAAGTGGACCCGGGCGCCTTCCGCGTCGGCCATGCTGGTGGAGAAGGACAGCCGCCCGGTCTCCTGCACCTCGGTCAGCAGTTCGGGCAGGCCGGGCTCGAAGAACGGCGCGCGGCCGGCCTGCAGGTCGCTGATCTTGCGCTCGTCCACATCGATACCGATGACCTCGTGGCCGAGCTTGGCCATCGAGGCCGCATGCACGGCACCGAGATAGCCACAGCCGATAACGGAAATACGCATACTGATCCTTCAACAATGATGAGACTGGTTCCGCGCCGGAGTCCCGGCGCCACTATTGACAGTATCCCGCAATCGTGAAGAGAAGATTAAAACCGAGGGTCGCCGAAGGGTGCGGCGCAGCTTATCCGGGCTTTTCCTGAGGGACACGAAGTAGGGACATTAAGCATCTTGACTTTCTGCGCTAGAGTGCTTGTAAGTCCACGAAGGCCGTGCTGGGGAGCACGGTTGAGGGACATCAGTTGGGGGATCCGATTCATATGTCAGCAACACAGGCAATCCGAAAACGCAGGCCGAACCGTAGCGGGGTAATTCCGGACAAACGGTAGGCGGGGCGGTGGAACCATCTGTCGCCCTGTTGGGTGATTACGGAATTCGAATAGTTATTGTCCTGTGCCTCGCGCTGCTGCTGCTTTTCATCGCCTTGCAGCGCCGGCCGCCGGCCGGGCTGGACCGCGACGCCGGGCTGGCGGGCACCGTCATCGTCACCGGATCCGCCGTGACCGCCGTCGTGGCGGGAGCCGTCGATGACGAGGCCGGCCGTCTGGCCCTGGCAGCCCTCGGCATCGGGGGTGCCTATGCGCTCTTCGCGAGCCTCGCCCGGAGGTGGCCGGACTCGGCGCACAACATGCACGTCGGCCGATCCTCCGCGGAGTTCCTCCTCGGCGGCATCGCGTTCGTGCACGTCTCGGCCGGCTACTTCGAGCTCGCTTCGGCCGCCTCGACATCAGTGCTGCCGCGGCCATTTTGGACGGCGGTCTACATCGCCTTGCTGGTCGCTGCCGCGCTGGCTGTCCTGCCCAACCACCTCCATCAGGTGGGCGGGCAGGGAACCGTCCTCGGCATCGGACTATGCGCCTACGGCGGACTTCAGCTGCTGCTGTTCGCCATGGACCGCGGTCGAATGCGGATGCTGGACTTGCCGGGCAGCGATTGGGTGTGGACACTGGCCGTGGCGGCGCTGGTCCTCGTCGGTTGCGTGGCTGCCCCGAGAATCGTAACGGCGGCCGGAGCGCTGCTGGTGCTCCTGTCGCCCGTGGCGTTGGAGGCCGTAGCCGGTAGTACGTTCACGCCGGAGGCGGTGGCCCTCGCGGTGGCACTGGCAATGTTCGGGGTCGGCTTCGCGGCCGTCTCCACAGCCGCGGGTCGAACTCTGTCACGCGCCGGAGTGCTGCGCTAGATTCTTCACAGGGGGACTTGGAAGTGCATCAAGCTTGGCGAGGTCGAGGGGTTAACCTCCTCATCGCAGTCCGGATTCCCGCCGTCGTCAATACCTGGAGGCGTTACGACGTGCGGGACCTGCAAGATCGGCCAGATCTGAAACAAAGTCTTCCAATCTCCGCCCGCGGTTACTAGTCTCTGGGCCACTGGCCGGAGTTGGGGAACATCGGGACCGGCCGCTCGCAGATGAAGGGGAATCGCACCTGATGAAGCATCAACGCACCACTCGCACGGTGGCTGTGTCCGCCGTCGTCCTTCTGGCGCTGAGCCTGGGCGGTACAGCCCAGGCGGTGCCGAACAGCGCGGAAAGGCTGCAGAAAGCAGTCGAAACCGACAACGTCGTCGAACACCTCGAGGAACTGCAGGAAATCGCCGAGGCCAACGGGGGAAACCGGGCCTCTGGCAGCCCGGGCTATGAAGCCGCGGCACAGTACGTCGAGAAGCAGCTGCGCAAGGCCGGTTATGACCCGCAGCGCCAGTACTTCGACTACCAGCAGTTCGTCGAGAACAGCCCGTCCGAACTGCAGCAGGTGTCACACGTGGCGACCACGTACAAGCACGGCACGGACTTCCTCACCATGGAGTACTCCGGCACTGGCGACGTGACCGCCGCGGTGACGGCAGTCGACGTGAACTTCACCGACCCGGCCGCCTCGACCAGTGGCTGCGAAGCTGCCGACTTCGCGGGTTTCCCGGTTGGGAATATCGCGCTCATCCAGCGCGGCACCTGCACCTTCGGCGAGAAGGCACAGGCGGCAGCGGCAGCCGGCGCGGCCGGCGTCATCATCTTCAATCAGGGCAACGGCGAGGACCGCAGCGGCCTGCTGAACGGAACGCTCGCCGCCGTTCCGAACCCTGCCGTGCCGGTTGTCGGCGGCACCTACGCCCTGGGCCAGGAGCTGGCCGCCGATCCGGCCACCGAGGTGCGGATTGCGGTGGATGCGGAGGTCGTGGACTCGACCACGTTCAACATCCTGGCGGACACCAAGGGCAATGCGGATGAAACCGTCGTCGTCGGTGCGCACTTCGACAGCGTCGCCGAAGGAGCCGGGATCAACGACAACGGCTCCGGTACGGCGGCAACCCTCGAAACGGCCATCCAGCTGGCGAAGACCAAGGCCAAGCCGGAGAACCGCGTCCGCTTCGCCTTCTGGGGCGCCGAGGAAAGCGGCCTGCTCGGCTCCGGGTACTACGTTTCGCAGCTCAGCGACGAAGAGATCGCCGGACACGCACTCAACCTGAACTTCGACATGGTCGGCTCGCCCAACGGCGGCCGTTTCGTCTATGACGGGGACGGATCGGCCTTCGGCCAGGCGGGACCGGAAGGATCGGCTGCGATCGAGAAGGTCTTCGCCGACTACTTCGCTTCCGAAGGGCTCGCCTCGGCCGAGACGGACTTCAGCGGCCGGTCGGACTACGCGCCCTTCATCGCCGCCGGCATCCCGGCCGGCGGCCTGTTCACCGGCGCGGAGGGCATCAAGACCGAGGAAGAGGCAGCGATCTTCGGCGGCACCGCCGGCGAGGCCTATGACCCGTGCTACCACACGGCCTGCGATGACCTGAGCAACATCGACGAGAAGCTGCTGGGCCAGATGTCGGACGCGGTCGCACACGCCACGGCGACGTTTGCCGACCTGCAGCCGCACAAGGGCAATGGCAAGGGGCACGACAAGGGCAAGGGCAAGGGCCACCACAAGGGCAATCACGACCAGTGGGAGCACAAGGGCCACGGCGAGCAGCGATAACCTGCACCGCTAACCCGGCACGGCGCCGTCGTTCATCTCTTCGGGATGTCCGGCGGCGCCGTTTGCCGTAGCCTGCGGTGTTCGAGGACCGCGTAGAGGATGACCAGGCCGACCGCGGCGCCGTGCGTGTTCGCAAGGACGTCCTGCATGGTGCCGAAGCGGCCGGGCAGGAAACTGTCCTGGAAGAACTCGATCAGGAACGAGACCACGAACGCCGCCGGCAGGGCCAGCCACCGCAGGCCGTCGCGCAGCTGGATCCCGGCGAGCACGCCGATCGGGACGAACATGGCGACGTTGGCACTCGTCTCTACCAGGTTGTAGTCGATCCAGTCGGGTGCCCCGAAAGCATGCAGCCGGATCAGCATGCGAGCGAGAGCCCCCTGCGCCTGCTGGTCCACCGGGGACGGCCAGAGCACGATGAACGCCACAGTGACCAGGTACAGGGCCAGGAGGCAGGCCGCCAGGTGGCCGCGGCCGTACGGGGCGTGCGGGGGTGCGGCCGTCAACGGACACCCGCGGGAGCCTGCCGGCGCTCCCCGTCCTGCGCCTCGTCCAGGGGCAGCGTGACAGTGAACGTGGTGCCGGCACCCAGGGTGCTTTTGCACTCGATCGTCCCGCCGTGGGCTTCCACGATGGATTTGCTGATGACGAGGCCGAGCCCGACGCCGGGGATCGCCGTCCGCCGGACCGCGGCCGTGCGGAAGAACTTCGTGAAGACCTCCCGCTGGTCCTCCTCCGAGATGCCCAGGCCGTTGTCCCGGACCTCGAGGACGGCGTGGCCGCCCGCCGTCCAGGCCCGGACCTCCACCTCGCCGCCGCCGGGGGAGTACTTGATGGCGTTGGAGAGCAGGTTGTCCACGACCTGGCCGATCCGGTCCGGGTCGATAAACGCCAGCAACGTCTCCGGACAGTCATCGCGGAGGACGACGCCGGCCGCGGCCGCCTTGGGAGCGGCGGAGTCCAGGCTGGAGCGGATTACCTCGGCGAGGGAGGTACGTTTCGGTGCGATGCTCATGGGCCCGGATGCGGACGACAGCAGGTCGGAGACGAGCTGGAACAGACGCTCCGCATTGCGCTGCGCCACGCGGAGCGAGCCGGCCAGCTGCCCCGCCTCGTCCGTCTCCTCGGCTTCTTCCAGGGCGAGGTCCAGGTAGCCGATGATCGAGGTCAGGGGAGTGCGCAGTTCGTGGGACACGCTGGCGACAAAGTCGTCCTTGGCAGCCAGCGCACGGACCAGCTCCGTCACGTCGGAAAACGCGATGACCGAGCCGTCGAATTTCCCGTCGTCGTCAGTCATGGGACGCGCGGTGACGGCCATGGCGCGCTGCTGCTTGCCCTCGCCGATCCACAGCAGCTCATCGTTGAAGGTCTCGCCTCGGATTGCCCGGAGCACGGGCCTCTCCTCCAGGGGGATGGGGGTGGTGCCGTCCGGCTGGAAGATCAGCAGCTGGGACTCGTTCGGGTCCCGGTTGCCGCTGGGAGCGGCGAGCAGGTGGTTATGGCGCTGGTGCCGGTTCATCAGGATGTCGTGTCCACCCCGGTCCACGGCCACCAACCCCACGCTCACGGTGTCCATCATGGTCTCGAGCAGCCGCTGGCGGTCCCGGGTCTCGCGCAGGACCTGTTGCAGCTCCCGGTCTTTTGCCTCGAACGCGAGCTGCCGCGCCGTTTCGCTCTCGCTGGCCACCGAGATCGTCACCCCGAAAGCCAGCATCAGCACGGGAATGATCAACGTAGAGGCCAGGTCCTGCAAAGTCACCGGTCCTGCTGACAGGAAGGCGGACAGCCAAACTATGGCTAGCGGCAGCACGAAGCTGATGATCCGGGCGGCAACCGGCGCGATGCCGGACCACGCGAGCCAGAAAACCGGAAAGAGCATGAGCAGGCCCAGCCCGGTGATGGCGTCCTGCCCGCTGTGCCGGAGCGCGCCGATCGCGATGAAGTCCGCCAGCGGGATGACCCAGTAGGACCCGCGCGGCGTCTTGTCCCAGGGCACCGCGAACGCCAGCAGCGTCAGGACAGCAAGCTGCCCCAGGCCAATCAGGAAGGAAGGATGCCGGAGGGTCTCTGGGAAAAAGCACGCGACGAGCACGGTCACCAGTGCCACGGTCATCACGAGCGGCAGCTGGCTCAGGCCCACCCGGAGGCGAAGGCTAAGTTCGTAGAACGGCTTGCGCACGCCGATCAGCCCCAAGGTTCTTCTGACGACCGTGGACATGGCGGACGAATCCTGTTCCTGTTGACGACGGATGCACGCCTGCGCAGGAGGCAGGCCCCCACCGGCGAGATCAGTATAAGTCGGGTTACTGACACTTAGCTGGGGCAGTCCTAAACGGTCTGGTAAATCGATCTGACAAGGGGCTACAATGCAGGTCAGGGAGCGTAGGTTGGGGAACAAATGCGAAGCGGGGCAGTGTGGTTCCAACACGGGTAGCAGTCATTATCGAGGACGACGGGGACATTCGTGACCTCATACGTGCTGTCCTGACCCAGGCCGGCTTCGAGGTTTATGCCGCAGCCAGCGGTGTCGAAGGCGTATCGGCTGTCCGCGAAAGCAACCCGACGGTGGTGACCCTCGACCTTGGGCTTCCCGATATCGACGGCTTCGAAACCGCCCGCCAGATCCGGCAGTTCAGCGACGCGTACATCATTATGCTGACGGCGCGCGCCGAAGAGCTGGATACGCTGCTAGGGCTGGAATCCGGGGCGGATGACTACATCACCAAACCCTTCCGGCCCCGCGAACTGCGGGCCCGGATCACCGCCATGCTCCGCAGGCCCCGGACCGGGCAAGTGCCTGAGGTGGCCGAGGAGCCTGAAGTGTCCGGCCGGGAGCCTGGCCTCGAACCGGCCACGCCGCCGGTAATGGCTCCTTCGTCTCCCGAGTCGGCACCCAGGCAGTCAGTCGTCACTGCTCCCGTTGAGGAGGATGACAGCGCTTACTGCCACAACGGGCTGGTCTTGAACCACAGGACTCGGACCACCGAGGTCGACGGGGCTTCGATCGAGCTGACCCGCACCGAGTTCGACCTGCTGCATGCGCTGCTGGAAAGCGGCCGCGTAGTCCGCAGCAAGGCTGACTTGGTCCGCCGGCTGCGGTACGAGGAATATGACACGGGGTCCTTCATCAGTGACGCTGACGAACGCGCCATCGAAGTCCACGTCGGCAACCTGCGGCGCAAGCTAGGAGACGACTCCCGTTCGCCGAAGTACCTGGAGACCGTTCGCGGAGTCGGTTACCGGCTGGCCCCCAACGCCCTCCGCTAACCGACCCCGCTGCCCGGTCACCAGCTACCTGCCGCCGGATCCCGCTGAGCCCGAATACCAGAGCCTCAGCTGAACGATCGTCGCTTCGCCGCAGGACTTGATTTCCTCAAGGAGCGCGAGCGTACGCGACGTCCGCATCTCCTCGCCCAGGCACTGGATGAGCTGCTGAAGCTTCGCAGCCAGCGCCGACAACGGCTTAGCGCCTGCCATGGCACTGGCAGTTTTCACGCTGAGCACCGCGTCCATCGCAGCCTTCACATCACACGTAAGGATGGCCTCCCGAAGCCGGGCGTGCCGCGCCTCCCACATGTTGATGAAGCTATCCACGAAGGACCGGCATACACGGTCGTCATCGAACTCATCCGCCAGTTCGCGCAGCGTCTCGAAGGAAACCAGCTGGTCGTCGACCCTCATGGTTCCTCCGTCCGCGTGATCCGACCTGATGCAGCCATTGTCGCCACACATGCTCAAGCTCCAGCGCAGAAACACCTCAAGATCTGCTCAAGATTCGGCGGGCGAAGGAGGCGCAAATCTTGAGCAGATCTTGCATGTTCCTTTTGTTTACCCAGCGTCCATTCTTGAGAATCAGCCGCAAGGGTGGGCTTTGTCAGCAATTAGTTTGAACAGTTGGGGCTACAAATGAACAAGATGACGAAAGGTGCCATCGCCACCGGTATTGGCGTAGCACTGCTCCTAGGCGGCGGCGGCACGCTGGCCTTGTGGAGCGACAGCGAGCTATCTAACGCAGATACCATCGAGGCGGGCAACCTCGATCTCCTGCTCCCGGCCAAGGGCGCATGGTCATCTAATCTCCAGCCCGAAATCACGGACATCTCGACCTATCGCATTGTTCCTGGCGAACAGCTCACATACACGCAGTCCGTTACTCCGGTCCTTGCGGGTAAGCACATCAAGGCCAAACTCACGGCAACCGGGCCGGGCACCGGTACCTTCGCAGACAAGACCTTGACTGTAACAACCGTCTTCAAGGATGGTGACGAGGTTGTCGGCACGCTCGAGAATCCGCTGGATTCTTCGGACAGTAATAAGTCCATCAAAGCGTCAACCACGTTCGTTTTCAAAACAGGTACGTCGGGGCGCCAAAGCGTCTTGGCAAAACACAGCTTTGAAAACGTCAGTTACAAGCTCGAGCAGATAGCTCCGCAGGCGATCGCCGCACAGTAAGGGAGTTTAGGCGGCAGCGCAACACATCTCAGCGGCATTCGACCGCAACCAACCCTAAGAAACATGATGCGGACCAAGACGTTACTGAAGGCTAGCGCTCTCCTCGCTGCCGCCGTCGTTCTTGGTCTGCTGACTGTGCAGGGAACGTATGCGCTGTGGAGCAGGGTGGTGCCGGTGGAGGCCGGCACCATCCAGGCGGCCGATTTCCGCGTCACGCTCACAGACGTAGGGACTGACGAAGTGGTGGACATGGTTGATGTATCTGGAGCGTCAGCGCGGTTGCAGCTGAAACCGAGCGGCCCTGTTTCGAGCACGATGCCGGCCTATGCCGGTCTGAAGGTCTCGAATGTCACGGATGCGGGCTCGGATTTCACGGTCCAGGCCCGCGTTGGACCCATTCCAACGACAACGGGCGAATTGGCAGACTATTTCTCTATGGCAGTTGTGGCAAAGACCGCTCCGCAAGGCACTGCTGGTTGCGGCCCGGATGATTTTGCTGCAGCTAAGGTCGGCGGGACGGCCGAAATGGTTCTCGCCAAGGATGCGTCGGCCGTCTTCTGCTTTCAACTGATGTTGGCGGCGACCGCGCCTGAGGCACTTTCCGGTAGGCAGGCGAAGATTACCGTGCCGATTATCGTTGACCAGCTTTGAACGGATAGCTATGACTGTTGCTGGCGTTGAAACCAGCCCTGGAACCAAGCCGCGGGGGATGCGGCACGCTGTCGGCCGGGTGTTGGGATTCGTGGCGCTGTGCGTGGCACTTTTTGCCGCCGTAATCCTGATTGTCATTCCTGCCGTAACCGGCTCGCAGCCGTACACCGTACTAACGAATTCGATGGCACCGAAGTACCCGCCGGGGACCCTGTTGATCGTCAAGCCGGCGGATTTCGCCAACCTGAAGATCGGCGACGTGGTCACGTACCAGCTCAGGTCCGGAGAGCCGGAGGTGGTAACGCACCGTATCGTGTCGATCGGTGTGAACCAGGAGGGCGACCGCACGCTCATCACCAAGGGGGACAACAATTCGCTGGAGGACGAGGTTCCGGTCCGAGAGGTGCAGGTCCGCGGGAAGCTGTTGTACTCCGTGCCGCAGGTGGGGTGGGCGGCCAATTGGATGGAGAACAACAACCGCGAAGGAGTGGCCAAGTGGGTAGCCGTTGGCCTGATCGGCTACGGAGTCGTCACGATTCTCCGAGGGGCACAGGAATCGCGCCGGAAGAAGAAGGCCGGGGCATGACCGCGCAGGCGGCGAGGGTCCGACAGTCCAAGGAACTTCGTGTCGCCGCTGCAGCCTTCGCCGCTGCAGTGCTGATGGGCGTCGGCGCGGGAGCCGCGGCGGCCAAGTGGTCCCAGTCGGCAGAGGTCGAGGTGTCAGTTGCCGTTGGAATCGTAGGTTCCGGCTGCTCATTTCAGGCGAACACCTTCACGATTAGGTGGGAGCAGGCCCCGAACGCTACGTCGACGGTCGTCGGCCGCACGTTTAATAACGGGCAGAATGTTAGTTCCCCGGAGCAATGGGTACCGACAGGCCCGGACCAGTACGGCTACATGACGCTCACGCTGCCGTTGGACAAGCTGCAGCTTCAGAACGATAACCGTACTTACGAGGTAAGGATGACCTCTAGCGACGGAGCATCCAGGACTTGGACCCTGAGCCATGTCCAGGGCACTGGCCAGTGTCCTGTTTAGACAGTTGGCCGCGCCAGCGTTGGCGGGTGGGCGCTGTCAGGCGCGGTTGCCCTCTTCGTAGACGTCGGGAATGCCGTCGTGGTTGGCGTCCACCTGCTCCTCGGCCTCGATACGGCGGTAGTGGCGGTTGCGGGCGCGCAGGACGCCCGCGGCGACGAGGGCCGAAACCAGCGATCCGGTGAGGACGGCGACCTTGGCGTGGTCGTGATGCTGGCTGCCGAGGACGAAGCTGAGGTCATTGACCAGTAGCGAGACCGTGAAGCCGACGCCGGCGAGGATGGCGACGCCGAGCACGTCGACCCACTTCAGCGAGGGGTCCAGGTGGGCCTTCGTAGCCTTGGTGAGGACCCACGTGGTCAGCAGGATGCCAATGGGCTTGCCCAGGAACAGGCCCAGGATGATGCCCAGCGCGACGGAGTCCGTGACGGCCGACCTGAAGCCCTCCCATCCTCCAAGCGCCACACCGGCGGAGAAGAAGGCGAAGACCGGAACCGCGAACCCGGTGGACAGCGGACGGAAGCGGTGCTCAAGCTGCTCGGCGAGGCCAGGCCCCGCATCCGGGCCGCCGTCCTTCGCGCGCCGCAGGACAGGAACTGTGAAGCCGAGCAGGACGCCCGCAACGGTGGCGTGGACGCCGGAGGAATGCATCAGGGCCCAGGTGATAACGCCCAGGGGGAGCAGGACGATCCAGGCCGCGGCGTGGTTCCGGGCGAAGAACCGGGTGTACTTCTGCGTCAGGAAGGCGAAGAGCCCGAGCGGCAGCAGCATCCACAGCAGGAACGGTACATGGACTTCTTCGGTGTAGAAGAAGGCGATGATGGCGATGGCGATCAAGTCGTCGACCACCGCCAGGGTCAGGATGAAGATGCGCAGGGCGCTCGGCAGGTGCGAGCTGATGACGGCCAGTACGGCGACCGCGAAGGCGATGTCGGTGGCGGTGGGGATGGCCCACCCGCGCAGCGCTTCGGGACCGGCGCTGAGGTTGATGACGACGTAGATCAGTGCCGGGATCGCCACGCCGCCGAAGGCCGCCGCGATGGGGACGATGGCGCGGCTGGGCGAACGCAGGTCGCCGGCGACGAATTCGCGCTTGAGCTCCAGGCCGGTGAGGAAGAAGAAGATGGCCAGCAGGCCGTCGGAGGCCCACTTGCCGATGCTCAGGTCCAGGTGCCAGGGCTCGTAGCCGATCTTGAAGTCCCGGATGGCGAAGTAGCTGTCCGCGGCAGGGGAGTTCGCCCAGACCAAGGCGGCGACGGCGGCGATCAGCAGGAGGATCCCGCCGACGGTTTCCTTGCGCAGGAGGTCGCTGATCCGCAGGTATTCGGGATAGCTGCCGCGGCCGAGGACGGTCCTGGAAGTGCCGGGAGCGGGCTGAGTCATAAGTCTCCTTGGGTCGGGACGCCACACATTGCTCGACGACCAGACTTCCCGTCACACCGTGTGCCAGTCTACATGCGCATCCACCGGCAGCGGAACGCCGACGACGGCGGACCGTCCCGCCGTCGTTGTTGCGCCGGATTACAGGGGCCTGGCGCCGTTAAACGGGCTGAGCGCACAGCCGGTTGCAGGTGCCACCGGGTTTTCGGCCATGGCCGAGCACCGGAGTTCTCCTGCAACCGAGGCTGTGCGCCCAGGTGTTGGGGGGCTTTTCGCCCGTTGGGGGACTTAGCTAGCGAGGTCTTTGTGGGAATCCGAGCGGCCGATGATCTGCTTCGGGATGAAGAAGGCCAGGCCGAACAGCACCAGGCCGATGGCGAAGGCCGGGATCGCTCCGATCTGCGGCTCGAGGCCGAAGGCGACGAGTGCGCCGAAGAACAGCACCATCATGAGGACGAAGACCACGATGTTGCTGACAAGGTGGCCTTCGCCGGAGTGGGAGCGCTGCTTAGGGGTTGCCATGGGGGATTTTCTCTCCTCGGAATGCGGGTGGTGGTCCGGACGTCAGTATCCGGAAGTAGTTGTCTCTCCGTTAACAATAGCCACTGACGAGCTGGCGCCGATCCGTGTTGCGCCGGCTTCGAGCATGGACTTGGCGTCCTCGATCGAGCGCACTCCGCCCGAGGCCTTGACGCCCAATGCGGATCCGACGGCGCCGCGCATCAGCTTGATGTCTTCGACCGTGGCGCCGCCGCCGGTGAACCCGGTGGAAGTCTTGACGAAGTCGGCGCCTGCTTCGGCGGCGACCTCGCAGACAAGCACTTTCTGCTCGTCCGTGAGGAAGTGGGTCTCCAGGATGACTTTCAGCAGCGCACCCCCGGCGTGGACCGCGTCGGCCACGGCCGCGATGTCGGTGAAGAGCGAGCTGCGGTCCCCGGCGCGCGCGGCGGCGACATTGATGACCATGTCCACTTCGTCCGCGCCGTCCAGGTTCGCGCCGCGGGCTTCGTAGACCTTCACGTCCGTCGGCGTTGCTCCGAAGGGGAAGCCGACGACGGCGCAGGTCTTGACGCCCGAGCCCTTCAGCGTGTTATGCACGAGCGCCGTCCAGACGGGGTTCGTGCAGACCGAGGCGAACTTGTACTTGACCGCCTCCTCGCAGACTTTCAGGATGTCCTCGCGCGATGCCTCCGGCTTGAGCAATGTGTGGTCAATATAGGCGGCGATCCCGGACATTGGCATCCTTTCGACTACGTGCTCTGGAGCCTCCATCTTTGCATAGAAGGGTGCGGGCTTGCATTGGGCCTAGTCGCCCCGCGCGGCGCACCCGGACCGGGTCGGGCGGGATGCTGGCGCAGCGGCGGCCGCGGTGGTGAAATGATTGATTGTGGGGCTCGCCCATGCAGTATGACGACGCCAGGCAGCAGTGCAGGCGTCGGGAAAAGGATTCATGGAAACAGCCACGGTGCCGGCGGCCCAAGCGCCCGTCGCGGTCGCGGGGGACAGGCCTGAGGAACGGGCGGAGGCCTGTTCGCTGCTGCGTGCCGCGGGGTTCCCCGTGCGGGAGGCTGCGGACGGGGAATCACTGGTCAGGCTGCTTGCCCCGGATGCCCCGGCGCAGCCCGGTGCCGTCATCATCCTGGCCGCTTGCGAGGCGGAGGGCGACCACTGGCTGGAGCAGCTGGCGCGGACCGGCCTCCGCGGCCGGCTGCCGGTAGTCCTGGTGACGGGCGGCAGCATCCCGCCGGAGCGGATCGCCCAATGGGACCCGTCGGAGTTCCTGCTGCGGCCCCTGCAGCCGGAAGAGCTGGCGCTGAGGGTGCGGGCCGCGCTGGCCCGCAACAGCCAGCGGGCCGAGCGCCGCGGGAAAACCGAGGCTTTGCGCGGCCGCACCCGCCGGATATCGGAAGCCATTCGCGGCTCGCACGACCCGTTGGCGATGTCCCGCAACGTGATTGCCGGCCTCGGGGAAGTGTTCGGAGTCGAGCACAGCTGGATCCTGACCTTCGGGGACGAGCGGGTACCGGAGCAGGCCCTCGGCTGGAGCGCGGACGGGATCCGCGGTACGGCTCCGGCCTTGGCCGAGGAAGCCGCGCGGCCCCTGGCAGCGCGGCTGTGGGAAGACGCCACCGTGCTCACCGTCCCGGACCACCGCGACCCGGCCCTGGCGCCGTCGTGCCATCCGCTGGCGGAATCCGCGGCCAGGGACGGACTGCGTTCCTCCCTGATCGTGCCGCTGGGCCACGGTGCGAGTGCCTTCGGCCTGCTCTGGCTGGGCACCGACGCCCCGCGCACCTGGACGCCGCTGGAAGCCTCGCTGGTCCAGCACGTGGCCGGCAACCTGGCGCACGGGCTGGTGCAGGGCCAGCTCATCACCGCGCAGCGGCAGGTCCTGGAGCGGCTGCGGGACCTGGACCGGGCCAAGAATGAGTTCGTCGCCACCGTCAACCATGAGCTGCGGACGCCGTTGAGCTCCATCATCGGCTACCTGGACCTGATTATCGACGACGGCGAGGGACGCCTTCCGGAGGAAACGTCCCGCATGCTGCAGGTCGTCGCGCGCAACGCCCACCGCTTGCACCAACTCGTCGAGGACGTCCTCATGCTGTCCCGCAGCGATGCGCAGCAGATCCGGCAGTCGATCGAGAAGTTCGACCTCAATACGGTGCTCCGGTCCGTGGTGGCGACGATGGCTCCGGCCGCGGCTGCCGGCGACTTGAGGCTCCGGCTTGAGGATCCCGAGCCGGTCCAGGTCGAGGGTGACCGCGCGCAGCTGGAGCAGGTCTTCACCAATATCATTTCCAACGCCGTGAAGTTCACGCCGTCCGGCGGCAGCGTCACGGTCACGCTGTCCAGCACGGCCGGCGACGGCGTGGAGCGGGCCTGCGTCAGGGTTGCCGATAGCGGGATCGGGATACCCGAAGACGAGGTGCCCAAGCTGTACCAGCGCTTCTTCCGCGGATCCAACGCGACGGCCGCCGCCATCCAGGGGACCGGCCTTGGCCTGGCCATCGTGCAGGACCTGGTGCACCAGCACGGCGGGGAGCTTTTGGTGGATTCCCGCTTGGGCGAGGGCACGACCGTCTCCGTTGAACTTCCGGTGCAGCGGTGACGGCGGCCGGAGCGAAGGACCCCCGCCTGCAGCAACTCGTCGAAGGAGTCGTGAAGCTGGCGTCCGGCGACCTCTCGGCGCGGATCCAGCCCTCGGAGGCCCGCGACGAGATCGACGCCGTTATCACCGGCGTCAACCTGCTGGCGGAGGAACTGCACTTCATCTACTCCGACCTCGAGCAGGTGGTGGCGGAGCGGACAACGGAACTTATCCAGGCCCAGGCCGAGCTGCGGCGGATGGCGATGACCGACGCGCTCACGGGGCTGGCCAACCGGTCCCGGCTGCGCGAACGCATCATCGAAGCCCTTGACGCAGCGCAGCATGGCGGCCGTCCTCCGGCTCTGCTGATGCTGGACCTGGACAGCTTCAAGACCATCAACGACAACCTGGGCCACAGCGCCGGCGACGAGGTGCTGGTCGAGGTGGCCGGCAGGCTGCGGGCCTCGGTCCGGGAAACGGACACCGTGGCCCGGCTCGGCGGCGACGAATTCGCGATCCTGGTTCCCAACGCGCACAAAGACGACGTGCGGGCAATCGCCTACCGCGTGCTGCGCTCCCTGCAGAGGAGCATCACCGTGGGCTCGGCCTCCGTCTGGGCCATGGGCAGCATCGGTGTGAGCATCGGTTCGCCGGGGGACACCGCGGCCACCCTGCAGCGCGATGCCGACGTGGCCATGTATGTGGCCAAGTCGCGCGGCCGGAACAACGTGCAGCTCTTCGCCCCGTCCATGCTCGAGGCCACCCAGGAGCGTTCCCGAATGGCCGCGGAGCTGCGCAGCGGCCTGGAAACCGGCCAGCTGTCGCTCTACTACCAGCCCGTCGTCGCCCTCGCGACCGGCAGGATCATCGGCCTGGAGGCCCTGGTCCGGTGGCGGCACCCGGAACGCGGCATGGTCCTGCCGGATACCTTCATCCCGCTTGCCGAGGAAACCGGGCTGATCGTGGACATCGGCAGGTGGGCACTGGCGGAGGCGCTGCCGCAGCTGAAGGCATGGAACGCCGTCGTGCCCGGCATGCGGGACGTCAAGCTGCATGTGAACCTGTCCGCCGCCGAGCTGCTGCGGAAGGATCTGCTGGACGATGTCGCCGGAACCCTGACGCGCTGCGGCATCGCGCCGGAGCAGCTGGTCTTCGAGATTACCGAGACCGTCCTGATGACCCGTGAGACGGAAGAAGCGCAGGTGCTGGCCAAGCTCGGCGGGCTGGGCGTGGGGCTGCAGATCGACGACTTCGGCACCGGCTACTCGTCCATCAGCTACCTGCGCTCGCTGCCCGCGGACACCGTGAAAGTGGACCAGTCGCTGATCAAGGGCATCGATGCGGACGAGGGCCAGCGCGACTTCGTGGCCGCAGTCCTGCAGCTGATCAGGTCGGCCGGTCTGCAGGCCATCGTCGAGGGCATAGAGACGGGCGGGGAGGCCGGGCGACTGCGGGAACTCGGCTGCGTCTACGGCCAAGGTTTCCATTTCAGCCGCCCGGTGCCGGCCGACGCCGTCGTGTCCCTGTTCAATGCGGACTTTCCGCCTGCCTAAGGTTGGTTTATGCGTAACCTCTGGGATTCCCTCGTCTTGCTGCCGACCCTGGCCAAGCTCTCCTCCCGCGTGCCGAAGAATCCGCACACGGCGTGGGAGCGGTATTGGGCCGGGATCAGCCATACCGGACGGGGGGGCCAGGTGCTCTGGGACGCCGGGGCCGCGTCCGAGCAGGAGCGGTACGAGGAGCAGATCCGCGGACAGCTGGATCCTGCGCTGCCGGTGATCGACGTCGGCTGCGGCAACGGCACCTTCACGCGGTGGCTGGCCGGGATGTTTCCCGAAGCCATCGGCGTGGACGTATCCGGCAGCGCCGTGGCACGGGCGGACGCCGAAAGCGGCGACGTGCCCAATGCCCGGTTCCTCGCCGTCGACGCCACTGCCGACGGCGCCGCCGAGCTGCTGCGCGCGGAAGCCGGCGGCGACGCGAACGTGTTCCTGCGCGGCGTGCTGCATGTGCTGGATGCGGAGGAGCGGGCCCGGCTGGCGGCGAACCTGCACGCGCTGGCGGGCCGGGGCGGCCGCGTGTTCCTGGCGGAGACGGACTTCCAAGGCAACAGGTTCCAGTACGTGGCCCACCTCGGCGCGGACCGGCGGGGCATCCCCGGCCCGCTGCGGCGCGCGATCGAGGGGCTGCCGATGCCGGGGCATTTCGGCCGCCGCGAATGCCGGCGCGTCTTCGATCCGGCCGCCTGGGAACTGCTCGCGGAAGGCCCGGCGGTGATCGAGGCAGTGCCGATGAAGTCCGGCGGTGCGACCGAACGGATCCCGGGCTACTTCGCGGCGCTGCGCGCGCTCAACTAGCCCGGCCAGGCCCTCAAGGGTCAGGCCTTGGGGTGCTCGTGCGCTTCCTTTTCGCGGGCCTCTTTCTGGTGCTGCTCCAGCTTCTCCTCAGCTTCCCGGCGGCGCTCGGCGATGGCCCGGGGATCGCTCGCCGGCAGGTCTTCGTCCTCGTGGTGGCCGTGGCTGTATCCATGCCTCATGAGGGCATCGTCGCACAATCCCGGGTGGCGGAAAAGGGGGTCCGCGGCGCCCTGTGGACGGCTCTCAGAGCTTCCGCCCGGCCAGCAGTTTTGCCGCCGCGGTTCCCCGCGCGCCGGAGCAGTTCTTGGTGTACGTGCCGAAGATGAGCTTGCTGTTCACGCCCATGCGGAAGGCCATGCAGTCCGCGGCCATTTCCACGCCGCGCGTGGTCTTGTAGATGGCATTCAGCTTCTTGTGCAGGGTCGGTTGCTGCGGCGGCGCGTAGAGGCTGAACTGCCGCACGTGCGCGCACTCGTGCAGGGCCGCATACTTCAGCAGCTGGCCTGCGGGGCGGCGTGCCACGTTCATCCGCAGCGACGTGCTGTAGGTGTAGCTGCGGGTGCGGCTTTCCTCCAGGATGATGACGTTGGGGCAGTACTTCTTGACCGTGTTGTACACCGTGCGCTTGTAGCCGGTGTAGTGCCGCGGATTCTGGTGGCGCAGGGTGGCCGTGGCGGAAATCCACTGCTTCTCCAGCTTCGTGGCGTTGACGACCAGCCGGTACTTTTTCACCACGGTGGCCGTGGTCTTGGTGGTCCTGACGGTCACGGCCGTGGAATTGGCCGAGCCGGCCTGCTTGCGCCAGCTGACCTTGCGCAGCGTGACCCACTTGCCCCCGCGGCTTTCCTGCAGCACGCCGGTGCGGTTGGACTTGATGTTCTTCAGGTAGTAGCTCTGGCCGAAGCTCTTGTTCGAGGCGACATAGCCGCCGGCATTGCTGAACAGGGCCTTGGCATTGCTGCTGCCGGCAGCGACGACCGTGGTGGCGGTGGCTGCAGCGGCCGGCTGCGCCGCCGGGAGAAGGGCCCCGAGCGCCAAAACGCAGGTAAGCAGGGCGGCTGGAATTTTCCTCATGTCGAGTGTCCTCTCGAGGAACGGGCACGGACCAGCGCCCCACACCAGCCATGCCCGCGAAACTATGGATGGACTTCAATAGTCGCCGGAGGGCGGAAGCGGGGCAACGCCGAAATCAAGGGAGTGGCCGGACCGGAATTGAGGGGCGGGACGGCGAATCCTGGGGGTCCCGGCGCCGCAGCCTAGGTGCCCGCGGCCGGGGAGCACCTGCACGATGCAGGCGTGGTTTAGGGGAACGACGGCGGCGCCTTCCCTATCTTTCGGCGCTGGTCGGTGGTAGCAAAGGAGTGTCAAGACGGGCCCTCCGCCCGAGGCGGGGAGCCGGGAGGACCTAGGAGGCTTCAGTGGCAATCACGCGTGACCTGATCATCGGCGGCAAGCATGTCCCGGCCGCCTCCGGCAAGACGACGGAGGACATCAATCCCTACACCGGCGAGGCTTTCGCGACCGTGGCCGCGGCCGGCGCGGAGGACATGACGATGGCCGTGGCTGCTGCGGCGGCCGCCTTGGACGACTGGGTCGCCATGGCCCCGAGCGCCCGCCGGAAGATCTTCCTGAAGGCCGCCGACCTGCTGGAGGAACGGGTGGAGCAGGGCGCCGAACTGATGGCGGGCGAAGTGGGCGGGGTCAAACCGTGGTCGCTGTTCAACACCGGGCTGGCCGCCAACATGCTGCGCGAGGCGGCCGCGGCGACGACCGCCACCCGCGGCGACGTGCTGGCCTCCGACATGCCCGGCGCCTACTCGCTCTCCATCCGCCAGCCGTTCGGCGTGGTGGGGGCCATGTCGCCCTGGAACGCGCCGTTTATCCTGGGTATCCGGGCGATCGCCGTTCCGCTGGCCGTCGGCAATACGGCGGTGCTCAAGCCGAGCGAGGACGCGCCGCTGGCCTGCGGGCTCTACCTTGCGGATGCGCTGCTGGACGCCGGATTGCCGCCGGGAGTGCTCAACGTGGTGACGAACGCACCCGAGGATGCCGCCGACGTCGTTGGCGCCATGATCACCGACGAACGGGTCCGGATTGTCAACTTCACAGGGTCCACTACGGTGGGACGGAAGATCGGCGTCATGGCGGCGGAAAACCTCAAGCCGGCGGTCCTGGAGCTCGGCGGCAAGAACAGCCTGGTGGTGCTCAAGGACGCGGACCTGGACTACGCGGTGGATGCCGCCGTCTTCGGCTCGTTCATGAACGCCGGGCAGATCTGCATGTCCGTGGACCGCGTGGTGGTGGACCAGAGCCTGGCCGAGGAGTTCACCGGGAAGTTCGCGCGGAGGGTGTCCGCGCTGCCGACCGGCGACCCGGCGGATCCGGCCACGGTGATCGGCCCGGCGGTGAACGCGAAGTCCGCGCACCGGCAGTACGAACTCATTGACGATGCGCTGCGGAAGGGTGCGACGGCGGTGGCCGGCGGGCACAAGCTGGATCATTCGGTCGTGCCGGCCACGGTGCTGACCGGAACTACGCCCGAGATGCGGATCTTCCACGAGGAGATCTTCGGCTCGGCGACCACCGTGCTCCCGGCACGGGATTCGGAGCATGCCGTGGAGCTGGCCAACGACACGAAGTACGGCCTGACCGCCGGCGTGATCAGCGAGAACATCCACGAAGGACTGAAGGTGGCGCAGCGGCTGCGGACCGGGATCGTGCACGTGAATGACCAGCCGGTGGCCGACGAGCCCATGGCCCCGTTCGGCGGCATCCAGAACTCCGGTTACGGCAAATTCGGCGGCCAGGCCGGCATCGACTCCTTCACGGAGCAGCGGTGGGTGACGATCCAGCAGTACGGCCACGCGCAATACCCGATCTGACGAAGCGCCCGCCCGGGCACATTGTGACCTACTTCACCGGCATGTGTGCCCGGACACGCCGGTAGGGGCTGTTGGCCGCGGGGATGAAACGTTACGATGTGCCTGTTGCCATCGGAAGACGCTGGCGCACTCCTCCCCGGAAAGGCCGACCCATGCCGCACGAGTCCTCGACGCTGCGCCGTTTCGAACCCCTGCCCGCTGCCGTGGACGCCGCCGCCGTGGCCGGGCAGCAGTCGGCTGTGCTGGAAGCCGAGATCCAGGCCCTGCTCAGCGAGCTCGAGGGCAAGCTCACCCGCTTCACCTGGCTCAATTCCTCCGCCGGCGTCAGCGAGCGCCAGCGGGAAGAGAACCTCCACTCGTTGTCCTTCATGCAGGTCGCGCTGGAAGACGTCGGAGCCACCGTGCTCGGCATCTCGGCAGCGGCGCCTGCGGGCGGGGAATCCGCCCCGGCCGCACTGCACCTGCCCACCTGCAGCTAGGGCCCGTCCGGAACCGGCCGCACGCCTGCGGCCGGCGTGCCGCTGCGGCGTTCCCTCGGGTTCCCGCCGGGAGTATCTTGAGGGGATGGTCCTGCCTGCCGCCGATGCTGCCAAGCCCCGCTGGCCCGGCTGGCTGGCGCTAGGACTCTGCGGCGCGGCGGTCGCCCTGATAATCGTCGGTTTCCCGCTGCTCCTGCAAGGACTGTGTGCGCTGGACAACGCCTGCACGGCGGACGAGGCACGGGCTTCCGCCGCGGGGGCGGTGCTGGCCCAGATCGGCCTGCTCGGGGTGCTGCCGGGCATGGTGCTGGGAGCCGTCGCCGCCTTCACCGGACGCGGGCGCGGCGCCGGAGTCTGCTCCCTGCTGCTGCCGCCCGCCCTGCTGGCCCTGTTCTGGCTGTATGCCGCCGCGGTGCCGGCCGGAGGCGCCATCGTCGCCTGAGCCGCTGCCGGCCGGCAACCTGCCCCGTCTCCGGGGCAGCCGCTACACGTTGAGGCGGTACCCGCGCTTGATTACGGTGGCGACGAGCGATGCGTCCGGCAGGGCCTGGCGGAGCCGGCTCACGGCCATGTCCAGCGCGTGTTCGCCCGGGGCGTCCGGCAGGCACTGCTGGAGCGACTCGCGCGGCAGCACCGCCCCGCCGGCCGTGGCGAGGGCGCGGAAGATGGCCATGGGGGTGGGGGAGAGGTCCGTGCGCCTGCCGCCGAGGATGACGGAGCGGCCGCGGATCTGGACTTCGCCGAGCGCCGTGCCGACGCGCTGGATCCGGTTTTCGGACAGGTGCTCGACGACCAGCCGGATGAGGGCGCCCATCCGGTAGCGCTCGGGCATGAGGGGACGGATTCCCGCATCCTCCAGCGGGCGCGAGGTGACCGGCCCGACGGCGGCCGCAACGACGTCGTTCCCGAACGCCTCCACGAGGGCCTCATACCGACCCATCTCGTGCGCGGTGCTGAGCAGCGCGTCGACCGCCGGAGCGCTGGTGAAGGTGACCACGTCCAGTTGCCGCGCGACGACCGCCTCGATGAGCCGGCCGACCTTCTCTTCCGAGCCTTCAGGCTTGACCCAGCGGTACGGAGTGACGGTCAGGACCCGCGCCCCGGCGTCGCGGAGCCTGGCCAGCTGCGTCGTATCGGTGTAGCCGTGCAGCTGGACCGCGACGGTGGCGCCGGACACGCCCTCGGCCAGGAGCAGGTCCACCAGGCTGGAGGTGCGTTCGTCGTGGCTAATGCCCGCGTCGTTGAGGCCGGCGGCCCGGACGGCCCCGCGGGCCTTCGGGCCCCGCACGAAGATCCGGGACGCCTCGAGGGCTGCCATCAGGTCCTCGCCGAGGCCGTGGACATCCGCGGCCTCGGTCCAGCGGCGCATGCCGTAGGCCGTGGTGATCATGGTGGCATCCGGCCGGGCGTGCAGGACGGCGGCGGTGTCCTGCAGCAGCGCCCGGTCCTCGGCCACCGGGGCGATCCTCAGCGCCGGGGCATGCAGGACCTGGGCGCCGCGCCGTTCCAGCGCGGAAATCAGGTCGTCGGAGCGCCGGTCCGAGGTGACCCCGATCCGGAAGCCTGCGAGGGCCTCCGCGTTCGGCGCCTCGACCAGGGCCCGCACTTCCTCCAGGGATTCGGCCGTGCCGTGGCCGGGCGGCCGGCCCGCGGCGGTCCCGGTCATCAGGCTCCCACCGATTCGGCCAGGCCGGCGAGCTGCCCGGCCTCGTTCCCGTCAGCGAGCCGGACCACTTCGCCGATCACGAGGATGGCGGGGGACTTGACCCGGGCCGCGCCGGCGGCGGTGACGATGCCGGTCAGCGTGGAGACCGTGGTCCGCTGGGAATCGCTGAAACCGCGCTCCACCACGGCCACCGGCATGTCCGGGCGCATTCCCGCGCGGCGCAGGCCGGCGGTGAGCTGCGGCAGGGTGCCGACACCCATCAGCACCACGACGGTGCCGCCGAGGCCGGCGAGGTGCTCGTGCTCGGCATCGGTCAGCGGCTGGTGCCCGGAGACCACGGTGAACATGTGGCTGATGCCGCGGTGGGTCACCGGGATACCCGCGGCTGCCGGGACGGAGATCGCGCTGGTCACGCCGGAGATGACACTGACGGGGACGCCGGCGTCGGCGCAGGCGGCGGCTTCCTCCCCGCCGCGGCCGAACACATACGGGTCGCCGCCCTTCAACCGCACTACGTTGTTGCCCGCCTTGGCCGACTCGATCATCAGCCGTTCGATGTCCCGCTGGGTGACCTTGTGGTGGCCTGGCTGCTTGCCCACGTCGACCAGTTCCGCCCCGGGGGCGAGGCGGGGCAGGTCGGCATGCGGGGCCAGCCGGTCGAAGAAGACGACGTCGGCCTCCCGCAGCGCATGCAGGGCGCCCACTGTCAGCAGGTCTTCCGTTCCCGGTCCGCCGCCCACCAGGGTTACGCACCCGCCGGGAAGCGCCGGAACCTCACGCACCAGCAGTACCCCGCGCTCACCGCAGGCGTGCGCCAGAGCCGGCCACCCGCCGTCGTCCGCGGAAACCACCGCGGCAAGCACGGCGCCGTCGAGCAGTTCCGGAGTGAAGTGTTCCGGACTGGATACCGGGCGGACGATGGCGCCGGCGCCGGCGAAGCGGCGGACCGCGCGGCGGGCCTCGTCATGGGCGCCGGCGACGAGGACGTGCCGGCCGGTCAGGTCTGCGGTGAGCTGCATGTCAGGCTCCTTCGGAGGACTGTCGGACGGGAATGGTGGCGCCGAGCAGGACGGGTCCCTCGCCGGCGGCAGCGGCGGCCTTCTCAGCCTCGGTGGCGGGGCGGATCATGCCGCGCTCGGCCACGTTCGCGATCGAGTCGTCCCGCTGGTCCGGGGCGTTGACGAAGGATCGGAAGCGGCGCAGCCGGTCCGGGTCCTTGAGCGTGGCCGCCCACTCGTCCTCGTAGTTCTCGATGTGGCGCGCCATCGCGGCCTCGAGGTCCGCCGCGATGCCGAGGGAGTCTTCGACGACGACGTCCCGCACATGGCCGATGCCGCCGTCCAGGTCCTCCATCCAGCGGGCTGTGCGCTGCAGCCGGTCGGCGGTGCGGATGTAGTACATCAAATAGCGGTCCACGTAGCGGACGAGCGTCTCGTCATCCAGATCCTTGGCGAGCAGCTGGGCGTGCGCCGGGTTGGCGCCGCCGTTCCCGCCGACGTAGAGATTCCAGCCGTCCGCTGTGGCAATCACGCCCACGTCCTTGCCCCTGGCCTCGGCGCACTCGCGGGCGCAGCCGGAGACGCCCATCTTGAACTTGTGCGGCGCGCGCAGGCCGCGGTAGCGCAGCTCCATGCTGATGGCCATCGCCACGGAATCCTGCACACCGTAGCGGCACCAGGTCGAGCCGACGCAGCTCTTCACGTTGCGCAGCGCCTTGCCGTAGGCCTGTCCGGACTCGAAGCCGGCCTCCACCAGCTCCTTCCAGATGTCCGGCAGCTGCTCCAGGCGGGCCCCGAACATGTCGATCCGCAGCGCCCCGGTGATCTTTGTGTACAGGCCGTACTTCTGCGCGACCCCGGCGATTACCGCCAGCTTCTCCGGGGTGATCTCGCCGCCCGGGATGCGCGGGACCACGGAGTAGGTGCCGTTTTTCTGCATGTTGGCCAGGGCGCGGTCGTTGGTGTCCTGCAGCGTTCCGCGGCCGGCATCGAGCGGGTACTCGGCATGCTGCGAGGACAGGATGGAGCCCAGGGCCGGCTTGCAGATGTCGCAGCCGAGCGGCGGGACCGCTTCCACCGTGCCGTCCTCGTGCTCCAGCTCCACCGGAATGCCGAAGCGCGCGAAGACCTCGCCGGCGCTGCGAAGCCCGGTGGCACGAACCGCTTCGAACAGCTCCGCGCGGGAGAGGGCGAAGTGTTCGCAGAGCGCCTTGGATACGGCGATGCCGTTGTTGGCCAGCTCGGTTTCCAGCAGCTTCTTGAGCATCGGGACGCAGGAGCCGCACTGGGTGCCGGCGCGGGTGCACGCCTTAAGCCCGGCGAGCTCCTGCACCGGGTCCTGGCCCTCGCAGCTGCCGCAGCCGTTGACCGCGTCGCGGATGGATCCGGCGGCGACGTTGTTGCAGGAGCACAGGATCGCGTCGTCCGGCAGATCCGAGTCCGGAGCCTCCGCGCCGCCCGCGGCCGACAAGTAGGCCCCGGGCTCGGCCGGCAGTTCCCGGCCGAGCAGCGGGCGCAGGCTCTGGTACGGGGCGGCGTCGCCGACGAAGATGCCGCCCAGCAGCGTCTTCGCGTCGTTGCTCGTGACCACCTTCTGGTAGACGCCGCGGGCGGGGTCGGCGTACACGATCTCCAGCGCGCCGGGAGTCTTCGCGAAGCCGTCCCCGAAACTGGCCACGTCCACGCCGGAAAGCTTGAGCTTGGTGGCCGTGTCGAATCCGGCGAAGGCCGCGCTCCCGCCGTGCAGCCGGTCCGCGACGATCTCCGCCATGGTGTTGGCGGGGGCCACGAGACCCACGCAGAGGCCGCCGAAGTTGGCCACCTCGCCGACCGCCCAGACGTTCTCCACATCGGTGGCACAGGACTCGTCGATGACGATGCCGCCGCGGACGCCCATCCGGAAGACCGGGACGAAGTCCTCGTCGCCCAGCTCCTCCGGCGCCTTCCCGGCCGCCGCCGCGGCCTCCTCCTTGGCGCGGCCGTTCAGCGTGCGGGCCAGCTCGTCGCGCGGCCGGACGCCGATCGAGACGACCACCATGTCCGCGTCGATGATCCGCCCGTCCGCCATTTCGACGCCGGTGACCATCGCCGCACCGTCCGGTCCTTCTTCAGTGAGCACGGCCGCCGGATACACGCCGCCGTGGACCTCGAGCCCCTTCGCCGCGATGAGCCGGCCCATCGCCTGGCCTGCCCCCTCGTCCAGCTGCGTGCCCATCAACCAGGGGCCGCCGTCGATCACCACGGGGTTGGCCCCGAGCTGCTGCAGCCCGGCGGCGGCCTCCAGCCCGAGCAGCCCGCCGCCGATCGTGACGGCATTGACCGGCCGCCCCAGCAGTTCGCCCAGGTCCGCGACGCGCCGGTTGATCTCCCACACGTCCTCCAGAGTCCGGTAGACGTGGGTATGCTCGTTGCCCGGAATCGGCAGCCGGGCGGCATTCGAACCGGTCGCCAGGACCAGCTCGTCGTAGCCGAACCGGCGGCCGTCGGCCGTGATGACCTCCTTGGCGGCCAGGTCCAGGTCCACCGCACGCGCGCCGGTCACCAGGGTGACGGCGTCGTTGTTCCACAGCTCCCGGTCGCCCAGGGTGAGGTCCACGCCGGTTTCGGTGAGGGCCCTGCTCAGGGCCACCCGGTCGTAGGGGAGGTGCGCTTCCTCTGTCAGCACAGTGATGGCCAGGCCGGCGGTGCCGCGGGCGCACATCGCCTCCGTGAAACGGTGCGCCGCGGGCCCGCCGCCGACGACGACAATCCGGCGTGCGGCTGGGGAACTGTTCTGGTTCATGGCCTACCTCGGGTTCGAAAACGGCTTCCGCCGGCAAGGACCGGCGCTGCATGGGTTCCACGCTAGGCGGGCGCCGTTGCACGGCAATTTCCCTTCTGTTTCCCGCAGTTGACGTTTTCTCCGGGTTTTCGGGGGTCGGGGGTGAGGGTTTGGAAACCTGCCGGAAACAACGACGGCGGAGGGCGCGTTTTCGGGGCCTGCGGCCTTTTTTCGGGGCCCGCCGCAGCATCACAGCGCGGTTCCCCGGCCGGTGAGGAGCGTTTTACCCGGTCGAAACCGGGCAGGATCAGAGCCCGAAACATCGGCTCCGTAGCGTGGGGGCCATCCTTATCCGACCGACACCGAACGGGGTTCGCGATGACCGTGATGACCGTACTGACCGCTGAGGAGACCCGACTGGATGGCCGCGCACTGCGCTGGCATGCCGTCTGCCATGTGGATGAGCTCGAAGCCGCCTGGGGCGAGGCCGCCCTGGTGCAGGGGCAGCAGGTCGCCCTGTTCAAGGTTTCGGCCACCGAGGTGTACGCGGCGGCCCACCGGGATCCGGCCACCGGTTCCTGCGTGATGGCCCGCGGCATCCTCGGCAGCAAGGGTTGGCGCCGGACCATCGCCTCGCCGCTGCACAAGCAGGTGTACGACCTGGGCACGGGCGAGTGCTACACGGATCCCGCCCTGGCGCTGCCGGTATTCCCGGTGCGGATCGACGAGGGCATGGTTTCCGTCGGCCTCCCGGCGGAAACCGCGGGAGAGGGCGCGGCATGAGCACCCCGACGGGTCTGCTGATGCCCCGCCGGCCGGTCCGCGCGCGTCTGCCCCAGCCGGAGCTGGCCACGACCCCTGATGCCTTCGCGTGCGAACCGTGGGGCGGCCTGGTCCCGGCCCAGGCCGCCACAGCACTGGTCGCTGCCTCGCACGGCACCGCTTCGCCCGCAGGGCAGGCGGCGATCGGCGGCCTGGTCGAGGCGGTGGCGCGGCGCCGGCCGGATCTGGCCGTCCGGGAAGCCTTCGTCGATGTCCAGCAGCCGGACGTTCCGGCGGTCCTGGCCGGCCTGCGGGAGGAGACCCGGGTGGTGCCGCTGCTGCTCTCCGCGGGCTACCACGTCCACGTGGACCTGGCCGAAGCGGCGGAAGCATCGCAGCAGGTCTCGGTGACCCGCGCGCTCGGGCCGGACCAGCGGCTGGTGAAGGTGCTGGCGAGGCGGCTGCAGCAGGCCGGGCTGCGCCGCGGCGACCGGGTGGTCCTGGCCTGCGCCGGTTCTACCGATGCCCGCGCGGTGTCCGACTGTGAGGCCACCGCCCGCATGCTCTCCGGGTTCCTCGGCATCGACGTGGCCGCCGGCTACATCTCGGCCGCCGAGCCCGAACTCAAGACCGCCGTCGCCGCCGAGCGGGCGCGCATCGCCCGGCGCCGCCTGGCCGGACGGCACGCCCGCGTGGTCGTTGCCAGCTACCTGCTGGCACCGGGCTACTTCGCCTCGCTCGCCGCCGGATCCGGAGCGGACCTCGTTTCCCGTCCGCTGCTGGTGCCGGACGAGGAACCGCCGAAGGAACTGGTCGACCTGGTCCTGGACCGGTTCGCGGCCGGCTAGAGGCCCAGTGCGTCGTTGATGTCTTCGAGCACCTGGTCCAGCCGCTCCCTTGCCGCGGCGTACTTGGCCGGCAGTTCGTCGGCCCCGTCGACCGGCTGGACCACCTCCAGGTAGCACTTGAGCTTCGGTTCGGTGCCGCTGGGCCGGATGATCACGCGGGAGCCGTCGCGGGTGAGGTACTGCAGGCCCTCGGTCGGCGGCAGCTCCGCGCTGCCGAGGGCCAGGTCCAGGCTGGACTCCACGGGGGAACCGCCGAAGGACGCCGGCGGGTTGTCGCGCAGCCGCTGCATCATGGCGTCGAGCAGGTCGAGGCTTCCCACGCGGACGGCCAGCTGGTCGGTGGCGTGGATACCGTGGGCCAGCTGAAGCTCGTCGAGCTCGTCCTGCAGCGTCCGCCCCTTGGCCAGCAAATCCGCGGCGAGCTCGGCGATCAGCAGCACCGCGGAGATGCCGTCCTTGTCCTTGACCAGGTCCGGCGCCACGCAGTAGCCGAGGGCCTCCTCGTACCCGTAGCTCAGGCCCGGAACGCGGGAGATCCACTTGAAACCGGTCAGGGTCTGCCGGTGGGCGATCCCGTGCCATTCGGCGATCCTGCCGAGCAGCCGCGAGGACACGATCGAGTTGGCGAAGACCGCCGGGCTTGCCACCGCGGCAGGCGGGGCGCCCTCCCGGGTCCTCGCGCCGCCGTCGTCCGCGGAGTCGCGTGCGGCCTGCGCGGCGAGCCGCGCGGCCAGGTGCGCGCCCAGGAGCGCGCCCACCTCGTCGCCGCGGAGCATCTCCCATTTGCCTCCGGCCGGCCGCCTGATGGCGACGGCCGCCCGGTCCGCATCCGGATCATTGGCGAGCACGATGTCCGCGCCGATCCGCTCGGCCAGTTCCAGCGCCAGGTCCAGGGCACCGGCCTCCTCCGGGTTGGGGAAGGCCACGGTGGGGAAGTCGGGGTCCGGCTGCGCCTGCGGTTCCACCAGCGTGACGTCCGAGAAGCCGGCGCGCTGCAGCACCGACAGCGCCGTCCGTCCGCCGACCCCGTGCAGCGGCGTGAGCACGATCTTCAGGCGCCGGGAGGGAAATAGCCGCGGATCCGCCAGCGCCGTGACGGCGTCCACGTAGGCGTCCTCGATGGAGCCGGGCCCGCCGGTGGGCGGCAGCACGGTCCAGCCGCCGTCGGCCAGGGCGATGCCCTCGATCCCGTCGAAGGCGGCGATTTCCGCGGCGATCTGCGTGTCCGACGGCGACACGATCTGCGCCCCGCGGCCCGCATCGTCCGTGGCGCGGCCACCCAGGTAGACCTTGTAGCCGTTGTCCTGCGGCGGGTTGTGGCTGGCGGTGACCATCACGCCGCCGTCGCAGTCCAGCGCCCGGACCGCATAGGCGAGCACCGGCGTCGGCAGCGCGGAGGGCAGCAGGAACGTCTCGATGCCGGCCGCGGTGAAGATGGCCGCGGTTTCCTGCGCGAAGACATCCGAGTTGCGGCGGGCGTCATAACCGACGACGGCGCGGGGCCGGCTGGTGGTGCCGACCTTCGCCACGAGGAACCTGGCCAGGCCGGCCGCCGCGCGGCGCACGACCACGCGGTTCATCCGGTTGGGTCCGGGCCCCAGCGCCGCCCGCAGGCCGGCGGTCCCGAACTGCAGGGGGCCGCTGAAGCTGTCCGCCAGCTCCTGCCGGGCTCCGGCCGCGGCCTGTCCCTCGGTGCGGGCCGCGGCGAGCAGGTCCTGCAGTTCGCGCACGGTCTGCGGATCCGGGTCCTGGGCCATCCACTCCTCGGCGGAGGCGAACAGCGAAGCGGGGTTGGCGATGTCAGTCAATTCCGGTACCTGTCTGGTCGGCGGCCGCTGCGGCCGCGGGGCGGCTGGGCGTCAGAGCTTGGCGATGATGTCTGCCAGCAGGCGGGAAATCCGGGGGCCGGCGGCCTGCCCCGCCTCGATGACTTCCTGGTGGCTGAGCGGTGCCGCGCTGATGCCGGCCGCCAGGTTGGTGACCAGCGAGATGCCGAACACTTCCAGCCCGGCGTGGCGGGCGGCGATTGCCTCCAGCGCCGTGGACATGCCGACCAGGTCCGCTCCGATCCGCTTGGCGTACTGCACCTCGGCCGGCGTCTCGTAGTGCGGGCCGGTGAACTGCGCGTAGACACCCTCGTCGAGGCTTGGATCGACTTCCCGGGCCAGGGCGCGGATCCGGGACGAATACAGGTCCGTCAGGTCGACGAAGGTGGCGCCCTCGAGGGGCGAAGTGGCCGTGAGGTTGATGTGGTCGCTGATCAGGACCGGCGTGCCCGGCTTCCAGTCCGGGTTGAGGCCGCCGCAGCCGTTGGTCAGCACCAGCGTTTCGGCGCCCGCTGCCGCCGCGGTCCGGACGCCGTGCACCACGGCCCGCACGCCGCGGCCCTCGTAGTAGTGCGTGCGCGCTCCCAGCACCAGCGCGCGCTTGCCGTCAGGCGTGAGCACGGAGCGGACGGTCCCGACATGCCCCTCGACCGCCGGCGCTGAGAAGCCGGGGATGGCGGAGGCTTCCAGGGTGTGCGTGGTTTCGCCGATCAGTTCGGCCGCCGCGCCCCACCCGGACCCGAGCACCAGGGCCACCTCGTGGTTCCGCACGCCGGTTTGTTCGGCGATGTAGGCAGCTGCTTCAGTGGCCAGTTCAAAGGGATCTGTAGTCACACAGCTAACCTACCTGCTGCCCTGCCGCCTCTCCATAGCGCACGCCGCGCGCGCCGTCGTCGTCCGCTTCACACTGGCCCGCCGCGCGGTGCTCCGGCATGAGGCCGGCCACGGCGCTGGATTGCCGCGGCGGCCGGACCCCGCCGTTCGGGTTGAGCAGCTTCGGGCCGTACGACAGAATGGCCTTGTGTCGACCCAAATTGATTTCAGTGCCCCGCGTCTTGCCATCCTCGGCGGCGGCCCCGGCGGTTATGAAGCCGCCATGGTGGCCGCGTCCCTCGGGGCGAAGGTGACCGTCATCGAACGCAAAGGCCTCGGCGGCTCCGCCGTCCTGACCGACGTCGTTCCTTCCAAGACCCTCATCGCCACGGCCGACGCCATGCGCCGGGTGGCCGGCGCGCACGACCTCGGCGTGCGTTTCGACGAGCAGGCGCACGCGGCCTATGCGGACCTGAAGACCGTCAATGCCCGCCTGCTGAAGCTGGCCGAGAGCCAGTCCTCGGACATCCACCGCGGGCTGGAGCGGATGGGTGTGAAGGTCATCATCGGCGAGGGCCGGCTGACCGATCCGAACTCCATCGCCGTGACCACCGAATCCGGTACCCAAACCGTGGACGCCGACGCAATCCTGCTGGCGACCGGCGCCACGCCCCGTGAACTCCCGACGGCAAAGCCGGACGGCGAGCGGATCTTCAACTGGACCCAGATCTACAACCTGACCGAAGTGCCCGAGCACCTGATCGTGATCGGCTCCGGCGTGACCGGCGCGGAGTTCGCCTCGGCCTACCGGCTGCTGGGCACCCGGGTCACGCTGGTGTCCTCGCGCGACCGCGTGCTCCCGGGCGAGGACGCGGACGCGGCCGGCGTGCTGGAGGACGTGTTCGCCAACAACGGCCTCGAGGTCCTCTCCAAGTCCCGCGCCTCCGCCGTGGAACGGACCGGGGACGGCGTGCGGGTCACGCTGGCGGACGGGCGCACCGTGGACGGGTCGCACTGCCTGGTCGCCGTCGGATCCGTGCCGAACACGGCCGGCATCGGCCTGGAGGAAGCCGGCGTGGCGCTGGCGGAAAGCGGCCACATCAAGGTCGACGGCGTGTCCCGCACCACCGCACCGAACATCTATGCGGCGGGAGACTGCACCGGCGTGCTCGCGCTGGCCTCGGTGGCCGCCATGCAGGGCCGCATCGCGGTGGCGCACCTGCTCGGCGACGTGGTCAAGCCGTTGAAGCTCAAGCAGGTGGCCTCCAACATTTTCACGAGCCCGGAGATCGCCACCGTCGGCGTCACCGAAGAGGACGTCGCCGCCGGCAAGTACCAGGGCGACGTCATCAAGCTTTCGCTCAGTACGAACCCGCGGGCGAAGATGATGAACGTGACGGAGGGCTTCGTGAAGATCATCGCGCGCCGGGGGTCCGGCACGGTGATCGGCGGTGTCGTGGTGGCGCCGCGGGCGTCCGAACTGATCTTCCCGATCGCCCTGGCCGTCGCGCAGAAGATGCACGTCGACGACGTTGCCAGCACCTTCACGGTGTACCCGTCGCTCACTGGCTCGATTTCCGAGGCGGCGCGGCGGCTGCACGTGCATCTCTAGGCGTTCCGCCCATAAGGTAGAGCCGGTAGAGCTACCTGGTCCGAGACCGCAGGGGGGACGAGCAAGTGCCGCGGGAGCGCTTTTATCAGAAGAAGGTCTGGCAAAACGTCGGGGTCGCCGTGCTGGCGCTGCTGACGCTGGGCGCGATCGTGTATGCCTTCGTGCCGAAGCCGCCGCCGGTGGCGCCGGGCTCGGCGCCTGCGCCGTCCGTCCGGGTGAACCAGGATGTGCAGCAGGTTTCGGGAACGCCGAAGCCGACTCCCACGGGCACAGCCACGGCCACAGCCACGGCCGCCGCGAAGGAGGAGGAGGAGCCGCCGGTCGCCGTCTTCCTCGGCGACTCCTACACCGAAGGCATCGGCGCGTCCGTGCCGGAGCGGCGCTGGAGCACGCTCGTCGCGGCGGAGCTCGGATGGGAAGAGGCCAACCGCGGCGTTTCGGGCACCGGCTACCACACCAGCGCCGGCGACGCGGAGTACCAGGGCCGGGTGGG
>NZ_BRVS01000012.1 GCF_026011795.1 Arthrobacter mangrovi | reverse complement strand
CGAGGCCTAGGACGGGGCCGGTTCAATGTCTGCTCAGGGACAACGTCCAAGGGATCTACCGCCCTGGCGGATCCTGCGCAATACTGTCCTCCATGACTTCTGAAACAACTCTTTCTGATCAGGGCGCTGAAGCCGGCGTTCCAGTCCCCTCGGCCTCGTCGCGGCCCCAGACCTCCTTCCATGACCTGGACCACTACATCGCACTGCCTCGGTTGAGTTCCCTGGCCCTGAGCCCGGACGGCAGCCGCCTCATCACGGCCGCCAGCGCGCTCAACGGCAAGTCGACGGAATACACCACGGCGCTCTGGGAGGTTGACCCTGCCGGGAGCAAGCCGGCCCGCCGAATCACCCGCAGCGCAAAGGGCGAGTCCAGCCCTGCCTTCCTGCCCAGCGGGGACCTGCTCTTCACCTCTTCGCGCCCCGCTCCTGAAACCGAGGGTGACGAACCCGCTGCCGCGCTCTGGAAGCTCCCGGCCGGAGGGGGCGAGGCGCGCCAGCTCGTGTCCCGCCCGGGTGGAATCAACTCCGTCCTGACAGCCCGTTCCGCGGAGGTCGCCGTCGTCAATGCCGATGTCCTGCCCGGAGCGGCAGACGAGGAGGACGACGCGCGGCTCCGCCAGTTGCGCAAAGACAAGCAGGTTTCGGCCATACTTCACAGTGGCTACCCGGTGCGGTTTTGGGACCACGACTTGGGCCCGGGCAGTCCGAGGCATTTCGTGTTGGAGCAACGTGAGATCGAGTCGGTCCTTCCAACCACTGAGGACAGCGAGGGAGATTACAAGCTGCGGGGCATCACTCCCGGCGCCGGGGCAAGCCTCGTCGAGTCCGCGGCCGCACTCAGCCCGGACGGGCGCACGTTGCTCACCAGCTGGCGGGAGCCCCGCGCCAAGGGGGACATGCGGGAGGCTCTCGCCGCGGTCGACATCGCCGGCGGCGGTGTCCGTGTGCTGCTGTCCTCTGAGGACGTCGACTACCGCCCTGGGCCGGTCAGCCCGGACGGGCGCACCGTCGTCGTTGTTTGCGAGAAGGTCTCCGGCCCGCAGGCCATTCCGGACACCACGCTCGGCCTGCTCCGGCTCGAGGGCGGCGATCTGCTTCCCCTGGCGTCGGACTGGGACCGTTGGCCGGAGCCCGCACAGTGGCTGCCGGACGGCTCGGCCCTGCTGGTGACCGCGGACGAGGAGGGCGCCCGGCCGGTGTTCCTGATCGACGCGGGCACCGGTAGCGTGCGCCGGGTGACTGCGGATGCCGCCGCCTACACGGACGTCGTTGCCAGCCCGGACGGCCGCTATGGGTATGCCTTGCGCAGCAGCTACCTTTTCCCGCCGGAACCGGTGCGGATCGAGCTTGCCACCGGCGACACCACTGTGCTTCCCGGCCCGGCGCTGCGCCCGCAACTGCCCGGCCGGCTCGAGGAGATCGAAACAACGACGACGGAGGGCGGCTTGTCCGTGCGCGTCCGGGGCTGGCTGGTACTGCCGGAGGGCGCCTCTGAAGAAAACCCGGCCCCGCTGCTGCTGTGGATCCACGGCGGCCCGTTGCACTCGTGGAATGCGTGGTCGTGGCGGTGGTGCCCCTGGCTGATGGCGGCACAGGGCTACGCGGTGCTGCTTCCGGACCCGGCGCTTTCCACCGGCTACGGGAAGGACTTCATCCGCCGCGGTTGGGGCCAGTGGGGCCAGGCGCCCTTCACGGACCTCATGTCGCTGACGGACGAGGCCGCGGGCCGCCCGGACATCGACCAGGAGCGGACGGCCGCCCTGGGCGGATCCTTCGGCGGGTACATGGCGAACTGGGTTGCCGGGCACACCGACCGGTTCCGGGCGATCGTCACGCACGCCAGCCTCTGGGCGCTGGACCAGTTCGGCCCCACGACCGACGCCTCGTTCTACTGGGAGAAGGAGATGACGCCGGAGATGGCTCTGGAGAATTCTCCGCACCTGCACGTCGGGAAGATTTCCACGCCGATGCTGGTGATCCACGGGGACAAGGATTACCGGGTGCCGATCGGGGAGGGGCTGCGCCTCTGGTACGAGCTTCTCTCGAAGTCGGCGCTGCCGCAGCGCGAGGATGGTACGACGGACCACCGGTTCCTGTATTTCCCGGACGAGAACCATTGGGTGCTCAAGCCGCAGCACGTTAAGGTCTGGTACCAGGTGGTGCAGGAGTTCCTCGCCCGCCACGTCCTGGACGGCGCGGCCGAACTGCCGGCGGAGTTGGGCCTCTAGACTGGAACCCATGACTGCAGCCTTCACGATCCGCCCGGCACGTACCATCGACGTCGCTCCCATCCGGCGTCTGGTCAAGCCGCTGGCGGACCAAAGGGTGCTGGTGGAGAAGGAGGCCGTGGCTTACTTCGAAAGCATCCAGGAGTTCAAGGTTGCCGAGGACCGGGCCGGCACCTTGATCGGCTGCGGCGCGCTGCATGTCATGTGGGAGGATATCGCCGAGGTGCGCACGCTGGCGTCCTCGCCGCAGTGGCGCGGCCGGGGCGTCGGCAGTGCGCTGCTGGAGGTGCTGCTGGCGCAGGCCGAGGAGCTCGGCGTGAGCCGCGTTTTCTGCCTGACCTTCGAGGTGGACTTCTTCAAGCGGCACGGGTTCGAGGTGATGGCGGACCAGTCCGCGGTGGATCCGGAGGTCTATGCGGAGCTGCTGCGGTCGCCCGACGAAGGTGTCGCCGAGTTCCTGGACTTGGCACGGGTCAAGCCGAATACATTGGGCAACACCCGGATGATCCGCACCCTGAAGTAGGCGGAAGCTTGGCGCGGGCGGGCGTGGTCTAGCGTCTGGACGGGTGCAGGCCGGCGTGATCCAGTGTCAGGCCGAGCTGAGGGACGGCGCCGGGGCACTGCTCGCCGTTGGGATAGACCATCCGGGTTGCCGTCTCCAGCGCTCCGGTTTCCGTTTCCGTGCCATCCAGGCGGGTAATAGTGGCGGCGGCTCGGACCTGGCCCTCGGGCAACTGCGGAACAGCTGCAAATCCTGTAAGCGTGCCGTTCGGCGTCGAGGTTGCCGAGCAGCTGCCTTCAGGGGCCGCTGTATCGCAGCCCAGGTCCACGGTGTCTTGGCCAGGGTAAAGGTCGACGGCGGACCGCCGGCAGGTGCCTTGCCAGCAGATTTCGAGTGTTGCCGCCTTGACTTCCGGGACGAACTCCCGGGCGACGGTGAGCGAAACTCCGGGAGCGGCTCCGATCTCGGTGCAGGCGCGGCCGCCGGATCCCAGTGAGGCACCGCACGCGGTGACGGCCGCCAGCAAGACGGGCACTGCCGTCGTTAGCATGGCCGGATGCTTCAGCCCCATAAGTGCAGCGTAGGAGCGGCCGGCGCCGAAGCCAAGGTTATGCCGGCAGGCGGACACCGGCCGGTACATTTTCGGCCAGTCCGTCCGCCAGCAGCCCGTCGAGGGAGCGCGCGAGCTGCTCGTCGCTGGCGCCGAGGGCCTGTAGTTTTGCGATTTCGACGGCGTGTTCCGCCCCGTCGTGCACCAGGTCCACGGTGCCCAGCAGCAGGCTGCGGGGCACGGGGCCCTCGGCCTTGCGGAGTACGGCCATCATGGCGCCGCGGACCTGGCGGTCGGTGCCGGCCCAGGCCTGGCCCTTCGGCACGTAGTGCGGTTCCGGCTTCCCCGCTGCGATCCAGGCGCACCGGTCAAGCAGCGGGCATTCGCCGCAGCGGGGCGAGCGTGCGGTGCAGACCAGGGCGCCGAGTTCCATCACGCCGGCATTCCAGCGTTTCGTGTCCTCTTCGGGCATCAGGGCCTCGGCCAGCTTGAACTCCGCGGCCGTCAGGGCCGGGGACGGCAGGGCGTTGCCGGTTACGGCCCGCGCGTGGACGCGCCGGATGTTGGTGTCAACAACGGTTTCCGGCAGTTCGAAGGCGAACGAGGCGATGGCCGCCGCCGTGTAGGTGCCGACGCCGGGGAGCGCCAGCAGTTCCTCCCTGCCGGCAGGCACTTCGCCCTCGTGCCGCTCGACGATGGCCGTCGCCGCCGCGTGCAGCCGCAGCGCCCGCCGCGGGTAGCCGAGGCGGCCCCACGCGCGCAGGGCCTCCCCGCTGGGCTCAGCGGCCAGCGCGGCAGGTTCCGGCCATCGCCGCAGCCACTCTTCCCAGACGGGCAGCACGCGCGCAACGGGCGTCTGCTGGAGCATGAACTCGCTGACCATGATGCCCCAGGCGCTGCAGCCCGGGTCGCGCCACGGCAGGGTGCGCGCGTTCTCGTCGAACCAGCGCCCGATCAGTCCATGCAGCGGCGCTGCGGCGGTGCCAGGGGGTGCGGCAGCCGCTCGGACGGCGGTTGGGGTAGGCATCGGGACTCCTCGGTTATGACCATAAATACTGTACTGTTCCCGGCGTGGTGCTGCCGGACCTCAAGGCCAACTGTCTCTAGCCTTAAAGCATGGCGAATGGTAGCGGAGCAGCGCGGAGCGGGGGTTCCAGGGCCGTACCGACGAACGGGCGCAGGCCCAGCCAGGCCGTCTACCGGCGGCGTCGCCTGGCCGTCCTGGCGCTTGCGCTTGTGCTCGTGGCAATGCTGGTGCTCGCCGGCTGGTGGGTTGCCGGCCTGTTCGGCCAGGACAAGCCGAAGGCCGAGGGCGCGGCGCCGCTGCCCGTGGCCTCCGCGGCATCGGCGTCCGGATTGCCGTCCCCGGAGCCGGCTGCGGCCGGGTCCTGCGACGAATCCGATATTTCCGTTTCCGCCGCCACGGACGCACCTTCCTATGCGGCCGGTGAGAACCCGATGCTGATCCTGGAAGTGGAGAATACCGGGAAATCGGACTGCGAGGTCGACGTCGGCACGGAAGCCATGGAGTTCATCGTCACCAGCGGCGAGGACCGCATATTTTCTTCGAAGGACTGCGCGGTGGAGACCGGGGAGTTGATGCGGACCATAGCCCCGGGGGAGAGCGAGCGGGCGCAGTTCACCTGGGAGCGGCAGCGCAGCGCCCCGGGATGCACCGCGGTGAACGCGAACCCGCAGCCGGGCACCTACGTGCTGACGACCAGGCTGGGCTCGCACAAGAGCGAAAAGGTCATCTTCGACCTGCAATAGCCGGCTACATGAAGCGGTCGAGCAAGCTGGTTTCGGCGATTCGGGAGAGGCCTTCCCGGATCAGCCGGGCACGCTGCTCACCGATGCCGTCCACGGCCATCAGATCATCGATGTTGGCTGCCATCAGGTTCTGCAGGCCGCCGAAGTGGTCCACGAGGCGGTCTGCCACGGCGCGGGGAACGGATTTAACCGCTGAGAGCAGCCGGTAGCCCCGCGGCTGCACGACAGCTTCGAGGGAGTCCGTCCCGGGCTGGATGCCGAGCACGCTGGCAATCCGCCCGAGGTCGATCAGGTCGGTGGAGCTGAAGTTCTGCAGCCTGTCCAGGGCTGCCTCGACATCGATGCCGCCCTTGACGCCCGAGTAGTCCCGCAAAATCATTCCGCTGTCCGGGCCGAGCCCCGATGTCAGCTCGTCCAGCTGCAGCGAGAGGAGCCGCCCGTCGACCCCGAGTTCCAGCACGTACTGTGAGATCTCTTCGGAGATGCGGCGGACCATTTCCTGGCGCTGGAGCGTCACCGCGACGTCGCGCAGGGTCACCATTGCCTCGATTTCCAGGGCGGAGAGGGAGTTCGTGACCTGGTCCAGCCGCGCCCGGTACCGTTCCAGCGTGGCGAGGGCCTGGTTGGCCCGGGCCAGCACCGGCTCGGAACCTTCGAGCACGTGGCGGATGCCGTCCACATAGAGCGCAATGATCTGCATGGACTGGCTGACGGAAATCACAGGAAGGCCGGTCTGGATGGCAACACGTTCGGCGGTGCGGTGGCGTGTGCCCGACTCCTGGGTGGGGATCGAGGGGTCAGGCACGAGCTGGACGGCCGCCGTGTAGATTGTGGCCGCGTCTTTGTCGCAGACTATGGCCCCATCCATCTTGGCCAGCTCCCGCAGCCGGGTCGGAGAGAATTCGATGCCGATATCGAAGCCGCCGCTGCTGATGGCTTCGACCTGCTTGTCGTTGCCGAGCACAATCAGGGCGCCGGTGCGCCCGCGCAGGATACGTTCCAGGCCGTCCCGCAGTGCGGTTCCCGGGGCAACCCGGGCCAAGGTCGCCTTGAGGGCATCCTCGGAACTCTTAACCATCGAGCAATTCCTTCGGTCAGTCGTACACAGTGCAGTCGGGTGGAACGGTTGGGTAGGAGACTGCCTGTGGAGTGAACAGCCGCTAGCCACCATAATAGGGCGCACAACGATGGCGCGCTGTGCCGGGCCTGTCTTTCAACCCGCGCCAAGGCCGGCTGGAGCCCCGATATCCGGGCCGGGACGGCTACTCTGCCGCGCGGCTGGCGGTCGGGAGGCGCGTGATGTTGGACGCCGCGGCGCCGTTGCCGAAGAGCAGGTCCAGCGCTTCGGCGACAGTCTGTACCTCCTTGATCCTGAAACCGTCCGGCAGTTTGCCCGCCCCGCCGTGGGAGGCCGGCACCACGGCGTGGGTAAACCCAAGCCTGCCCGCTTCCTGGATCCGGCGGCCGATACCGGGAACCGGACGGACTTCTCCGGCCAGGCCGATCTCGCCGAAGGCGATCAGGCCCTTGGGCAGCGGCTTGTTGCTTTTGGCCGACGCAATGGCCAGGGCTGTCGCCAGGTCCGTGGCCGGCTCGTTCAGCTTGACGCCGCCCACCGTGGCCACGTAGCTGTCATCCCGGTGCAGCGACATTGCCGCGCGCCGCTGCAGCACGGCCATCATCATGGCCACCCGGGACGAGTCCAGCCCGCTGGTGGTGCGGCGCGGCTGGGCGTTGGCCGTCTCCGCCAGCAGCGCCTGGACCTCGGCGACCAGCGGGCGCCGGCCCTCCAGGGCGACCGTGATGCAGGTCCCGGAGACCGGCTCGGAGACCATGGAGAGGAAGAGCCCGCTGGGATCCGCCAGGCTCTCGATGCCTTCCTCGGTCAGGTCGAAGCACCCCACCTCGTCCGTGGGCCCGTAGCGGTTCTTCACCGCGCGCAGCAGGCGGAGCCGCGAATGCCGGTCCCCCTCGAACTGGCACACGACGTCCACCAGGTGTTCGAGCAGGCGCGGTCCGGCGATCGAACCGTCCTTGGTGACGTGGCCGACCAGGATTGTAGTCATCCCGCGGCTCTTGGCGGCATTGATCAGCGACGCCGCGACCTCGCGGACCTGCGTGACGCCTCCTGCCGCGCCTTCCACCTCGGAACTGGCCAGCGTCTGGACGGAGTCCACAATGAGCAGCGAGGGCTGCACCCGCTCGATCTGGCCGAGGGCGATACCGAGGTCTGTCTCGGCGGTCAGGTACAGCCCGTCCGCGACCGCGCCTATCCGTTCGGCCCGCAGCTTCACCTGTGCGGCCGATTCCTCGCCGGTCACGTAGAGGACGTCCCGGGCCGATCCGGCAACGCGTGCGGCCACGTCCAGCAGCAGCGTGGATTTGCCCACGCCCGGCTCTCCGGCCAGCAGGATGACGGCGCCCGGAACCAGGCCGCCGCCCAGCACCCGGTCCAGTTCGCCCACGCCGGTGGCCCTGAAGGCAGCCGCCGAGGCGTCGACATCGCTGATCTGCTGGGCCGGCTTGGCAACCGTCGCCGCAGCCGTAGTGCGGGCCATGACCTGGCCCGCCTCTTCGACCGTCCCCCACGACTGGCATTCGCCGCAGCGTCCCACCCACTTCGCGGTGGTCCAGCCGCATTCGGCGCAGCGGTAGCCGGGGGCCTTGGTGCGGCCGGTCTTCGAAGTCATGGGATTCAGGCTAACGGAGCCCTCTGACAATTCAGAGCCGGGGCAGGGCGGCAGCGGCGTCATCGTGGGACAGCCCGGCCGCCTCGAGCAGGTCGACCATCAGGGGCCGGAACACCACGACCAGCGCTTCGCCCTCCATGGTCTTTACGCCGAGGTCCTTGGGGTGCAGCCGGCCCGCGATCGACGCCAATTCGTCCCGCGCGTTCTCCAGCCGCCGTTCGCGGGCACGGCTGTCCGTGTCCGAGAGCCCGGTGGCGAGGACCTCCACCGCCTCCGCCGCATCCTGCAGCACTTCGGACAAGTTGGCGATCGCCTCGTCGCTCATGGCCGCGTGGTTGATCGCCGAGGTGAGCCGGCGGGAGAATACTCGGCTGTTCCGCATGGCGAGGTCGGTCATCTCGGCCGCGTGCTGCAGGTCCACGACTTCGGCTCGGTGGCGCCGGTAGGCCGGGGAGATCCTTGCCACTTCATGGGCGCCGCCAAAGGTGGAACGTACCTCGTCGACAAGCTTCTGCGTGCCGCGGGCGCGGACCAGCGCGTGCCAGGCGATGGTCGAATCGCTCTTGCCCAGCGCGTCCGAGCACTCGCGCAGGACGGCGGCCAGCTCGCCCAGCAGCCGCTGCAGTTTGTTGCGCGGCTCGGAGCGCGGATCCCCGGGGATGAGCATGGTCACGATCAGGGCAAGCGACCCGCCGACGATCGCATCGAGGCTGCGCGTGAACGGCCCGCCCGCCGGTGCAGGCAGCAGCACCACCAGCACCGACTGCAGTGCCAGCTGGGTGGAGAAGATGGTCCCGCTGTCCAGGAAACGGGCCAGCAGGACGGAGATCAGGAGTACGACGGCGGCCTGCCAGATTCCTGCCCCGACGAAGTGGAGGAGCAAATCGCCTACCGCGATTCCGAGCGTGCAGCCGATCGCTACCTCCATCACCTTGCGGAACCGGGGCCCGGCGGAGAACCCGAGGGCGACGACGGCCGAGGTGGCGGCGAACAGCGGACCCTGGTGGCCCAGGACCCGCTCGGCGATGACGTAGGCGGTGACCGCGCAGACCGTGATCCGTACCGCCGGAAGGAAGGAGGCCCGGCTGCGCCGGAAGCCCGTCCGGGCGCGGTTCCGGATAAAAGTACTGGCTTTCGTGACAGGGGTGCCGGTACTCATGGCACCAGTCTAGGTCGTCGGAATCCCGCGCCGGGGCACGGTCCGCGGGCCTTGGCGGGTGCCATATTATGATTCCCTTCACAAAATCAACTCCCACGGGGGACTTGTTGCCAGAAGGCTTCCGGTTGTTCACTTTCCGTTCATATTCCTCCGTCAATCTCTTTACCTGTGGCGCTTAGCGTCGAGGGGAACGAAAGGCACGGTTCCAGCCGCGCCGTCGTCCAATCTCGTTTGCCAACCTGAAAAGGACACAAGATAGTGAAGGCTTTCCGTGTCGGCCGTGTGGCCGCCGTTCTTTCCGTAGCAGCCCTGGCCCTGACTGCCTGCGGTTCCGACAACGCCACCGGCGGCGGCGAGCAGCCTGCCGGCAGCGCCTCCGCAGGTGCAGGCGTTTCAGGGACTCTCTCTGGTGCTGGCGCCTCTTCCCAGGATTCCGCCATGCAGGCCTGGAGTGCCGGCTTCACCGAGCAGAACCCGGAAGCGAGCGTGCAGTACTCCCCGGATGGCTCGGGCGCCGGCCGTGACAACTTCCTGGCCGGCGGCGTGCAGTTCGCCGGCTCGGACGCCTACATGGACGAGGAAGAGTACGAGAAGGCCAAGGAAGTCTGCGGACCTGAGGGCGCCTTCCACATTCCCGCCTACGTTTCGCCGATCGCCGTCGCCTTCAACCTCGAGGGCGTCAAAGAGCTGAACCTGGATGCCGAAACCATCGCCAAGATCTTCCGCGGCGAGATCAGCAACTGGAACGACGAAGCCATCACCGCCCTGAACGAGGGCGTGGAGCTGCCGGACACCCCGATCACCGTGGTCCACCGCGCTGACGAGTCGGGCACTACCGAGAACTTCGTGGAGTACCTCTCCGCAGCCGCTCCCGATGTCTGGACCGACGAAGTGTCCGGCGACTGGCCCGCAGACATCGTTGCCGAGAACGCCCAGGGCACCTCCGGCGTCGTCTCCGCTGCCAGCTCCACCGCCGGTGCGATCACCTACGCTGATGCTTCCGCCGTTGGCGATCTGGGCACCGTCAAGGTCCAGGTCGGTGAAGAATTCGTGGGCTACAGCCCGGAGGCTGCCGCCAAGGCTGTTGAGGCCGCCAGCCCGGTTGAAGGCCGCAGCGACGTCGACATGTCGCTGGACCTCAAGCGCGACACCACCGAGGCCGGTGCCTACCCGATCGTGCTGGTTTCCTACCACATCTTCTGCTCCTCCTACGACTCACAGGAGACCGTTGACCTGGTCAAGGCCTTTGGCGAGTACGTGATCAGCGAAGAGGGCCAGCAGGCCGCTGCGGACTCGGCCGGCAGTGCGCCGATCTCCGAGAACCTGCGCGAGCAGGCACAGACCGCTATCGACTCCATCAAGGTGGCCTCGTAGCATCCCGTAGTTTCCAGGGAGCCCCGCCGTCGGTTCTTGACGAGCGGGGCCTCCTTGTGTTCAGCGGCAGACATTGCCCAAGATCACAAAAGAGTGAAGACTGACAAACGAATGACCGCAAGGAAGAACCAGGAGTCTGAAGGGTTGTGAAGTGTCCAACACATTGACAGCGGGTGGCAGCAAAGGCCGCACAGGAGATAAGGTCTTCTCCGGCCTAGCCCTGTTCGCAGGCTGCCTCATCCTCTTTGTCCTGTTCTGCGTCGCGGCATTCTTGCTCTGGCAGGCGCTGCCCACGTTCTCGGCCGACCCGGCAGACATCACTGGCGGCGAAGGCTTCTTCAGCTACATCTTGCCGATTGTCATCGGCACGCTAATCGCTGCCGCGATCGCACTACTGATTGCCACACCCGTCGGCGTCGGTGTCGCGCTGTTTATTTCGCATTTCGCGCCCCGCCGGCTGGCCCAGGGCCTCGGTTACGTCGTCGACCTGCTCGCCGCGATTCCATCGGTGGTCTACGGCGCGTGGGGCATGACAGTCCTGGCACCTGCCCTGGTTCCGGTGTACGAGTGGCTGGCGGAGAACGCCGGCTGGATCCCGATTTTCGAGGGCCCCGCGAGCCAGACCGGAAAGACCATGCTCACCGCCGGCATCGTGCTCTCCGTGATGATCCTTCCCATCATCACTTCGCTGAGCCGCGAGATCTTCCTGCAGACTCCTAAATTGCACGAGGAAGCCGCTCTGGCGATGGGTGCCACGCGCTGGGAGATGATCCGGATGGCCGTCTTCCCGTTCGCGCGCCCCGGCGTCATCAGCGCCGTCATGCTCGGCCTCGGCCGCGCACTGGGTGAAACCATGGCCGTTGCCATGGTGCTCTCCGGCGGTGCGCTGATGGCGAGCCTGATCAAGAGCGGCAACCAGACAATCGCTGCTGAAATCGCGCTGAACTTCCCGGAGGCCTTCGGCCTGCGCCTGGCGGAACTCATTGCCGCCGGCCTGGTGCTGTTCCTGATCACGCTCGCCGTGAACATGGTCGCCCGCTGGATCATCAGCCGCCACAAAGAATTCTCGGGGGCAAACTAAATGTCGCAGACTACTTCAACCCGGTCGCCGCTGCGCAAGAGGAGTTTGACGAAGAACCGGCTTCCGGGCTGGGCCCTGTGGGCCGTGCTCGCCGGATCGGTGATCGTCGGGGCCGCGCTGTCTTCGCTGGCCGGTTTCCACGTGGTGACGTGGGCCTTGTTCTCCGCAGTGCTCTTCGTGATCGCCAGCTACGCCGTCACATTCGCGGTCGAGGGCAGGCGCAAGGCCGCCGACCACCTGGCCACAAGCCTGATCACGGCTGCCTTTATCGTCGCAGTGCTGCCGCTGATCTCGGTCATTTGGACCGTCCTGGAGAAGGGCATTCCGGGCCTTACCTACAACTTCCTGTTCACCTCCATGAACGGGATGTCCGGCGTGGTGGATAACGAGACCGTCGCCAACGGCACCAGCGTCCTCGGCGGCGCCTACCACGCCATCGTCGGCACCATCCTGATTACCTTCTGGGCCACACTCATTTCTGTTCCAGTTGGCCTGCTGACCGCTGTGTACCTGGTCGAGTACAGCAAGGGCGGAGCGCTGTCCCGGGGCATCACGTTCTTCGTCGACGTGATGACCGGCATCCCTTCGATTGTCGCCGGCCTGTTCGCAGCCGCGTTCTTCGGCCTGATCTTCGGACCCTCGACCCGGACCGGCTTCGTGGCCGCCGTGGCCCTGTCGGTCCTGATGATTCCTGTGGTGGTGCGTTCCACGGAGGAAATGCTCAAGATCGTGCCCAACGAACTGCGCGAGGCCTCCTATGCCCTCGGCGTGCGTAAGTGGCGGACCATCCTGAAGGTTGTCGTTCCGACGGCGATCTCCGGCATCGCCTCGGGTGTCACCCTGGCCATTGCCCGTGTCATCGGCGAAACCGCCCCGATCCTGGTCACCGCTGGGTTCGTCAATAGCATCAATTGGAATGTATTCTCCGGCTGGATGACCACTCTGCCAACATTCATCTACCGGCAGCTGATGAACCCGACTTCGCCCACCAATGTGGAACCCAGCCTGCAGCGTGCATGGGCCGCGGCCTTGCTGCTGATCATTATCGTGATGCTGCTGAACCTGGTGGCACGGCTGATCGCCCGCATCTTCGCCCCTAAAACCGGCCGCTAAGCCGTCGAAGAACTTAGAGAAGGAATTTCATGTCCAAGCGCATCGACGTCAATGATCTGAACGTCTACTACGGAAACTTCCTGGCCGTGGAAGGCGTCAACATCAACATTGACGCCAAATCCGTCACGGCCTTCATCGGTCCGTCGGGCTGCGGCAAGTCCACCTTCCTGCGCACCCTCAACCGTATGCACGAGGTCCTGCCCGGCGCCCGCGTCGAGGGCGAGGTCCTGCTGGACGGCGAGGACCTGTACGGTTCCGGGGTCGACCCGGTTGCGGTGCGCAGCCAGATCGGCATGGTGTTCCAGCGGCCGAACCCGTTCCCCACAATGTCCATCCGCGACAACGTGCTTGCCGGCGTCAAGCTGAACAACAAGCGGATCAGCAAGTCGGATGCGGACGCCCTCGTGGAGAAGTCGCTCTCCGGTGCGAACCTGTGGAACGAGGTCAAGGACCGCCTGGACAAGCCCGGCTCGGGCCTCTCCGGCGGCCAGCAGCAGCGGCTCTGCATTGCCCGGGCGATCGCAGTCGCGCCCCAGGTGATCCTCATGGATGAGCCCTGCTCCGCGCTGGACCCGATCTCCACCCTGGCCATCGAGGACCTCATTGAGGAGCTCAAGACGGAGTACACCGTGGTGATCGTGACCCACAACATGCAGCAGGCCGCGCGCGTATCGGACAAGACGGCGTTCTTCAATATTGCCGGCACCGGCAAGCCCGGCAAGCTGATCGAGTACAACGACACGACCGCAATCTTCAACAACCCGGTCGAGAAGGCCACCGAAGACTACGTCTCCGGCCGCTTCGGATAACGTGCAGGACGGGCCCTTTCGTGTCGGCTGCGCCGCCACGTAGGGACCCTGCCGTCCTGCACTTACTGACCAGGACGGGCCCTTTCGTGTCGGCTGCGCCGCCACGTAGGGACCTTGCCGTCCTGCACTTACTGACCAGGACGGGCCCGGCGGCACTGCTGCCGGGCCCGCGTGCCGTTATTGCCGGTGCCGGCGCAGCGGTGGAAGGGCTGGCCCGTTGCCGCTACAGGATCGGGTCGACGGCGAGGTAGAGGACGGCGCCGAGCAGGGCGCTGGCAAAGGCCGTGAGCGCCCAGACCAGCAGCACCCGCAGCGCCACCCGCCAGCGCACGGCCGCGAAGCGCTGGTTGGCCCCGGCACCGAGGATCCCCGAGGCGACCGTGTGGGTGCTGGAGAGGGGCATGTGCAGTCCGAGGGCGCCGACGAAGAGCATTATGGCGCTGACGCCTTGAGCGATGGCGCCGCGGAGCGGGTCGATGCGCACAAGCCGGTAGCCCAAGGTGTGCACGATCCTCCAGCCGCCGAACAGCGTGCCCGCGGCGAGCAGGGTGCCAGCGAAAAGCTGCACCCACATGGGTATGTCCGTGCTGTTGCTGGCCAGGCCGGCGGCGCCCAGGGCCAGCAGCACGACCGCTACGGTGCGTTGGCCGTCCTGCAGCCCGTGGCCCAATGAGAAGGCCCCGGCCAGGACCGCCTGGGCCGTGCGGTTGGTGCGGTTGGATTCCCCGGGGGTGTTGTAGCGCGAGATCCAGATGGCCGGATAGACGGCCAGGTACGCGATGCCGAAGGCAAGCACGGGGGACAGCAGTAGCGGCAGGAACAGCTGTCCCGCGAGGAAGCCGTCGGTGGCCGTGATATTCGGGCGGTCCAGGAACGCGGCGGCGAGATCAGCCCCCCACAGGCCGCCGAACAGGGCGTGGGTCGAGGAGGAGGGCATGCGCCGCCACCAGGTGAAGATGCCCCAGCCGCAGGCTGCGACCAGGCCGGCCATGAGGATGCCGAGGCCGCTGCTGCCCTCGGGAACGCTGAACCACTGGGTGCTGATAAGCACCGCGAGGGTGCCTGATACCAGCACGCCAAGGAAATTGAAGAAGGCGGCAAGGACGACGGCGACGCGGGGCAGGAGCGAGCGGGTCCGTACCGCCGTGGCTACGGAGTTCGAGACGTCGTGGAAGCCGTTGATGAAAGCGAAGCAGCCGGAGACCGCGATGACTACCCCGAGAAGGAGCAGCTCCACCTACGATTCCTTGACCAGGATCTGGGCTACATAGGTCGAGATGCGGCGCAGTTCGCGTGTCGCGTGGATCAGTTCGTCCGCGACATCGCGATGGGTCACGTAGGTGGCCGGTTTGAGGTTCCGGAGGTCCTCCGAAATCCACTTGCGGTGGGTCCTTTCGGCCCTGCGCGCCAACTGCAGCATGTCCATGCAGTATTCATCGAGATCGCTGAGCGAGCTCAGCCGTCCCATCGCCGAGGCGGTGAGGTCCGACATCCGGCCGATCACCTCAAGCTGCTCGGAGGCGCGTCCGGAGAGCCGCTTCACTTTGTTCAATGCCATCAGCTCGGCCGCGCAGTCCAGCCTCTCGAAGCCCTCCACCAGGCAGCGGGAGATCTGGCAGAGGTCTTCGCGCGGCAGCGGCGTGATAAAGCTCGTCCGCACGTGGGAGAGCATCGCAAAGTGCAGTTCCGAAATCCGCGCGTCCCTGCGGTGCAGGTCTTCTGCCAACTGCTCGTACTGGCCCGCGGGCGCCCCCAGGCATTCGGAAAGTGTAGTGACGCCATCGCGGAACAGGGCCGCCATGTCGGCCAGCATTTCAAGGCTTTTGTTCTCTTTCGGGAAGAGACTGAGCTTCACTGTTTCACCGGGGTCTCGAGCTGGAGGGGAACGATGCGGCGGACAGGGGAAAGTCCGCACAGCTAAGCCTAGCGTCTCCGGGAGAACAAGAATAATGGTGCCGAACTGGGAGCGCCTCTCGGCGGATGGCCGCTCGAAGCGGCTAAAAGTTGGAGCCCGGGGCTGCCACAGTTCGACACCACCTTCAGTTTTCTACGCCCGGACAGTGATGTCAACCGCGGTTGAATGTCTGGAAAAAGTTCGCCAAACCGGGTAGAAAACGTTCCATCGCAGGGCTAATATGCCCCGCGCCGCGGGGCATATCGCGGCTCCGGGAGCCGTTCAGTCCAGCTCTCCGCGGCGCCAGGCGGCGGCCGCGGCTTCCAGGTCCTCGGCGGTTTTGACGAGCCGGTGGGAGCTTTGGGTCAGCTTGCTGGCGTGGTTCTCGTTCGATGCCTCTGCGGCGTCCGCATGGTGGGTCTGGCCGAGGGCCACGACACGGCAGAAGGCCGCGGAGCGGTCGAGGGCAACGTCGAAGTCGCCGTCGAATGCGCCGGAGAGGATGGTGTCCGCCATCTTGGTCACTTCGTCGGCTCCAGGCGGTTCGGCAACGCCGGCCACGGCCTTGGAGACTTCGGCGACGTCCTTTCCTGCCTTGAAGAAGGCCGCCATCCGTTCGGGATTCTGCCGGGCGGCGGTGCGCAGTGCGTAGAGCCGCCAGAGGGCCCCGGGCAATGACCGGGCCGGGCTTTCCGCCCACATTTCGGCGATGGCGTCTAGGCCCTGCCGGTCCGCGAGCTTGACCAGCCGCTCCGTCACCTCGGGGTCGGTCGACTGGCGCCCGTGGCGAACCAGTGCCTGCGCCGCGAGATGGGCCGCTTCCGAGACGCGTGCGGGGTCTGCGCCGCCGGTGAATCCTTCGAAGTCCAGCGGGGCAAACGGCTTGGGTTTGTGCGGCCTCGGGGCTTCATTTGCGCTGTTGGGGCTCATGCCTTGACCATACTCCTGCCCTCTGGTGCGGTCGAGGGGATTGGCGCGGTTCAGGATCGGCACGGGCTTACGATAAACTGGTGCACGGCCGGGAGCGGGTGCGCTTTCCAGTGCACTTTTTGCCGGCCGGCGGGCCTTTAGCTCAGTTGGTAGAGCATCGGACTTTTAATCCGCGGGTCGCGGGTTCGATCCCCGCAGGGCCCACCCCTGGAGCGCCATCACCGGACACGGTCCCGGTGGTGGCGCTTTCGCGTGTCCGTCGGCCGCGGACGCAGGTGTGTCACACTGCGAATGTAACGAAACGGTAACGATGGTTTTGCGGACCATTTTCGGCGTCGTCGTTTCCCGGATTGCCAGACAGGCCAAGGGCAAAACCCGAATCGGCGGACCCGCGCTTCGGCCGCGCCATGGGCCCCGAAAGCTGTCAAATCAGCTGTTCTCGGCTTGATTACGATTCGATTCCCGATACGGTCGAATAGATGGTTCACGAACTCGCAGAAACCCTGACCGATACGAGTGTAGAAGCAAGATTCCGCAAACCAACCCTGCACGATGGAAAGCATCTTTGGCGCATGGCCAAGGATTCCCAGGTGCTGGATTTGAATTCCTCCTATTCCTACCTGCTGTGGTGCCGCGACTTCGCCGACACGTCCATCCTAGCGACGGTGGACGACCAGCCGGCAGGCTTCATCAGCGGCTACCTGCGGCCGGACGAACCCGGCACGCTCATGGTGTGGCAGGTCGCCGTCGATGAGTTCTTCCGCGGCAGGCGGCTGGCCGGCTCGATGCTGGACCGGCTGGTCCGGCAGACGGACGCCCGGCGGGTCGAGACCACGATTACCGATGACAACCAGGCGTCGATCAGGCTCTTCACGGGCTTCGCTGCGCGCCGGAGTGCGGACCTGGAGCGGGAGCCCCTGTTTACGCGGGACCAGTACCCGGATAACCACGACACTGAATTCCTGTTCCGGATCGGCCCGCTCAATTAATCCCTATTCCCCCTAACACGCTCGATTAAAAAATCCGCAGCGGCAATTTTCCGTGCCAAATTCCGGAAATGCCGCGGCGACCCGAAAGGAAGCGTTTGATGATGGATATTTTCGAAACCCGTGAATCAGAAGTTCGCAGCTATTGCCGCAGCTGGCCGGCCGTTTTCGAACGGGCCCAGGGCAGCACGGTCTACACCGAGGACGGCGCCGAGTACCTGGACTTCTTCTCCGGCGCAGGCGCGCTGAACTACGGCCACAACAACCCGGCGCTGCTGGAGCCGCTGCTCGAATACCTTCGCAGCGGGGCGATCGTGCACTCCCTGGACATGAAGACACCGGCCAAGCGGAAGTTCCTGCAGACGTTCGAGGACGTCATCCTCAAGCCGAGGAACCTGGACTACAAGGTCATGTTCCCCGGCCCCACGGGCACCAACACCGTGGAGGCGGCGCTGAAGCTGGCCCGCAAGATCACCGGCCGCCAGCACATCCTGAGCTTCACCAATGCCTTCCACGGCATGACGCTGGGCTCGTTGTCCGTCACGGGCAACTCCATGAAGCGCATGGGCGCCGGCATTCCGCTGACCAACAGCTCGAAGATCCCATACGACGACTACTTCGACGGTGAAACCGCGGACTTCCTGTGGCTGGAGCGTGTCCTCGAAGACAGCGGTTCCGGCGTGGACAAGCCGGCCGGCATCATCGTGGAAACCGTGCAGGGCGAGGGCGGCCTCAACGCGGCGCGGGCGGCCTGGCTGCGCGGGCTGTCCGAGCTCTGCAAGAAGCACGACATCCTGCTCATCGTCGATGACGTCCAGGCCGGGTGCGGCCGCACCGGCACGTTCTTCAGCTTCGAGGGCGCCGGCATCACCCCGGACATCGTCTGCCTGTCCAAGTCGATCTCCGGCTTCGGCCTGCCGATGGCGCTGACGCTCTTCCGTCCCGAGCTGGACGCCTGGACGCCGGGCGAGCACAACGGCACCTTCCGCGGCCACAACCCCGCCTTCGTCACGGCCGCGGCCGCGCTCGAAACCTACTGGGCCGACGGCAAGTTCCAGCAGCAGGTGAGCGCCCGCATCGTGCAGCTGCACGAGGGCCTGGAGCGCATCGCCGCCTCGGTGGAAGGTGCCGCTGTGCGCGGCCGCGGGCTGCTGGCAGGCGTCGTCTTCCCCGATCCGGACACCGCGGGCAAGATCGCCGCGGCCGCCTTCGACCGCGGGCTGCTGGTCGAGACCTCCGGCCCGGAAAGCGAAGTAGTCAAGCTGATGCCCGCGCTGACCATCAGCGCGGACGAGCTGGACCGCGGACTGGACATCCTGATTGAGGCGACCAACGCCGTCGCCGGTACCCGTGAACTTGCGGGAGCCCTCTAAGCGCGCTTCCGCCGGGCCCGCCGGGGCCCGAAACCGATCCGACCGCATCGAGGAACAAGGAGTTATGCATGCTGGTAACCAACCTGAATGACCTGAACGATACCGACCGGGATATCAAGTCCGAGACCTGGCGCAGCCGCCGCATGGTCCTGGCGCGCGAGGGAGTGGGCTTCTCCTTCCATGACACCGTGATCTACGCGGGCACCACGTCGACCTTCCACTACGCCAACCACATCGAGGCCGTGTATTGCGTCCAGGGCGAAGGCACCCTGACCAACGAGGTCACCGGCGAAGTCCACGAGATCAAGGACGGCACCATGTACCTGCTGGACGGCAATGAGAAGCACACCGTGCGCGCCACCACCGAGCTGCGCATGGCCTGCGTCTTCAACCCGCCGGTCACCGGCCGCGAAGTACACGATGAGAACGGCGTGTACCCGCTGGTGGTTGAAGAACCGGCCTAAGGGCCCACCAGCCAGGAAGAGTCCGGACGGCGCAAGCCGCCCGGGCTTTTTCCTTACGGGAAACAAACCGACAACACCCGAGGAGGGACGCATGACTGCAACCGCAGAACAGAACCGAATCGATACCTACCCCACCCGCGGCGGCGAAGCCCGGGTCCTTCCGCGCGAGGACAAGGTGGTCTGGGGCGGCGAAGCGGACGGACCGCTGGACCAGGCCGCCCTGGACCACTACGAGGCGACGGGCTACCTGGCCATTGACGAGCTGGTCACGCCGGCCGAGCTGGAGGAGCTGCGGGCTGAGCTCGAGCGGCTCTCCGCCGATCCCGCCGTGCGCGCGGACGAACGCTGCATCGTGGAGGCCAAGAGCCAGGAAGTGCGCTCGGTCTTCGAGGTGCACAAGATCAGCGAGGTCTTCAAGCGCATCGCCAACGATCCCCGCGTGGTGGGCAGGGCCCGGCAGCTGCTCGGCTCCGACGTCTATATCCACCAGTCCCGCGTGAACTTCAAGCCCGGCTTCGAGGGCAAGGAATTCATGTGGCACTCGGACTTCGAGACCTGGCACGCCGAGGACGGGATGCCGGGGATGCGCGCCGTCAGCATCTCGATCTCGCTGACGGACAACTATTCCTTCAACGGGCCGCTGATGATCATGCCCGGCTCGCACAAGGAGTACGTCTCCTGCGACGGCGCCACGCCTGAGGACAACTACAAGAAGTCCCTGGTCATGCAGGGCGCCGGCACCCCGGACAAGGCCACGCTGACGGAGTTCGCCAACCGCTACGGCATCGACGTGCTTGAGGGCAAGGCCGGCGGCGCCATCATGTTCGACTCGAACTGCATGCACGCCTCGAACGGCAACGTCACGCCCTTCCCCCGTTCGAACGTGTTCATCGTGTTCAACTCGGTGGAGAACGCGGCGCAGGAGCCCTACGCAGCGGCCGCACCCCGGCCGGAATTCATCGGGTCCACGGACTTCACACCGGCGGGATAGTTCCCCCGGCCGGGCCCGGCGGTGCGAAGCAGGCCGGCCGGGCCGGGAGGACCATAACGACGGCGGCGCCCCGCCTTGAGCGGTGGGGCGCCGCCTGCGGCGTCAGCGGGCGGGTTCGAGGACCTTGGCCATGACGGGTCCCGTGGCCCAGAGGCCGCCGCGGACCACGCCGATCCCCGCCGCGAGGCAGGCCGCGATGGTCAGCACGGACAGCGGCGCCATGACCAGGGCCAGGCCGGCCAGCGGCAGCACCAGCAGCGCCGCGACCGCCGCGGAACCTAGGCTCACCAGCAGCAGCGGGAGCATCACGGCGCGGATGCGTGCCCGGTCCATGACGTGCCGCGGCATGCCCAGCCTGTCCAGGCTGCTGTACAGGTCTGCCCGGTCCAGCACCGCAGAGGCCTGGTTGACGCCGGCCGAGCACGCCACCATGAGGAAGGAGACGCCGATGGTGATGAGGATTCCCGTGCGGATATCGCCGGCTATGAACTGCTCCGGGCCCATGGTCTCCTGCGGGCTCGAGCCGGCCAGCGCGGCGCCGGTGCCGCCGAAGACGGCCACGAAGCTGGTCATCGCGACGCCGCTGACCTGGCGCCACGCGGCCTTCGGCGATTCGAGGATCGCCCGTGCCGCCAGGAGCTTCCCCGCCGTCGACGCCTTGCGGAGCTGCCGGCGGCCGAGTACGGCGACCACCCACGGGCCGAGCAGGTTCAGGACGGCAAGCCCGGCTGCGAACGTGCCCAGGACCACGGCGATGGCGATGGCAGCCGAAGCATAGCCCGTGCTGACGGCGGCGTATCCGGCGACGATGACCAGCGCCCCGAGGACGCCGCGGAACCAGTGCACCTTGGCCGGCGCCTGCCGGGTACGCACGCCGAGCGGCGAGATGACCACCTTGCCCAGGCCTGCGGCAGCGCTCGCGGCGGCCAGCAGCACGACCGCTGCGGCAACCCCGGCAACCGCCAGCGGGTTCAGCCAGAAGGCCGTGCCAATCGGCGCTCCGCGGAACTCGATCAGCTGGACCAGCGGCGCCAGCAGCAGGTAGCCCGCCACGCCGGCCACCGCGCCGGCCGCCGCAAGGGCGGTGGATTCGAGCACGGTGATGATACCGACGGTCGACGGTGTGGCCCCGAGCAGGCGCAGGGTGGACAGCCGGTCATCGCGCCGCCGCGCGGACAGCCGGGCCGCGGCGCCGCCGAGCGTGAGCAGCGGCAGCACCAGCAGCACCAGCGCCAGCACCGCCAGCAGCTGGTAGAGCCCGGCGGCCGGGTCCTGCCAGCGGAAGAAGGAGAGGGCGCCGGCGAGCACGATCAGCAGCAGCGCGGTGACCAGCCCGAAGGCCAGCACCGGCAGGCCGGCGGCGGACCCTCCCGCGGCGCCCGGGCGGGCCAGCAGCCAGGCCAGCCGTACGGCGGAGCGGAAATCTACGACGGCGGTGCTCATCGGGCGCCTCCGGCGCTGTCGCCGACCAGACGGCCGTCCTGCAGGCTGACGACGCGGGCGCAACGGGACGCTACGGTGTCGTCATGGGTGACGACGACGAGGGTCTTGCTGGCGCCCGTGGTGGAATCCAGCAGGACCTGCATGACCTCGGCAGAGGTCGCCGAATCCAGCGCGCCCGTGGGCTCGTCGGCGAAGATCACGCCCGCCCCCGTGACCTGGGCCCGGGCGATCGCGACGCGCTGGGCCTGGCCGCCGGACAGTTCGCCGATCCGGCGCTGCTCCATGCCGGCGAGACCCAGGGACTGAAGCCAGCCCGCGGAGGCTTGTTCCGCCGTCGTCCGGTCCAGGCCGTTGAGCATGAGCGCGATGGCCACATTCTCCAGCGCGGTCAGCTCCGGGATGAGCAGGCCCTGCTGGAAGACGAACCCGAAGGACTCCCGGCGGAGGCGGGAGCGCCCCGACTCGTTCAGGCTGTCGATCCGGGTGCTGCCTGCAGCAGTGTTGAGCGTGATCCGGCCGCTGTCCGGCAGGACGATGCCGGCCAGGCAGTGCAGCAACGTGGTCTTGCCCGAGCCGGAGGTGCCCATGATCGCTACGGATTCGCCGGCGCGGATGTCGAGCGTCAGGCCGGACAGGGCGGTCGTGCTGCCGTATGTTTTGGTCAGTGTGCGGGCGCTCAGGATGGCCGGGACCGGACGGCTGGACGGGTGCTGAGCCCGGGCGGAGGCGGCCGGGTCCGTGGGGGCCGGGATGGTCATGCGGGCGGCCGATGGGCCGGGGGCCGGGACGGCGTCGGGTGTGTAGCGGGTGCTGCCGGTGCGGGTGGAGTTCATGCTTCAATCCTGTCCGGGGCGGCGGCGCGGTGCGTCGGGCCCCGGGATGAAACCCCGGTCCGCCGGGCTCATACTCCGGGTGGAGCCGGTGGAGCCGGCGGAGCCGCTGAGCGGTCAGATCCGGGCGGCGGCGCCCTCCAGGATCTCCCGGAAGGCGCTGATCGCGGGGTGGTGCGCGCTGGCGCGGCGGACCGAGGTGAAGATGGTGCGCCGCGGCCGGGACGGGAGCTCGAGCAGGCGGCAGCTGTGAGGCCGGCCCGTCCAGAGCAGGTCCGGCATGAAGGCGACGGCGTTGCCGGACTCGACCAGCCGGATCTGCGCCTGGAGGTCCGCGGTCTCGTACCGGACGTCCGGTTCGAAGCCGGCGGAGCGGCAGGCCTGCTCGGCCCAGTGGCGGGAGGCGGCGCCGTGCGGTTCCATCACCCAGGGCCGCTGCGCAGCGTCGTCGACCGACCCGATGCTGCCCAGGCCCGCGTCCTCCGCGGGGACGGCGAGGCGGATGGCGTCGGTGGTCAGCTGCTGCCGGTCCAGTTCGGGATAGTGGGGCGCGGCGTGGCCCGGATACTGCTCGGCGACGACGACGTCGAAGTCCCGCGCCCACGTCTCGTACAGCGCCGTTTCGGGTTCGCGCTGGACCATCTCGATCCGCACATCGGGATGGCGTTCGCGCATCTCGCTGAGCGACTGGGGCATCAGGGCCAGCGCAGCCGACTGGAAGACGGCCACGCGCACGGTGCCGGTGACGGTGGTCAGCGACGCGGCCAGGTCGGTCTCGGCGCGTTCCAGCCGCTGCAGCAGCTGCTCGGTGTGGGCCACCAGGATTTCGGCCTGCGGGGTCAGCTGCACGCGCCGTCCCGTCTTGCGCAGCAGTTCGACGCCGGCTTCCTTCTCCAGCAGGGAGAGCTGCTGCGAGACCGACGACGGACTGAAGTTGAGCGCGGCGGCCACCTCGGCGAGGGTGCCGCGGATTTTGAGCTCGCGCAGGAGGCGCAGCCTGCGGACGTCCAGCATGCTTCCTCGATCCCTCGATAAATCCGATCCATATCGATCGGAAAAGATCACTTTATCTAATTGAACACCGCTTCCATACTTGAGGGAATACCTACCCAAATCGACTGCGAAGGGTTCATGCTGGCATGAAAGAGCTTGTGAAGGAGGCCTCCGTGGAGACGGATGCGCTGGCTGGAGAGATTTCGGGCGAACTCGCCGACGAGGCCATCTCGCTGGTCCGCCGCTGGCTGGCCGAGGCGGCCAAGGTGCCGGTCGACCCGGCGGCCAAGCAGCTCGCCGGGGTGCTGAAGGACCCCAACGGGCTGGAATTCACCGTAGGCTTCGTCGACGGCGTCATCCGGCCCGAGGACCTCAACGTGGCGGCCCGCAACCTCGCCGCGCTGGCTCCCAAGGCCCCTGCCTTCCTTCCCTGGTACATGCGCGGCGCTGTCCGGCTGGGCGGGGCGATGGCCCCGGTGCTGCCGCAGCTGGTGATTCCGGCGGCGCGGAGGGTGCTGCGCGAAATGGTCGGCCACCTGATCGTCGACGCCACGGACGCGCGCCTCGGTCCGGCCATCGCCAGGATCCGCAAGGACGACGTGCGGCTGAACATCAACCTGCTGGGCGAAGCCGTTCTGGGCCGCCGCGAGGCCGCCCGCCGCCTCGAGGGCACCCACAAGCTGCTGGCCCGCGACGATGTCGACTACGTCTCGATCAAGGTCTCCTCCACCGTGGCCCCGCATTCCCCGTGGGCCTTCGACGAGGCCGTGGAGGATGTCGTCGAAAGCCTGGCCCCGCTGTACCGGCAGGCCGCGCAGTCGCCGCGGCCCAAGTTCATCAACCTCGACATGGAGGAATACAAGGACCTGGGGATGACCATGGCGGTCTTCACCCGGATCCTGGACCGCCCCGAGTTCCGGAACCTGGAAGCAGGCATCGTGCTGCAGGCCTACCTGCCGGACGCGCTGGCCGCGATGATGGAGCTGACCCAATGGGCGCAGGCCCGCCGGGCGGCCGGCGGCGCGCCGATCAAGGTGCGCGTGGTCAAGGGCGCCAACCTGCCGATGGAACAGGTCGAGGCCTCCCTGCATGACTGGCCGCTGGCCACGTGGGGCACCAAGCAGGACTCGGACACCAACTACAAGCGGGTGCTCAACTACTCCCTCCGCCCGGAGCATGTCGACGCCGTACGGATCGGCGTTGCCGGGCACAACCTGTTCGACGTGGCGTTCGCCTGGCTGCTCGCCAAGCGGCGCGGCGTGGCGGACCGGATCGACTTCGAGATGCTGCTGGGAATGGCCCAAGGTCAGGCCGAGGCCGTGAAGAAGGACGTCGGTTCGCTGCTCCTGTACACCCCGGTGGTGCATCCGCAGGAGTTCGACGTGGCGATCGCTTACCTCATCCGCCGGCTGGAAGAGGGCGCCAGCCAGGAGAACTTCATGTCCGCGGTCTTCGAGCTGAGCGCGAACGAGCAGCTGTTCGAGCGGGAGAAGCAGCGGTTCCTGGCCTCGCTGGAGAACCTCGACGACTCCGTGCCGCCGCCCAACCGCCGGCAGGACCGGCACGAACCGGTCGAGCCCGCGCCCCGCGAAGGCTTCCGCAACACCCCGGACACCGATCCGTCCCTGCCGGCCAACCGCGCATGGGGCCGCGGCATCCTCGAGCGGGTCCCGGACTCCACTCTGGGTGTCGAGGCCATCGAGGCCGCCGCCATCCGGGACGAGAGCGGGCTGGAGCGGGTCCTCTCCACCGCCGTGGAGCACGGCAAGGCGTGGGGCGCGCTGTCCGGCGCCGAACGTGCCGAGATCCTGCACCGTGCCGGCGACGCGCTCGCCGCCAACCGCTCGCGCCTGATGGAAGTGGCGGCGGCCGAGGCCGGCAAGACCCTCGACCAGTCGGACCCCGAGGTCTCCGAGGCGATCGACTTCGCGCACTACTACGCCGAGCTGGCCCGCAGGCTGGACACGGTGGACGGGGCCACGTACGTGCCGTCGCGGCTCACCGTGGTCACGCCGCCCTGGAACTTCCCCATTGCCATCCCCGCCGGGTCGACGCTGGCCGCGCTCGCGGCGGGCTCCGCCGTCGTCATTAAACCGGCGAAGCCGGCGCAGCGGACCGGCGCGGTCATGGTGGAGGCGCTGTGGGAGGCCGGCGTCCCGCGCGAGGTGCTGCAGCTGGTGCAGCTGGGCGAGCGGGAACTGGGCCGGCAGCTGATCTCCGATCCGCGCGTGGACCGCGTGGTGCTGACCGGAGGCTACGAGACCGCCGAGCTCTTCCGTTCCTTCCGCCCGGACCTGCCGCTGCTGGCCGAGACGTCCGGCAAGAACGCCATCATCGTCACGCCGAGCGCGGACTTCGACCTCGCGGCGAAGGACGTGGCGTACTCCGCGTTCGGGCACGCGGGCCAGAAGTGCTCGGCCGCCTCGCTGGTCATCCTGGTCGGCTCCGTGGCTCAGTCCCGCCGTTTCCGCAACCAGCTGGTGGACGCCGTCACCTCGCTGACCGTCGGCTATCCGCAGGATGCCGCTACGCAGATGGGGCCGGTCATCGAGCCGGCCAGCGGCAAGCTGCTGGACGGGCTGACCAACCTCGGCGAGGGGGAGGCCTGGCTGCTGAAGCCGGAGCGGCTGGATGAATCCGGCAAGCTCTGGAGCCCCGGAATCCGCACCGGTGTGCGCCGCGGCTCGCACTACCATCTGACCGAGTTCTTCGGCCCGATCCTGGGCGTGATGACCGCGGACACCCTCGAGGAGGCCGTGGCCATGCAGAACGAGATCGACTACGGCCTGACCTCCGGGCTGCACTCGCTGGACCGGGACGAGCTGGACTACTGGCTGGACAATGTCCAGGCCGGCAACCTGTACGTGAACCGGCATATCACCGGGGCGATCGTGCAGCGCCAGCCCTTCGGCGGCTGGAAGAAGTCGGCCGTTGGCGCGGGCAGCAAGGCCGGCGGCCCGAACTACCTCGCCGGCCTGGGGGAGTGGGAAACCGCGCCCAGCGGGGCCACGGCAGAGGTCACGAACGACGGCGTGCGCCACCTTCTTGCTGCGGCAACCGGGGCGCAGGGGTTCCTGAATGAGGACGAGGCCGCCGTCCTGGCGCGCGCGCTGTCCTCGGACGCCGAGGCCTGGGCCGAGGAATTCGGCGTGGCGAAGGACGTGTCCGGCCTGGCCGCCGAGCGCAACGTCTTCCGCTACCTGCCGCTGCCGGTCACCGTCCGGCTGTCGGAGTCCGAGCGGCCGGCCAAGCTGGTCCGCGTGCTCGCCGCCGGGCTGCTGGCCGGCTCGGACGTGAAGGTGTCCACCGCCGTCGAGCTTCCCGCCGCAGTGCGCGCCGTGCTGATCGACCGCGGCATAGAGGTGGCGGTCGAGGACGACGCCGCGTGGCTGGCGCGGGTCCCGCGCCTGGGAGCGGGACGGATCCGGCTCATCGGCGGGAACCCGGTCGCGCTCGCCGAAGCGGCCGGCGGTTCGCCGGACGTGGCGGTGTACCCCCATCCGGTCACCGAGGCCGGACGGGTGGAACTGCTGCCGTTCCTGCATGAGCAGGCGGTCAGCATCACGGCGCACCGGTTCGGCACGCCGAACAACCTTTCGGTAGGGCTGATCTAGGAGAGGAAGCCCCATGAGTACACGTGATTTGAGCCAGTCCATCATGCGGCGCAAGCCGCTGAAAGAAGTCGACGACGAGAGCGTCAAAACCGGGCTGTTCCGGACGCTCGGCCTGTGGCAGCTGACCGCCATCGGCGTCGGCGGCATCATCGGCATCGGCATCTTCACGCTGGCCGGCCTGGTGGCCAACGGCGGCGGCGAGGCACCGCCGGTTGGGCCGGCGGTGCTGATCTCCTTCTTGATCGCCGGCCTGGCCAGCGCCGCGGCAGCGCTGTCCTACGCCGAATTCGCCGGGATGATCCCGCGCGCCGGTTCCGCTTATACCTACGGTTACGTCGCCCTGGGCGAGATCATCGGCTGGTTCATCGGCTGGGACCTGCTGCTCGAATACATCGCGATCGTCGCGGTGGTCGCCATCGGCATCTCCGGGTACTTCACCGAGTTCATGGCCGGGATCGGCCTCGACGTTCCGGTCTGGATGCAGGGCACCGGCGACACGGTCGAGGGCGGCGTCATCAACCTCCCGGCCATCGTGGTCTGCCTGTTCATCGCCTGGATCCTGAGCCGCGGGACCAAGACCTTCGGCCGGTTCGAGCTCATCGCCGTGGGCCTAAAGGTGCTGCTGATCCTCTTCATCATCGGGCTCGGATTCTTCTTCGTGGACCCGGCCAACTACACGCCGTTCATGCCTTCTGGCTTCGGGCCGGTCCTCGCCGGCGCCGCGACCGTCTTCTTCGCCGTGTTCGGCTACGACGCGATGAGCACCGCGGCGGAGGAGGCCGTGGACGGCAAGAAGCACATGCCCAAGGCCATCCTGCTCTCCTTGCTGATCGCCATGACGCTGTATGTGCTGGCGACCCTGGTGCTGACCGGCATGCAGAACTACACCGAGATCAGTCCCACGGCCGGTTTCGCCTCGGCCTTCCAGAATGTCGGCCTGCCGGCGGTCGCCACGATCATTTCGGCATTCGCAGTGGTCTCCATCCTGACCGTGATGCTGACCTTCCTGCTCGGCGTCACCCGGGTCTGGTTCTCGATGAGCCGGGACGGGCTGCTGCCGCGCTGGTTCTCCGCCACGGACAGGCACGGGACGCCCCAGCGGGTGACCTGGATCGCCGGGATCGCCGCGGCGCTGCTCGCCGGTGTCTTCCCGATCCGGGCGGTTGCGGACCTGACCAACATCGGCATCCTCGCGGCCTTCGTCGTGACCTGCATCGCCGTGATCGTGCTCCGCTACACCCGGCCGGAGGAGCCGAGGGAATTCAGGCTGCCGCTGATGCCGGTTGTTCCGGCCTTCGGCGTCCTCGCCTCGTTCTTCCTGATGCTGCAGCTGCACTGGGAAACCTGGCTCCGGTTCGGGGTGTGGCTGCTCATCGGCCTGCTGATCTACTTCTTCTACGGCCGCAAGCATTCGCTGATGAACCCGGACAGCCCGCGCCGCCAGCAGCTCAAGCCCGGCCGCCCCGGCTGAGCCACCGATCGACTGAGCAGCTGATGCCCTTTTCCACCCGGGAAAGGGCATCTGCTGCTTCCTCGTTCAGGAAGCGGGTGATTCCAGGGCCGCCAGCCGCGGTCCAGAAGGGCTCGGTGGATCTTGGCCACGGCCCAGCGGGCATTACCGGCCATCTCATCCTTGGTGATGCGACGCTCCGGCCAACTGTCCTGACAGCGCCGGTTCACCGGGCGTTTGCCGCGGCTGCGTACGCTGGGGCCATGACCCGCTTCCTGTCCCCGCTCCTGGCCGCGCTCGCCGCCACAGCCCTGTCCGCCGTCGTCGTTCCTCCCGCCCAGGCCGCCCCGCAGCAAAGCCCGTCCGCGGCGCATACTGGGAACGTGCAGCAGGAAACCGTACGGATGGCCACCTACAACGCCAGCCTCAACCGCGGCGCGGAGGGCGAGCTGCTCGCCGACCTGGCCACGCCGGACAACCAGCAGGCCCGGAACATCGCCGAGGTCATCCAGCGGAACAACCCGGACATCCTGCTGCTGAACGAGTTCGACTACGTTGAGGGCAACGCCGCGGTCGACCTGTTCCGGCAGAACTACCTGCAGGTCAGCCAGAACGGGCAGCCGCCGGTCGAGTACCCGTACGCCTACACCGCCCCGTCCAACACCGGGGTCGACACGGGCGTGGACTTGAACAACGACGGCGTGCTCGGCACCGGGGACGACGCGTTCGGCTTCGGCCTGTTCCCGGGGCAGTACGGCATGGTCGTGCTCTCGAAGTATCCGATCGACACGGCCAACGTGCGCACTTTCCGGAACTTCCTCTGGAAGGACATGCCGGGCAACCTGATGCCTGCGGACTATTACTCCCCGGAGGCGCAGGCTGTGCTGCGGCTGTCCAGCAAGTCGCACTGGGACGTGCCGGTGCGGATCGCCGGCAGGACCGTCCATGTGCTGGCCAGCCACCCCACGCCGCCCTCCTTCGACGGTCCGGAGGACAGGAACGGTAAGCGCAACTATGACGAGATCCGCTTCTGGGCGGATTATGTGGCCGGCGGGCCGCAGGCATCGTACATTTACGACGACGGCGGGGTGCCGGGCGGCTTGAAGCCCGGTTCGCGGTTCGTGGTCATGGGCGACCAGAACTCCGATCCCCGGGACGGCGACTCCTACCCGGGCGCGATCGACCAGCTGCTGGACCACCCGCGCATCCAGGATCCGCTGCCGGCCTCGCGGGGGGCCGTGGAAGCGGCGGCCCTGCAGGGCGGAGCCAACATCAACCATCTGGGTGACCCGCGCTTCGACACTGCCGACTTCAACGACGACCCGGCGCCGGGCAACCTGCGCGCCGACTACGTGCTGCCGTCGAAGAACCTGCTGGTGCGCGGCGCCGGCGTCTTTTGGCCCAAGCGGGGCGAGGCCGGTTCGGAGCTGACCGGCGAGTTCCCGTTCCCCACCAGCGACCACAGGCTGGTCTGGACCGATGTCCAGCTGCACAGCTAAGCCGGACGGGGCCCATTGCGCCGCCTCCCCGGCGCTGGGAAGCTCGAAGCATGGTTGAGAGCTTCTCCCTGACACGCAATGACGCCCTAAGCCGCTACGAGATCCACGTGGACGGCAGGCTGGCGGGCGCCTCGGTCTTCCACGCGAGCGGACGCGAGGTCGCCTTACAGTACACGGACATCCGGGCCGAGTTCGAGGGTGAGGGCCTGGCGGCCAAGCTCGCCGAGTATGCCCTGAGTGACGTGGCGGGGCAGGACAAGACCGCCGTGCCGCATTGCCCGTACATCGCGGGGTACCTGCGCCGGCATCCCGAGATGGCCACGCGCGTCCGCTGGCCCTGAGGCTGCGGCCGGACGAAGGGCCTTGGAGGATGGCACGGAAGAAGGGCAGAGGATCAGCGGCGCCGCTGCCAGGCCAGGGCGTGCAGCCCCAGGGCCAGGCCGATACAGACGAAACCTCCGCTGAGGAAACCGGGGGAGAGCGTGGGAAGGATGAACAGCCACACGCTCGGATCGGGGCCGGGAGCAAACTGGTCCGTGTCGATCACGCCCAGCGGGACCAGCGCCGAGAAGATGCCCAGGCCAAGGGCGACGAGCCCGACGAGCCAAAGGGCCAGCAGGAAAGGGTTGATCTTCCGCGCCGCGGAGGCGGCAGGCTCCGCGGGCCCGGCCGGGTCGCCGGCTGGCGCGACCTCGGAAATGCCCGGGCCGTCAAGGAACCCGTCGCGAGCGGGATCCGCGGGCCGGTGGAAGTGGTTCGGCCGGCTGAACGGGCTGTGGTCCGGCGGGCGCGGCACGGGTTGCGCAACCTGGCCGGAGCCGGCCGCCTGCTCGGGCGAACTGCTGCCGGAGGACTGCCGGATCTGCCCGTTGCCGGAAGCGCGGGCGGACTGCCCGGTCCCGGAGGCCTGCCCCTGGTGCCCGCGCTGGTAGATCGGGTCGTAGCGCTCGTCGAATCCAGGCATTCGCCGCCCCTCTCTTTTGTCCCCACAACCTATCCGAATCCGTCCGCGCTTGTTAGGCTTGCCCGCATGGGAACACTGATTTTCGAGTAATCCGCGCGTCGCCCCGCCGCGGCGCCCGTCAGATGCCAGCTCAAAATCCCGCCTGCCGAGGCTGTGCCTTGCGAGTCGTTCCCGCGCCTTCCATGCCTGAACCGACCCGACTTCCGCCGTCACTGGCGCCGGCGCCAGGCACCTTCTCCGCGGAGCATCCACGATTCGGAGGAAACCATGACCACCGCTGATAAGAACAAGGACCTGCACGTCCATCTGGCCCCGTCGGCGGCCGCCAAGCTGAGCAGCGAACAGCAGAAGCGGCTCGACGAGGCCCGCGCCGCCAGGAAACCGGGTGACCTGCCCGGCTGGCACAGCATCGGCAACGGCCACAAGCCGACCCATGCGAGCAGCCGCCAAGGCCGCGGCGAGAAGCAGGTCCGCTGGTAGCGCACGGGCCTAGCGATGTCCGTCGGCGGCGCGGCCGGCCCGGCCGAGTGCACCCGATCCGCGGACTTCTCCAATAAGCAAGGGCTCCCCCGGACGGCAGGTCCGGGGGAGCCCTTGGTTTGTGCTGCGGCTGCCGGCCGGCAGGCACGCCGCGTGTAGCGCCGGCTGCTACTCGGCGTCGTGGTCCGTCTCGAGCACCTGCGCGAGGGACTCGAGGGCTGCGTCCGCGCCCTCGCCCTCGGCGCGCAGGACCACCTTGGCGCCGTATTCGGCGCCCAGGCCCATCAGCGACAGGATGCTCGAGGCATCCAGGGCCTCGTCTGCCGGCGTGCCCTCGAGGCCGATGGTGACCTCGACGGGCTGTTCGGCGGCGGCTTCGGCGAAGATGGCGGCGGGGCGGGCGTGCAGGCCGACGCGGCTGGCGACGGTGGCGATACGTTCGGGCATGGTTGTCTCCTTTGGTTAGAGTCCGAGGGTTTCGAGCATGGGCAGGTTGGCGCGGACCTTGGCCTTGGCGGTTTCGGCCGAGTCCGCGGTGACGGCCAGCCGGGCGGCCTCCTTGGCCTGCTCCAGCGTGACCGTCTTGAGCAGGGCGGCGACGCCGGACAGCGCCCGGGCGTTCATCGAGAGCGAGTTCACGCCCAGTCCCACCAGTACGACGGCGAGGGCCGGGTCCGCGGCCGCCTCACCGCAGACACCTACGGGCTTGGGCGGCTGGTGGGTGGCGGCGGCGCCGTCCACGGTGGCCTTGATCAGCTGGAGCACGGCCGGCTGCCAGGGATCCGTCAGCTCGGCCAGCGGCCCCAGTTGGCGGTCCGCTGCCATCGTGTACTGCGTCAGGTCGTTGGTGCCGATCGAGGCGAAGTCCACCGCCTCGAGGATGGCACCCGCGGTCAGGGCCGCGGACGGCACCTCCACCATCACGCCGGGGGTCTTCAGCCCGGCAGCCTCGCACAGCCCGGCGAAGTGCGCCGCCTCGGAGGCGGCCGAGATCATCGGGGCCATGACCCAGACCTCGGCCTCGCTCTGGCCGGCGGCCGCGGCGATGGCTTCCAGTTGGCGCTGCAGCACGCCCGGGTGCGCCTTGTCCGTCCGGTATCCGCGGACTCCCAGCGCCGGGTTCGGCTCCGTGGCATCGGTCAGGAAGGGCAGCGGCTTGTCAGCGCCGGCATCCAGCGTGCGCACCACGACCTTCTTGCCCGGGAAGGCATCGAAGACGGCCTTGTAGGCGGCGGACTGTTCCTCGAAGGACGGTTCCTCGTCGCGGTTCAGGAAGCAGAACTCGGTGCGCAGCAGCCCCACCCCTTCGGCTCCGGCTGCGGCCGCGGCCAGCGCGCCCTCTCCGTCCCCGACGTTGGAGAGCAGCGGTACCAACCGGCCGTCCGCCGTCGTACCCGTGCCGTCGAAGGCGGGCAGCGCCCCGCGGGCCGCATACGCCGCGGCCGCGGTGCGCTCGGTCTCCCCGGGTTCGGGCACCACGAGGCCGGCCGAACCGTCCACGAACACTTCGGTGCCGGAGGGGATGGACGTGACGCCTTCGGCGGCGACCACGGCGGGCAGGCCGAGCGCGCGGGCGAGGATGGCCGTGTGCGACTGCGGCCCGCCGCCGGCGGTGACCAGCGCGATGACCTTGGCCGGGTCCAGCGTGGCCGTGTCGGCCGGTGCCAGGTCGTCGGCCGCCAGGATGAACGGGACATCCGAATCGGGGATGCCCGGCGCCGGGACGCCGCGCAGTTCCGCCACGATCCGGGCCCGCACATCCAGCACGTCCGCCGCGCGTTCGGCCATGTAGCCGCCGAGCGCCTTCAGCTGCGCCGCCACCTGCTCGGCCGCCTCCCAGACAGCCCGCTCGGTGCTGCGGCCGGCCGCCAGGAGCTTGGCGGCGGACTTCAGCAGCATCGGGTCGGCTGCCATCAGCGCGGTGGCCTTGAGGACTTCGGCGGCATCGCCGCTGGCGTTGGCGGCGCGGGCCTTCAGCCCGGCCTGGACGGCCTTGGCCGCGGTCTTCAGCCGCTCGGTCTCGGCTTCGATGCTCGCTTCCGCCGGCAGGCCGACGGCGGCATCGGGCTCGGGGACTGCGGGCGGCATCTGCAGCACGGGGCCGATGACGCGGCCCGGGCTGACGCCTGCTCCGGTGATGCTGCTCATTGGGTACCTCACTGTCGAATTCCTGCTTTTCCGGACGCGGCGGGTCAGGCGGGCACGGCGGCCGGTTCGGCGGCGGCCTGCTTGCGGACGGCGTAGCGCTTCAGTGCGACGACGGCCAGGGCGGAGATGATCGTTCCCACCACGATAGCCAAGAGGAACATCGGCAGGTTGCCGATGGCGAAGAAAACGAACAACCCGCCGTGGGGCGCCTGCGAGGTGACGCCGGTTGCCATGCAGATGGCGCCGGTGACGGCACCGCCGACCATGCTGGCCGGGATCACGCGCAGCGGGTCGGCCGCGGCGAACGGGATCGCACCCTCGGAGATGAAGGAGGCGCCCAGCAGCCAGGCTGCCTTGCCGTTTTCGCGCTCCGCGAGGGAGAACCGCTTGCGGTCGAGCACGGTGGCCAGGGCCATCGCCAGCGGCGGGACCATGCCGGCAGCCATGACGGCGGCCATGATCATCCAGGGCGCCTGGTTGGTGGCGGAACCGGCGCCGAGGCCGGCGACGGCGAAGGAATAGGCCACCTTGTTCACCGGGCCGCCGAGGTCGAAGCACATCATCAGGCCGAGGATGATACCCAGGATCGCCGCGGACGTGCCGGTCAGGCCGGACAGCCACGTGTTCAGCCCGGCGGTCAGCGCCGCGATGGGTCCGCCGATGAAGAGGAACATGGCACCGGAGGCCACGATCGAGGCCAGCAGCGGGATGATGACCACGGGCATCAGGCCGCGCAGCCAGCGCGGTGCAGCCAGCGTCGTGAGCCAGTAGGCGAAGAATCCGGCGATCAGGCCGCCGACCATGCCGCCGAGGAAGCCGCCGCCCATGAACAGCGCGACGGCGCCGGCGGTGAAGCCCGGGGCGATGCCCGGCCGGTCAGCCAGGGCATAGGCGATGTAGCCGGCCAGTGCCGGGACCAGGAAGCCCATGGAAAGCTGGCCGATCTTGAACAGCACCGCGCCCAGGTAGGTCAGCACGCCGCCCTCGGGCAGGTTGAACAGGCTGTTCTCCAGCACCACCTTGTCCGCCACGTTGGTGATGTCGTACCCGCCGAGCAGGAAGCCCAGCGCGATGAGCAGGCCACCGCCGGCAACGAAGGGAATCATGTAGCTGACGCCGGTGAGCAGCGCACGCTTGAGCTTGCCGCCGAAGCTTTCGCCGCCGCCCGCGCCGGCATGCTCGGAGATATCGGCGGTGGCGCTGACGCGGCGGGCGTTGGGGTTGTCCGCCGCCGCCAGGGCTTCGCGGATCATCACGTCCGGCTCATCGATGGCGCGCTTGACCGGAGACTGGATCACCGGCTTGCCAGCGAAGCGCTCCTTCTCGCGCACGTCGACGTCGACGGCGAAGATGACTGCGTCCGCGGCGCTGATGACCGCGGGGTCCAGCGGGGTGGCGCCGGCCGAGCCCTGCGTCTCGACCTGGAGATCGATCCCTGCCTCCTTGGCGGAGGCCACCAGCGAGTCGGCGGCCATGTAGGTATGGGCGATGCCGGTCGGGCAGGCGGTCACGGCGACCAGGGTCTTCTGCGCGGACGGTGCGGTCCGGGCCGGTTCCGGCTCGGCCGCGGCTGCGGCTGCGGCGGGAGCCGCTGCGGCAGGTCCGGGGCCGGCGGCCGTGCTGCCGGTTCCAGCGGCGGCGGTGGCCGGGGCCTTCTCCGGGTAGACGGCGCCCTCGACCAGGGCCACGATTTCGGCCGGCGAGGCCGCCGAACGCAGCGCGGCGGTGAAGTCCTTCTTCACCAGCGAGCGGGCCAGCTTGGACAGCAGCTGCAGGTGCTCCTTGTCCGCGCCTTCCGGGGCGGCGATGAAGAAGACCAGGTCGGCGGGGCCGTCCTTGGCGCCGAAGTCGGCGCGCGGCTCGAGCCGTGCCATGGCGAGCGTCGGCTCCAGCACCGCTGTGGAGCGGCAGTGCGGGATGGCGATGCCGCCGGGCACGCCCGTGGCGGTCTTCTGCTCGCGGGCTACGGCGTCGGCGTAGAGCCCCTCGAAGGCAGCGGCGCGGCCCGTGTCGACCACGCGCTGGGCAAGGTGCCGGATGACTTTCTCGCTGGTGGTGCCGAGGTTCTCGTCAAGGGTGACGAGCTGTTCGGTGATGAGCTGGGACATGTGTCTTCCTTGTTAGCGTGAAGCTGCCGGCGGGAGCTGGACAGCCAGTGCGGTGACGACGACGGAGCCGGGCTTCGTCTGTTCAAGTGAGGGCAGGGTGGTTCCGGGCAGGGAAGCGGCGGCGGCGCCGTGCGCGACGGCCTGCCGGAGGCAGTCGGCAGGGGCGTCCCCTCGGGTGGCCGCCAGGAGGTAGCCGGCCAGGGAGGAATCCCCGGCCCCGACGGTGCTGCGGGCAGCCACCGGCGGATGGACCGCGGACCAGGCGCCGTCCCGGGTCACCAGCACGGCGCCTTTCGCGCCGAGGGTCGCCAGGACGGCCTCGGTTCCCCGGTCGAGCAGGACCTCCGCGGTGGCGGCGGCCAGCTCCGGCGACGCTTCCAGTTCGGCCTCGCTGTGCAGGCCGGCCAGTTCGGCCAGCTCCTCGGCGTTGGGCTTCACCAGGTCCGGGGCGGATTCGAAGCTGGCCGCATAGACCTGGCGCAGCGGTTCCCCCGAGGTGTCGACGGCGATGCGCGGGGCGGCCACGCCGAGCTCGGTGCGGACCTTGGCGGCCAGGGTCGCGTAGAAGTCGGCGGGGACGCCCGGCGGCAGGGAACCGGCCAGGACCAGCCAGTCCGCACCCGAGCACTGGGCCACGACGGCGTCCGCCAGCCGGTCCTGCTGCTGCCGGTTGAGGAGCGGGCCGGGTTCGTTGACTTTGGTGGTGGTCCCGTCCGGCTCCGTCAGCGTGATGTTGCTGCGCAGGGGCTGGCCGATGGGCAGGGCCAGATGGGCCAGGCCGGCCTGGCGAAGGCCGGCGACCACCGGATCTTCCGGGTCTCCGGGGAGGACGGCGAGGCTCTCCGCGCCCGAGGCCGCCAGGGCCCGGGACACGTTGACGCCCTTCCCCGCCGCCTGCTGCGAGGCCGAGGCCGCACGCTGGACGCTGCCACGGGAGAGCGGGCCGGTCAGTTCGACCGTCCTGTCCAGGCTCGGATTGGCTGTCAGTGTGATGATCATGCGACCACGACCTCAACGTCGGCTTGTTCAAGCGCCGCGGCGAGGGGGCCCGCAGGTTCTTTGTCCGTGATCAAGGTGTCGATTTCCTCCAGCCCGGCAAAACGCACCAGGGTTTCCTCGTCCAGCTTGCTGGAATCGATAAGCGCTACGACCCGGCGGGCCGAGCGGACGATGGCGGTCTTGACCGCCGCTTCGAGCGGATCCGGTGTGCTTAGCCCGAAGCTGGCATGGATCCCGTTGGCACCGATGAAGGCGATGTCCGGGCGCAAGGCGGCGAACCGCTCCAGGGTGGTGGCACCGATGCCAGCGCTGGTGAGTCCGCGGACGCGCCCGCCAACCATCTCGAGCTGGAGCTGCGAGCCGGTGGAGATCCGGTAGGCGATGGGCACGGCGTGGGTGATCACCAGCAGGTCGTCGTGGCGGCCGTCCGGTTCCGACGTCAGCAGTTCGGCGAGCAGCTCCGTGGTGGTGCCGGCGTCGATCACGGCGGAGGCGGCCCCGGCCGGCACCAGGGCCAGGGCCTGGCGGGCGATGCGCAGCTTTTCGTCGTGCCGCTGCAGCTGGCGCGTGTCCAGGCTTTGTTCGCTGGTGCTGGCCTTGTGCACGGCCACGGCGCCGCCGTGCACCCGGCGCAGCTGGCTCAGCTCCTCCAGCATGGCGAGGTCCCGCCGGACGGTCTCCTTGGTGATGTCGAACTTGTCCGCCAGCTCGCCCACCGTAACGCGCCCCTGGGCGTCGACCAGGGCTCCGATCAGGCGGTGGCGTTCAGCGGCGAACATGTCTCTCCAGGTGCTTCCGTCAGGCTTTTGCGATGTTGTGACCCGAGTCACTCGCGTGTTTGTTTTGATGACTTTATCTGCGTTTCCCTCTCCAAGTCAACACAAAAAAAGACAAAACAAAAAAATCGGGGGTCGGAGCCCGGGCTACGGTAGCTGTATGAGGCCCGATGAGCGCAGACTGATGTGGCTGCAGGCGGTAAACGTCCTGCTCGCGGCGATTGCCGGCGTCGTTCTGGTTGTTGGGATCGACCAGGGTTCGGCGGCGTTGATGGGCGTGCCGCCGGACCTGGTCCTGGGTGGATACGGTGCCGTGCTGATGATCGGTGTGGCCGCGGTGGTGCTCATGTTCGCGGCCATGGCCTTCCGCGGGATGGCCCGCGGGGAGCGGTATGCCCCGCTGTTCGCCATGCTCGGCTGGGCGCTGCTGTGGTTTCCGCTCGAGCTGGCGCTGTCGGTCCTGGTGCCCGGCAGTCCCGCGGCACAGTTCGCGGCGACGGCCGTCAGCGGGCTCGGGGTGGTGGTCTCGCTCGCCGTCCTGGGCAGTACGAAACCGCGCTGAGTGTCCGGTGCGCGGAGGATGATTGGAGGCGGGTGGTAGAAGTGGTGCATGGAAACCGCCGCCTGGTCCCGCCCCGCCGAAGAGCGGGCCGGCACCGACTTGCTGGTCATGATCCACGGCTACGGTTCCTCCGAAGAGCGGTTGCTGCCGCTGTTCGAGGTGCTGCCGCCCAACGTCACGGGCGTGGCGCCGCGGGGCCATTTCGACGTCGGCGGCAAGCACGGGTGGTTCCTGCTTGATCCGTTCCTGACCTCGGACTTCGCCGAGGTGGTCGGTTCGGCGAACCGGGTATTCGAATGGCTGGATCCGATTCTCGACGCCGGCAGTTTCCGCAGCGTGAGCCTGCTCGGCTTCTCGCAGGGGATGGCGATGGCGACCACGCTGCTGCGGTTGCGTCCCGCAGCCTTTCGCGCCGCCGTCGGGCTCTCCGGCTTTGTGCTGGACCACGACCTGCTGGCCCTGACCGACGAGCTGGACGGCAGCCTGCCCTTCTTCTGGGGCCGCGACGCCGACGATGTGGTGATCCACGGGGACGCGATCCGGTATTCGGCCGAGTGGCTGGAGGCGCACACTCGGCTCACCGCGAGGACCTATCCGGGCATGGGGCACAACATCGGCGCGGAGGAAATGCGCGACGTCGGCATTTTCCTTCGCGTCTACCTGGGGCAGTGAGTCCGGCCGGGGGAGCCCCGTCCCGTGACAAGCCCGTGCCGTGACGAACAGGTGCGGTTGGAGTCCGCGTGCGGTCAGAGGCCGGTGTCGCGGATGTCGTCCCGGCGAACGGTTTCTCCGGTTCGCGGATCGTTGAGCTGGCGGCTTTCGGTCACGCGGCGCCGGCTGGTACCCGCCATCACGACGGAGATGATCAGGCCGAGGGCGCCCACGCCCATCAGGATCCAGCCGACCAGCGTCAGGTCGACGAAGTCCACGACATCGGCGACGGCAAACGCCAGAATTGCGCCGATGGCGATCAGGGCTATCGATGATCCAATCCTCATGGCAACTGCTCCTTCTCCGGGCCGGTAGGGCGCAATCGCGGCCCGACCTGCTGTGATGTCGGCGGTTCCGTACGTGCTCAGCATACTTATCTTGGTTGCCGGTGGCGATGATTGGGCGTTTTCGGCTTTGCCGGGGGCCCGTGTTCTAGGGTTGATCTCGTCAGGCACGAACGAAGGAGACGCATGGCCAGGAAATTCAATCCGGCAGTAAGGATGGCGGCGGGTACGGCGTTCGATGCGAAGGGCAACCCGAAGCCGCATGTGACCAACGCGATCATGAAGGCGCTGGATGTCCAGCGGCCCCTGGTGCTGGCCAACCTGAACCGGCTGCGGCGAAAGTACCCGGAGGCGTCGCCCGCGGAACTGTCCGCAATGCTGGAGAAGCATTATCTGCGGACCGTGACCGGCGGCGGCGCGGCAGTAGGCGGTTCCGCGCTGGTGCCCGGCGTCAGCACGGTCGCCGCCCTCGGCCTGTCGGCGGTCGCGACCATGGGCTTCCTCGAGGCCACGGCCCTTTATGCGCAGTCGATCGCCGAACTGCACGGCGTCCACCTCGACGACCCGGACCGCGCGCGCACCATGGTCATGGCCATTCTCATGGGCGAAGAGGGCCTTGCGCTGCTCCGCGACCTGGTGGGCCAGGCCGGAGGCAAGAAGCAAAGCCAACCCTGGGGCAACCTCGTCGGTACGAGCATGCCCTCCGGAATGGTCGGAACCGTGCTGGACAGCATGCGCCGGCGCTTCCTGAAGAAGATCCTTGCCAAACAGGGCACCGCAATGCTGGGCCGCGCCGTGCCCTTCGGCATTGGCGCCGTGGTGGGCGGCGTCGGCAACCACTTCATGGCCCGAAGGGTCATCTCCGCCACGCAGGAGGCCTTCGGCGAGCCGCCGCTGGCGCTGCCGATGGGGCTGGTGGAGGAGCTGGCGCAGAAGCGGCACTACATCCCGCGTCGGCATCACGAGCTCGCGGCCGGCGCTGGCGGGGCCGCGGCCGGCGGGACCCGGGGCTTCGCGGGTGCCGGGGATGCCGACGGCGGCGGGGGCGCCTCGGCCACCGGGGCTGTGGAGGACCGGGAAGTGTCCGGCGACTGACCTCTCACTGCGGCGGCGTGCCCGGGCCGCTCCGTTTCGGAACCTTGCTCCGGTTCGAGGTGGATCCTGGTAGCCAAAGTGGACCGTTGCGGGCAGAGCCGGGTCATGAGCCGGGCCGCCGGTTGTGCAGGGTCGTGGGTTCGTGGCCGAGACAGCTAGCCGAAGATGGCGTGGGCGATGGTGAAGATGACCAGGCCGGCGAGGGAGCCGACGACGGTGCCGTTGATCCGGATGAACTGCAGGTCGCGGCCCACCTGGAGTTCGATCTTCCGGGAGGTTTCCTCGGCGTCCCAGCGCTCCACGGTTTCGGTGATCACACCGGCGATCTGCGAGCGGTAGGTGCGCACGAGGTAGCCGGCGGCTTCCTCGATCCAGCCGTCCACCTTGGCGGCGAGGTCCGCATCGTTGGCCAGGCGGTGGCCGAAATCGCGGACGGCGGCGGTGAATTTCAGGCTGAGTTCGCTCTGCGGGTCATCGACCGCCTGCAGCATGGCCCGTTTGATGGTTTCCCAGGTGCGGGCGGCGAGCTGGCGGACCTCCGGATCGCCGAGGGCATTGTTCTTCAGGTGCTCGACGCGGGCGATCATGTCCGGATCGTGCTGCAGGTCCTGCGCGAGCGACTGGAGGTAGACGTCCAGCTGGCGGCGGACCTGATGGTCGGGGTCGTCCTGGATGGACACGATGAAGCGGTACAGCTCCATGTGGACCTTGTCGCCCATCAGCGAGTCCACGAACGACGGCACCCAGGTGGGGGAGCGGTCCGCAACCAGGCGGGATACGGTTTCCTGGTTATCCAGCACCCAATCGGCGGCGCGGTCCAGCAGCAAATCCACGAGCTTCAGGTGGTGGCCGTCGTCGAGCACGCGCTGGGCGAGTTTGCCCAGCGGCGGACCCCATTCCGGGGCGAGCAGGTGCCGGCGGGCCATGGATTCAATGACGTCCTGGACGTCTTCGTCATTGAGCACCAGCATTGCGGCGCGGATAGCGGCCGCTCCCTCCCGGGCCACCCGGTCGGCATTCCGCGGTTGCTCCAGCCAGGCGCCGGTGCGTGCCGATACGCCCAGCGAGGCAATCTTGGCCTTGACCACTTCTTCGGAGAGGAAGTTGTCTTCGACGAAGCCGCCGAGGCTCGCGCCGATCTGGTCCTTCTTGCGCGGGATGATCGCGGTATGCGGGATCTTCAGGCCCAGGGGATGCCGGAACAAGGCGGTGACGGCGAACCAGTCGGCGAGGGCACCGACCATGCCGCCCTCGGCGGCGGCGCGCACATACTCCAGCCACGGGTAGCGGTCCTGGAGGGCGAAGGCGACGAGGAAGATCGCCGCCATGGCCAACAGCAGGCCCCCGGCAATGCGCTTCATTTGCCGCAGTCCGGCGGCACGCTCGGCGTCGGTCAGAGCCCGCACACCGCCGTCGTACTTCACCTCAGTGGCCATCCGTCCTCCGTCTGCAAATTCGAGTCTTCGTCACAGTAAGTTAACCAGTCCGTCAGCGTACGCAGGGTCCGCTTCCCCATTTGGCGGGTAGCGTGAAACCCATGAAGCACAAGATCTTCGCGCACCGCGGCTCGAGTGCCCGGTTCGCCGAAAATACGCGGGCAGCCTACCTTCAGGCTATTGCGGACGGCGCCGACGGAATCGAGTGCGACATCCATTTAACGGCCGACATGAAGCTGATCTGCTTCCATGATTTCGATTTGGACCGCACCTCCAGCGGCACCGGCCATGTCGCCGACCATACGCTTGATGAGCTGCTGCGGCTGGATGTTTCGTCCTGGCGCGGAGCGTCGATACCGCCCGAATACGGCGGGATCGCGGACCAGCTGATGACGCTGGACGCCTTGGTCGACCTGATGCGGGCCGCGGGCCGTCCGCTGGAGCTGGCCGTGGAACTCAAGCACCCGAGCCCCTTCGGCCAGACCCTCGAAGACGAACTGCTGAAGTACCTGATGGCCGAGGGCTGGGAGCCCGAGTCCTCCCGGCTGGACAACATCACCATCTCCTTCATGAGCTTCCATCCCGACGCCATCAAGCATCTGGGCGACCACGTGCCGATGGAGCATTTGTGCCAGCTGGTCGACGACATTGAAGCCGAGGAGATCCGCGGCAGCCTGTTCATGGGCAAGCTCACGGCCGGAGCCGTGGTGGCGCTCCTGCGCCGGGCCCTATCCGAAGGCGAGCAACTCATCGACGACGGCAGCGTGGGACTGGCCGGCCCGGGCATCGATTACGTCCGCGCGCACCGCCCGGTCATCGAACGCTGGCTGGCGGCCGGCCGCCGCTTCCGGGTCTGGACCGTCGACGATCCCAAGGACGTGCAGCTGTGCCGTGACCTGGGCATCCAGGAGATCACGACGAACCGGCCGGCGCAGGTCCGGAGACTGCTGGAGGCCGCGAGGCTGAGCGCCTGATCGCCGCCGGGCATGTAGCCGGAGCCGGTTCCAGGACCGGCCGCAGACCCCTGCGTCACTAGGCACATTACAGTTCGGCGGCCCGCGTAGCGGACCGGGTCCAGCTGTGATTGAGTTGGTAAATGGCCTCTCCGATCGAGGATTATGCGCTGCTGTCGGACCTGCATACCGCGGCGCTTGTGTCTCGGAACGGGAGCATGGACTGGCTGTGCTTCCCGCGGTTCGATTCCGACTCGACCTTCGGCGCCCTGCTCGGCACGCCGGAGCATGGCCGCTGGCTGCTGGCCCCGGACGGCGCGCACGAAGGGGCCACCGAGCCGCTGGGCACGGGCCCGGCCGGCGACGCGACCGGCGGACCGCCGCAGGCGCAGGCGGAGAACGGGCAGCAGCTGCCTGCGGATACGGCGGCCAGCGGCGCGGATACCCCGGATCGGGACGCGGCCGCCAGCGGCACCGAGACGCCGTCCCGCGACATGGTCTCGGACGCCAAGGCCACAGAAGGGGGAACCGCCACCGAGCAGGTGTCGCACGACGAAGCCCACGGAGGTCCCGCCGTCGTAAATCCCGCCGGCGCCCCGGACCGGCAGGGCAACACCAGGGACCCGCGCGAAGGCCACGGCCGGTCGGCGCGCTCGGAGCAGAGCAGCGGCCGGGCCACCGGCGCGGATGACGCCGCCGAGGCCGAACTCAAGCGCAGCCGCGGAGCCCCCGTAGTCGTCGAACGCAGCTACCTGCAGTCGACCTTCGTGCTGCGCACCTGCTGGCAGACCTCCACCGGAGAGGTCACGATCACCGAGTTCATGCCCGTGGGGGACCGCCGGGCGTCGGTGGTGCGCCGGGTGGAATGCACCTCCGGCCACGTGACCATCCATCAGGAAATCGTGATCCGTTTTGGCTACGCGGAGGCCATTCCCTGGGTCTACCGGGTCAACGACGAGGACACCGGCGCCGAATCCATTGTCGCCATGGCGGGCCCGGATGCCGTCGTGATGCACGGTTCCAAGCTGCCGATGGCCGAGGACCGCCGGCACCGCGGGGACTTTACCCTGCAGGCGGGCGAGACCGCGGATTTCGAGCTGTGCTGGTTCCCGTCGCACCGCAAGGTTCCGCCGATGTGCGATGTGGAGCAGCAGCTCAAGGACAGCGTGGCCTACTGGCGCGACTGGTGCTCGCGCTTTCCGCCGCAGGGCGAGTACCACGAAATGGTCAAGCGCTCGCTGCTGGTCCTGCGCGCGATGACGCACGAGAGCACCGGCGGGATCGTGGCCGCGCCCACCACCTCGCTTCCGGAACAGTTCGGCGGCGAGCGGAACTGGGACTACCGCTTTGTCTGGCTGCGCGATGCCGCGCTGACGCTGGAATCCATGATGACGCACGGCTACGAGCGGGAGGCGCTGGAATGGCGCAACTGGCTGCTCCGGGCCGTCGCCGGAGATCCGGAGGACCTGCAGATCATGTACGGGCTGGCCGGGGAACGGCTGCTGATCGAGCGCGAGCTGGACCAGTTCCCCGGCTATCTGGATTCCGCCCCGGTGCGGATCGGCAACGGCGCCATGTGCCAGTACCAGGGGGACGTGATCGGCGAGGTCATGGTGGTTCTGGAGAAGCTGCGCAACCTCGGCCAGCAGGAGGACCACTTCTCCTGGCCGCTGCAGAAATCGCTGCTGCACTACACGGAGAGGCATTTCTTCGACCGCGACCACGGCATATGGGAGATGCGCGGGGAAAAGAAGTACTTCACGCATTCCCGCGCGATGATGTGGGCGGCCTTCGACCGCGGCGTCCGCGCGGTGCAGGACCATGGGCTGGAAGGCGAGGACGGGCACTGGGCGCGGCTGCGCGACGAGCTGCGCGAGGAGATCATGGAGCACGGCTTCAATCAGGAGATCAACTCGTTCACGCAGTCCTACGGGTCCAGCGAGGTGGACGCGTCCCTCCTGGTGCTCGCGCAGGTGGGTTTCGTGAAGTACGACGACGACCTCATGCTGGGCACCGTGGCGCGCCTCGAGCAGGAGCTAATGGATGAATCGGGACTGTTGAGGCGCTACCGCACCGAGGCAGGCATGGACGGCCTGTCGCCGGGCGAGTACCCCTTCCTCGCGTGCTCCTTCTGGCTGGTGGAGCAGTATGCGCAGACCGGGCGGATCGAGGATGCCCGCCGGCTGATGGACCAGCTGGTGGGATACGCGAACGAACTGGGGCTGCTTTCGGAGGAGTACGACACGGCCAACGAGCGGATGGCCGGCAACTACCCGCAGGCGTTCTCGCACCTGGCCCTGATCCGGGCGGCTGACGCCATCAACGGGCACGCGCAGCAGGCCTTGTAGCCCGACTAGGCTGGAGGGGTGAAAATCCTGCAGTCTCCGGCGGTCAAGGTGGGCCTGTCCATCTCCATAGCTACCGGCCTCTACGGGATTTCCTTCGGTGCCCTCTCGGTGGCCTCCGGCCTGGACCTCTGGCAGACCATGGCGCTGAGCCTGCTGCTGTTCAGCGGCGGGTCCCAGTTCGCCTTCATCGGCGTGGTCAGCGGCGGCGGGACGGGCCTCGCCGCGATGAGCGCCTCAGCCTTGCTCGGCATCCGCAACGGGATCTACGGCATGCAGATGAACGCCCTCGTGGGCCCGCGCGGCTGGCGAAAGCTGCCGGCAGCCCATGTCACCATCGACGAATCCACCGCCACGGCATCCGGCCAGGTCGATCCGCTCGAGCAACGGCGCGGCTTTTGGACCGCCGGCGTGGGCATCTTCCTGCTCTGGAACGTCTTCACCGCGGTCGGCGCGCTCGCCGGCAACGCGCTGGGGGACCCCAAGGCGTGGGGGCTGGACGGGGCCGCCGTCGCGGCGTTCCTGGCCCTGCTCTGGCCACGGCTCAAAGGCAAGGAGCCGGTGGCCATCGCCGTGGTCTGCGCGCTGGCCACCCTGCTGGCCGTGCCGTTCGTGCCCACCGGCGTTCCCATCCTGGTGGCCGCCGCCGTGGCCGCGGCGATCGGCTGGTTCACCCACAAGCCCGTCCCCGAAGGGCTGGCGCCGGACATCGAGCCCTACCCCGAGCCGTACTCCGAGCATGATGGCGCCCACATGCAGCTGCCGGACGCGGACACCCGCAGGGGAGCCGACCGTCCGGACCGTCCGACGGAGAGAGGGGGAGCATGAGCCTCTGGTTCTGGATCCTCGCGGCCTGCGTGATCTCCTACGCCACCAAGTTCGCCGGCTACCTCGTGCCGGCAAAGTGGATGAAGAACGAGCGGATGTCCCGCATCGCCGCCACGCTGACCATCGGCCTGCTCGCCTCGCTCACCGTGGTCAACGCCTTTTCCAGTGGGCAGCAACTCACTCTCGATGCGCGGGTCGGGGCGCTGCTCGCCGCCGCCGCCGCGCTCCTGCTGCGCGCCCCGTTCCTCGTCGTCGTCATCGCCGGCGCCGCGGCGGCCGCCCTGCTCCGGCTCGCCGGGTGGGGCTAGTTCACCGCTAGGGCTGGTTCGCCAGTAGGCTGATTCGCCACCGGGGCAGCGCCGCCCGGCGCGCCTGCTCTGCCCGTGTAGGCTGGCTGGCGTGACGCAGCAACAGCAGAGGGCCGCGGCATGAGCGCGCGGCGGGACCGGTTCCGGGAAATCGTGGAAACCCTGAGCTCGCAGGGGCTGGGCTTCGCGCTGGGCTATCTGGGCCTGGACCGGCATTTTCCGTTCGACGGGTATGCGCCCTTCACCCGGCACCCGCTGCGGGACCGGGCGGCGCTGCCGGAACGGATCCGGCTGACGCTGGAACGGCTCGGCGCCGTCTACATCAAGTTCGGGCAGATCATGTCCACCCGCTCGGACATCCTGCCGCCGGATTATGCGGCCGAACTCGGCAAGCTGCAGGACGCCTCCCCGCCGGTGCCCGCCGGGGACATCAGGTCCGTCATCGCGGACGAGCTGACCGGCGCCGGGAACCTGCTGCCCGGCCTGGAGGACGCGCCGCTGGCGACCGGATCGATCGGCCAGGCGCACATGGCGCAACTCGGCGGGATGGAGGTCGTCGTCAAGGTGCGGCGCCCCGGCGTCGTCGAGCAGGTCAACCTGGACCTGGAAATCATGGAGGAACTGGCCAAACGCGCGGAGCAGGCCTCCACCGCAGCGGCCCAATACCGCGTCTCGGATTTTGTCGACGAGTTTTCGCAGACGCTGCGGGCGGAGCTGGACTACCTGCAGGAGGCGCACAACGCCGAGCAATTCGCAGAAAACTTCGCCAGCGACAGCCGCGTCCACATCCCCAAGGTCTTCTGGGAGGCCACGACCACCCGGGTCCTGACTTTGGAACGCATCAGCGGGATCAAGATCAACGACGTCCGGGCCCTGGAGGAGGCCGGGCACGATCCCCGCGTGCTGGCAGGGAAGGCCGCCAGCGTGCTGCTGAAAATGGTCTTCGAGGACGGCTTCTTCCACGCCGACCCGCATCCGGGCAACTTCTTCATCGAAGCGGACGGCCGGCTGGGCGTCATCGACTTCGGGATGGTCGGAAGGATCCCGGACACGCTCAAGGCGCGGCTCGTGAAGATGCTGCTTGCCGTCGTCGAACAGGACGCGCCGCGGCTGACTGACGCGCTGGTGCAGATGTGCGGGACGTCGTCCACCCGGAGCGCCCCGGGGCTGGAGGCCGATATCGCCCGGCTGCTGGACCGCTATGCCGGCCGGCCGGTCGCTGAGATTCCGGTAGTGCCGATCATCACCCAAGTGGTCGGCCTGCTGCGCCAGCACCAACTGCGGCTGCCCCGGGAGACCGCGCTGCTGCTGAAAATGCTGATCATGGCGGACGGATTGGGCAAGCAGCTGGACCCCGGATTCGAGATCATGACGGAGCTGGAGCCGTTCGCCCGCAGGGTCATGCTCGAATCCTTCACGCCGGCCGCCATCGCGGAGCGGCTGAAGCAGTTGGGCAGCGACGCGCTCCGGATGGGCGCGGATGCACCAGCGCTGGTGCGGCGGGCGGCGGAGCTGCTGGAGCGCGGCGGGATCGACGTCCACCTGCGGACCTCAGAACTGGAGCCGATCGTGGCGCGGCTGGAGCGCTCGGGCAACCGGATCGTGGCGGGCCTTCTCGCCGCCGCGCTGATCAACGCGATCGGCGAACTCGTGGCGGGCCAGCCGGCGCAGTGGCGCAACTGGCCGAAGGCGCTCTTCAGCGCGGGAATCGGCGGTGTGGGAGCCCTCGGCGGCTACCTGGTCTGGTCCTCCCGCCGGCGGCCCTGACCTTCCGCAGAGCCGCCGGAATCCTTGACAGCTGTGAAAAGCTAGGGGCATGACCGCCGGAGACGCCCGACCGCCGACCTTCACAGGCCCGAGGGACCCCGGAGACGCCTGGGCGGTCGGCCCGGACGGCACGCGGATGTGGGGCCTGTTCGGCTCGGCCGGCCTGCTCGCCGTGGACCGGGCCCGGGGCGTGCTGCTCCAGCACCGGGCCGTGTGGAGCCACTACGGGGGAACCTGGGGCATCCCCGGCGGTGCCCGGCACGAAGGCGAGTCCGCGGTGGCCGCGGCGCTGCGCGAATCGCACGAGGAAGCGGGCGTTCCCGCCGACGCCCTCGAACCGCTCTTCACCCGGGTCCTGGATTTGGGATTCTGGACGTACACGACGGCGGTGGCCTGGACCACGCACGGATTCGAACCTGAGGTCCGGGACGCCGAAAGCCTCGACCTGGCCTGGGTGCCCCTCGAAGAGGTGGACCGGCTGCCGCTCCACCCGCACTTCGGCGAGGCCTGGCCGCTGTTGCGGTCCATGATCCGGCACCGCCCCGCGCTCGTCGTTGACGCCGCCAATGTCGTCGGTTCCCGCCCGGACGGCTGGTGGAAGGACCGCGCCGGAGCCGCATGCCGGCTGCTCGACGCCCTCGCCCCGGCGGTCGCGGACGGCCTGCCCGCCGGGCTGCTCGGGATGGACGCGCACACCGCCTGGCCGCATACCGTCGTCGTCCTCGAAGGCGCCGCGAAGGCCGCGGCCGGCACCACGGCGCCCCGCCTGGAAGTCGCCCGCGCCGGCGGGACGGGGGACGACGAGATCGTGGCCCGCGTGGAAGCGCTGATGCAGGACGACGGCGGCGCTCCCGTCACCGTGGCAACGTCCGACCGCGGGCTGCGGCAGCGGGTGGAGGAGCTGGGCGCTCGCAGCATCGGCGCCGGCGCCCTGCGGGATGTGCTGGACTCGCGCGCTTAAGAAGCGATCGGGCCCGGTCCCGGAGCGGTAGGCGCCCCACCAAATGGCAGGGCAAAAACGGGGCTGAACGGCTCTTGACGTCCCTGTTCGGCCGGCGGGATCGTGGGGTGGTCAAGAGGAGGAGATTGCCATGAAAGAGAAGCGCTGGTCGGTGGACATCGTCATCGACGAACATGAAGGCCGCACCCGTGCCGAGGCGCGGCTGAAGGCCGAGGCCGCGACGCTCAAGGGCACCGGCCTGGCCCGGCTCAATCCCAGTGACCCCGACGTTCCGGAGATCGGCGACGAGCTGGCCACCGCACGGGCGCTGGCGGACCTGGCGCACCAGCTGATCGAGGCCACGGCCGCCGACATCGAGAAGGTGACCAAGTCGCCGTCGGACCTTAAATCCTGACGCCCGCCTGACGCCCGCCCGGCGTCGGCCGTTCCCGCCCCGGTAACCGCGCCGCGGTGGCTAGAGTTCCACGCCCTCCGGCAGCTCGGCCTCGTCGAACTTCTGTCGTTCGCATTCCTGGGCCAGTGCAGGATAGGTCTCGGCGATCAGGTCGAGGATCCGCCGCCGGACCACCAGGTACGCCTCGCCCACTCCGACGACCCCCTTGAAGGCCCGCAGCTCGGCCTCGTAGGACGTTTGCTGGTGCCGCAGGTAGTTCACGGTGAGCCGGTCCAGCCGGTGCTGGACGGTCTTCATGCTGGCGGGGGACTGGCTGCGCTTCAGGCGCCCGTTGAAATGCTCGATCGCCTTCTGCTGCACCACCGCCCAAGGCTCCGGATCGATCCGCAGCGGCAGCGCCTCCGCGACGGCGACGGCTTCCTTCTTCTTGGCCAGGGCCCGCTCGCGTGCGGCGATCTGCCGGGTCCGCGAGACCTCTTTGGCCTTCTGGAATTCGGGCGTCGCCTCGACGCGCAGCACGCGGTCCAGCGCGTACAGCTTCATCGGCGCCGCCTTGCGGGAGAACGGGTTGCGGGCGAGTTTGTCCGGCTCGGGGAGGAAGGTCTTGATGTGCGTCTCCGTCCAGCCCCGGTCCTTCTTTAGGTCGCCGGCGATGAGCATGCCCTCGCTGCCGGGCGGTTTCGGACGTGGCGGATGGTGCTTGCCTCGGGCCAAGGGTGTTCCTCCGGTGCTGGTATGGGGCTGGTAAGACGTGTCGGTGCGAAAGGGCCGGACAAGTCTACCGGGGAACACGCCCTGCCGGGCTTAGGCGCGGGCGGCGCGGACTCAAGATGCGCCTCCCCGGCCCGCGGAACCGACGGGTTAAGCGGTGGCCGGGATCCGGATGAACAGCGGGTCCATCGGCTGGCCGGCCGGATACTGGTCGTTGAAGGTCTCGGATCCCTCGGCGGACAGCGCGGTCTGCACGCCTTCCCAGAGCCGGCCGCCTTCGGCGTCGACGGGGGAGTCCGGCGCGGCCTGCAGGGTGGCCAGCGGGTAACGGGTGTCGACGCCGGGCTCGCCGATGGTCAGGACGGCGCCGTCCGCGGTGAACTCCACCCACGGGTCCAGCAACTGGACGAACATCATGCCGTAGTGCCCGCTGAGCCGGACGTCGCCGCGGAAGCGCAGCACGCCGGTGCGGGTGGCGGCGTCGAAGCTGCCGCCGTCGGGCTGGAAGTTGAAGAGGCTGCCTTCGACGATCTCGGCGCCGTCGGTCGCGGAGACCTGGGCGTCGGGCAGGCTGGAGAGGTAGCGGACGAAGCTGCGCTTGATGCCCCAGGTGAGGCCCAGCGGCGGCAGCGCGGGATGGTCTGCATCGGCGTGAAGGTTCACGGCTGGCTCATTCATGGTCCGGCTCCAACAAGTTCGAATTCTCTTCCAGATGAGCCTATCGGCACACACCGGCGCCCGCGCACGCAACCTAAGCCTCCGGCGTCGCACTCCTTAACCTGCCGGCCCGGCAACGAGAGCTGCGCCGAGGCCGAATGCCGGGTACGGGCGGAAGCAAAGGCCCGCACCCGGCATTAATGATCAGTCGGCGATCTTGGCAACCAGTCGGCCGACGACCTCGCCGCGCTTGAGCTTCTCGATGCCCTCCGGGATGCCGTCGAAGTCGATCTCGGTGATCGTCGGATTCAGCTGGCCCGTGGCGAAGAAGTCGTACACGCCCTGCACGTCCTCCTTGGTGCCGCCCTGCGAGCCGACCAGCGTGACCTCGGAGAGGATGAGCGCCTTGGTGCTGATGGTGGCTTCCAGGCGGCCCATGCCGACCTGGACCACGCGGCCGCCGCGGCGGACCGTCTCGATGGCCTCGGCGGTGGTGGTGCCGAAGCCGGCGAAGTCCACGATCACGTCCAGGCCGGCCTCCTTGAACTCGGCGATGGACTTGGCGACGGCGGTGGCGCCGATTTCCTTTGCCTGGTCCCAGACCTTCTCGTTGACCTCGGCCACGTAGACCTCGGCGCCGGCCAGCACGGCCACGCGGGCGCCGATGGAGCCAAGCCCGCCGAAGCCGATGATGCCGACCTTGTCCCCGGACTTGACCTGGCCGTTGGCGATCACGGCGTGGTGGCTGGTCATGCCGGCATCGGTGCCCGCCGCGCCCTGCGCGAAGCTGACGTTGTCGGGGATGCGGACCAGGGCCTCCTGGTCGATCGCGGCCTTGAAGCTGAAGCCGCCGTCGAAGCCGTAGCCCGGGGCGCCCACCGAGGTGGTCGGGCAGAAGCCGACGCGGTCGCCGACCTTCCAGTCCGTGACGCCCTCGCCGACTTCGGTGATGACGCCGGCTACTTCGTGGCCCAAGGTGATCGGCCGCTTGGCCAGGGTGGAGAGCCAGCCTTCGTCCTCCAGCATGCCCACATCCGAGTGGCACAGGCCGGCGGCCTTGATGTCGATCACGACGCCACCGGGCGCGGCGGCGGGCTCATCGACTTCGTTGAGTACCAGCGGTTCGTGGGTGTTGGTGAACTGCCATGCCTTCATTGTTGGTCCTCCTTGACCGCGTTCCTGCGATGGCGCCCGGGTTGGGGCGCTGTTGGCCGGCCGGGGGTCCGGCCTTCCCCTACCAACCTAGTTCCCGCCCCGGTCCATTTCCATTCAAATGCATGTATCTTCCGTCACCCCTTACGTGCGCGCCCAAGTAGTCCTGCTGAGGTTCAGTGCAGGGCGCTGACGACGGCGGCGGTCGCCTCCGCGATCACCAGTTCCTCGTCCGTGGGCACCACGAGCACGGGGACGGCGGAGTCCGCCGCGCTGATGGTGCAGGCCTCCTGCGGATCGTCCGCGGCGGTGTTGGCGGCGGCATCCAGGCGGATGCCGAGCATGCCGAGCCTGTCCGCCGTCAGGGCGCGGAATTGTGCAGAATGCTCGCCGACGCCGGCGGTGAAGACCAGGGCACCGGCGCCGCCGCAGGCCACGTGGTAGGCGCCGATGTACTTGGCCAGCCGGTAGCTCGCCACCGCCAGTGCCATCCGCGCGCGGCCGCTGCCTTCCCCGGCGGCCTTCACGATCCCGCGCATGTCGTTGCTGCCGGCCAGCGCCTTCAGCCCGCTCTCCCGGTTGAGCAGCTCCTGCAGGCGCCCGGCGCCGTAGCCTTCGCCCTGCAGGAAGAGCAGCAGCCCGGGGTCCAAGTCGCCGGGGCGGGTGCCCATGACCAGCCCCTCGAGCGGGGTGAAGCCCATGGAGGTGTCCACGCTGCGGCCGCCGCTGATGGCGGTGGCGGAGGCGCCGTTGCCCACGTGCGCGATCACGGCGTCGAACTTTTCCAGCGGCGTGCCGAGCACGCGCGCCGCCTCGCGGGTGACGAACTCGAAGCTGCTGCCGTGGAAGCCGTAGCGGCGCAGCCCGTACTTCTCCTGCAGCTCGTCCGGCACCGCGTAGCGCCAGGCATGCTCGGGCAGCGTGCCGTGGAAGACCGTGTCGAACACCGCCACCTGGGGCAGGCCGGGCCACTTCCGGGCGGCGGCCCGGATCCCCTCGGCGTTGGGCGGATTGTGCAGGGGAGCCAGCGGGGCGAGGTCGTCGATGGCCTGCAGCACGTCTTCGTCGATCAGCCGATGCGTCTTGAAGCGGCCGCCGCCATGGACCACGCGGTGCCCGACCGCGTCGAACTCCGCCCCGCCAAGGCTGGCTTCCAGCCTTTCCGCCATGGCGTCCAGCGCCTGGCCGTGGTCGCGGACGTCGCCCTCGCCGATCTGTTCGATGGTGCCTTCGGCCAGGACGCCGGCGGACGTACCGCCGGAGCCGGCCGGCGGCAGCCGGCGCACCTGGTATTTCAGCGACGAGGACCCGGAATTGACGATGAGGATGAGCATGAAAGCGGCCTCCTATGAGGGAACGGTGCCGGTGCGCGGCAGGTGCCAAGACCATCCTGCACGATGTGACGGACCGTGTAGGCAAACCTGTTGCCCCGCGCGGGCCCTATGCCAGACTGGGCACATGCTTGTAGCCTTCTCAGTCGCCCCGTCCGGTCCGCCCGCCACCGGTCCCGTGCCGGCCAACGCTTCAGTGCATGACGCGGTGGCTGCTGCTGTGAAGGTGGTCCGCGAATCCGGCCTGCCCAACCAGACGGATTCCATGTTCACCACGATCGAGGGCGAGTGGGACGAGGTGATGGACGTGGTGCGGCGCGCCACGGAAGCCGCGGGCCACTATGGGGAACGGGTTTCGCTGGTGCTGAAGGCGGACATCCGGCCCGGCTACTACGGCGAACTCACCGGCAAGGTGGAACGCCTGGAAGCGGCACTCGAAAGGCGGGAGGGCAAGTGAGCCTGACGGAGGACAACTGGCTGGCGGTGGACCGCTTCCTGACGGACACGCTGGTGGGCGAGGACGCCGTCCTGGCGGCGGCCAAGGAGGCCAGCGCAGAGGGCGGCCTGCCGCAGATCGAGGTCTCCGCCCCGCAGGGAAAGCTGCTGATGCTGCTGGCCAAGCTGTCCGGGGCGCGCAAGGTGCTGGAGATCGGCACGCTCGGCGCGTACAGCACCACCTGGCTGGCCCGAGGCCTGCCGGAGGACGGCGAGATCATCACCTGCGAGTTCGAGCCGAAGCACGCGGAGGTGGCGCAGAAGAACCTGGAGCGCGCCGGCCTGGCCGCCAAGGTCAGCATCCAAGTGGGCGCTGCGCTGGACACGCTGCCCCGGCTCGCGGCGGACGGGGCCGGCCCCTTCGACCTGGTCTTCATCGACGCGGACAAGGTGAACAACGCCAACTACGTCGAGTGGGCGCTCAAGCTCACCCGGCCGGGCAGCCTGATCGTGCTGGACAACGTGGTCCGCGGCGGCGGCGTGCTGGACAGCGGCCAGGGGAACGACGACGACGCGGCGGCCGTGCGCGGGACGCGGGCCGCTCTGGAACTGCTCGGCTCCGACGAACGGCTGGAGGCTACGGCGGTGCAGACCCTCGGGTCCAAGGGGTGGGACGGCTTCGCTCTCGCCCGGGTGAAATAGCACCCGCCCGGCCGGCCCCGCGGCGCCGGCAGCGCGAGGCCCCGGGCGCCGAGGGGCCGGTGGAGGGCCGCTACGACATCTCCTCCGGCACGGCCGAACTGGTCCGGGACTTCGACGGGGGCGATGCCTGGCTGCTGAAAATCAACGGCGTCCAGTCCTCGCACATCGTCATCGGCGAACCCGAGCGGCTCGACTTCGAGTACATGCGGTGGATCGCCGCGCTGGTCGAGTCCACGTGGGACCGGGAGGTGCCGCTGCGCGCCCTGCACCTTGGCGGCGGCGCCTGCTCGATGGCCCGCTACCTCGCCGCGCGCTACCCGCAGGCCCGGCAGGTCGTCGTCGAAATCGATGCGAAGCTCGCGGAGCTGGTGCGCCGCTGGTTCGACATTCCGAAGGCTCCGCTGGTGCGCATCCGGGTGGGAGAAGCCCGCGAGGTCACCGAAACCCTCAGCCCCGGAAGCCGCGACCTGATCATCCGGGACGTGTTCGCCGGAAGCCGCACGCCGGAACCGCTGACCACGCTGCAGTTCACCGAGGCGGCCAGGCGGGTCCTGGCCCCGGGCGGGGTCTATCTGGTCAACTGCGGGGATGCCCCCACGCTGCAGCTGGCCCGCGCCGAGGCGGCGACGATCGGCCGGGTCTTCCCGCACCGGGTCATCATTGCGGACCCGCCGATGCTCAAGGGCCGGCGCTACGGAAACGTCATCATCGCCGGCAGCGACGTCCCGCTGGGACAGGATCCGCAGCTGGTCCGCCGGCTGCTGGGCGGAGCCGTCCCGGCGACCCTGTGGCAGGAAGATGACGTGGCCGGTTTTGCTCAGGGGTCAATAGTGCTCGAAGACTGGACCCCGCCGTCGCCCGCGACTTAGAATCGTTTCACCGGGGTAGATAGCAGCACGTGGGAAGTGTGGCTATGATTTAGAACAAACGGTCGGAAATGGCCGTCATTAGGCCCGAACGCGTTCCCTAACGGGAGCGCTCTTCGGAGGCAGCACAGGACAAAATCGGCTTCGACACTATGGATGGTGGCTGGAGCGACTGTGCATGCTAACCGGACCTGGTCCGGTGCCGGAGGCCGGGAGCTATCAGCCTAATCCCCCCAAGTTAGGCTCAGCTCCCGGCTCCGGTCTTTAACCCGGCCGTACTGGATCGGTACTAGATCATCCCCAGCGCCTGCTCGATCGGCCCGATGCCGAAGTACAGCACAAACGCCGCGGCGACGCCCCACATGAGCGGATGGACCTGCCTGGCGCGTCCCTGGACCGCCCGGATCAGCACATAGGCGACGAACCCGGCGCCCAGCCCGTTCGCGATCGAATAGGTGAACGGCATGAGCGTGAACGTCAGGAAGGACGGAATCGCCACGCCCCAGTCCGTCCAGTCGATCTTGCCGACCTGGCTCACCATCATGAAACCAACGACGACGAGGGCCGGCGCCACGGCCTCGAAGGGCACCAGGTAGATCAGCGGGGTGAAGAACATCGCGATGACGAAGAGCAGCCCGGTCACGACGCTGGCCAGCCCGGTGCGTGCCCCCTCGCCGATGCCCGCGCCGGATTCGACGTAGATCTGGTTCGAGGAGACGGAGGCCCCGCCGCCGGCGATCGCGCCGGCCGCGTCCACCAGCAGCACCCGGTCCACGCGCGGAAGATTGCCGTCCTTGTCGGTCAACCCCGCCTCGTTCGCCAGGCCCACCATGGTTCCCATGGCGTCGAAGAAGATGCTGAGCAGGATCGCGAAGGCCAGCAGGCTGGCGGCGGTGATGCCGAGATTGCCGAAGGCGCCGAAGAGGCTCACCTGCCCGATGAGTGTCAGGTCCGGTGTGGTCCATTCCGGCAGGCTCGGCGTGACCAGGGACCAGCCGGTCGGCACGCCCTCGCCCTGCGATCCCGGATGCGCGACGGCCTCCACGATCAGCGCGAAGATGGTGGAGGCCACGATGCCGATCAGGATGGCGCCCTTGACCTTGCGCACCACGAGGGCGATAGTCAGCGCCAGGCCGAACACGAACACCAGCGTCGGCCAGCCCACCAGCTTGCCGTCGAAGCCCAGGCCGACCGGGACGGTGGTGCCGGCGACGTCCGGAATGCGGCGCACGAAGCCGGCATTGACGAGCCCGATCAGCGCGATGAACATGCCGATACCCACCACGATGGCCGTTTTCAGGCTCGCCGGGACGGCCTTGAACACCGCCGTCCGGAAGCCGGTGAGCACGAGGATGAACATGGTGATGCCGGAGAGCACGACGAGCCCCATCACGTCAGGCCAGCCCAGTCCCGGGTTGCTCGCCACGGTCACGGCGATGAACGCGTTGACGCCCAAACCGGTGGCCAGCGCGAAGGGGTACTTGGACCAGACGCCCATGATGATGGTGAGCACGCCGGCCACCAGCGCGGTGACCGCGGCGACCCGGGCTCCGCCGAGCTCGTCGCCGTTGCCGTCAGCGCCGCCGAGGATCAGCGGGTTCAGCACCACGATGTAGCTCATGGCGAAGAAGGTGGCGAGACCGCCGCGGATTTCGCGGGAGAAGTTGGAGCCCCGCCGGGTGATCTCGAAGTAGTGGTCGATCTTGGCGGGTACGCCTGACCTGTGGCGCACCGTTCCCTGTAGGGGCATCGGAGGTGTTCCTTCACAGTGGTTGGGGGTTGGAAGTTCCCCTGAATCTTAACCCTCGTCGTAGGGTGGAGGCGTGATGAAGAGTATTCCCGCTGCCGCCCGGTACCTGCTGGCAGCGCTCCTGGCTGCCGCCGTCGTGCTTTTTCCCGCTGCCGCCGCGCAGGCGCACGATGAACTGGCGGGCCACGCCCCGGAGCAGGGCGAAAAGCTGGACAAGATGCCGGAAGAGGTCACGCTCGACTTCACGGGAGTTCCCGTCGCCCTGGGCTCCGTGGTGCAGGTCATGGACAGTGCCGGCACCGACTGGGCAGATGGCGACGTGCAGATCCAGGACAAGCGCGTCACCCAGCCGGTCAAGGACGGCGCCCCCGCCGGCAGCTACACCGTCAACTGGCGCGTGGTCTCCTCCGACTCGCATCCGATCGAGGGAACCTTCGGGTTCACCGTCGGCGCGGGCAGCACGCCCGGCGCCTCGACGGCCCCGGGCGCCGGAGCGGGAACGCCGCAGCCGCTGGAGACGGGCGAAGCCAACCAGGCCGAGGAACCGGGCACCGAGGTAGCCGGCCAGTCCGTGCCATGGAGCGTGGTCGTCATGGCCGCCGTGCTGGTGGTGCTCGCTGTAGTTATCGGCGTGATGGCGAAGCGCCGCCTGGGCCGCGGCGAGGAGTAGCGCGGCTCAGGCCAGCAGCAGGCGGCCGCCGGCGATAGAGTCGCTGACCACCTTGGCCTGCCGGATGATCTCCCGAGTGCTCGGCGCGAGCAGTTCCGTCACGCCCACCAGATAGATACCGAGCGCCTTGAGCGAGGCTACGATGTCCCGCCCCGAGGAGATACCGGCGCCGCGCAGGAAGCGGCGCACCTGGTTCTGCGGGCAGTCCGTAATGACCAGCGAGTCGGCCCGCAGCACGCCCAGTTCCGTCTGGACCATCCACTGGTTGCCGGCGCCGCCGCGCTTGACGGTCCGGGCCGACGTGCTGTGCCGCACGTCGAGGGCGTGGCTGGAGGCGTAGCCGCGCAGCAGGCGGAGAAGGTCGGAGCGTTCGGTGGCGGCGGCCGTGTCGCGTACACCGGCCCGCCGGCGGGGAGCCCGTTCCATCCCCTCGAGCACGACCGACGGAATCCCGTGGCGGCTAAGTTCACTGGCGACGGCGAGCCCGGGCAGCCCGGCTCCTATGACCACCGTGGTGGTGGACTCGATGGGTGCTTCTGCTGCAGACACAGCAAATACCGTACAACGTCCCCGCGGTCTTCCCAACCGTGGCGGGACGTGGGAAGACCGTGTCCGCGGCAGTAAGCTGAAGGTACTTGGCGACGCAGCCATTGCCCATACTCGAGGGAGGCGGAAGCAATGACAGAAGCAACATCCCGTGGTGCCCGCAGCAGCCTGGAACGCCGAGGAATCGTGGTCGGGGTAGACGGTTCGGACCAGAGTTACTGCGCCCTCGCCTGGGCCGCCCGCGAGGCCCGCCAGCGCCGCGTGCCGCTTCATGTCGTCACCGCCTACACCGTGCCCGTCTTCGCCGCCTCCAGCATGGATGCCGGCTATGCGACACTCGACGACGCCGTCATCCGGGAAGGCGCGGAGGCGGTGCTCGAGCAGGCCGTGGCCAGGGTCAAGGGAATGGACGTCGAGGTCCTCGGCAGCGTCGAGACGGGGGACGCGGCCGGCGTGCTGCTCGAACTGTCCGAGCAGGCCGAACTCGTGGTCGTGGGCACCCGCGGCCGCGGCGGATTCATGGGCCGCCTGCTGGGTTCCGTCAGTAGCGCCGTCCCCGCCCACGCCAAGTGTCCGTCCGTGACGATCCCGCTGTCCTGCGCCTCCCGGCTCGAGGGCGTGGACATCGAACCGCCCAAAACCAAGGACATTCCGGTTCGTCCGGAGGACGTCGAGAGGGTAGTGCTGGTCGGCGTCGACGGTTCGGAGCAGGCCCGCGCGGCTACCCTCGTGGCGGCCGAGCAGGCCTCACGCTGGGGCCTGCCGCTGCGGGTTGTCTGCGCGCTGCCGCCGTTCACCGGATCGCTGGCCTGGGTGCCGGCGCCGCTGGACCGCGAGGCCCTCTACGCAGACATCAAGGCGCAGCTGGATGCGGGCGTCGCCTGGCTCTCCAGCCATTTCCCGGGCCTGCGGATAACCGGCGAAGTCCAGGACGGGGCGCCGGTGGAACTGCTGATCGAAGCCACCGGCAAGGTCGAACTGCTGGTTATGGGCACGCGCGGCCGCGGCGGCTTCGCCGGCATGTTGCTCGGCTCAACCAGCCAGGGAGTGCTCCACCACGCCCGCGGTCCGGTCATGGTCGTCCCGGACGTGTACGATCCTCGGCTGGAGGACCGCAAGAACTTCGGCTCGCTGCCGGACGAGGGCTGACCCCGGAAGCCGGGGCCTCCGCGGAAGCCGGGGCATCTGCGGGCCGGGCCAGCGGAAGCCCTAGCTCCAGCGCGCGCCGAACGTGTGCAGCGTCCCGTACATGTAGCCGATCGACGTGACCCGCAGGCCGTCATCCGGGTTCATCGCGTGCACTACCTGGCCATCGCCGAGATAGATGGCCACGTGCCAGAAGTTGCCCTCCGTGCCCCAAAAGACCAGGTCGCCGGCCTGCAGCTGGGACAGCGGCACCTTATGCGGTGCCTGCGCGTACTGGGCCGTCGCCGTGCGCGGAATCCACTGGCCGGCGGCGCCGAAGGCCTGCTGGGTCAGCCCGGAGCAGTCGAAGCCCCACGGGCCGTTTCCCGCCCACTGATAGAAGGATTTCTTGTTGTTGGCCTTGCCGACGGCGAAGTTGATCGCCGTCTGCGCCAGTGAATAGTTCGGGGCCGGCGCGGGGGCCGGCTTCGGCGCCACAACGGGCTTGGGCGTGGGGGCAGGGGCAGGTGCTGGAGCAGGTTCCGGCTCCGGTGCGGGCGGAGCCGGCGGGGGAGCGGGCCGTGAGCTCGGCTGCCCCGCGGGCCTGGCCGGCCGCGCGGGAGCGGCGGGAGCTGAACGTGCGGGTGCGGGCGCGGCAGCCGGACGCGAGGGCGCCGTCTGCGCGGGCGTGATGTCCCGGCTGGCGGGAACCACGGCTGCCGGGGCAGCGGCAGGCGCAGCAGGCTGCGCCGCGGACGCCGGTGCCTGAGGGGCCGCTGCGGCCTGCCGCTCGGACTCCTCGATCAGCGCCTGCAGCTTCCGTTCGCGCTCGGCGTCTTCCAGCGCCGCAATCCGGCGGTCCTCTTCCTTGACGCTGGTTTCGCGCAACTCGGCCAGATGCTCCAGCAGGCCCCGGCGCTGGTCCTCCTGCCGTGTCACCAGACCCGCCTGGGCATCACTGGCCGCCTTGGCGCTGGATTCTGCGGCGCTGGCCGCCGCGGAAGCGTCGTCGGCGGCCTCCTCCGCGCGGGAGACATAGAGCTCCCACTCCGCCCAAAGCGATGCCGCCTGTGCTGCGGAGTCCAGGGTCTGCGTCCGGTTCGCGGCCAGGGCGTCCATGGTGGAGGCCCGGTACAGCACGTCGTCGGCGTTGCTGCTGTCCAGGAGCGAAGTCATCACGGGATTGACCCCGCCGTTGCGGTAAAGCTCGCCGGCCAGCTGGCCGACCTGGCCCTTCACGGATTCAAAGTATTCGGCGGCCTGCCGGGCCTTCCCGCGGGCGTCGGCGAGTTCATCCTGGCGCTCCTGCTGCTCGAGCAGGGCAACGCTGTAGGTGTTCTGCAGTTCGGTGGCCTCGAAGCGCGCCGACTCGAGGTCGGCGGTAGCGGTCCGAAGCTGTTCCTCGATCCGGTCGACCAGTGCCTGGGTGGCCTTGGCATCGCCCTTCGCCGCGTCGATCTCGCGTGCGCTTGGCACTGATGGCTGCTGCGGAATGCTCAGGTCCGCGGTCGAGACCATCGGGAGCCGGCCGGCGGGGGCCGCCACCGCTGCGGGCAATTGGGCGGCGGCGAGGATCACGACGGCGGACGCCAGCGCGGTGGCGCCGCGCACCATCGTCGTACGTCGCCGGGCGGAGCGCGGCGTGCGGGAAGAGCGCCTCATCAAAGTCCTTACGCGAGCGTGGAATGCACGCGCTCCCCCAAAGGAGCCGACGGTTACGGAACCGGACCGGCCGGGCCGCGCCCCGGGGCGCTGGCGGAGAGCCGGGCTGCATTCACAACTCTCCGAGGATATGCATCAACTGTCACATTGGCAACAATCGTCCCACTGGCACCCTAAATAACGTCTGTGTGCTTTTGTCGCATTTGTTCCGGCGTGTCGAGGATCGCGCCGTCAGGTCAGTGGGGGAACGGCGTGGGTTCCGGCCAGCCGAAAGCGTGCCACACGGGCCGGATGGGGAAGGGGCCGACGGGCCGATCGTCGGGGCCCGGCCGGTTGGCAGGCGGCAGCCTAGTCGTGGTGGCGCAGCTCGTGGTCGGCGTGCGAGACAGGCTCGACCTGGAAGGTGCAGTGGTCGGTGTCGAAATGGCTGCCCAGGCAGGCCGACAGCCGGTCCAGCACGTGGTCTATGCCTTCGGCGTGCAGCGTTTCGTCCTCGACCACGACATGCGCCGAGAAGACCGGGACGCCGGAGGTGATCGTCCAGATGTGGATGTCGTGGACGTCGACTACGCCGTCGGCGGACATGATGTGCTCGCGGACCTGTGCCACGTCCACGTTTTTCGGGGTGGCTTCGAGCAGCACGTTCACCACGTCCCGCAGCAGGCTCCACGCCCGCGGCAGGATCAGCACCGCAATCAGCACGGAAGCAATGGTGTCCGCCTGGGTGAAGCCGGTCACCACAATCACCACGCCGGCGGCGATCACAGCCACCGAGCCGAGCAGGTCTCCAAGCACCTCCAGATAGGCGCCCCGGACATTGAGGCTCTCCTTTTGGCCGCCCTGCAGGATCAGCAGGCAGACCAGGTTCGCCACCGCGCCGGCGCCCGCCGCGAGCAGCATCGTTCCGGTGTGGATCTCCGGCGTCTGGCCCAGCCGCCGGATCGCTTCGGTGAAAATAACGACGGCGATCACCACCAGCACCACGGCGTTGAGCAGCGCGGCCAGGACCTCGGCCCGCTGGTAGCCGTAGGTGCGTTTGTCCGTCGGCGGCTGGGTGGCGATCCAGGCCGCCATCAGCGCGATGAAGACGCCCGCTGCATCGGAAAGCATGTGGCCCGCATCGGCCAGCAGCGCCAAGGAGCCGGAGACCAGGGCGCCGGCCACCTGGACCACGACCACGCCGAGGGTGATGCAGACGACCCAGATGAGTTTGCGGCGGTGCCGCCCCGTGGCCGTGCCGTGGGCATGCCCGTGGATGCCGTGGCTGTGTCCGTGTCCCATCGTCAGCCCCAGCCCAGTTCGTGCAGCCGCTCATCCGCGATGCCGAAGTGGTGCGCCACCTCGTGGATCACGGTGACCAGGACCTCGTGGACGACCTCGTCCCGCGATTCGCACATCCGCAGGATCGGGCCGCGGAAGACGGTGATCCGGTCCGGCAGCGAGCCGGCCTCCCACCAGTGGTCCCGCTCGGTCAGCGGCGTTCCCTCGTAGAGGCCCAGGAGCTCCGTGTCCGGGTCCTCCCAGGCCTGCGGCTCGTACTCCTCTTCGACGAAGATGCCCACGTTCGTCATCTCGCGCGCGATCTCTTCCGGGATGCGGTCAATCGCGTCGTTGACGGCATCCTCGAATTCCGGCAGGGGCATATCGATGGGCACATTCACGACTCTACCGGCCGCCCCGCAGCCGCATTTTTGCCCGTTTTGGCATTTTGCTCCAGTAGGCCCTATAGTTTTAGAGTCCACAGCGGGAAACGCCAATGTGGTCCTAGAAGCCCCCATCGTCTAGCGGCCTAGGACACCGCCCTTTCACGGCGGCGGCACGGGTTCGAATCCCGTTGGGGGTACGCAGGAAGCCATCCGGCTCCGGCAGAGGAAGTGGTAAAAACCGCTCCGAAAGCCTGATAGGATGGTTGCTTGTAAAAACGAGGCCCTGTAGCGCAGTTGGTTAGCGCGCCGCCCTGTCACGGCGGAGGTCGCGGGTTCAAGTCCCGTCAGGGTCGCTGAAGGTTTCCGGACGCGGGTTCGGAAACCTCGGTGATCATCGGCAGATGTTCCCAGGCTCTGTAGCTCAGTTGGTAGAGCGTTCGACTGAAAATCGAAAGGTCACCGGATCGACGCCGGTCGGAGCCACACTTTGGAAAGCTCCCCGCCTCATCGAGGCGGGGAGCTTTTTCGTGCCTAGCCTGCCGCCTTTCGCGCAATCCAGACTGAAACGTTCCCATGTAGTTCCCAGCCTTCGGCAGTAGCCTGTTGGGGTGGTGGAAAGGGAACATTCGGGGAAATCGCGCCTGAACCGCCCCCTCTCGATTGCCGCGGTAGCGCTGGCCGCGGCCGGAACGCTGGCCCTGTCTGCGTGCACCGGAGCGGAGAACACGAGTGCGGGCGAGGTGGCAAGCCAGGCGCCGCAGTCGACCGGAACGCCGGATCCGAACCTGGAGTCGGTGCTGCCGGAGGGACAGGGCCTGCAGCCCGGCGGCGGAACAGCGAACGCAGCGACCGGGGTTCCGGCCAAGAATGACGGTAAGCAGTGGGGTGCGTACAAGTCGGCCACCGAGGCGTGCGCGGCACTCGCCGGCGGCGTCGCGGTGATCACCCTTGCACCACTGAACCTGTTCTCCGGCGTGGATGAAAAGCAGCTGCAGGACCTGGAAGCCGAAGTCCGCGACCTGGCGAAGGACGCGCCGGCGGAACTGCGCGAGCCGCTGGGCGAGGTGCGGGCCGAAATCGGCAAGCACGACAAGCTGGAAGAATTTGACTACGAGGCGTTCCAGGACGCGCTCGAACCCCTGGACGACTGGCTGGATACCCACTGCGACTTCTGAGGCCGCCCGCCGCCGTCGTACATTGGCATTAGGCTTGCAGCAGACGACACTCGCGGGCGCTTCGTATCCCGCCAGGCGAAGGGGAGACCAGATGGAGGACCGGAAGCTTCCGGCGGGGGCACCGCCGGCTTACCGTCCGGCCGTGGGCGGCGCCAACCCCATGGGGCCGACGGGCCCGGCCACCCCGGCAGTCCCGGAACGCACCGGGGCGACGGCCGCTGCAGCAGCCTCGGCCGTTGCCCCCGAGCCGGTTCCCGGCGTCGATGGCTCCCTCGATGCGGCCGTGCCGGCGGCCCCCGGCCGGACCACCATCTCCGAGACCGCGGTCGCGAAGGTTGCCGCCGTGGCCGCCCGCAACGTCCAGGGAGTCTACGCTCTCGGCTCCGGTACGGCGCGCGCCCTCAGCGCGCTGCGGGACGCGGTCGGCGGCAGCGACATCGGGCAGGGGGTCCGCGTCGAGGTCGGCCAGACCCAGGTGGCCGTGGACATCAACCTGGTGGCGGTGTACGGGGTGCCGCTGCAGCAGCTGGCCAACAGGGTTCGGGCCGCGGTCTATGCGGCCGTGGAGGAATTTGTCGGGCTGGATGTCATCGAGGTCAATGTTGAAATCAACGACGTCCACGTGCCCGGGCTCGGGGACGCCCGGTCGGTGACTGATAGGCCCGTACGGGAGGCAAGCCAGCCATGAGCTACACCGCAATCGGAATGGCCGCGGGCGCGGCCCTGGCCTGGGCCGCACTGGTCTACGGCTTCTGGGGCTTCCTGCTGATGGCCGTGTTCCTGCTCATCGGCGGCCTGCTCGGCCGGGTGGCCGAGGGCAAACTGGACCTGCGCAGCGTACGGGATGCGCTGACCGGACGCCGTTCCTCTTCATGACCGCCGCGGACACCGGCCGCAGGACGACGTTCTCCGGCCACAACCGGGTCAGCACCCAGGCGCTCACCAGTACCGCCCAGGGTGTGGCCTCGGACGTGCTGGGGATCGCACCCGACCTGGTCCGCGCCGTCTGGCGCGATGACCACGGTGCCCTGGCCCTGTCGCTGGCTCTGCCGATCGGCATTCCGTCGCTCAACCGCGTGCTGCGCGACCCGCACCTGGTCGACCGTTTCGGCGGCTCGGTCTGGGAGCGCGTGCATGCCGCCAGGGGCGAGATCCTCGCCCGGATTGCGGAGCTGACCGGCTCGGCCCTGAGCCGCGTGGACATCCGCGTGACCGGAGCCAGGGTCCAGGATGGAGGGCGGGTACGGTGACGCAGATCCACCACGAAGACGTGCCGCAGGAGGAAGCCGCCCCGGAACGGTTCCGGGACCGGATCACCGCCCGCGAACTGCACAGCTCGCGGGCGGCCGCATCCATCGTCGCAGCGGTGCTGGTGGCCGGCCTCTGCCTGGTTCTCCTGCTGGAGGCACTGCTCAAGGCCATCGGGCAGCGGTACTGGCTGGTGGATCCCCGGGACGCCGCGGCGTGGGTCCACCAGCTGCCCGGGAATGTTCCGCCGCTCATCCTCGGTGCGTCCGGGCTCCTGCTCCTGTTCGTCGGGCTGGTCTTTTTCCTCAAGGCGGTGCTGCCGGGACGGCTGCCCCGGCACCGGATTCCCAGCCGGCGCGGGATCGTGGTGGCCGACAACGAGGTCATCGCCTCCTCCCTGGCCCGGCGCGCCCGTGCCGCGGCCAACGTCTCGCGCGAACAGGTCCTGGTCACCGTCTCCCGGAACCTGGTGGAGGTGCAGCTGCGGCCAACCTCCGGGATGCCCGTCGACGAAGCCCTGGTGCAGGGCGTGGTCGAGGACGAACTGCTCCGGACCCGGATCGAGCCGGTGCCCGAGGTCCGGGTCCACGTCTCCAGCTCGGGGGTGGTGGGCCAGTGAACCAGACCCCGCGGACGCTCAACCGGATCCTGCTGGCGGTGATCGGCCTCGCGCTGGCGCTCGCAGGCGGCCTGGCCCTCGCCCTCGCGGCCGTGCCCGGGCTGTCCGGTTGGTGGCGGAGCACCACGGAACGGGCTGGTGCCGCCGTCGAGAGTGTCCTGGCCGCCACCACCCTGCCGGGCCAGCGCGATAGCTGGCTCTGGATTGTCCTCGCCTTGGCGACGCTGCTGGTCATGCTCGGGATGATCGTGTGGATTGCGCAGCAAGGCAGGGGCCGCGCCAGCACCTTGGCCGCGGACGACGTCGACGACGGCGGTCCCGGCTCGGTGGCCCTGAGCGGGGCCCTGGCGGAGCAGGCGCTCCGGGGCGCCCTGGCCGAGCGGACCGACATTGTGCACGCGACGGTCGCGACCTACGAATACCGCGGCATGCCCGGCCTTAGGGTGAAGGTGCTGGCGCGCAAGGGCGCGGCGCCGCAGGTCCTGGCCGAGCAGATCTCCGACCAGATCGAGGCGCTGGAACTGGTGCTCGGGCGGCAGATCCCTGTGGTGGTCAGCATCGGCGCCAGCGCGCGCACCCGGCTCGGCCGCGGGGACCGCGTGCACTGAGCTTCCGCCGGCCGGTATTTCCTGGCCGAAGCCCTGTGCTGAATCGATGTTGTGATTACGGTCACGATTGTGTATCGAATGTCCACAGGCTTGGCGGGCCCCTTGTCGGCGGCGAGCGTAAACGTTTACGTTAGCGCTACTCGATGCCTAACTGGTGGCCCGGGTGCGTCCTGCGCGGACCCCGGGCTGCCTGACCAAGGGGGAACACCATGGGAATTTCTCGCACCAAGAGGGGGGTCCTGCCGCTGGCCGCGGTCAGCGCGCTCACGCTGGCCCTCTCCGCCTGCGCCGGCAGCGGATCCGACGAAGGCCAAGGCGGCAGCGAGGCCGCCGCGGACTGCGCCGCCTACGAGAGCTACGGGACCTTCGACTCCAAGGAGGTCAGCGTCTACTCGACCATCACGGACCTGGAGGCCGAGCGGCTGGAAGACTCCTGGGTCGACTTCGAGGGCTGCACCGGCATCGACGTGGTCTACGAGGGATCCAACGAATTCGAGACGCAGATCGGCGTGCGCGCAAAGGCCGGCAATCCACCGGACATCGCGATCGTTCCGCAGCCGGGCCTGCTGGCCCAGCATGCCAAGGCCGGCTACCTGAAGCCCGCACCGGCCGAGGTCGAAGCGCTCGTCGACGAGAACTGGTCCGAGGACTGGAAGAGCTACGGCACCGTGGACGGTACCTTCTACGCTGCGCCGATGCTGGCCAGCGTCAAGGGCTACATCTGGTACGTGCCGGCCACCTTCAAGGAGAAGGGCTGGGAGGTTCCCAAGACCTGGGACGAGATGATGGCCCTGACCAAGACCATCGCCGACGAGGGCAGCATGAAGCCCTGGTGCGCCGGATTCGAGGCCGGCGAGGCCACCGGCTGGGCGGGCACCGACTGGATCGAGGACGTGGTGCTGCGGCAGGCAGGCCCGGAGGTCTACGACCAGTGGATCAGCCACGAGATTCCGTTCAACGACCCGCAGATCGCGAAGGCGTTCGACACCGTCGGTTCCATCGTGAAGAACGAGGACTACGTCAACGGCGGCTTCGGCGACACCCGCTCCATCCTGTCCACCACAGTGGAAGAGGGCGGCCAGCCTGTCCTCGACGGCAGCTGCGCGATGCACCACCAGGCCACGTTCCAGGCGGCCAACTGGCCGGACGGCACCAACGTGGCCGAGGACGGCGACGTGTGGGCGTTCATCACGCCGGGCCAGGAGGAAGGGGCCGGCGCAATCACCGGCGGCGGCGAGTTCGTGGCCGCCTATGCGGACCGCGACGAGGTGAAGGCCTTCCAGCAGTACATGGCCTCCGCCGACTTCGCCAACAACCGGGTCCGGCAGGGCGCGGCGATCAGCGCGAACAAGGGCCTGGACGCCTCGCTGGCGCAGAACCCGCTGGACAAGCAGTCGATCGAGCTGCTGCAGGACGAGAACACCGTCTTCCGGTTCGATGCCTCCGACCTGATGCCCGGCGCCGTCGGCGCCAACTCCTTCTGGGGCGGCATCGTCGAATGGATCAACGGCGCCTCCACCGAACAGGTGCTGGACTCGATCGAATCCAGCTGGCCCAAAGAGTAGCCGCTGACCGGTGCGGCGGGTCCGGTTCCCGTGCGGGACCGGGCCGGCCCCCGCCGTCGTTAGCTGCCGGCACCAAGGAGGTTGCCCCATGGAAGACTTTGGCGAGAAGTTCGTCCAGGTCGGCGTCGCGCTGGCCGTCTTTGCCGCCGTCATCGGCCTGATCATGCTGCTGGTGGACCGCGCGCCGAAGTCCTTCCGGGACAAGGCCACCATCATCGGGTTCCTGGCCCCGGCGGCGGTGCTGCTGGCCGTCGGGCTGGTAGGCCCGGCCGTGCAGACCACGCTGCTGGCCTTCACGAACAGCAGCGGGGAACCGAACGGCCTGGACAACTTCGCCTGGATGTTCACCCAGCCCGAGGCGCTGGTCACCCTGCGCAACACCCTGCTGTGGGTGGTGCTGGTGCCGCTGCTGTCGACGGCGGTAGGGCTCGCGTACGCAGTCTTCATCGACCGGGCACGCGGGGAAAAGGCGCTCAAGGCGCTGGTGTTCATGCCGATGGCCATCTCGATGGTCGGCGCCGGCGTGATCTGGCGGTTCGTGTACGCCTACCGCGGGGGCGAGCAGGACCAGATCGGCCTGCTGAACCAGCTGCTCGTCTGGGTCGGCGGCGAACCCAAGCAGTTCCTGCTCGACGCGCCGGAAAACACGTTCTTCCTGATCGCGGTGATGATTTGGATCCAGACCGGTTTTGCCATGGTCATCCTGTCCGCGGCCATCAAGGGAATTCCGATGGAGATCGTGGAGGCCGCCCGCCTGGACGGCGCGAGCCCGTGGCAGCAGTTCCGCAGCATCACCGTTCCGTCAATCCGCGGGGCACTGATCGTCGTCGTCACGACGATCACCATCGGCACGCTGAAGGTCTTCGACATCGTGCGGACCATGACGGCCGGCAACTTCGAGACCTCCGTGATTGCCAATGAGATGTACACCCAGGCCTTCCGCGCCGACGAGCCCGGCAGGGGTGCCGCGCTGGCGCTGGTGCTGTTCCTGATGGTGCTGCCCGTGGTGGTCTACAACGCCCGGCAGCTGAAGAAGCAGAGGGAAATCCGATGAGCGCCATTCCAGCAGACCCGGCCGCGGCTACCGCGACCATCACGGAGGAGGCCGTCGAAGCGCCGCGTCCGCCGCTGCCCCGGCGGGTAAAGCAGCGCCTGACCTCGCGCGGCGCCACGGCGGCGGCGATCATCATCGCCACGCTCTGGACGATCCCGACTTTCGGCCTCCTGGTCTCATCGTTCCGGCCGGAGGACAGCATCCAGGACAGCGGCTGGTGGACCTTCCTCGGAGATTTCCAGTTCACCCTGGCGAACTATGCGGACGTGCTCGCGTCCGGGCGCAGTTCCTCGCCCAACCTCGGGCAGTACTTCATCAACTCGCTGGCCATCGTGATCCCGGCGACCATCTTTCCGCTGGTCATCGCCTCCATGGCGGCCTACATCTTCGCCTGGGGCAGGTTCCGCGGCAAAGACACTCTGTTCATCTTCGTTTTCGCGCTCCAGATCGTCCCGCTGCAGATGGCGCTGATCCCGCTGCTCTCGCTGTTTATCAACCTCAAGATCGGCGAGTTCCAGCTGCTGCCGGCCGGTTCCTACGCCCAGCTCTGGATCGCGCACACCATCTTCGCACTGCCGCTGGCGATCTTCCTGCTCCACAACTTCATTTCCGAGATCCCCAACGAAGTCATCGAGGCCGCGCGGGTGGACGGTGCCGGGCACGCGACGATCTTCTGGCGCATCATCCTGCCGCTGTCCGTGCCGGCGATCGCGTCCTTCGGGATCTTCCAGTTCCTCTGGGTCTGGAACGACCTGCTGGTGGCCCTGGTGTTCTCCGGCGGGACGGCCGACGTCGCCCCGATCACGCAGCGGCTGGCCGAGCTCACCGGAACCCGCGGCAACGAGTGGCACCGCCTGACGGCCGGAGCCTTCATCTCGATGATCATCCCGCTCGCGGTGTTCTTCGGGCTCCAGCGCTACTTTGTCCGCGGCCTGCTGGCGGGTGGCCTCAAGGGGTGACCGGCACCGGGATCGACGGCGTCGCCCGGGCTTTGGGGGTATCGACCGCCACGGTCTCCCGTGCTTTGCGCGGGCTGCCCGGCGTATCCGCAGCCACCCGGGACCGCGTGCTCGCCGCCGCGGAGGAGCTGGGGTACGTGCCGTCGTCGTCCGCGGCGCACCTGGCCTCGGGCCGGACGATGGCCCTGGGCGTGCTGCTGCCGCGGATCGACGAGTGGTATTTCGCGGCCGCACTGGAGGGAGTGGACCGCGCCCTGCGCGCGGCCGGCTACGACCTCGTGGTGTTCAGCCTCGGCGGTAGCGGCCGGAACCGCGAACGGGTCTTCCACCGCTCGATGCTGCGCAAGCGCATCGACGGGCTGCTGGTCATGTGCATGGAGCTGACGCCGGAGGAGCTGGCGGCGCTGCAGCAGCTGGACTACCCGAGCCTCACGGTGGGCGGCTACGTGGAGGGACTGCGGAATGTGAGCATCGACGACTCCGCCGCGGCCGGGGACGCGGTGGATCATCTGGTCTCCCTGGGGCACCGGAAGATCGCCTACCTGGCGGGCGGCGACGGCCACGGAGTGCATTTCTCCGTGCCGGCACGGCGGGAGGCGGCCTTCCGCCGCAGCCTTGCCCGCCACGGACTGCCGGTCCGGCCGGAGTGGATGGTCTTCGGCGATTTCCGGTTCGGCGCGGCGAAGGAAGCGGCGGAACGGCTGCTGGGCGCGCCGGGGGAGCGGCCGACGGCGGTGTTCGCCTCTTCGGACGAAATGGCCTTCGGCGTGCTGGCGGCCGCGCAGGAGCTTGGCGTGCGGGTTCCGGAGGAACTGTCGGTCATCGGGATCGACGACCATGACTTCGCCGGACCGCTCGGCCTGACCACGGTGCGGCAGGACCCGCGCGAACAGGGGAGCTGTGCGGCCGGACTGCTGCTGGCCGAACTGCGAGGCCATCCCGCCCAGGCCAATCCGCCGTGGCAGCCCCATCGGCTGGTGGTCCGTCGCTCCACCGGCCCGCCCGCCGGCGCGCCCGGGTTCGACCGGCCGGGTCCGACCCTCCACGGCGAGGAAACGGCCGCCCGAAAATTATTCGTCGGTCCTGTCGATTTCCGATCCGCCCGTTCGACGCCATAGTAGAGGGACGCACTCCGGCTCCCTCGTCCAGCAAGGAGAGAACCATGAAATACATGCTCATCATGCGCAGCACCGACGAAGCCCTCGCCGCCTCCAAGGACATTCCGTTCGAGGAGATGATCAACAAGATGGGCGCCTACAACGAGTCGCTCATCAAGGCGGGCGTCATGCTGGCCGGCGAAGGCCTGGCCGACGTGTCCGAGGACGCGAACTTCGTCGTCGACTTCTCCGAGGAACCGCCGGTCATTTCCGACGGGCCTTACGGCGAAACCCACGAGCTGTTCAACGGTTTCTGGATCATCCAGGTCTCTTCCAAGGAGGAGGCCATCGAATGGGCCAGCCGCTGCCCGCTGGGACCGGGGGTCAAGCTGGAGGTCCGGCGCGTTACGGAGGCCGAAGACTTCGCGGACTTCGCCGAGAACGAGTACATCAAGAAGGAAGAAGGCTGGCGCGAGGAGGAAGCGCAGCTCCGCGCCGGGAACGGCTAGGTCCGCCGGAGCCTGCGGGGATGGCCATGCCGGGAACGTCTGCGGCCGAAGCGATCCGGCGCCGCCTCGACGCGCTTTGGCGCATCGAGGGCGCCCGAATCGTCGCCACGCTGGCCCGCGCCACCCGCGACGTCGGGCTGGCCGAGGACCTCGCGCAGGAGGCGGTGGCCGACGCGCTGGCGCAGTGGCCGGCAGCGGGGGTTCCGTCCAACCCAGGTGCCTGGCTTACGGCCGTCGCCAAGCGCAAGGCCATCGATGCCTGGCGCCGGGCCGAGCGGCTCGACGAGCATTACCGCGAGCTGGTCCGCGGCCTGCCGGAAAATGTGGAGGCCGAGTGGCAGCCGGTGGACGACGACGTGCTGCGGCTCGTGTTCATCTCCTGCCATCCCGTCCTCTCGCGCGAGGGGCAGCTGGCCCTGACCCTGCGCATCGTCGGCGGCCTGAGCACCGAGGACATCGCGCGGCTCTTCCTCGTCTCCGTGCCCACAGTCCAGCAGCGGATCGTGCGGGCCAAGAAGACGCTCGCCGCCGCCCGGATCCCGTTCGAAACCCCAGAACCGAATGAGTGGGGGGAGCGGCTCAAAGCGGTCCTGGCCGTGGTGTACCTGCTGTTCACCGAGGGCTATGCCGCTACCTCGGGCGACAAATGGTTCCGCCCGGACCTCGCCAGCGAGGCGCTGAGGATCGGCCGCGTCCTCGCAGGGCTGGTTCCGCACGAACCCGAGGCCCACGCGCTGGTGGCCCTGATGGAGTTCCAGGCCTCGCGGTTCGGCGCGCGCCTCGGGCCGGGAGGCGCGCCGGTCCTGCTGGCTGACCAGGATCGCAGCCGCTGGGACCAGGCCCAGATCCGGCGCGGCCGGGACAGGCTGGCGCGGGCCGACTCGCTGGGCCGGGGACGCGGCAACTACGCGCTCCAGGCGGCCATCGCCGAATGCCATGCGACGGCGCCGCGCTTCGATGAGACGGACTGGCCACGCATCGTACTGCTCTACGAGGCGCTCGGGCGGCTGGCGCCGAGCCCGGTGGTGGAGCTCAACCGGGCCGTGGCGGTGTCGATGGCTGCCGGGCCGGCGGCGGGGCTGGCCCTCGCGGACCGGCTCACGGCCGAAGGGGCATTGCGCGGGTCCCATCTGCTGCCCAGCGTGCGGGGAGAGCTCCTGGCCCGGCTCGGGCGGACGGAAGAAGCACGCGCCGAGTTCGCCGCCGCGGCGGCGCTCGCCAGGAACGACCGCGCACGGGAAACCTTGGAACGCAAAGCCGCGGACGCGGCACCCGGGGGAGCCCCGGCGTCGTAATTGGCCTGCTCCGACAGGCGCCGGGGAGGGGAGGCGGGCGCCGGTCAGGAGGCGCGGGCCAGCTGCCGGATCTTGATCCAGCGGGTGGCCAGCCGGCGGTAGGCCGCGGCGGCGCCCGTCATGTCCCCTTCGGCCAGCGATTCGATCCCGGCCTGGACGTCTCCGGGCGACTCGTCCGGATAGACCAGGTCCGCGACGCGCCCGTAATCGAGTTCGAGCATGCCCGTCAGCGTGAAGGTCTGCATCCACTCGGTGATCTCGGTCAGCTCGTCGAGCAGGTCCAGCCCCGGGGCGGCGACCGCCAGCGACGCCGCGGCGTAGCGGGCCCGGTCGATGCACTGGCTCAGGGGCGCGCTGATGCGGACCGTCTCGATACCGTGCTTGCCCTCCACGACCTCGGTGTGGTCATCCTCGCGGAAGAGGACGAACCAGCCGAAGGGGATGCCCCAGGTGCTGCTGCGGGTGTGCAGCTTCGCCAGCGAGTCGGCGAAGCTGTCCGGGTCCAGCCGCTGCTGCTGCGCGTCCCGCGCGGCCTCGGGCAGCAGCAGGCCGAGCAGCGGATTGTGCAGGCTGTGCGAGATGGATTCGGCGGCCAGCGTGCTGCGGACGGCCAGCTGGTTCGGGCAGTAGTACGGGGTGGTCAGGCCTTCGGGCGAGGGGTAGTGCAGCACCCTGACCAAGTCGTCGCTGCTGTGCGGGAACGGATCGGACACCGTCCGGGTGATCCGGCCCAGCGACAGCCCGCGGTCCAGCTCCTCCGTGTCATTGCGGTCCCGGTTGCGCTGGTCCATGATGAGCACCTGCTGCTCATCGGCGAACGCGTCGAGCGGTTCGAAGACCCGCAGATAGGAGACGTACGGGAAGCTGGCCATCGCTAGTCCAGCTCCACGATCACCGGCGCATGGTCGGAAGCGCCCTTGCCCTTGCGTTCCTCCCGATCGATCAGGGCGCCGGAGACGCGGTTGGCCAGGGCCGGGGAAGCCAGCAGGAAGTCGATGCGCATGCCCTGCTTCTTCGGGAAGCGCAGCTGGGTGTAGTCCCAGTAGGTGTAGACGCCCGGACCCGGGTGGAAGGGACGGACGACGTCAACGAACCCGGCCTCTTCGAAGGCGTGGAAGGCGGCCCGCTCCGGCTCGGTGACGTGCGTGTAGCCTTCCCGCCGGAACAGGTCGATGTCCCAGACATCTTCGTCCCGCGGTGCGATGTTCCAGTCGCCGGCCAGGACGATCCGGGCCTCCGGGTCCGCCTGCAGCCAGCCGGCCGCGTTGCTCCGGAGCACGTCCAGCCACTTGAGCTTGTACGGCATGTGCGGATCGCCGATGGCGCGGCCGTTGGGCACGTAGAGGCTCCAGACCCGGATGCCGCCGCAGGTTGCCGCTATGGCCCGGGCCTCGGCATGGACCGCGTCCTCGGTCTTGCCGAAGTGCGGCTGGTCCAGGAACGTGCGCTCGACATCCTCGAGCCCGACGCGGGAGGCGATGGCGACGCCGTTCCACTGGTTCAGCCCGAAGTGGGCAACCTCGTAGCCGTTCTTCTCGAAGAGGTCCCACGGAAAGTTCTCGTCCGTCGCCTTGGTCTCCTGGATGGCAACGACGTCGACGTCGGAGCGCAGCAGCCATTGTTCCAGGCGGTCGGCACGGGCACGGATGGAGTTCACATTCCAGGTAGCAATCTTCACAACTGCTACGTTACCCAACCGGCCGGGCTGAGAGCGCACCGCGGCCGGCCTGTGGCGGAAGGGTCAGCTCCTCCACCACTTGTCGAAGATGCTCACGGGCACCGTGCGCTTGTGCCGGGTCTGGAGATAGCGGCGCTCGATGCTCTCCGCGACCGCCTCGGGCACGTCGCGGCCCTCGAGGTAGTCGTCGATCTGGTCGTAGCTCAGGCCCAGCTCGTCCTCGTCGGTCCGGCCGGGCTGATCGTCGAGCAGGTCCGCCGTGGGCGCCTTCCGGTAGAGCCGTTCCTCGGCGCCCAGGTGCTGCAGCAGCTGCCGGTTCTGGCGCTTGTTCAGGCCGAACAGCGGCAGCACGTCGGCGCCGCCATCGCCGAACTTGGTGAAGAAGCCGGTCACGGATTCCGCGCCGTGGTCGGTTCCGAGGACCAGGAGGTCGTGGTGGCCGGCCAGGGCGTACTGCGCGGTCATGCGGACCCGCGCCTTGATGTTGCCCCGGTCGAAGTCGCTGATTTCCTCGCCGGTACCCTTGGAGAACTCGTCCGAGAAGCCCTCGACGGCCGGGCCGATGTTGAAGGTCAGCGAGGTGGCGGGCGCGATGAACCGGAGCGCGGCCTGGGCGTCCTCCTCATCGTGCTGCACGTTGTGCGGCAGGCGGACCGCAATGAATTCCGCTTCTACGCCCTCGGCCGCCAGCTCGTCCACGGCCATCTGCGCCAGCTTGCCGGCCAGCGTCGAATCGAGGCCGCCGCTGATGCCGAGCACGAAGCCCTTCATGCCCGTGGCTTTCAGGTAGTCCTTGAGGAATGCGACCCGCTTGCGGACTTCCTCCGCGGGATCAATGGCGGGCCGGACGCCCATTTCGTCGATGATGGTGCCCTGGAGTTCACGCATATTCACAGCGTACTCGGTTGCCTGTTTCGGGAAAGTTACGACGGCGGATTGGTCCGATACCGATCCCGCGGCGGGACGGCCCGGCCTGAGCCGCGCCGCAGGCGTCGCCGCCCGCTATTGCGTGAATGCGGCGTCGAAGGACCCGGCCGGCGGCTCAAAATCGAACCTTTTCAGGAAGGCCAGGGCCTCGGGCGCGCCCTGCATCCTGTCCATCCCCGCGTCCTCCCATTCGACGCTGATCGGCCCGGGATAGCCGATAGCAGCCAGCGCGCGGAAGCTGGCCTCCCACGGGACGTCGCCCCGCCCCGCCGAGACGAAGTCCCAGCCGCGCCGCGGATCGCCCCAAGGCAGGTGCGACCCGAGCCGGGTGTTCCGCCCGGTGATCCGCAGCTTGGTGTCCTTGCAATCCACATGGTAGATCCGGTCCTTGAAGTCCCAGATCAGCGAGACCGGATCGATGTCCTGCCACATCATGTGGCTGGGGTCCCAGTTCAGCCCGAAGGCTTCACGCCGGCCGATGGCCTCCAGCGCCCGGGCCGTCGACCAGTAGTCGTAGGCGATCTCGGAGGGATGGATCTCGTGCGCGAACCGCACCCCGCATTCATCGAACACGTCCAGGATCGGGTTCCACCGGTCCGCAAAGTCGCGGTAGCCGGCGTCGATCACCTCCTGCGGCACCGGGGGGAACATCGCCACGTACTGCCAGATCGAGGAACCCGTGAAGCCGACCACGGTCTTCACGCCGAGCCGCTGCGCCAGCCGCGCCGTCAGCTTCATTTCCTCTGCCGCACGCGCCCGGACGCCGTCCGGATCGCCGTCGCCCCAGACCTTCGCGCCGACGATGCTGCGGTGCCGGAAGTCGATCGGGTCGTCGCAGACAGCCTGGCCCTTCAGATGGTTGGAAATCGCCCAGACCTTCAGCCCGTGCCGCTCCAGGATGTCCAGCCGGTCCTGGATGTAGGCGTCGTCGTCCCAGCGCCAGGCGTCCAGGTGGTCTCCGGAGACGGCGATCTCCAAGCCGTCATAGCCCCACTGCCCGGCCAGCTCTGCAACCTTCTCGAACGGCAGATCGGCCCACTGGCCGGTGAAGAGCGTGTAGTTGCGTGGCATGGCTGCGGGTTGCTCCTTTGCGTAGGGGTCGACGGGTCAGCGCGCTTCGCCGGCGGCTTCGGTGCTGCTTGAGCTCGGGGGGCCGGAGACGGGGAGTCCGACGGCGGCGCCGTCCTTGGCCGCGCTGCTTTCGATCGCGGCGAGCACCCGCTGCACGGCCAGCCCGTCGGCAAAGGACGGCTCGGGCCGGCGCCCGCCGGCAATGGCTGAGAGGAAGTCGGCGGCCTGGCTGGTGAACGTATGGTCCCAGCCGAGCACATGGCCCGGCGGCCACCACGCCTCGACATAGGGGTGGGCCGGTTCGGTGACGAGGATCCTGGCCGCACCCTGCAGTGCGTCCGGAGCCTCGGCGTCGTAAAAATGCAGTTCGTTGATCCGTTCCAGATCGAAGCGCAGGCTGCCACGGGAGCCGTAGGCCTCGATCTGCAGCGCATTCTTCCGGCCGGTGGCGCACCGCGAGGCCTCGAGCGAGACCACGGCGCCCGAATCCAGTTGCAGCGTCGCCCAGACCGCATCGTCCACCGTCACCGGCTCAGGCCCGGACGGCCCTTCGCGCTCCGGAACAAACGTCGATAGCCGGGCGGAAACGCCGGTGATGCACGCACCGGTGAGGAAGTGCACCTGGTCAACCGCGTGCGACGCGAGATCGCCCAGCGCCCCCGAGCCCGCCGTCTCCCGGCGCAGCCGCCACGTCATCGGCGCAGCCCGGTCGGCGAGCCAGTCCTGCAGGTAGGCGATCCGCAGCTGCCGGAGCTCGCCCAGCCGGCCTCCCGCGATCATGGCCCGAGCCTGCGCGAGGGCCGGGACCCTGCGGTAGTTGAAGCCGACCATGGACATCGTCCCGCCGGCCGCTGCGCGTTCCGCGGCCGCCGTCATCAGCTCGGCCTCCGCCACGCTGTTGGCCAGCGGCTTCTCGACCAGCACGTGCTTGCCGGCTTCCAGCGCGGCGACGGCCAGCCCGGCGTGCAGCTGGCCCGGCGTGCAGATATCCACGATGTGGATGTCCGTCCGCCCAAGCACGCGCCGCCAGTCGGTGGCGCTTTCGGCCCAGCCGTACCGGTCCGCCGCCGCCGCCGCCCGGCCGGGATCCCGCCCCACGATGATCCGCTGCGCGACGGCGGGGGATCCGTAGAAGGCACTGACGTTCCGCCACGCGTTCGAGTGGGCCTTGCCCATGAACGAATGCCCCACCACGGCCACCCCCAACGGGGCCGTGATGGCTGCCGGGCCGGCCTGGCCGGACGCGGTTGCGGTCATCGTCTTCCTCTTTTCCTAATGGCTGCGGCGGGACGCCGTCAGAGACTGCGCAGGAATGCGAGCCCGTCCGTGGCCAGCCGGTCCTGGCTTGGTGCAAGCGGCCGCCAGATCGATGCAGCGACGGCGATCGAGGCGTTGTCCGCGGTGAAACTCTCGATATTGATCGGCCCCGCGTAGCCGACGTCGTCCAAAGCCTTGATGATCCCGGCCCAGTCCGTCTGGTCTCCTCCGGGAGCACCGCGGTCATTGCCGCAGACCTGCAGGTGCACGAGGTGTTCGCCGGCGGTGCGGATGGCGGCGGCGCTGGAGCGCTCCTCGATGTTCAGGTGGTAGCTGTCCAAGGCAAGGCCGACGCCGTTGCCCAGCAGCGGCCCGAGCGCTTCCAGCGCCTGTTCGGTGGTGTTGAGCAGCGAGGTCTCGTAGCGGTTCAGCGGTTCTATGCCCAGTACGACGCCGGCCTCCGCGGCTTCGGCGGCCAGCGGCGCCAGGTTTTCCCGCAGCTGGCGGTACGCCTCGGTGCGCTCCGCCGCATCCATCCGCCACACCCGCCCCGTGCGGGAGTAGAACGGCCCGCACACGGCCGGAGCGCCAACGTCGTGCGCCATCCGGATGCAGGCCCGCAGGTACTCCTGCGTGGCGGCGATGGTCGGCTCGTCCGCCAGCAGCAGCTCCCGGCCCGGGGCCATCGCGCCGACGATGAAGGGTTTGAGGCCGGTGCGCTCCAGCGCCCCGCGGACGGCCGCGGCACTGAAGTCCCCGGCGTTCTCCAGCGGCAGTTCGACGGCGTCGAAGCCCAGGGCCGCGATGTGGTCGAGCAAAGGGGGCAGGCCGGCATCGGTCAGCGGTGACTGCCATACCCAGGTGTTCACGCCGATCAGCCTCGTCACGGCCTGCCTCCCTTCGCTGCTTGGATGGTGCTGGTTGGTGCGGGCCCGGCGTCAGGGCATCTGCCGCTGCTGCCAGACGTCCGGGTAGCCGGGCAGGTCCTCGCCGCCGAATTTGGCGTAGTGCCCGTCCGGCATGCCGTCGTTGCGCTCGAGCCAGTCGTCAAGCTCCTCGGCAGGGATCGGCTGCTGGGGCAGGACCCATTCCGCCGGGACCTCCTCGCCGGCGAAGATCTTCTGCACGGCCAGCAGCGGGGTCCGCCACTGGAAGTTGGAGTAGACCGGAGCCAGCGCGTCGATACCGGTCTCCTTCCACTTGCGCAGGAAGCTCAGCTCGTCCTCTCCCGTCATCACGGGCAGGTCCTTGCCGGCATCCTCGAAGGCTTCGATAGCAGCCACGGCGCCGTCGCCGGCGTCCATCCAGACGCCCTGGACATCACCGGTGGCCAGTTCGTCGGAAATGATCTTCTTGATCTCGGTGGGATCGGCGTTGGTGAAGTAGTCCGTTGCCTCGATGCCCTTCTCGGCGAAGATCTTTTCCGCGGCCGCCCAACGCTGTTCCAGCACGTCCACGCCGGGCAGGATGCGCAGCGCGACAACCTTGTCGCCCTCCTGCAGCCGCTCGGTCAGGAAGTTCGCGCTGTCGATGCCCCAGGCGAAGCCGCCGATTGGGTGGATGAACGTGGTCGCGCAGTCCGTCTCGACGCCGCGGTCGAAGACCACCACGGGCTTGCCGGTTTCGCAGGCACGTTCAACGGCAGGCGTCAGCGCCGCCGTGGAATTGGGCGAAATGATGAAAGCGTCGCAGTTGCCTTCGTTGATGAAGTAGTCGATATCCGCGATCTGGGTGTTGTCGTTGTCCTTGGCATCCCGGGTTTCCATCTCGGAGACCACGCCCTCGTCCTGCAGGACCTTCAGCTGCTCGTTCATGGTGATCCAGCCGGTCTGGCGCCAGGGGTTGGAGATGGACGCGTTGGCGAAGCAGACCTTGTGGCCGCCCTCGCTGGCGAATTTCGACGTGTCGGTCATGTCGCCGGCGATGTACTGGAGCCAGGGCTCATCCGGGCTGCCTTCGAAAGTGGCTGTGCGCTGCTCGTTCTGCTCGTCGTAGAGCGCCTGGTCGAACCATTCGGTCTGCTCGGTTGCACCGGGCGAGGCGCCTTCCGAAGCGGTGCCGGTGTCCTCTGTAACGGACGGGTCGGTGGTGCATGCGGTCAACGCCAGCAACGATGATGCCGCTGCGAGCGTTACCGCTGTCCGGATCCCCTTGGTACGCATCAGTATCCGTTTCCTCCCTGTTCGGTGCCCTCGGCGGGCTTTGCTGACGTTGCGGTAATGCGGTGTTGTTCGGCGCGGGCCGGAAGGGCGCTGCCCCTGCGCCGGCGCTGCCAGGACCGGGCTGCTGCAGCCACGGCCACGATGATGATGACGCCCTGCACGGTGTCCCGCCAGGTGGACTCGACACCCAGGAAATTCAGCAGCGTGAAGAGCGACTCCAGCGCAAAGGCCCCGGCGGCGGCGGAGAGCAGCCAGCCGCGGCCGCCGCCCAGCACCACGCCGCCCAGTACGACGGCGGTAATCGCCGTGAATTCGTATCCCCGGCCGACCGAGGGGTGCACGCCGGCATACCCGACCAGCAGGATTCCGCTGACCGTCGCCGCCAGCGAGGAGAGCATGAAGGCCCTGGTCCGGACCCACCAGACCCGGGCGCCGGTCAGCGCCGCCGCGGCGGAGTTGTCCCCGGCGGCGATGAGTGTCCGCCCATAAGGCCGGCGCATCAGCCAGAATCCCAGTGCGGCCGCCACGGCCAGGATGATGACCGGGTACGGGATGACGCCGAAGACCGGTACGTCCTGGATCCCGCCGCGGCCGATCTGGCGGAAGCTGTCGGCCGGATTCCCCTGGGCTGCGCCGCCGGTCCAGAACATCACCAGCCCGAACAGGGCGAGCATCATGCCCAGCGTGACAATGAAGCTGGGCACCTTCAGCAGCGTGGTCACCAGGCCGTTGATCAGCCCGATCAGCGCGCCGAGGACCAGCATGAGCAGCAGCACCGGAAGGACTTTGGCGTCGTCGTCCCCGATCAGGTTTCCGGCCACAATGACCTGCATCGTGACGACGGACCCCATGGAGAGGTCGAACTCGCCGGCCACGATCACGAAGTACTGGCCGATTGCGGCGATCGCGATCGGCGCAGTGCGGCCGATGAAGCGGATGAGGGACTCCGGTTCCCCGAAGGACGGATTGGCAACGATGATCGCGGCCAGCAGCGCCACCAGCAGGAGGAAAACGGCGCCCCCGGGAGTGGCCAGGCCGCGCAGGAAGCGTTCGCCGGCGCCGGCGCGGTTCTGCTCCAGGACGGCGGCGCCGGCAGGAGGCATGGTCCGGCTCATGCCGCCACCTCCTGCTTCCTGGCGGGTTCTTCCGGCTGCCCGTGGCCGAAGCGGGGCTGCCGCTTGACGATGCTGCGCCGGGCGTAGACGGCCACGGCGACCACGATGACGACGCCGCGGACCACGTCCTTCAGGAACGGGTTCACCTGCATGACAGACATGATGTTGTCCAGCATGGCGAAGATGAGGACGCCGCCCAGGGTTCCGGTGATGGTTCCCTTGCCGCCGGAGAGCAAGGTTCCGCCCAGGACCACCGCAGCGATGGAGAGCAGGTCGTAACCGCCCTGGGATCCGACGGTCGGGCTGCCGACGCCGAGGCGGCTGGCCAGCAGCAGCCCGGCCATGCCGGCCAGGAGCGAGCAGAGGACGTGGGCCGTGATGATCGGCGTCTGGACGCGGATGCCGGACATCCGGGCCACGTTCAGGTCGCCGCCGACGGCGTAGATGTGGTGGCCCGTCCGCGTGCGGTGAAGCAGCAGCATGGCGAGGACGGCGCAGCCGAGCATGATCAGGGTCGAGATCGGCACCGGTCCCAGGCCCGTGGCGCCGACCAGCCGGAAGGCGAACGGAGCCTGGCCGAAGCTGCCCTTGAAATTCGTGGCCAGATAGCCGCTGATGATCAGGCCCATGCCCAAGGTGGCGATGAAGCCGTGCACTTTGAGGCCTGCGACAATCAGGCCGTTGGCCAAGCCGATCACTGCGGCGGCGCCCAGGGCCAGCAGCACGCCGGGCAGGATGTTCGCGCTGCTGTTGGCCATGACGCCCGCTGCAATCAGGCTTGTCAGGCTGGCGACGTACGGCACCGACAGGTCGAGGCTGCCGACCAGGATGACCAGGGTCTGCCCGATGGCGATGAAGCCCAGCACACTGGTGCCCGTGAGGATGCTGGAGATGTTCCCGGGGCTGAAGAAGTTCCGGCCGGTAGTGGCGACCAGTACGGCTCCGACGATGAGCGTCAGGAGGGCGACGAGGTAGACGATCCGGGTTGAGGACAGGCGGGCGAAGAAACCGCCGGCCTTGCGGGTGCTGTTCATGCCGGTTCCCCCTCACCTTCGCCGCCCGGCGGCGGGAAGCTGCCGGAACGTGCGCTGCCGCCGTCGTTGTGTCCGTTGCCGTTCCGGGCGCCCGTGGCCAGCTGCAGGACTGCCTCTTCGCCTGCACCGGCCGGCAGCTCACCGGCGAGGCGGCCGTCCCGCATTACCAGGATCCGGTCCGACATGCCGATGACCTCGGGCAGTTCGCTGGAAACCATCAGCACGGCCGCGCCCTCGGCAGCGAGCTGGCGCATCAGGCGGTAAACGGCCACCTTCGCGCCGACGTCTATGCCGCGGGTGGGTTCATCCAGCAGGACGATCCGCGGACTGATCGCCAGCCACTTGGCCAGGACCACCTTCTGCTGGTTGCCGCCGGAGAGGTACTGCACTTCCTGGTCCAGGTCCCGGGCGACGACTTCGAGGGTGGAGAACATGCCCGGGACTTCCTGCCTTACGGCGCCCGTCCGGCGGGGGAAAACCGAGCGGATCACGCTGAGCGCGTTGTCGAGCAGGGACAGGTTCAGGCTGAGCCCCTCGGCCTTACGATCCTCGGTGATCAAGGCGATGCGCCCGCGGATGGCCTGCCGGGGCGAACGCGGCAGCAGCTCGATGCCGTCGACCCGCATGGTTCCACGGGTGAAGGGCTGTGCGCCGAAAACGGCCTGCACGAGCTCGGTGCGGCCGGAGCCCTGGAGCCCGGCGACGCCCACGATCTCTCCGGCTTCCACTGTGAGGTTGATGCCGTCGACCTGGTCGTTGCCCGCGTCGGAAAGTTCCAGCAGCGCAGTGGTGGACGGCGGTTCAGCCATCTCGTCCTCCGGCAGCTTGTCCGGAAAGTAGGCCGACATCGGCCTGCCGACCATCATCCGGACCAGGGCTGAATCGTCCAGCTCGGCAGCCGGCCGGGTGTCGACGATGCGGCCGTCTTTCAGGACAGTGATCGTGTCGCACAGGTCGAAGATTTCGCGCAGCCGGTGCGAGACGTAGAGGATGGCCGTGCCTCGCTCGCGCAGCCTCTCGATGATGGCGTAGAGAAGGTCCACCTCCGGACCGGCCAGGGCGGCCGTCGGCTCATCCATGGAAATGATCCGTGCGTCATAGCTAATGGCCTTGGCGATCTCGACGATCTGCTGCTCGGCCACGGAGAGCGATCTGACCTGCGCCGTCGGCCGGATGCTGGTGATGCCCAGGGAGGCGAGCAGATCCGCCGTCGTCCGGTTCATGAGTGCGCGGTTGACGAACAGGCCCTTGCGCGGTTCGCGGCCGAGGTAGATGTTCTCCGCCACGGACCGGTCCGGCAGCAGGTTGAACTCCTGGAAGACCGTGGACAGGCCGGCCTCGTGCGCCTGGGTGGGATGGCTGAAGTGGACTTCGCGGCCGTCGATCAGGACGGTGCCCTGGTCCCGCTGGTAGACGCCCGCGAGGACCTTCATCAAGGTGGATTTTCCGGCGCCGTTCTCGCCGACCAGGCCGTGGACCTCTCCGGCATGCAGGCTCAGGGCTGCGTCCTGGAGTACCGGAATGCCAAAGAAGCTCTTGCCCAGCCCGCGGACTTCAAGCACCGGCACTCGTCCAGGGCGCCCCGCCGGCGCCTCGCCCGCCCCCGCGGAGGGATCAGGGGCGGCATGTTCGCTCATGAGCTTACCCACGCGTCCAACTGTGGCACGGATCACAGACTTTTGTCGATAGTCAATCAAAAGTAGCGCACGTGGACGAAATTAGTCGGGGGCAGACGAACGGAAGAGCAGCATGTTTTACTGAAAGCGTGTTGAAGCCCACTGCTGCGCCGGCCGGGAGCGCCTTCCCGGCACTGCCCGGTGCGAGCGACATTTTCCAGCTGCTGCGCGACGGCCGGCCGCGCACGCGGTCCGAGCTGGCGCAGCTGACGGGCCTGGCCCGGTCCACGGTCGCGTCCCGGGTGGAAGCGCTGCGGAAGCTTGGCTACATCGCACCCTTCGGAGGAGCCGCCTCCACCGGCGGCAGGCCGCCGTCGTTGTTTGCCTTGAATCCGTCAGCGCGGGTGGTAGTAGGTGCGGACCTTGGCGCCACGCACGCACTGGTCAGCCTGTCGGACCTCGCCGGCGAAGTCCTCGTCGAAGAGCGGGAGGCGCTGAACATCGCGGACGGGCCGGAAAGAGTGCTGGACTGGCTCGCTTCGGCGATCCGCCGCCTGCTGGAGCGAGCGGGCCGGGCCCCCGAGGACCTCGGAGCCATCGGCATCGGGCTGCCCGGGCCGGTGGAGCATGAAACGGGACGGCCCATCAATCCGCCGATCATGCCGGGGTGGGACCGCGCAGACGTTCCGGCGATGGTGCAGCGCTACTTCAACGTGCCCGTGCTGGTGGACAACGATGTCAATATCATGGCGCTGGGTGAGCAGGCGGCCGCGTGGCCGGAGGTCCGGGACCTGATGTTCATCAAGGTCGCCACCGGGATCGGGGCCGGGATCATTTCCTCCGGTCAGCTTCAGCGCGGCGCCCAGGGCACGGCCGGGGACCTCGGCCACGTCCGGGTTCCCCGCGGCGGCGATGTGCTGTGCCGCTGCGGGAACACCGGCTGCCTGGAGGCACTCGCGGGCGGACCCGCGCTGGCGGCCGTCCTGGCGGGGGAAGGGCGGGAGGCCGAGACCAGCCAGGACGTTATCGACCTTGTGCGCGCCGGCGACCTGCAGGCGATCCACGTGGTCCGCCAGGCCGGCCGGGATATCGGCGATGTCGTGGCGACGTGCGTCAACCTGGTCAATCCTTCGGTAATAGCGATCGGCGGCAGCCTGGCGCAGGCGGGCGAGCACCTGCTGGCCGGCATCCGCGAGGTGGTCTACCGGCGGTCGCTGCCGCTGGCCACCGAGCATCTGCGCATCGTACCGTCGGTGGCCGGGCAGCGGGCCGGCGTGCTGGGCGCGGCTTCGATGGCCATCAGCCACGTGCTCTCGCCCGAAGCCATCGAAGCTGCCACGCGCTAGCCGCTACTGCTGCGGCTGGCCCGCGATGTTGACCAGCCAGTTGATGCCGAACTTGTCCGTCAGCATGCCGAAAGTGTCTCCCCACGGCGCTTTCGAGAGCTGCTCGGCAACGTTGGCGCCCTCCGCCAGCTTGTCCCAGTAGCCGCGCAGCTCCGCCTCGTCATCGCCGCTGAGCGATATGGAGATGTTGTCCCCCGGGTTGTGATCCATGCTGTTGGGGGTGTCCGCACCCATCAGGACCAGGCCGTTCGGCGCCTCCAGCATGGAGTGCATCACCTTGTCCTTCTCAGCCGGATCATCGCTGGCGCCGAAGTCGCCGAAGGTGCTGGTGTTCAGGTTGCCGCCGAAAACCGAGTGGTAAAAGGCCATGGCTTCGCGGGCGTTGTCGCGGAAACTCAGGTATGGATTGAGACGCGTGGTCATATCGTGTCCTTCTCTCTTGAGCTCTTTGGGACGTACGGGTCCCAGTATTCAGCGCAGAATGGATGAGCGGAAGCCCCGGACGGGGGCATCCGCCCCTGGCAAGGGTCGGCGGGGCGTACGCGCGCGACTATTAGACTGGTGGGCATGACCCAGACTTCTTCCGTGGACCGCGCCCGCCTGCTCGAGTTGATCAAGGAACTGGCGGTGGTCCGCGGAAAGGTCACGTTGTCCAGCGGCGCCGAAGCGGACTACTACATCGACCTGCGCCGCGTCACGCTGCACCATGAGGCATCGCGGCTGGTGGGCCGGGTCATGCTGCAGATGCTGGACGAGGCGGGCATCGATTTCGCGACGGCGGGCGGCCTGACCATGGGGGCGGATCCGGTCGGGACGGCCGTCATGCACGCCGCCACTGACGCCGGCCGCGAGATCGACGCGTTCGTGGTCCGCAAGGCCCAGAAGTCCTACGGCATGGGCCGCCAGGTGGAGGGGCCGGACGTGAAGGGTCGGCCCGTCGTCGTACTGGAGGACACCTCGACGACCGGCGGTTCCGCGCTGACAGCGGTGGAGGGCGTCCGCAACGCCGGAGGCGACGTCCGGGCCGTGGCGGTGATCGTGGACCGCGACACCGGTGCCAAGGAGCGGATCGAAAAGGAAGCCGGCGTGCCCTATCTGTTCGCCTTTGGCAAGGACGAGCTGGGCCTCGACTAGGCCGCTGGCGGCGGCCGGCAGCACCATGGCTTTTCGCGAGGACGAGCACGCCCGCCGGCTGAGGCTGGCCGCCGGGATGCACCGTGTCTCGCGGCGCTCGTTCCTGGTCGGGTCCGCCTTCGGGCTGGCCACCGCGGTCGACCTCGTGGCCACCAAGACCGTCCAGGAGCAGCGCCGGCTTCCGCAGATCCTGAACCTGCCCGATACATACGCAGAAGAGAATTTTCCCAGCACGAGCTGGATCCTCTTTCCCGGCTACAAGACCAGCTGGGAAGAGGGCCTGTTCATCCTGCACTCTCTGCGACCCGCGCTGACGCAGCGGGGACAGATGGCCGTGGCGGGATATTCCAACCAGGGCATGGATCTCCAGCATCTCGCCGAAGTGCTGGACCGGTACGTCCACGAGCGGCAGCTGCGGCACCTGTACTTCTACGGGCACAGCTTCGGCGGCATGGTCGCGGTGGAGATGGCCGCCCGCATGCTGGCCAAGGGTGTGGACGTGCGGCTGATCATGATGGATTCCAGTCCGTACAGCCGCTTCGATGTGCTGGACCGGGCGATGTTCGAAAGCGTCGTCTTCTTTTATGAGGCCGGCTACCGCGTGCCCAGCTACCTGCGCGGCGGCTACGAGCTCGGCGAACGGATCGTCAATAAGCACGAGCGCAGCTGGCGCCAGGTCCTGGAACAAACGTTGGAGCAGTTGTCCCCGCTGGCGGTCTCCAGCACGCTGATCCAATCGCAGTCCTCATACATCTACCACTTCGACGCCAAGCGCTTCCAGCACAGCATCGGCGACACCAAGATCGCCTGGATGGGCAATCCCGACGACAGAACGGTGGACTATCGGACCGCGCGCCGCAGCTGGAGCGTGAACTTCAAGGCGAACCTGCTCACTGCCGACCTCGTCACCCACGGAGCGCTGCCGGCGCACGCGTCGCCGCAGTGGAACCCGGGCATCTACCAGCCGCTGATCGAGGGGGTCGAGGACGAGTTCTTCCCCATGCCCGGCGGGGGCAAGAGCGTGTCGGTGAACTAACCCTCCACAAGACCGCGGCGTCCACACGGCGAGGGCCGCCGGAGCTTCTGCCACCTGCCGGAGGGGAGAATGGGAAGCGTGACAGCCTCGCCCCGTGTTCCCGATGCCCGTGACCTGTTCGACCTTGCCGCCATAGGTCGCGGCCTGGTTTTCGCGCGGTCGCTGGACGAGCTCGCGGCGGCGCTGAACGAGGGCGCGCCGGCGGGCACCGCGGTGGTGCAGGCGCCGCCGGGCACCGGCAAGACCACGCTGGTCCCGCCGCTGGTGGCCAACCTCGCCGCCGGCAGCACCTCCGCGGGGCAGCGCCCCCGGGCCCGCGTGGTGGTCACGCAGCCGCGCCGGGTCGCCGCCCGCGCCGCGGCACGCCGCCTGGCCTTTCTCGACGGCGGCCGGCTGGGCGACCGGGTTGGCTACACGGTGCGTGGGGAGCGCAGGACCGGCCCCGGCACGCTGATCGAGTTCGTCACGCCCGGCATCCTGCTGCGCCGCCTGCTCGCGGATCCCGGGCTGGAGGGGACGGCGGCGGTGGTCCTTGACGAGGTGCACGAGCGCGGACTGGAGACGGACCTCCTGGTGGGCATGCTCGGCGAGGTCCGGCAGCTGCGCGATGACCTGGCGCTGGTGGCGATGTCCGCCACCCTGGACGCACCGCGCTTCGCGTCCCTCATCGGTAAGTACGATGGCGGCGGGCTGGCCCCCGTGGTCGACTGTCCTTCCGCGCTGTATCCGCTGGAGGTGGACTGGGTCCCGGCGCCGGGTCCGCGGCTGGACGAGCGGGGCGTCACCCGCGTCTTCCTGGACCACGTGGCGGACACGGCGGCCGCGGCACATCGGCGCGCGGTGACCCGTGACCCCGATGTCGATGCGCTGGTCTTTGTTCCGGGTGCCCGCGAGGTCTCCCACGTTGCAGCGCGGCTCGGCGGGAGGGCCGCGGGGACCGAGGTGCTGGAGCTGCATGGCCAGGTCAGTTCCGCGGCGCAGGACCGCGCCGTCTCCGGCCGCGAACCCGGCGGCCGCCCGCGCATCATCGTCTCCACGGCCCTGGCCGAATCCTCGCTGACTGTGCCGGGTGTGCGGCTGGTGGTGGACTCAGGACTAGCCCGCGAGCCGCGCCGCGATGCGAACCGGGGAATGTCCGGCCTGGTCACGGTCTCCGCCTCGCGGGCGTCCTCCGAACAGCGGGCAGGCCGCGCCGCCCGGCAGGGACCGGGCACCGTGGTCCGCTGCTACGACCAGAGAAGCTTCGCCGCGGCGCCGGCTCATCCAACCCCCGAAATCGCCGCCACGGACCTGACCGGTGCGGCGCTGGTCCTGGCCTGCTGGGGCGCCCCCGGAGGGAAAGGCCTGGCGCTGCCCGATGCGCCCCCCGCGGGAGCCATGGAGGAGGCCATGCAGGTGCTGCTCGGCCTCGGCGCAGCGGCACCGGACGGCCTCGCAACCGAGCTGGGCCGGACGCTCGCCCGGATCCCGGCCGACCCGCGGCTGGCCAGGGCACTGCTGGTCGGCGCCCGGCTGCTCGGAGGGAAAGCCGGCGCCGGGCGCGCAGCCGAGGTGGTTGCCATGGTCGAGGGGGAGGCCAGGGCCCCCGGGGCGGAGCTCACCCGGCTCCTGCCGGAGCTGCGCTCGGGCAGGCATCCTGCCTCCGGCCGCTGGCGGGAAGAAGCGCGGCGCATGGAAACGATTGCCCGGGAGGAAGCCGGCGGCGCCGTACCGGACGTGTTATGGCCTGACAGGGAGGTACCCGTGGCGGACGTGGAAGCCGTAGGGCTCGTCATCGGGCTCGCCTTCCCGGAGCGCGTGGCGCGGCGGATGCCGGGGCAGGGCCAAGCGCAGGAGAGCTACCTGCTGGCCTCCGGAACCCGCGCCGGGCTTCCTGCCGGCAGCTCGCTGGCCGGTCACGATTGGCTGGCGGTCGCCGAGGTGTCCCGCGCGCAGGGACGCGACGCCGCCGGTACGGGAGCCGTAATCCGCGCGGCCGCACCGCTGGCAGCGGACACCGCGGAAGCCGCCGCCGGACATCTGCTGAGTGAGGACGTGCAGGCGAGGTTCGACGGCGGGAAGGTCGCCGCGCGGCGCGAACGCCGGCTCGGGGCGATCCTGCTGGCCTCCACGCCGGTGAAGCCGTCGGTGCGGGAGGGCCACGCGGCGGTGACCCGGGCCTTGGCGGCCGAGGGGCTGGGCAGGATCGGCTGGTCCGATGCCGCCGACGCGCTCCGGCGCCGGCTCGCCTTGCTGCACCGCGAACTGGGAGAGCCGTGGCCGGACATGGCCGAGCAGGCGCTGCTGCTGCGGCTCGAGGAATGGCTGGCGCCGGAGATCGACGCGCTCGCCGGAGGAACCCCGGTTGCGCGGATCAGCCTCGCAGACCCGCTGCGTCGGCTGCTGCCTTGGCCGGAAGCCGGCCGGCTGGATGAGTTGGCGCCGGAGCGGCTCGAGGTGGCCAGCGGTTCGCGGGTGCGCATCGATTATCCGGACGTGGGGAGTGACAGCGGGCGGCCCGTGGTGGCGGTCAAGCTGCAGGAGTGCTTCGGCTGGGCGGAGACGCCCCGGCTGGTGGACGGACGGGTGCCGGTGCTGTTCCACCTGCTCTCCCCGGCCGGCCGGCCGCTCGCGGTGACGGACGACCTGGCCTCCTTCTGGTCCGGTCCGTATGCCCAGGTCCGGAGCGAGATGCGCGGCCGGTATCCGAAGCACCCCTGGCCCGAGGATCCGTGGACAGCTCCGGCCACGGCGAAGACCAAGCGCCGGATGTAGGCAGCGGATGACGGTGCCGCCCGCTTCGTCGGCGTGGCGGAGCTCGGGTCGCTGCCCCCGCATCGGAGCCGCGCGCCGGAGCCTCAGGCATGTCCCGCCGTCGTTAGCCCGGCCGCCGGGGTCGCCTACCCTTGAAAGGTGGAAGAGAACGATAACGCCGCCCCCGCCGCACCGAGCGTGGGCGTGGGGCCCTGGGAGGGGCCGGTGCCAGAGGGCGGGCACTGGGATCCCGAACTGCTGGCCAACGGAGACACCCGGAACGTGGTGGACGAGTACCGGTACTGGAAGCACGAGGCGATCGTCGCGGACCTCGATGCCCGCCGGCACAGCTTCCACGTGGCGATCGAGAACTGGCAGCATGACCTGAACATCGGCTCGGTCGTGCGCACCGCCAACGCGTTCATGGCCAAGGAAGTCCACATCATCGGACGACGGCGGTGGAACCGGCGCGGGGCGATGGTCACCGACCGCTACCAGCACGTGCGGCACCATCCCACCGTGGAGGAATTCGTCGCCTGGGCGCAGGATGAAGGACTGCGCATCATCGGAATCGACAACTTTCCGGATTCCGTGCCGCTGGAGACCTACGACCTCCCGGAAAACTGCGTGCTGGTGTTCGGCCAGGAGGGGCCGGGGCTGACGCCGGAGGTGCACCAGGCCGCGGACGCGACGCTGTCCATTGCCCAGTTCGGCTCGACCCGTTCCATCAACGCGTCCGCGGCCGCGTCCATCGCCATGCACGCGTGGATCCGGCGCCACGTGTTCGGCCAGAAGGTCTGACCCGCGCCGGGCCACCGACTTTCGACTCTGTCGGACCTCGCTGCTCATGGCAGATCATGGACCCAGGCGTCGTGGACATCGGCGTCTGACCGGGCAGGATGGAACGCCATGACAGCAGGACAGGGACGGTTTCACCAGGCACAGCCTAGGGCGGCATCCCTGGCCGGGAGCCGGGAGGGCCGTCGGCTTGGCATTGCCTGCACCGTCTTCGGGGCGCTCGCGGTTGTGGCTTTTCTATGGCTGTGGGCGTTGTCCGTGAGCCCGGCCTTGAATCCGCCCGACTGGATCCGGATCCTCGGTATCGCCGGGTTCCCGATTGGCATCGTCGGCTCGGCGGCCGCTGCCGTCGCGGCCCGCGGCACGGCAGCCGGACGGGCGTGGATCGCCGCCGGTCTGTCACTGGCTGCCGCTGCGCTCGCGGGCTTCATCATCCTGGTCGCGGTTCTGGGCTGAGGACGCTTCACAGTTCTTTGTCCATGCCGCGCGTGCGGGGCCGCTGGCTAGGATGGGACATGGAGGCGTGAAGTCCCCAAGAACTTGTCTCTCTATCAAGGAGTCCGCATGCCTGTTGCAACCCCTGAGATCTATGCCGAGATGATCGACCGCGCCAAGAGCAGCGGCTTCGCCTACCCTGCCATCAACGTGACGTCGTCGCAGACGCTCAACGCCGCGCTGCAGGGCTTCGCCGATGCCGGCTCGGACGGCATCATCCAGGTTTCGACCGGCGGGGCCGCCTACTGGTCCGGCGCCGGCGTCAAGGACATGGTCGCCGGGTCGCTGGGCTTCGCCGCGTTCGCCCGCGAGGTCGCCAAGAAGTACCCGGTCAACGTCGCCCTGCACACGGACCACTGCCCGAAGGACAAGCTGGACGGCTTCGTGCTGCCGCTGCTCGCCGAGTCCGAGGCCGCGGTGAAGCGCGGCGAGGATCCGATCTTCCAGTCGCACATGTGGGACGGCTCCGCCGAGACCCTGGAAGAAAACCTGCGCATCGCCGAAGACCTGCTGGCCCGCACCGCGGCCGCCAAGATCATCCTCGAGGTGGAGATCGGCACCGTCGGCGGCGAGGAAGACGGCGTCGAGAACGAGATCAACGAGAAGCTCTACACCACCGTCGACGACGGACTGAAGACCATCGAGGCCCTCGGCGCCGGAGAGAAGGGCCGGTACATCACGGCGCTGACCTTCGGCAACGTCCACGGCGTCTACAAGCCGGGCGGCGTCAAACTGCGTCCCGAACTGCTCAAGCAGATCCAGGACGAGGTCGGCGGCAAGATCGGCAAGGACAAGCCGTTCGATCTGGTGTTCCACGGCGGCTCCGGCTCCTCGGCACAGGAAATCGCCGACGCGGTCTCCTACGGCGTCATCAAGATGAACGTGGACACGGACACCCAGTACGCCTTCACCCGTCCGGTGGCCGGGCACATGTTCGCCAACTACGACGGCGTGCTCAAGGTTGACGGCGAGGTTGGCAACAAGAAGACCTACGACCCCCGCGTGTGGGGCGCCGCCGCGGAGAAGAACATGGCCGCCCGCGTTGTCGAGGCTGCCCAGCAGCTCGGCTCCGCCGGAAAGTCGGTCAAGTAGACGTGGCCGAATTCCGCAAGAACCTGCTCGGCCCGGACGCCACCGAACTGCCGGAGGAGACCGAGGTGCTGGCCCGGCTCTACGCCGGAGACGAGGCCATTGACCTCGCCGCCAAGCACCCGACGTCGTCGTTGGTCTGGGCCGTCCTGGCGGACGAGGCCTTCGCCGAAGGCCGGACCATCGAGTCCTACGCCTTCGCCCGCGTCGGCTACCACCGGGGCCTGGACGCGCTGCGCCGCGCGGGCTGGCGCGGCGCGGGGCCCATCCCGTGGGAGCACGAGCCGAACCGCGGTTTCCTGCGCGCCCTCTACGCGCTGGGCCGCGCCGCAGCTGCCATCGGCGAGAGCGAGGAAGTCGACCGGATCAACAAGTTCCTGGACGAGTCCGACCCCTCGGCAAAGGCCGCGATCGAAGGCGCCTGAGCGCTGAGCGGAACTTCAACCGGAAACGGGAGCTGCCTGCGGGCACGCTCCCGTTTCCTGTCTTCGGGGCCGTCCTTCGCCCATTAGAATCGACGCCGGACCGTTTGAAAGGACGATGTTGGCCAAGCTCTATTTCCGCTACGGCGCCATGAACTCCGGGAAATCCACCGGGCTGCTGCAGGTCGCGTTCAACTATGAGGAGCGCGGGCAGCGGGTGGTGCTGGCCAAGCCGCACGTCGACACCAAGGGCGACACGGCCATCGTGTCCCGCCTCGGCGTCAAGCGCGACGCGGACTTCCTGATCCGGCCCGGCGAGCCGGTGCGGGAGCGCTTCGCGCAGATGGCCTCCGGCGAGGATCCTGACGCGCTGCTCGAACATGTCGACGTCCAGCCGGTGGCCTGCCTGCTGGTGGACGAGGCGCAGTTCCTCGAACCGGAGCAGGTAGACGACCTGTTCCGCATCGCCGTCCTGGACAACGTGCCGGTCCTGGCCTACGGCATCCGCACCGACTTCCGCACCGAGGCGTTCCCCGGCGCGCGCCGCCTGCTGGAGATCGCCCACACGCTCGAGGAGCTGAAGACCATCTGCCGCTGCGGGCGCAAGGCCGTCTTCAACACCCGCCGGGTGGGCGACGAAATCGTGTTCGACGGCGACCAGGTGGCCATCGACGGCCAGGACGTGTCCTACGAGTCGCTCTGCGGCACCTGCTACCTCGAGGCATCGGGCAGCCGGCTCGGCACCTGAACCCGGGGAATAACGACGGCGGCGCGCGCTTCCGCGGTTCGGCCCGGCTGCAGCCCCGGGAACCTAGGGCCGCCGGCCGAGCCGCTCGGCCAGGCCCATGGCGTTGTAGGGCGCGTGGACCTTCACGTCGTTGTCGAAGTACACGTACGCGTCCCGGCCCCTGCGGTCCGGGCAGCCCGTGCCGTCCAGCCAGCCGCGCACGGTTCCGGCCCAGCGGTCCAGGTCCTCATCGCTGTACCCGCTGACGTAGAGCTCGTCCTTTCCATGCAGCCGCACGTAGACGAAGTCCGCCGTAACCTCGTCCAGCATTGGCCACGTCCCTGCGCTGTCGGCCATGACCAGGGCCGTGTTGGTCCGCCGCAGCTGTTCGTAGAACCGCTCGTCGATGAAGGTGGGGCTGCGCACCTCCATTGCGTGCCGCAGCGGCCGGTCCTCGGCCACCTCGAACCAGGCCCGGTCCTTCACCTTGTCGGTGTGCTCGGACGCAAGGCGCGCCGCCGCCGTCGTTGTCCTTGGCAGCAGTGCCAGGAATTCCTCGACGACGGCGGGGTCGTAGCCCAGGTTCTCCGGGGTCTGCCAGAGGAACGGGCCGAGCTTGCCGCCGAGCGCGAGCATGCCGGAGGCGAAGAAGTTGGCCAGCGCCGGCCGGGTGTTGCGCAGCCGCTGCATGTGCGTAACGTAGCGGCCGCCCTTGACCGCGAAGACGAACCCCGGCGGCGTGGCGTCGCGCCACTGCTGCCAGCTGGATGGCCGCTGCAGCGAGTAGAAGGAGCCGTTGAGCTCGAGGGAGTCCAGCTGCCCGGCCGCATATTCGAGCTCCCGCCGCTGCGGCAGCCCCTTGGGATAGAACGTGCCGCGCCACGGAGCGTAACGCCATCCGGAAATGCCGATCCGTGCGACCGGCCCTGCTGCCGCCATAAGCCGAACGTACCCCCAATGTCCCCCGATTCCGGCTGGCGGCGGCATATCGGCTAAACTTGGCTGGTAAGAGCCCCAAAACTCCGCGCGAGTACGGGGCGTTCTCATGCGTGGCGGGGCTGCCGGCAGGCCGAATCCTCCTTCAGGTTCCCGCTGCATCGATGGGGGAGGATCCCATGCCAGCAATTGTGATCGTCGGGGCCCAGTGGGGCGACGAAGGTAAGGGCAAGGCCACCGACCTGCTCGGCGGGCGAGTGGACTACGTCGTGAAGCCCAACGGCGGCAACAACGCCGGACACACCGTCGTCGTCGGCGGAGAGAAGTATGAGCTGAAGCTCCTTCCGGCCGGCATCCTCAGCCCGAACGCCACCCCGATCATCGGCAACGGCTGCGTGGTCAACCTCGAGGCCCTCTTCGAAGAGATCGACGGGCTCGAGGCCCGCGGCGCGGACACCTCCCGCCTGCGTGTCTCCGCCAACGCGCACCTGGTGGCGCCGTTTCACCAGACCATGGACAAGGTGACCGAGCGGTTCCTGGGCAAGCGGGCCATCGGCACCACCGGCCGCGGCATCGGCCCGGCCTACATGGACAAGGTCGCCCGGCTGGGCATCCGCGTCCAGGACGTCTTCGACGAGTCCATCCTGCGCCAGAAGGTCGAGGGCTCGCTGCGCCAGAAGAACGAACTGCTGGTCAAGGTCTACAACCGGCGCAGTGTCGAGGTCGAAGAGATTGTGCAGTACTTCCTGTCCTTCGCGGACCGGCTGCGCCCGCTGGTGGTCGACTCGACCTACGTGCTGAACAAGGCGCTGGACGAGGGCAAGGTCGTGCTGATGGAGGGCGGCCAGGCGACGTTCCTCGACGTGGACCACGGCACCTATCCGTTCGTGACCTCGTCCAACCCCACCGCCGGCGGTGCCTCGGTCGGCTCGGGCATCGGGCCCACTCGGATCAAGCGGAGCGTCGGCATCATCAAGGCCTACACCACCCGCGTCGGCGCCGGGCCGTTCCCCACGGAACTGTTCGACGAGATGGGCGAGCACCTGCAGAAGACCGGCGGCGAATTCGGCGTCAACACCGGCCGCCCGCGCCGCTGCGGCTGGTACGACGCCGTGCTGGCCCGCCACGCCTCGCGCGTCAACGGCTTCACGGACTACTTCGTCACCAAGCTGGACGTCCTCACCGGCATCGAGCGCATCCCCGTCTGCGTGGCCTACGACGTGGACGGCGTCCGGCACGACGAGATGCCGATGACCCAGACCGAGTTCCACCACGCCAAGCCGATTTTCGAGTACTTCGACGGCTGGACCGAGGACATCACCGGCGCCCGGACCCTCGACGACCTGCCCGAGAATGCGCGGAACTACGTGCTGGCGCTGGAGAAGATGTCCGGCACCCGGTTCTCCGCGATCGGCGTCGGCCCGGACCGGGACCAGACGATCGTGGTGCGCGACCTGATCGCCGAGTAACCGCCGGGCGCGGGACTTCGCCACAAACGACGACGGCGGGGTCCCGCGCCGCAGCCCGGGTTCCGTGCCCGCCTCGGCGGGTGCCGCCGTCGTACTCCCGGCCCGGGCGCCGTCGAAGGGCAATGTCTGTAGTCTGGTTAAACATCCACCGCCAGCAGACGGGAGTGCACTCATGAAGGTCAGTGTCGGACAGTTCGATCCGTCCGGGGACGTCACCGAAAACATCGCGGTGATGCGCAGCCTCGCGGAGGAAGCCGTGTCCGCCGGCGCCGAGCTGATCCTGTTTCCTGAAGAGTCCATGTTCACCATCGGCAAGGTCGAAGGAGACCTGGCCGCCGCCGTCGACCAGCACTGGAGCAAGTTCGTCCAGCAGCTTTCCTTCGTCGCGGCGGAGACCGGCATCGCGCTGATCGCCGGCGGCTACGAGTCCAGCGGCGAGGAGCGGCCGTACAACACGCTGGTGGTCGTGGACGCCAGCGGGCGGATCGTGGAGACCTACCGCAAGCTGCACCTCTATGACGCGTTCTCCTACCAGGAGTCGAAGCGGATCAAACCGGGCGACGGCGGGCTCAAGCTGGTGGAGATCGGCGGCCTGCGCATCGGGATCATGACCTGCTACGACCTTCGCTTCCCGGAGCTGGCGCGGGGCCTCGCGGACCAGGGCGCGGACCTGATCTGCGTGGCGGCGGCCTGGTTCAAGGGCGACCACAAGATCGACCACTGGGAAACCCTGCTGAAGGCCCGGGCCATCGAGAACACCTGCTGGGTCGCCGCGGCCGGCACCTCCAGCAGCCACACGGTGGGACACTCCGCGATCCTGGATCCGATGGGCGTGGTGCAGGACTACCTGAACGAGGAGCCGCGGGGCATCGTGACGGTGGACGTGACACGGCGGCGGATCGACGAGGTCCGCGAGTTCCTGCCGGTCCTGCGCAACCGGCGGCTGGCCAGCAAGGTCGAGGTCGTCGAGGCCCACTGACGCCCTAGTTCCGGGACGGTTGCCCGGCCGGCCAGCCGGCTCCGGGCCTAGCCGCCTGCCCCTCTCCGGCCCCGGCCGGAATCGTCTGAGGTCCGCCCCAAAACTTTCCGGAAAAACTTTTGACCGGGCGTAACCTTTCCGCCACCCGGGGCGATTACGTAGATGTAGAGGCCGCGCCCGAGCTTCCCCCCCAACGAGCTCGGACGCGGCCTCACTTATCCGCATGGTCAGCAGTGCCGGGTAGCAATCAGCCGGTGCGTTCGTTGGAAAGAGCGCAGCTATGATTAGGGTCGCCGCACCGATTGTGACGCGAAGGACCGCCCGTGGACGCCATGTTGACAGACGACGACCTGTCAACAGCCGTTGCCGGAAGCGGCCCCGCGGCCGAGAAGATCTACCGCAGCCTGGCGCCCCAAGTCCTTGGCTACCTGAGAACCAAGGGGCTCGAGGATCCGGAGGGCACCACCCAGGACGTCTTCCTGACCGTCTTCCGGAAGCTGGACAGCGTGACCGGAGGCGTTGAGGGCTTGCGGACCTTCACGTTCTCGGTGGCCCACGCCAGGGCGGTCGACGCCTCGCGCAAGCGGGCCCGCCAGCCGCACGTGGCCGAATACGACCCGGACATGGACCTGCGGACCAGCGAGTCCGCCGAGCAGCTGGCACTCGCCGGCCTCGGCGGGGACACTGAATGGCTGCTGGGGGCGCTGAACCCGGACCAGCGGGAGGTCCTGTCGCTGCGGATCATCGCGGACCTGCCCATCGAACAGGTCGCCCGCATCATGGGCCGGTCCGAGGGCTCGGTCAAGCAGCTGCAGCGCAGGGCGTTGGCGAAATTGAAGGAACTGGTCATGGACAGCCAAGTAGGAGAAGCACGATGAACAGGCAGCCCGAGGACGAGCTGGACGCGTTGTTGTCCGGAGGCGGGGACGACCCCGCACTCGCCCGCGCCCTGGCTTCGCTGCGCGACCTGGGAAACGGCCCCGCACCGGCTCCCTCCGCCGAGCTGTCCGCGCTCTTCGGCTCCAACGTCGTGCCGCTGCGCCGGCGCAGGAGGCGCGGCGCGCTGCTCGGAGTGGTCGTCGCCGCGTCCATGGGGCTTGGGGTCGGCACCGTCGCGGCCGTCAGCCCGGACTTCCGACACACCCTGCAGGACGCTGTGGACGGTGCCGTGGTCCTGGTGCAGCCCGGTGTGCAGGCGGAGGAACAGAACGACGGCGGAAATTCCGCGGGTGCGCCTGTGCCGGAGGCCACGCGGGACGCGGGCGGCCCGGCGGCGCCGGCAACGACACCGGCGGCCGATGTGAAGGACGACCCGGCAGCGGACCGGGCGGATGAGGCGAAGAAGGCGGCCGCGGCGAGGGCTGCGGATGCTGCGAAGGCCGCCGCTGCGAAGAAGGCGGCTGCGGCCAACAAGGCTGCGGAGGACGCCAGGCGTGTCCCCGGTGAGGCTGCAGAGGACGCCGGACGATCGGACGATTCCGCCTCCCGCACCGGCGTCGCGCCCGGCAACGGCCAACTGGTCCCGGGCCAGGCCAAGAAGGACGAGCTCCTGGAGCAGGCGGAGGACAAGGTCGAGGACACCGATCGCGCCCCGGAACGCATCACCGTCAACCCGCCCGGCAAAACCGCCCAGGCACCCGAGCAGCTGAAGGAGAAGGCCAAGGATGCTCCGGGGCAGTTGAAGAAGGCCGACGACGCCCCCGGGCAGGTCAAGAAGAAGGCCGACGACGCCTCTGGCCAGTTGAAGACGAAGGCCACCGAGGAGCCGACGGACTAGGTTCGGGGGAGCCCAGGGCCGGCCGCCGCCCAGAGGCAGGACCGGACCCGACCACTCTGCACAGCTTTAGGCTTCAAGTTCCGTAAACGTGCAGGTCAGGGCGGTGGTTGAAGGCTAAAGAAGGGCAGCAGGGGTAAATGCTGTACAACGCCGTACCCGCGGCCGGGCAGCCAAGAGGCCAGGCCCGGGAGCTTCGGAGCCTGGCCTCTGGCGGTGCGGCGGCTAGAACAGGATGCTCATCGCCGTCCAGCCGCTGGTGCCGATGACCGTTGAACCCTGCCAGCCGCCGGTGCCGTTGCCCGGGTAGAGCAGCAGGCGTCCGTCCCTGTGGCTTGAGACAACGTCGGGGTTGTGGTCGCCGGTGAGGTCGCCGGGGCTGAAGATGCTGGCCATGCCGTTCCAGCCGGTGCCTACCTGGCTGCGGCTGCTCAGTTTGGCGTTCCCCGTGCCGGGGTAGAGCCAGAGCCGCCCGTCGCTGGTGCGGGCCAGGATATCCGAACGGTCGTCGCCGTCGAAATCGCCTGGGCTCAGAAGGGCCGTGACCGAGTTCCAACCGCTCGACCCGGTGATGATCCGTGCCTTGAGCCGACCGGTTCCGGTGCCCGGGTAGGTCCAGAGCTTGCCGCTGGCGTCACGGGCCATGAGGTCCGTGGTGCCGTCACCGTTCATGTCGCCGCCGCTGAACAGATGATTCATGGTGTTCCAGCCGCTGCCGCCGATCTTGATCCGCGACTTGAGGCCGCCGGTGCCGTTGCCTGGGTAGAGCCACAGCTGTCCGGTTCCCACCCGGTCCTTCGCGATGACGTCGGCGTCGCCGTCGCCGTTGAAGTCGCCGGTGCTGGTGATGGCGGACATGGCGTTCCAGCCGCTGCGGCCCATGAGGGTCCGGTTGTCGAGGCCGCCGGTGCCGTTGCCCGGGTAGAGCCAGAGGCGTCCCTGGCCGTCCCGCGCCACGACGTCCGCAGCATCGTCGCCCGTGAAGTCGACGTCCTTCAGGAGGGTGGTGGCAGGAACCGCGTCGGCCGTCGTGAACCTCCAGCTGTCGGTGCCGAGAGCGTTGTCGAAGGCGTCCCGGACGGCGCTGGCGCCGCCGGTGATGGTCACCTCGTACTCGGTGCCGGCAGTCAGGTCGGCGACCGGGTCGAGCAGCGCCGTCATGGTCGTCTCGTCATAGCTGACGGCCGCCTCGACGGTTTCGTTGGTGGCTGCATTCCGCAGGACCAGGGTTTCGGCCTCGACGCCATTGACCGATTCGCTGAAGGTGACGGCGACCGTGGCGTCCACTGCGACATCCGTGGCTGCTGCTGTGGGAGCACGGTCCGTAATGGTCGGCGCCACGGTTTCCACCGGGGTCACGGCGTCGGACATAGCCGAGAATGCGCCTTGTCCGACGTCGTTGACCGCCGCGACCTGGAACCGCAGACTGCTGCCGGCCGGCAGGTCCGTCACGGCCAGGCTGGTGGCACCGGCGGCGGCTGTGCGGGTTTCGCCGACCTGGTTGTTCGCTGCATCGACCACGCGGATGACGAAGCTGCTGATGGCAGCGCCGCCGTTGTCCGCCGGGGCGGTCCAGTTGACCGTGGCCTGCAGATCGCCGCGGCTGACCGCGCCGATGGCCGGAGCAGCCGGGACCACCGGGGCCGGGGTGACCGCCGTGCTGAAGGCCGAGTAGGCGCCGGGCCCAACCTCGTTCACAGCGCGGACCTGGAAGCGGTAGGCCGTTCCGTTGGTCAGCCCATCGACCAGCAGCGAGGTTGCTCCCGCCTCGGCCGGCCGGAGCAGGCCGACCTGGTTGTCCTGGCCGTCCACGACGCGGACTTCGAAGCCCGTGATCGAGGAGCCGGCCGGGGCCGACCAGCTGACCGTGGCCGAGGCGTTGGCACCCGCGGCGGTGACTGCCGTCGGAGCGGCCGGAGCCTGGGTATCGGCGAAGACCAGCTTCTCAATGTTGCGCAGGGTGTCCGTTCCGTCGCCGGTGACCACGCCATCGTCGCCGGCGTCGCCGCCGTCGTTGTGGGTCACGGTGGTGACACTGCCGGGAGCGCCGAGTTCGGCGCCGGCCGGGGTGGTGGTGACGGTGTAGTTACCCTGTACGTCGGAGAAGACTGCGACGTCGGAGTCACCGGAGGCGCCGCCGTCGAGGATTTCCCGCACGATGACGATGTTGCCCGGGTCCACCTTGCCGGCGAAAACCGCCTGCTGGATGGTCTCGTTGCTGTTGGCCAGGTACGGCTTGGACAGCGAGGTGGCGGTGCCGATCTCGGTGGCGGGATCGTCACGGTCCGTGCGGACGCTCAGCCGGACGTTCAGGTACTTGTCGCCGTCGAGGATGTCGTCGGCGCCGCGGCCCTCAAGGGTGTCGCTGCCGCCGCCGCCGAGGAGGATGTTGCCTTCACCCCAGACGGTGTTGCCGGTGGCTGCGCCGTCCGGAAGCAGCTCGCGGAGTCCGGCGATCCGGTTCACGCCGGCTTCATCCAGCCAGTTGCTGCCGGAGGCTCCCTCGGCTGCGGCCAGCCGGGGCACCACGGAGTCGCCGCGCAGGATGTCGTTCCTGGTGCCGCCCGAGGAGGCCTCGACCTCTCCGTGCCGGTCGCGCAGCACATCGACGGGGAGCGGTACGCCCAGCAGCTTCAGGTCCAGGTCCGAGTCCGCGGGAAGCGCATCGAGCTGGTAGCTGGTCCAGTCGAAGCCGGCAGCACCGGCGTTCCGCTCGATGCCCGGGCCGGCCATCATGATGTCGTCGCCGCCTTCAGCATCGTAGTCGTCGTCGCCGTTCTGGCCGCTGATCACGTCATGGCCGGGCTTGTTCGGATCGTCGAAGAAGGGTGCGCCGGAGTCGCCCTGCAGCAGGTCGGCTCCGTCTCCGCCTTCGAGCCAGTCGTCGCCGGAGTCGGCGAACACGGTGTCCGCGCCGCCGCCGGCGATGATCAGGTCATTTCCGTTGCCGGCGAAGTGCTCGTTCATGTTGGCGCCGCCGTTCATCAGGTCGTGGCCGTCGCCGCCGAGCAGGATGTCGAGTCCGGGACCGGAGTCGATGGCGTCGTTGCCCGGACCGCCCTTGGGGACGTCGTCGCCGGCGCTGTCGGTGATGATGTCGTTGCCCTCGCCACCGAGCGCGGTGTCGGCACCGTCATTGCCCTCGATGCGGTCGTTGCCGGGGCCGCCCCAGAAGGTGTCGTTGTCCACACCGCCCCAGGTCCGGTCGGTGTTGTCCGTGCCGTTGAAGACGCTCTGGCCGTTGATGCCGGCCGGATCGACGGAGTTGGTGGTGCGGTACCGGATGGTGCCGTCCGGCATGCGGATCAGCAGCTCGGTCTCGTTGCACTCCGACCCCGCATCGTCTGCGATGCTGCTGCCGGTTCCGGCGAGGTTGCCCAGCTGGAACTTGCAGTCGGCGGTGGAGAACGCGTCCGCGGTGATCGAGTGCGCGGTGGTGTTGCGCATGATCATCTCTGCGAAGGAGTTGCCCTCCAGCTGCGAGAACAGGTTCATGCCGGGAGTGCGGATGAGGTAGTAGAACCGGTCGCCGTTCTGGAGGTCGGTCATCTGCTTCTCGAACACGTAGTTGAACGTGGAACCGAGCAGGCCGCCGAACAGGTTGGTGCGCTCGGCGAGGCCGCCCATCCAGAGGTCCACCTCGTCGAGGCCGGTGGCTTGGCCTTCCCACGTGCCGGAGGCAGTCATGAAGTCTTCGGCATCGGCTGGGATGGACTCGGCCGGAGTCTCGAGGGGCGGGTCGACGAGCAGCTGTGCAGCCGCCCGCTTGTCGGCCAGGGCGGACTTCGAGGTGATGCTCTCATGCGTGCCGTACGCCGCGACAAAGTTGACCAGGGACTTGGGGTGTTTGATGTTGAGCCCAAAGTCGGTCCAGCTCGTGTACGGGGTGAGCTGGCTGTCGTTGGTCTTGGCGTGCAGCTGCTTGCGCAGGTTGTTCAGCGACGGGACGCCGGTCTCGCGGGCCCTGGCCATGTTGATGGCGGCCAGGTCGAGCGGCAGGCCGAGCAGGTTGCTGCGCAGTGTTTCGGTGACGAATTCGTCCATCTCGTTGCCGACCTGGTTGGACATGCCCATGGCGATGGCACCTGCAGCCTGGTGGGAGTTAAGTTCCCCGGCGCTGCCGCCGTCGGTGTACGAAGGCGGGTTGAGGAAGCCCTCCAGCAGCGAGATGTCGTTCGGGGAGCCATCCTCGTTGGTGCGGGAAATGGTGTCCGTCAGCATGGAGTGGCCGAACCGGTACACTGCGTGCGCGAACTCGGCGGTGATGGCCGGATCCACGTCGTCGTGGTAGCCGGAGAAGGGCTCGATGAGCGGCTGTACCTTGCGGGCGAACTCTTCGAAGGCCAGATGCTGGTATTCCATCTCGGTGATAAAGCGGGCGGCCTGGAAGAGCCGCTCGCCGTTCCAGCCGTCGGCGCCGGCGGCGAGCTTCCATTCCTCTAGGGCTGCCGCGCCGCGCGAGGAAGCGGCGGCGTCCTCGGTCAGGACCCGTTGGATGTCATCGACTAGCCGGTTGTGCTCGGAATGGAACACCTGGTGGATCATCGTGAGGCCGATGTTCTCGTTGACGCGGCCGTCACCGGCGACGAAGTGGCTGTTCAGCATCTCGTCGTCGTACGTGCCTGCGGGCTGCCGCTGGGTAGCCGGAGTGATGGCGGTGTCCGGATCCGCAGCCAGGCCGGGATTAGGCACGGCGCTGTGGGCAATGTCGTCCAGGAAGGACTCATTGACCCGTTCCACGTTGGCCGGCGCCGGCACCGGATCGGCCAGGTTGCCCTCGACCAGGCCGGTGGAGGTGACGTACTGGGGCAGGCCGTTCGGCCCCGGGACGAACTTGCCGTACGGGTCGGTCAGGATTGCCGGGATGCTGAGGACGTCCGAGTCCACCAGGCGCAGGCCCAGCCGTTCCGCCGCCTGCTTCTTCAGCAGTTCCCAGGTTCCCATGCCGCCGTCGGCCGAGGTGAGCAGCTCGCCGTTGGCAACCGGCTTGCCTTCCGCGTTGGCGGTGTAGCTGCGCAGGAAGACCTGATGCGCCGGGTGCGAGGCGTAGGTCTGCGACTGGTCAACGTAAGGGTTGGTCCGGTTGGTCGCTTCCTGGACGTCGTCGGCGGTTCCCATCTCGCCGTCCGGGCCCGGCTGGTTTGTGGCGCGGGTCACGGCCATGAACCGCAGCTGGGGCGGCAGATCGTCCGCGGTGCCCAGCTGGCCGTCGCGGCCCGGGATCAGCGGATCATCGTTCTTCAGCGGAACGTAGACGGTGCCGCCGGACTTGTTGACCAGGTCGAGGCCATGGTCGAAGAACTGGCCGAACAGCGTGAAGAGGCCGTTGTACGGAGGGGAAAGTCCGACGTCGGTAGTGATGTTGGGAATGAAGAGGGTTTCACCGGCCGGGACGCAGCCCTCCGGCGCGCCGGGTTCGGTCTCGGTCGGCTGCGAAATGCAGGGGACAACTCCTTCGTTGCCCTGGCTGCGCACCGGGAAACCCGCGGCGTTGACGGCCGCGGGATTGGTGGCCGTCTGGTCCACGACGAGGTTGCTGATCACGCGTGGCTGGGAATCCCAGACGTCGTTCTTGGAGGCGTAGCCCGGGTCGGCGCTGGCGGATACCCGCGGTGACTGGGAATCCTCCGCCTTCCGGAACTCGGCCTCTGCCAGCCGCGGGAAGGCCCGGTTGGCGGCGCCGTAGTCCTCGCGGTCCTGCTGGAGGTTGTTACAGGAACCGTCGACCGTGCGCAGGCCGTACGACACGAGCGCGCCCGGAACCTGGTTGACCTCGAGGCCAAGCAGCGCCCCGCAGGGACCCGTGGCCGACGTCGTATTGGCCACATGGGCCTCGGAAATCTTGATTTGCTTGAGGATGAACGCCAGGTCGGACGGCGTGACCGTGAATCCCTGGCCAACGACGGCGTGGGCCGGGCCGGCGAGTGCGGGCATCCCCAGCGATGTGGTCAGGACGAGGGCCAGCGCGCCTGCGACGCTGCGGCTGCCTGCCCTGCTGTTCTTTTGGCCGGTACCCGGCGTGCTGCTCTCACGGACGGATAATCTGCGCCCCCGCGCATCCGCCCGCTTCCCCTTGGTGCGGCGAGTAAACATCGAAGACCCCTTGGCCTCAACTGCGAGCCACAGCACGCGACCGGATTAATCGTTCATTGCCCTGGCCCGATCCATGGTCCCTAGGAGACCTTGGTAAAAGCCTTGAAATGGGGGAGGGCCGGCACCCCCGGGTTGGGGATGCCGGCCCTCGCTGCCGGTTTGGCGGGTCCTATGCCGTGAGCTGGCGCTTGGACGAGATCACGCCGGTGTCGAAGCCAGCCAGATGCAGTCCGCCGTGGAAGCGGGCGTGCTCGATCTTGACGCAGCGGTCCATCACCACGTTGAGCCCGGCCTCCTCGGCCTTGGCGGCGACCTCCTCGTGCCAGGAACCGAGCTGTAGCCAGATGGTCTGGGCGCCGACGGCGAGGGTTTCCTCCAGCACGCCGGGCAGGTCGTCGTGCTTGCGGAAGACATCCACCAGATCGGGTACCTCAGGCAGGTCGGCCAGCGACTTGTACACCGGCTGGCCGAGGATCTCCTTGGCCACCGGATTGACGAAGTAGACCTTGTACTTGCTCGACGAGAGCAGGTAGGTCGCCACGAAGTAGCTGGCGCGGCTGGGCTTGTCCGACGCGCCCACGATCGCGATGGACTTGGTGTTGCGCAGGATGTTCAGGCGCTCGGGGGCGGACGGCCCGACCCAGGTGCGCTCTGGTGCGGAAACGCTCACTTTGCAGCTCCTTCTTCGGCTTCGACGAGCTCCTCGACGGACTCGACCACTCGGGTCCCGGGCTCCGTACGGGCGGCTCGGGCCGCGGGGACGGTGCAGGACTCGCCGGCGTAGGTCGGCGACGCGAACTCGGAGGTGTCGAAGACATCGTCCTCGTGGTCGCGGCTGGGGCCGTGCTCGGCGCCGGCCTGCTGGGACTCGGCCAGGGCCTGGTCCAGGTCCCACAGGATGTCTTCGACGTCCTCCAGGCCGACCGAGATGCGGATCAGGTCCTCGGGCACGCCGGCGGCGACCATCTGGTCGGCGGTCAGCTGCTGGTGGGTCGTGGAACCCGGGTGCAGGACCAGCGTGCGGGCGTCGCCGATGTTGGCCAGGTGGGAGGCCAGCTGCAGCGACTCGATGAACTTCTGGCCGGCCACCCGCCCGCCCTTCACGCCGAAGGAGAAGACGGAGCCGACGCCCTGCGGCAGGTACTTCCTGCCGCGTTCGTGGTGCGGGTGCGAGGGGAGCCCGGCGTAGTTGACCCAGGAGACCCGCTCGTCCGCTTCAAGCCATTCGGCCACCCGGCGGGCGTTGGCCAGGTGCTCGTCCATCCGCTGGGGCAGCGTTTCCACGCCCTGCAGCAGCTGGAACGCGGACTGGGCGGAGAGCGACGGGCCGATGTCGCGCAGCTGCTCCGAGCGCAGCTTCGTGAGGAAGCCGTACTCGCCGAAGTTGCCCCACCAGGAGACGTTGCCGTAGCTCGGCACCGGCTCGGTCATCTGCGGGAACTTGCCGTTGCCCCAGTTGAACCGGCCGGACTCGACGACGACGCCGCCGAGGGTGGTGCCGTGCCCGCCGAGGAACTTGGTGGCGGAATGGATGACGATGTCGGCGCCATGTTCGATCGGGCGGATCAGGTACGGCGTGCTCAAGGTTGCGTCCACGACCAGCGGAATGCCGGCGTCGTGCGCTACCTTGGCCAGTCCCTCAAGGTCCGCGATGTCGCCGGACGGGTTCGCCACGATCTCGGTGTAGACGGCCTTGGTGTTCTCGCCGATGGCCGCGGCGAAGTCAGCCGGGTCCGTGCTGTCGATGAACGTGGTGTCCACGCCGAAGCGGCGCAGGGTGACGTCCAGCTGGGTGATGGTGCCGCCGTACAGCTTCGAGGAGGCCACGATGTGGTCCCCGGCGCCGGCCAGCGCTGCGAAGGTGATGAACTCGGCGGCCATGCCCGACGACGTGGCGACCGCACCGATCCCGCCCTCGAGCGAGGCGATCCGCTCCTCGAACGCGGCAACCGTGGGGTTGCCGATACGGGAGTAGATGTTGCCGTACTTCTGCAGCGCAAAGAGGTTGGCGGCGTCGTCCGTGTCCTTGAAGACGAAGGACGTGGACTGGTAGATGGGCACCGCGCGGGCGCCGTGCTCGGCGTCGGGGGTTCCCCCGGCGTGCAGGGCCCGGGTGCGGAAGCCGAATGTGCGTTCAGCCATTTAGAGGGCAGCTCCTTCGAAGTTGGTGGCGGGCAGCAGCGCCGTGTTGAGCTCGGTGCCGTTGGCGCGTGCGAGATCCGCCTCGAGTTCGCGGACGATCGGCAGTACATCGCGGCCGAACGCCTCGACTTCCTCCTGGAAGTGCAGGTAGGCGGTCAGCATGAGGTTCACGCCGATCTTCTTGAACTCAACAATACGTTCGGCGATCTGCTCGGGCGTACCAATGAGTCCGGTCTTGAAGCCGTCGTTGTACTGGATGAGGTCCTCGAACGTAGAATCCGCCCACATGCCCTTGCCGTCCTTGGTGGACTGGCCGGCTTCCTTGACCGCGGCGGCGAAACCTTCGACGGCGGGGCGGTGCGCCTTCTCGACGATCTCGCGCAGGGTGTCACGGGCTTCCGCTTCGCTGCCGCGGGCGATGACGAAGCCGTTGAGGCCGAACTTCGGGGTGCGGTTGACGGTGGCAGCGGCGGCGCGGACTCCGGCAATGTTGTCCTTGAAGCCCTCGAGGTCCTTGCCGTTGGAGAAGTACCAGTCGGCGGTGCGGCCGGCGGCGGCCTGGGCCGCGGTGGAGTTGCCGCCGAAGAAGATCTCCGGATGCGGCCGGCCGGGAACGTCCACCGGCGCCGGGTTCAGGGTGAAGTCCTTGATGTTGTAGTACTTGCCGGACTGGCTGTAGTTCTGTTCGGTCCACAGGCCGCGGAGGACGTTGATGAACTCCTCGGTGCGGACGTAGCGCTCATCGTGCTCGAGCCACTCGAGGCCGAAGTTGATGAATTCGTCCTTGAGCCAGCCGGAGACGATGTTCACGGCTGCGCGGCCGCCGGAGATGTGGTCCGCGGTGATGATGAACTTGGCGAGGACGCCGGGGTGCCACATACCGGGGTGTACCGCGGAGATGATGTTCAGCCGCTCGGTGGCGCCGAGCAGGGCGAGGGAGAAGCTGGTGGCCTCATGCTGCTTGTCCGCGCCGTAGCTGGCGGCGTAGCGGGTCTGGGTCAGGGCGTACTCGAAGCCGGAGTTCTCCGCGATGCGGGCGAGCTTCTTGTTGTAGTCGAAGTCCCAGCTGGTGCGCTGCTCGATCGTGGAGACGACGAGGCCGCCGGAGACGTTGGGGACCCAGTAGGCGAACTTCAGCGGGGTTTCGAAGTTGGCCACGGTGGTGTTGACGGTCGTGCTCATGGCGAATTCCTTGATGGTCGGCGCATAAAGCGCGTGAACGGGAATCCCGGGCAATGACGGTCCATCAGGCGCCTGCCGAACGGCCGACGCCATCCGGATCAAAGATTGCTTGCGCTCTCTCCATCGCTTCTGGCGGTAGCACCTTTCCGGGACGGGGAAGTCCGGAGGGTTGCTGCGGCGTCAAAGAGCCAGATCTCTCAGCCGCTCGGGATGGTCCCTGCCATTCTGCCAGCCCGACCGGCGCGGTTCAAAGAATGTTGAGCCGCATTGCGCCCCGCCGGGAATTCCCCGAACGCCGCCGTCGCACCCGCGCCGCCGCACCTCCCATGGCCGCCCATCGCGCCACCGCCCCGCTTTCGCCGAATGCCCCGGCCCGATCCCGATCCCGGCCCCGCCCGGTGCCCGGTCGCGGGCCCCGGCGCTCCTGTACTGCTTTAGGCGTCAAGCTTCGTAAACGTGCAGGTCAGTGGATTACTTGAAGCGTAAAGACGGGCAGGGTGGACAGAAGCTGTACATTCAGGCCGCTTGTCGCGCCAGGCTGAGGACTTGAGCCACCACGGTGTCTGGCTCGAACACGAGATCTTCATAGAGATAACGCAAGGTCTGGTGTCCGCTGAGCATGGCGGCGTTGTTGCGGCGCCTGTCCTTCCGGAACATTTGCCTTGACCAATGAAAGTCGAAGCCGTCCAGTTCCACGATGACGCGCCCCTCGATCAGCAGGTCCACCCGGCCGACCCCTTCGATGTGAACCTGCGGTTCAGCCCGCAACCCCACGTTGTGGAAGAGTTCCCGGGCAATGGTTTCCAAAGGCGATTCAGCGGCTGGATCGATCTTCCCGAGCAGTGCCCGGAACGGCCCGTTCCGTGGCCCGGGCAGATGGTTCAGCAGGTCCTGCCGCCGGAGCTTGCGCTTGACGACAGCAGATTCCGCAATCACCAGCGCCTCCAAGGGCGGGCGGCATCTGAGCGCGTGCAGTACAACGTCGAGGACGGGCGCAAAGATGCCGGGACGCTTGTTACCGACCAGCGTTCCCCGGTGCCGGACGGTCTCGACGGTGCTGCCTCCCTCTCCGAAGCGGTCGACGGGGCGTCCGTGCGGGACCCAGATATGCGGCTGTTGGGGATCCCTGAGGCCCCACAATCCCAGTTCCTTGACCGCCGAGGCGCAGGAGACGAGGCCGTTGTTGGAGACTGCGTGGCGGACAAGAGGGTCGCTGTCCGGCAGAGTCAGTAGTCCCGGCCGGATGCGGAGGACGCGGCCATCAGCAACGGACCGATGAAGGGAAGCTTTGGAGTGGCCGGCCGCCAGCAAGTCACCTACCCGCGCCGTACCGCCGAGGAGCCGAAGATGGGAAACGGGATCCATGTACCGAGCATGGGGGATGGGGCGGAGATTCGCTCGGCTGATGGCTGCTGCTGTGGAAAAGCGTGCGGCGCTGTACAGGATTAGCTCCTCCCGTACAGCTTTAGGCTTCAAGCGCCGCGCTGGCGAGGGCGTTTGTTTTGCTTGAAGGCTAAAGGTGTACGCGGTGCACGCTACCGGCCCGGTGCCGGGGTCAGGTGAGGGCTAAGGTGCGGGGTCAGGTGCGCGGGGCCGGGTCCGGGCGGGCGGCCCGGACCCGGCGGCCTACCGGGTGCAGATCTGCTTGATGTCCGCGATGCAGGGTTCGTTCTGCAGGCTGGTGGTGTCGCCCAGGGCGGTGCCCTCGAACAGCTGGGTCAGCAGCCGGCGCATGATCTTGCCGCTGCGGGTCTTCGGCACGTCGGGCACAAAGACGACGTCGCGGGGCTTGGCGATCGGCCCGATCTGGGTCGACACGTGGGCCCGCAGTTCCGCGATCGCTGCCGCCTGCTCCGGCGTCGGGTCCGCCGCGACCGAGGCGGCGATCAGCGACTTGTCCAGCGGCACCACGAACGCAGTGGCGGCGTGGCCGGTCTTCGCGTCGTGGGTCGGGCACACGCCGGCCTCCACCACGGCGGGGTGGGAGACCAGGGCCGACTCGATCTCGATGGTGGACAGCCGGTGCCCGGAGATGTTGATGACGTCGTCCGTCCGGCCGAGGATCCAGGTGTCGCCGTCCTCGTCGAAGCGCGCGCCGTCGCCCGCGAGGAACCAGCCCTGGGCGGCGTACTTCTCCCAGTAGCTGGTGAAGTAGCGCTCCGGGTTGCCCCACACGGTCCGGGCCATCGAGGGGCCGGTCCTGGTGACCACAATGTTGCCCTGCACGTTGGCACCCACCCGGGCACCGCCGTCGTCGACAATGTCCGTGGCCACGCCCGGCAGCGCGCGGGTGGCGCAGCCGGCCTTGAACGAGGCGTCCGTCTGCCGCGGCGACAGGATGGTGGCGCCGGTTTCGGACTGCCACCAGGTGTCCACCATGGGAACGCCCGACGACGGCTGGCCGGGTACCAGCGAATCGCGCCCGACCTGGGTGCGCAGCCAGCGCCACGCCTCCGGGTTCACGGCCTCGCCCACGGTGCCGCACAGACGCACCGAGCTGAGGTCGTACTCGGCCGGAATGCCCTCCGGGAACCAGCCCATCAGCGAACGGACCAGCGTGGGCGCCGTGTAGTAGCTGGTGACGCCGTAGCGCTGGATGATCTCGAAGTGGCGGCCGGGGTGCGGGGCGTTGGGCACGCCCTCGTAGATGACCTGAGTGACGCCGTTGGACAGCGGCCCGTAGATCTCGTAGGTGTGCGCGGTGACCCAGGCCAGGTCGGCCGTGCACCAGTGGACGTCGGCGTCGCGCTGCGCCGGGTCCGGGTTGGAGAAGAGGTACTCGTGGCTGAAGGAGGCCTGGGTCAGGTAGCCCCCGGTGGTATGGACCAGGCCCTTCGGCTGGCCGGTGGTGCCGGAGGTGTACATGATGAACAGCGGCGTCTCGGCATCGAAGGCCTCGGCCTCGTGGACGCGCGGCTGGGTGTCGACGACGTCGTGCCACCACACGTCGCGGCCCTCGGTCCAGGCGATGTCGCTGCCCGTGCGGCGCAGCACCAGCACGTGCTCGATCGAGTTCTCGCCGGACACGGCGGCGTCCGCGTTGTCCTTCACCGGCACGGCGGTCCCGCGGCGGAACTGGCCGTCCGTGGTGACCAGCAGCTTCGCGCCGGTGTCCTCGACGCGGAAGCGCAGCGCTTCGGCGGAGAACCCGCCGAAGACCAACGAGTGCACCGCGCCGATCCGGGCGCAGGCCAGCGTGATGACCACGGTTTCCACCAGCACGGGCAGGTAGACGACCACCCGGTCGCCCTTGCCGACGCCCAGGGCCAGCAGCGCGTTCGCGGCCTGGGAGACCAGCTCCTGCAGCTCGCGGTAGGTCACCGTGCGGCGGTCGCCCGGCTCGCCCTCGAAGTGCAGCGCCACCTTGTCGCCCCGGCCTGCCGCCACGTGCCGGTCCGCGCAGTTGACCGCGGCATTGAGCTTGCCGCCGTCGAACCAGCGCAGCTCGGGGCCGCGACGCGCCTCGACATCCACCGGGGTGGCTGAGTGCGCGGTGTGCCACGGCTCGGCCCACTCCAGGCGCCGCGCGGCGTCCTCCCAGAACGCGATCCGCTCGTCTTCGGTCTGCGGCTCCGGCCAGGCGATGACCGAGCTCTCTTCAGTGATGCTTATGCCCATCGTTTTACTGCCCATTTCTCCGCGACACCCAGCAGGGCGTCAGTAATCTTGCCGATGACTGCCAGCAGCACGATCGCCAGCAGCAGCCGGTCCGTCCGGCCGTTGTTCTGTGAATCCGTCAGCAGGAAGCCCAGGCCCATCGACGACGCGATGAGTTCCGCGGCCACCAGGAACAGCCAGGCCTGCGCCAGCGCCAGCCGAAGTCCGGAAAAGACCGAAGGAACGACGGCGGGGAGCTGGACCGTGGTCAGCAGCTTCAGTCCCTTGAGGCCGAAGGCCCGCCCGGCCTCCACCAAGTTGCGGTCCACGTGGCGCAGGGCCAGCGACACGGTGGTGAAGACGGGGAAGAACGCGCCGATCATGATCAGCGTGACCTTTGAGTCCTCGCCGATCTTCATCCAGAGGATCAGCAGCGGAACCCAGGCCAGCGACGGCACGGCCCGCAGGGCGCCGATGGTCGGCGCCAGCAGCACGTCCGCCACACGGGACAGGCCCACGAGAGCGCCGAACGCCAGGCCAAGCCCGGCCCCGAGCCCGAAGCCGATGAGCACGCGCTGCGTCGAAATGGCCACATGCTTGCCCAGTTCGCCGCGCTGGATCAGGTCCGCGGCCGCCTCGAACACCATGGCCGGCGGCGGCAGCTGCACTACACTGAAAAGTCCTGCCGACGTGCTCCACTGCCAGGCGCCGATCAGCGCCGCCGGCAGGAGCAGTCCAAGCAGCAGGCGCGCCCAGCCCTTGTCCAGCACTCCGGCCGGGGACCATCCGTTTGCCGGGGTGTGGCCGCCCTGATCAGGGGCGGGCGGCTGGGCGGCGCCTGCGGTGGTTACGTCCACGCCGGTGGCCGCGAGGCCCTGCGCGCTCGTGGGCGTAACACTGTTGCCGGTGAGATCAGGATTCCCGGGATGCGTCATCAGGATTCCTTGATCGCGGCCGGATCGGCCGCCTTCACCAGCGAGTTATTGAGGAGGGAGCCGAGCGCGTCGTCGATCTGCTTCTGGCTGGCCACATCGCCGGTCTCCACGAAGGCCGGGCCGATCTTCTCCAGCACGGCCCGCTGCGTCTCGCCCGGCACCGGATCGACATCCAGGTTGCTGCGCTCGGTGATGACCTTCGTCGCAACCTCGGGGTCCAGCCCGGCCACGTCGGCGAGGATTTGCGCGGTCTCTTCGGGGTTCTCGGACGCCCAGGCGCGGGCCTTCTCGTACGCGTTCACCACGGTCTGCGCCACCTCCGGGTCTTCCTTGAGGAAGCTCTCGGTCGCGTTCAGGAAGCCGTAGGTGTTGAAGTCGAGGTTCCGGTAGAACAGCTTCGCGCCGTCCTTCTCCGCGCCGGCCATGATCGGGTCCAGCCCGGACCAGGCGTCCACGGAGCCGTTGTTCAGGGCGGTCAGGCCGTCCGCGTGCTGCAGGTTCTGCACGGTCACGTCGTCCTGCGACAGCCCGGCCTCCTCCAGCGACTGCAGCAGGAAGAAGTAGGGGTCGGTGCCCTTGGTCGCGGCCACGGACTTGCCCTTCAGGTCCTCCACCGAGTCGATGCCCGAGTCCGGCAGCGTGACCAGCGCGGCCCATTCCGGCTGCGAGTACAGGCTGATGGCCTGGATCGGCGAGCCGTTGGCGCGGGCCAGCAGCGCCGCGGAGCCCGCGGTGGAGCCGACGTCGATGGCGCCGGAGCGCAGAGCCTCGTTGGCCTTGTTGGACCCGGCGGACTGCACCCAGTTCACCTCGACGCCCTGGTCGGCGAGGGTGGCCTCCAGCCAGCCCTTTTCCTTGATGACCAGGCTCAGCGGGTTGTAGGTGGCGAAGTCGATGTTCAGCACGCCGTCGCTCGCGGCGGCGGAGCCCCCGGCGCTGGCCTCAGAGTCCTCGCCTGCGACGCAGCCGGTCAGGGCGAGTGAAGCGGAGGCGGCGACGGCGGCCGCGCCGAGCAGGGAATGGCGGGTGAATCGGCGGGAGATCGACATGTCAGGTCCTTCGGATCGGGCGCAGCGCAGGAGAGGGCGCTGCAGGGTCAGCAGGAGGTTCAAGAGGTTTGGTCGGGTGCGGCGTTCGCCGGCGCGGCCCGGGGCGGGGCTAGTTGCCCTCGACGCCGAGGCTTTCCAGCAGGGAGCTGCGCATTCGCGCGAGTTCGGCCGAGCCGCGGTCCCTCGGGCGTTCACCGGGTACGACGACGGTGCGCACGATCGTGGCGCCGTCGCCTTCGCGTCCGGTTTCCTTGCCGAGGACGACGATGCGGTCGGCCAGCTGGAGCGCCTCGTCGACGTCGTGCGTCACCAGCAGGACCGTAGTCGGCTCGGCGGCGTGGATGTCGAGCAGCAGGTCCTGCATCTTGATCCGCGTCAGGGCATCGAGCGCGCCGAAGGGCTCGTCCAGCAGCAGCACGCCCGGGTTGCGGGCCAGCGCCCGGGCCAGCGAGGCACGCTGGGCCATGCCTCCGGAAACCTCGCGCGGCCGGTGCTTGGCGAACTTGTCCAGGCCCACCAGTTCCAGCAGCCGGGCGACCTTGGCCTTGCCGTCCTTGGCGCTCGCGGACTTCGGCAGGCCGATGGCCACGTTGGCCTGCAGCGTGTGCCAGGGGAGCAGCCTCGGCTCCTGGAACGCAAAGGCGCAGCGCGGATCGATGCCCTGGACCGGCGTCGTACCGATGTTGACGGTGCCGGCGCTCGGGGCGTCCAGGCCCGCGGTGGCGCGCAGGAGGGTGGACTTGCCGCAGCCGCTCGGGCCGAGGATGGCCAGGACCTCGCCGCGTTCCACCTCGAAATCGATGTCGCGCAGGACGGTGTGTGCGGAGCCGCCGGTGCCGAAGGTGCGGCGCAGCCCGCGGAAGGACACCGGCAGGGCGGACGACAGGTCGGGACGGCGTGCCTGCGAGGATGCGGCGGCCGCGGGGCGTGCAGAAGATGCCAAAGCAGTCAAGGGATCACTCCATCGATCCTGGCAGTAGCACCCTACGGATCACGCCTTCGGTGCGGATGCACCGGCCTTCGGCGATGAACCTCGATATCACCGGCGTTCACGGCAGAACTCCGGCGACCAGGGTTGCTGCGGCGTCGTAGAGCCAGGTCTCTCAGCCGCTCGGGATGGTCAAGCCCATTGAACCGCCTTAGGTCGGCTTTCGGCAAACCCGCGCCTCATCCGCCGTAACAAAGGCCTGCCAACAAAGGCCGGCCGGACGCCGGATGGGGCGCAGCCGGTCAGCCCCAGAGCCGGCGGGTGGCGATTCGCGCGCCTTCACCGAGCGCTTCGAGCTTGGCGACGGCGATCTGCGGATGCACCCGCCCGCCCAGGCCGCAGTCGGTCGACGCGATGACGGACTCGCGTCCCACCAGCTGGGCGAAGCGCTCGATCCGGTCCGCCACCAGCTCCGGGTGCTCCACCACGTTCGTCGCATGCGAGACCACGCCCGGAATGATCGACTTGCCCTCGGGCAGCTTGGTGTCTTCCCAGACCCGCCACTCGTGCTCGTGCCGGACGTTGGCCGCCTCGAAGGAGTAGGCCCCGGCGTTGATCTGCAGGACGGAGCCGATGATGTCCGCGAACGGGATGTCCGTGGTGTGCGGGCCGTGCCAGGAGCCCCAGCAGACGTGCAGCCGGATTTGCTCCGCCGGCAGGTCCCGCAGCGCCCAGTTGGTGGCCTCGACCCGCAGCTGGATGAACTTCAGGTAGTCCTCCAGCGCCGGCTCCGGATTGATCTGGTCCCAGCTCTCCGCGAGTGACGGGTCGTCGAGCTGCACGGTGAGGCCGGCGTCGATGATCGCCTTGTACTCCTCGCGCATCGCGTCGGCGCAGGCGTAGACCAGTTCCTCGTCCGTCTTGTAGTAGTCGTTGGCGATCCGGGCGCAGGAGCCGGGGGAAAGGGCCGCCACGAACCCCTCTTCAAGCCCCGCCGCGGCCAGGCCCTTCTTCAGGTTTTCGACGTCCGAGGCGACGAGATCCTGCCCGGTATACGTCAGCGGGCCAGCGATCTTGGGCTGCTTGACGGACTTCCGGTGCGCCAGGATCCCGGAGGACGGGTCGGTGTAGGCGTCGTTGAACTTCACCCGGTCGCGCCGGTCCGTGAAGGTGGTCAGCACGATGTTGCCGGGCGAGGAACGGTGCACCTCGGTGTCCGCCCAGCGGTCCACATCGGTGGCCTCGAGGCCGCCGAGCCGGGCGAAGGAGTAGTTCCACCAGGCCCCGTAGTCGACGGAAGAGGACATGGTGTGCCCGTACTCGCCGTCGTTCGGAATATCGATCCCGAGGTTCTTCTGGCGTTCGACGACGTCGGCCACCGAGTCGGCGAGCAGCCGCCGGAATTCATCGGTGATGCCGCCGGCTTCCTTCGCCTCGTTGGCCGCGATTAGTTCCGGCGTCCGCGGCAGGGAACCGGCGTGGGTGACGCGGATGTGGTCGGTGTTCAGGGACATCGTTGAGCTGCCTTTCCATCGGTCCTGGCGGTAGCACCGTTCCGTGGCAGGGCCGTCAAGGCGCTCATCGGGTCGGTTGCTGCGGCTTCGTCGATCCAGGTCTCTCGGCCGCTCGGGATGGGATGCCCTTACTCAACGTCATGGCGGCCCGTTCTGGCAAATCCAACAACGACGGCGGCGCGGCGGGTTCCGGTGCGGGCGCCGGTCACGCGCGGCTCTCCCTTGCACGGAGGCGCCTGCGCCGATTCCCCGGTGCGGGCTGGGGTTGGGGCTCGCCCTGTCCGGCGGCCCGGCCCGGCGCTAGGCTGGCCGCATGGGCCATGTCAACGATCCGGAAGTCATCAAGCGGCTGCTCACCACGCCCGCCCGCTGGGCCGTCGTCGGCCTGTCGAACAATCCCCGCCGCGTGGCGCTGGGCGTCTCCCGGTACATGCTGGACCAGCGGGGCATGGACATCATCCCCGTCAACCTCAAGGGCGAAGACGTCCACGGCCAGCGGGGGTACCGCAAGCTCGCTGACATCCCCGGCGGCATCGACGTGGTCAACTGCTTCGTCAACTCGCAGAAGGTCGGCCCCGTCGTGGACCAGGCCATCGAGGCCGGAGCGAAAGCCGTCTGGCTACAGCTCGGCGTCATCGACGAAGCCGCCGCGGAACGCGCCAAAGCCGCCGGGCTCGACGTCGTCATGGACACCTGCCCCATGATCGAAGCCCCCGCCCTCGGCCTCTAGGGTTCCGGCCCTTGCCGCCGCAATCCCGCATTTCCAGCACAAAGCCGCAGGCCAGGCAAGGGCATGTCCCTTCATGACGAGTTGTGACGCAGGCTATTTTCAGCCTGCCCCTCCGCCCCGCACACTGGAACGCGTAACCATCCCGAGCAGCTGAGAGACCTGGCTCTATGAAGCTGCAGCAACCCTGGTCACGCCGGATCACCCCTGGTCCGCGTCGATAACAAGGGACATGTCCGAGGGCCGCGCGCAGCGCGGAAGGACATGCTCCGTAGGGTGCTCCTGCCAGGACCGATGGAGTTAGCCACATCTTCCCGTTGGTCCCTGCCTCGCTCCGTGTGCGTGGCGGACTTCCCGCGTGAAATGGCGTTCCTCGGTAATGACCGAGAGGAGCCTTCATGGCCATCGAATACAAGAAGGCGCTTGCCCGCCGCGGCAGCAAGCGCGCCGGGGCCGCCGCTCTCCTGACAGCAGCTGCGCTGCTGCTGACCGCCTGCGGAGGTAATTCCGGTGGCGGTGCGGAGTCTGCCGCCGATAACGGCCAGCCGGTCCAAGGGGGCACCTTGGTCTACGCCGAAGTGGCGCCGATCAACAACTTCCAGACCCAGTCGGCACGCTTCTACGAGAAGGCGAATGTGCTCAACAGTGTGCTGGACCGGCTGACCTACTTCGACGCCGAATCGGGCAAGCTTGTGCCGTGGATTGCCACGAAGTTCAGCGGCAATGAGGACAACACCGAGTTCACCTTCGACATCCGCCCCGACGTGAGCTTCAGCGACGGCACTCCGCTGGATGCCGAGGCCGTCAAAGCCAACCTCGACGTCCTCGGGAAGGGCCTGGAGGAGGCCCAGATCCAGCCGAACGTCGACTTCTCCGCCTACAAGTCCACGGAGGTCGTCGACGAGGACACCGTAAAGGTACAGCTGAAGAGCGCTGACGCGAACTTCCTGCGCGCGACGTCTTCCGTGGCCGCGGGGTTGGTCTCGCCGAAGACCTTGGAGCTGGACAATGCCGGCCAGTCGGACATCGCCAAGATCTCCGGCTCGGGCCCCTTCATCTTCGAATCGGAGAAGCCGGACGAGGAACTCGTGCTGGCCAAGCGGCCGGACTACGCCTGGGCTCCTGAGACGGCGGAAAACCAGGGCGCGGCCTACCTGGACAAGGTCGTGGTGAAGTACCTGCCTGAGGTGGCGCACCGTGCCGGTGCCGTGCAGAGCGGCCAGGTGGACCTGGTCCGCGGCCTGCAGCCGGCAGACGAAGCTGCTGTGGCGGCCGGCGGCAACCAGGTGCTGCCGGCCGAGGGCATCGACCTGACCGCCAACACGGCCGCCGTGCGCATCGGCAGCGGCAAGCTCGCCGACGAGAAGGTCCGCCAGGCCCTGCAGGTCGGCATCGACCGGCAGGCGCTGAAGGACACCGTGCTCTCGGACAGCTACCAGATTGCGGGCTCCATCCTGAACCACAAGGCCCCCGGCTTCGTGGACCTCTCGACTGACCTGGGCTATGACCCGGAGAAGGCCAAGTCGCTGCTGGACGAGGCCGGCTGGGTTGCCGGTGCCGACGGCATCCGTGAAAAGGACGGCAAGAAGCTCGAGGTCACGGTAGCAAGTTCGAACAACTCCGTGGTCATCAAACCGGCCTTCGAACTGATCGAACAGCAGTGGCGCGAGATCGGCGTCAAGCTCGTCAACCGTGCAGCCGACAACACCTTCCTGGCCACTGCGCTGCAGGATCCGAAGGTCGAATTCTTCGGCACGCGCCAGTTCGCCTACGGCGGCCTGGGACCGGTCTTCGGACCCGAAACCAACACGCAGACGCTGGACGCCGACAATGAACTCAACGAGCTGTTCGCCACTGAGCGCGCCGCCGCAGATGAGGCCAAGCACGAAGAACTGGTCGCCGAGGAACAGCGGGCCCTGGTGTTGGACAAGGCCCTGGCCCTCGTTCTCTGGGATGAAGTCCAGGTCTACGGTGCGCACTCCGGCGCGCACGTCGAGTTCACCTCCGGTACCGCGCCCATCTTCCAGGGCGCCTGGAAGACCGCGGAGTAGCCAATCATGGGACGCTACGTCGCACAAAGGATCGGGCAGGCACTGCTTGTCATCTGGCTGGCCTATACCGTCATCTTCCTCGCCGTGCAGCTGCTGCCCAGCGACCCGGTGACGATCTTCCTGAGCACGGATTCCGCCGTGGACCAGGCCACCATCGACAACATGAAACGCCAGTACGGCTACGACCAGCCGCTGCTGGTCCAGTACCTCGCCCAACTGGGCGGCCTGTTCACCGGCGACGTTGGTTACTCCCTGGCTTCGGGGGAGCCGGTGGCCCTGCGCATCAGCGGGGTCGTCGGTTCCACCATCGCCCTTGCCCTCTCCGCCTTTGCCACCGCCGTGGTGCTGGCACTGGCCGTCGTGGTGGTTGCCACGCTGACACGTTCGGCACTGCTGCGGAAGGTGGTGCTGAACCTGCCCCCGCTTTTCGCGGCTGTGCCGGTGTTCTGGCTCGGGCTCGTGCTGCTGGAACTGCTGTCCATCCGCTGGGGCGTCATGTCGCTGTTCCCGGACGGGTCCTTCCTGTCCCTGGCGGTCCCGGTGTTCGTGCTGGGCGTGCACGTATCGGCACCGATCGCGCAGGTGTTGCTCAAGAGCATCGACACTGTCTACAACCAGCCGTTCATCGACGTGCTGCGGGCCAAGGGTGCCTCGGCCTCCTGGATCTTCTTCCGCCACGCGCTGAAGAATGCGGGCGGCCCGGCCATGACCATTACCGGCATCACTGTCGGCACGCTGCTGGCCGGTTCGGTCATCACCGAGACGGTGTTCGCCCGCTCGGGCCTCGGCGCCGTCGTACTTCAGGCGGTGACCACCCAGGACGTGCCGCTCGTGCAGGGACTCGTGCTGCTGACTGCCAGCGTGTTTGTCGCGGTGAACCTGGCCGTTGACCTGCTCTACCCGCTGCTTGACCCGCGCATCCTCAAGTCCAACGGCCAGGGCTCCCCGCGCGCCCTGGCCGTCTGACCCGAAGCGAGCCCGCATGACCTTGCATCTCGAAAACCCCGCTGCGGCATCCTCCGCACAAACCACGACGGCGCCGGCACCGGCCCGCCGTCGTCCCTCGGCCCGGACCGGGCTGTGGCTGACCGCCCTGCCGCTGGTCCTAGTGCTCGGCTGGGCGCTGTTTCCCGGCCTGTTCACTACGGCCGACCCGATTGCCGGCGTCGGTGCGGAGAAGTTCCTGGCGCCCAGCGCAGAGCATTGGTTCGGTACGGACCATCTCGGGCGCGATATCTACGCCCGGGTCGTTCACGGCACCTCGCAGACCCTGCTCACGGCCGGGCTCGCCGTGCTGATCGGACTGATCGCCGGAACGGTCATCGGCCTCGTTGCCGCAACCGCCGGGCGTGTCGCCGACGCGGCGACCATGCGCCTAGTCGACGTCCTGCTGGCCGTTCCGGGCTTCCTGATTTCGCTGATCGTGGTGACCGCGTTCGAACCCGGCCCCATCTCGCTGGGAGTCGGCGTGGGCATTGCCTCCATCGCCTCCTTCGCCCGGGTGGTGCGGTCGGAAGTGCTGCGCGTGCGCAACCTGGACTTCGTCGAGGCCGCTTTCCTCAGCGGCGGCACCTACCGGTCTGTCGTCCTCCGGCACATCCTGCCCAACGCCACCGGACCGGTGCTGTCGCTGCTGGCGGTGGACCTGGGCGCCGCCATCCTGGCGATTTCGGGACTCGGCTTCCTCGGCTTCGGCGCACCGCCGCCCACGCCGGAATGGGGCCTGCTGATTTCCGAAGGCCGCCAGTACCTGGGCAGTGCCTGGTGGATGACCAGCCTGCCCGGCCTGATCATTGTCGCCGCCGTCGTGCTGCTGGCCGCATTCGGCCGCCAACTGCTGAAGATCTTCAGGTTCTAGGAGGACCCGTGAGCGTAACCACAGCCGATCAGGCCGCACCGGCGGCACTCCCGCAGACCGCCCCGCTGCTGGCCATCCGCGGCCTGAAGGTCGAATACCAGTCCGGAACCACCGCCGTCGGCGGAGTGGACCTGACGCTGCAGGCAGGGGAGATTGTCGCGCTGGTCGGGGAATCCGGTTCCGGCAAGACCACCCTGGCCCGCTCCGTCCTCGGCCTGCTGCCGGCGTCCGCCCGGATCAGCGGGCGCATCGACTTCGACGGCACCGATTTGGCGTCCCTGTCCGAGAAGGAGTTCTGCCGGATCCGCGGCCGCCGGATTGGACTTGTCCCGCAGGACCCGGGCGCCTCCCTGGACCCTGTCAGGACCATCGGTTCGCAGGTGGCCGAGGTGTTCCGGCTGCACCGGGACGGGCGGCGGCGGAGCAGGCTCGAATTGCGGGCCGAGGTGGTACGGCTCCTCACCCTGGTGGGCATCGACCGGCCGGAGGAACGGCTGCGGCAGTACCCGCATGAGCTCTCCGGCGGGCTCAAGCAGCGCGTGCTCATTGCCATCGCCTTCAGCCTGCAGCCGCAGGTGCTCATCGCAGACGAGCCCACCTCGGCCCTGGACGTCACGGTCCAGCGCACCGTGCTTGAAGTCTTCGACCGGCTGGCCAAGGAGTTTGGCACCGCCGTCATCTTTGTCACCCATGACCTTGCCGTGGCGACCGACCACGCGGACCGGATCGTGGTGATGCGCGGCGGAAGCGTCCGCGAAGACCGCGGCGTGGAACAGGTCCTGGCCCGGCCCGAGGACGAGTACACGGTCCGGCTGCTTGAGGAGGCCGCCCCGGCACGGGCCGCGGCACCGGCGGCGGCAGCTTCGGCGGCCGGCACCTTCGCCCTCGAGGCGCAGGGCCTGGTGAAAGTCTTTGACCGCGGTGCCGCGAACCGGGCCGTGGACGCTGTCTCCTTCGGAGTGCGGCAGGGCACGACCTTCTCGCTGGTCGGCGAGTCCGGGTCGGGCAAATCGACCACTGCCCGCATGCTCATGCGTCTGCTCGATCCGACTGAGGGCACGGTCCTCGTGGAGGGCCGCGACGTGACCGGGCTGGACGGACGGGGCAAGCGCGAGCTGTGGCGGACCCTGCAGCTGGTTTACCAGAACCCCGACTCTGCCCTGGACCCGAGGCTGCGGATCCGCGACATCATTGCCGAGCCAATCGTGAATTTCGGCCTCAGCGGCCGGGCCGGCCAGCGGGAGCGCGTCCTGGAGCTGCTCGAACAGGTCAATCTCCCCGCGCGGGCGGCTTCGGCCCGACCAATGGAGCTTTCCGGCGGGCAGCGCCAGCGCGTTGCGATTGCCCGGGCTCTGGCCGCCGGGGCCAGGACACTGGTGCTCGACGAGGCCTTGTCCGCCCTGGACGTGCTGACCCAGGCGCAGATCCTGGCCCTGCTGGAGGAACTCCAGCGTGAGCTCGGCCTGACCTATCTCTTTATCTCGCACGACCTGCACGTGGTCGAACGGATCTCGCACGAGGTCGGCGTCATGCGCCGCGGGAAGCTCGTCGAAACCGGGCCCACGGCCGGCATTTTCGGCAACCCCCAGCATGAATACACCCGACTGCTGCTGGACTCGAACCCCGGCCACCGATTGCGTTCCCTCGCCGCATCCAACAAGTAAGGACACAGATGAGCATCACCGCAACCGAACAGAGCACGGCTACCGGGGAGGCCCGCTATGCCGCCCTCGCCGCGCGCTTCCGGCCCGTCTTTGAGCGCATTGCCGCCGGGACCCTCGAACGCGAGCAGCAGCACATCCTGCCCTTTGAGCAGATCGGCTGGCTGAAGGAGGCCGGCTTAACCACGCTGCGCCTGCCGGCGGAGTTCGGCGGAGACCCCGTCAGCCACGAGCACCTCTTCCGCCTGCTCATCGAACTGGCGGAGGCCGACTCCAACGTCGGTCACCTACTGCGCTCGCACTTCTCCTTCGTCGAGACTATCGCCCTTCAGCCGCGCAAATTCCAAGCGCGCTGGTTCCCCCGGGTGGCCGCAGGGGAGATCTTCGGCAACGCGGCAACCGAACGCGGCGGCAACGCACTGGGCACTACTGCGACCAAGCTCCGCAACGAGGACGGCCGCTGGCTGCTCAAGGGGGAGAAGTACTACACCACCGGTTCGATTTTCGCCGACTGGGTTGTGGTCATGGCCAGCACCGAAGGCGTTGAGGGCCGCCAGTACGCGCTGGTCCGCGCCGACGACAAGCGCGTGCGGATCGTCGATGACTGGGACGGCTTCGGCCAGCCGCTGACGGGCACCGGCACGGCCGTGTTCGACGACGTGGAAGTGGAGGCGGAGGATATCATCCAGCGCAAGGTTTCCAGCACGCTGGAGCCGGCCTTCTTCCAGATGTGCCTGCTGGCGGTGCTTGCCGGGATCGGCCGCGCGGCCCTGCGGGATGCTTCCGAAGTGGTCCGCCAGCGCACCCGCACGTTCAACACCGGCCAGGGCCAGCTGTTCCGCGACGACGCCCTGATCCAGGAACACGTTGGCCTGCTCGCCGCGAAAGTCTACGCCGCAGAGGCGGTCGTCACGGCGGCGGCGCGGGACCTGGATGCAGCCGTTGATGCGCAGCTCGCGCTCGACGGAGAGGCGGCGTACCTCCGTGCCGAACTGGCTGTGCAGAAGGCGCACGTCACCGTACCCGGGCTCGTTCTCGCAGCGGCCGAAGAGCTCTTCGACGTCACCGGCGCCTCGTCAACCAGCCGCGGCAAGGGGCTGGACCGGCATTGGCGCAACGCCCGCACCGTGGCCACGCACAACCCCGTGGCGTTCAAGGCGCGCTCCGTGGGCGATTACCACGTGAACGGCGCCGTTCCGACCGGGCTGCACAGCATCGGCGAAGCCCCGGCTGCAACCGGACAGCTCGCAGGGGGTGCTTCCTGATGGCGGAAACACGGCCCCGGCTGCTGCTCAGCGGCTTCCTGATGAACACGCCCAGCCACATCCTCGGCGGGCAGTGGCGTCACCCTCACGCGCAGCAGCACCGCTTCAACGAGCTGTCGCTGTGGACGGACCTGGCGCGCCAGCTTGAGGACGCCAAGTTCGACGCCATGTTCTTCGCCGACGTCGTCGGCCTTTACGGCGACCACGAAGGTGGCTGGGCCTCCCTGGTCCGCCGCGGCATGCAGGTTCCGGCGCACGACCCGCTGGTGCTTTGCTCCGCTCTGGCCGCAACCACCACTGACATCGGACTGGCCATGACCAGCTCCGTGATCCAGTCCGATCCGTTCCAGCTGGCCCGGCAGATGTCCACCCTGGACCACATTTCCGGCGGCCGGGCTGCCTGGAACATCGTCACCAGCGTGCTGGAGAACTCGCACCGGAACTTCGGCGCCGACGGGCTGACAGCCCACGATGACCGCTACGACTGGGCGGACGAGTACGTCGAGGCTGCCTACAAGCTTTGGGAAGGCTCGTGGGAGGACGACGCCGTACTCGCCGACAAGGAACGCGGCATTTTCGCCGACCCGGCCAAGGTCAACAAGATCCACCACCGGGGCGCACGCTATTCGATTGAGGGCCCGCATCTGGCAACGCCCAGCCCGCAGCGCACACCGTTCCTGTTCCAGGCCGGCAGTTCCACGCGTGGCCGCCGGTTTGCCGCCGGCCACGCCGAGGCGACTTTCCTGTTCGCCCCGCACACGGACTACGTGCGCAAGCAGACTGCCTCCATCCGTTCCCTGGAAGCCGAAGCCGGCCGCGCGCCGGGCGATGTGAAAATCTTCGCCGGGCTCTCGTTCGTCGTCGGCAGCACCGAGGCGGAGGTGAAGCGGAAGGAGGCTGAGTACGACGAGTACCTGGACCTGCACGCGATCATCGCGCACATCGGCGGCGGCATCGGCGTCGACCTGGGCGGCCTGCCGCTGGATACGCCGCTGGGCGAGCTGTCCACTGAAGGAGCCCGGGGTGTGCTCGAGGCGGCCATCGCCTCGGTGCCCGGCGGCAAACCGACCGTCGGGGACCTTGCCCGCTACCGCGCCAAGGCCCAGCAGATAGCCGGCACTCCCGAGCAGATTGTTGACGAACTGGAACGCTGGCAGGACGCCGGCATCGACGGCGTGAACGTGATGAACCAGATCCTGCCCGGCTCCTACACGGACTTCATCGAAGGGGTGCTGCCCGAGCTGCGCAAGCGCGGCCTGGCCCAGACCGAGTACCGGCCGGGTACGCTGCGCGAGAAGGTCTTCGGGCGCGGGGCCCGGCTGGAACCGACCCATCCGGCGGCCCGTTTCCGCGGCGCTTTCGCGGCGCATTCGGCCGAGGCGACGGAGCGGATCACGGCGCATTCCGGCGGCGATCCGCTGCAGCGCTGACAGGTGTGGCGGTTGGTCGGTGTCTCCACCACCGACCGCCCGCTTGGCCGGCAAATACGGTTACCCGGTATGACGCCGGGGTTTCACAATCTGCGCCGGGCTGGGTTGGAATAGGCAGGTAACCATCCAGAGCGGCTGAGAGACCTGGCTCGTTGACGCCGCAGCAACCACCTCGCTCCGAGGAAGGTGCTACCGCCAGGACCGATGGAGAAGCCTGATCTCTCGTTGGTCCAGCGGGCCGTTGGTGCCCGCCGCCGGATCTGCGCGGGCTCTTCTCTTCGGGAAGGAGCCTGAAATGACATTGCACAGCCCGCAGCGCCACATCCGCTTCAACGCCTTCGACATGAACTGCGTCGGCCACCAGTCGCCCGGCCTGTGGCGGCACCCGGAGGACAAGTCCGCCGACTACAACACCATCGGCTACTGGACCCACCTGGCCAAGGTGCTGGAGAAGGGCCTCTTCGACGGGCTCTTCATCGCGGACGTCCTGGGCACCTACGACGTGTTCGGCGGTTCCAACGAGACCACCCTGCGCGCCGGCACCCAGGTCCCGGTCAATGACCCGTTCCTGCTGGTCTCGGCGATGGCCGCGGTCACCGAGAACCTGGGCTTCGGCGTCACCGCGGGCACGGCCTACGAGCACCCCTACCCGTTCTCCCGCCGCCTGGCCACGCTGGACCACCTGACCAACGGCCGCGTCGGCTGGAACGTCGTCACCGGCTACCTGCCCTCCGCCGCTCGGAACATGGGCCAGGAAGACCAGATGGAGCACGACGAGCGGTACAACCACGCGGACGAGTACCTCGAGGTCATCTACAAGCTGCTGGAAGGCTCCTGGGAGGACGACGCCGTCGTCAAGGACAAGGTGAACAGCATCTTCACCGACCCGTCCAAGGTCCACGAGATCGGCCACGAGGGCAAGTACTTCAAGGTGCCCGGCATCGCCATCACCGAGCCGAGCCCGCAGCGCACCCCCGTGATCTTCCAGGCCGGTGCCTCCAAGCGCGGCACCCAGTTCGCCGCGGAGAACGCCGAGGCCGTCTTCGTGACCTGCCCGACCAAGGAGATGCTCGCCGCGTCGGTCAAGAAGATCCGCGACGCCGCCGAGGCCGCCGGGCGGGGCCGCTACGACGTCCGCATCTACGCCATGCAGACCATCGTCACCGGCCCGGACAACCAGACGGCACAGGCCAAGTTCGAGGAGTACAAGTCCTACGCGGACATCAACGGCGCGCTGGCCCTGATTTCCGGCTGGATGGGCGTGGATCTGTCCACCTATTCGCCGGACGACGTGATCGGCGCGAACGTGAAGTCCAACGCCATCCAGTCCTCGGTCGAGACCTTCCAGAAGGCCTCCGGCGACAGCGGCGCCCCGTGGACCATCCGCCAGTTGGCCGAGTGGGTCGGCGTCGGTGGCTTCGGCCCGATCACGGTCGGATCCGGCGCGCAGGTCGCGCAGGACCTGGTTTCCTGGGTCGACGAGACGGACGTTGACGGTTTCAACCTGGCCTACGCCATCACGCCGGGAACCTTCGAGGACATCGTCGAATTCGTGGTTCCCGAGCTGCAGAAGCTCGGCGCCTACCCCACGGAGTACGCGCCGGGCACGCTGCGCAACAAGCTCTTCGGCCAGGGGGACCGGCTGCCGGAGCAGCACCGGGGCAGCCGCTACCGCATCGGCAGCTCCGTGGCCGCGGTGTAGCGGCCGTCGGGCTTTCCAGGATGCCGGCGTGCAGGGCCGCCCGCCGCGCCCCCTTCAGCTGGGTGCCTTAGAGCCCGCCGGTCTCCGCGGCCGCCGGGCGCAGCCGCAGCATTTCGGGCTGCAGGTCCTTGATGCTGGCGGCGCCCATGAGCTGCATCGTGGTGCGGACCTCGTCGGCGAGCAGCCCGAGCACGCGCTCGACGCCCTCCTGGCCGCCGGCCATTAGCCCGTAGAGATAGGCGCGGCCGACCAGCACGAAGTCGGCCCCCGCGCACAGGGCGGCCACGACGTCGGCGCCGCTCATGATGCCGCTGTCGAGGATGATGTCGACGTCGTCGCCGGCTTCCTCGCGGACCTCGGGCAGGGCCTCGAAGGACACCGGGGCCCGGTCCAGCTGACGGCCGCCGTGGTTCGAGACGATCAGTCCGTCGGCGCCGGCGGCCAGCGACTTCCGCGCGTCCTCGCGGGTCAGGACGCCCTTGACCAGCAGCTGGCCGGGCCAGATGGAGCGGATCCACTCGAGGTCCTCGAAGGAGAGCGTCGGGTCGAACATCGAGTTGATCAGTGTCGGCAGGTCGGCGCTCGTGTCGGACAGCGACGCGAACTTCAGCGAATCCGTGGTCAGGAAGTTGAACCACCACTCCGGCCGGTAGGAGGCGTCCAGCACGGTCCTGAGCGTCAGCTTCGGCGGGATGACCATGCCGTTGCGGGTGTCGCGGTGGCGGCGGCCGGCGACCGGGGTGTCCACGGTGACCAGGAGGGTGTCGAAGCCGCTGGCCTGGGCGCGCTGCAGCAGGTCCTGGCTCTTGGCCCGGTCCTTCCAGAGGTACAGCTGGAACCAGCGGCGTCCCTCCGGGGCTGCGGCGGCCACCTCCTCGATGGAGCGGGTGCCCATGGTGGAGAGCGAGAACGGCACGCCGTACCGGGCGGCTGCCCTGGCGCCGGCCTCCTCGCCCTCGGCATGCATGAAGCGGGTGAAGCCGGTGGGCGCGATGCCGAACGGCAGCGCGGAGGTGCCGCCGGCGATCTTGGCCGACAGGTCTACCTCGGCCGTGCCGTGCAGGATGCGCGGCAGCAGCTCGACGGCGTCGAAGGCCGCGCGGGAGCGCCGGTAGGTCAGTTCGTCCTGGGCGGCGCCGTCGACATAGTCGAAGGCGGGCCGCGGCGTGCGCCGCTGGGCGATGCGGCGCAGGTCCCACAGGTCCGCGGCCTTCGCCAGCCGGGGCCCGCGCCCGAGGGCCGGCCGTTCGAACTGCATGAGCGGGCGGAGCTCACGCCACTGCGGAAGCCGGTGCTTCATGGATTCAACTGCTTTCTGTTCGGGTCGGGTCAGCGGGCGGCCGCGGCGTTGTTGCCGGTTCCACGGGCCAGGGCGACGGCGGCGATGCTGCACACGCAGCAGGCCGCCACGTATGCCGCGGCCAGCCAGGTGCCGCCGTCCGCGGCCTGGATCAGCGCCGCGGCGATCAGCGGCGAGAGGCCGGCGATGATGGCGCCGTTGGTCTCGCGGGCCAGCGCCACGCCGGAGAATCGCTGCTTGGGCGGGAAGAGGTTGGTCAGGAACGCGCCCTGTGCCCCGGAGCTGGCGCTGACGCTGAACAGGTAGCCGATGGCCAGCCCCAGCCCGGCGGTCAGCGGGTTGCCGGTGGCCATCATCTGGAAGAGCGGCCAGGCGAACAGGGCCCCGACGATCCCGCCGAAGGCGAGCACCCGTCCGGCGCCGTACCGGTCGGCGGCCCAGCCGGCGAGCGGGGAGCCCATGATGCAGAAGAGGGAGGCGATGGTCACGACCAGCAGCGCCGTGGGCCGCGGCATGCCGACCGCTTCCGAGGTCATGAAGGTGATGGCGAAGACGGCCATGACGTAATTGACCGCGTTGTGCCCCGTGATGGACAGGAAGCCGAGGAACACCTGGCGGCGGTGATGCCGCCACAGCTCGCCGAGGGGCACCTTCTTCTCCTGCTGGTCCCGGTTGGCGAGGGCCCGCAGGTATTCCGGCGTCTCCTCGAGGCTGGAACGGATGTACAGGGCGACGAAGAAGAGGACGGCGGACACGAGGAACGGCACCCGCCAGGCCCAGTCGAGCAGGGCCTGGTCGCCGGCCGTCGAGGCCAGGAAGAAGGCCAGGGTCGCGAGGGCGATGCCGGCCGGCGGCGTGGCCAGGACGAAGGAGGTGTACCTGCCGCGCTGCTTCGGCGGCGCGAACTCCGCCACCAGCGTCATGGCGCCGGCCAGTTCGGCCCCGGCGCCGAGGCCCTGGAGCAGGCGGAACACCACCAGGAGCAGCGGCGCGGCCGCCCCGATGGCGGCCGCGGTGGGCAGCAGCCCGATGCCGACGGTGGCGGCGCCCATCAGCAGGATGGTGAGGACCATGGCGGGCTTGCGCCCGTGCCGGTCGCCGATGTGTCCGATGATGATGCCGCCGAGGGGGCGGGCGATGAAGCCGACGGCGAAGGTGGCGAACGCGGCCATCGCGGCCGCCTCGGGAACCGCATCGGAGAAGAACAGCGGGCCGATCACCAGGCCGGCGGCGGCGCCGTAGAGCGCGTAGTCGTACCACTCGATGAGGGTGCCGACGACGGCGGCGGTCAGGGCCTTGCGCGCTCCTCGCGGGAGCCGCCCGGGGGCGGCGGCCGGCGCGGCTGTGTTGAGCTGCTGCTCCATTGATGGTCGTTCCACATGGTTAGTGGTATCACACAAGTATTTCTGAAGTATATTTGTGTGAAGAATGGACGCCGTGCGAAAAGGGGGATCGATGGGATCGCTGGCCGACCGCTTGGAAGAGCAGCTGCGGGAACGGATCCTGCAGGGCGTGCTCGAACCCGGCTCCGTGGTCGTCGAGCCGGAGCTCGCCAAGGAGTTCGGGGTTTCCAAGACCCCCGTGCGCGAGGCGCTGCAGCGGCTGGTGACCCAGAGCTATGTCACCGTGCTGCCCAAGAAGGGCTACCTCATCCGCACGATGGGGCTGCCGGACGTGCTCGAGCTCGTCGAGATGCGGACCGTGCTGGAGCCGCATCTGGCGGCGCGTGCCGCCCGCGGGCTCAATTCGGCGAAGGGCCTGGATGCCATGAAGCAGGAATTGGTCCGGCAGCGGGAACTGCTCCGGTCCGATCCCGAGGCCTCCATCGCCTGCGGCAGGGCGTTCCATGAGTCGCTGGCCGCCGAAGCCGGCAACTCGCGCCTGCTGGACGCCTTGCTCCGGTGCATGACCGAGATGGGCCGGGCCTACAACGTGGTGCCCGGTGCGCAGGGCCACCTGCGCAGCGAGGAGGAGGTCTGGGAGCACGAGGCGATCTATGCCGCCGTCGCCGCCGGAGACCCCGAGGGCGCCCGGCGGGCCATGCTGGACCACCTGAAGTCGATCCGCCGCGCCCTGACGTCCCAGTTCGGCGACTAGTACGCCCCGGGCCGGGTGGCTACATCTTGCCGTAGCGGGCGCGTGCCCCCAGATAGAGGCCGTAGCACATCAGGCCGACTGCAATCAGGATCAGGGCCGCGTCGCCGAAGGGCTGCTCTTTAAGTGCCTTGAGGGCCCCATCCAGCCCCTTGGCCTGCTGGGGATCGTGTTGGAGTGCCGCGACGGCGAACAGGATGCCGAGCACCACCAGGGCCGCCCCCTTGCCGATGTAGCCGAAGGTTCCCAGCCAGCTGACGCCGATGCGCTGCGCCCCGGGCGGGAGGGTCTTGAGATCATCGAGGAACTTCTGCACGATGCCCTTGTAGATGTAGAAGATTCCGGCGGCGGCGATGCCGGCGCCGATCAGGAACAGCACGATCGCGCCGCCGGGGAACTGCAGCAGCCTGGAGCTGGCGTCCTGCGAGGTCTCGCTGCTGTCGCTGCTGCCCCCGAACGCGAAGACGCCGAAGACGCTGCTGATCGCCGCAAAGACGATGCCCAGGCCGACGGCCTTGGCCCGCTTGCCCCACTTCTTCTTGTCTTCGAGGTGGCGGTACCCGAAGGCCGCATCGGAGAACTGCCACAGCGCCAGCGCGGCGCAGCCGATCATCCCGGCCCAGATCAGCAGTGCTCCGCCCGGCTTGGAGGAAAGCTCGGAGACCGCTCCGGCCTGGTCCGCCTTGCCCGAGGCGCCGAGCGCCAGCCGCAGCGCGAGCACGCCGATCAGCAGATGCAGCAGTCCGTTGGCCGCCCAGCCAAAGCGCGCCACGGTCTCCAAGGTCTTCGATTCGGAGGCTTCCTCCGCGGTGTCCTTGGCCCTGCGGGCCTCCCGCTTCGCCCTGTCCACTCCGCCGCTCACGTGTACCTCCTATAGCACTGTCCGAGGACGTGCCGGCACCCGCCCCGCTGCCGCCGTCGTCCTCCAAGTATGCCCCCGTCAGGGGCCGGATGGGGGACGCATTCGCTGGCGGGACGGGCACCAGGATGGTTGCGGCGGAACGTTTTCCACAACCGGCGGCGCCGCCTTTCCGCGGCGTGCGGGCGGCGGTAGGCTGGCCGGGTGGATGGAGCCGGGCTGCGAGCGATTTGCCTGGGCCTGCCGGGCGCATTCGAGGACTTCCCCTTCGGCCCGGAGGCCTCGGTGTTCAAAGTGCGCGGGCGGCCCGGGCCGGCGAAGATGTTCGCGCTGGCGGACCTCGGGGCCGAGCCGCTGAGCATCAGCCTCAAGTGCGAGCCGGAGCTCGCGCTGCAGCTGCGCGCCGCCCATCCGGAGATCACGGGCGCCTACCACATGAACAAGACCCACTGGAACGGCGTGCTCTGCAACGGCAGCCTGGATGACGGGATGATCAGGGACATGATCGAGGACTCATATGACCTGGTCGTCGCCGGGTTGCCCAAGCGGGACCAGGAGGCCCTGGGCTGGGCCGGCCTCAGCAGGGAGGGCGGATGATCGCGCAGGAAACGCTGGACGGACTGTGGGATTTCTCGGATCCACTGGGCTCCGAGCAGCGGCTCCGGGCGGCGGACACCAACCGCTTTGCCCTGCGCGTGGACCGGAACGAGCTCTCCACGCAGGTAGCGCGAGCGCTCGGCATGCAAGGCAGGCGCGAGGAGGCCCTGCACCTGCTGGACCTGATTAACGACGGCGGAGAGCCGGTGGTGCTGGTCCGAATCCTTCTGGAGCGGGGCCGGGTCCTGCTCGCGGACGGCCAGGCCGCGGATGCGATGCCGCTTTTCGAGGACGCCGCGCATCTGGCGGCCGAGTCGGGCCTCGATTACCTGGCAGCCGATGCGATGCAGATGGCGGCGGTCGCGGCGGGCGCAGTGGAGGCAACGGCCGCCGCGGAAACCTCGGGCGGCCGGAACGCGCCGGATGACGGAAGGCCGCGATGAACGGCCGGAAGTCCTACAGCGCCGCGCGCCTGACTTATCCCGACCAGGGGCTGACCCGGCTGGACCGGGCGCCGTCGGGCTATCGTGTGGTCCGGCATCGGGAAGCCGTTGGTTCAGGCGAGGAGGCCTTCGCCCGGCTGGCGGACGGCATCCTGGGCTGGAACCTGCACAGGGGCGCGGGGCTCCGCGTGGACCCGGCGACGTCGCGGGCGGCCGAGGGAGTGGACGTGGTCTCGCGCTTCGGGGTCGGACCGCTTCGCCTCGCGGCACCCTGCCGCGTGGTCTGGGCCGTCGAGGAACCGGACCGCGCTGGTTTCGGCTATGGGACGCTGCCCGGGCATCCGGCCTCGGGTGAGGAGAGTTTCCTGGCCGTGCTCGGATCGAATGGCCAGGTCTACCTCGAGCTGTTCGCGTTCAGCCGGCCCTCCAACTGGTTCTACCGCGCCGGGGCTCCGGTCACGGTCGCCGTGCAGGAGTTCGTGACCCGGCGCTATCTGGCGGCGGCACGGAAGCTCGCGGCCGGCTCGTGAAAGGATGAACCGGGAACCACCCGCCATCCGGCCGGGCCGCCTGGTCCGGCCGCCCCGCCAGCAACCGAAAGGCAACCGAAGTGATCTTCATCGTCGTCAAGTTCAAGGTCAAGCCCGAGCACGCGGACCAGTGGCCCGAGCTGACCCGGGAATTCACCGAAGCAACGCGCGCCGAGGCGGGAAACCTCTGGTTCGACTGGTCCCGCAGCGTCGACGACCCGAACGAGTACGTCCTCGTCGAAGCCTTCAAGGACGACGCGGCCGAGGCCCACGTCAAGAGCGACCACTTTGCTAAGGCCATGTCCGAGCAGCCGCAGTACCTGCAGGAAACCCCGCGCATCATCAGCCGCCAGATCGACGGCGAGGGCTGGGACCAGATGGGCGAAATGACCGTCGCCTGACCCGCCCCGGCCCACGGTTCCTCTGATCGGGGGAGCTGCTGATGCCCGCCTGCCGGGAAGTGGCATCAGCGCTTCGCCGGGCGTGCGGCTCAGCCGCCGTACAGCTCGCCGATCAGGGCCCGGGCGATGGACGTCGCCGGATCGCGTCCGTCCGCCGCGGGGGCCAGGTTCGTCCACACCACCAGCGTCAGGTCGTTGCCCGGGTCGTAGCCCATAAAGCTGTTGAACCCGGGCAGCTCCCCGGTGTGGCCATACAGTTCGCCGAACTTCGCGATGGCGAGGCCATACTGCGCCGAATCCGGATTGTCCGGGTCGGCCGGACGCAGGCTGTCCATCCGGATCTTCTGCATCTCCTTGCCCAGCACACCGCCCTCGGCAAGAGCCTTGCCCCACACGGCGAGGTCGCCGGCCGTCGAGGTGCCCTGGCCGGCGGCCCAGCACCAAGAGCTGCTCGCGTCGGTCACGTCGTTCGGCTCCAGCTCGCCGGCCTCGGCCGCCGCGATCAGGTCCGCCGGAAGTTTGGTGGACGCGATGGTCAGGACGTTGTCCATGAACATCTAGCCCTGCGTGTGCGGCGCATCCAGCGCGGTGGTCTCCGACGGCGGGAACGCGGAGTCGTCCATGCCCAGCCGATCGAGGATGCGCTCCTGGATGATTTCCTCGAGCGGTTTGTCCTCCAGGTCTTCGGCAATCAGCCCGAGCAGCACGGTGTTGGTGTTCGAATAGTGGAAGTCCTCGCCTGGCGGGAAATATACGGGTAGGGGCAGGGCGATACCGACCAGCTCCTCCGGCGTCCAGACCCGCTCGGGCGTCTCATCGAGCGCGAGGTTGAGCTCGTAGGATTCCGAGTAGTTGTAGAGGCCGCTGCGCATGTTGAGCAGCTGCTCGATGGTGATCTTCTCTCCGTTCGGCACGTCGTCCCGGAACTTCGAGACCGGGTCGTCCAGCTTCAGCCGCCCTTCTTCGACCAGCTGCAGGATGACCGTTCCCGTCCAGGTCTTGGTGATGGAGCCGATCCTGATGTGGTCCTGCAGCCCGACCGGATCGGAATCGTCGCGGCTGCGGTTGCCGTAGGTGAACTCAAGCTGGCGGTCCGGGGTGCGCAGCAGCATCACGGCACCCGGGGTCAGCAGATCCTCCGCGAGGCCCTCGAAGGTCTGCAGGAGCCGTCCCTCATCGATCGTGATCGGGGCAGGAGTCCCGCTGGCGACTGCGGCGGCCTCCTCGGTCGCCCCCGGGGGCTGCGCCGAGCCGGAGGCGGTGCAGCCTACCGGCCCGAGCAGCAGCACGGCTGCCAGGCCGACGGCGGCGGCCGGCTTCCCTGATAAATGCCGGGCGGGATTGCGTGCTGCCTTCATGAAGGGCTCCGGTTCGTGCCACCTCCGGGACGGCCGGCGCACTCGCGCCGGCGGTTAGCGCACAATCTACTCCGTCTGCAGCTGAAGGAAAATCCCTCGAACGGGCGGTGCCGAGCGCAGACGCACGGCGCGGGTCCACGGGCTGCGGACGGCAGGATGCACGGGCGGCGGGACGGCAGTTGGGTGTCCGGTAGCCGGATCCGGGTGCCGGACCTTGACTGCTGGTGTGACGCAGGACACGCTGGTGCGGTTGAAGGATTAGCCCGACCAGGAGCCGCCATGTCCGCCGCACGTCCCACAGCTCCTTCCCGCACCTCGGCCGCGCCCGGCGCAAGGCGGCGTACGGCACTGCGCCGCGCCGCCGCCGTCGTTCTCTCCCTGCTGCTGGCCCTGCCCGCGCTCCCGGCCGCTGCGCAGCCGGGGGAGACGGGGCAGGCGGCCCGCCCGGGTCCGGGGCAGGCGCAGGCCCGGCAGTCGCTGCGTGCCCCGGTCACCGACGAGAACTTCTACTTTGTGATGGCGGATCGCTTTGCCAACGGGAATGCCGGGAACGACGACGGCGGGCTGGGTTCCGATCCGCTGGTGTCCGGCTTCGATCCAACCCGGAAGGGCTTCTACAACGGCGGCGACCTGGCCGGGCTGCTGGAGCGGCTCGACTACATCCAGGGGCTGGGCACCACCTCCATCTGGCTCACGCCGAGCTTCAAGAACAAGGCCGTGCAGCCTGAGGACGGGTCGGCCGGGTACCACGGCTACTGGATCACGGATTTCACGCAGATCGACCCGCACCTCGGCACCAACGCGGAGCTGAAGCAGCTGATCGACGCGGCGCATGGGCGCGGGATGAAGGTCTATTTCGACATCATCACCAACCACACAGCGGACGTGATCGGGTACGAGGAGGGCGCGCGGACGGGCTATGTCTCCAAGGACCGCGAGCCCTACCGGACGGCCGGCGGCGAGGTGTTCGACGACCGGGACTACGCCGGCGGCGCGGACTTCCCGGCGCTGGATCCGGCCACGTCGTTCCCCTACACCCCGGTGCTGGAGCCGGGGGAGGAGGACCTCAAGGTTCCCGCGTGGCTGAACGACCCGACGCTCTACCACAACCGCGGCAACACCACCTTCACGGGCGAGGACTCCTACTACGGCGACTTCTTCGGGCTGGACGATCTGTTCACCGAGCACCCGCGCGTAGTGGAGGGGATGAAGGAGATCTACCAGGCCTGGATCGCCGACTTCGGCGTGGACGGGTTCCGCATCGACACCATGAAGCACGTGGACGACGCGTTCTGGCAGGAGTTCGGGCCGGACGTGCTCGAGTACGCGCGGGCGCAGGGCAAGGACGAGTTCTTCATGTTCGGCGAGGTCTTCGACACCACCAAGAGCTTCACCTCCCAGTTCACCACCCGCAACAGCATGCAGGCCGTGCTGGACTTTCCGTTCCAGCAGGCCGCCCGGGACTTCGCCTCGCGCGGCACGGGCGCGGCCGGGCTGGCGGAGTTCTTCGCGGGCGACGACTGGTACACGGACGCGGATTCCAACGCCTACCAGCTGCCCACGTTCCTCGGGAACCACGACATGGGCCGGATCGGCAGCTTCATCGCGGCGGACAACCCGGGCGCCGGCGACGCGGAACTGCTCAGCCGCGACCGGCTGGCGCACGAACTGATGTACTTCTCGCGCGGGAACCCGGTGGTGTACTACGGCGACGAGCAGGGCTTCACCGGTCCGGGCGGGGACCAGGACGCGCGGCAGAGCCTGTTCGCCAGCCGGGTGCCGGAGTATCTGGACGACGACCTGATCGGTACCGCGTCCACCCACGCGGCGGACAATTACGACGCCGGCCATCCGCTGTACCGTGCGATTGGCGGCCTTGCGGCGCTCACCAAAGAGCATCCCGCCCTGCGCGACGGGGCGCAGCAGCACCGCTATGCCGCCGAGGGCGCCGGCATCTACGCCTTCTCGCGGATCGACCCGAAGGACCAGCGCGAATACGTGGTGGCGGTCAACAGCGCCGAGACCGAACAGACGGCGCAGGTTCCGACCTACATCCCCAAGCGCCGGTTCGCCCAGCTCTACGGCGGCGAGGGCGCGGTCAAGACGGACCAGGCCGGGACGCTGACCGTGACCGTCCCGCCGCTGTCGACCGTGGTGTACCAGTCCGCGGGCCGGATTCCGCACTCAAAGGAGGCCCCCGCCGTCGTGCTTTCCGCCCCGCGGCCCGCCGCGGAGGACAACGGGCGCATGGAAGTGGCCGCCGAGGTGGCAGGGGAGTCCTTCTACCAGGTCAGCTTCGAGGCCCGGACCGACGGCGGCGAATGGCAGCCAGCGGGCACCGACGACAACGCGCCGTACCGCGTGTTCCATGACGTGGCCGCGCTCGAGCCCGGGACCCGGGTGGAGTACCGCGCCGTGGTGCTGGACAACGGTGGGCACACCCGGCAGGGCAACGTGGTCTCGGCCGAGGTGCCGCAGCCGAAGCTGTCCATGGTGCTGCCGGCGGAGGGCAGCCAGGTCTCCGGCCAGGTGGAAGTCAGCGCCGTGGCCGCCCCGGAAAAGCCCGGCCACGAGGTCACCCTGGAACGGCGGATCGCCGACGGGGAGTGGACTCTGATCGGAACGGACGATTCGTCGCCGGCCTACACCGCGTTCGACGACGTGGCCGGGCTGGGCCTGCCGGACGGGACGCAGTTGCAGTACCGGGCGCGGCTGGACGGCGCGGTCAGCGACGTGCGCACGGTCGTCACCGGCGACCGGATCGAACAGCCGGACTCGGTGACCGCCGCCGGAAGCTTCAACTCGGAACTCGGCTGCAGCGAGGACTGGCAGCCGGCCTGCGAGCAGGCGATGCTCACCCTGGAGCAGGACGGGATCTGGCGCCTGACGGCGGACCTGCCGGCTGGCCGGTACGAGTTCAAGGCCGCGCTCAACGGCAGCTGGGAGGTGAACTACGGCGCCGGCGGGGCGCGTGAAGGCTCCAACATCGTGCTGGAGCACGACGGCGGTCCGGTCACCTTCAGCTACGACCACCGGACGCACCTCATCACCGCCGGATAGGCTCCCGTCCCGCTGCGGGCGCCGGAGCGGGACGGCCCCAGCGGACCCACTGCTGGCGGTACCAGCGGCCGGGCTGGCCGGCCCCGGGGGGCCCGCTGCCGGCTGGCTCGGCTTCAGTCCTGGCCGGCCACCTGTTCCAGCGTGTGCGGCTCGAAGTGCTCGATCGTTTCGCGGATCCCCGCCAGCCCCTCGCTGAAGGCCCGCGATTCCCGCCACTCCTTCATCTGCTCGACGGACTCCCACGGTCCCGTGCTGATGAAGCGGTTGGGGACGTCCTTGTCGCGCATCAGCAGGCCGCGGGCGCCGGGGAACGCCTCTCTGGTCCGCCGCGCCAAGTCCTCCCACGCATGCATGAAGTCGTCCTCGCGGCCCGGTTTCACGAGCCAGATTCCCATCGAGTACACCGGCATTGCAGAGCCTCCCGTCACGATCGTGAAGATACTCGATTATCTGCCCGTCATACTGCGCCGGGAAGGGCCGGAGGCACCGACGACCGACACAGCACCCGGTTGGCGTGTTCGAAGATTTCGGACCACACTCTGCCCCCGACGGTTCGCGCGTTGGCCCGGATGGCTTCGATGGAGTCGAGGCGCACAGCCCGGTCTGCATGCTGCTGCGGCAGTCTTTGCAGGGGTACTGTTGGGCGCACGCAGCGTGGAAAAGGCTCTGGGCCGGAACGTGCGTTATGGGCCAGGGCGCAGGACGGGATCCTATGTACCAGCAGGAAAGCGAAAACCGGGCGCCCGCCCCGAGGAAGTCCTTGATGCCGTTGGTATGCGACAGGCCGGCAATCCGGACAGGACGAAGAGGGGACTATAGATGTTTGAGGCTCCTAGCCTGGTGTTTGCGGCGGCCGGTTTGGCTGTTTTCGCCGCGGCGTTGCTGCCGCGGGTGCTGATGCGGGCGCCGGTATCGATGCCGATGGTGTTCCTCGGGGCCGGTGTTTTCGCTTTCGCCGCGCTGGACGAGCTGCCTGACCCGGATCCGCTGGCGCACGGCGACATCGCCCTACACCTTAGCGAGGTCTGCGTGATTGTCTCGCTCATGGGCGCGGGACTGGCCCTGGACCGGCGGTTCGGATGGCGGTCCTGGGCTACTACATGGCGGCTGCTCGCGATTGCCATGCCGGTGTGCATCGTCGGGTTTGTCATGCTCGGCGGATGGGCCCTCGGACTCGGGGTCGGGGCGGCAGTGCTGCTGGCGGCCGTCCTGGCGCCCACCGACCCGGTGCTGGCTTCCGAGGTGCAGGTCGGCGAGCCGGCCGAATCAGAGGAAGACCTTGAAGGAGAGGACGAGGTGCGTTTCGCGCTGACTTCCGAAGCCGGGCTCAACGACGGGCTGGCCTTTCCGGTCGTTTACCTGGCCATCGCGCTCAGCGTCGTGGGCACGTCTCCTGCTGCCTGGCTGCCGCAGTTCCTCGGCGTGGACCTGTTCTGGCGGATCAGCATGGGCTGCCTGATCGGGTACGGCGTGGGCCGCCTGCTGGGACGGATTTTCTTTCGGGCGCCGGCGAAGAGCGTCCGCCTGGCTGAACATTCGGAGGGATTCGTGGCGCTGGCGGCCACCTTCTTCGCGTACGGGATGGCGGAGATGGTCGAAGGGTACGGCTTCGTCGCCGTCTTCGTTTGTGCCGTGGCCATCCGTTCCCATGAACAGACCCATGGCTACCATGGGATCCTGCACAGCTACGTTGAGCAGCTGGAACGGCTGCTGACCGTGGTCCTGCTGGTCCTTCTCGGTGGAGCGGTGGCCCGGGGTCTGCTGGCCGGAACTACCTGGCGTGAGGTTGCGGTGGCACTGGTCATAGTCCTGCTGGTTCGTCCGGCAGCAGGCTGGATCGCCGTCGCTAAGGGGCGTACGGGACTGTGGGAACGGGCCGTGATCTCCTTCTTCGGCGTACGCGGCATCGGGTCTATCTACTACCTGTCGTACGCGCTGTCGGAGGGGCGGTTCGCCGAGGAAGCCCAGATGCTGTGGCGCGTCGTGGGGCTGGTGCTCGTGATCTCCATTGTTGTCCACGGCATCACCGCAGGACCCGTTATGAACGCCCTCGACCGGGCCCGCCGGCGCAAAGCCATCCGCGACACGGGCAGCCCCGGAGAAGCGCCGAACACCGCTATCTGACACACCGCACGTTCCCGAATACCACCGCGCGGGGGCCTTTCCGCGTCCGGTTCCGATGTCCGGCCGGCGTTGAGTTCGTCGCGCGCTACGGGGTCAGCCGTCTTACCATGCGCCGGCTGGGCAGCGAACTCGACGTAGAAGGCATGTCGCTCTACCGGCACCTGCAGTCGCGGGACAGCCTGCTGGACGGCATCGTCGAGACCCTCATGGACGAGCTCCACGGGGATCCGGAGGTTGATTTCGAGCCGGTCCATGGCTGGCAGGAATACCTGATCCGGCTTGCGCACAGCCTGCGGCGGCTGGCGCGCCGCCCCCGCACCTTCCCACTGCTGGCCACCCGTCCGACCGAAGCCCCCTGGATACGCCCGCCGGTGAGGAGCCTTCACTGGGTCGAGTCCTTCCTTGCCGCGCTGACCTCGTCGGGTTTCAGCGACCGCGCGGCCGTTGATGCCTACCGGGCCTTCAGCAGCTTTCTCCTGGGCCACCTGCTACTCGAGGTCTCGGCCCTCGGCGCCGACCTCGGACCCGCAGAGGAGCTGGATCCGCGGCCGCCCAGGCCAGCCGACCTTGCCGGCTACCCGATCCTGCAGCGGCTCCGGGATCAGCTGGTGGCCGACCGGTCGGGGCAGGAATTCGAGGAGTCCCTCGAGCACCCTGCTGGACCGGCTCGAAGCACTGAAAAACTGATCCTGAGCGGGCAGTCCTCGATGCAACGTTGTGTCACAAATTACTAAGCCTGCTTTGCAGAACGATGGTAAGCATGCTTTGCTTACCTCGTAAGCAACATCCGATGGCAGCCCGTTTCCCCAAGAGGGCTGCCGACCCGGAACCTCAGGACTTGCCGGCGCGACCGGCGGCGCACCGGGTGTCGGGGCGAAAACAGAGGAGGAAGCATGCAGGTCATTCGAGACAACTTCGGTGCGTCCCAGTACGATGCCTACGTTGACGGAGCGGTGGCAGGTTCGCTGCACTACCGCGTTGAGGGCGACCAGATGTGGCTTCTCTACACGGCAGTCGGGCAGGACCACAAGGAAACCGGTCTAGAGGACCGGCTGATCCGCTACGCGCTGGCCGATGCCCACCGGCGCCGCCTGATGGTCCTGCCGTTCTGCCACGAGGTCCGCAAGCGGGTCTTCGCGCACCCTGTATACCTGCAGCTGGTGCCGGCAGCGGACCGCGACCGGTTCCGGGAGTCCTTCGAGGAGAACCTGAAGGAAGAAGCTGTCCTCAAGGCCAAGACGGCACGGACGGCTCCGGCCGAACAGGCGGTGGCCGCTTAGCCATGGAGGGCGACAAACTCAGCGTCGTCGTTAGCGTGGACGTCGAATGCAACACAGCACGCATCAAGGTCATGGGCGACGTAGACACCCGCAACGTGCGGGCGCTCTACAGCGTAGCCCGGCGGGCGAATGCGCTCAGCCCCGGTCTTGGCATTGTGCTGGACCTCGGCCGGGCGTCGGCCACTGCGGACGCGTTGGCCGAGCTTGAGCACTGTGCTGCATTCCAGGTCCTGCCCCAAGATGCTGGGTCGGCTGACACCGCGTGCAGTCTCAGCCTGATTCCTAGCGCCCGGACTGCGGCCACCGCCGTATCCCAAGTGGCCTTGGCAGCGTAGCCACCCCTGGGCCACCGCCAGCGGACGTCAGTAACCAAGCCGGTTTTTACCGTTAGCCGGCATGGACATGGCTCGAAGTCAGTCTGCCTGGAAGGCCTGGCTTCGGGCCATGTCCCATTCTTGGGCCACCTTCTTGTACGCCTGTCATATGCGCCGTTATCGGCTCCGTTGGAACGCAGCCGTTAGGGCGTGTCTCCTTATTGGCGTAACCATATGAGGCATGCGTAGAGCGCGACTCCTGCCCTGTAGGTGAGGGCGAGCTTGTCGTATCGGGTCGCGATCCCGTGCCATTGCTTGAAGAGGTTGAAGGACTGTTCCACGACGGCCCGGCCTTTGTAGGCTTCGGGATCAAAGTCGACGGGCCGGCCGCCGCGGGAGCCTTTGCGCCTGCGGTTGGCGATCTGGTCCCTGGGCTCGGGGATTACGGCCCTGATTCTCTTCATCCGCAGCAGGTTGCGGTTGGCGCGGGACGAATACGCTTTATCGCCAAGCACCGCGTCCGGCCTGTTCCGTGCCCGGCCGCTGCCGGCCCGCGGGACGCTGATCGCGTCCAGGACCACGGGGAACATGCGCGAGTCGGAGCCCTGGCCGGGGCCGATAATGAAGGCCAGCGGCCGGCCTTTCCCGTCGCAGGCATGGTGGATCTTGGTGCTTAGCCCGCCGCGGGAACGGCCGACCGCATGGTCGTCGGGTTCCTCAAACAGTTTCCTGTAATTCCCTGCGTCCCCCTGTGGCACGGGGGAGGTTGGTCGCGTGCTGGTGGGCACGGTTAATTGTCGAGTCCACCGACACCGTCCAGTCGATTCCGCCGGAGGCATCTGCTTCAGCCAGCAGAACGGTGTGGATGCGGTCCCAAGTCCCGTCCCGGCTGAACCGCCGGTGGCGCTTCCACACGGTTTGCCACGGCCCGAACGCTGGCGGCAGGTCTCGCCATGCAATCCCGCACCGGTACCGGTACACGATTCCCTCAACAACCTGTCGATGATTGCGGAACGGCCTGCCCCGCTGCCCATCGGACGACGGCAACATCGGTTCGATCCGAGCCCATTGCTCAACCGTGAAAACCTCGAAACGCGACACGCTCCAAGCCTTTTAGCCCAGACTCAGCTCATTTGGGAGACACGCCCTAGCCCGCCGCCGAATTGGGTTGGCTACTCACAAGGCAACAACGCCATCAACCAGCTTCGCCAACGCAAAGTTCACCGGTGGCGTTGCTTCCTTCGTAAAAGTACGATTCACCAACGGATTCGTCTCCTTCGAGAGCGCAAAGTTCACCGCAGGGAGGGAGTGTCCGATAAACGGT
>NZ_BRVS01000011.1 GCF_026011795.1 Arthrobacter mangrovi | reverse complement strand
CCTGCCGCGGGCTGGGCTGCCGCACCCACTGGAAGCACTGCGAACTCGACCACACCCTGGCCTGGGAACACGGCGGCAAAACCGAACTCGATAACCTCGCCCTGCGCTGCAAACCCGACCACCTGGCCAAACACAACGACGACTGGCACACCACCCAGCTCCCCCACGGCGTCATCCGCCACCAAACCAGGACCGGCCAAACCTACACCAGCTACCCCGACGGCTCCTGGATCAGCCACGGGATCACACCACCCCCACCCCCGCCACCAGACCCCTACAACGACACCACCCCACCACCCTTCTAGGAGTGTTAGGAGTGGGCGCCATTGGAAATCTTAGGGCCGGGGAGGGACCCTGCCACGTGAGGGCCTAGGCGGCTGGGCCAGGCCAAGATGATTGATTCCCCTTGTCTTCGGTGTTGCTGGGGGGTCATCGGCGATGAGGAGCGCATGCCACCGGGTGCCTGCTGTCTTCTTAGGCCCTAATAGGACTTAACTTATTCATCTAGGCGCGGTTCGCCCCCTCGGACGCCTCGCCGTCGCCCTCCTCTTCCGGTTCCGGGGCCACCACCAACAGGGCGGTGCCCTGGTAGGCCTCCAGCTGGATGTAGAAGCTGTGAAGGTCATCGACCGTTCCGACCGGCTCGCCGCTGAACGCGTCCGTCACCTCGGCGCCGGTGGCCAGCAGCTCGGAGCGGACGGTGCCGGCGATGTCCTGGTCTGAGAAGTTCAGGACCGTGACCTCGCGGTCGCCCGAGGGAAGGTCGTGCACCATCACGAGCATGCCGCGATGCGAGACGTCCGGCACGTCGATCAGCCCGCTCTTGGCAATGCCGTGCTGCTCGCGGACGGCCAGGATGCGGGAAAGCTGCCGGGCGAAGGAGTCCTCGTCCTCCATCTGCTCCGGCAGGGTGCCGTAAAGGGCCTTGGCCTTCGGCATGCCGGCGGCGGAGGCCTGCGCGGAGGGGTTGAAGCCCATCAGGTCGTGGGCGCCACGGTTGATCCAGCGGGTGTCGCCGCGGGAGAGCAGGTCGGCCACCTTGGACCGGTCCAGCGTCAGCATGCCGCAGAGGTCCCACCCGGAGAGCGCGAAAACGCCCGGCTGCAGCGCGTTGTACATGGCCAGCAGGAGGTGGACCCGGCGGATCCGGTCGACGTCCTCGACCGTGATCGCGCTGAAGTCCTTGATGCCCAGCACCGCGGTAATCACGCTGGCCGTGGTGCAGGCGATGCCGTTGGCCGTGAACACCAGGTTGTACGGCGCGGCCTCGCCGGTGATGCCGTCGCGCAGGTCCTGCTGGATCCGGTGCGCGAGTTCCGCCCCGGTGAGTTCGCCGCCGTCGTACTCGAAGACCTCGTCCTTGTGCTTGGTGATGAAATGGACCAGCTCGTAGGTCAGCTCGTCGTGGTTCTGCATTGCGTGCACCAGGGATGCCTGGTCCACGCCGATCTCCATGGCCTGGCGCAGGGTCAGCCTCAGGAACTCGGTGTCCGCCATCACCAGCGCGTGGTGGTACGCCGGCCGGGTCACGAAGTCGTAGGAGAGGTCCGGCCCGGTCTCCGACGTCGCCTTGATGTCGTCAATGCTGAGGTTGAGCTCCTGGAAGGTGAACCCGCCGACCTTGCGGACCATGCTGCCGATGATCTGGTTGGCCGCTTCGGACAGCGGGTGTCCCTCGGACCAGCCCGGCCGCTCCTCCGCGCTCTTCTCCACGCCGAGGAAGCCGTTGGCGTCCAGCCGCAGCGCCCCGGTGCCGAGGTCCACGAGCGAGTGCAGGGCATCCCCCATGACCATGCGCATGCCGGAGAAGGTGGGGTCCAGCCAGTTGATCGAGGGCTGTCCGGCCTTGAAGTAGTGCAGGTAGACCCAGCGCCGCATCTGCCCGGTGGTGTCCATGACCGGGCGGGTGGCGCTCCAGTTGGTTTCCTTCACGCCCGGCTCGTAGAAGATGACACGCTGCAGTTCGCCGATGATGTACCCGGCCTGCTGCAGCGCCCGCTCGGTGTCCGCGTCGATGTTGACGGAATCGTCGCCGTCGGGCACGTCCGGCAGCAGGTGCCAGTCCGATTCCGGAATGTCGATCATGTGGTAGATGCCCGGGTAGTCCCGGTAGTTCATCTCAGCCAGCCGGAAGTCCGCGCCCTTGCCGGTGTGGCCCGGGACGATGTCGTCCACGATGGTGCCGCCGTGCTCGGTAGCCACCTCGCACATCGCGCGGAACTCGTCCTCCGTGCCGAATAGCGGGTCGATCGCCATGCTGATCCGGTCGAAGTGCCCGTCCACGCTGGGCGTGTGCTCCCAGCCCTTGAGCCCGCCGGCCAGCTTCACCGGCCCGGTGTGGATGGCCTTGATGCCGATCTGCTCGAACGCCTGCCAGAGTCCCGGGTCGCCGAGCGCCGCCAGGAAGGTCTGCGCTGGCCCGGTGATGAGCGAGAGCGGGTAGGCGGTGAACCACACGGACGCCCGTTCCACGGCTGCGCGGGGGTTCGGGTAGGCGAAGGGGTTCTGCCACATGCTCGCCTGGCCGGAGAGCTGGCGCGCGATGACCTTCGCGTCGCCGAGCATCGACTGGTTGCGCAGCCATTCCACGTAGACGGGGTTGCGGGCGTCGGCCTCGAACGGGGGCTGGCCGGGCGTCCACGGGCGACGGCGGGCCCGCGGCCGCAGCTGCCGGGGGCGGGCGGGGTAGAACTGTTCGTCGTAGCTGATTTCCGGGGCGGGGGCCTCGGGGACCTCCTCCGGTACGGCCTCGCTGTCGGCGACGTCTGCGGCGCGCTCTTGTGAGGCCTGCTCCGTCGATGCGAGCGAATCGGCCATCGGCTCATCTCCTTGAACATCGGTGCTATGGACGCCGGAACCGGCTGCATCCCACACTGCCAGACGCATAGGTAGGCCGCCAGTAGGGACGCCCACTCCGCGCGGACGGGATGTAACAACGACGGCGGTTCCTCGCCGCGGCAGCCAGGTGACAGGTTCGATTTCGCTCCGGCGCTTGCGGTCCCTAGCGTTACTCCCATGAACATGCCGTCGGTTGCAGACTCCCCCGCGGCGTCGGGTTACGCGGGTGCACTGGGGCTGGTCCTGGCGGCCATCCTGTGCCAGCAGGTCGGCGCCGCGCTGGCCGTGCTGGTCTTTCCGGCCGCCGGCCCGCTGGGCATGGTCTTCCTGCGGCTGTTCTTCTCGGCCGTGGTCCTGCTGGCCTTTGCCCGGCCCCGGCTGCGCGGGTACGGAAAGGCGGCGTGGTGGACCGCGGCGGGGTTCGGCGCGGCTATGGCGGCCATGAACTCGTTCTTCTACGCGGCAATCGACCGGCTGCCGCTCGGCGTGGCCGTCACCCTCGAGGTCCTGGGCCCGCTGGTGCTCTCCGTAGTCGCCAGCCGGCGCTGGATCGCCGTCCTCTGGGCCGTGCTCGCCTTCGCCGGCGTCGCCCTGATCAGCCGCGGCGGCGCCGACGGCGGCATCGACCCCTTAGGCGTCCTGTTCGCCCTGGGGGCCGCGGCCTGCTGGGCCTTCTTCATCCTGCTCAACGCGCGCACCGGTGCCGCCTTCCCCGGCCTGGCCGGCCTCGCGCTCGCCATGGCCTTCGGCACCGTCATCACCGTTCCGGGCGCGGTCCTCACCGCCGGCACCGCCCTGCTGGATCCGCTGGTTCTCGCCGTCGGACTGGGCGTCGCCCTGATGTCGTCCGCGCTCCCCTACGCCTTCGAACTCATTGCGCTCCGGCGCATCCCGGCGGCGACCTTCTCGGTGCTGACGTGCCTGGCTCCCGCAGTCGCGGCACTGGCCGGGTTCGCCGTGCTGGGCCAGGAACTCGGCTGGAGCCATCTGGTGGCCATCGCCCTGGTCATCACGGCCAGCATCGGCGCCGTCCGGACCTCCCCGCAGCGCTAGCCGTCCGGCCCCGCCGGGGTCTCCCCGCAAGGCCTTGAGACCGGGCGCCTATGATGAGTCCAAAACTGCGACGGGAGGGCACCATGGCTGGGCCCGGATTTCTGGCTGTTGTCAATGCGTCGGCCGGAACCGCCGACGAGAACGCGGTCGAGGCCGCACTCGGGGTGCTCCGGCGTGCCGGACACCCGGTGGAATCGGCCGCCACCCACAGCCTCGACGAACTGGACCGCGCGCTCGACGGCCTGGACGGACGGCGGCTGGTGGTGCTCGGCGGCGACGGCTCGCTGCACGCCGCGGTGCAGTGCCTCCACACGAAGGGGCAGCTCCGGGACGCCGGCCCCATTGGCCTCGTCCCGCTCGGGACCGGCAACGACCTCGCGGGAACCCTGGGCATCCCGCCGGATCCCGAGCAGGCAGCCGGCATCGTCCTGTCCGGCCGGGCGCGGCCTATCGAACTGCTGGTGGCCGACGACGGCGGCATCGCGGTCAACGCGGTCCACGTCGGGATCGGGGTCGCCGCGGTCCAGAAAGGCGCGGCCGCCAAGAAGACCTTCGGCCGGGTCAAACTGGGCAAGCTCGGCTACGTCGCCGGGGCCATTGCGGCCGGCGCCACTGAGAAGGGCTGGCAGCTCGAGGTCACTGTCGACGGCAAGGTCATCCACTCCGGCGAGGAACCCGTCCTCATGGCCGCGCTGGCCCTGGGCGGCACGATCGGCGGCGGCGCCCGGCTGGTGCCCGAGGCCGATCCCCACGACGGCCAGGTCGACGTCATCGTCTGGGAAGCCGTCAGCCTTCCGGCCCGAGTCGCCTACGCCCTCGAACTGAAGGACGGCAACCACGCGAGGAGGAAGGACGTAACGGCCGGGCGAGGCACCGCCGTCGTTATCTCCGGGACGCGCGGTCCGTTTTCCACCATTGACGACGGCGAAATCCGCGGCCCCTACACCCGCCGTTCCTGGACCGTGGAACCGGACGCCTGGCAGATCATCGTCCCGCAGTAGCCTCGCTCTGCAGTAGCCTCCCTTGCGGTCAGGCACGCCCCTTGAGGATCAGGTGCCAGTAGATCTGCGGGAAGATCCGGCGGTCCAGCACCCACGCCCAGCGGCGCTCCTTGGCCGGGTCGAGCCAGGGGAACGTCGGCATGGGTCGGTACTGGTGGTCGAACTCGGCGAACAGGACCGTGTGCCGCGTCAGGGTGAACGGGCAGACGCCATAGTGGTTGTAGCGCTGCTGCGGCTCGGTCCCGGCCAGCACGGCCTTGAGGTTCTTGGCCAGCACCTTGACCTGCTTGCGCAGGGCCCCGCCGCACTTGGAGTTCGGCGTCGCCGCCGCATCGCCCAGGGACCACACATTCGGATAGCGCCGGTGCCGGAGCAGCTCCGGGTCCACCTCCACGAAGCCGCCGGCATCCCCTGCGGCCGGCAGCGCCGTGGATTTCAACCAGTCCGGCGCGGACTGCGGCGGCACCACGTGCAGCAGGTCGAAGGCGAGCTCCTCGGTCCCCGCCGGGCCCGCCAGGGACACCGTCCGGCGCGCGGCATCCACGCCGGCCAGCGTGGTGCCGGTCCGCAGCTCGATCCCGTACTCGGCGACCTTTGCGTCGAGCAACGCGTCCACGCCCTCGACGCCGAAGACCGTGGGCGTGGGAACCACGAGGACCACCCGGATGTCGCGGAGCACGTCCTGTTCGCGCCAGTAGTCGCAGGCCATGTAGGCGATCTTCTGGGCGGCGCCGGCGCACTTCGCAGGGCCGGGCGGCTGCGTGAAGACGGCCGTGCCGTGCCGCAGGGACCGCACCAGCGCCCAGGTCTTTTCCGGCATTGCCGGATCGTAGTTGGACGTCACGTCCGGCGAAGCCATGGCCTCCGCGAGGCCCGGTACCCCGTCCCAGTCCAGCTGCAGGCCCGGGCACACCACGAGCTGCCCGTAGCCCACCCGACTCCCGTCCGCGAGGACCACTACGTTTTCATCGGGCAGGATGTCCGCCACGGAGCCCCTGATCCATTCGACCCCGCGCGGCATGACCTTGGCCTGGTCCCGCATGGCCTCGCTCATCCTGGCGGCACCCGCGCCGATGTGGGAGAACAAGGGCTGGAAGTAGTGGGTGGTGCGCGGCTCGACCAGCCCGATGTCCCCGACCTTGTACCGCCGCAGCCGGGCGGCGAGCGAGATGCCGGCGTTGCCGCCGCCGATGACCAGCACTTCGTGGCGGGCCGCCACGTCAGTCCTCCGCCAGGGCGTCGGCCCGGTGCGCCGCGCGGGCCCCCGAGGCTTCAGATTCAACGACGAACATCGGATTATCCTCGCTGGCGCGGAAGGTGTGGCCGTCCAGCTGGAAGTCGCTGGTCTTGCGCTCGATAACCTTCCCGCGGGTCCGGCCCTGCGGGGTGTTCCAGCTGACGCGTGTTCCTGCCTTCATCGCCAATGTCCTTCCCTGGAGCGGCGCCGCGCAACATCTCCAGTGCACCCCGGGGACACGGCCTGGTCAAGGGGTCAGGTGTATTCGGCAGTCACCAGGATGGGCAGGTGGTCGGATTCGCCGCGCGGCAGGGTTTCCACGCTCTTGATGTCCAGTCCCAGCGAGGTGGCGAAGTCGAAATGCCCCTTGAATACGGCGTAGCGCGTGTAGGTCCGGCGGTTGCTCAGCGAGAGTTCGTAGCCGGTTTCCTTCAGGTGTTCGGTGAGGCTCTTGGTGAAGAACGGGTAGTTGAAGTCGCCGACCATGAGGGTCTTGGCGCCGCCCATGCCCAGCAGGGCCGCATGGCCGGCGCGGATCTGGTGCCGGCGGAGCGAGTTGGTGGCGGTCAGCGGCGCCGCATGGAAGTCCCCGACCACCACCTCGCGCTCCGTCTCATCGTCCACCAGCCGCACCCCGAGCAGCCGCTCGTGCGCCGGCGACAGCACGTAGTCGTGCAGCGACTTCTTGAGCGAGAAGGTGTTGGTCTCGAGCGCGGTGAAGCGGCTGCGGCGGTAATAGACGGCGAGTCCCAGCCGGTTGCCCTTGGTCGAATCGGCCAGTTCCAGGTCGTCGAGTTTGTGCGGCAGCTTCTCCGTGTCGCACTCCTGCAGGCACATCACATCGACGTCGTAGTTGACGCTGAGGTCCATGAGCTCGCCGCTCGCGGCATGCTTGCGGAGGTTGTAGCTGATGACGTTTAGCACTGGAATTCTCCTGTCCCGGGTCTGCAGCCGAACTGCGTCTGGAGCAATCCTATGCACGACGCCGGTGCCCGCGGCGTGCGCCGGCGAATGTCGGGCCATGTCTAGTGTCACCGGCGTCATCCGGACAAACGGCCGGCCTCAGGCGCTGGTGTCCGTGGCTGAAGGCGTTCTGCGGCCGCTAGGATACCAACGTCATAAGCACCGCCTGCGACGCGCTCCGGCTGGCCGACAACATCGGCCACGACCACGCCCTGATCCTTTGGACACCCGGCCCATGAATATCAATGAGAACGACCTGGCGATCTGGCGGAACCTGTGGACCGACGGCGCTGGCCTCGCCGTCCACGCCCGCCGCTTCATGGAGAACCACCTCCAGGCCAACGCGGTCCGATGATGCTGCCGGAACTGCTGGACCGGGCCTCGTCGCTCGCCGACCCGCGCGGCGGCCGGACGGTCATCGGGATCGTGGGAGCGCCCGGGGCAGGCAAGACTACCCTCGCGGAGGCCCTGGTCCGCGGGCTCAATGCGGGGGCGGCGGCGCCGGAGGAGGCCCGCTTTGCCCACGTTCCCATGGACGGGTTCCACCTGTCCGATGCCGAGCTGGCCAGGCTCGGGCTGCTGGACCGCAAGGGGGCGCCGGAAACCTTCGACGCCTACGGCTATGCGGCCCTGCTGGCGCGGCTGCGGACCGAACGCGGCCACGTGGTCTACGCGCCCGGCTTCGAGCGGGTACTTGAGCAGCCCGTCGCCGGAACGGTCCCGGTCTTCCCCGCTGCGGAAACCGTGGTCTCCGAGGGCAACTACCTGCTGCTGGACCGGCCGGGCTGGCGGGAGGTGCGGCAGCAGTGCACCGAGGTCTGGTACTGCCAGCAGGACGATGCCCTTCGGCTCCGGCGGCTGACCGAACGCCATGTCCTCTTCGGCAAGACCCCGGAGGCGGCCGCGGCCTGGGTCCGCGAGGTGGACGAGCGGAACGCCGAACTCATCCGGGCCACCCGGGACCGGGCGGACCTCGTCGTCGACCTCGAATCCATCGCCGCAGGATAAAACCCGCGCACCCGGCTGCCGCAGTTTTTGCGCTTCCCGCTGTTGCGGAACAAAGCTGCGGCCGCCGTGCGTTAGGCGGGCATGGACCAAAAGCGCGGAAGCATCGTCATCATCGGCTGCGGAGACCTGGGGACCGAGGCCGGGCTGCGCTTCGCCGAGGCAGGCTACCGTGTACAGGGCTGGCGGCGGCGGCCCGAACTCCTGCCCGCCGAACTGGCCGGCGTACAGGCGGACCTGGGCGGGCCGCTGCCCGCGCTGCCGGCGGATGCCGAAGCCGTGGTGTTCGCCCCGGCCGCCCCCGAACGCAGCGTCGAAGCGTACGAGGCCACCTACCTGCGCGGCCTGGAGCGCGTGCTGGATGCCATCGATTCAGGCCCCGCGGAACCCGCCAGGATCCTGCTGGTCTCATCCACCGCGGTGTACGGGGATGCGGACGGGGCCTGGGTAGACGAGGACACCCCGGCGGCCCCGGCGACGCCGACGGGCAAGGTCCTGCTGGCAACCGAGGAGCTGCTCCTCCGGCGGCGGCCGGACGGCCTGGTGCTCCGGCTGGCGGGCATCTATGGTCCCGGCAGGACCCGGCTGATCGACCAGGTTCGCTCCGGCACGGCAGCCGCCCCGGCGGCGCCCCACCCGACCAACCGCATCCACCGCGACGACGCCGCTGCCGCCGTCGTCCACCTCATCCGTTCGAATGCCTCTCCCGGGACCTACATCGGGGTGGATGATGCGCCGGCGGAAATGTCCGACGTCGTGAATTTCCTTGCGCACGAAACGGGCGCTCCCGCGCCGGAACAGTCTGAGGGAAAGTCCGCACGGGGCGGCAACCGCCGGCTCTCGAATGCGCGGCTGCGCGGGACCGGCTTCGAGTTCGCCTACCCGGACTACCGCTCCGGCTACCGGGCGGTGCTGGCCGGGAGAGGTACCCGGCACCGGTAGTCAGGCGATAAGCCGCAGGTTGCGGGCGGTGGCCACGGCCTCCAGCTGGCTGTGCGCGCCGAGCTTGGCGAGCACCGACTTGATGTAGCCGCGGCAAGTGTTGAGCGAGATGTCGAGGTCGCGGGCTGCGGCACGGGCGTCGTTCCCGCATGCCAGGATGCCCAGGACCTGCAGCTCCCGCCGGGTCAGTGCCGGGCCGTCGAAGCTGACACCGTCGGCGCCGAAGGAAGGGATCAGGAAGGAGGGGTGGACGGCCATGGCCGCGGGGGTGGCGTAGCGCAGCGCCTCCAGCACCGATGACAGCGAGGCGTCCAGCGGCAGCAGGCCGCTCACGCCTGCCTCAACCACCCGCAGGAGTTCCTCCGACGACAGGTCGACGGCGAGCAGGATGATCCTCGTTCGGGGCAGCCGCTGCAGGATCTGCTCGGCGGCGTCCAGCCCGGTGCCGCCGGGCATCCGGTAGTCCATGAGCACCACGTCGGGAGCCTGTTCGAGGCACAGCGCGACCGCCTGCTCGATGGTCGAGGCGAAGCCGGCCGGGTGCAGGTCGTCGTGGCGGGCCAGCGAGGCGACCAGCAGCTCGCCCACCAGGGCATGCCTGCTCACCACCACGACCCGGGAGACCCCGATACATTGCGCGCTCATGACACGCGCCCCTCCTCCGCCACTACGAGGCGTTCCGGCCCGGCCGGAACGCAGGTACATCAACCAGTTGCTCCAGTTTCCCGGGCGAACCTCAAGGACAAACCCTGCGGGACCGCAATTCCTGCTCAAGAATCGGCCGGAGGCGCGGGCGTCCGCTGGAAGCCTTCCCTGGTGAATGGTTATGATCGATTACTAGACAAGCAAGATTTACGTCTATCGAAGGACCGAGAACGTGCAGGAAAAAGCCGGAGCGGGAGGCTACTGGTACACGCAGGACACGGAGCAGCAGGCCGGCGCCGTCGGCGTCCTCAACGCGCTGCGGGAGTACCGCGCCTCCGAGGCCGCCATGCGCAGGCGGACCCGATCCTCCATGGGCATGGGTGAAACGGACCTGCTGGCCTTGCGCTACCTGCTCCAGGCCGAGGCACAGGGCAGGGCCGTCGGCCCCAAGGAACTCGGCTCCCAGCTAGGGGTTACATCGGCCTCCATGACGACCCTCATCGACCGGCTCGTCAAGACCGGCCACATCCGCCGGGAGCCGCACCCCACCGACCGGCGGGCGCTCATCCTTCGCCCCACCCCCGGCTCGGATGAGGAGGTGCGCCGCACCCTCGGGCTGATGCACCAGCGCATGATCGCAGTCGCCAGCTCCCTCTCGGCCAAGGAGGCCGAGATCATCGCCAGGTTCCTCACCAGCATGCGCGATGCCGTCGACGCAATCGACTCCGAGAACGATGAGGGACGATGACTAACACGCCGTGCTCCTCGAGTGGACTTAATCGCTAAACCCCCATATAACTAGTTAGGCGAGATACTTTCACCCTGAACTATCAGCAAGATTAGGAGTTCGCTGTGACTGAAGTAGTTGATCCGATCCAGGCAACCGGCCTGCAGTCCGTTTTCGACGGCCAGGGCAGTGCGGCAGAGACGGCCTTCCAATTCGCGGCGATGGCGCCCTCAGCCGAATCCTTCGATGGACCGGCGGCCCCGATCCATTGCCGCCGCCCCATGATCCTGGCCGAGGCGGCGGCCTCCGGGTCCACGAACCTGGAGTGGACCTGCGCGTGCGGGTTCCGCAAGGACACCGCACCGGCGCTGACGCTCCACCCGCTGGACGGCGTCTGGCTGGCCGCAGCACGGCTCGAAAGCCTGCAGTGGGAACTTGACGCCGCGCAGCAAGCGCTGGGCAAGGCCGTGAGGGCGGCCGCAGCACAGGGAGCGGAGCGGACAGCACTCCGCACGGCCGCCGGCCTCACGGAGGCCGAGCTTGAAGCTGTGCTTCAGTGACCCTCCCCGGCCTAACCACCAAGCACACGGAGACGCCCCGTCCTGCCCCCGCCGCCACGGACACCTCCGGACCTCGTCCCATCGCCGGGCGCTACCAGCTCGGCCCCGTGCTGGGCAGCGGTTCGGAGGCGGTGGTGTACGACGCCGGGGACCTGCGCACGAGCGAGCGCGTCGCCGTCAAGATCTTCCGGCCCGAGGCCTCCCACGCCGACGAGCGCTTCCAGCGGGAAGTGGACATGCACCGGCGCCTGCGCCACTGGGCAGTCGTGCCGGTCCGGGACCACGGCCTGATTCCGGCGGACCACGACGGCGATGCACCGCGGCGATTCACGGTCATGGACCTGGTGGAGGGACGGAACCTGCGCAGCATCCTGTACGCCGGTCCGGCCACCCCGGCCATGACGGCCGCGTGGCTCGGCTCCATCCTGGACGCGCTCGTCCAGGTGCACCGGAAAGGCATCGTCCACAACGACATCAAGCCGGCGAACATCCTGGTCCCGTCCGCGGCCGACGGCTCGCCTTCGGTCGTTGCGAAGTTGGCCGATTTCGGTGTCGCCACGAGCCGGCGCCACGCTCCGCTGGCATCTACGTCCGGCACCGCGCACTACATCAGCCCGGAAGAGGCGTTCGGCACCAAGGCCACGGCGGCCAGCGACATCTACGCGCTGGGCCTGGTAGCCCTGGAATGCCTGACCGGAGCCAAGGCCTTCCCCGGCACAGCGGTGGAATCGATGGTCGCGCGCACGCTGCGCGGCCCGGCCCTCCCCTACACCTTGGGGCGGCGCTGGAACGCCCTGCTCGGAACCATGACCGCGGCGCGGCCCGAAGACCGCCCGACCGCCCGCCAGGCCCTCCGCATGCTCCACCGCATCAACCTTTGAAACACGGGCGTGGACTTGCCGCTGCCGTTCTCCCCGACGAGGCCGTCCACGCCCGCGGGAAGCCCCGCCCCGCTCAGGGATTCGGCTGCCCGTCCTCCAGGAGTCCCATGAACATTGTCCTGTGCAGGATCGCCACATGCCGCCGGGATACGTCGACCGCGGCAAGCACGTCCCGTGCGCGCAAGGCCTCGACCAGCCGGACGTGGTCCCGGTTGGAATTGTGCAGGTGCTCGATCGGGTACGGCAGGAAGTAGGCGTACAAGTCGGCAAGCGCATGGTTGTATTCGTCGACAGCAGTACCCATCCCTGAGCAGCGCGCCACCAGCCGGTGGAACTCGTCGTCGGCCTGGTGGTACTCCGACCAGCCGGTCGCGCCGGCCATCCGCCGGGTGAGCCGATCCAGCTCCTCCAACTGCTCCTCGGAGGCATTCAGCGCGGCATAGTGCGTGACGGTGCATTCAAAGAGCAGGCGGCGGTCCACCAACCGGTGGATGGCCGTGAACTCTTCCGGCCCGGCCGTGAGTTCCTGCAGCAGCTGCCGGGGCGGTTCGTCCGCGACGAACGTGCCGCCGCCGCGGCCGCGCCGACGCACCACAATGCCCTGCTCGGCCAGGTTCGTGAGCGCCCGCCGCGCGGTAATCGGACTGACGGAGAGCCCGAGGGCAAGCTCTTTCTGGTCGGGCAACCGCTCCCCCGGCCGCAGCAGGCCGAGCAGGATCGCGGTGCTGATCCGAAGCCGCACCGCATCGATGGCGCTGCGGCGGTCGATGCCGGCCAGCACGCCCTCGTCGATCGCGGAGCCCGCCGCTTCGGTCAGGGCTCGCTCCGAGGGTGCGGTGCCGGTGGTCATAGGAACAACCATACGGGCCTCATCCAGCCCCTTCCTTTATTGGTTCAACTTGATCTATTATGTCACAAGTCACTCACGATCGACTGGAAGCTACCCATGCAAAGACCCCTCCCCCTCGTTGCAGCGCAGGCCCGGCCGCGCCTTATCGGCGAACCGGTCTCGGCCTTCGCGGACGAGGTCCGCAGCGCGTTGTCCAGCTACCCTTCGGCCAAGCTGTTGGTCTTTCCGGAGCTGCATCTGTTTGCCGACGGCTCCCCGGACCTGCAGCGCACCGAGGCCCTGCAGGACAGCGCCGAGCCGCTCGACGGCCCCCGTGTCCGGGACCTCAGGCAGCTCGCCGGAGACCTCGGCGTATGGCTCGTGCCCGGCAGTGTCTGCGAGCGCGGCCCGGAAGGCCAGCTCTTCAACACGCAGCTGGTGCTCTCGCCTGCCGGGGAACTCGCCGGCTACTACCGCAAGATCTTCCCGTGGCGGCCGCACGAGCCTTACGATCCGGGCGACAGCTTCAGCGTCGTCGACCTGGACGGCATGGGCCGGGTGGGACTGCACATTTGCTACGACGCCTGGTACCCGGAAGTCACCCGCCAACTGGCCTGGATGGGCGCCGAGGTAATCCTCAATGTCGTCAAAACCACCACCCCCGACCGCCGGCAGGAACTGGTGCTCGCGCAAGCCAACGCGATCGTCAACCAGGTCTTCATGGTCAGCGTCAACTGTGCCGGCCCCACCGGCCAGGGCCGCAGCCTGATCGTCGATCCGGAGGGAAACGTCATTGCGGAAGCCGGGGACGATGCTCCGGCACTGCTCGCCGCGGAACTCGATCTCGCCGTCGTCGACCGCGTCCGGACGCACGGAACCGAAAACGTGAACCGCCCGTGGTCCCAATTCCACCCGGGGGAACCACCCATCGAGCTGCCCATCTACCAAGGCCGGATCGACCCGGCCAACTGGACCCCGAAGGTCCCGGACATGAGGAACATCTAAGTGAGCACACCCATTTCCCCTGCGCTGACCCGCACGCTGAAACTGCCGTCGCTGGTGCTCTTCGGCCTGGCCTACCTGACGCCGCTGATCGTCCTCGGCATCTTCGGCGTTATCGCGGAAACCACGGCCGGCGCCTCCCCCTCGGCCTACCTCGTCGCCTTGATTGCCATGCTCTTCACCGCGCACAGCTACGGCCGCATGGCCATCGCCTACCCGGTGGCCGGCTCCGCCTACACGTACGTGCGCAAGTCCATCGACCCGCGCGTCGGTTTCCTGGTTGGCTGGGCCATCCTGCTGGACTACCTCTTCCTGCCCATGGTGATCTGGCTGATCGGCGGCTCCTACCTGACTGCGCAGTTCCCCGGAGTGCCGATCGCGGCCTGGATCATCGGCTTCATCGCCGTCACCACTTTGCTGAACATCCTGGGCATCAAGGTCGCGGACAAGGCCAACTACCTCCTGATGTCATTCCAGCTGCTGGTCATCGTGTTCTTCGTCGGGCTGTCCATCGGACATATCGTCTCCAGCTCGGGGGCCGCCGGACTCATCAGCTCCCAGCCGTTCATCAATCCGGAATCGGGTTTCGGCGCCATCACGGCCGGCGCGGCCATCGCCGCCTATTCCTTCCTCGGCTTCGATGCCGTCACCACGCTCACCGAGGAGACCATCGAGCCGCGGAAGAACATGCCGCGGGCCATCATGCTCATCGCGCTGATCGGCGGCGGCATCTTCATCACCGTTTCCTACTTCACCCAGCTCGTACACCCCGGCGGTGCCTTCGAGGATTCCGCCTCCGCCGCGAGCGAGATCGCACTGCAGATCGGCGGACAGCTCTTCGGCGCGGTCTTCCTCGCCGGGCTGGTGGCGGCGCAGTTCGCCTCCGGCCTCGCCGCCCAGGCCAGTGCCTCGCGCCTGCTCTACGCGATGGGACGCGATGCCGTGCTGCCCAAGGCCGTCTTCGGCCGGCTCAATCCCCGCTTCCACACGCCGGTGGTCAACCTGGCGATTACGGGTGCAGTCGGGCTGATCGCCATCTTCCTCGATGTCGCGACCTCGACGTCGTTCATCAACTTCGGGGCGTTCACCGCCTTCACACTGGTCAACATCTCCGTCATCTTCCACTTCTTCCGGCGGCGGCGCGAAGGCATCGCGCTGAACCCCTTCGGTTACCTGGTCGCTCCCGTTGTCGGAGCCGTCGTCTGTGCGTACCTGCTCTCGCGGCTGGACGTCAACGCGATTACGCTCGGACTGATCTGGCTGGTGGCCGGAACAATCCTGCTGGCCATCATCACCAGAGGCTTCCGGACCGCCCCGCCGGAGATGAAGGCCACCGAGGAAGTCGCCGCCTAGCAGCGGCAGCGAGGAAGGACCGCACTATGCGTGTTGCACTGGGACAGCTTGCGTCAGGGCACGACGTCGGTGCGAACCTTGCTGCCATCGACGCGTTCGCGGGTGCCGCGGCGGAAGGCGGGGCACAGCTGCTGGTCCTGCCCGAATACGCCACCTACGACAAGAAGGTACTGGACGCTTCGTTTCCGGAGGTTGCCGAGCCGCTGGACGGTCCCGTCTGTGCGGCCCTCGCGGAGACCGCCCGGCGGTACGGCATCGCCCTCGTGGCCGGGGTCGTCGAATCCAGCGACGAACCCGGCCGTGCCTACAACACCCTCGCCGCCTTCGCCGCGGACGGCTCCCGGCTCGCCCGGTACCGGAAGATCCACCTCTTCGACGCCCAGGGCTACACCGAGTCCCGGTTCATCAAACCCGCGCCCACCGCGGACCCCGTCCTGTTCGACCTGGGCGGGGTCCGCTTCGGCCTGATGACCTGCTACGACCTCCGCTTCCCCGAGCTTTCACGGGCACTGTCCGACGCCGGAGCCCAGGTCCTGCTCGTCTGTGCGGCGTGGGTTCCCGGAGAGCACAAAACGAACCAGTGGCTCAGTCTCACCGCCGCCCGCGCCATCGAGAACGGTCTCTACCTTGCCGGCGCCTGCCAGTCCCCGCCCAACTCCATCGGACACAGCGTCGTCGTGAGCCCGATGGGTGCGTCCCTGCAGCAGCTCGGCACCGAGCCGGGTCTCGCCGTCGTCGACGTCCCGGTGGAGGCCGTCGACACCACCCGTGCAGCTTTCCCCATGCACCGCCAGCGCCGGCTGCGCTGACCTTGCGCCCTGTGCGGGCAGGGCCTGGGCGGGCAGGGCCTGTGCGGACAACGCGCCGCCGAGGAGCCGCCCCACCCAACTGCGCCGCCTCCCGGGGATGGCCGCAGGATGAACCATCATGTATCGTATAACCGCTGCCTGGAACCGTTGGGGTTTATTTGTTCGGCAGCATGGGGAAAGACAAGGTTGGGGGACCTTCAATGTTGGGGAAAATCATCGCTGCCGTCTTCACGGCTGCCCTGCTGCTGGGCGGGCTGGCCGCACCGGCTGAAGCGGCCGGCACCTACAAGGCGTCGCTGCGCACCGCCGCCCGCTCGCTTCCGGTCGCGGCGGAGAAAAACACCGGCTACGACCGGGACCGCTACTTCGGCGACTGGAAGGACACCAACCGGGACTGCCAGAACACCCGGGCGGAGGTGCTGATCCAGGAATCCAAGGTCCGCACGACCTACACGACCTCCAGGGGCTGCACGGTCCGGAGCGGCAAGTGGGTCACGAACTGGGACAACCGCACGCACTATTCGGCGTCGGCCGTGCAGATCGACCACCTCGTCCCGGTCCACGAGGCCTGGGGTTCCGGGGCCCGTTCCTGGTCGCAGGCCCGCCGCGTCGCGTTCTACAACGACCTGGGCGACGGCCGCCTCCTGAACGCGCAGACGTCCAGGCTGAATTCGGCCAAGCAGGCGAAGGGCCCCGAGGACTGGATGCCGGCCAGGAACCGCTGCAAGTACGTGGCGGACTGGGTCGCCATGAAGATCCGCTGGGGCCTGAAGGCGGACAGCCGGGAGCGCGCGGCCCTGATCCGCTATGCCGACTCCTGCCCCGCGGCGACCGTCAAGGTCACCCGGGCCTGAGTCCCGCCCGTCGTTCGCGGATTAAGGGACCAGGTACTGGCTGTCCCGGGCATCCGTGATGAGCATGTGCCCGGGCGCGTGGCCGATGGCCAGCGCGGGACGGGACTCCATCACGGCCGCCTGCGGGGTGACGCCGCAGGCCCAGAACACCGGCACATGGCCCTCGGGCATGTCCACCGGGTCGCCGAAGTCCGGCCTGGCCAGGTCCGCAATGCCCAGTTCGTGCGGGTTGCCCACATGTACCGGCGCGCCGTGGACCGCCGGGTAGCGGGAGGTGATGCGGACGGCGTCGGCCACCTGGGACGCGGGGACCGGGCGCATCGAGACCACGAGCGGGCCCGCCATCGATCCGGCCGGTTCGCACCGCACTTCGGTCCGGTACATCGGCACGTTCACGTTCTGGTCGATGTGCGCAATGGAGATGCCGCCCTCGCGCAGCGCGGACTCGAAGGTGAATGAGCAGCCGACGATGAAGGTGACGAGGTCGTCCCGCCAGTACTGCCTGATGTCCGTCGGTTCGTCGACCTTCTGCCCGTCCCGGTAGACGGTGTAGCGCGGCACGTCGGTGCGGATGTCCCCGCCGGCCAGCAGCGGCCCGCTGGTTTCGCCCGCGTCGAGCACGCCGAGGACCGGGCACGGCTTCGGGTTGCGCTGCGCGAAGAGCAGCACGTCGAACGCCAGGTCCCGCGGCACGATGATGAGGTTGGCCTGGGCAAAGCCGCGCGACCAGCCGGCGGTGGGGACGGCCAGCCCGGAGCGGAAGGCGGCGCGCGCCTCGGCCGGAGTGAGGGCGCCCGGGTCGGCCGGGAGGACGGAGGTGCCGGCCGCCTGTTGGGTATCCATCGGCTAGCCCCACATCTCGGCGAGCCCGGCCAGCGAATTCCAGCCGAGGTACAGGGTCAGCAGCCAGGCGGCCGCCCCCAGGACCAGCAGCCACTTCGGATAGGCGTAGCCGTGCAGGAGGTCGCGGCGGCGCCAGGCGGCCCAGAGCAGGACCGCGAGGCCGAACGGGAGGATCAGGCCGTTGAACGCGCCGGCGAAGATGAGCAGCTGCTGCGGGGCCTGCCCCAGGAGCAGGTAGATCACGGCGCAGACGGCAATGAAGGCCACGATGATCAGGTTGCGCTTGCGTTCGGACGTGGTCGTCCGGGTAATGAAGGAAACGGACGTGTAGGCGGCGCCGATGACCGAGGTCAGGGCGGCGGCCCAGAGCACCACGCCGAACATCCGCATGCCGATCTCGCCCGCCGCGGCGCCGAACGCCTCGGCCGCCATGTTGTCGCTGGTCAGCGCCACTCCGCCGGACACCACGCCGAGGATCGCGAGGAAGAGCAGGACGCGCATGATGCCGGTGACGATAATGCCCAGGATGGAGCTGCGGGAGATGGCCTTGACGTTTTCGACGCCGTGGGCGCCGGAATCGAGCATGCGGTGGGCGCCGGCGTAGGTGATGTAGCCGCCGACAGTGCCGCCGATCAGGGTGGTGATGACGAGGAAGTCGACCTCCTCCGGCAGGACGGTGTTCTTCAGCGCCTCGCCGAGCGGCGGAGCCGCGACGATCGCCACGTAGAGCATCAGCAGGATCATCACCGCGCCGAGCAGCACGACGATCCGGTCCAGGGCCATGCCCGCCTTCTTGGAGAGGAAGATCAGGATGGCGACGAGCGCCGAAGCCGCGCCGCCGATCTTCGGATCAAGCCCCATCATCGCGTTGACGCCGAGCCCGGTGCCGGCGATGTTGCCGATGTTGAAGACCACGCCGCCCAGGAACACCAGCGCGGCCAGGATCCAGCCGGCCCCCGGCAGCACCTTGTTGCCCAGTTCGTGCGCGCGCATGCCGGAGATGCCGATAATCCGCCAGACATTGAGCTGGACGGCGATATCCACGAGGACCGAGAGCAGGATGGCGAACGCGAAGGCCGCGCCGAGCTGCACGGTGAAGACCGTGGTCTGGGTGATGAAGCCGGGGCCGATCGCGCTGGTGGCCATCAGGAACATGGCACCGAGCATCGCGGTGCGCTGGAAGTTCGGGCGCACCTTGGTTGGCGTGGTCTTGTCCATTGGGTTTCCCATCTGCATCGGTGACTGCTGTCACACGGACATTGGAGCGACCTTACATGTTGTTGAACAATGCTGGCAAGAAATTGTTCAACAAAGAGGGGTGCCGGGCGTCAGCCCCGGCCGCTAGCGATTGTTGAACAATCCTGGAATGTGGTGCATGCTGGAAACAGGAAACCAACGAGACGGGTGTCACACATGGCTATTATCGACCTCAACAGCGACGTCGGAGAATCCTTCGGCAACTGGGAAATGGGCGACGACGCGGCAATCTTCCGCTCCGTCTCCAGCGCCAACGTGGCCTGCGGTTTCCATGCCGGGGACCCGAGCACGATCGCCGGAACCTGCCGCGACGCGGTGGCCGCCGGAGTGACCATCGGCGCCCACGTGGGCTACCGGGACCTCGCGGGCTTCGGGCGGCGTTTCCTCGACTGCTCCCCCACGGAACTGGCGGATGACGTGCTCTACCAGCTCGGTGCCCTGCAGGCGCTGGCCCAGGCCGCCGGAGCGCGGATCCGCTACGTCAAGCCGCACGGCGCCCTCTACAACACGATCGTCCACCACGAGGCACATGCCCAGGCCGTAGTCGATGCCGTGCGTGCCTTCGGCGGGGACCTGCCGCTGCTCCTGCTCCCGGGCTCGGTGGCGCTGGCGAGGGCCGCGGCCGCCGGACTTCGCGGCGTTGCCGAGGCCTTCGCCGACCGCGCCTACAACCCGGACGGCACGCTGGTCTCGCGCCGCGAGCCGGGGGCCGTCCTCCACGATCCGGACCTCGTCGTCGCCAACATGGTGCGGCTGGCCCAGACCGGCAAGATTACGGCCATCGACGGCTCCATCATCAGGGTGGACGCCGAGAGCATCTGCGTCCACGGCGACACCCCGGGCTCGGTCGCAATGGCGGCGGCCGTGCGGGCCGGGCTCGAGTCCGCCGGCGTGACGGTCCGGAGTTTTGCGTGAGCGTGACCGCCGTCCGGTTTGCCGGGCCGCGCGCGCTGCTGGTCGAGCTCTCCGGCCTGGACTCCGTGCTCGCCCTGCATGCCCGGCTGACCGCCGACCCGCTGCCCGGCCAGCTCGATGTGCTGGCCGCGGCCTCCACCGTGCTGGTCCAGTGCGACACCCGCGCCCACGCGGTCGCGGCGAGGACCGCCGTCGAACGGCTGGAACTGGAGCACGCCCCCGCCGGGACGGGGAAAACCGTTGAAATTCCCGTGACGTACGACGGCGAGGACCTCGCCGAGGTGGCGCGTCTCACCGGCCTCAGCCCCGAGGGTGTGGTCAACGCCCACACCGGGCAGGTCTGGACCGCCGCCTTCGGCGGTTTCGCCCCCGGCTTTGCCTACCTCACGGGCGAGGACGGCTCGCTCGAGGTGCCGCGGCGCGCCACGCCGCGGACCGCCGTCCCGGCCGGCGCGGTGGCCCTGGCCGGCGGATACTCCGCCGTCTATCCGCGCAAGTCGCCGGGCGGCTGGCAGCTGATCGGACGCACCGAGAGCGTGCTGTGGGACGTCGCCCGGCCGGATCCGGCGCTGATCCGGCCGCAGGACCTGGTCCGCTTCACGGCCGTGCGGGAGTCGCTCGGCCTGGCGGTGTCGGCTGGTTCCGCGGAACCAGCAGGCTCTGCCGGGTCAGCCGAACCTGCAGGACCGGCCCGGCCTGCCGATGCCATCCTGGCCGGGTCCCGCCCGGTCCCCGCCGGCCCCGTCGAGGAGGAGCCGGCTCCCCCGCAGCCGCACACCGCCGGCTCGCTCGAGGTGGTTTCCACCGGCCTGCAGTCGCTGGTGCAGGACCTGGGCCGGCCGGGCATGGGCAACCTCGGCGTCGGCAGCTCCGGTGCGCTCGACGTGCCGGCCGCACGCCAGGCGAACCGGCTGGCCGGCAACTCCCCCGGGGACGCCGTCGTCGAGAATCTCTTCGGCTCGCTGGCCCTGCGGGCCTGCGGTGACCAGGTCCTAGCGGTCACCGGTGCACGCGTGCAGCTGGACATCGCGCCGTCCGGACGTCGTCCGGCGCAGGACGCGCCCTTCGCCCTGCTCGACGGCGAGACCCTGTCCCTCGGACCGGCGACCGCCGGGCTCCGGGCATATGTCGCCGTCCGCGGCGGGATCGAACTCGCCGCGGAGCTGGGGAGCCGCTCCACCGACACGTTGTCCGGACTGGGACCCGCGCCGATGGAGGCCGGCTTCATCCTGCCGGTGGGCCACGCCGGCAGCGGGCACGTGGTCGGCACACCGGAACCGCCCGTCCTGCGGGTCTGCCCCGGCGAAACCGCGCTGCTGCGCATCACGCCCGGCCCCCGCGACGACTGGTTCGGCCAGGCCGGGCTCGACCGGCTCACCGGACAGGACTGGGTATCCGGCTCGGCCTCGGACCGGATCGGCGTACGCCTGGAACTGCCGGGCGGCGGGGCTCCGGCCGGCGGCAGCAACGGAACGCCGACGGGCGGCGCCCCTGCGGAAACGCCCGCGCCGCTGGAGCGCATCCGGGACGGCGAGCTCCAAAGCGAGGGCACCGTGGCCGGAGCCCTGCAGGTCCCGCCGTCCGGGCTGCCCGTGCTGTTCCTGGCCGACCATCCCGTCACGGGCGGCTACCCCGTTATTGCCGCCGTGGTTCCCGAGGACCTGCCGGTGGTGGCCCAGCTGCCGCCCGGCAGCACCGTCCGCTTCGTCCTGGTCGACCCGGACACCCTGCTTCCCGCCGGCAGTGCCGGCACTTCGAACCCGCCGGAAAGGTACCGCGCATGAAGAAGGTCCTGATCGCCAACCGCGGCGAGATCGCCGTACGAGTGGCGCGCGCCTGCGCCGACGCCGGGCTCGCGTCCGTGGCCGTGTACTCCGACCCCGACGCCGATGCACTCCACGTCCGCCGCGCCGACGAAGCGTACGCACTGGGCGGGCGCAGCGGGCAGGAAACCTACCTCGACATCGGCAAGCTGATCGAGGCGGCCCGCCGCTCCGGTGCCGACGCGGTCCACCCCGGCTACGGCTTCCTCTCGGAAAACGCCGACTTTGCCGAGGCGGTCAACGAGGCCGGCCTGACCTGGATCGGCCCCTCCCCGCAATCCATCCGCGACCTGGGCAACAAGGTCACCGCCCGCGAGATCGCCGTGCGGGCCGGAGCGCCGCTGGTGCCCGGCAGCGACGGTCCGGTCGGGAGCGGCGCCGAGGTGATGGCTTTCGCGGAGGAACACGGCCTTCCGGTGGCCATCAAGGCGGCGTTCGGCGGTGGCGGCCGCGGCCTGAAGATCGCCCGCCGGATGGAGGACATCGAGGACGCCTTCGACTCCGCCGTCCGCGAAGCCACGGTGGCTTTCGGCCGGGGCGAATGCTTCGTGGAACGCTTCCTCGACAAGCCCCGGCACGTGGAAGCCCAGGTCCTGGCCGACATGCACGGCAACGTGGTCGTGGTCGGGACGCGCGACTGCTCGCTGCAGCGCCGCAACCAGAAACTCGTCGAAGAAGCCCCGGCCCCGTTCCTGGCCGAGGAGCAGCGCCGGCTCATCCACGACTCGGCCAAGGCCATCTGCCGCGAGGCCGGGTACCACGGCGCCGGCACCGTCGAATACCTGGTCGCCAGCGACGGCACCATCTCCTTCCTCGAGGTGAACACGCGCCTGCAGGTGGAACACCCCGTCACCGAGGAGACCACCGGCGTCGATCTGGTGCGCGAACAGTTCCGCATTGCCGACGGCGAACCGCTGACCCTGACGGAGGACCCCCGGCCGCAGGGCCACGCCTTCGAGTTCAGGCTCAACGCGGAGGATCCTGCCCGCGGCTTCCTGCCCGGCCCCGGCACCATCGCCGCCTTCGAACCGCCCACCGGCTCCGGCATCCGCGTGGATTCCGGCGTCCGCAGCGGATCCACGGTGCCCGGCGACTATGACTCGCTGATGGCCAAGCTCATAGTGCACGGCGCCGACCGCGCGCAGGCGCTGAACCGGGCCCGGGTGGCGCTGGACGAGATGGTCATCGCCGGACTGCCCACCGTACTGCCCTTCCACCGGGCGGTGGTCCGGGACGCGGCGTTCACCAAAACCGAGGCCTTCGGCGTCTACACCACCTGGATCGAGTCCGAGTTCGCCGAGCCGCTGGCAGCGTCCCCGGAGATCGCGGCGGCCGAGCCAGACAGCGAGCGCACGGAACTGACGGTCGAAGTCGACGGCAAGGCGCTGCGCCTCGGCCTGCCCGCCCGCCTGCTCGAGTCGCTGGTGCACGGCGGCGGCAGCGCCCCGGTGCAGGCCGCAGCGGAGGAGACGCACGAGCCGGAGATCCTGCGCGCGCCGATGAACGGCAACCTGGTCAAGTGGGTCGCGGAGGACGGCGCCGCGCTCGCCGCGGGCGACCCGGTGGCCGTCGTCGAGGCGATGAAGATGGAAACCACCATCGCCGCCCACCGGCCCGGCACCCTGGTGCGCGGAGAGCAGCAGCCCGGCACCGCCGTCGTGCGCGGTGACGCACTTGGTAGCATCGGGTAGCCGGCCCCTGGCCGCGCCTCAAACGATTGGCCCGTAATGGCTCGATAGGCCGCCCTATCCAGCCATTACGGGCCAACAGATCCGCAATTGCAGGCCCGGTTCGACCGGCGAGGGATGGGACGAACGGATGAACGCACCGCTGACGGGGATCGCCGCCCGGAGCGAGGCGACGCATGCGCACACCGCGGCCTGGGTGGCCGAGTCGCTGCGCATCCGCATCGCGGAGGGCCAGCTGCTGCCCGGCTCCAAGCTGTCCGAGCAGGCGCTGGCCACGTCCTTCGGGGTCTCCCGCAACACGCTGCGCGAGGCCTTCACCGTCCTCGCCGGCGAACACGTTGTCACGCGCATCCCCAACCGCGGCGTCATCGTGACCTCGCCCGGCCCCGAGGGCGTACGCGAGATCTACAGCGTGCGGCGGATCCTCGAGCCTGCCGCGGTCCGCTGGGGCGAGGACGTGGACGTGGATGCGCTGGCGGCGATTGTCGCGGATGCCCGGGACGCCCGGGAACGGGGCGACATCGCCGAGATGGCCGGCGCCAACCAGCGCTTCCATGAAACCCTGATCCGCGGCACCGGCAGCAAGCTGCTGCAGGAACTGATGACCCGGGTGCTGGCCCAGATGCGCCTGGTCTTCCACACCATGAGCCGGACCCCGGATTTCCATAGCCACTACGTGGAGCAGAACGCCCGGCTTGTGGCGCTGCTCGCGGCCGGGCGCCGGGAAGAGGCGGCCGACACGCTGCGCGGCTACATGGACCAGGCCGAGGCCGAACTGCTGGAACACCTCAGCGCGGATTCCGCCCCGGCGAAGTAGGCGGGCACGGTCGGCACGGCGCCGGCTGGGCCAAACTTCCCTCGCTTGGGCGTTCCTAGCCGACGAGGACCTTGGCCGCACCGTCCATGTGCTCGGTGATCGCCTCGCTGGCCTTGGCCGCGTCGCCGGTTTCGATCGCGTCCACGATCTCGCCGTGCCGCTTGACGCTCATGTTCTGGGCCGCGCGTTCGAAGCCGGCAAACATGATGGACATGCGGATATTGCCTTCCAGCGAGCCCCACGAGTGCAGCAGCGTCTCATTGCCGGTGAGGCCGCAGAGCGTCCGGTGGAAGTTCAGGTCCGCCTCGATCCGCTCCTCCAGCCCGTCCTTGCTGGCCCGGTCCATCTCCTCCAGCGCCCGGCGCAGCTCCTTGATGACCTGGGCGCGGTCCTCCAGGGCGCAGAGCTCCCGCGCGGCCAGGGACTCGAGCGCGGCCCGGACGGCGAAGATGTCGCAGATTTCCTTGGCATCCAGATGGCGGACCGACAGCCGGCCCCGCGGCCCGGCGGAAATCAGACCTTCCTGCTGCAGCTGCCGCATGGCCTCCCGCAGGGTGCCGCGGCTGATCTGCAGGGTTTCGGACAGTTCGGTTTCCACCAAGTGGGTCCCGGGAGCGATCTCGCCGGTGGTGATGGCTCGGCGCAGGGCGGCCAGGGCCTGCTGCCGGAGGCTGGTCTTTTCCAGTCCCAGCAGCGACATCGATTCTGTAGCCATCGTTTTCATCCTCGGGCGCTTGGAAGCAAGACTGTTGACAGTTGCCATGTTAACAGTCGGTCGGACGGCTGTCGCCGGTGCGAGCTCCATGCCGCCCCGCTAGAGTGCGCCGAGGACGGCCGCGACGATGCGGTCGACGGAGAGTCCGTAGCGTTCGTGCAGGGTCGGCAGGGCGCCGGCATGCAGGAACTCGTCGGGCAGGGCCACGGGCAGGATGCGCTTGGCGACCCCGGCGCGGGCGGCGGCCGCGGCGACGGTTTCGAACAGGCCGCCGACCACGGTGTGGTTCTCCAGGGTCACCACCAGCCGGTCGGTGTTGATTTCGCCCAGGACGGTCTCGGCGTCGAACGGCTTGATGGTCGGCGTGTGGACCACGGCGACATCGACGTTGTGCGCGGCGAGTTCCTTGGCTGCCTGCAGTGCCCGCATGGTCATGAGCCCGCTGGAGACGAAGACCACGTCGTTGCCGCCGCGCAGCACCTTGGCCTTGCCCAGTTCGAACGTGTAGTCGTACTCGTCCAGCACGGTGGGCACGTTGCCGCGCAGCAGGCGCAGGTAGGTCGGCCCCTCGCTCGCGGCGAGCTGCGGCACCGCCTGTTCAATGTCCACCGAGTCGCAGGGGTCCACGATGGTCAGGTTCGGCATGCCGCGGAAAATGGCCATGTCCTCGGTGGCCTGGTGGGACGGCCCGTAGCCGGTGGTCAGGCCGGGCAGCCCGCCGACGATGTTCACGTTCAGGTTCGGCTCCGCGGCGTCCAGGCAAAGGAAGTCGTAGGCCCGGCGCGCGGCGAACACCGAGTAGGTCGAGGCGAACGGGACCACACCGGTCTGCGCCATGCCGGCGGCCGCGCCGAAGAGCAGCTGCTCGGCCATGCCCATCTGGAAGAACCGCTCCGGGAAGGCCTTGGCGAAGATGTGCATGTCCGTGTACTTGCCCAGGTCGGCGGTCAGCCCGACGATCTTCTCGTTCTCCTGCGCGGCCTTGACCAGGGCGTGGCCGAACGGAGCCGGTGTGGTCTTCTGGCCGGGGTCGGCGAAGGAAGCGATCATGGCCGAGGTCTTCAGCTTCGGCTTCGGCGCGGTCTTCACGGTGGGTCCGGCTGCAGTAGTCGCGGTCACTTGGATTCTCCTTCGGATGCGGTGCGGGCTTCGTACCCGGCGGTCAGCTGCTCGCGGCAGATCTGCCATTCGTGTTCATCGATGCGCATGAAGTGCGCCTTCTCCCGGTCTTCGAGCAGCGGCACGCCGCGGCCGACCTTGGTGTCGCACAGGATGACTGACGGCTTGCCCTCGGCCTCGGCCTTGGCGGCGGCCGAGTCGAAGGCGGCCAGCAGGGCCCCGACGTCGTTGCCGTCCACGCGCTGCACGAACCAGCCGCACGCCGCCCACTTGTCCAGCACCGGCTCGGTCCGCAGCACCGTGTCGGTCTTGCCGTCGGCCTGCAGGGCGTTGATGTCCACGATCGCGGTCAGGTTGCCCAGCTGGTGGTGGTGCGCGCCCATCGCGGCTTCCCAGGTGGAACCCTCGTCCAGTTCCCCGTCGGAGAGGAAGTTGAACACGCGGGCGCCGGAGCCCTGCAGGCGCAGGCCCAGCGCGGTGCCCACGGCGATGGTCAGGCCGTGCCCGAGCGAGCCGCCGGAAATTTCCATCCCGGGGGTGTAGGTGGACATGCCGGACATCGGCAGCCGCGAATCGTCCGAGCCGTACGTCTCCAGCTCGTCGACCGGGACGATCCCGGCCTCGGCCAGCGCGGCGTAGTGGCCGATCGCGTAGTGTCCGGTGGAGAGCAGGAAGCGGTCCCGCCCCTCCCACTCCGGGTCCTCGGCCCGGTAGCGCAGCTGGTCGGCGTAGACCGCGGCGAGGACGTCGGCCGCGTCGAGCGCCTGGCCCACGTAGCCCTGCCCCTGCGCCTCGCCCATGTTCAGCACGTGGTGGCGCATCCGGTAGGCCGCGGCTTCGACGCGTGCCACCCGTTCCTGCAATGACGCAGTCTCGGGAGCGCGGACGGTTTCGGTGATGGTCACAGGATTTCCTTTCGGGAAAAGTACGACGGCGTGGCGCCGGGGCGGGCGGTAGGTCCCGCCCCGGCGCGGCTCGGGTTGAGGAAGATCGGGCGCTTACCGGTCCTGGAGGACGTGGCGGTTGCGCCTGCTCGGGTCCGGATTCAGGCGGTCACTTTGGCCGGCTTGGTGGTCGCCGCGGCCTCCGCGGCCAGGCGGCGCTCCCGGGGGCCCCAGGTTTCGCGGGTTGCCAGCGCGGCCCACAGGCCGATGGCGCCGTAGAGGCTGAACAGCAGCGCCGGTCCGACCCAGCCCAGGGCCACGAACAGCAGGGTGGTGATGAAGGGGGTGAAGCCGGAGACCATCGCCGAGATCTGGTAGGCCAGCGAGGCGCCCGTCGAGCGGGTCTTGGCCTGGAACAGCTCGGGGAACCAGGCGCCCTGGGCACCGGCCAGCGAGTTCTGGCAGACCGCGTAGGAGATCACGATGGTGGCGATGATGAAGAGGAACAGGCCCGTGTTGACCAGCAGGAACATCGGGACGCCGAAGAGGACGGCGAACGCGGTGGAGGCGATGTAGACCGGGCGGCGGCCCACCTTGTCCGTCAGGCGGCCCCAGGCCATGGTGGCGAAGATGCCGATGCCGGAGGCGATGCACAGCGCGACCAGGGTCTGGGTCTTGTCGGCCAGCCCGGAGTTGTGCAGGTAGGAAATCATGTAAGTGACGGACACGGCGTAGCCGGCGGTCTCCGCGATGCGCAGGCCGATGCCGCGCACGATGTTGCGCCAGTCGTCGCGGATGACCTCGACGATCGGGGACTTCACGATGTCGCCGTGTTCCTTGACGTCCTCGAAGACCGGGGACTCGGGCACCTTGGAGCGGATGATCAGGCCCACCGCGACCAGGATGATGCTGGCCAGGAACGGCACGCGCCAGGCCCACTCGTTGCCCAGATGCACGCTGAAGAGGAAGACGAGATTGGCCAGGAGCAGGCCCACCGGGAAGCCGGCCTGCACGATGCCGGTGTACTTGCCCTTCTGCTTCCAGGGCGCGTGCTCGTAGCTCATCAGGATGGCCCCGCCCCACTCGGCGCCGAAGGCCAGGCCCTGGATGACTCGGACGGTGACCAGCAGCGCCGGAGCCAGGAGGCCGACCTGCGCGTAGGTCGGCAGCAGGCCGATGGCGAAGGTGGCCAAACCCATGAGGATCAGCGAGGAGACCAGCACCGGCTTGCGTCCGATCCGGTCGCCGAGGTGCCCGCCGATGATGCCGCCCAGCGGGCGGGCCGCGAAGCCGACGCCGAGGGTCGCGAACGCCGCCAGGGTGCCGGTGAGGGGGTCGCCGCCCGGGAAGAAGGCGGTGCCGAAGTACAGGGCCGCGGCGGTGCCGAAGCCAATGAAGTCGTACGTTTCGATAACGGCGCCAACTCCGGAGCCGATGGCGACGCGCTTGGCGTCCTTTGTGCCGTGAACGGGGCCGCGCATTGTCAGGGCTTCGTTGCTCATCGAATTACCTTTCGAAGCGATGGCGGAGGCTGGAGGAAACCTCCGTCACTGTTGACAGTCAACAGGATATGCCAAACAGTGTGAGCCGCGCCACTCGCATCTGTCAACAGTCGACAGAAAATTTCTTCAACCGTTGACTGTCAACAGTCGACTGCTCTAACGTGGTTCGCGTCACAACACTGCTCCACCCGTTCCGACTTCCTAAAAGGGACCCCATGACCTTCCATTCGCGGCTGGGCTGCTCCACCATCAGCTTTCGGCACCAGGACCTCGCCACGGCGCTGGCCACCATCGCCGGCCTCGGCTTCACCGAGATCGATCTGGGTGCCCTGCCGGGCGTGTGCGACCACGTGCCCTACGTCCTCGACGAGCAGGCGGTCACCGCCGTCGCAGGGATCGTCGCCGCCTCCGGACTGCGCGTGCGCTCCATCAACGGCGACATCGGCGACCTGAACCGCCCGCTCTCCGCGGAAGAGCGGGCGCAGCGCTCCCGGCACCTGGACATGCTGCTCGCCCTCGCGGGGCAGACCGCCGCGGAGGCGCTGGTACTGCCGTGCGGCGCGCTGGACAACAACCCCCTCGGCACCCTGGACCAGGACCTCGACCTCGTCGCCGCCGAACTCGCCGTAGCCGGCGAGCGCGCGGCGGAGACCGGCGTCGGACTCTGGACCGAATCCCTGCACTTCTTCCGCCTCTGCCACGACACCGAACGCGCGCAGCGGCTGACCGACCGGCTCGCCGGCACGGACGTGCAGGTCGTCATGGATTTCAGCCACATCGTCGCCTCCGGCGGCAGCCCCGAGGACTTCGTGGAGCGCTTCCATGGGCGCATCGCGCACGTCCACCTGCGCGATGCCGTCCCCGGAAACATCAACCTCAGCATCGGCAACGGCCAGGCGGACTTCGCGGCCGGCCTGAAGTCGCTGGCGGACAAGGGCTACACCGGCCGCTTTTCCCTGGAACTCGAAACCCGCGACGTCGACCACGACGAACGCCCGGCGGCAGCCGCAGCGGCGGCCGCCTTCATCTCGGACCTCATCTAGCAACGCAACAACCCAAGGAGACACCATGACCACCATCCAGCGCACCGCCGTCGTCACCGGCGCCACGTCCGAGCGCGGCATCGGCGAGGCCACCGCCCGCCGCTATGCCCGCGAGGGCTGGGCCATCGTCATCCTCGACCTCGACGGCGAGAAGTCCGCGAAGGTTGCCCGCGCGATCGGCAACGAGCTGAACGTCCCGGCCTTCGGCCACGAAATCGACGTCACCAGCGAAGCGTCCGTGGCCGCCGCCCAGGCCGCGGTCGACGCCGAAGTCCGGGCCGGCAACCTGCCTCCCGTGGGGGCGCTGGCCAACATCGCCGGCATCACCTCGCCCGTGCCGTTCCTGGAGACCACGCTCGACCTCTGGAACAAGGTCATGGCCGTCAACGCCACCGGCACCTACCTGGTCACGAAGGCCTTCCTGCCCGCGATGCTGGAGAACAAGTGGGGCCGCATCGTCAACATGTCCTCGGTCTCCGCGCAGCGCGGCGGCGGCGTGTTCGGCAAGGTTCCCTACTCCTCCGCCAAGGCAGCCATCCTCGGCTTCACCAAGGCCCTGGCCCGCGAGCTGGGCGACAGCGGCGTCACCGTCAACGCGGTGACGCCCGGCGCCGTCGACACGAACATTCGCGTCGGCACCACCCCCGAACTGGAGGCAGCCATCGCGGCCGACGTCCCGCTCGGCCGCACCGCCACCACCGAGGAAGTCGCCGCCGTCATCACCTTCCTCTCCAGCCAGGACGCCGCTTACCTGACCGGCGCCACGTTCGACATCAACGGCGGAAGCCACCTGCACTAGCCGGTTCCGGCTCCCCAGACCGAAAGAACTCCCATGACCAGAATCTTCAATGACCCGGCCGTCTTCGCCGAAGAGGCCCTGCAGGGCTTCTGCGAGCTCCACCCGAACCAGGTGCGCCAGGTCGACGGCGGGGCCGTCCGCCGGCACCGTCCGGCGCAGCCGAAGGTGGCCGTCATTCCCGGCGGCGGCTCGGGCCACTACCCAGCGTTCGCCGGACTGATCGGGCCGGGCTTTGCCGACGGCGCCGTGGTGGGCAACATCTTCACCTCGCCGTCCGCGCAGCAGGCCTACTCGGTGGCCAGGGCCGCCGAGTCCGGCGGCGGCGTCGTCTTCACCTACGGCAACTACGCCGGCGACGTAATGAACTTCGGCCTCGCCACCGAGCGGCTGGCGGCCGAGGGCATCCGGGTGGAGAACGTCATCGTCACGGACGACATCGCGTCCGCGGCGGCGGGCGAGGTCGACAAGCGCCGCGGCATCGCCGGCGACTTCACGGTCTTCAAGGTCATGGGCGCCGCGGCCGAGGCCGGAGCGGGCTTCGACGATGTGGTCCGGCTGGGGCGCAAGGCCAACAGCCTCACCCGTACCATGGGCGCCGCCTTCGCCGGCTGCACCTTCCCCGGCGCGGACACCCCGCTGTTCACGGTCGCGGACGGGCAGATGGGCCTCGGGCTCGGGATCCACGGCGAACCCGGGCTGCACGACACCGAACTGCCCTCCGCCGCGGAGCTGGCCCGGGAACTCGTCGGGCGCGTGCTGGCCGAGGCACCCGTCGAGGGCGGCTCCCGGCTCGCCGTCATCCTCAACGGCCTAGGCTCCACCAAGCATGAGGAACTCTTCGTGCTGTGGCGGACCGTCTCGGCGCTGCTCCGCGAGGCCGGCCACACCCTGGTCCTGCCCGAGGTCGGCGAGCTCGTGACCTCCCTCGACATGGCGGGCGTCTCGCTCACGGTCACCTGGCTGGACGACGAACTCGAGCAGCTCTGGGCCGCCCCCGCGGAGACCCCGGCCTTCCGCCGCGGCTCGCTGGCCGGCGCGGCAGCCGCGGGCGGCGAAAGTACGGACGCTGCCGAGGCGGCGCCGGACGAAGCGCAGGCTTCGGCCGCCCCGGTCCCCGCCTCCTCCGAGGAATCCCGGCGGTTCGCGCAGCATTGCATGTCCGCGCTGGAAACCGCGCGGCTGACGCTCCACGAGGCTGAATCCAGGCTCGGGGACATGGACGCCATCGCGGGCGACGGCGACCACGGCCGCGGCATGGTCCGCGGCATCGACGCCGCGTTCGACGCCGCCGTCCTCGCCCTCGACAACGGCGCGGGGGCCGGAACCATGCTGGCCACGGCGGGCGACGCGTGGGCGGCCAAGGCAGGCGGCACCTCCGGCGTCCTGTGGGGCGGTGGCCTGCGGGCCGCCGGGGAAAGCCTCGGCGACGAGGCGGCCCCCTCACCGGCCGGGCTCGTCGCCGCGGCCCAGGCCTTCACGAACCGTATCCTCACCCTGGGCAAGGCCGAAGCCGGCGACAAGACCCTCGTGGACGCCCTGCTGCCGCTCGTCCGCACCCTGGTTGATGCCACCGGCAACGGCGCCGCCCCGCAGGCCGCCTGGCACGAAGCCGCCCGCGCGGCCGCGTCGGCCGCCGAGGCTACGGCGGCCTTCATCCCGAAGAAGGGCCGCGCCAGGCCGCTGGCGGAAAAGAGCATCGGCACCCCTGACCCGGGCGCCACGTCCCTCGCGATGGTGGCCGCCGCCGTCGTCGACCGCTTCACCACTACCAACGCGCAAACGAAGTAAGGACCTCCCATGACACTGCGACTCATCCTCGGCTCGGACGAAGCCGGCGTCGATTACAAGGACCAGATCCTGGCCGACCTGCGGCAGGACCCGCGCGTGGGCGAAATCATCGACATCGGCGTCAACCGCGCTGACGAGGACTTCAACAAGCCCTACCCGTACATCGGCATCGCCGCCGGCGAGCTCATCCGGGACGGCCGCGCCGACCGCGCCATCCTGTTCTGCGGCACGGGCCTGGGCGTGGCCATCTCCGCCAACAAGGTCGAGGGCATCCGCGCGGCCACCGCGCACGATTCCTTCTCCGTGGAGCGCTCCGTGCTCTCGAACAACTGCCAGATCCTGACCATGGGCCAGCGCGTCATCGGCCTCGAACTGGCCCGGCGGCTCGCCAAGGAGTGGATCGGCTACACCTTCGACCCGTCCTCCGCCTCGGCGGCGAAGGTCCAGGTGCTTGAGGACTTCGAAGGGGCGGCCGCGGCCACGGGCGGCGCCTGAGGCACCGGTCCAGGACACCGGCACGGGAACGACGGCGGCGGAACGGTTAACCCGCCGGCCACCCCACCGCCTCCGTCCGTCCACCCCGCCCGCCTAACTTCATGGTGTCCCTCCCCTCGAACCACTCGCAGGAGCACACCATGAAGTCCCGCTTGCTCGCCGCCGCCTCCGCCCTGGCCGTCGCCGCCACCGCCTCGTTGATGGCGGCGGCACCGGCGCTCGCCTCCGCCGATGATGCCTACACCTTCGGCGTCATCGGCGACGTCCCCTACGGCGAAGCCCAGGTGGCACAGTTCCCGGAGATGGTCTCCGAACTCAACCAGCAGGACGACCTGGGCTTCATCGCCCACGTTGGCGACATCAAGGCCGGCTCCGCACAGTGCACCGACGAGTACTTCGCCAACATCAAGGAGCAGTTCGACCGCTTCGAGGCCCCGCTGGTCTACACGCCGGGCGACAACGAGTGGGTTGACTGCCACCGGGCCAACAACGGCTCCTACAACCCGCTGGAGCGCCTGGACACCCTGCGCGGCATGTTCTTCGCCGACCCGGGCAAGACCCTCGGCGGCACCATGCCGGTGGATTCCCAGGCGCACCTGGGCCTGCCGGAGAACGTCACCTTCGGAAAGAACCGCGCTGCCTTCTCCGTCATCAACACCCAAGGCTCCAACAACTCGCTCGCGCCGTGGAGCGGGCTCGGACTCACCGAGGCCACCAACGAGCAGCTCGATGAGGTCGCTACCCGCACCGCCGCGGACGTCGCCCAGCTGCAGGAAACCTTCGCCGACGCCCGGCGCACCAACGCCCGCGCCGTCGTCGTTATGACCCAGGCGGACATGTTCGATCCCTTCCAGCTGGCCAACGGCGTCGAGGAAAACCCGGACCAGGTCTCCGGCTTCCGCCCGATCGTCGACGCCCTCGCCGCCGGCGCGCGGTCCTTCGGCGGCCCCGTCTACTTGATCAACGGCGACAGCCACTCCTACAACGCCGACCAGCCGCTGGCCGCCGGCTCGCCTTGGCTCGAGGTCTACGGACAGCAGCCGCTCGGGAATCTGGACCGCGTCACCGTCGAGGGCGCCGCCACGTCCAACGAGTGGATGCGCTTCACCGTCGCCCCCAACGCGGCCGCCACGGACGAGGTCCTCACCTGGGAGCGCGTCCCCTACACCGGCACCAAGTAGGGCAGGCCTGCCGGCGGCTCGCGCTTCGCGGGCCGCCGGCACACCGACCCGGCACCCTTGTCCGCGCGGCCATCGAGCGCAACCGCGCCAAACAGCACTAGAGGCACCCCGTCCGCCGTCGTTGCCGAAAGCTAACGACGGCGGTGCCAGCGGGCGGAGGCGAAAGGTCGCCTCCGCCCGCTGCTGTTTCGGCGGCTCCTCACGCCGCCCCGCCGCGCGCATCGCCGCGCGGCCCAAATGCCAAAAAGTCACAGTTGTTACCTGCGTCATGTTTGTCGTACAGTGTCTTAGCACACGTTATTCGATTATCGAACCGAGCATTCCGATAACGAACACACGCCAGATGGCCACTAACAGCAGAACGAAGTGAGGAAAGCCCGTGCAGTTCCACCACCACGGTTACGTATCCGGTGACCCGCGCATCCAGCCGGCCGCCGGCGTCGGTATCAATCGTCCCGAGGAACTGCCCTCCGAGGTGGACGTCCTGATTGTCGGCTCCGGCCCCGCGGGCATGCTTGCCGCCGCGCAGCTTGCCCAGTTCCCGGACATCACCACCCGCATCATCGAGCGCCGCCCGGGCCGGCTGGAGATCGGGCAGGCGGACGGCATCCAGGCCCGCAGCGTCGAGACGTTCCAGGCCTTCGGTTTCGCCGAGGAGATCACCGCCGAGGCGTACTGGATCACCGAGATGGCGTTCTGGCGCCCGGATACGGAGAACCCGAAGAACATCGTCCGCGGCGGCCGCGCCAAGGACGACGAGGCCGGCATCAGCGAGTTCAAGCACCTGATCGTCAACCAGGCCCGCGTCCTCGACTACTTCGCCCGCGTGGCCGCCCAGTCCCCCACCCGCCTGAAGCCCGACTACGGCTGGGACTTCCAGACGCTGGAGGTCGCCGACGAGGGCGAGTACCCGGTCAAGGTCACCCTCGTGCGCAGCGCCGGCCCGGAGGAGGGCACGGAGAAGATCGTGCACGCCAAGTACGTCATCGGCTCCGACGGCGCGCGCAGCAAGGTCCGCGCCTCGATCGGCTGCACCATGGCCGGCGACCAGGCCAACCACGCGTGGGGCGTCATGGACGTCGTCGCCAAGACCGACTTCCCGGACATCCGCCTCAAGTGCGCCATCCAGTCCCACGACGGCGGCAGCATCCTGCTCATTCCGCGCGAGGGCGGGCACCTGTTCCGCATGTACGTCGACCTCGGGGTCGTCCCGGAAAACGACAATGGAGCCATCCGCAAGACCTCGATCGAGACCATCATCCGTAAGGCCAACGAGATCATGCACCCGTACACCGTCGAGGTGCGCGACGTCGCGTGGCACAGCGTCTACGAGGTCGGGCACCGGCTCACGGACCGCTTCGACGACGTCACCCCGGAGCAGCTGGGCACCCGCACCCCGCGCGTGTTCATCACCGGCGACGCCTGCCACACCCACTCCGCGAAGGCCGGCCAGGGCATGAACGTGTCCATGCAGGACGGCTTCAATATCGCCTGGAAGCTGGGGCACGTCCTCGAGGGCCGCAGCCCCGAGTCGCTGCTGTCCACCTACTCGGCCGAGCGCCAGGTCGTTGCGAAGAACCTCATCGACTTCGACAAGACCTGGTCCACCATGATGGCCAAGAAGCCCGAGGAGTTCGAGGATCCCTCGGAGCTCGAGGACTTCTACGTGCGCACCGCCGAGTTCCCGGCCGGGTTCATGACCGAGTACACGCCGTCGCTGATCATCGGCGAAGCCAAGCACCAGTCGCTCGCCACCGGCTTCCCGATCGGCAAGCGCTTCAAGTCCGCGATGGCCTGCCGCGTAGCCGACACGAACCCGCTGCACCTGGGACACCAGGCCTCTGCCGACGGCCGCTGGCGCATCTACGTCTTTGCGGACCCGGCCGCTCCCGGCGCGGAGTCCCCCACTGCCGAGCTCGCCGAGTGGCTCTCCACCTCGCAGGATTCCCCGCTGGCGGCCCAGCCGCAGGGCGGGGACGACGACGCGTGGTTCGACGTCAAGGTCATCTACCAGCAGCCGCACGAGGACATCGACATCAACGCCGTCCCCACGGTCTTCAAGCCGGAGGTGGGCCCGTTCAAGCTGACCGACCTGCAGAAGGTCTACGGCATCGTCCCGGACGACGACATCTTCGATGCCCGCGGCCTGGACCGCAACGGCGTCGTCGTGGTGGTCCGCCCGGACCAGTACGTGGCGAACGTCCTGCCGCTGACCGCGAAGGACGAGCTGGGCGCGTTCTTCGCGCCGCTGCTGCAGGCCCGCCAGCCCCAGCACTGATCCACAGCTCAAGGAGGACGACGGCGGCACGCACGTGCCGCCGTCGTCCTCCTTTTTATGAGCTTCTAAGCTCCCCGCCGGCTGACCATCTCGTTGATCCAGGCGGGTGCGTATGGGGAGGTGCAGTTGGGCGGCGTCGGGTAGTCCTTGAGCACTCCCAGGCGTTCGCCGATTTCAAGGGCGCGGGCGCGGTGCCCGGGATGCTCGATGCCGATCTGCGCGAGGGTATGGTTCATCGCCCACTGCAGGCGGTCCGGCGCATCCTTCATCTCCGCCTCTATCGTGTCGAGGAGGCCGTCGAGGTCCAGGCCCTCGGGCTTCTTCGCGACCCGCTCGGTGGTCAGGGCCCAGCCGGCGCTGGCAACAACGGGGTCCGCGTCCGCGGACCAGGCCACCCGCAGCTCTTCGGCATGCGGGCTCTTCTTGACCACGTAATTCACGAGCCAGTCATGCACCTTGGGCGCCCGGGCTTCGCGCAGCATGGCGTCCAGTTCCCCGCGTTCGAACGCCTTGGGGCGGCAGATCAGCAGGGCCAGCAGCCGCGCGGCGGTGTCGTTGGTCGCCCACAGGTCGCGGGCAAGATCCTGCTGCGTCTTGAGCCGCTTGGCCACCGCGCGCAGCTTGGACAGGTTCACCCCGTGGTCGTCGCCGCGCTTTTCATTCGCCTCGCGCATTTTCGGATCTTCGAGCGTGGCCAGCTCTGCCAATACCTCGGCCGCGGTCGTCTCCGACATCCTGCCCCTCCCCCATCGCCAGCTGTACGGGCACCAGCCTATTCATTCCCGGAAGCGGCGCCCAACCCCCCGCTCACTTGAGGAACTTGGACGTCCTCCGGTCCGCCAGCAGCTTGCCGCCGGTCTGGCAGGTGGGACAGTACTGCAGCGACGAGTCGGCGAAGGAGACCTCCCGGACCTCGTCCCCGCAGACCGGGCAGGCCTGGCCTGTGCGGCCGTGCACGCGCATCGCCTTCCGCTTGGAATCCTTCAGCTCCGCCGCCGGCCGGCCCGACGCCCCCGCGATCGCGGCCTCCAGCGTGCCGCGCATTGCCTCGAACAGCCGTTGCACGTCGTCGTCCCCGAGCTTCGAAGCAATGGCGAAGGGCGAGAGGTGCGCCGCATGCAGGATCTCGTCGCTGTAGGCGTTCCCGATCCCGGCGAGCACCGACTGGTCCCGCAGCAGCCCCTTGATCTGGCTTGAGTGCGACCCGACCAGCCGCACGAAAGACTCCTGGTCGACGTCGAGCGCATCCGGTCCCAGCCGGGCGATGCCCGGGACCTCGAGCGGATCCTTGACGACGTAGGCCGCCAGGGACTTCTTGGTACCGGCCTCCGTCAGGTCGAATCCCGGCTTCTCGTCAACATCCGCCGCGAACCGTACGCGCAGCGCGATCGGCCCCTTGCCGGGCCGCAGCCGCCCCGGCTTCAGCCCGTCCGACCAACGAAGCCAGCCGGCCTTGGCCAGATGCATCACCAGGTTAGCGCCGCCCGCCGCGATGACAATGAACTTGCCTCGGCGTTCCACCCCCGACACCGGCCCGGCGGCCAGCAGGTCCAGCGGGACGTTCGCCGTCTTCAGCACGGAGAAGGACAGCACCTCGACATCGTCGACCACGGCCGCCGGAGCATCGGGCGGAAGGAGCTTCAGCCGCAGGAAGTCTACGAGTCCCTGCACTTCAGGCATCTCGGGCATGCCCCAACTGTAGCGGCCGGATCGCCGGTGGTCAGTGAAACCGTGGCGAACGACAGCGGCGTCCGCCTCCGCCGCAAGCCAATCAGGACCTTGAACTCCAGCCCTGCGCGTGCAGCCGCTCGAAACCGTCCAGCAGCAGGTCCAGGGCGAACTCGAACTCGAACTGGTCGTCGCAGCCCGGGCCGACGACCGACCCGTCGTCATGAGCCGACGCCGTCGCAACCCGCGCTACGTTCGGATACAGCGCCGCCATCTGCCCGAGCATCGCGGCCATGGCTTCCGGGGGCGGGGCGGGCGGCGGCTCTGCCGCAGCTGGCGCAGGCTCCTGGAACAGCTCCTGGGTGAAGCCCCACATCCTGCTGCCGAGGGCGTGCATGACGTGGTGCGTGAGGTCGACGGAGAAGCCTCCGGCAAGGAACATGCCGATGAACGAGTCCATGTAATCGAGAACCGCCGGTGTCTTGTTGACGCGGGTTTCGAGCACCGGCCGCGCCCACGGATGCCGCAGCAGCGCCCTCCGCGCCGAGAGGACCCGCAGCCGGACCGCCGGTTTCCAGCCGACGTCCCGGGCCGGCGGATCGATCTCGGCAACCAGCAGGTCCACCATGCCGTCGAGCAGCTCTTCCTTGTTCGCGACGTGTTTGTAGAGCGCCATCGGCACCACGCCGACTTCCTGTGCGAGCCGGCGCATGCTGACCGCCTCGATGCCGATCTCGTCGGCGAGCGCCACGGCTGCCTCCAGGACGCGGTCCCGGGTCAGCCGCACCCGCTGCCCGCCTTCGCCCTGCTGAACCATCTAGCCACCCTATCCGGAACGGCACTCTAGCCGCCCTTGACAAGTGTACGCCGTACACCTAGGTTGATTTCCACAAGGTGTACGTCGTACACCTCCGGCAGCAGAGGACCTCTCGTGAATCCCACCAGCAAAACCCGGCCCGCCGCCGTCGTCCCCGCCGTTGTCCCCGGCATCGCCAGCCAGCGCGCGCAGTGGCTCGTGCCCGCCGGCCTGATCCTCCTGAGCCTCGTTCCGCTGCTCCAGGGCTCGCTGCGGATGGCCGAGCTGGCCGGAGACGGCCCGGTCACGCCGGCCAACGAGCGCTTCTTCACCTCACCCGTCCCGGTCGTCGTGCACATCGTCGCGGTGACCGTCTACTGCCTGCTTGGCGCCTTCCAGTTCGTCCCGGCCTTGCGCACCCGGCGCCGCTGGCACCGCATCGCCGGGCGGATTCTGGTACCGGCCGGCCTGCTCACGGCCCTGTCCGGCCTGTGGATGGCAGCCTTCTACGTCCTTCCGCCCGGCGACGGCGACCTGCTGCTCGCCATCCGCCTGGTGGTCGGCACCGCCATGGCCGCAGGCATCGTCCTGGGCGTCCTCGCGATCCGGCGCCGCGACTTCGCGGCGCACGGCGACTGGATGACGCGCGCGTACGCCCTCGGCCTCGGGGCCGGCACCCAGGTGGTCCTGCTCCTGCCAGCCGTCCTGCTGTTCGGCCCCACGCCGGAACTGCCGCGGGCCCTCCTCATGGGGGCGGCGTGGCTGGTCAACCTCGCGGTGGCCGAGTACGTCATCCGCCGGCGGAGGTAGGGCAGCACGCCCCTGTCGGCGGCGGCCGCAGAAGCGTACATTCGGCCCTGCCGGCTCTGTCCGCGGGCGCCCGTCCGCCCGGCCGGCACCCCTTCATGAGGAGGCCGGAATGGCTACCCTGACCTACAGCACGGTGAGCGGCCTGAAGCGAGAGCAGTATGACCAGATCGCGGCCGTCCTGATCGACAAGCTCAAGGCGACCCCCGGCTTCGTTTCCCACTACGCCTGGGAATCCGAAAGCGGCATCAACGTCGTCGAAATCTGGGACAGCGCCGAACAGCATGACGACTGGTTCGACAACAACGTGCGGCCGCACCTTCCCGTGGAGGTCACCCCGCACAAGCACGAGCTGATCAATGCGGTGACCGCCTGAACCCTTAGGCCCGCGTGTGTGGGACCATGCCGTACATGGCCACCCGCATCCTGCTCCTCGCCGACACTCACGTCCCAAAGCGCGCCCGCGGCCTGCCCGCGCAGGTGCTCTCCGCCGTCGACCACGCCGATGTGGTCTTCCACGCCGGGGACTGGGTGGATGCGGCGACGCTTGACGTCCTGGAGTCGCGGGCCCGCCGGCTGGTGGGTGTGTGGGGCAATAACGACGGCGGCGAGCTGCGCGCGCGGCTGCCGGAGGTCGCACGCGTGGAACTGGAGGGGCTCCGCTTCGCCATGGTCCACGAGACGGGCGCCGCCGCCGGCCGGGAGGCCCGCTGCGCGGCACGGTTCCCGGACGCCGACGTGCTGGTCTTCGGCCACAGCCACATCCCCTGGGACAGCACGGCGGCCACGGGCCTGCGCCTGCTCAACCCGGGCTCTCCGACGGACCGGCGGCGGCAGCCAGCGTGCACCTACCTGACCGCCGTCGCCGACGCCGGAAAGCTGCGCGACATCCGGCTCGTGCCGGTGGATCGCACCCTGTAAGCCGAGACGTTCCCGATCAGTCCGCTGATCCTCTTCCGGCGGCCTCAACACCATCCCCTAGCAGCTGCAGCCATCCGCACGCGCTTCGGTGAATGGGTCCCTCCGGCTTCGGAGGGACCCATCCCTTTCGGCCGCGCCAGGATCTTTCCCGCTCCCGCAACTGGGCCGTGGCGGGCCGGGGCGGCAGCCTAGGCCGGCTCGATCTCCAGGACCGGCAGCTTGTTGAGGCTGTGGGTCATGTTGTTGATGGAGCGCTCTGCCTCGCCGACCGTGAAGCGGCGCACCCGCCGGGCCAGGGCATCGATCACGGCGTGGGCCTCGAGCCGGGCCAGGCCCTGCCCGGCGCAGCTATGGACGCCGTAGCCGAAGGAGAGGTGGTCCACCGGGTTCCGCTTGGCCAGGAAGGCATCGGGGTTCTCATAGTGGCGCGGGTCCCGGTTGCCGGAGCCGTAGAGGATGGCGACCTTGTCCCCCGCCGGGATAAACCTGCCGTCGATTTCGATGTCCTGCTTGACCAGCCGCGCGAAGGCGTGGGCGGGCGCTTCATAACGCAGGACTTCGTTGAAGGCGGACGGGATGATGGACCGGTCCTCGCGGACCAGGTCGAACTGGTCGGGGTTCGCCGCGAACTGCGCGATGGCGTTGCCGATGGCCGCGATGGTGGTGTCCACGCCGGCGCCAAGGTACTGGTGGATGATGTGGCCGCAGCTCTCCAGCGGAATCTCGCCGCGCTCGGCGGCGGCGAAGATGGCGCGGCCCATGCTGCCCTCGGCCAGGTCGCTGGCCTGAACGCCGGAGCACCACTGGAAGAGCTCGCCGGCGACCGGGAAATTCCGGATGGTGCGCTCGTTCATCGGGCCAAGGACGTTGAAAGCCGCCTCACCCCAGCGGAGGATGTTCTCGCGGGCCACGCCCTGCAGGCCGATCAGGTCCGTCACCACGGCAATGGGCAGCGCCCGGGCCAGGTCGTCGATCGCGTCGAAGGAGCCGCGCTCCACCAGTTCGGCCACGAGCGCGTCGGCCTTTTCGTCGATGCTTCCCTTGAGCTTGCGGAGCGCGCGCGGAGTGAGGTTCTCGGTCAGCGCGGCGCGGAGCCGCTGGTGTTCCGGCGGATCGGTCGCCAGGCTCGTCCCGGCGAGGGCGGCATTCATGTCGTCGTTGAAGGCAACGGCAGTGGAGGAAAAGACTTCCCAGTTCGCCAGCGCGTCGCGGATGGCGTCGTAGCGGGTCAGGGCCCAGACACCGTTCTTCTCGAGACGGACCACGGAGGCCTGCTCCCGCAGTTCGGCGAAGAAGGGGTACGGGTCCAGCAGGACCTCATCGGAGAACAGGTCGATCTTGGATGAAACCGGTGTCTCTACGGTCATCAGGCACCTCACATGGTGGCTCGGGATCCGCACCGGCGGGAAGGCCCGCCCCGGCGAATCGTTGGCTGCTTCCGGTGGTGAGACCTGCCTCACGGCACCGCAACACACATTCAAGCCACGTTCGGACAATAGGGGAACTGAATATTTCGCATATATTCCATGCAGGATCTGAATGAACTATCCCGGGGGCAGGTAGCGGGCCCGCAGCGGCTCGGCCGCCTCGATGAGCATTTCGCGCAGCCAGGTCTTGAAGGGGCCGTCGGCCAGCCACGGATTCCATACCATGTCGATTCCGAGCGCCTCGATGGGAAACGGAAACTCCTCTACCCGCAGGTCGAACCGGCCCTCGAATTCCAGCCCGACCTGGTAGCGGTGGATGGCCACCCCGCCGCCGGACTGCGCGATCAGGTGCGGGATGAACAGGTAGTCCGACACCCGCTGGCGCACCCGGTACTGGATCTTCTTCTCGTCCAGGATTTCGTAGGGCCGCTGGCGTTCCGCGGGCTCATCGAGGAAGACGTGCGGCACCTTCTCCAGCAGCTCCAGCGCATCGGCATCCTTGGGCTCGTTCCATGATGCAACCACCACCCACCGGTCGTCGTACAGGCGCTCGCGCGGATGCGGCGTGGGAAACGCCTCAGGGAGCAGCACGACGTCGGCCGCGTCCTCGGCGAACGCCGCGCTGGTCGTGACGCTCGTGGTGCGAAGCCGCAGCACCGTGTTTGGCGCCCGCTCCGCCAGGAGCCGGCTCAGCTCGCTGCCGATCACGAACGCGGTGCTGTTGGTCATCGCCACGGTGATCAGGCGGCGGTCGACGGCGGGATCGAAGCTGGTACCCGTAACGATCGTCGCCGCCTGGTGCAGCGCCTGGCGCAGCGGCACGATGAGCTCGGCGGCCCGGGGCGTGAGCACCATCCCGCGCCCCTGCCGGACCAGGAGTTCGTCATTGAGCAGGCGGCGGGTCCGGTTCAGCCCATGGCTCATGGCGGGCTGCGACAGCCCCACCTTGCGGGCCGCCCTGGTGACGGACCGCTCCTCGAGGAGTGCCAGCAGCGGCACCAGCAGGTTGAGGTCTACCGAGGCCAGCCGGGACAGGTCCGCATCCGTGGCGGAGTCCACGTTACGCTCGGCCATGGCGGGCGGGGAAGGCGACCTGGAGCGGGCTCAGCGGCTGTCCGACGGCGTACTGCCCTCCCAGCAGCAGGCGTCCGTGGCCGGCCAGGGCAGCAGTCAGTTCCAGCAGGAGGGAGCCGTCGGCCCCTTCCACGCCCGGACCCGCCTCAAGGCCGGCAAACGGGAGCATCCTGCCCGCATCCAGCCCGCCCCGTTCCCGGACCAGCAGCGTGCCCGAGCCGCCGGCCAATTCGATCCGCGGATCCCGCAGTTCGACATCGAGGGCGCCCCAGTGACCGCCGAACCGGACCGTGCCCAGGAACTGCAAAGCACCGGAAAAGCCGCCGGGGTCCTGGAGCGGCGCGGCCTCGTCCCACGGAAAGTGGAACCCGCCCTCCTGGCGGGAGGCCGGCGAAAGCGCCTCCGCGGTGCCGTCATCGAGGGCCTCCACGTAGGCAACGAAACTGTCCTTCACGTTCCAGATCAGTCCAGGCTGCAGTGGCATCGAAACACCTCATTCATCGGGGCCGGCTGCCCCGGCGCTCTCCCGGGCCAGCCTACCAAGCTATTCATTTCGTGCACATAAGCGATGAAAAGTATTCATTTGCCGAACATCAACACCGCCTGCCAAGCTTTTCAGACACCCCGGCTGTGACACCAGCCACAGCCCAAAGCCAGCGGAGGAAGCAATGAACATCATCCTGGATCGGCCGCGTTGCGAAGGGCACGGCCTGTGCGAAGAAGTCGCACCGCAGCTGATGCATCTGGACGATGACGGCGAACTTGTCCTGGACGTCGAGCAGGTCGATGGCGACCTCGAAACCGCCAAAGCGGCCGTGCGCGTCTGCCCCGTTGCCGCCCTGAAGCTGGCCTGACCATGCCGATGGAACGGATCGTCGTCGTCGGAAACGGCATTGCCGGCCTGACGGCCGCAGACTCGCTGCGGGCGGCCGGGTTCGACGGCGAGCTGACCATCGTCGGCGATGAGCATCATACGCCGTACAGCCGTCCCGCGCTGTCCAAGGCGGCACTGCTCGACACCGAGGACATGACGTCCCACGAGCTGCCGGCCGCGAGCCACGAAGCGCAGGAGATCCTCGGAGTCAGCGCGGCCGGGCTGGATGCCGGACGGAAGCTCGTGCTCCTCGAGGACGGCACCGGCCTGCCCTACGACGGCGTCGTCCTCGCCACCGGATCGCGCGCCCGCCGCCTGGGAACCGGCGGCACGGCGCACCGGAACGAACTGACGCTGCGCACCCTCGAGGACGCCCTGGCACTGCGGCGCAGGCTCGCCGGCCGCCCGTCCGTCGTCGTGGTCGGCGGCGGCGCCCTGGGAATGGAGATCGCCTCCGGCTGCCTGTCCGCCGGCTGCGAGGTCACGCTCGTGTCCCGGGACCGGCCGCTCACCAGCCAACTGGGCCCGTACCTGTCCGAGGTCTTCCTCACCGCCGCCCTGCGCGCCGGGCTGAAGCTCGCGCCCTCCCAGGCCCTCGGCCTCCATGAGGACGGCGGCCGGCCGCGCGTCTCCCTCGCCGACGGTTCCGCCCTCGAGCCCGACCTCGTCGTCAGCGCCGTCGGCGACGCGCCCAACACGGAGTGGCTGGCGACCAGCGGCCTCCTCGCCAACGGCCGGCTCGAGGTCGACACCCGCGGCCGCGTCCGTCCGGACATCGTCGCCGCCGGAGACGTGGCCGCCTTCCCCACGGCCCGGGGCATCGGCCGGATCCCGCTCTGGACCAGCGCCATCGAGCAGAGCAAGGTGGCGGCCCTCGCGCTGCTCAAGGGCGACGAGACCCCGGAGCTGGACTTCCAGCCCTACTTCTGGACCGAGCAGTTCGGCCTGAACCTCAAGGCGAGCGGCTTCCTTCCGCTGACCGGCCGGCCCGAGCTCCTCGAGGGGGATCCGCACGCCGGCTCTGCCCTGATGCGCTGGCCGCACGCGGACGGCACGGGCACCGCCGTCGGCCTTAATTACCGGATCCCGATCCCGAAGCTGCGCCGCCTGGCCCACGCGCCCGCCGCCGCACCATCCGCCGCCTGACCTCCCGACCCTCTCCCGCCCTCCCGCCGACCGGGCAGCAGATGCCCTTACCACGCGAAAATCGGGCACCTGCTGCCCAGTCGATGGGGTCGAAGGAGGCGAGGAGGGGCTGAGGGTAACGGGAGGGCGGCAGAATAACGACGGCGGCGCTAACGTTGTGCCTGCAGCGCACCAAGCGCCTGCCGACGAAGGGACTGCGGATGACCGAGCCGAAGACGAACGAACCGAAGACCATCGTCCTGACGGGCGCCAGCGACGGGATCGGCGCGGCCGCCGCCCGGCTCCTCCATGCCGAAGGACACCGCGTGGTCCTCGTGGGGCGGTCGCCGGGCAAGACCGAGAACGTCGCCCGGCAGCTCGCCGCCGACTGGTACACCGCGGATTTTGCCGACCTCGGCCAGGTGCGTTCGCTTGCCCGGGACCTGAAGGCGGCCTACCCGCGTATCGATGTCCTCGCGAACAACGCCGGCGGCCTCTTCGCCGGTCCCGAGCGGACCAGGGACGGGTTCGAAAAGACCTTCCAGATCAACCATCTGGCGCCGTTCCTGCTCACGCATGAACTCCTCGACGTCCTGCTCGGCAGCCGCGCCAGCATCGTCAACACCTCGAGCATCGGCGCCCGTCTGTTCGGCCGCGTGGACATCGAGGACCTCAACACTTGGCGCGGCTTCACCCCCAACCGCGCCTACGGCAACGGCAAGCTCGCCAACATCCTCTTCACCCGCGGGCTGCACGCCCGCCATGCCGGCCGGGGCCTCTCCTCCGTGGCGTTCCATCCGGGCAACGTCGCCACGAACTTCGCGGCGGAAAGCACCAGCTACCTCCGCCCCTTCTACCACACCTGGCTGCGCCGCTTCCTGATCTCGTCCGAACGAGGCGGCGCCAACCTCGCCCACTTCTGCGCCGGCACGCCCGGCACCGACTGGCAGTCCGGCCGCTACTATGACGACCACCGCCGGCCCGGCCGCACCAGCCCCCAGGCCGCCGACGACGACCTGGTCCTGCGGCACTGGCAGGCCAGCGCGGGCATGCTCGGCATTCCTGCCTGATTTCTTCACCCGCCGGCCACCCGCCGGCCCGTTTCTGCTCACCGCGGCCCAGCACGATGGGACGGTCCATCAGCACCTGAACAGCCCGGGAGGCTCCTCCATGACATCTTCCGTTTCCCGCCGCGGCTTCCTCGGCGGCTCCGCAGCCGCCGGCCTCGGCTTCGCGTTCGCCGGCGCCGGCAGCCTCGACGCCTTCGTCCGCCCGGCCTCCGCCGCCACCCGCACCGCCACGGGCTACGGGGCCCTCGTCTCCGATCCCAAGGGCATCCTGGCCCTGCCGGAAGGCTTCTCCTACAAGCTGATCGCGCGCTCCGGCGAGACCCGCACCGCCGACGGCGTCCACCCCAGCGACCCCGACGGTATGGGCGTCTTCGCCGCCGAGGACGGCGGCTCCGTCCTCGTCATCAACCACGAGAACAGCGGCAGCGAGCCCTGGGGCGTCCCCGTCATCGACGGCGTGACCTACGATCCCGGCGCCATCGGCGGAACCTCGACCATCGTCGTCGACAAGGCCGGCAACCGCGTGGAGCAGTACACCTCGCTGGCCGGCACCGACAACAACTGCGCCGGCGGCATCACCCCCTGGGGCACCTGGCTGACCTGCGAGGAAACCGACAGCCGCGCCGGAGAAGGCGGCAACACCAAGGACCACGGCTATGTCTTCGAGGTGGACCCGACGAGCCGCGAGGCCAACATCGGCAAGAGCCCGGTCCCGCTGAAATTCATGGGCCGCTACTCGCACGAGGCCGTCGCGGTTGATCCCAAGACCAGCGTCATCTACCTGACCGAGGACGCCGGCAAGCCCAACGGCCTGTACTTCCGCTGGGTCCCGCCGGCCGGGTTCGTCCCCGGCAAGGACGCCCTGCGCGAGCTCGCCCTGTCCGAAGGCGGCGACACCGCCGGCCGGCTGCAGGCGATGAACTGCTTCCTCGGGAGCAACCACATCGCGGACCTGTCCGAGGCCACCGAGGTGGGTACCCGCCTGAAGGTCGAGTGGGTCGACGTCCAGGACCGCGACGCCGTCGACACGGCCGTCCGCAAGCAGTTCGAGGACGGCCGGATCACCCGCGCCCGCAAGCTCGAGGGCCAGTGGTGGGCCGACGGCGGCGCCTTCTTCGTCTCCAGCTTCGCCCGCCTTGCCGACGGCAGCGCCAACGAGCATGACGGCCAGGTCTGGTTCTACGACCCGGCCACCGAGAGCATCACGCTCAAGACCATTTTCGGCGTCAACCCGGACCCGGAGGCGGAAGGCCACTTCGACGGCCCCGACAACATCACCGTCTCCGCCCACGGCGGCCTCATCCTCGCCGAGGACGGCGACGGCGTCTCGCACCTGGTCGGCGTCACTTCCGAAGGCAAGGCCTACCCGCTCGCCCGCAACGAGTACAACGACAGCGAGTTCTGCGGCCCGGCCTTCAGCGCCGATGGCAAGACCCTCTTCGTCAACATCCAGTCCCCCGGTTTCACCCTGGCCATCACCGGCCCGTGGGGACGCCCAAGCAACGCGGCCGCGTAGCTTCGTCCGGTTCCGCGCCGGACAACGACGGCGGGGCCCGCCTTCCGGTGGGCTCCGCCGTTGGCGTCATGGCGGCAGCGGAACAGCGCCGCGCTGCTCCCCGGCCTCAAGGATCCGGCACGGCTGCCGGCCGAACCTGGGGCTAACTCTGCCAGATGACCGGAAGCTGCTTGACTCCGAAGATGATGGGGCTTTCCATCCGTTCCAGCCGGGCGTCGGGGGCGACGGCCAGGCCGGGCAGCCGGGCCAGCACCGCTTGCAGCGCGATCCGGGCCTCGAGCCGGGCCAGCGGCGCGCCGAGGCAGAAATGCACCCCCTGCCCGAAGGCGAGGTGCCGGATGTGGCCACGGTCGACGTCGAACTCCTCCGGCCGCTCGAAGTGCAGCGCGTCATGGTTGGCGGAGCCGATCCACGCCACGAGCGAGTCGCCGACGGGGATCCGCTGGCCGCCCAGCTCCACGTCGGCAATGGCCGTGCGGTACATGGCGTGCACGGGCGAGCGGTAGCGCAGCACCTCCTCGATCGCCTGCGGCAGCAGGTCGGGCTCGGCGCGCAGCCGCTCCATGACTCCGGGATTTCCGGAGTCCCCGGAGTTTCCGGTTGCGCCGGAGAAGGCCAGCACGGCGTTGCCGATCAGGTTGGTCGTCGTCTCGTTGCCGGCCACCAGCAGCAGGGCGCAGAAGCCGATCAGCTCGGGAACGGTGAGCTGCTGCCCGTCGATCTCCGCGGCCAGCAGCGCGCTGATCAGGTCCGGGCCCGGGTCGCGCCGGCGCTGTTCGATCATGGCCAGGAAGTAGCCCACCATCTCGCCGTGGTTGGGGGCCGGAGCGGGGTCGGACCCCCCTTCCCGCACCCGTTCCGGGCCGGCTGCCTGCACCACGGCGTCGGACCACTTCTTGAAGCGGTCGCGGTCCTCGGCGGGGATGCCCATGAGCTCCGCGATCACGATCACCGGCAGGGGGTAGGCCAGCGCCTCGACCAGGTCGGCCGCTCCGGCGGGAACAACCTGGTCCAGCAGCTCCCCGGTGATCTCCTCGATCCGCGGGCCCAGCGCCTCCACCGCACGCGGCGTGAAGGCCTGGCTGACCAGCGAGCGCAGCTGCCGGTGCCGCGGCGGGTCCGTGTTGATCAGGCTCGCCGCGAACAGCTGCCCCGTGACCGACTGTTCCTCGCGCGGCTGGTGCGAGGAGAACGCCTCGTAGTCGGAGAGCACCCGCTGCACGTCGTCGTAGAGGAAAACGTGCCACAGTCCGGCCCGCTCCCCGCGGAAGACCGGCGCCGATTCCCGCATCTGCGCGTAGAAGGGGTAAGGATCCAGCGACCGCTCGAGGTCCCGCAGATTCTCCATGGCCGGCCTTCCTGATCGGTCCGGCAGCCTCCGGTCAACGCCTGTGCGGAAGCCTCCGGATGGGCGGGCTCACGGCCCGGTGAGGCCCGATCCTATACCCGGCGCCAGCCTGCGCTCCAGCGAAAGAATGCCCCTTTTCGGACGGAGCCGGCCAGCACCGGGGCTTAGGGGCCCCGGACTGGCCAGCCCCCCGGTGCTAGTAGCCCCGGCCCGACACCTTGTCAGCGAACCGGGCCAGCTTCGACGTCCTCGCCAGGCCGCCCGCCTCGGCGCGGTCGGCCCGATGGTACAGCGCGTACATCGCCTGCACCGCGATCCAGCGCAGCGGCTCGAACTCCCACCGCCGGATCTTCCGGTTGACCCACGGCATGGCGGCCAGCTCGCCGGCGCCGCCCAGCACCAGGCCGCTCAGCGTCCTGCCGGCCAGGTTGGTCGCGGTGACGCCGGTGCCGACGTAGCCTCCGGCCCAGCCGAGGCCGCTGGCCGGGTCGTAGCCGACGGTCGCTTTCCAGTCCCGCGGCACGCCGAGCACGCCGGACCATGCATGTTCGATCTCCTGGCCGCGGGCCGCCGGGAACATGTCGTGCAGGATGGAGGTCAGCATCGTGATGGTGCCCGGCTGCGTGGCCCCGTCCGTATCCGTGCGGGAGCCGTAGCGGTAGGGCACGCCGCGGCCGCCGATCGCGATGCGGTCGTCGGCCGTGCGCTGCAGGTAGACGTAGGCGTGGGCGAGGTCCTCCAGGGTTTCCCGCCCCTCCCAGCCGATCTCTTCCCAGGCCGCGGCGGGCAGCGGCGCCGTGACAATCATCGACGAGTTCATCGGCAGCCACTCGCGGTGCAGCCCCTTGAGGTTCGCGGTGAACCCCTCGGTCGCCCGCAGGACGTGCCGCGCCTCGACCCGCCCGCGCCGCGTGACCGCCGCGCCGGGCAGGATATCCGTGACCTCCGTGTCCTCGTAGATCGGCACGCCGAGGCGTTCGACGGCGGCGGCCAGCCCCCGCACGAGTTTGGCCGGGTGGATGCGGGCACAGTGCGGGACGTGCATGCCGCCGAGCGCGGCGGCGACGTGCACCCGGTCCGTGGTTTCCTCCGCGGTCAGCAGCCGCGCCCCGCCCTCGGGCCACCGCCGCTCCTCCGCGGCGAGGTCGTGCAGGCGGGCCAGCTGCGCGCGGTTGCGGGCCACCAGCAGCTCCCCGCCCTTGACGATGTCCGCGTCGATCCCTTCGGCCTCGGCTACTTTGCACACCTCGTCGACGGCCTCGTTCAGCAGTTCCTGGAATCGGCCGACGACGGCGCGGCCGTGCGACTTTTCGTAGCCGGTCCGCCCTCCGGTGATGGTGTTGGCCAGCCATCCCCCGTTGCGGCCCGAGGCCCCGAAGCCGGCGAACCGGGCCTCCAGGACCACGACGTTGAGCGAGGGCTCGGCCTTCTTCAGGTAGTAGGCCGTCCACAGCCCGGTGTACCCGGCGCCGACAATCGCGACGTCGGCCCGGAGGTCGCCCGGCAGCGAAGGACGGGGCGACGGGACGCCGCCCGCGGCGTACCAGAAGGAGACGTTGCCACTGACTGTCACTGGGGAACCTTTCCGGAGGAGTACGGACCTCGGGAGGATGAGCCCGCGAGGAACTTGGCTTGCGGGAGGGATCTAGGTCGTGGAGCGGGAGCCGGTGTCCGGCAGCAGCGAGCCGCGCTCCGGGCGCCAGGAGGCGAACGCCCGGTCCCCGGCCTCCAGCCCGGCTCCCCGGGCCAGCGGGCCGCGCACGATGCCGGTCGAACCATCGGCCAGGGCCAGCTCGAACTTGCGGCCGGAGCCCAGGTAGATGCTCTGCGTGATGGTCACCGGGCAGTACTGGTGGCCGGCCGGAATGTCATCCTCGCGCGACGACAGGTGGATGTCCTCGGGCCGCAGCACCAGCGCGGCCGGACCGCTGAAGGGCTCCGCGGTGCCGCGCAGGGCGGCGCCGTGGAAGCCGAGGGTCCACTCGGTGCCGTGCCATTCGGGCTCGCCGCGGAGGACCGTCGATTCGCCCATGAAGGTCGCCACGAAGAGGGTGCGCGGCCGCTCGTAGAGCTCGTGGCTGGCGCCGACCTGTTCGATGCGCCCGTTGTTGAAGATCGCGATCCTGTCGCTGAGGACCAGTGCCTCCTCCTGGTCGTGCGTGACGAAGACGAAGGTCCGTCCCACGTCCTGGTGGATCCGCTTGATCTCGAGCTGCAGCTTCTCCCGCAGGTTCTTGTCCAGCGCGCCGAGCGGCTCGTCCATCAGGAGCGCGCGGGGCTCGAAGACCATGGCCCGGGCGAAGGCGACCCGCTGCTGCTGGCCGCCGGAGAGCTCGGCCGGCTGGCGGTTTTCATAGCCGCCCAGGCCCACGGTCTCGAGGACCTCGGCCACGCGGCGCTTCTGCTCCGCCTTGGCAACCTTGCGCTGCTTGAGCGGGAACGCAATGTTGTCTTCGACGCTCATGTGCGGGAAGAGCGCGTAGTGCTGGAACACGACGCCGAGCCCCCTCCGGTGGGAGGGGATGTTGTCCACCCGTTCGCCGTCGATCTCGATGTGCCCCGCGCTGAGGTCGGTGAACCCCGCGATCAGGTTCAGGGTCGTGGTCTTGCCCGACCCCGACGGCCCGAGGAGGGTCAGGAATTCGCCAGGCTCGATGGTCAGGTCGATGTCCTCGACGGCCGTGGACCCGGCGTAGTGCTTGGAGACGTTGCGGATATCGATCCGGGTCCCCGTCTTGGTGATGGTGCTGCTCTCAAGCACGTTTCCTCCTGCGCAGGCTGAGAAGTCCAATGGTGATGATCGCGGTGGTCAGAAGCATGATCATGGTGGCGGCCGCCGCGATGGTGGGATCGGTGTCCCGTGTGACGGACGCGTACATCTTCACGGGCAGCGTTTCCAGGTAGGGGCTCTTGATGAAGATGGACAGGACGACCTCGTCGAAGGACGTGACGAACGCGAAGAGTGCGCCGGAGACCACGCCGGGCATGATCAGCGGCAGCTGGACCTGGCGGAAGGCCGCCCACCGCGAGGCGCCCAGGCTCAGCGCGGCCAGGGTCAGCCGGTCGTCGTAGCCGACCAGCGTCGCCGAGACCGAAATGACCACGAACGGCAGCGCCAGGACGCTGTGCGCCAGGACGAAGCCGGGCACGGTGCCAAGCAGCTGCAGCTGCAGGAACGTGGCGTAGACGCCGATGGCCAGCACGATCGCCGGCACCACGATCGGGGCCAGCAGCACGGCCTGCGTGACGCCGGCCGCCCTGCGGTTGGCCCAGCGGCGCAGTCCCACTGCGGCGGCCGTGCCGAACACCGTCGCCACGACCGCCACCAGCAGGCCGACGGTCAGGGAGTTGCCCAGCGCCCGCATCCAGGTGGGGTCGGTGAAGAAGTTTTCGTACCAGCGCGTCGACCAGCCGGCCGGCGGGAAGGCCAACGACGCCTTATCCGTGAAGCTGAGCGGAATAACGACGGCGGTCGGCAGCACCAGCAGTGCGGCCACCACTGCGGCAAACGCCCACAGGAGGCTGCGGGTCACCATGGTGTGCTTCATGCCGCCTCCCGTTTCGCCGTGGCACCTTGCCGGCGCCGGCCCGCCCTGCCGAGCGCCGCCGCGGCCGCCAGCAGCACCAGGACGGTCACCAGCAGGACCACGCCGAGCACGCTGCCGCGGCCCCACTGCAGCTGGCCGTTGACCTGGGCGTAGATGTACTGCGAGACCAGCATCTCGGTCGGCGACCCGAGCAGGGCCGGAGTGATGTAGAAGCCCAGCGCCTGGATGAAGACGAGCAGGCTTCCGGAGAGGACGCCGGGCATGGCCAGCGGGACGAAGACCTTGAGGAAGGCCGTGCTCGGCCTGGCGCCCAGGCTCGTTGCCGCCTGCATGAGCCGCATGTCCACGCCCGCCATCGCGTTGTAGAGCGGCAGCACCATGAACGGCAGCAGCACCTGCACCATGCCGATCAGTACGCCGGTGGTGTTGCGCATGAGCGGCAGCGGCCCGATGCCGAACAGGCCCAGCCCCTCATTGACCAGGCCGTTGTCCTGCAGCAGGATGATCCACGCGAAAGTCCGGATCATCAGCGACGTCCAGAAGGGCACCATCACCAGGACGAGCAGCAGCGTCTTCAGGCGACGGCCCGAGATGACCATCAGGTAGGCGTACGGATAGGCGAACGCGAGGCAGATGACCGTGGTCAGGAAAGCCACCCAGACCGTACGGAGCAGGACGCCGATGTTGGTGGCGCCGTCGAAGAACCAGGCATAGTTCTGCGTGCCGAGCTCCGGGTAGGCGAAACTGCGCCAGGCCGCCACCAGCAACGGATAGGAGAACATCGCGACGACCAGCAGCGCCGCCGGCAGCAGCAGCAGGAAGACCGTCCATCCGCGGCCCCGCCGGCCGGCCGCCGTCCCGGGCGTTGGGCCCGCGGGTGCCGCGGGCCCAACGCTGCTTTCAAGCAGGGCTGTCATCCGTTAATCCAGGCCAGGTACTTCTCGAGTGCCGCCGGGTAGTTCTCGCCCCACCAGGTGAAGTCCGAGACCACGAGCTTGTCCTTGATCTCCGGCGCCGAGACGAGGTACTTCTTGGCGAGGTCGTCGATCATGGGCTCGGACTGCGTGTTGATCGGCGAGTAGGACGTCGTCTCCGTCAGCTTCTCCTGCTGTTCCTTGCCCAGGTAGTAGTTGATGAACGCCATGGAGGCCTTCGGGTTCTTGGCGTTCGTCGGCACGCCGAGGACGTCCGCGACCAGCACCCCGGTATCCCAGGCCGGCTCGTACTTCGCGCCGTTCTTCACGGCCGAGTAGGCCCGGCCGGACCAGACCACGGCCATGTCCGCCTCGCCGGTTTCGAGCATCTGCTGCGACTCGGCGCCGGTGGACCAGTAGATGAGCTGGTCCTTGATGGTGTCGAGCTTCTTCAGCGCGCGGTCGACGTCGAGCGGGTAGAGATCCTTCTCCGCCACGCCGTCGGCGAGCAGCGCGCCCTCGATGACCGGTCCGACGTCGGAGCCGTTGATCGCGCGCTTGCCCGGGAACTTCTCGACGTCGAAGAAGTCCGCCCAGGTCTTCGGCGCGTTCTGCCCGTACTTCTCCGTGTTGTACATGACGACGTTGGCGTACTGCATCGCCGGGACGTAGCAGTCGCTGGTGAGCTCCTCCGGGACGTTGGAGATATCGATGATGCTGTAGTCCAGCTTCTGCAGGTTCTTCCCGCACTGGCCGGCGGCCCAGGTGGAGTCCATGTCCACGACGTCCCAAGTGACGTTGTTCGATTCGACCTGCGCCTGGATCTTCGCGTACTCCATGGGTCCGTCGGAGAGGATGGTTGCGCCCGATTCCTCACCGAACGGCTTGCCGGCGGCCTCCATCTGCCCGTCCTGGTAGATGCCTCCGTAGGAGGCGAAGGTCAGCGTGTGTCCGCTGAGCGCGTCCGCCTTGACGGTTCCCGCTTCGGCCGGACCGCTGCCCAGGTCCACCTCGGCGGACGGGGCGCCTCCCCCGCAGGCCGTCAGGCCCAGGAGTCCGACGGCGGCGAGCGCCAGTGCTGCGCGGCCGCGGTTCTTGGTCATCCTCATAGTGCTTCCTTTCAACATGCGTTATCGCGTTCTTAAGCGGGAGCTGAAGGTTAGTCGGGGGTGGGCGGGCTGATGATCCACAGCACTTCGGCCGTGCTGCTGCCGGCGTTGCGCAGTTTGTGCGGCACCGAGCTGTGCAGGTCCACGAGGTCCCCTTCCGCCAGGACGTAGGACTGGCCGCCGACGGTGACCTCGACGCTGCCCTTGAGGCAGATGACCATTTCCTGCGCGTGCCCGTGGCTGTAGGGTTCCGCGCCGGTGGAACCGCCCGGCAGGAGCTCGCCGGCATAGACTTCGAGGTTGCGAAGCGGCGTGGCCGAGAGCAGGTACTTGGTCAGGCCGCCCTCCGCCTGCACCTTCTTCCGGTCCTCCCGGCGCAGGACCCCGCGGCCCTGGCTGTGCTCGCCGTCGACAAGTTCCGCAATCGTCATGCCGAGCACCTGCGCAATGTTGCGCAGGGTCGAGATGCTGACCCCGGAGCGGCCGTGCTCGAGGTGGGAGATGAAACCCGCGCTCACCCCGGCGTCGGCAGCCAGCCGGCGGAGCGAAATGCCGCGCAGCGCGCGGGCGGAACGAATCCGGCCCCCGATCTCCACGCCATCCGGCGAAACCTGCTGAACCGCCACGACACCTCCAAGTGACATGAATCACATTACAGAATGTTTAGTAACACCATACGAAAGAGACAACACCCATGGCTAGGCCTGTGAGGCAGATTTAATAATTCGTTATTGGGTGCGCCTACCCTATCCGCGCATCCGCTCGCCCGCAGGATCGTAGAACGGGCGGCGGCTGAGCAGGGCCGGCACCGGCACGCCCTTGATCCGGACCTGTGCCTCGACCTCGCCCGCGGAAACCGCGTCGGCGGCGACGCGGGCAAGCCCCACCGAGGCACCTACTGTGTGGCCGTAGGCGCCACTGGTCATCCGGCCCACCAGGGCCCCGCCTACCAGCACGGCCTCGTCATGGTGCAGCAGCGGCTCAGGGTCGAGCAGCTTCACGTAGACCGTCCGCTCCGCCAGCGCCTTCCGGTCCAGGTTCCGCAGCGCGGCGCCACCCGTGAAGCCGAAGTCCTTGGAAGCGGCGACCGTGAAGCCGAGGCCGGCCGTGTAGGGGTCGTCGGCGGGGCCGATGTCGTGGCCGAGGTGGCGGAAGCCCTTCTCGCTGCGCAGCGAATCCAGCGCGTGGTACCCGGCCAGACGGGCCTCGAAGGCGCTTCCCGCCTCCCAGAGCTGGTCGAACACGGCGACCGCGAGCTCCGCCGGCACGTACAGCTCGTAGCCGAGCTCCCCCACGAAACTCAGCCGCAGCGCCCGCACGGTCCCGCCGCCGAGCGGAACCTCCGCCGAGTGCGTGTACGGAAGATCCGCGTCGGACCAGACGCCGGGCGAGACCGACTCCAGCAGCTTCCGGCTCTGCGGCCCCATGACGCCGAGCACCGCCCACCCGCTGGTCGCATCGAAGACCGCCGCTGCCCTCCCCCGCGCCTGTGTGCGCAGCAGCCCCAGGGCCAGGTCCTGGGTCGCCGCCGGGGTGATCAGCCAGAACCTGTCTGCCTCGAGCCGAAGGACCGTGCCGTCCAGCTGGATGCCGCCGCGGGCCGTCAGGGCCAGGGTGTAGACCGCCTTTCCGGCGGCCACGTCGACGTCGGCCGTGACCGTGCGCTGCAGGACCTCCAGCGCGTCCGGTCCCGCAATCTCGATCTTCGCGAAGGAGGAGAGGTCGAAGATTGCGACCCCGTTGCGGGCCGCCTCATGTTCGCGGCGGACCGGCTCGAACCAATTCTGGCGCCCGTAGCTGTACTCGTAGGCCGGCGACGAGCCGGGCTCGCCGTACCAGTTGGCTCGTTCCCAGCCGTTCTGTTCCCCGAAGCAGGCACCCAGGGCGGCCACCCGTTCGTGCAGCGGGCTGCGGCGGACATTGCGCGCCGTCACCGGCTGGAGCTGCGGCCAGTGCATCGCGTACAGCCGGCCCAGCGCCTCCGCGGTGCGCTCGTGGAGGTAGCTCGGATTGGACTGGTGCCGCGAGAACCGGCGCACATCGACGGCGGAGGCGTCGAACGCCGGAGACCCGGAGAGCATCCATTCGGCGAGCTCCTTGCCGATCCCGGGTGCGAAGATGATGCCCTGCGAGTTGAAGCCCGCGGCAACGAAGAGCGAACCCACCTCCGCCGTCTCGCCCAGCAGGAAGTTTCCGTCCGGGGTGAAGGACTCCGGCGCATTCAGGAAGCGCTCGAAGCCCGTGTCGGCGAGGACCGGAACGGCGGCCTCGGCCTTCGCGCGGATCGGGCCGAAGTGTTCCCACGCCGCGGGGAACTCGGCGAAGCCGCCGGAGGCGACCTCTGCGGCGCTGCGGGGAATGCCGTCCGGCTCGAAGGCACCGACCAGCAGGTGCCCGTCCTCGCCGCGGATGTAGTAGTGGTTGTCCAGGTCCCGGAAAACCGGCGGCCGGGCGATGTCGTCGTCGACCTTCGCCGTGCGGACGTGCACATGCTCGGCGGGATACAGCGGCACGGGTGCCCCCGCCGTGGCGGCCAGTTCCCGCGTCCACAGCCCGCAGGCCAGCACGACCCGCTCGGCGCGGACCACTCCGCGGTTGGTACGGACCCCCATCGCGCGCCCGTCTTCGACGAGGACCTCCTCCACCCGGACGTGCTCGTGGATCGAGGCGCCGTGCCCGCGGGCCAGCTTCGCCAGCGCAATCGCCGCGTAGCCCGGATTGATATGGCCGTCGCCCGGGACCAGCAGGGCCTTGAGGATGCCGGACGGATCGGCCGCCGGCCACAGGCTGCGCACGTCCTCGGGTTCCAGCAGTTTGGCATCGACCCCGTTGAGGACGGCGACGTCGTAGGCATAGTCCACCTCGTCCGCCCGCCCGGGGGTCCGGGCCACCATCAGCGAACCCCGCCGCTCGAACGCCACTTCGATCCCGGTGCGGGACTCCAGACCCGAGTAGAGACCGATGCCGTAGCTCGCAAGCTTGGTGAGCGCCGTCGTCGTCCTGCTGCCCGTGACGAGGCCCGCCGCGTGCCACGTGGTGCCTGATCCGAGGACGTTGGCTTCCAGCAGCGCGACGCCCGCGCCGCGCTCGGCGAGGTGGGCCGCGATGCTGGCGCCGGCAATGCCGCCGCCGATCACCAGGTTCTCGACCCGTTCGGGGAGCGGGGCAGCGGCCTCGTCCTCCGTCAGGAACAGGTGGGCACCAATGGTCTTGTCGACGAGCCGGTCCATGCGAAACATCCTTCCGAGCGAGGCAGCCAGTGGGTCCAATAATGAATTATTGTTTTGCTGTCGGCAAGGGTTCGGGCACGCTTATTTTGACGGACTAGGCTCGGACCAGTTCCACACGAGGATCGGGGGGAAGATGCCGCTCAAACGCGACCGCGTCCTCAAGGCTGCGGAGCGGCTCCTTGCCGTGTACGGCGTGGACGGGATCCGGCTCCGGGACATCGCCGCCGAGGCCGGGGTCTCCATCGGCCTGATCCAGCACCACTTCGGCAGCCGCGACGACGTGGTGCGCGAAATGCTGCTGGCAGCCAACGAGGACCGCATCCGCCAATGGACCGCCCAGCTGGACGGCGTGGAGGACAACCGCGAGCGGCTGCGCCTGCTGCTGTCCGGGGCGCTGAGCAGCCGCGAGCGATGCATCGTCTGGACGGAAAGCTGTGCCGCGGCCAGCCGGCACGAGTTCCTCCAGCCGCTGGTCTCGGACACCAACAACGCCTGGCGCAGCTGGGTGGTGGAAACGATCGAACGCGGCGTGGCGGACGGCACCTTCACGCTTCGTGCCAGCCCCGCCGAAACGGCCAAGATGCTGGTCGCCCTGGTGGACGGCCTCATGCTTGCGGTGGCAGCGGACGACGACGGCATCACCCTCCGGCAGGCATCGAGCCTGCTGCTGGATGCCGTCGCTCCGCACGTGGGGGTCGACTTCCAGGTCCGGAACGGAATGAAGGAGGACCGGCTATGAGCACGATCGTGCTGCAGGCATTCATCACCCTCGACGGCGTCGTCCAGGCGGGCGGCGGACCGGACGAGGACCGCGAGGGCGGCTTCAAGCACGGCGGCTGGACGGCCGAGTAGGACCAGCGCGACGGCGGCGAAAGCGGGGAAATCGTCGCCGAGTGGGAGAGCCGGACCGAGGCGCTCCTCCTCGGCCGCAAGACCTACGAGATCTTCGCCGGCTCCTGGGGCGTGTGGGACGAGGACGCCGAGGGCCTGCAGGGGGAACTGACCCGCCGGTACAACCGCATCCCCAAGTACGTGGCCTCGCGGACGCTGACCGAACTCGGCTGGCGGAACTCGCAGCTCCTCGGCCCCGACGTGCCGGCCGCGGTGGCCGAACTGCGTGCCAGGCCGGGCGGCGAAATACGCGTCTGGGGCAGCACCCGGCTGGCCAGGACGCTGGCCGAGCATGACCTGATCGACGAGTACCGGCTCGCCGTCTACCCGCTCGTGCTGGGAGCCGGCAAGAAGCTCTTCTCCGAGGGATTCCCGCTCAGCAGGCTCGAACTGGTCGAGACCCGCGCCCTCCGCTCCGGCGTCCTCATCAACACCTACCGGCGCTGATTGACGTCAAGGCCGGCATCATCGGCCCCGGCGGCGCGGGCCAGCAGGGCAGCGCCGCGGAGCAAGGGGTCGGCTTCATGCGCCCACCGGTCGAGCACGGCATCCGCCTTCTCCCGCGCCCTGCCGGCCAGCCCCTCCATCATGGGCCCCACTACGTCCCCGGCCAGCGGATCCACCAGTTCACGCAGCCTGGCCGAGCGCACGAACCCCTCGATCCGCGTCAGGTCCGAGTTGTCCAGCAGCCGCAGGTTGGACTGCAGCAGCACCACGGCCGCGAGGCGCCGCTCGAACACCGGCACCGACCACAGCTCCGACGCCAGCGCGGTCACCTCGTCGTGGGCCAGCCCCGGGTAGCGGCGGCCGGCGTCCCGGATCGTCCCGCGGACCGCGCCCACACTCGAACCGTAGTACCGCAGGCCGCTGCCGAGCCGCGCCTCCCAATCTGCGGCGCGCTCCCACGATGCCTCCCGCTGAAGGGCGGCGTCCACGAAGTCACCGGCATCGCTCACCCGACCATTCTCGCCCCGGACCGCCGCTCCGTCACAAAATGCCGGGGCTTAGCCCTGCGGCACCAGGACGGCGTTGAAGAAGGCGGCGAGTTCCTCATGCGCATCGAGCGGCAGGACGTGCGCGACGTACTGGTCCGGGCGGACCACCACGAGGGCGCCCTGCTGGCGGTCGATGCCGCGTTCGTCGAAGATGTCGACGCCGGACTTGAGGTCCGGAGTGAAGACCTTCTCGTAGTCGGTCAGGCCGAACGGTCCCTTCTTCGGCAGCAGGATCTCCGGCACCTGGTTGACGTCGAGCTCGCGGTGGCCCTGCTGGTAGACGGCCCGCAGGTCGAAGACGGAGTCCGGGTCCGCACCGGCCGGGGTGAAGCGGCGCAGCGGAGAATCCGGCGATTCGACCAGGAAACCGAGCAGCCCGGCGAGGCGGGAGTCGTCGGCGTCCGGGCGGGCGGAATCGGCGAAGGCGTAGAGCCGCCAGCGGCCGTCGGCCTGCGCCACGTGCCCCAGGCCCAGCGGCTTGCCGTCGGCCAGCCGCACCACCGGCGCGGAGTAGAAGCGTTCGCCCACCGGGAAGCCCTTGGCCAGGTGCTCGTGCGTGTCCTCGCCGGTGATCATGTTCGGCGCATAGTCGGTACCGAAGCCCGCGGTGAAGCGGCCGGCCTGCACGAACTGCCGCTCCACTTCCTGCGGGTCCAGGCCCTCGTCGTCGGGGTTGTTCGGGTCCTTCACCTTGGAGCCCATGGTCTTGGACCAGCGGGTGTCGAAGTCGATCAGCTCCTGGGCAATGGCGCGGCGCTCCTCGGCGTAGGTGTCCAGCAGGGACTCCGGGCTGCGCCCCTCGAGCACGGCGGCCAGCTTCCAGCCGAGGTTGAAGCCGTCCTGCATCGAGACGTTCATGCCCTGGCCGGCCTTGGCCGAATGGGTGTGGCACGCGTCGCCGGCGATGAAGACGCGCGGGCTGCGGGTGCCGCGCTCCTCCGGCAGCACGTCGTCGAACCGGTCCGCGATCCGCTGGCCCACTTCGTAGACGGACCACCAGGCCACGTCCTTGACCTCAAGCGTGTAGGGGTGCAGGACCTGCTGCGCGTGCTCGATGATCGTGTCCACCGTGAACCGCTTGCGCGCTTCGCGGTCCGCGGGGTCCAAATCACCCAGGTCCACGTAGAAGCGGACCAGGTAGCCGCCCTCGCGCGGGATGAGCAGGATGTTGCCGCCGGCGGACTGGATGGCTGCCTTGAAGCGGACGTCGGGAAAGTGGGTCACGGCCAGGACGTCCATGACCCCCCACGCATGGTTGCGTGCGTCGCCGCGCAGTTCCACGCCCATCGATTTCCGCACGGCCGAGCGCGCCCCGTCGCAGCCGACCACGTACTTGGCGCGCACGGTGACGTCCTCGCTGCCGCCGGGCCCGGTGGTCCGGCGCAGGGTCGCCTCAACGGGGTACTCACCGTCAGGGTGGACGACGACGGCGGTCGCCTCCAGCCCGTAGTCCGGTTCCAGTCGGCTGGGCGACTTCCGCATGTGCTCGAGCAGGTAGGCCTGCATGCGCGCCTGGTTGACGATCACGTGCGGGTATTCGGAAAGGCCGTCGGCAACATCCTGCACGCGGCCGCTGCGGACGATCTTCGAGTGGTCCTGCTCGTCCGGCCGCCAGAACACGGTCTCGTTGACCCAGTACGCCTCGCGGACCAGCTTCTCCGCCAGCCCGAACGCGTTGAACATCTCCACCGTCCGGCAGGCCACGCCGTCCGCCTGGCCGAGTTCCAGCGGTCCCTCGCGCCTTTCGGCCACCATGGTCCGGATGCCGGGGAACTCGGCCAACTGTGCCGCCAGCACCACTCCCGCGGGGCCGGTGCCGACCACCAGCACGTCCACCTCTTCGGGCAGCCGGCCGCCGTGGCCTTCTTCGTGGCCCGGGGCTGCGGGACGGTCTTCGGGGTCGCCGGGACGGTAGCCGTCAAGATAGAACTGCAAGGATGCTCCTGGAAATGTGAGGGGCCCCGTGCGCCGTCGGCGTGGGAGCTTTGCCTCACAGCGTAGTGAGCACGGTTACGCGCGGACAAAAGAGTTCTGCCTGCCAGAATCAGAACCCTTTATTACACAGGGCCCCTTCCGCTGGCGGGCGCCTAATTCTGCAGAACAGAAAGATGTCGCGACGACGGCGGCAGGGCCTGACTGCACAGACAATGTGTCCGGCAGCGGCAAAACCACGGGCAGACCGTCTGGTTTCGGCCGGGACCTCTGGTGGAAGCCGTCGGCCGCGGCTAGCGTCACGCCTACCGGCAGTCCACTCGCCCTGCCGGCTCCCGGGCCCGCAGCCGCCCCTATTCGCCGCGCCGGGGGATTAATCGCTCAACCTGTGGAGGACATGTAGTGAAGCACCAGCCCAAGAGCAGCACCGGCCAACGGCCCGCACGTTACCGCAGCCTGGCAGCGGCGGCGGCCCTCGCCGTCGTTATTCCGTTTAGTGCCGCCGCACCGGTCCTCGCCGACGCCAACTTCCCCTCCCCGGAGGGGAACACGAGCATCGCCAGCATCCTGACCTACGACGACCTGGTGCAGGAACTGCAGAGACTCGAAGAGAACGGACGGTTCGGCGTCGACGCCTTCACCCTTGAGGAAGCGGGGACACAGGTCAACAAGTCGGAACAGGGCCGTGATCTCTGGGTGGCCACGGTTGGCACCGGCGCCGAGCACGTGTGGATCCAAGGCCGCATCCACGGCAACGAGCCGTATGGCACCGATTCGATCCTGTCCCTGCTGAAGGACCTTGGAACCAACGGCTCGGCCGATTACCAACTGCTGCGGGAGAAATTCACCTTCCACTTCATCCCGATGTACAACCCGGACGGCTCCGAGGCCAATATCCGCCACACCATCCTCTGGGACAAGGCCACCGACCTGCCGGAGCTTGGCTCCAACGGACGTGAACAGCGGGTCGACCTGAACCGGGACTGGACGCCGGAGGGCTTCACGGCGAACGAGTCGCTGGCCTTCTACGAGTACTGGACCAAGGTGAAACCCGCCTACGGCATCGACATCCACCACCAGGGCCTGAAGAAGGAATGGGGCACCGGCGACGACGTCACCCTGTCGCTGGGCATCTCGCTTGCTCCGGGCGGTCCGACCCTGCCGGGCATCAAGGGCGGCGCCTACGATGAGCTGACCCGCCAGATGCACGTGCATGTGTATGACGAGCTCTCCAAGTACGGGTCCATCAACATGGACCGCTACCAGGTGGGCAACGGTCTGGAAATCGACATCAAAGGCGGCGTCGTCTCCGCCATGATGCTGGGCCTGGACTACCAGGGCCTCAACCCGGAGGGCCACTCCAATCCCGTGGTCTTCTTCGAAACCTCCGGCAACACCTCGGACGGCAGTCTCGGCCAGAAGGCCCGCGGCAAGAGCATCCGGCAGAACATCCTCGCTATGAAGGAACTGCTGCTCGGCCTCGCCACCGGCGAAGTGCAGAAGGAGGACGCCGACCGCTGGGAGGACATCCCGCACCAGCCGGTCAACGGTTACAGCACCGACTACGCCGGAACCATCCCTCTCCCGTAGCGGCTGCGTTCGCTGCTAACGACGCCGGCGCCCGGGTTCCGCAGTTGCGGGACTTGGGCGCCGGCGTCGTTGTCCCCCTGTTGCGCGCGCACGGCGCGGACGGCCCGAGTGGCATATGGTGCTAAGGGACCCGGGCAACGTGCCCGTGACGCCTACTCCAAGGAGCCTCCCACGCACGGACCATCAAGCCCCCGCCAGGCGCTGCCCTGGGTCATCGCCGGAATCGTCGTGCTGGCGCTGAGCCTGCGCGCCCCGATCATCGCGCCAACGGCGGTGATCGGCGACATCCAGGCGGACACCGGCCTCACTGCCGCGGGCGCCGGCCTGCTCACCGGGCTGCCGGTACTGCTCTTCGCCCTGGCCACACCGCTGGCAACGCGGACGATCCGCCGCTTCGGGCCGGAGGCCACCGTCATCCTGTGCCTGGCCGGGGTGCTGGCGGGCACCGTGATCCGTTCGATCGGCCCCGCGGCCGTCGTGCTGGCCGGGACTGCGATTATTGGCGTCTCGCTGACGCTGGGCAACATCGTTGTGCCGGTGATCATCCGCCGCGACGTGCCGTGGCGGAAGGTCTCGGCGGTCACGGGAGCCTACTCGGCCACGATGAATGTCGGCTCCATGGCGGTCCTGCTCGGAACCGCGCCGCTCGCCGCGCTGGTCGGCTGGCGGTGGGCGATCGCGGCCTGGACGGTGGTGACCGCGGCGGGCCTGGCCTACTGGCTGATCTGGGGGCGCCCGCGGTTCGGCCCGGCGGACGGCGCAGCCGGCGCAGCGCGGGTGCGGGAAACGAGGCCGGATCCGGCCGCCGCTGACGGCCCCGGGGCGGCGGCAGCGACGAGCCGGAACCGGCGGATCGTCGCCCTGCTCATCCTCGCGTTCTGCGGACAATCCGGTGCCTATTACGCCACCACAGCCTGGCTGCCGCTGCTCCTTGCCGACATGCGAGGGCTCGCCCCGGCCGCGTCGGGTGCCACCGCCTCACTGTTCCAGATCGCCGCCATCGTCGGCGCCTTCGGCGTGCCGCTGCTGGCCGCGAGAACCCGCACATGGGTCCCGGTGGCGGTCATCGGGCTCTTCTGGGTCACCCTGCCGATCGGCCTGCTCCTTGCCCCGGAGGCCTACGTTTTCTGGTCCATCATCGGCGGCATCGCGCAGGGCGGCGGTTTCACGGCGATATTCTCCATCATTCCGCGCGTGGCCCGGAGCGACTCGGAGGCGGCTTCGGCCTCGGCGCGCGTGCAGGCCGGCGGATACCTGGCGGCCACCTGCACTCCGCCCCTGGCCGGCTGGCTCAACAGTGCCACCGGCGGCTGGTCTGCGCCGCTACTGATGGTCCTCGGGCTGACCTTGGCCTTCAACGTCGGCGGGCTGCTGGCCGCGCGGCAGTCCGAACGGCACTAAGCCGGGTCGCCTGCCGGGCTGCACCCAGCCAACCGCATCGGCTGCGCAGCTGATGCGGCGGCAGACGGGGAGCAACGATGCTGGCACCTGCGTTCCGTGGCCCGCGGAACCCAAGATGCCGCCGTCGCTCTCCCCCTCTTGCGCGCCCGTGCCTAGACTGGGGCCATGACTGACCAGGACGATGCCCTGTACGGAATCAAGCACCTCACTCCGGCCGAATGCTGGGACGCCATCCGGAGCGCCGAAGTGGGCAGGCTCGGCGTGATCATCGACGGGCGCCCGGAGATCTTCCCGGTGAACTACACCGTGGACGGCGAGACCGTGGTCTTCCGCACCGGTGAGGGCACCAAGCTGGACGGCGCCCTCTCCGGCAACCCGGTGGTGTTCGAAGTGGACGGCCTCGACCCGGAGTCCAAGCGCGCATGGAGCGCCGTGGTCAAGGGCGAGGCCGGGATGCCGGAAAGCACCCGGGACATCGTCGAGACGCTGGAGCTGCCCATCTTCCCCTGGCAAGGCGGCATCAAGAGCCGCTACGTCAGGATCGTGCCGGACGAGGTGACCGGCCGCCGGTTCCGGGTGCAGGCCGGCGGCGCGGCTACGCCTCGACGATGATGACGGTGACCACCGGCTTGCGCCGCAGCTGACGGTCGGACCAGCGCACCAGGTCGCGGGCGATCGCCTGTTCGGCGTCGGGGCCGAGCTTGTCGCCCTTGAAGTTGGCCAGCGTCTTCTCCACGATCGACGTCGCCTTGTTGAGCTCGCCGTCCTTGGGCGCGAAGCCCACGGGGAAGAACTCGGGGTCTTCCTCGAGCTTCCCGGTGTCCGGGTTGACGATCGCCAGCACGGTGACCGCGCCGTCCTCGGCCAGCCGGAGCCGGTCCTGCAGCGACTCTTCGGTGGCGGCTCCGGCCACCATGTTCTCCACGTAGACGTAGTCCGCCGCGACCCTGCCGGACACGCTGGCCACGCCGCCCTTGAGGTCGACGGTGACGCCGTCCTCAAGCACCAGGGCCCTCTTCGGGTCCACGCCGGTGCGGACGGCGAGTTCGGCGTTGGCCTTCAGGTGCCGGTGCTCGCCGTGGACCGGCATGACGTTGCGCGGCCGGACCAGGTTGTAGCAGTAGACCAGCTCGCCAGCGGATGCGTGCCCGGAAACGTGCACCTTCGCATTGCCCTTGTGCACCACGTTGGCGCCGAGCTTGGTCATGTCGTTGATGAGGCGGTAGATCGAGGTCTCGTTGCCCGGGATGAGCGAGCTCGCCAGCAGGACCGTGTCGCCCTCGGTCAGGTCGATGACGTGGTCCTTGTTCGCCATGCGGGCCAGCGCCGCCATCGGCTCGCCCTGCGAACCGGTGCAGATCAGCACGGCCTTGGTCGGGGCCATCTTCTCGAGTTCCTTGAAGTCCACCAGCATCCCCTTGGGGATGTTCAGGTAGCCGAGGTCGCCCGCGGTCTTCATGTTGCGCACCATGGACCGCCCCACGAAGGCGACCTTGCGTCCGTACAGGGCGGCGGCGTCGATCACCTGCTGGATCCGGTGGATGTGGCTGGCGAAGCTGGAGACAATGATCCGCCGCGGCGCGGTGCGGAACACCTCGTCGATCGCCGGCGCCAGGTCCTGCTCGGAGATCTGGAATCCGGGAACGTCGGCGTTGGTGGAGTCCGGCAGGAACAGGTCCACGCCCTCCTCGCCGAGCCGTGCGAAACCGGCCAGGTCGGTGATCCGGCCGTCCAGCGGGAACTGGTCCATCTTGAAGTCGCCGGTGGCCAGCACCAAGCCCGCGGGGGTGCGGATCGCCACGGCCAGGCCGTCCGGAATGGAGTGGTTGACGGCCAGGAACTCCAGGTCGAACGGGCCGAACTTCTTCCGGTCGCCCTCCTTGACCTGCACGGTCTTGGCGGTGATCCGGTGTTCCTGCAGCTTGGTCTTGATGAAGGCCAGCGTCAGCTTCGCCGAGATCAGCGGGATGTCGCTGCGTTCCTTCAGCAGGTACGGGATCCCGCCGATGTGGTCCTCGTGGCCGTGCGTCAGCACCACGCCGACGATGTCGTCCAGCCGGTCGCGCAGCGAGGAGAAGTCCGGCAGGATCAGGTCCACGCCGGGGTGGTGCTCCTCCGGGAACAGCACGCCGCAGTCCACGATCAGCAGCTTGCCGCCGTATTCGAACACCGTCATGTTCCGGCCGATCTCGCCGAGGCCGCCAAGCGAGACGATCCGCATGGCCCCCTTCGCGAGCCGGGGCGGGGTCTGCCGCGCAACGGGGGTGGAATGGCGTGAAGTCCTGGTCATGGGATCCGATCTCTATGGCGATTTACAAGGTCGGGCAGCAAGGCCCGTTGTGCCGGCTGGCCGGCTGAATGTCCTGGGGCCGAGACGCCCTGCGACGGATCGGCGGCTGCCCGCGCGTCGACAGCGGGACAGCATAATTCGCCTTCGACTCTATCACCGCAGCAGGGCCGCGGCACGGCCGGCGGCGGCAATCGGGCAGAACAGCTAACGACGGCGGCGCCCGGGTTCCCTCCCGGCGGAATTCGGTCCCGGTCAAGGCAAGCGGGCGGCGCCTTACCTGCCTAAGCGCCTCCAAACCTGCTTTGAGGCAAGGCGCGGGAGCAAGTTGCGGCCGCGATGGTGGGTTGGGGAGGGGGTAGGGCACATTGCGAGGACGAAGTCCGCCCTCGCGGGCTGTGGTGTGGCGGCCGGCGATCTGGCGAGTGAACCGGCAAGGATTCCAGCGGAGTGAACGCCGGTCCCTACCAGGGAGGCGTGTCCGGTTGCAGCGGACCATCACCGAGGGCCGGTTCCAGCCGTGGGTTGATGTGGTCGGCGCCCCTGCGGCCCGTGCCAGTGCGGGGGAATCCGCGGGGGTGCCCGCGGGCGGCGATGCAGCGGGACTTGGGCGTCGGGCGTCCGTCCGCAGGGGCGGGCCTGCAAGGTTTCCACTGCGGCCGTCCGTCCATGGGGCGGGTGTGGTGGGCTGTTGGGCGCGTTTGAGGTTGGGCGGGTGCCGGTAGTGGTTGCGTCGTGGAACTTGGGAGGGGTCGGTGTAGGCGGGCGGGATGAACCAGGGAATGCCGTCTATGGTTTCGATGGTCCAGTCGCCGGCGTGGATGAGGTGGTGGTGGAAGGAGCACAGGAGGACGCCGTTGGCGACGGAGGTGCGGCCTTTGTGTTTTTTCCAGTAGCGGATGTGGTGGGCTTCGGTCCAGTGCGCGGGCATGGTGCAGCCGGGGAAGGCGCAGCCTTTGTCGCGGGCGACGAGGGCGCGGAGCTGGGCGGGGGTGAAGAGGCGTTGGGCGCGTCCGACGTCGAGGACTTCGCCTTTGCCGCCGAACACGATGGGGATCAGGTCGGCGTCGCACGCCATTTTGCGGACCGTGGCCGGGGTGATGAGTCCGCCGAACACGGCCTGCCCGGACGTGCCGGTCTCGGTGCCGGTCTCGGTGCCGATCTGTTGGACGAGGTCTTGGTAGTCGATGGTGACCATGACCTGGGGCCGGTGGCCCCCGCTGGCGGGCAGCTTGTCGGTGGAGAGCGCGATGCGGCAGGAGCCGACCAGGCCTTCGAGCAGCTGCTGCGGCCGGGTGGGCATCGGCCAGCCCGGGTG
>NZ_BRVS01000010.1 GCF_026011795.1 Arthrobacter mangrovi | reverse complement strand
TTCGACGGCAGTGATGAGTTCGAGGAGGCCGGCTGGTCCTGCGAGGCGGACTTCGGCGCGGTGGAGCAGGACGGGGACACGGTCAAGCCGGACCATGGCCAAGACGTGACCTGCACCGCCACCAACGAGCTCCATGCCAAGCACCTCGAGATCGAGAAGAGCGCCGGGGACGCCATCGATGTCGGCGCCGGCATCTGGGAGATCGACTACGAGGTCACCGTGACCAACCCGTCCAAGTTCGCCGACCGCGAGTACGACCTCACGGACACGCTGGAATTCGGCGAGGGGATCACCGCCACGGATGCGGCCTGGCTCCTGGATTACGACGACGAGGACGGCGTCTGGTCCGATCCGTCCGGTGACCCGACGGCGACTTTGGCCGCCGACCGCGAGATCGAGGCCGACTCCGTCCACACCTACAACGTCTGGGTGCGCGTCGAGGTTGACGAGGACGCGGACGAGGACCAGCTGGACTGCGAGCTGAACGGGGACGACGGCACCGGCCTGCTGAACCGTGCCGTGCTGAACCACAAGTACGAGGCCGAGGCCTGCGCCGAAGTCGAGCTCCCTGAGGAAGAGTACGAACACGGCGAGGAAGAAGAAGAGTACGAGCACGGCGAGGAAGAGGAAGAGGAAACGGCGCCGACTCCGTCGCCGGCACCGACCCCGGCTCCGTCGCCCGCTCCAGCTCCCGCCCCGGCACCGGCGCCCGGTGCGGCGGCTCCGCAGCCGGCCCCCGTGGTCCGGCCGCAGCTCGCGCAGACCGGCACTGACAGCCTCTGGCTGGTGCCCGGCGCCGGGCTGCTGATCCTCGGCGGCGCCGCGGCGACGCGGCTGTCGCGCAGGAAGGGCTGATCAACCCGGCTCCGCGGCTGGCCAGGGAACAGCCGCCGCCGCGCAGCCGGCCTGACCGGCTCGAGTGAGCCGGCTTTTCGAGAACCGAGGCCGCCGTCCGGGAGACCGGGCGGCGGCCTCGGCGTGCCGGCGCCCGCATTGCGCACGTCCAAACGGTTTCTGGTGGGGAATCGGGCGCCGCCGTCGGTCCGGAGGGGGATGATGGAGCCGTGGACAGCTTGATCATTGTTGCGCAGGCCGCAGGCGGCCAGGACGTCGCCTGGTGGGAAGTCGTGAGTGCGCTCTCGCCGCTGGCTACGCTGCTGGCGGCGACGATCGCCGGAACGATTGCGTGGCAGGCCCTGAAGCAGCGGTCCTTGGCCGACCGCCGTGGCGAGTGGTGGGGCCGGGCGCAGTGGGCGCTGAATGCGGCGCTCTCGGAGGACCCTGCCCTGAAGGAGACCGGGCTCGGTATCCTGGGCATCCTGGCCACGAGCAGCCTCGCCACGGACGAGGAGATCGAGATCCTCTCGGTGGCGGCGGTGCAGCCTCTCGCCCAGGTGTCCCGGCCGTCCGCGCTGCCGGAGCAGGGGCCGGCCCGGGAGCAGGGGCCGGGCGGGGAGCAGCGCCAGGCCCGGGCGCCGGAAACCCAGGACCGGATTGTCAGGCGCGCAGCGAAGCTGCAGGTCGTGACGGACCGGCGCCTGGATCGTCCGACGGAAGAGTGGATCCGCCGCCTCGCAGCCGACCCCAAGTAGGCCCGCCCCCCGTCGCAGACAGACACAAATGAGGGGGTGCGGCCCGCGGGCCGCACCCCCTCATTCGGAGCGTGGAAGGATCAGTCCTTCTTGAAAGCGTCCTTGACCTTCTCGCCGGCGTCCTTCAAGTCCGCCTTGCTCTGGTCAGTCTTGCCTTCGGCTTCAAGGCGCTCGTTATCGGTAGCCTTGCCGGCGGCTTCCTTGCTCTGGCCGCCCAGGCGTTCCGCAGCGTTCTCGATCTTGTCGTCCAAACCCATGGTTTTCTCCCTTCGTTTGGTCGTACCGGCTGGCGGTTTGTCAGTCGGCTTAGTTTTCACTCTAACCCGGGGAGCGGACGCTGTGGCCCGAAGGCACCAATCCGCTCCCGGCTTCGCGGAAAGGAAATCCTGCCCCCAATCCGGGGTACCCCAACTCGTCCTATGGTGTTTGCAAGGCCCCGTTGATACTTTGGACCTACGCTTCTCCCGCTGGGGGCGGGAAAGCTCGCACGAAGGTGCTGGGGCAGCACCAGTTGGTGTGGACCGGGAACGCGCACCGTTCCGGCCACCATTTCCGCCGCGGCCCCTTGGGGAAGCGGGGGAGAACCCGGACCGCCGGGTCTTGAAGAGGTAGAGGTTGGCCTGGGCCAGCAGGGCCGGAGACGGCGTTGCAGGACTTGGGTGACGTACAGCCAGTTGGGGGCGTACATGAGGCAACGACGACGGCGTTCGGCGTTCGGCTTGAGGGCCGTACTCGCCGCTCTGCTCACGTGTGCCCTGCTGTCGATGGGCTGGCAGGGGGCCGGCGCCACAGAGGCGGAGCCGACGGAGCAGGCCGAGTACTGGGACGACTCCGCTTCGGCGACGGCGGTTCCGACGCCGCCCGAGACAACCGAGTCTTCCGCGCCCCCATCCTCCGCGCCGACCCAGTCCGCGTCGCCAACGCCTGCCCCGCCCGCGCCCTCCGGCGTCACCCCGCCGGCCTCGTCCCCGTCGCCGCAGCCATCCGCCGTCGACCCCGTGGTCACGACTCCGCCGGCAACGCAGACGCCCGCACCCGCCCCGGCCGAGGTCCCGCCGTCGGCCGCCCCTGAGGTGCCGCCGGCCACCACTCCGCCGGCCACCACACCGCCGGCGACGACGCCGCCCGCCGCGGACCCGCCGGTCGTCCCGCCGGCCCCGGGCACCGACGGCACGGAGCCGGTGCTCCCGCCGGCCGAGCCGACCGTCCCCGGCGCGGAACCCTCGAATCCGGTCGAGGCGCCATCGCCAGCGGATCCGGATGAGGACGGCAAGAAGGACGACGGCGACCAGCCCGGCTCCGACGAGGACCCGGACGGCACCGAGCCCGACGTCATCGAGAAGCCCGTCACCGAGGCCCCGGACATCGTGGACGGTGCCCCCGGGAATGACTCCGGCAGCGGCGGCCCCGCCGCCCAGCTGTTGGTGGACCTGGCCTGGCAGATCAACGGCCGCGCCGCCACCCCCGAGGAAGTCGCCAGCCTCGGCGTCAACGGCGGCCTGCTGATCTCCCCGGACCCCAACAACCCCGCCCGCGTCGGCGTCCCGCAGTCCGGCTATGAGGACGGCACCGAGGTCGCCATCAAAGGCAGCATCTCCACGGGTAAGCAGTGTCAACTGGTCTCCCGCAGCATGATCGACGGCGACGGTACCGAGTCCATGACGGACGCCGGCCTCACCGCGGAACTGGACGAGGGCCTGAACCGCTACACCATCCGCAACAACCTTGAGTGCGGCCAAAGCGAGGGCGACCTGGAGCTGATGAAGACCGCCGGCACGCCGGAGGAGCGCGCACCCGGTGTCTGGACCGTCGGCTACGACATCACCGTCACCAACACCTCGGACGACGCCGCCGAACCCTACGGCCTCCAGGACACCCTGGACTTCGGCCCCGGGGTGAGCATCATCTCGGCCAGCTGGGAGCGCACCGGCGACGGTCCGTCGGCGTCCGGAATCTGGCCGGCGCCGGACACCAACCGGACGGCCACGCTGGCTCCGGCCGGCACCACACTCGGCTTCGACACCGACCGCGACATCACCCACACCTACCACGTGGAGGCCGTCGTCTCGGTCCCGTCCGGGACCCCCGCGGCGGACCTGGACTGCCGCTTCAACTCCGGCCGCGGCACCGGCCTGACCAGCAGCGCGCAGCTCAACGGCCTCACGGCCAAGGCCTGCCAGCCGCTGCCGGTGCGTGTCGCCGTCGAACAGGACTGGAACATCAACGGCACCCACTACCACGGCGGCACCCAGCCCAAGGGGTTCGACTCCGCGCTGCTGGTGCCCGCCGGACCGGGCGGCGTCGCCAAGGGGGAGTGGGGCGCATGGTACGCATACGACGGCGGCACTCCTGTCTCGCTGGCCGAGAACCTCGAGCTTCCCACCGGGTGCGAGGCCGCCGGCATGGACGGCGCAGGGCGGGTCGGCCGGCTCAAGTCGATCAACACTGTGACCATCGTTGCCGCGGTGAAGTGCCAGCAGCTGCTGACGCTGGTCAAGGTCCCGTCGGCGGAGCCCGTCCACGGCGTGAGCCCCGCGGACTGGAACCTCTTCGCGACGCCCCGCGGGGAAGCCGCCCCCGCCGTCGCCGGCAGCTCAGGCGTGGCCGCCGAGGTGGCCGCCGGAACCACGTACAACCTGGGCGAGAGCCCGCGCTTTGTCGGCGGGGCCGAATTCTCGCCCGGACGCTGGAACTGCGAGCTGACAGCGGGGACGGGCCGGCTGGTGCACGGGGAAACCTCCGTCACGCCCGGCTACGGCCAGCAGATCGCCTGCCAGGTGGCGAGCGACTGGCATGCGCCGAAGCTGCGCGTGACCACCAGCGCCCGCGAGCCGCTACGGTCCGAGCAAGCCGGCGACGGGGTGTGGGACGTGTCCTACGAGGTCGCCGTGCAGAACCCGTCCGTCATTTCCGGAACCAGCTACAACCTGATGGACACGCTGGACTTCGGGCCGGGCATCAACATCATCTCCGCGAAGTGGATGCTGCTCGGCTCGGACAACTCCGGGGAGTGGGTCCGGCCGCGGCGCAATCCCGCGCAGCTCCTGGCGCTGGACCGCGCCATCGGCGTGATGGACACCCATGTCTACCTGATCGACGTGCGCGTCCGCGTCGACAAGGAGGCGCCCGCCGCCGCGCTGGACTGCTTCGGCGGCAACCGCACCGGGCTGGCGAACACAGCGACCCTGGAGCGGACGGTCACTGCCCGAGCCTGCGCCGCCATTCCCGGTAACGGATTGGAAAACGCCGGCAGCCCCCAGTAGGCCGCCCCTTGCACCCGAGCCGCCAGAATCTATCCTTAAAACAGCGGACGCCTCATGGGTCCTGCCCATCCTGACAGGAGAGGCGGCCACAGATGGGAAGACGGCTATGACCGCATCACAAAGCATGCATGCACACGGCGCGCATCCGGCAGTCCGGACGGCAGCGATGACTGTCGGCATCGTGTTCCTGGTGGTCGGCGTCCTCGGCTTCATCCCCGGGATCACGACCAACTATGACGAGATGGCCTTCGCCGGGCACACGTCCGGGGCCATGCTGCTCGGCGTGTTCCAGGTTTCCGTCCTGCACAACATCGTGCACCTGCTGTACGGCGTCGCCGGTGTCGCCGCGGCCCGGAACGCCTGGGGCGCCCGCAACTACCTGGTCTATGGCGGCGTGGTGTACCTCGCGCTGTGGATCTACGGCCTGATCGTCGGCCCCGAGGCTACGGCCAACTTCGTCCCGCTGAACACCGCGGACGACTGGCTGCACTTCGTCCTGGGCGTCGCGATGATCGCCATCGGCCTGCTGCTCACCAGTGGCAGCCGCAAGGTCGAAGGCCACGGACACCGGACGGCGCATCCGTAATCGAACGGGCCGGCTGTCCCACTAGGGAGGAGCCGGCCCAACTCTGTGCCCGTTCCGGGAGCGGGATAACCACAGCCAAGAACGACGCCGGGAGCCGACTGCCGCAGGGCAGTTCCGCGGGGCGGGCGGCGGCAGGGAGAGCGGGGGTCGGCCACATGTTCGAGCAGCACCGTTGGGCGCTGGAGAATGCGGCGAGCGTCGCCGAGCGCGATGCCCTGCGCCGGCAGATCGCGGCGGAGGAACTGCAGCGGCTGCGCGCGGAGCTCGGCCCCGTGGCCGCGGCGAAGATCGAGCGGCGGATGCTGCGCATCATTGAGGACGAGCGGCAGAAGGACATCCGCTCCGCATCCGGCGGGACCCAGCCCCCGGACGACGCCTGCGGCTGAGGAGCGATGCCGGTCCGACGGGACAGCCCCGCCGGGGAAGACCCCCAGCGGCTGAGCGGCGGTGCCATGGGGCGGGACCGCGCCGCCGGGCGGCGCCTGCGGCTGAGCGGCGGTTTCGGGACAAACTGACGGGCCTCGCGCCGCTGACGTGGGCGGATGGATCCGATGCCGGGAGATCACTTTTGGGCCGCTGCGTGATGTCAAACACATAACGGCGTGTCGGCCTTGCATGGGACTTTGGTCCCGGGACGGGGCTTGACGGTTTGGGTTACCCTTTAACCACAGCCGTCACTGTAGCCTCATATTTCACGCGCGCCCGGGGGAGCGCTTCCTCATGAAACATTCAACCTTAGACCAGACCTCTGCGCCTTTTTGGAAGAAACGTTTGACCGGCTCCTGCACCCGTGTGCTGACCGCTGCCACGGTCCTCTCCGTGGCCGTCGGCGGTGTCCTCATGGCGCCGGCATCCGCCACCGAAAGCGCGCCGCAGCAGGCCGTCGAAACCGCGCCGGCCGCGCAGGGCACTGCCCAGCCGACGAGCAGCGCGCTGCCCGAGCCCGCGCCGGAGGAGGCCTCTCCTGCCCCCGCCACGACTGTTCCTACACAGCCGGCGGCGCCCGCGACGACGGCGCCCGCCGAACCGGCGCCTGCCGAGCCGGCACCCGCGGCTCCCGCCACCGAGGTACCGGCACCGGCCGAGGACACCGACAAGGCGACGGTCGAGGACATCCCGCTTGATGAAATGACCCAGGCGCAGAAGCTGGCCCTGCTGGAGAAGGTGCAGGGCGAGCACGGCGCGGAGATGGGCAAGGGCCTGGAGATGCGCCGGGAGGCCGAGGCGGAACTGAAGACGGAGGAGGGCCAGGAGAAGCTGGCCGAGACTCTCGACGTCCTCGAGATCGACCGCACCGCCGCCGTCACGATCGCCGCCGCAACGGACCGGAACCACTGGAAGCCCTCTGGCGTCCAAGGCATGGACGTCTCGGGATGGCAGCCTGACGTGAACTGGCAGTACGAGTGGAACCTCGGTGCCCGCTTCGCCTACGTCAAGGCCAGCGAGTCCACCACCTACACGAATCCGTCCTTCGGCAACCAGTACACCGGGTCGTACGACGTCGGCATGATCCGCGGCGCCTACCACTTCGCGATTCCGAACGTCACCAGCGGCAAGGCCCAGGCGGATTACTTCGTGAACAACGGCGGCGGCTGGTCGGCGGACGGCCGGACGCTGCCGCCGCTGCTGGACATCGAGTACAACCCGTATCCGACGCTCGGCAACACCTGCTACAACATGAGCCCGTCGCAGCTGGTCAACTGGGTGCGCGACTTCTCCAACCAGATCAAGGTCCGGACCGGCCGCGTCCCCGCCATCTACACCACCGGCAGCTGGTGGAACCAGTGCCTGGGTTCCAGCACGGCCTTCAAGGACCACCCGCTGCACGTCGCGCACTTCTCCTACGGCAACATCACCTCGCCGTACCTGCCGGCGGGCTGGAAGCGGTTCGACATCTGGCAGTACAGCGAATCCGGTCCGTTCCTCGGCGACTCCAACCTGTGGCGCGGCACGCTGACCCAGCTGAAGGACTTCGCCAAGTACCCCTCCGGCGTCAAGCCGGCCACTTCGACGGTGAACCCGGTCAGCACCACCGTCACCTCGGCCGCGCCGGGTGACCTCAACATGGACGGCCACGCCGACCTGGTGTCCCGCCGCACCGACGGCTACCTCTGGTTCTACCCGGGCAACGGCTCCGGCGGCTACGGCACGCCCGTCAGGATCGGCAGCGGCTGGCAGGTCTACAACAAGCTGATTGGCGCCGGCACCTTCAACGGGGACCAGTACCCGGACCTGCTCGCCCGGCACACCGACGGCTCGCTCTGGTTCTACGCCGGCACGGGCGACGGCAAGTTCAAGGCCCGCGTCAAGGTAGGTTCCAGTGGCTGGAACTCCATGACCGACGTCGTTGTTACCGGCGACCTGAACGACGACGGCAGGCAGGACCTGTTGGCCAAGCACACCAACGGGACCGCATACCTGTACCCCGGCAAGGGCACCGGCGCGCTCGGCAGCCGCAGCACCGCCGGCACCGGCTGGGGCAAGTTCACCCAGCTGATCGCCATGCAGGACTTCGACGGCGACCGGCGCGAGGACGTCGCTGCGACGCAGGCGGACGGCTCGCTCTGGCTGCTGCGCGGCAACGGCGCGCCGACCAGCTCCGGCAAGCTCTTCAACGCTTCGCAGAAGATCGGCAGCAGCGGCTGGCAGGCGTTCCAGCAGGTGCTCGGCGTCGGTGACAACAACCGCGACGGCAAGGGCGACATCCTCGGCGTCTACTCGAACAAGACCCTGCGGTTCTACGCCGGCACCGGCTTCTCGGAACCGGAGGGCTACCAGCGGGCGGTTGCCAAGGGCGACCCGGTCTGGGACGAGTTCAGCCAGATGGTCGCCCCGGGCGACTACAACGGCGACGGCCTCGCCGACCTCATCGGTTCGAAGCCGAACGGCCAGCTCTGGTTCGCTCCGGGCGACGGCAAGGGCAGTTACGGCGCGCGGATCCAGATCGGCAAGAGCGGCTGGCAGGCCTACAAGCACCTGCTGGCGCTCGGCGACTACAACCGCGACGGCCGCAACGATCTGGCGGCCGTGGACAAGAACGGCGTCCTCTGGTTCTACGCCGGCACCGGTAAGGTGGGCTCGGGCAGCGAGGGCCTGCGGCCGCGCGTGAAGATCGGCAGCAGCGGCTGGACCGGGTTCTCCTACCTGGAGGGGGTCGGCGACCTCAACCGCGACGGCAAGAACGACCTGCTGGCCGTGCAGCCCAACGGCAACGTCTACCTTTACGCAGGGCCGGGCACCGGCAAGAGCCACGGACCGCGCACCCTGATCGCCAGTGGCTGGACCGGCTACACCGGCGTCGCACCGGTGGGGGACTACGACGGCGACGGCACCAAGGACGTCGTGTTCCGCAAGCCGGACGGCACGATCTGGCTGCGCACCGGCCTGGCCCAGCGCTCCGGCAGCGCCTGGCTGTCCACGGAGCGGCGGATCGGCTCGGGCTGGAACGTCTACACCCGCGTGGTGGGCACCGGCGACTTCAACCGCGACGCCAAGGCGGACATGGTCGGCACCCGCTCCGACGGCTCGGCCTGGTTCTACGCCGGCACGCAGTTCAAGGTGTCCTACGCCGTCCAGCCCGGCATCAACACCGACACGCTCTAGTCAGACCGACCACTCACGGGCGAGGGCCCCGCCATGGAATCCATGGCGGGGCCCTCGCCGTTCCGCCCCCGGATGCCCTTCCGGCCGCGAGGATGGTCAGCCCTTCGGCCCGGTACCGCTCGGCGTTGCTGGACGGCGAGGATGGTCAGCCCTCCGGACCGGCGCCGCTCGGCGTTTCGTCGTCGTTCGGCGTTCTGTTGTGCCCGTTTGGCCTGTCGCCGTCGTCGTTCGGCGTGCTGCCCTCGGCCCGAGCGGAGCCGCGCCTGCCGGCCCTCTTCCTCGCGGCCTTCAGCTCCCGGTGCAGGGCAGCGTTGTCCTCCTCGAGCTCGAGCACCTTGCCCACGCCCGCCAGGTTCAGCCCGTCGCCGACCAGCTCGCCGATCCTGCGCATGCGGTCCACATCGTTCTGGCTGTACCTCCGGGTGCCGCCGTCGGTCCGCGCCGGCTCCACCAGGCCCTTGCGCTCGTAGAGACGCAGAGTCTGCTCACCGACGCCGAGCAGATCCGCAGCGACGGAGATGCCGTAGACGCCGCGGTCGGCGCTGTGCCGTTCTCCAGCCAATTCGTCCTCCAAAAACTACTTGAAAACAGGATACTCCCGAGTCATAATTTCTGTGTCGGAAGACATAGATAATCTCTCCGGCATCGACAAGAAGAACTGAAGGAGGCAGTCATGTTGATGAGGACAGATCCCTTCCGTGAGCTGGACCGCCTGACCCAGCAGGTCTTCGGGACGCAGGGCAGGCCCGCGGCAATGCCGATGGATGCCTGGCGCGAGGGCGACGAGTTCGTCGTCGAACTGGACCTGCCCGGCGTTGATCCCTCGACAATCGATCTGGATGTGGAACGCAACGTCCTGACCGTCGGCGCCGAGCGCAAGTCCCGTGTCGAGGACCGCCAGGACGTGGTGGCGGCCGAGCGGCCGGCAGGCACCTTCAGCCGCCAGCTGATCCTCGGCGACACGCTGGACACGGATGCGGTCACGGCCAATTACGACGCCGGGGTGCTGACACTGCGCATCCCCATCCGTGAGCAGGCCAAGCCGCGCAAGATCGAGATTAAGAGCAGCGATACGCAACAGCAGATCAACGCCTGATCTGCAGCGAGAGGCGGACACGGTCGGCGGTCCCGGCGTAGACGTCTGAGCCGTCCCGGTTGAGGGCGGCGAGCCGTTCCGGCGGAGGCCGCCAGTCGACTCCCCGGGCCGGGCCGAAGATTAGCGGCCCGGCCTGCCGTCCGCCGGAGAGACCGGCATCGATTGGAGGTTCTGCCGATGCAGGTCCCTCCGCCGGACCCCGGCCGACGTCCGCTGCTTGAGCGAGGTTGCCATGGAAGAGCCGGATCTCTACGACATCCTCCAGGTTCCTCCGACCGCGGGCCCGGAGGAAATCCGCCGTGCCTACCGAACGCTCCTGCGGAAACACCATCCGGATATGCACAAACCGCGCGACGCCGTTGAAGCCCGCTGGATGGCCCGGAACGTGGCGGCGATCCACCATGCCTATGAAGTTCTCTCGGACCCGCGCCGCCGGGCGGCCTATGATCAGCGGCGCCGCCGCCCGCAGGCCAAGCCGGTGCCGCGCGGCCGGAACATCCACGTCCGGGTCCACCGCAGCGGGGATGCGCCCGGTTCGCACAGGCCGGCCGGAACGCCCGGCTCGCCCCGGTCATCCGGGCCGCACGGCTCGCCTGCGGAGGACGGTCCCGACGGGGCGGACCCGGTGGAAAGGGACGAAGTCAGGGTTGTCCGGGACGACCCGAGGCAGCGCCGGGACGAGGTCTGGGTTGTCCGGGAGGATCCGCGGCAGGGCAACGACGACGTCAGGGTTGTCCGGGACGATCCGCGGCGGCGCAACGACGACGTCTGGGTTGTCCGGGACGATCCGCGGCAGGGCAACGACGACGTCTGGATCTCGCCGGCCTGGCTCCGGCCGCGGCAGGACGACGCCATCTCGCTGTGTCCGGACGAATCGCCGCTCCGCCCGCCGCCCGACGTCTTCGAGCGCCTGCTGTGGCGTTGGTTCTTCCGCTAGCCCCGCAGCAGCCCGGGTCTTCCGATCGGCACACAAACATCCCATTCGCATCCCATTCGGCACTTCAGAAAGGAGCAGGTCCAATGTCCAGTTGGCGCCGCTATGACTACCACCTCTTCCCGATCTTCCATGAGAGGTTCGAAGAGCGCTGGGGCCCCGGGACGGCGCCCTTCCTGGACCCGAGCGTGTACGAGGAGGACCAGCCCCGGCCACGCGCCCAATGGATCAACGTGGACACAGGTGCCGCCGTCGCCGTCGTTCCCGTGTGGGAAGACGACCGCGAGCACCGCTCCTTCGCCGTGTTCTACCTGCCTCCGACGGGCGGGATCTGGGCGCTGCGTCCGGGCTTCACGGACTATGTCGAGGCTGAAGCGAATGGTGACTTCGACCAGATTGCGCTGCGGAACGACTCGTTCAAGAAGGCGGTGGCGCACGCCGAGGAGTTCATCTTCGGCCACCGCCACAGCCAGGACTGAGTGGCGGTTGAGGACTAGCGGCTGTTGAATCGGGCCGCGCCGATCCCGCCGCAGGGCGTGGCTCTAACCACAGGGCCGGGCTGGGACTTTGTGCGCCGGGGATGGCCCGGCAGCGTGTGCTGGGCTGGCTTGGGCTTTATTCGCCGCGGATGGCCTCTAGTCCTACGCGGCGCGGCCGTCCCAGCCTTTCTCGATCAGGCCAGTCCTGATCTTGGCCACGGCCTCGCGGGCGCCGTGGAGCATGTGGTCGCCGGAAATACGGATCTCGTCCCACCCGGCGGCTGCGACGTTCTCGGCCCGGCGGATGTCCCGGCGGACTTGCAGGGGCTGGGTGTGGGGCTCACCTTGATACTCGATGGCGAGCCGGTACTTCGGGTAAGACATGTCCGGGCTGTGCCACTCCTTTCCGGAGTCGTCCACGATCGGGCAGTTCAGCAGCGGCTCGGGCAGTCCGGCCCGGCCGAGGGCGAGCCGCAGGCGGGTTTCGGGCGCGGAATCGGCGCCGACGCGTGCAAGATCGAGTGCTTGGCGGGCAAGCCAGATGCCGGATTTTCCCGGATGGCGCCCGATCAGCAGGGCGAGCTCGTCGAGGGTGCAGTAGGGCTTTCGTCGATTCTCGAACCGCGGCCGGGGAATTCTGATCAGGTGGTCGGCGATGACGACGAGCAGATCCAGGTCCGAGCCTTCGGCCAGGTCGAGCCAGGTGCGGGCCCGTGAGGTGAGGAAGATGCCGTCCAGCTGCTCGACTTCATCCGGATAGACCTGCGAGCGGTGGCAGACGATGTTGTCCCGACGGATGCGGGCGGCTCCGGAGGGCCGGGTGAGGTGGATGGGCTCTTCGGGATAGCCGCCGTCGGAATCCGGAAAGTCCCAGATGATGGGCGCGCTGGCGTGGGAAGCGCAGCTGCGCTCGTTGATCCGGGTGTACGGCCTGAGCCGACCGGGAAAATCCAGCTCTGCATGCTTAGGCGATCGAATGCTGCGGCTAGTTCTCACGACAGTGTCGTTGCTCAGGCGGCTGCGGCTCAGGCCTGCTTTCCGTCCGTCCTCGAGAGTAAAGGCTGATTGCTGCAGGTGGTTGGGAAGCGGATAGGGCTTGCGCATGCCGACAGTATGCCGACGTTGACGGGTTCCTTGCACAAGTTGTCCACAGTCTCATCTGTTGGCCGGAAACGACCCCTTTAGAAGATCTAAAGGGGTCGTTTCCGGCCAACAGTTTTTCGGGGAGGCCCAAGTCCCGGGGAGGCGGGTCCGGGGGCCGGGCCTAAAGGCGGCGGGTCGGAGAAATGGCCGGGCACCGAAAAGGCGGGTCCGGGCCGGGCCTAAAAGGCGGGTCCGGGCCGGGCCTAAAAGGCGGCGGGTCGGAGAAATGGCCGGGCACCGGGGTTCCGCGGGTTGGCCGGGCACCGGGGTTCCGCGAGTCGGAGTGGACCCCGCGCGTCCGGGAGGAGCCGGGCTGCGGTCGGCCGCCGTCACAGCAGGGCGCTGAAGGACTCGGCCTTCTCCTTGGTGCCTTGGACGATGATCTGGTCGTCGTCGTAGAGCACGGTCTGCGGGGTCGTGTGCTCCCAATGGCTGCCCTGGCGTTTCACGGCGACGACGGTGATGTCGAACTTCGAGCGGAGCTGCAGCACTTCGAGCGGCCGGTCCTGGGCGAGGCTGGGCGGAGTCGTCCGGATCATGACGAAGTTGTCTTCGAACTCGACATAGTCCAGCATGGCGCCGCGGACCAGGTGGGCCACGCGCCGGCCCATGTCATGTTCGGGCCGGATCACGTGGTGCACGCCAAGCTGCTCGAGGATCTCGGCGTGCGGCTCGCTGATCGCCTTGGCCCAGATCACCGGCTTGGCGAACTTGAGCAGCCGCGACGTGGTCAGGATGCTGGCTTCCACGTCCGTGCCGATGCCGACGACGGCGCGGTCGAACTCGTGCACGGAGAGCTGCCGCAGCGCCTCCTCCTTGGTCGAGTCGGCGCGGACCACATGAGGTTGTCCGAGTACAGTGCGAAGCCGGCATTGTTGAAGGAGGAGACGGCGAGGAACGCGCCGTTCCACAGGGCCTTGCCGGGCGCGTAGCCGTAGCCGGCCATGAGGCGCGCCGTGAGCACCAGCGCCAGTACCGCCTCCGTGAGCAGCGAGACCTTCAGGACGCCGAGCAGGACCGTCCGGACGTCGCCGAACCCGGTGCTCTTGGTCTCTGCGGCGGCCGAAATCTTCGCGCGCAGGCCCAGCCGGCCGGCCATCAGCACGCCCAGCAGCGCCCCGAAGGACATCACGCCGAACCCGCCCAGCTGGATCAGGACCATGATGACGACCTGCCCGAACGTGGTCCAGTAGACCGGGGTGTCGACGATGATCAGTCCGGTCACGCAGACCGACGACGTGGCGGTGAACAGCGCCTCCAGGAAAGTGCCGCCACCCTCGCCCTGCTTCGAGATCGGCAGCATCAGCAGCGCGGTGCCGGCGAGGGTAGCGCCGCCGAAACCGAGGGCGATCACTTGCGCCGGGTGCCGCGGTCGGATCAGTCTGCCAAGTACGACGGCGGTGCGCGCCAGCCGTGCCAGCGCTGCGGTCGGCCGGGGAAGCCAAGGCCAGCCGGAGCGGCGTGCCAAGCCGGCGCCGCGGGGCAGCTGCGTCCGCTGCATCCGGCCGGCGCCGCGGGGCAGCCGCGCCCGCTGCACCCGGCCGGCTCGGGCCAGCTGCTGCCGGCGCGCCTTGCGGGCACGGCGGGCCGGTGGGGCCTTGGCGGCCATAGGTTGTTCCTTTCCTGTGCTGCAGGTTGGATCCCGGGTCCTGGGACAGAGGGTACGGAGAGCGCCGGCATTCAGGGCCCCCCCCTGGGCGGCCCTGGCTGGCCGATGAGCGCACCTCGGCTCGGAGCCGCGCCTCGCACGCCGGAATGGCCCCGGCCCCTCATCTGTTGGAGCCCCTCATCTGTTGGAGCCCCTCATCTGTTGGAGCCCCTCATCTGTTGGAGCCCCTCATCTGTTGGAGCCCCTCATCTGTTGGCCGGAAATGACCCCTTTAGAAGATCTAAGGGGGTCGTTTCCGGCCAATCGTTTGTAGGGATGGCGTTGGGCGGCGGTGAGTTGTGGGTGGAAGGCCGGGTGTCGGGGAGAGGGGCTGGCTGGTGGGTGGAAGGCCGGGTGTCGGGGAGAGGGGCTGGCTGGTGGGTGGAAGGTGTCGGGGAGAGGGGCTGGCTTGTGGGTGGAAGGCCGGGGGTCGGGAAGAGGGGTTCGGTACCGCATGAACGGCGAGGTCGGGGGGGAACGGCGCGTGCTGGGTGAAGGGTGAGGTCGGGGTCAACCGACGTGGACGCCCGGGCGGCGGAGCGGGTTCGGCTCGTGCTGCCGGATGATCTCGCGCACCACGGGCGGGGTGTCGCCCTGGCCGAGGAGCAGGTAGCGCATCAAATGGGTGAGCGGGTTGCCCTCGGACCATTCGAAGTAGGCCTGCGGCATCACGCCGGTGGCGTCGCGCAGCGCGAACAGGATGGCGGCGAGGGCGTTCGGCGCCGCGGGGCTTTGCGCCCTCAGGATCCGGTGGCCGCCGGCCTCTTCGCCGCGCACGTGGAGCGTGTCGCTGAACCCGGAGGGGTCGTTGATCTCGATTTCAAGGAAGATCACGTCGGCCAGGCCCGGGACCGGGTTGATCCGTCGCTGGGTCGCCTCCTTGTCCGCGTAGGCCCACGTCCCGGTCGACGTCGGCTTGTGCGCGATCAGGTTGATCCGGCCGTCGTACTCGAGGGTGTCGCGGATGAACCGGCGTGCCTCGTCGTCGAACACGATGTGGTCTGCGCGCAGTTCCGTGGTCCGGGTGACGCGGGAAACCAGCGAGATGGCGATGATGCCTCCGATGAACAGCAGCGAGATCATCAGGCCGTCCGGCTTCTCCAGGATGTTCTCGACGAGCGCGTAGAGGAGCACGAGCGTCAGGAAGGAGTACGCGACAGCGGGAAGCCGGCGCCGGGCGGGGGAATGCGGGGAACGCTGCCGGTCCCGGGCCTCGCCGGGATGCCGGCCGGCCGGGACATCGCCGTTCTGCCGGGCGGGGGAGGGATAAGGCGGGCCGCCGGTGGGTGACGGTTCTGTGGGGGAACCTTTGCCGGCGGCCCGCCAGCATGAGATGGCCACGGCGGCGGCGGCCGAAACCATCATGGCTAGTACGCCGGTGGCATAGGCCCCGGCCTGAGCGTTCACGTCCGCCTTGAACGCGATGGTGATGACGATGCTGACCCCGGTGTAGACCAGGACCACCGGCCGGATGGCGCGGCTCCATTCCGGGGCCATGCCGTAGGACGGCAGGTAGCGCGGCACGATGTTGATCAGCCCGGCCATCGCGGAGGCGCCGGCGAACCAGAGGATCAGGATGCTGGAGATGTCGTAGATCGTGCCGAAGCCTTCGCCGAAGCGCTCGTGCGCCAGGTAGGCCAGGGCGCGTCCGTTCGCCGCCCCGCCTTCCTGGAACTCGGCCGCCGGGATGAGCAGCGTGGTCACCAGGCTGCTGCCGAGCAGGTAGACGCTCATGATCGCGGCGGCGGAAGTCAGCAGGCGCCGGGTGTTCTTCACCCGCGAGGCCATCCGCTCGGCCGGCGTCGCGCCGAGGGAAGCGACCAGCGGCATCATGCTCACGCCCGTCTCGAACCCGGACAGCCCCAGCACCAGCAGCGGGAATGCCAGCAGCGCCGGCAGGATCAGCCCGCCCGGGCCTCCGGAGCTCGCGGTCAGCGCCGCGGTCCAGTCCGCGGTGACGCCCGGGGTGGCAACGACGTCGTAAATTCCCACCCCGATGACCACGGCATTCAGCGCCAGGAACAGCGCCACCACCGGGATCGCCACCGCCACGGCTTCGGTGAAGCCCAGCAGGAACACGCCGCCCAGGACCAGCAGCATCCCGATGGTCACGGGCAGCTGCTGGCCCTCGAGGAACTGCGGCGCCCGCGGGTTCTCCAGCAGGTGGACCGTCGCGTCGGCCGAGGACAGCGTGATCGTGATGATCCACGACGTCGCCACGAATCCCAGCAGGATCAGCACGAACAGCTTTCCGCGCCAGAACGGCAGCAGCTTCTCCAGCATCGCCACCGATCCCTGGCCGTGCGGGCTCGCCTGGGCCACCCGCCGGTACATCGGCAGCATCCCGCAGACCGTCAGGATGACGATCAGCAGCGTCGCCAGCGGCGAAAGCGCGCCGGCGGCCAGGGCGGCGATGGCCGGCAGGTAGGAGAGTGTGGAGAAGTAGTCGACGCCGGTCAGGCACATGACCTTCCACCAGGGGTGCTCGTGCGCGCCGGCCTCGGCGCTTTCCGGCCCCACCGGCTGGACCCGGTGCTCCATCAGCCAGCGGGTGAACGCCCCGCCCGGCTTCCCGTGCCCGGTGGGGCGGGGGACGCTGGCGGGGACAAAGAACTGGGTTGAGGCACCCAACGCGGTCTTCTTTCTGATGCGGTGCATAAGGGCTCCGGTTTCCGAAGCGATTGACCACACTACTCCCGTTGGGCGGGCCCGACGTGCGGTTTGGCGTTAAGAAAACATCAAAAATAACGACGGCGCCGGCCCGGGTTGCGCCGACAATGGAGCCATGGAAACAGGGAGCCGGGGGACCGGCCGCGCCAAGCGGAGCGTGCGCGAGCGGGCCGTGGTCGGTCTGTCCGGCGGGCCCGAGGGGCAGCTGCTGGTGCGGCGGGCGGCCCGGATCCTTGCGGGAAGCGAAGGGGCCGAACTGCATGCCGTGCACGTGCGGATGTCCCGGGCCGGCGGCGGCTCGCAGGCGGAGCTGGACCGGCAGCGTGCGCTGGTGGAGCGGCTGGGCGGCAGCTACCACTCGGTCGGCGGGACCGACGTCGCCGCGACGCTGGCCGACTTCGCCCGCGGCATCGGCGCCACGCAGATCGTCGTCGGTGTCCCTTGGCACGGACGGCTTCCCCTGCTGCGCCGCGGGGTCGGCGCCCGGTTGCCGCGCCTGGCCGCCGGCATCGACGTGCACCTGGTCGGCCACGGGCAGGGCCCGGCCAGCAAGGCGGTACCCAGGCCGCGCTCGCCGCTGGGCCGCGGCCGCCTCATCGCAGGTTTCGTGCTGGCGGTGCTGCTGCCGGTGCTGCTCCAGTTCCTGCTCGGCCTCTTCGAGCACGGCCACTTCGCCACGGACATGCTCGTCCAGCTGAGCGGCACCATCGCCGTCGCCCTCGTCGGCGGACTCTGGCCCGCGGTCCTTGCCGCCGTGCTGTCCAGCGCCGTCGTAAATCTCTCCGCCGTTCATCCGGTGGGCACGCTGGGCATCAGCGATCCGGAAAACGTGCTCGCGCTGCTCATCTTCCTGGCCGTCGCGATCGCCGTCTCCCTCGTCGTCGGGCTCTCCGCGCGGCGCAGCCGGGAAGCCGACGCGGCCGGGGCGGAGGCGGCGGCGCTGGGCGAACTGAGCCGCAGCACCCTCGCGCAGCACTACACGGTGGACGAGTTCATGGAGCGGATCCGCGAGTACTTCCAGAGCCAGGGGGCCGGGCTGTATGTGCTCAGGCAGGCCGGCGGGAACCCGGACAACCCGGACGGGCTCGACGGCGGGGACAACCCGGACGGCCCCGCTACCTCGGACAACCCCGCCGGTGCACGGCAGGCCGGCGCGCGGCAGGCCGGAGCGCTGGCCGGAGACAGTGCGTCCGGCCGCTGGCGCCTCGCCGCTTCCGCCGGCAAGCCGGCTCCGGAACCTAGCGGCAACGACGTCATCGAGCCGCTCGACCCGGAGCACACGCTCGCCCTCTCCGGCCGACCCTTCAGCCAGGAGGAGCGGCACCTGCTCGCCGCCTTCGGGGCGCACCTGCTCGCCCTGCTCCAGCGGGAACAGCTCCGAGCGAGCCAGCGCGATATTGTCCGGCTCGCCGAGGGCAACCGCATGCGCACCTCGATCCTGCGGGCCGTCTCGCACGACCTCCGCACGCCGCTGGCCGGCATCAAGCTCGCCGTCAGCAGCCTGCGCCAGGACGCCGTGCAGTTTCCGCCGGAGGTCGAGGCCGAGTTGCTCGCCACCATCGAGGACTACACCGACCGGCTCGACGTCCTCGTCGGGAACCTGCTGGACATGTCTCGCCTCACCGCGGACTCCGTGACCCCGCTGATCCAGCCCACTTACTGGACCGACGCCGTCGGCGATGCGCTGCGCGGACTGCCGGCGGAGGGCGTGCGCGTGGACCTTCCGGACAACCTGCCGCCCGTCGACGCCGACCCCGGCATGCTCGAGCGGGTCATCGCCAACATCGTCGAAAACGCGCTCAAGTACGCCGGCCCGGAGGTCGTCATCACCGGCTCCGCCACCGGCATGGGCAGCGCCACAGTGGACGGCAGCCCCGCCGGCGAGCTGCGCATCATCGACCACGGCCGCGGCATCCCCGCCGACCAGGTGCTCAGCATGTTCCGACCCTTCCAGCGCCTCGACGACAAACCCGCCGGCACCGGGATCGGCCTGGGCCTGGCCGTCGCGAAGGGCTTCACCGACGCGATGGGCGGCCGGCTCGCGGCGGAGGAGACCCCCGGCGGCGGACTCACCATGGTGATCAAGCTGCCGCTGTCCACCGGCGCGTGACGCAAGTCCTGCGGTAGGCAGCGTGCGCAGAAAGCCGGCCCCCCGCCGTCGTCCGCTTCCCCATTCACGGCCGTTGTGATCCCGTAAAGATCCGGCCCCTCGGCGTGAAGAAAGCATCAAGAACGACGGCGGCGGCCCGGGTTCTGCGGTTTGCTGGAGTCATGCGGACGTACCTTCGATGCCGCCTGACCGGGGAGACCTGTAACTGATGAATGAGCTCGAGCTTTGGGAGCTGGCTGGCCTCTTTGCCGCGGCCGGAGCCATCCTGTGGCTGCTGGTCCGCGCCCTGCTGCACGAGAAGAGAAGGTCCAAGTGGTGGTGACGGCGGCGCGGAGCCGGGCAGGCAGGGCAGAATAGGCGTAGCAGCCGGCACAGCAGGGAGGATGCGGCAGGGATGGCCAATGTCCTGATCGTCGACGACGAGCCGCAGCTTCTTCGTGCCATGCAGCTGAACCTCGCCGCGCGGGGCTACCGTACCTACACGGCGGCCACCGGCGGGGCCGCGCTCTCGGAAGCCGCCAAGTCGCCGATCGACCTGGTCATCCTGGACCTTGGGCTGCCGGACATGGACGGCGTGGACGTCATCCGCGACCTGCGCGGCTGGAGCGATGTGCCGATCATCGTGCTGTCTGCCCGGCACGCGTCCGCCGAGAAGGTTGAAGCCCTGGACGCCGGCGCGGACGACTACGTGACGAAGCCGTTCGACCTCAATGAGCTGCTCGCCCGGCTGCGCGCCGCGGATCGCCGGATCGGCAGCACCGCCCAAGGCCCGTCCGTGGCTACCGCGGACTTCGAAATCAACCTCAACGACAAGCGCGTCATGCGGGACGGGCAGGCCGTGCGGCTGACCCCGAACGAGTGGAACATCCTCGAGCTGCTCGCCCGCAACCCGGGACGCCTCGTCTCGCAGCAGCAGATCCTCACGAACGTCTGGGGGCCGGCATACCTGAAGGAAACCCAGTACCTGCGCGTCTACATCGCCCAGCTGCGCCGCAAGCTCGAACCGGACCCGGCCAAGCCCCGCTACCTCCTGACGGAAGCCGGCATGGGCTACCGCTTCGAGCCCGGCCCGCCCGCCTGACTACTCCTGGCTGCTACTTCCGGCAGGCGGAGTGTGCCGCCAGCATCTTCAAACCGGGCAGGGCCATGACCAACCCGGGCAGCGCCATGACTCCGCGGGCGGGCTGTGCCTTCTTCAGGCCGAGCGCAACATTCTCCACCCGCTGCATCTCGCCCTCCTTGGCGCCCAGGACCATGACCCAGCCGGCAAAGACCGGGATGGTCCACTGCAGGATCTTGAGCTGTTTCTGGGCCGACGCCAGTTCCTCCGACGAAGAAGGCGAAGGTTCGGTGGCGCCCTCTGCCCCTTCAGCCGAGAGCAGGTCGACCTTGCGGCCCACCATGCCCGCATACAAGGTCACCGCGGCACCGACCAGGGTGACGACGGTCTTGTACGTAGTGAGCCGCATGACGCCGTGCTGTTCAGCGAGCCGCTCCTTGTTTCCGAGGATGAGCGGAATGCCGGCGCCGAGGTGGGCGGCGAAGGCAGCCGTCTGGACCGGGGCCCACTTCTTCCAGCCGAGGCTGGACAGGCGCGTGCGCTCCGTGGGGTCCTTGGCCTCAGCCGTCGCCCCGTTGAGGCCGACGGCACCCATGAGGGATCCGCCGAACCAGGCACCCGCGGTCAGATCGTGGATGGAGCGTGCAATGAGATTTCCCGACATTGTAGTTCTCCTTCGCGCTCGTGGATAATAAGGAAGCTGATGATCTTCCGGAGTTCACAGTCTATGGGCTAGCGAACGCAATGGGAACGGGGAAGCCGGTCCGAGTGCCTGCGAGGCCGCGCCTACTGCCCGTTGTCCAGCGTCTCGGGACTGGGGACGGCGCCGGCAACCCGCAGCAGGGCCGTCTCGTAGTCCCCGCCGAAGCTGATCCTGGTGATGTCCTTGAACGGAAGCTTGATCAGGAAGTCTTCCCACTGGGCCGCGGGGTCTACGGTGAGCAGCCACACGGACTTCTTGCCCCAGTCCATCGGCGCGCCGATCAGGCAGGTATCTGGACGCTTGGCTTCCTGGAAGACGGCGACCAGCGTTTCCTTGGCCGCCGCGGTTTCCATGATGGTCCGCGGATTGGCGATGTCCAGCGCCGACGGTTTCTTCGGCGGCCACTGGGCGTCCTTCTTCAAAACCGGAAGGAACGTCTCCTCGGCTTCGACCAGGCGCAGGTCCTCGATCCGCAGCGCCGTGTAGCCGTCCAGGTAGCCGCCGTCGCGGAGGGAAGCGAGCAGGATCCAGTCCGCTCCGATCTCCAGCACGGTCCCATGGACCACTTCGTTTTTCTGGACGCCGCGCCTGATGCGCAGCGGCAGCGACTCCTTCGCAGACTGTTCGAGGAGCGAGCGGATGTTCTTCTTCGACTGGGTCTTCTTCGCCATGCCGTAATCCTCACACGCCGCCGGAGGGCTTGGCCATCATGGGCGCATTCCCAACGCCGGACGCCATGCGGCAGCAGCCGGTGGTGGCCCCGTGGCGGGACTGGCCTGGTGAGGCCTGCACCGAACGGGCCGTGCAGGCCTCACCAGCCGATGCTGGACGGGCAGTCGGCTAGCCGGAGATGCCGGTGATCTCGTTGGGCACGTGCGGCAACTCCGCCGTCGAGGCGACCTTCCCCGTGTCAAGGTCGACGGCATGTAGTTTCTGTTCGGCCGGATCAGTTACGTACGCCGCGCCGCCCTGCACGAACAATGCGGGACGGGGTTCCTGCCATTCGAGCGGCTCGCTCCAATCGTCAACAACCGGAATGCGGTTCATCAGCGCACCCGAGTCCGGGTCGATCACGTGCAGGAAGCCGTCGGTCCCGAGGACCAGGGCTTCGCCTTCCGGGCCGCGGCCGAGTGACCGGAAGGAATAGCTGGTGCCAAGGTCAACCAGCCGCAGTTTGCCGGTCGCGGTGTCAATGAGCGATATCCTCTCGGGCCGTTCGAGTTCGGCTTCCGGATCCACCTTGTAGTCTCCGAGCACCACGGTGGACTCTTCCGTGCCGGCTTGGTTGCCGATCCGGCCGTACCCATCCGGGCTGTCCACCTTGGTGGTCTTCCCGTCGCGGTAGATCATCAAACCGTCTTCGCATCCGACGACGATCGCGCCTTCCGCGACAGCCTCGCCGTGGGCCCCGGGGCAGTGCTCGTTCCGGGCAAGCTCCTTCCCATCCGCATCCAGCACAGCGACTCCGCTCCGCGACTCTTCCGTGCCAAGCGTGACAAGCAGCCCGCCGTCATCCAGCGGAACGGCGACGCCGTGGTGCGCGTGCTCGAGCGCGTGCACCCGTCCTTCCGGCTTCCCGTCGGCGAGTCCGGACGGGTCGAAGATCTCCACCCGGCCGGTGCCGTCGCTGAAGAGCGCGGTGGCACCGGCATGGCGGACGGCGTGGCCCGGTTCGGAAGCGGCGAATTCCGTGGACGTCAGCCCGGGCCGCACGGTGTAGTGATGGGCGTGGTCGCCGTGCTTGCTGGACCAGGCACCGGCGTCGTAAACCTTGAAAGCGTCCCCGGTGGACACCAGGACATGGCGCCCGTCGCCCGCAGGACTGAGCCGGTTGAATCCGGCCAGCGGCTCCTCGGCGATGACCTCAAGGCTGGCGGCGTCCATCGTCATGATGCCGCCGTCGTAGGTCATCACCAGCCGGGGCGTGGCCGATGCAGCCTCCTGCTTGCCGCTGTCGGACGTGGCGGAGCCGGCGGTGGAAGAGCTGCCTGCCGGGGCAGCTTGGCCGCAGGCGGTCAGCAGCAGGGCGGCCGCAGCGGCGGACACGAGGGCGAGCGGCCGGGCCCGGCGGCCCGTCTGGGGCCGCGGCCGGCCGGAAGGACGTCGGATGCCGGGGTTGTTCGCGCGCATCAGCCCTGCCGAGCTTTCAGTCGCGGGTTCTTATTGTTGATGACGAAGACGCGGCCTCGGCGCCGGACCACTTGGGCGCCGGGCTGCTGCTTGAGGGCTTTCAGGGAGTTTCGGACTTTCATTGCTTCCTCTTTCGGATTGCGGTGGTGACGAAGGGGTGGAGCCCGCAGGTGCGCAGGGTGGAGGGCGCGCGAGCGCAAGCGCATGGGCGCCTGCTCGTGCCGACCTACTGGCCGGCCGGAGTGCCTGCCGAGCCGGGGTCAGTGAGAGCGGGAAGGCCGAAGGGGTCGGCACGGAGCGCCGGGACGCGAGCCAGTTCGGCTTCGGTCAGCTGGCAATGCTGCAGCAGTCGCGTGCCGGCGACGGCATCGACCTCGATGCCTGTTAGGGCCAGGACCGTTCCCCGGTCGCCGTGCTCGTCGCGCCAGTCGAGGGCGGCGTCGGTGCTGAGCGCCGCCGCGGATGCCGCGTCGATGCCCGGTTTGTCGGCCAGCCATGGTCCCGTGTCTTCAAGCCAGATCCTGGGACCGGCGCCGCACAGGGCCACCCGGGACGCCGGCGATGAAGCCAGCCAGACCCGTCCGCGAAGCCAGCAGTTGCCGGAGGCGAGTTCGGCGAGGGCCAGCCGGAAACGTCCGGGATGCAGCGGGCGGGCGGCCCGGAGCACGATGGTCCGGTATGGCGCGTTGGCGTCGGACGCCGGTACCCGCACGGAACCGGGGTGTGAGCGGGCGCGCGCCTCGCGAAGGTCGAAGCGTCCGGGCTGGTCTTCCTTTCCGCGAACGACGGCGGCGTGCGGCGCCACTTCGGCCGCCAGCTTCGTGCCGCGTGTGTGGTGCGCGGGTGCCGCGGCGCCGATGGGCGGGTCCGAGAAGTGCAGCGTGTCGCAGAAGGCCAGTTCCCGCACCAGGAATTCTCCGGGCCTCCGGTCGTCTTCAGCGGTAGGGGAGTAGCCGGACTCGAACAGCGAGTGCCCGTCCCAGAGCTGGTCCTCCAGGTTGGCCGGCGCACAAGCCAGCACCACCGAGGCAAAGTCCGGCAAAGGGCCGGGCGTGTGGCCGAACGCATAGACGACGGTCTCCGCCGGTACCGACGGCGGCAGGCCTAGCACCAGTCGGTCGAGGCCCTCTTCCAGCAGGCGCCTCACCGTCGGAACTACATCTAGCCGGACGGTGCAGCTCAGGCAGCCGTGTTCGAGTGGCGTCTCCTCCCGCTCGACCATCCTGGCCCCGCGATAGATCCGCCGCAGTACCGTGCCGCTTTCCAGGAGGTCGTGCAGCACCACGGTGTCGTCGGGGCCGGAGCTTCCCAGTGCATCGCAGGCGGCCTGGCGGCAGAAAGGATCGAGGGAACTGATGAGGATGACGGGCATGACCGGCACATTACATGCGAATCATTCTCATTAGCAACGGCCGGACGTGTTCAAGCCACCGTGGCTTCACAATTGACAATGATTCTCAACAACATGAAAATCGTTCGGAGGAATCCAGCACTGGACGAGGGTGGACCTGGAGGGGCCAGCCCTCACTTGTCAGTCGAAGGGGGTAGGCATCCGAGATGATGAAGCCGGTCGGCCGGCCGGGGAAGACCCGCTCCGGTCTTTCCCCGGCCGCCGCGCGTTCTACTGGCGAAGCGGCGCCGGTGCAGGTAAGTAGACCTTGCCGCCCGAGGCGCGGAATTCCGCCGATTTGGCGTTCATGCCGGCGATCGCTTCCTGCTCGCTTGCACCGCCAAACTGGTCCCGGATGTCCTGTGAGATCCGCATGGAGCAGAATTTCGGCCCGCACATGGAGCAGAAGTGCGCTGTCTTGGCCGGTTCGGCCGGCAGCGTCTCGTCGTGGAACGCCTCGGCTGTCGCCGGATCCAGCGAAAGCGCGAACTGGTCGCGCCAGCGGAACTCGAAGCGTGCCTTGGACAGCGCGTCGTCGCGCTCACGGGCTCCCGGATGGCACTTGGCCACGTCGGCGGCGTGCGCGGCGATCTTGTAGGTGATCACGCCGGCCTTCACATCGTCCTTGTTGGGGAGCCCGAGATGCTCCTTGGGCGTGACGTAGCAGAGCATCGCCGTGCCGTACCGGGCAATTTCGGTGGCGCCGATGGCGGACGTGATGTGGTCGTAACCGGGCGCGACGTCCGTGACTAGCGGGCCGAGTGTGTAGAAAGGGGCGCCGTCGCACAGGTCCTGCTGGCGCTCCACGTTTTCGCGCACCAGGTGGAGCGGTATATGGCCCGGGCCTTCCACCATGACCTGCACGTCGTACTGCCACGCGCGCTTCGTCAGTTCCGCCAGCGTGTCCAGCTCGGCGAACTGCGCTTCATCGTTGGCATCCGCCACCGAACCCGGCCGCAGCCCGTCGCCCAGGGAGAAGGCGACGTCGTAGCGGGCGAAGATTTCGCAGAGTTCGTCGAAGTGGGTGTAGAGGAAGTTCTCCCGGTGGTGTGCCAGGCACCAGCCGGCCATGATGGACCCGCCGCGCGAGACGATGCCGGTGACCCGCTCGGCGGTCAGCGGCACATAGCGCAGCAGCACGCCGGCGTGGATAGTCATGTAGTCCACGCCCTGCTCGCACTGCTCAATCACAGTGTCCCGGAAGATTTCCCAGGTCAGGCGGTCGGCCTCGCCGTTAACCTTCTCTAGCGCCTGGTAGATGGGGACCGTGCCGATGGGCACGGGGGAGTTGCGGATGATCCACTCGCGGGTGGTGTGGATGTCGTCGCCGGTAGATAAGTCCATCACGGTGTCCGCACCCCAGCGCGTGGCCCACTGCAGCTTGTCCACTTCCTCCGCGATCGAGCTGGTCACCGCCGAGTTGCCAATGTTCGCGTTGATCTTCACCAGGAAGGCCTTGCCGATGATCATCGGCTCGGACTCCGGATGGTTGATGTTGGCGGGGATGATGGCGCGTCCGGCTGCGAGCTCGGAGCGGACCAGCTCCACATCGCAGTTCTCCCGAAGCGCGACGAATCTCATCTCCTCGGTGATGATGCCGGCCCTCGCGTAGTGCATCTGCGTCACTCTCTTGCCGACGACGCCGCGGCGCGGCTTGGGCTTTGCGCCCCGCCATTCCGCCGTGGCGGCTCCGCGACGGACGGCAGAGCGGCCGTCGTCGAGCAGGTCGCGGCGCCGGCCGGCATAGCTTTCGGTGTCGGCCCGGCCCGCAATCCAGCCCTCCCGAAGCGGCGGCAGGCCCACTACAGGGTCGCTTCCCGGGCCGGCGGTGCGGTAGACCTGCAGGGCTGGATTCGGCTGCCCGCCGGGGGAATCTCCGAGTGCAATTGCGGTCACCGGAACCCGGATATCCCGGTGCGTTTCCGAGATGTACTGGAGCGAGTGGGCAGGGTGGAACGAATCGTTCATGATGTATCTTCACTTCCTTCGCCGGCATTACCCGGACAGGTTCGACGGTCGCAGGCCGCATCAGCCCGATCTCAGCCCCTGCAAGGGCTCCCGTGTGGATGGAACGACCCTAGCACCGGTGCTGCCAGTCGGCGGCATCGCGGGCGTTGTCCTGCGGGATCGGGGCCGGGACGTCGGTCCGTGGGGGTGCTGCGGCGGGACTAGGGCGCCGGGCGTCCGTCCGCGGGGGTGGTCCTGCGGGTTTGGGGTTCGGGCGGTCGATCCGGCGGGCGGGAGTGGCCGGTTGTACGGCTCTCTTGAGTGTTGGCGGGTGCCGGTAGTGGTTGCGTCGTGGGACTTGGGAGGGGTCGGTGTAGGCGGGAGGGATGAACCACGGGATGCCGTCTATGGTTTCGATGATCCAGTCGCCGGCGTGGATGAGGTGGTGGTGGAAGGAGCACAGGAGGACGCCGTTGGCGACGGAGGTGCGGCCTTTGTGTTTTTTCCAGTAGCGGATGTGGTGGGCTTCGGTCCAGTGCGCGGGCATGGTGCAGCCGGGGAAGGCGCAGCCTTTGTCGCGGGCGACGAGCGCGCGGCGCTGGGCGGGGGTGAAGAGGCGTTGGGCGCGTCCGACGTCGAGGACTTCGCCCTTCCCGCCGAACACGATGGGGATCAGGTCAGCGTCGCAGGCCATTTTGCGGACCGTGGCCGGGGTGATGAGTCCGCCGAACACGGCCTGCCCGGAAGTGCCGGTCTCGGTGCCGATCTGTTGGACGAGGTCCTGGTAGTCGATGGTGACCATGACCTGGGGCCGGTGGCCCCCGGCGCTGGGGAGCTTGTCGGTGGAGAGCGCGATGCGGCAGGAACCGACCAGGCCTTCGAGCAGCTGCTGCGGCCGGGTCGGCATCGGCCAGCCCG
>NZ_BRVS01000009.1 GCF_026011795.1 Arthrobacter mangrovi | reverse complement strand
CGTTTTTCTTACAGTCCCCGAACGTCAAGTACGTCCGGCTGGAGGACGGAGACAACGGATTCGGGTGTGCGGTCGAGATTCGCAGCGAGCGAGGCGATCTGGTCGAACTCGTCATCGATGGGTTCAGCGGCCTGGAGTCTGGGTAAGGTCTGGATAACTTGGGGTTTTTGCCCGGCCGTCAGGAACAAGCAACAATGGCTGAGTAAGAGTTTCCACGTTCAAAGAGATATTGGGGGCACTCAACAAGAGGACAGCCCCGGCATGCACAGGGTCCGAGAGTTCGCCCAGACACGCCGCACTGTTATTGAGTAGGGCCGGAGAAGGGCGATACTCGGACGGGCATGGCACCTATTGCGAGGACTGCCGCTAGCCCCGTGTGCGGGGCGCCTTACCCCTTCAGTGCCGCTTTGAGATCCTGTTCAAGGAACGGAGCGAGGGTCTTCGCGTAAGTGCCGGTTATATGGGCCGCAGAATCCCGGTAGGCAATAGCGTTGCCGATGACAACAGGACATGAACTCAAATCGCAGAAGTAGTCGGTCGTCTCAATTAGAGCCGCGCCAGAAACCGTTTCAACAGCGGCAATGAGCGGGTCCGTGCCGGCTAAGGCTTCATCCTTTGGGGTGGCACAGTCGTTGTCCTTAACGTTAAACCCAACACGGGTGAGACATTCAAGGGCACGCTGGCTTACAGCCGGGACATCGGCGATGGCGATGACCTTCGTGCCGCGTTCGGCGACGGGCTCCCATACTTCCGCGAAGCCGGCGCTTGCCGAGTCGGCCTCTTGGCCAGGATCCCGTCGCTTCGCAGTGGTAATCACCGCGTTGTAGGCGTCCTTGGCCAGAAGTTTCTCCTGCACCTTTTCGAGTTCGCTTCGGCAGTCGTCCGTGTCTGCATGCTTCTTCCACTGGCAGCCCCAACCAACGAAAACATCAATGCTCCAATTATTCGCCAAAGCTTTCTCAGAAATCGCCGGGAGCATAGACGCTGCGTGGCTATCCCCAATCACGGCAATCCGCATTGCGTCATCTTTGGCGGAACCGATGGTGCAGTCCTGGAACTCTTCGCCCTCTCCCCGCCAGCATTCGTACCCGCTGCCATTATCATCCGCATAGTCGTCTATCGATGGCGTAAGGCTGTCATCAAGCAGGCCCGCGCAGTCGGCATCTGTTTGGGTCGAAGCCGCTCCGAAGCACGTCTGATGGGCTTTCTCCTCTGCGGCTCGCTCAGCGGCTAGCTGCTCAAACGACGAGGGACCGGTCTGCGCGTCCGCCTGGTCCACCACGTGCCGCGGATCGTTCAGCGCGAAAGTAACACACGCCGCGGTCATCACCGCCAAAGCGCCGAGCGCGATATTTGCCGTCCGCGTGCTGACTTGCCGCCGACGCTGCCGCTTCGTCGAGGCGAGTTCGAAATGCCGCAACGGGTTCTCCACAAAGTGGTACGACGCCACCGATAAGGCAGCAGTAAGCCCGAGCGCAACCCCGTAGTAGAGGGCGCTGTCACTCGGTAGGAACGCCACCAGGATAATAATGATTGGCCAATGCCACAGGTACAGGGAGAACGAGATGTCGCCGATGTAGCCGGCTGCTCGATTCGTCAACGCGAACATTCCCTGGGCCGGTTGCCCGCTTCCCGACGCGATCACCAAGGCAGTACAAAGTACGGGGAACGCGGCAGCCGGGGCCGGGAATTCCGGTCCCGCCGTGATCAGGAAGAGGGAAGCGAACATGCCAGCCAGCCCCAGCCAGCCCAGCACCGGCCGAAGCGAGCCTTGGATACGGGACAGAATAGGCGAAGCGACGGCGAGCAACGCACCAATACCCAGCTCCCACGCCCGAGAGAACGTCGAGAAATACGCCCACGTCGGGCTGGTAGTCGTTTCGAAGACCGCCCAACCGAACGATGCCAGTATGATGCCGCCCATGATCCAACCAAGGATCACCCGGGCCGAAGTCAGTCCTCTCCGCGCCAAAAGCCAGTAGACGAGTAACATGACCCACGGCCACACGAAGTAGAACTGCTCTTCTACGCCCAAGGACCAGTAGTGCTGCAGCGGTGAGGGGAGCATTCCCTCTTGGAAGTAGTCGGTCCCTTCGGTGGCAAAGCGCCAGTTGCCCGCAAAGAAGAACGACCACAGTGCATCCACGGTGGTCTCCCGTGCTCGGTTCGCCGGGAATACCAGCCATGCCGCCGCAGCGGTAACTAAGAGGACGAGCACCGAAGCCGGCAGGATTCGCTTCACGCGGCGCTTATAGAAGTTTGTGAAGGAAATCGTGCCAGTTTTCTCGTGCTCACGGATCAGCAGTCCAGTAATCAGGAACCCAGAAATTACGAAGAACACGTCAACCCCGACGAACCCGCCAGCGGGCCAATGAAACAAGTGGTCAGCGATCACGGCCAGAACAGCGAAGGCCCTCAGCCCCTGAATATCAGGCCGGAAGACATTCTTCTTCTGGCCGGCATCTGGGCGCGGTTTGGCCAAGACTGCAGTACTCATCATTCCCCCGCGTTGTCTGCCGAATAGCATCAGCGATTTATCGTGCACCTACACTCTACCGGGAACGTTTCACCATGCTTTCACTGCTCTGCTGGACTTGTCCTTGTTCCCTCCCTCGCCGGTTTGTGGCCGGAGCCTGGACAATACCTTGATGGCTTGTAGACCGTGTCTGGCTGCCTGAAGTAGCCAGCAATGACTGAACAAAATCCTTCCTCTTTCAAGGAGCTATTAGTCCAACGTTGGCAGGATGATAGTGCTTAGATTCGATGCTGGCTGCACCGTGACAGACGGCGCGAACCGGGTGGAAGTCTCCCGAGCGGTGATCTCTAGCGGCGTGCGACTACCTTAGCGGGCACGCCGGCGACGGTCGTTCCGTGCTCAACATCCTTGTTGACCAGCGCGTTAGCGCCTACGAAGGTGGGCACATCCTCGGCGTCATTGGATACCTTGATGCCGCCGAGGACCGTGGCCCCTGCCCCGATCTGGATGCGGGAGCCGATCACGGGAGCTTCGCCTTTCGCCTCACCAATCGTGACCCGGTGGTAGAGGGAGACGCGGGAGCCAAGGACGGCTTTGGGGTGGATGATGACGCCGCGGCCCAAGTGCCGGAGCCGGAAACCTGGGCCGCACTTGATTGAAGGGGGGATCTCCGCGCCGAGGAGGCCCCGCACAATAATGGCGTCTGCCACCTTGTAGAGCAAGTGGATAAGCAGCAGCGCCTTCCTGCCGTGGGACCACTGGCCCACGCGGAAGATCGTCGTCGGGATGCGGTCGGCCTTGTTCGGCTCGGCAGCCCAGTCGGCGCGGATCACGTCGAGTAGATTCATTCTTCCCCGTTTGTCGTTTCACCTAACATTACAAGGTTCGGCAGTAGGGCAACTAACACCCCGGTCCGCGTCACCCTCTCGGGCTCGCCGGCTCCAAAGTGCGTTGCGCTGGCCGGAGGCGCTTCTCGAGCGGCGCCTCCACGGCCTTATGCAGCATCGCCGACGCGACAACGCCAGCGAACAACATGCCTGCGAGGGCCGGGACCAGAACGGAAAGGGGCTGACCCTCCGGGGCGAAGCCGAATGCAACATTCAGGGTTGTCCACCCTACAGCTAGAACCTGCGTATGGATCAGGTAGAAGCAGTACGACCATACCCCGAGAGTGACGAAGACGGGCAGCCTGTACAGCGATGCCTTTCCAGCCAGGTCCGTTTGTGCAGCAGCGAACACGAGGAGCGCAAACGGTGCGAGTGTCACGGCGACCCGCATGTAGGAATCCGGGACGAAGGCGGCAGCCATGTAGGCAGCTAACGCGATCAGGGAGGCCGCCCACAGGGGCACTTGGAAGCGCCTTGTCCCATGCTTTATCTGCAGGGCCAGCATGATCCCGATGATGAACTCCAGCATCCTCGTCGGTGGGAAGAAGTAAATAAACCAGTGTCCAACGCTTCCCGGCACGAGCGGATCGTTTATGGCGGCAGCCACCCAAACGAGCGCCAGGCATGCCGCGATAACAGTCAGCCGGCCGGTCTGTGTGAGCCGCTGAGCGAGTGGAAAGATCCACGGGAACACAAGGTAGAAGAAGGCCTCGCACGAGATGGACCAGAACACCACGTTGGCGCCCGAATAGATCGCCTCGTCCGGGAACCATGATTGCAGCAGCGTCAACGCGAAGAGGTCCTGCCAAACAGGGCTTTCACTGCTAATCACTATTAGGGCCATTGACACAAGCCATGCCACAGCGTAGGCAGGGTAAACGCGGGCGAAGCGGCGCTGGAAGAACAGCCACGACGAGTCTCCCGGCTTCGCCGTCCACGTGAGCACGAACCCGCTGAGGACGTAGAAGAACGAGACGCCGACCATTCCGGGTGACAGGAAGTTCACTTCCGCGCCCTCGAACAGGTAGGCGATGTGCCGGCCGAACACCAGTAGCGCCGCGAAGGCGCGTAGTCCCGTGAGTGAATCCAGTCGCACTTTTCCCCCTTGACCTTATAAGCAGAATCCATCCGAGTGTAATAGAACGATTCATGGATGAACGGCAAAGCGTTTGGCCGAACGATGGCGACGCGGTCGAGCAGCTCGAACTTGGAACCGCGGATGTTTTCTGAAGGCCACGCTTTCGCTCTCGGACGCTAGCGCTCAATCGAGGGAAGCCGAGGCGGCATTGAGAAGGCGGCGCTGGAAAAGGATGAGGGCCGCGATCCCGTCTGCGCGGTAGACATACGTGCGGAAGGTGCCGAGCCAGGAGGCGGCGGTTCGCCCCCGTTCAGGGTTAAACGAGTGAGCGGGCACAGGGCCCGCCCTATTCGGGGTGGCGGCTTCCGGCTTCGTGGATGAGCCGATGGTTCGGCAGTCCGCGGCGGGGAGTGTGGTGCCTTCGCCGAGGGCGCTGGCAGCACCTGGACCATGCGGGCGGGGTCGGCGGCGGGGGCTACCGCGTAGGGGAACTGTTGTCCGGCCGCGGGGTCATGGCGTCGTGGAGCTGGAGGGCGAACCAGAGTTGGGCGATGGAGGCGGTTTCGGTCATGTCGAGGCCGGTGAGTTCGCCGATGCGGCGGATGCGGTAGATGACGGTTTGGCGATGGGTGAAGAGGGCGTCAGCGGTCTTCTGCCAGGAGCGCTGCTGCTCGAGGTAGGTGCGCAGGGTCCGGACGAGCTCGGAGTGCTTGTCGCGGTCGTGCTCGAGGAGCGGGCCGAGGAGGCGCTGGACGAGGGCCTGGCCTTCCTCCACGCCGGTCAGTCCAAGCCAGCTAGGTCCCTCCGAGTAGCGGGCGAGGCGCGTGCCGCTGCGGGCGGCGGTGGCGGCCGCCCAGAGGGATTCCTGCCGGGCGTGCTGCAGCCCGGCGGCGACGGCGGGCCGGCTGATCCCGATACGGGCGCCGTCGGGGGCTGCGTGCAGCAGGGCCTCGTCGGGGGAGTCGGGCAGGAGTAGATGCAGGGTGTCGGCCTGCTGGAGGCTGATCACCGGGAGGCCGTGGCGCCACAGTTCGACCGGGATGCCGGCGAACTGCTCGGGCTCGAGGCCGCGGACGGACACGGCGACGAACCGTTCGGGGGAGAGACCGAACCTATTGAGCTGGCGCTCCAGCTCGGCGGCGCCGTAGCGACCGTCGAGCGCCTGGGCTAGGAACTCGGAGCCGAGCCGACGCTCGTCTTCGAGCGCGAGCATGGTGCGGGACAGCTCGAGGCCGAGCACCGAGGCGGCGTGTAGCAGGACGACGGCGTCCGGGTGCGGCTCGGCGGCCGGCACGACGACGAGCAGCGCGTCCTCGTGCGTCGGAACGTCCATCATCAACACATGGCCGGCGGCAGTGTTGTGCCACTGGAACTTCTTGCCGGCAGTGGGGGCCGAGCTGATGAAGGGCTGCAGCGCGTCGGCCAGCCGGGAGGGGAGCGGCGTCCCGTCCGGGTGCCAGGGGTGGTGGCAGGCGCGGTCGACGACGAACAGCTGCGCATCAAGTTCGGAGGCCAGGCCGTTGCCGATGGCCTGCCACTGGCTGGGGGAGCCGGCCAGCCGGAGCAGGTCATAGATCCGCGCGGTCTGGCGCAGCCGGCGGGATTCCTCCAGCAGCGAGGACTCGGCCACGGACTTGGCGATGGCGATGAAGGGCAGCGGATACGGCACGTTGAGTACCGGCAGTGGCAGCCGGTCGCAGGCTTCGATGAACTCCGGAGTCAGCTCCGGGGCATGCATCTTCTCGCCGATGGCCAGCGCGCTCGCGCCGGCCGCGACCAGCGCCTCCGCCAGCGCGACCTGTCCCGCGGCGTCCGCCGGGATGGACAGGCCGTTGGTCATCATGACCTCGCCGCCGGTGACCCACTCCCACAGCCGCGGCAGGTCCGAGGTGTGGGCCCAGGTGATCCGGTGCTGCAGGCCCGCTTTCCCCGCGAGCAGGCGAAGGCCGAGCTGCGGCTCGGCCAGCAGCTCGGACACGGTAATGGCCATACAAGGCTCCCCTCCGCGCCCAACCGCAGCGCCGTCGTCGTTGTTTAGACGAATGTATAGACCGTCCATCCGTTTGTAGTCAATCGGCGGGTGTCCTGTGTCACGCCGTTCGCGAATCATGGACTCAGTTATTCCCGCTCTGACTGAGCACGACGAGAGAGAGCTGCAATGAGCGCAACGAGCAATCTCATTGATGACGCGCCGCTGACGAGGTTCCACAAGAAGCTGACCTTCTTCGCCTCGGGCGGCCCGTTCATCGACGGTTACGCGCTGTCGATCATCGGCATCGCGCTGATCACGATGACGCCGGGGCTGGACCTGGAACCGGGCGAGATCGGGCTGATCGGGGCGGCAAGCCTGATCGGCATCTTCTTCGGCGGGGCCGTCTTCGGCTGGCTGACCGACAAGATCGGCCGGCACAAGATGTACATCGCGGACCTGATCGCGCTGGCGGTGTTCTCGCTGCTCAACGGCTTCGCCACGGAGGTGTGGCAGGTGGTCCTCTGCCGCTTCTTCCTGGGCATGGCCATCGGCGCTGACTATCCGATTGCGACGTCGCTGCTCGCGGAGTTCCTGCCGCGGAGGGTGCGCGGGCGGCTGCTCGGCGCGACGTTCGTGGTGTGGGCGGTCGGCGCGGCCGTGGCGTATGCCGTGGGCTTCCTGCTGCGCGACACGGGGCCGGATGCCTGGCGCATCATGGTGGCGAGCCCCGCGCTCTTCGCGATCATCACGCTGCTGTGCCGGCTGGGAACGCCGGAATCGCCGCGCTGGCTGCTTTCACGGGGCCGGGTGGACGAGGCCGACGCGGTCATCAAGAAGGTCTACGGCGCGCAGTACGGCGTCGGCGACGTGGCGCAGGACGGCGGCGCGGAGTCGAAGCAGGGCCGTTTCACCGACATCTTCAGAGGCCGGTACTGGAAGCGCACGCTGTTCGTCTCGATCTTCTGGACGGCGCAGGTGATCCCGCTCTTCGCGGTCTACACCTTCGCCCCCGACCTGCTGACCTCCTTCGGGATGACCGGCGACGCGAACCTCTACGGCGGGTCCTTCCTGATCTCGATGCTGTTCGTGGTCGGCGGCGTGCCGGGCCTGTGGTTGGTGGAGAAGATCGGCCGGCGGAGGCTGCTGCTGTGGAGCTTCGGCATCATCGCGGTGGCGCTGGCGATCCCGGCCTTCATTCCGGATGTCCACGCCGGTCCGCTGTTCCTGGCGCTCGCCGTGTTCGCGCTGGCGTCCGGCGCGTCCAGCTTCCTGGAGGTCGTCTACCCGAACGAGCTGTTCCCCACGGAGGTCCGGGCCACGGCTGTCGGCTTCGGCACCGCGATCAGCCGAGTGGGATCCGCGGCGAGCACGTACCTGATGCCGCTCGCCATCCTCAATTTCGGCGCCGCCGGCTCGCTGCTGATCGGCGCGGTGATCTCCGCCGTCGGCCTGGCCGCGACCTTCCTGCTGGCACCGGAGACCGCCAACAAGACCCTGCACGAACTCACCTCCGACGAGCCGACGGCCGTGCCTGCCGCACCGGCCGCCGTCGTCAAGTAACACCCGCACTACCGCCACCCACGCCACGCAAAGGAGCACCGTCATGACCAACCACCAGCCGATCGGCCCCGTCGACGCCACCAAGGTTCCGCGCTACGCCGGACTCGGCACCTTCGCCCGGCTGCCCCAGATCGACCGCGTTCCGGACTACGACATCGCCATTGTCGGCGTCCCGTTCGACGGCGGCACCTCCTTCCGCCCGGGCGCCCGGTTCGGTCCCGCAGGGGTCCGCGAGGCCTCGCGGCTGCTGCGCCCCGGTTACCACGTGGAGCTCGACGTCGAACCCGTGAACGAGACCCAGGTGGTTGACGCCGGCGACATTGCCTGCACCCCGTACGACATCACCCGGGCCGTACGCGAGATCGAGGAGCAGGCCCTGCCGCTGCTGGGGGAGGGCAAGCGGCTGATCTCCATCGGCGGCGACCACACCATCGCCCTGCCAATGCTGCGGGCGCTGAACAAGGCCCGCGGGCCGGTGGCACTGCTGCACTTCGACGCGCACCTGGACACCTGGGACACCTACTTCGACCAGCCGGTCACGCACGGCACGATGTTCCGCCGGGCGTTCGAGGAGGGGCTGCTGGTGGAGGACAAGTCCATGCACATCGGCATCCGCGGGCCGGTGTACGACAGGGACGACTTCCTGCGGGACCACGAGTTCGGCTTCCAGATCATCCGCTGCTCGGACCTGGACGTGATCGGCGTTCCGGCCGCGGTGCAGCGGATCAAGGAGCGGCTGGGGGATACTCCCGTGTACGTGTCGATCGACATCGACGTGCTGGATCCGTCCTTCGCGCCGGGGACCGGGACTCCGGAGATGGGCGGGCTGCTCTCGCGGGAGCTGCTGTCCCTGCTGCGCGGGCTGAACGGGATCAACATCGTCGGCGCGGATGTGGTGGAGGTGGCACCGGCCTACGATCATGCCGACATCACCACGCTCGCCGCGGCCACGGTGGTTTTCGACCTGCTGGCGCTGATGGTCAACCGGGACAAGGGCGTCTCGGCTCTCGACGAGGGCGAGTTTGAAGCGGCCGCCGTCTGACCATTGCTCGAAGCGTGACCCCGGGGCTTCCGCTGGCCCCGGGGTCATTGCCGTCAGGTGAAGCTGAACCTCAATTTTTCCTGAATTCGGAGACGAAAGCGCGCCTGTGGGCGCAGAATGGAGTCCTCGCAGTGAAGGGAGGTAGCACCATGCGCGGCAGCAATCTGATCTGGACCATCGTCGGCATCCTGATAGCCATTGCGTTGATCATCTGGATCGTATCGGCCATCTAGGGTCCGTCAGCGGAAGTTCCGGCACGGGGCAGCCGGGCTTCACCAGCGGCCTTTCAGCTGGAGCGGACGGCGGGCACGACAGCAGCGAGTCCGGCATCCGCCAGCGCCTTGGCGAACACCGGGGCGAGGCGGTCATGCCCTTCAGGGGTGAGATGCAGGCCGTCCGGGTATAGGTGCCGGGTGAGGTTACTTTCTGCCACCCAGCCCGTGGCGTCGATGAAGGGCGCGTCCTCCGCTTCTGCGACGCGGGCGAGAACCTGGGCGACTTCGATGCGCCGCGAGGCCGGGTCGCCGCCCTGGTTCAGGGGACTGACGACGGCGAATCGCGCGTTCGGGTACTTCGACTTCAAGATCTCCACGGTCTGCAATGCCGCCGCTTTGATCTTGCCGTCCGGATACTTGAGGTCGTTTCCGCCGCCTTGCATAACGACGAGGCCGACGTTTCGGGCGGGCAGGTCGTAGACGCCGTTCTTCAGCGACTCCAAGTAGGACGGGTGGCCGTCCTTGGGGCGGCCCTTCAGGAAACCGGTTCCGCCGTAGCCCTCGATCCGGGGCACGTAACCGGCCCGGGCGAGACCCTGGGAAACCCACGACTTGCTCGTCGGGACGGCGTTGCCGGCGTTTGCCTGCGAGTCGCCGATGACCAAGGCAATCGGGGCCGGCTCGGCAGCGGACATCGTCCCGGCGGGGCTGGAGGAAACGGAAGAAGCGCTCGGCGGCGTTGTGCAGGCAGCTAGGGCCAGGATGAGCAGCGACAGCACGCCCAGCCAGATGACCCGGAATTTCCCGCTGTCATTCCCGTGCTTCGAGACGTTCGGCATTGCAGACCCCCACAAAGTTCCCCCAAGGACTGGCAAATTCTAACCCGCCGTTCCGTGCTCCAGTCGGCTCAGCCAGAAGACTTGTCGGAGTCCGGGACGGCGCTGCCATTGAGTCATATTTACGGCGTGGGACCGTGAAGTAGGGTGATTAGGTAAGCCTAAGCTACTCTATCCTTCGTGAATCACTACAGGGGAAGCGCCGGGCTTGACGCCAGCGGACTCGTGCTCCGGTACGGGGACAGGGACGTGGTCCACGGTGCCGGGCTGCGGCTCGAGCGGGGCCGGATCGTGGCGCTAGTGGGGCCGAACGGCAGCGGCAAGTCGACGCTGCTGCGTGCCCTGGCCCGGCTGCACGATGTGTCTTCCGGGAGCGTGTCCGTTTCCACGGATGGCGGCGAAGATGCCGACGCGCTGCTGATGAAGCGCAGCGACTTCGCCCGTCATGTGACCTTGTTGTCGCAGAGCCGTCCGGTTCCGCACGGGCTGAGCGTCCGTGACGTGGTGGAGTTCGGCCGCCACCCGTACCGCGGACGTTGGCGGGCCGCCGATCCCGAGGGGAGAGCCGCCGTCGAACGCGCGATGGCGCTTACCGGTATTACCGAACTGTCCGGCCGCGGAGTGCACGAACTCTCCGGCGGCCAACTGCAGCGGGTCTGGCTGGCCAGCTGCCTGGCCCAGGACACCTCCGTGCTGCTGCTCGACGAGCCGACGAACCATCTGGACCTGCGCTACAAGGTGGAAATCTTCGACCTCGTCTACGACCTGGCGCGCCTCCACGGGGTCGCGGTGGGGCTCGTGCTGCACGACCTCGACGAAGCTGCGGCGCTTGCCGACGAGGTGGTCGTCCTGTCCGAGGGAAAGATCGCCGCCGCCGGCCCTGCCCATGAAGTGCTGGAATCCGACCTGCTCAGCCGGGTCTACGCCATCCCGATTGTCACCCATACCGATCCGCTGACCGGCAGGCTGCGCACCCGCGCGGTCGGCCGGCACACCGACCGTCAGCATGACCAACCCGAAAGGACAACCCGTTCATGAAGATCACCCAGGCCTTTGCCGCCGTCGGCGCGCTGGCGCTGCTGCTCACTGGCTGCGGCACGACCGAAGAGCCGGCCGAACAGGCAGCTGCTGCCGGCGGCGCCGGCCTCACCGTCACGGACTCGCGCGGCGTCGAGGTGGAACTCGACGGCCCGGCCAAGCGCGTGGTGGGCACCGAATGGAACGTGGTTGAAAACCTGGTCACCCTGGGCGTCACGCCCGTGGGCGCGGCCGACGTCGAGGGCTACGGTGCGTGGGTTTCCTCCGTACCGCTCGACGGCAACGTGACCGATATCGGAACCCGCGGGGAGCCCAGCTTCGACACCATCGCGTCGCTGGACGCGGACCTGATCGTCGCCACCACCGACCTGGCCGAGAACGTGATCACGCAGCTCGAAGACCTGGCCCCCGTCGTCGTCGTTAAATCCGCCGATGCGAGCGGCCAGATCGACCAGGCCAAGGAGAACCTGAACCTCATCGCGGAGGCGACCGGCACGGAGTCGAAGGCCGCAGAGGCCATCGGCGAATACGATGCCGCGGTGGCCGAGGGCAAGGCGGCGCTCGAGAAGGCCGGCCTGGCCGGCTCCCGCGTGGCGTTCGCCGACGGCTGGGTCGCGGACGGCCAGGTCTCGATCCGGCCCTTCGCCAAGGGATCGCTGATGACCGACATCAACACCGAACTCGGCCTGGTCTCCCCGTGGGAGATGGAAGGCGACGCCGCCTACGGGCTGGCGTCCACCGACGTCGAGGGCCTGACCACGCTCGATGCGGACAGCTTCGTCTACATCACCAACAAGGCCGACAAGGACTTCACCGAAGAGCTGGCCGACAACGCGGTGTGGAAGTCGCTGCCGTTCGTGGAAGCCGGCGAGGTGCACCGCCTCGACGACGGCATCTGGATGTTCGGCGGACCGGCCTCGATGACCCAGTACGTCAACGCCCTCGTCTCGACCCTGACGAAGTAGCGCCCGCGACGATGACCGAGACTGCGAAGAGGCCCGCCCCGGCCGCCGGTAGTTCGGTTGCCGGTACTTCGGTTGCGGGTGCGCCGGATCCGGCTGGCGCGGAGACACGGGGCCGGTCCGGTGCCGGGCTGGTTGCCGGCTGCGGGCTCGTGCTCCTGCTCCTCTTCGCGCTCGTCCACCTCACCCAGGGAACCGCTGCTGTGGGTCCGGCCGAACTTCTCGGCCTGCTCACCGGCAGCGGTTCGGACCAGCAGGCCGCGGTCCTGGCCGCGTCCCGGATTCCGCGGCTGCTGGCCGGGGTGCTGGTGGGCGTGGCGCTGGGCGTGGCGGGCGCTGCGCTGCAGTCCGCCACCCGCAACGTCCTCGCCTCGCCGGATACCTTGGCGGTCGACGCCGGGGCCCACCTGGCGATTGTCGCCGTGGCGGCGTTCGGGATCACGCTGCCCGCGCTGCTGTCCGGCGGCCTGGCCTTCGCCGGCGGGCTCGCCGCCGCCCTGCTGGTCCTCGCCCTGTCCGGTGCCGGCGCCAACGGCAACGGCGGTCCGATCCGCCTGGTGCTGGCCGGCACCGCGCTGGCCCTGGGCCTGCACTCGGCCACCAGCGGGCTGCTGCTGCTGTTCAGCCAGGAAACCACGGGCCTGTATGCCTGGGGCAAGGGCAGCATCGCGCAGACCAGCAATGACGAGCTGGTGCAGTTCGCGCCGGTGATCCTGCTGGCTATCGCCGGGCTGCTGCTCATGGCCCGGCGGATGGACCTGCTCCGGCTCGGCGATGACGCGTCCCGGCTGGCCGGCGCGGATCCGCGCCTGGCCCGCACCGGCGCCGTCGTGCTGGCCGTGCTGCTCTCCGCCTGCGCCGTGACCGTCGCCGGACCGATCGGTTTTGTCGGCCTGTGCGCGCCGGCGATTGTGCGGCTGCTGGCGTCCCGCGTCCGCGGCCTGGGGCGCCACCGGGTGCTGCTGCCGCTGTCCGGGCTGGCCGGTGCGGTGGTGGTGATCGGCGCCGACGTGGTGGTCCGCGTGGTGCTCGGGGCCGAGGTCGGCGTGGAAGTGCCGACCGGGGCCGTCACCACGGTCTTCGGCGCGGTGTTCCTGGTGGTCCTGGCGCTGCGGATGTCCGACGCGGGGCTGAGCGCCGCCGGCGATGCACTGGCGCGGCTCCGCTCCCGCAGAACCTACCTGGGCGTGCTGCTGGGCCTGATCGTGCTGCTGGCCGGGCTGCTGGTGGCTGGCGCGCTGCTGGGCGATGCCAAACTGCTGCTCGGGGACCTGGCCAACTGGCTCACCGGGCAGTCGGGCAACCGGGTCAGCGCCGTCCTGGGCACCCGGATGCCGCGCGTCGCGGCCGCGGTGCTCGCCGGCGCGGCGCTGGCGATCGCCGGTGCCCTGATCCAGGCCGTGGCCCGGAATTCCCTGGCCGAGCCGGGCATCATCGGCGTGTCCGGCGGCGGCGGCCTCGCGGCCATCATCGTGCTCACGAGCGTTCCGATGGCAAGTGCCTGGCTGGTCACCGGTTCGGCGCTGGCCGGTGCGGCGCTGACCGCGCTGCTGGTGTTCGGACTCGCGTTCCGCAGCGGGCTGCAGCAGAACAAGCTGGTGCTGATCGGCATTGGCGTCTCGGCGGGGCTGCTGGCGATCATCTCCGTCCTGCTGGTAACCACCGACCCCTACAACCAGACAAAAGCGCTGACCTGGCTCTCCGGCTCCACGTACGGCCGGACCTTCGCCTCGGTGCTGCCGCCGCTGGTGGCGCTGCTCCTGGCGGTGCCGGTGCTGGCCGGCCTGCGGCGCGACCTCGACCTGATCGCCGTCGACGACGATTCGCCCCGCGTCCTCGGGATCGGGTTGGGACCATCCCGCGTCCTGCTGCTTTCGACGGCGGTGCTGCTGACCGCCGGGGCCGTGTCTTCGGTGGGGGTGATCGCGTTCGTCGGCCTGGTGGCGCCGCACGCCGCCCGGTCCCTCGTCGGCGCGCGGCACTCCCGGGTGCTGCCCGTCGCCGCCCTGCTCGGTGCCTGCACGGTGGTGCTGGCAGACACCATCGGGCGCACGGTGATCGCGCCGGCCCAGATCCCGGCCGGCATCATGACGTCCTTAGTGGGAGCGCCCTACTTCATCTACCTGCTCTGGCGGTCACGGGTGGACCGGACGGCCTGAGCCAGGTACCGGCCCTACCTGTGGCTGTAGGTGAGGCAGTCCGCGTTGTCCCTGCCGGGCCCGACATGGATCGTCGGTGCCTGGCACATCAGGTTGTCATTGTGGGTGCATTCCAAGCGCTGGCACGCGCCGATGCTCGCCAGGACCTTGGGCAGTCCGCCGTGGGAGCCGGTGTCGATGAAGGTCGCGCAGGCCGCGTGGTCTTCGCCCCCGGCGACGGTGATCGCGGCGGCATTGCATTCGCTGTGGTCGTTGAAGGAGCAGTTCGTTACGGTGCAGTCACCTACATGCGAGGTCACGGTCATGATGATTCCTCCGTCTTCGGCCGCCCTTTCGGCGGCGCCTCTAATTACGGTATGCCTGCTGACGTAATTCAAAAAGGCACGTTTGCATGACCTAAAGCCTCGGGATTGATTTGGTACGGAAGGCTCTGGTTGCCGTTGGCGGAGCGGCGGGACGATGAGGCATGGTGCATTTAAGTAGGAATCTATCCGCTGTTGCCGCCGCAGCCGGTTTGGCCTTGTCGATGGCCGCCTGCGATTCGTCGGAACCGGGGTCTCCAACGACAGCGGGGCCGACACAGAGCCAGATGGCTCCGAGCACGATGCCCAGCACCTCGCCGGGCATGTCACCCGGAGGTTCGGCACCCGGGCAAGGCGGAGCCGGCGGCAGTCCGGCTGCCCAAGGAGAACCCAACGCAAGCGCCGCGCTCCTGACCGCCCTGGCCGCGGTCCAGGGTGGCGACGCCATGGTTTTGGACTTCCGGAACGGGACCCAGGCCTGGCGCGTGGACGTGGTCGGGGCCGACACCGACTACCGGGTGCTGGTCTCACCCGACGGCAGCAAAGTGCTCGAGCAGCATTCCCGGGCGGCTGATCCGGAGGACCGCTCGCAGCTGGGGCAGGCCAAGATCACGATGGCCGAGGCGATGGCTACCGCGCAGCAACAAGCCAGCGGTCAGGTTAGCGAGGCCTCATTGGATAAGGAGAACGGCAAGATCGTGTGGAAGATCGAGGTCACCAGCACCGACGGCCAGAGCACGGATGTCTTGATCGATGCCGTTAGCGGAGAGACCGTCAAGTAGCTGCCCTGTTGCGCAGGCCGCCAGAGCCGGCTTCCGGCTTAGTGGCTGCGCTGGAGGACCGGCCTTCGGCCGCGGGCAGGGTGACGGTGAAGGTGGTGCCTTCGCCGAGGGCGCTGGCGACGTCGATGGTGCCGCCGTGGCGCTCGACGATTTCCTTGGTGACGACCAGGCCGAGGCCGGTGCCGTGGATGCCGGAGCGGCGCGCCGAGCTGGAGCGGAAGAAGCGGTCGAAGACGCGCAGCCGGTCCGCGTCGTCCATGCCGTAGCCGGTGTCCGCGACCTCGAGCACGGAGGCACCGGCGTGCTGCCAGCCGCGGATGCTGACGGTGCTGCCGGCGGGGGAGTACTTGATGGCGTTGGAGAGCAGGTTGTCCAGCACTTGGCCCATCCGGGCCGGGTCGGCGGCCGCGACGAGCTCGTGGTCCACTTGGTTATCCAGCGCGATGTCCTTGGCGGCCGCGGTGGCCGCGGCGGACTGCACGGCGGCCCGCACGACGTCCGCGAGGTCGGTGGGTTCGGGGCGGATTTCCAGGGTGCCGGCGGAGGCGGAGAGGAAGTCGGAGATCAGGGTGAGCAGCCGCTCGGCGTTGCGGTCCGCCACCTCCAGGTGGGCAGCGACCTCGGCGGGCAGGTCCGGGTGCTCGAGGGCCAGTTCAAGGTAGGCCAGGATCGAGGTCAGCGGGGTGCGCAGCTCGTGCGAGATGCCGGACATGAAGTCGTCCTTGGCAGCCAGCTCCGCCAGCTGGTTGGTGACGTCCTTGAACAGCACCACCGAGCCGCCCGGGCAGTCGCCGTCCTGGCCCTCGATGCTGCGGGCCGTGGCGGAGACCGCGATGCGCTGCGGCTCCTCGCCGAGCCAGAGCAGCTGCCCGGCGACGTCCTGCTTTTCCGCGGCCCGCCGCACCGGACGGGACTCCGGCGCCAGGAAGGTGACGCCGTCGCCGTCGTAAATCCTCTGCCGCCCCTGCTGCAGGTCCGGCGCCGCATCCCTGCTGGTGCCCGCGCGGACGGCGAACGCGTCCTGCTGCCGGTTGGTGAGCGTGACCCGGCCCTCCGCGTCCAAGGCGACCAAGCCGACGTCGATGCTGTCCACCACGGCGTGCAGCAGCTGCTCGCGCTCGCGGCTGGCGGCCAGCAGACGGCGGACCTCGGCCTCCTTCACCGCGAGCTGGTCCCGCTGGAAGTCCATGTTGTTGGCGATGATGTGCACGGAGATCGAGATCGCCAGCATGACCGAGGGCAGCAGGACCAGGCGCAGCAGGTGGCCGGCATCCAGGCCGCCTGGCGCCAGCAGCGGCACCAAGGCGGTAGCCAGCGTCCCGGCGAAGGCGACGAGGATCCGGCTCTTGAACTTGCTGACCGAGAGCCAGATGACGGGGAAGACCAGCAGCAGCATCAGATTTGAGTAGGTGCGGCCAACAGCGTGCAGCAGCAGCGCGATCAGGACGAAGTCCAGCACCGGGACGATCTGGAAACTGCGCTCGGGCAGCCGTTCCCAAGGCACCACGGCGCAGGCCGCCAGCAGCACCGCGTGCAGCAGGAGGCAGAGCGTGAACAGCGGGTTCGCGAACATCGCCGGTTCCGCCAGCGCGAACACCGAAGTGACCACGAGCATGCAGGAGACCAGCGGCAGCTGGCACAGCACCACGCGGGTGCGGAGGCCGAGGCTGTGGAAGTTCCTGGCGAAGGGCAGCTGGGCGCGCAGCTGGGGCATGCGCCTCCTTTCCAGGATGACGGGAAGGCCGGCAGGTTGAACGGTAATCCACGGCAAGAATAGCGCCCCGGCAGGAAGTTGGCGCGCGCCGGGCACGTTACGGGGCGTTCGGCTCTGGCGGCGCCGCCGCGCTGGCGGGAACCTAAAGCTGGGGGGTTGTTTCCCATCCGGTTCTGTGGGTCCGGAGGCGAGCATGGACCCGTTTGTCTGGCCTCGGCCGAGCGCCGCCTGCTGGCGGTCCATCAACCGTGCGTACGGGCTGTTCGCGGCGGCCGACGCGGCCGCCATCCTGCAGGTCACGCCGCAGGCCCTCCACCGGCTCGTGTTGGCCGACCGTATCCTGGAGGTCCGGGTCAATGGGGAGCGGCGCTACCCGGGGTTCCAGTTCGACGACGGCGGACGGGTCATCCCGGGCCTCCCGTCTCTCCTCCGCGAGGCGCACCGGCGCGGCATCCAGCCCGAGGAACTCGTCTTCTGGCTTGTCTGGCCCGCGGGAGCGAAGGGGCAAAAGAGCCCGCTGAACCGCCTGTTGGCGGGGAAGAGTCCCTTCCATCAAGCGACGGGGGAAAAGATGATGGCACCGTCCGCCGTGATGAGGGGAGAGCCGGCCGCGCCTTGAGCTTCCGGGCTGGCTTCTTGAGCCTGCCTTGAGTTGCTTGAGCCGGCTTGAGACACAGGGGCAAAACTTGCCGAAAGCTTGAATCAAAAGCGGCCGAATCCTTGAGGGTGCCCCCGGATAGTCGTTGTCATCAGGCCGGAAGAGCGGCCCACCGAAACCCGCAGCACCGTTCAAAGGACAGATGACATGGGCATCAGCATGAAGACCACTTCCGGCAAGCTCCTCGCCTCCGCCGCACTCGTCGCGACCGCCGCCGCCGTCGCCGGCCTCGGCACCTTCGGTGAATTCTCCGGTTCCACCAACGCAAGCACAGACGTCGGAACAGGAAAGGTCAACATCAGTCTGGCCAACGGTGCCCAGAGCGGTTGGCAGGTCGGTGCCGCGGGTCTGTTGCCGGGCGACTCGATGCAGCGCGTAGCCACCGTCACCAACGACGGCACATCGGACCTGGGCGGACTATATTTGACCACGAGCGCTTCAACTCAGAACGCCCTCGTCGATGGAACCGCAAACGGGCTGCAGATGACGATCGACAGGTGCTCCACCTCTTGGAGCGGGACCAACAGCGGCGGTTACACGTGCGCGGACGGAGGCACGGTCACCTCCGTGGTGGTACCGGGTGCGGTTGTGCGGAAGGGGGTTGATCTGGGCCAGCTCGCGGCGCTGACTCATAACAACAGCGACAACCTTCGGCTCACGCTCTCCCTGCCTAAGGATGCTGACGACACCTTCGAAGGTCTGGGCAACAACTTGACGTTCGCCTTCACCGCGACGCAGAAGGCCGGATCCCTGAAGTAAACGCTCCTACCGAACCACCATCCATAAGGGCGGCGGCTCTGTTGGGGGAGCCGCCGCCCGATCAGCATCGAGATCCGGCATCACGAGGAAGCGCACTGAGATGACAACGATTTCCGCGCATGGACAGGCGGGTTCGCCGCAGCCCGCAGCAACCTCCTTCGGCGAGGATGGCAAGAGAGGCCGCCGCCGTCGGATAGCTACCCAAGTGCTGACATCCACGGTGCTTATCGTTGCCGCCGCTGCCTTCCTCTTCCTGGCGATCGGCCCGCGGGTGCTGGGGTACCAGACTTCAACCATGCTGACCGGCTCGATGTCCCCGCTGATCAATCCGGGTGACGTGGTCGTCTCCGTGCCCGTGCCGGTCGGTTCGGTCGCGGAGGGCGACATCATCACCTACCACATCCCGGTCGAGGACCAGCGGGTGGAAACCCACCGCATCATCGAGGTGACCACCAACGCCGACGGCACCACGGCCGTCCGCACCAAGGGCGACGCCAACAACGGCGCCGACCCGTGGACTGCGACGCTGCAGGGCGACACCGTCTACCGGCACGCCTTCACCATCCCGCACCTCGGGACCGTCATACGTGCCCTGCGCGAACCCCTGGTGCGCAACGTCCTGATGTACGGGGCGCCGGCGCTGCTAGTCGCCGGCATGCTCGTCAGCATCTGGCGCAAGCCCAGCGACGGTTCGGCCGAAGCCGCCTCAGCCGGGTCGGCCGACATCACAGCCCCCGTCCACACCAACAGCACAGCCACCATACATACCGACACGGAACCGGCGTACCATGGCTGACACCGACATTCCCGACCTGGATTCCGACCGTCCCCTCAGCCTCGCGGACGACTCCCTCGAGGAGCTCGCGATGCGGACCTTCCTCCGCAGCTACCTGGAGCTGCTGCCGGCCCGGGTCTGCCGCGTGCTGGACACCCTCCGCCGCGGCAACGCCGAGGACTCGATGGACGCCGTCCTAAGCCTGAAGGTCTCCTCGCACATGGCCGGCGCCCTGCGGATCGAACACCACTGCCGCGGCCTGGAGGCCGAGCTCCGCGCCGGCTTGGTGCCCGGCCCCGGTCCCGCCGGCGAGCTGCTCACCGGAGCCATGCGCTCGGTCCTCGCCGCCGCCGGCCTCCCGCCGGTGCCCAGGGCGGCGTAGGAATTGCGCGTTTCTTGAGGCTCCGTCTCCGGGAACCTTGAGCCGCTTACCCCACACTGAAGTACGACGACGAGGAGAAGGGAGCAACGGACGTGGCACTCACCGTGACCCACCGGTTAAGGCTCCGCGCCGCCGTCGTCCTCGCCCTGACCCTCACGCTCCTCGGGATTCCCGCCATGGCCCAGGCCGCCTTCACCGCCTACGCCGGCGCCGCGATGCCCGTCAGCACAGCCACCATCCCAGCTCCCACCACCGCCGTCACCGTTATATGCCAGGCGGGCACGGTCAGCATTGACGTGAGTCCTTACACGCCGGTTGCATTCGCCAATCGTCATGAGATCCAGCTCTTCGATGTCAACAATAAGCTGATACAGAAGAAGAACCTCCTCGGTCCTGACGGTGGAGACATCCAACTATCTGGCGGCCGTGGTCAATACAGCGGCTGGAAGTTTGAACTGCGCGGCTACTATGACGTCCCCGGCACCACCAACACCTGGACCGGCGCGCCGTTGCCCGGAACCGTCACCTGCACCTGAGATTTCTCCTCCGGAAGGATGACGGGTAGCGCGCCCCGGGCTGGCTACGCTGGAACCGACCGCAGCCATATCTACAGGGGGATTCGATGCTGCTGCCCATCATTGCCTGCGAGATTGGTTTCTGGGTCGTGCTCGTGCTGGCGCTCGTGGCGCGGTATGTGCTGCGGAAGCCGCGCACGGCACGGGCCCTGCTGATCGCGGTGCCGCTGATCGACGTCGTCCTGCTGGCCCTGATTGTCATCGATCTCCGCGGCGGTGCCGTTGCTGACTGGAGCCACGGGCTCGGTGCACTCTACCTCGGGATCTCCGTGGCGTTCGGGCATAGCCTGGTCCGCTGGCTCGATGCCAAGTTCGCGCAGCGGTTCGACGGCGCACCGGCCCGGCCGAAGCTGTACGGGTGGGAGCGTGCCCGCCAGGAGTGGCGGGAGTTCGGCAAGGCGATCCTGGCCGGCGCGATCAGCGCGGCGGTGCTGCTGGCCTGCATTTGGCTGGTCGGCGACGCCTCGCGGACGGCGGAACTGGCGGGGTGGCTCCCGCGGATCGGCCTGGTCCTCGGCATCTGGGGCATCATCGCCCTGTCCTACACCGTCTGGCCGAAACGGGCGCCGTCCGTCAGCGCTCCGGACGGGAAGGCGGACGCGGCCTCCCGCCCGCCGCGCTGAAACACTGATCACCCGGAACGGATGACGACCCGCGGCCGCACCCGGACCTACCCTGTGGACGTGAGACCTATCCTTATCCTCGCCGCCATCCCGGTACTGGCCGCCGCATTGGCCGGATGCTCCGAGCCCAGAGGGGAACCCCCGGAAACCCGCCCGGCGATGTCGCCGAGCCAGTCGTGGACGGGAAGCATGTCCCCGTCCGCCGGGCTCGGCGTCCTGTCCGATTTCAGATGCGCCCCCGACGAGAACGGCGTGTGGCGCGGCAAAGCGACGCTGCGCAACGTCGGCAGCAGCCCCAACACCTACACAGTGCAGTTCTCGGTGGTGCGCACCGCGGACTCGCAGGTGATCGGCGTGAAGAAACAAGACTTCACGGTTGAACCGGGGGAGTCTGTCGACGTCGCGTTCCCGACCGTCGCCACCAGCAGCTCCAGCGGGCTGGAATGCCAGCCCAGCGTGACGGCGCAACCTGTCTCCCCGGCCCCGAGCGGATCCCCCAGCCCTTGAGCCGAACCCGGGCCGGCGCCGTCCGCGGGCGAGGCCATAATGGGACGATGAACCGCTCGGGGACAAGTTCCCGGGACAGCACGCCGCCGCCGCGCTGGTACAGCCGGCTGGCAAGCACCGTCGTGCTCTGGCTGCAGCGGATCGGCTACCTGCTGGTCACGGTCCTGGCGGGATGGGCGGTCTACGAGCTGCTGATCGACGGACTCAGCGATGACGCCCGCCTGCCATGGGCTTTCTTCTTCGTCTGGGTGCTCGCGGCCTACATCCTGCTGCCGCGGCTGAACCGCCTCCTGACTCGGATCTACGTGCCCAACTACTTCATCGGACGGGCGCGCACGGTCGACGGGCTGCTGGGCGACCCGGTGAACCTGGCCGTCATCGGGGACGCGGACTCCCTGCGGGAAGCGATGCTCGGGGCGGGCTGGATCGAGGCGGACCCGGTCACGCTGTCCAGCAGCTGGCGGATCGTCCGCGACTCCCTGCTGCGCCGCAGCTACCCCTCGGCCCCGGTCAGTCCGCTCTTCGTGTTCGGCCAGAAAGAGACGCTGGCCTTTGAGCTGGAGGTGGCCGGCAGCCCGGCGCAGCGGCACCACGTTAGGTTCTGGGCCTGCCCGCCGGAATGGAGGCTGCCCGGCGGCTGGAAGGTGGACTTCGTCGGCGCCGCCACCTTCGACCGGCGCGTAGGCCTGTCGCTCTTCACCTTCCAGATCACGCACAAGATCGCCGAACAGACCGACACCGAACGCGACCTCGTCACCGCAGCGCTCGCCAGCTCCGGAGCCACCGTCCACATGCTCCGGCACTTCTCCACCGGCTACCATGCCCGCAACGGCGGCGGCGACGCGATCGAAACCGACGGCGACCTGCCCATGATCAGCCTCGCCCCGCCGTCGTCCGCACCGTCGGCTGAATTAAGCTAGGTAACGGCGGGTCCATGTGGGCCCTGTCAACAAAACATACTTGGCTCAGCTTGGTCAGAGACGAACGGCGCGGAGGTTCCTGCTGGCCCCCTTACAGTCGAGGAATCTCTTGGCGGACTTGGCGACGGTATCGTCGGCGTACTCACGGTGATCTTGAAGCAGGACAACAACGTCTGCGACGGAGGCAGCTGCTTCAAGATCCTCGACGCACCGCAGCTTCGCATTGGGTGCCACCCAATCCTTGACGTGGGGGTCATGAAACGCCACGTCCGCTCCCTTGTCGAGCAGGATGTTAGCTAGGGGCACAGCCGGAGATTCCCGCTGGTCGGAGATGTTGGGCTTATATGTCACCCCGAGCAAGAGCACTTTCGAGTTTTTCAGCGACTTTGTATCTTCGTTGAGCAGGTCTGCTATTCGGTTTACAACGTATGTTGGCATATTGGCATTGATCTCTTGAGCCAGTTCTACGAAGCGGAACGGGTAACCGAGTGTTTTCTTGACTTGATAGCCAAGATAATTGGGATCTATAGGGATACAGTGGCCCCCGACTCCGGGGCCGGGGTAGAAGGCCTGGAAACCGAAGGGCTTGGTTTTGGCAGCCTCAATGACATCCCAAAGGTCAATGGACAGATCATGGCAAAATCGCGCCATCTCATTTATGAGAGCGATGTTGACGTGCCGGTAAGTGTTTTCCAAGAGCTTGGCCGTCTCGGCTTCCCGCGCACCCTTTGCGGGTACAACAATGTCGACAAATCTCGAGTAGAAAGAAACTGCGCGGCGGCCTGATTCTGGTGTCACCCCGCCGACGATCTTCGGTGTGTTGGCAAGGCCGTACTTCGAATTGCCCGGGTCAATGCGTTCGGGCGAAAAAGCGAGAAAATAGTCAACATCCAACTGTAATCCTGACCCATCCAGGATAGGTCGGAGAACCTCTTCAGTCGTACCTGGGTAGGTGGTCGATTCTAAGACGACGAGGGTGTCCGGGGTCAGGTTGTCAGCTATGGACTTGGCTGCGCAGATCACGGCGGACAAGTCCGGACTTCCTGCATCACCGAGGGGGGTCGGTACGCAGATGACGATGACGTCGGCTGCCCCCAATGCGGACGGATCCGAAGTTGCGTGATACCCCAGCCGGCGCATCTCTGCGAGCCGATCATTGCTTACATCGTCAATGTGAGACTGGGCAGCATTCAGGTGGTGCACAGTGTTGTGGTTGAGTTCGAAGCCGGTCACCTTGAGTCCCGCCAAGGCGGCCCCTTCCGCCACCGGCAGCCCTACATATCCTTGTCCCACTACTACAAGCTGAGTCATATCTTGATTCCTTGCATAGCTTGATGCTGATGATGGAGGAACCCCGTACTGAGGGCTCCATTCTGAAGAGAGGGGATGTCAGACCCCGAGGCGGGCGGCAACAGTGTGCGGTGAGTTAGCGCCCGGATTTTCCGGTCGGTTCAAAGGCTGTGAGGGCAGGAAGCCCATGCCCTGACCAGTTAAATAGGGTGAGGTTCGAGTGGCCATTGCAAACCTCGGGAGTTGCGTTCACGCCCGGCAGCCAGCCCGGCTCCCACACGATGTATCCCACGCCGTGTCCACCGGGCACCTCGCGTAGCACCAGGTTTAGTGCTTCAAAAAAGTCGGCTTGGCCCAAGGGCGTGGGGGGATACTTCGCCGCGTCAGGAAGGGCATCGATATCGGTGACAACACTAGGACAGTCGTCCCCGCTCGAGAGGGTCCAAGGGTAGCCTGTTTCGGCGACGATGATGTCTTTACCAAACCTTGACGACAGGGACTTCAAATTGTTGCGGAGGTCATCCAGCGAGCCGTGCCAGAACGGGTAGTAGGACAAGCCGATCAAGTCGAAGGGCACTCCATGCGCCTTAACCTGGTCGAAAAAGTAGGCCGATTCCTCCGCATCGCCGCCGGTATCCGTGTGAATCATGATGGCCGGTGGATCTTGCGGATTACCCTCTTTGGCGCCGGCTACACCGGCCTTGAGTAACTCCGTGAACCCTGACCACTCCTCGCCGCCAACCGGATAGACCTGGCCCACGGGCCACATCATCCCGTGGATCACCTCATTCCCTATCTGGACAATATCCACGGGGGTGCCCTGGGATGCGAACTTGGCGATAACGTCGCGGGTGTACTTCTTGACGGTAGCGGCCAATTGCTGGGTGTTTTGGTTTTGCCATGCCGCGGGAGTCTGCTGCGTAGTCCGGTCTGCCCATGAATCCGAGTAGTGCAGATCGAGCATTATCTGCATCCGGGCACTATTCGCCCGCCGAGCCAAGGTCAGGGCACTTTTCAGATCGCTGGTGCCGGCCTGAGGATTCACCCACAGCCGGATGCGGGAGTAGTTCGCTCCGTGGCTGGCGAGGATCTTCTCAATGGGGGCGACCCGGCCGTTGTCCGTCAGTTTCTTCCCGATGGCTTCTTCCTGAAGGGTAAACGACATGTCGGCTCCGCGGATTCGTAGCGTCGCCGCAGGCGCGTTACTGGTCATCTGGACAGATGCAGCAACCAGCGCTGCGAGCGCGACCGAAATTCCGATTCCCAGGGCTGCGGTGCGTCCTAACCCTCGTCGACGGCGGTAGGAACGGTTGGGAGGCTTTTCCTGTGAGGTCATCGTATGGTCCGGATGGTGGCGAACTGCTCAGCAGCCTCGAGCCTGTGGACCGAGCCAAGAGCACGAGCGTGAGTGACCAAAGCATCGCCGTTCGAGGGACTCGGCGGGGGCGCGGTTTCGGACTCGTAAGCATCCATCGCTTTGGCTTTGGCAACGATTGGTGGACCTGAGATGTCTTCGAAGGTGTCGAATTTCAGACCCGTGGGAGCCAACTCCGTCGTATATACAGCGACGTGATAAACGAAGACGTTGGGAACGTACCAGTGGTCCTTTTTCATCGACACGCGAGCTGCTCTCAGGCCAGCCTCGTAGACGGCGATGTGATCTTGGTGAAGGTCGGGATAGGGCAAGTAGAGCTCGGAAGGCTGGTGTTTGGCGAGTACGCTGTCGAATTCGTCAACCAACTCGCGGCCACCGTAGGCCTCCTCGAGTTCGAGCCAATGCATCTCGCGGTACCCAAGGATTGCCTTCGCCCGGGCAGCTTCCTCACGTCGTATCGATGTCGGTATGGAGCAGACTGCGACGACGCAATCGTTCGGATATTTGGCCAGCATTCCTCCGCAGCCCAAGACTTCATCGTCTGCATGCGGGGCAAGGATTAAGCGACTCATTTGTCCTCCTTCGACGAATAATGCGTTCTACAGAAACGGCGCCACGTAGCTGGGATAAATGGCTATGGCCATTGCGACCAAGGCAGCACTGGTACTTGCCATGAGGGTTGGCGCTGCGGCAGTGGCCCGCAGGCCCTCCACGAAAACCGTTCCGTTGGCCCGGGCTGCCTCTGCGGCATGCAGCAGAGGGATTGCAAGGCTGACGATCCCGTACCAAGTGGCACCGAGCAGACATAGGAAGACGTATCCGTAGGCCTGCGTCTTTGCCTCTCCAATCAACGCAGCCGAAGCCATAACGGCCGCAATCGTTATGTATGGCATTACTAGACGCGTTGGCAGAGGTTCCAATCCTTTCTGGGCTTTGGGCGTCACCCGGAAGGCAAGGGGCTTCGGCCGGAACTGCTGAATGACAGCAGCGACCACACCCCAGGCGATGTAGGGCCAGCGAGCGAAGGCGTAGATCCAGTTTTCCCAGCTGATGATTGGCGCGTCGACGGGCCTCAACAGCCCTCTCCTGCGGATATAGACCGTGATGGCCAGCATGAAGACATTAAGCAGCATCCAACGCGCCAGGAACTCAAAGTAGTTGACGTTGACCCAAGCTGTTCCGCTAACCGCGGCGATCACGGGCAAAGCCAGCCCCGCCGCCGTCGTAACAGCGAGCAACGGATAATACGAAAGCGCGAAGAGGAATCGGATCCGTAGCGGCCAGGAAAACCGCCTCAGGTGGGCCGGAACCATATTGAAGAAGAGCATGACCAAGCTGCGCGACCACTGGAATTCCTGTGTGACCATCGCGGCAAACGTGGTTGGCCCGTCGCCGTGTGCCTCGGCGGTGTATGCGAAGGCTGATCTCCACCCTGCAGACGTCAGCAGGAACGAGGTGGAGAAATCCTCGGCGAGCTCGGGTCCGAGGCCGCCGATGCTAGCCAATGCCTCTGTACGCACCGCATAGTGCGAGCCGATGCAGGATGGCGCGAGCCCGTCGGAATGTCCCAGTTGGACAGGTCCGTGAAAGGTGGCCTCCCGGTGGAGGCGCCCTCTGGCAGACCAGGACTCGCGGGCATTCGAATCGTTCACGCTCGGCGCGGCGACGTAGCCGATAGACGGGTCCGAAAATGGCCGGACCATCTCGGCGAGATACGTTGGGGCGGGAACATGGTCGCAGTCCAACTGCACTACGACGTCGTAGAGGTCGTAACCCCAATTGTCGTAGAAATAGGCAAGGTTTCCTTCTTTGCACTTAGTCCGGCGCGGCCACTCCGCGCGGTGGTAGGCATCGACGCCCTTGCGACTGGAGACGTTGACGCCGTTCCCGCGGCACCACACCAGCACTTCGTCCGTGGGATCTTCATCTGCCAGCCAGACGTCGTAGGGATGGGGGAACTTCTGGCCAAGCATGGCGGTCAGAGTGCGTTCTGCTACGGCCCACGGCTCTGACGGCGCCTTGGTCACGATGAATGCCGTCTTCACATCAGGGATAGGGAGATCTGGATTTATCCGCCGCAAGCGACTGACCACCACCAGGAAATAGCTGGGCAGATAGGAGAGGTAGAAGAGAAGGACCGAGTTCACGACCAAACCCGCCCACCCCACACGATGTTCCGGCTGCAACCACCAGGCCCAGAAAGCAGCGAAAGCCACGATCCAGCCTGCAGTCAACAGACCAAGTACGAGACGGTCCGTGCTGTCCAAGGTATGGATGAAAGTGCCTTTTCGAGCTTGTTGCGTTGGAGCTTTGGTTCCTGATAGCACGGGTCCGCCGGGCGTTAGGCCGATAATCTCGCTTGAGCCGGGGCCTTGAGGGACGACGGTCTCGAAGCTGCCGCGGCCTTCGCCTTCCTGGATGGTGGAACTCATGCCGGAGCCCTTTCGCCGGTGACCGCCTGCTGGTAACCCAAAGGATTCAGTTGCTGGAAGTGCCACGCATCCCGGCACATGTCGTCGAGGTTTCGCTTCGCCCGCCAGCCCAATTCGGCAGCGGCGAGGTCGGGGGAGGCAACTAGTTCCGGCACATCGCCGGGGCGGCGCCCGACAATCTCGTAAGGAATCTCTACGCCGCTGACGGCTGCAAACCTGCAGACGAGATCCAATACTGATGTGCCGACTCCCGTGCCCAGGTTGTACCGGCGGAACCCCGAGATCTTTCCTCGTTCCAGCGCCAAGCGATGCCCTTCAACGACATCCATCACGTGGATGTAGTCTCGAATGGCTGTTCCGTCCGGAGTGGCGTAATCGGATCCGAAGACGTTTAATTCGCTCAGCCGTCCCGCGGCAATTTGTGACAGCAGAGGCATGATGTTTCCTGGGATGCCGGTGGGGTCTTCGCCAAGCAGGCCGCTTTCATGAGCCCCCACCGGGTTGAAGTACCGGAGGGCTGTCACCGACCAATCCGGGTGAGTGGCGCAGATGTCTTCCAGTATCTGCTCGCATATCCACTTGCTTTTCGCGTACGGATTTGTGGGCCCGGGGGCGGAGGACTCGGTGAGCGGGATCTCGGTGGCATTGCCATAGATGGAACACGAAGATGAAAAGATCAGGTGTTTCACGTCGGCCAGGTTCATTGCGTTTACGAGGTCAAGAATTCCCGCTACGTTGTTCGTGTAGTACTCACGGGGACGGTTCATAGAATCGCCCACCGCCTTGTAAGCAGCAAAGTGAATAACGACGTCGATCGAGTAACAGTCGAAAACCGACTGCAGCGCCGACTGATCCAGCAGATCCACCTTTAGGGAAGTCAGATGTCCTGCCCCGCTGATCTCCCGTACACGATCCAAGGCAGCCGGCGAGCTGTTGCTGAAATTGTCTACTACTACGACATCGAACCCGTTTGCTAAGAGATCTACGCAGCAGTGACTGCCGATGAATCCTGCGCCACCCGTTACTAATGCGGTGGGGTTGCCCATGGTGCCCTCCAAAGCTGGTTAAGTTCGTTTGTGTTCGGAAACCGACTATCGAACCGGTCGACCCATGGCCCGGACTTTCCAGCCGGCGTCGCGCCACCGGTCGATGTCCAGAGCGTTTCGTGCATCAAGGATTCTGGGGACGCTGGCCAATCCGACCACGCTCACCGGATCGAGTTGGCGGTAAACGGGCCATTCCGTGAGGTGAACTACCAGTTCAGATCCTTCGATCGCTTTGTCGATGTCCAAGGCGTAGTTCAGTGCAGGGTGCGCAGCCCGTGCATTATCGATGGCCTCGGGGTCGTGCACCCGGACATTGGCGCCGCGTTCATGAAGGGCCTGGGCGACATGCAGGGCAGGGGAGTCCCGGACATCGTCGCTGTTGGGCTTGAAAGCGGCACCCAGGACGGCGATGCGCTTCCCTGTGAGCGAATCCTCCAGCATGGTTTCGGCCAGGTCCACGGCGTTATGTCGCGAATTGGTGTTGACCCGATCGACATTACGGAGGAAATCGAGGGCCTCGCTGACGCCCAGTTCTTCCGCGCGCGCCATGAATGCCCTGATGTCCTTGGGGAGGCAGCCGCCGCCGAATCCTACTCCCGGTACGAGGAAGCGAGGGCCGATACGGGAATCGTGTCCCAAGGCCGCCGCGAGCGGCATGATGTCAGCCCCGGCTGCTTCGCATACTTCCGAGATGGCGTTGATGAACGAAATCTTGGTTGCCAAGAAGGCATTTGCCGAGACCTTGACCAGTTCCGCCGTGGCGAGATCTGTGGCGATGTGCGGTGTTCCCGCGTCGATCACGGAGGAGTACACATCTTTCAACACCAACTCCGCGCGGCTGGAAGCCGTTCCTGTGACCAGCCTGTCCGGCTGCAGCGTATCTTGCACTGCAAAGCCCTCGCGCAGGAACTCCGGATTCCAAGCCACTTCCGCTTCGGCACCGACCGGGGACAGTTCCGAAATCAACCTGGCCAGCCGACGGGCGGTCCCCACGGGAACCGTGGATTTGCCGACCACCAGACATGGACGATGAAGGTGGGGAGCCAATCCGTGGATTACGGCGTCAATGTACTTCATATCTGCCGCGTTGGTCCCGGGTTTCTGAGGAGTGCCAACACAGATGAAATGAACATCACCGAAGGCCGCTGCCTCCTCCAGCGATGTGGAAAAGCTCAACCGGCCAGCGTCGATATTTCTCCGGAGAAGTTCCGGGAAACCTGGCTCGAAAATAGTCGTCTGGCCTTGGCTCAACCGTTCGATTTTTACCGGGTCGATGTCAACGCCGAGAACTTCATGACCAAATTCGGCCATGCCGGCGGCGTGGACTGCACCGAGATATCCGGTGCCGATAACTGTGATGCGCATGAGAACTCCAGCTGGAACAAGGCACAGCAGTCCTTTCAAACGTGCTGTGCAGGAAAAAGAGAGGAGGGCTTAAACCCGTTCGGCCAGGATTGCTTCCTGCCGATTGACTGCGTTGCCTTCGAACTGGGCGCCGGCAAGGGCATCAGCAGCCGCAGATACTTCAGAAGGGCAGGACCTGAAGTAATCGATGGTGGCGCGGAGGCCGTCTTCTGTGGACACACGAGGGCTCCAGCCCAACCGTTCTTGTGCTCGACTGATGTCCGGGCGGCGCCGGGTCGGATCGTCCTTCGGCAGGGGATGGAATTCGATGCTTGAGCTCGACCCTGTTGCCTGGAGTACGAGCTGGGCAAACTCGAGGACCGTGCGTTCCACGGGGTTACCAAGGTTCACAGGTCCGGCCTCCGAAGAGTCAAGCATGGCGATCAATCCGTCGACCAAGTCATCGACGTAGCAGAAGCTGCGCGTTTGGCTCCCGTCCCCGTAAATCGTAAGGGCGTCGCCATTGAGGGCCTGCGAGATAAAACTTGAGACCACTCGTCCGTCTTCGGCCCTCATTCGGGGGCCGAACGTATTGAAGATGCGGACAATGCCGACATCGACATTCCGCGTACGCGCGTACGCCATGGAAATGGCTTCGGCGAAGCGTTTGGCCTCGTCATAGACACTTCGCGGCCCGACGGAATTTACATTCCCCCAATAGTCCTCAGTCTGAGGATGGACGGTGGGATCTCCATACACTTCACTGGTTGACGCCAGCACGAAGCGCGCGGAATTCTTTTCGGCCGCTGCCAAGACGTTTTCGGTTCCTCTGCTGCCCACAGCCAAGGTCTCCAACGGTAGCCTGTGATAGTCCGGCGGCGAGGCAGGGCTTGCTAGATGTGCGATGGCGTCCAACGGTCCAGGCACATCCACGGCCGTGCTGACGTCGGCTTGGATGAACGAGAAGTTCGGATTCAGCGAAAAGGCATCGATATTGTCTAGCCGACCGGTCGACAGGTCATCGATAGCGATAACTGTATCGCCTCTTTCGAGCAATCTTTCCGCAAGGTGGGATCCGAGAAATCCGCAGCCCCCAGTAATCAATACACGCATAACTGACCCCTAATTCAGACGGAAGCCGTTGCGCCATTCAGTACATGAAGGCGCAGCGAATAAGGCTTCCTATTGCGATCTCCCCAAATGAGACATCCGAGACGATGTCTGCTTCAATTCGGTTTCGGTAAAGACCGATCACCGATTGCCTACCTCACATTCCCCAATATTTGTAGCTTCAAACTGTAACCAGTTTTGACTACCTGCCCCAACCGGAACTACACGGGTTCCGTGAGCAGAATCTTGCCGAGAGACGAGGGCTGCGTAAAGGGGTGTTTTTAGTCTTGACTTCTTGGAAGAACCTTGATTCTAGGCCGCAGGTCGGGGCTTTCTCACGGAAAGCTACTTGCCCTGAAGACCATGAAACGTATAAGTAAGCACGGTTAGCATCTTAAGGAAGCAAAGTGTTTCCTAATTTCTGAAAGTTTTTGTGTCCAAGTCCTTTTCAGAAAAATCGCATTCAACGGTTTCATCACCCGTAACAGTCCGTGAGTCCTCGTCACATTCCGGGCAGTCAAGGTTTTCCGAACCACCATCTCGCGATCGCTGGCTCCTCTCCTGCTGCCGCGCGCAGTCGGCGCTGAGCCGCATGACTGTCGGAGGCAGGCGGTAAACTCATGTCCGTGATCCCGGGGTTCTGACGAACTTCGGGTTCTCGTGTTGCCTGAACTCCCGAGCACCCCGGAGATGACGAAGATGAGCCTGAATGGACTGCGGACCGCGCTGGCCGAGGACAAGTCCTTTGGACGGGTGCGCACCCAGGCGTCGAGGCCGGCGGGGGAGCGCAGCGAGGACCTGCAGATCGGGGCGCCTCCCGGGCTGCGGGCGGCGCTGCTGGCGGAGATGGTCGAGGGGCTGGAAGGTATCGCGGCGGACGGCGGGCAGGCACCCGTGGTGCTGGCGGTGACCGCGACCGGCCGCGAGGCGGAGGACCTGGCGGCGGGGCTGCGCTGCTACCTGCCGGCGGAGTCGATCGAGGAGTTCCCGAGCTGGGAGACGCTGCCGCACGAGCGGCTGTCCCCGCGCTCGGACACGGTGGGCCGGCGGCTCTCGGTGCTGCGCCGCCTGAAGCACGGCTCGGAAGGCACGGTGCCGCTGCACGTCGTCGTCGCTCCCGTGCGCGCGGTGCTGCAGCCGCTGGTGAAGGACCTGGGCGACCTGATGCCGGTCTCGCTGAAGGTCGGCGACGAGGTCGAGTTCACCGACGTGGTGAAGCATCTGGCCGCGGCGGCCTACGCGCGGGTGGACATGGTGTCCCGACGCGGCGAGTTCGCGGTCCGCGGCGGCATCCTGGACGTCTTCCCGCCCACCGAGGACCACCCGATCCGCATCGACTTCTTCGGCGACGAGGTGGACCAGATGCGCTGGTTCGCGGTGGCCGACCAGCGCTCCCTCTCGGGCGAGCACATCAAGCATCCGGAGGCGCTGTATGCCCCGCCGTGCCGCGAGCTGCTGATCACCCCGGGCGTGATGAGCAAGGCCGCGAAGCTGAAGGCGCAGATGCCGGCCGCGGCGGACATGCTGGAGAAGATCGCCGGCGGCATCGCGGTCGAAGGCATGGAGTCCCTCGCGCCGGTGCTCGTGGAGGCGATGGTCCCGTTCCTGGGCGAACTGCCCGAGGCGAGCATCGCCGTCGTTATTGAACCGGAAAAGGTGCGCGCCCGCGCGCACGACCTGGAGGCGACCAACGCGGAGTTCCTCGCCGCGGCGTGGGCCACCGCGTCCGACGGCGGGAGCGCGCCTTTGGACCTGGCGCTGCAGGGGGACCTGGAGACCGCGGGGTTCCGCTCGCTCGCGGACACGCGCAGCACGGCGCTCGAGCACCGCGTCTCCTGGTGGTCCATCACGTCCTTCAACCCGGACGACGAGACCGTGCTGGACATCGACACGCTGACGCTCGCGGCCCGCGAACCGCGGGGCTACCAGGGCGACGTGGCCGAAATGATGGACTTCATCGGCTCGCGCGTGCGGGACCAGTGGCGCGTGGTGGTGGCGACCGAGGGCCCCGGCCCGGCCTCGCGCCTGGCCGAGCTCTTCCACGACAACAACATTCCCGCCGCGCGCGTGGAGTCGCTGGAGAAGGAGCCGCAGCCCGGAATCATCGAAATTACGACGGCGACCGCGGGCAAGGGATTCGTGTTCGACGGGCTGAAGCTCGGGCTGCTCACGGAGGCGGACCTGCTGGGCCGGACCACCGCGGCCGGCACCCGCGACATGCGCAAGATGCCCTCCAAGCGGCGCAACGCCGTCGACCCCCTGCAGCTCACCGAGGGCGACTACGTGGTGCACGAACAGCACGGCGTGGCGAAGTTCAAGGAGCTGGTGCAGCGCTCGTCCGGTGCCGGACCGACCAAGACGATGCGCGAATACCTTGTGCTGGAGTACGCGCCGAGCAAGCGCGGGGCGCCGGGGGACCGGCTGTTCGTGCCGACGGACCAGCTGGACCAGGTCACCCGGTACGTGGGCGGCGATACGCCGGCGCTGTCCAAGATGGGCGGCTCGGACTGGGCGAAGACCAAGAGCCAGGCGCGCAAGGCGGTCAAGGAGATCGCCGGCGAGCTGATCCGGCTGTACTCGGCGCGGATGGCATCGAAGGGGCACGCGTTCGCACCGGACACGCCATGGCAGCGCGAGCTGGAGGAGGCGTTCCCGTACATCGAAACGCCGGACCAGCTGACCACGATCAACGAGGTCAAGGCGGACATGGAGCGCGAAGTGCCGATGGACCGGCTGGTCTCCGGCGACGTCGGCTACGGCAAGACGGAGATCGCGGTGCGCGCGGCGTTCAAGGCGGTGCAGGACGGCAAGCAGGTGGCCGTGCTGGTGCCGACGACGCTGCTCTCGCAGCAGCACTACGAGACGTTCTCGGAACGGTTCTCCGGATTCCCGGTGCGGGTGCAGCCGCTGTCCCGGTTCCAGACGTCGAAGGAAGCCAAGGAGACGCTCGAGGGCGTGAAGAACGGCTCGGTGGACGTGGTGATCGGCACGCACCGGCTGCTGTCCAAGGAGATGGAGTTCAAGGACCTCGGCCTGGTCATCGTGGACGAGGAACAGCGGTTCGGCGTGGAGCACAAGGAAGCGCTGAAGAAGATGCGCACCAACGTGGACGTGCTGGCGATGTCGGCGACACCGATTCCCCGCACGCTGGAGATGTCGCTGACCGGGATCCGGGAGACCTCCACGCTGGCGACGCCGCCGGAGGAGCGGCACCCGGTGCTGACCTACGTGGGCCCGTATACGGACCAGCAGACCTCGGCCGCGATCCGGCGCGAGCTGATGCGCGAGGGCCAGGTGTTCTTCGTGCACAACCGGGTGTCCTCGATCGACCGGCAGGCCGCGCACATCCGCGAGCTGGTGCCGGAGGCCCGGGTGGAGGTGGCGCACGGGCAGATGTCCGAGGCGCGGCTGGAACAGATCATCGTGGACTTCTGGGAGAAGAAGTTCGACGTGCTGGTCTGCACCACCATCATCGAGACCGGCCTGGACATCTCCAACGCCAATACGCTGATCGTGGACCGGGCGGACAACTATGGGCTTTCCCAGCTGCACCAGCTGCGCGGCCGCGTGGGCCGCGGGCGGGAACGCGCCTACGCCTACTTCCTCTACCCGGCGGAGAAGCCGCTGGGCGAGGTCGCACTGGAGCGGCTGAAGGCCGTGGCCTCGCACAACGAGCTCGGCGCCGGCATGCAGCTGGCCATGAAGGATCTTGAGATCCGCGGTGCCGGCAACCTGCTGGGCGGCGAGCAGTCCGGGCACATCCAGGGCGTCGGCTTCGACCTGTACATCCGGCTGGTCGGCGAGGCTGTGGCTGACTTCCGCGGCGAGGCCGAGGAGAAGGCCGCCGAGATGAAGATCGAGCTGCCGGTCAACGCCCACCTGCCGCACGACTACGTCCCGGGGGAGCGGCTGCGGCTCGAGGCCTACCGCAAGCTCGCCTCCGCGCTGACCAACGAGGCGATCGACGAGGTCGTCGAGGAACTCAACGACCGCTATGGCACCCCGCCCGAGCCGGTCACCAACCTCATCTCGGTCGCCCGGTTCCGGGTCGGTGCCCGGGCCGCCGGCCTTACCGACGTGGCCGTCCAGGGCAACTTCATCAAGTTCGCCCCGGCGGCGCTGCCCGAATCGAAGGTCATGCGCTTGAACAGGATGTACCCCGGCTCGCAGGTCAAGCCGGCCCTGGACTTCATCCTCATCCCGAAGCCCAAAACCGCCCGCATCGGCGGCAAGGATCTCGCGGATCAGGCCATCCTCGACTGGGCGCAGCAGGTCATCGACGCGATTTTCAAGGAGTAAGCACTGTAGCTTTTTTCTATAAACGCGATGCATGGTTTGGTGTGCACACGCCTGAGCATTCAATAGAGTGAACTCCTGAAGTACTGCAGCGCGATGTACCACATGAGATAAGCTAACTCGCAGCAAATCTTTCAATGAGGACGACCGTGACCTATATAATTGAATTTACCGTAACCAACTTGGCGGGTCGCGGCGACGTGATAAGCCGAAAACTCGATCGCTACGTAAACGTTTTTTGGGGATTGAATGGATCGGGAAAGACTACCCTCCTTCAGATCTTGGACTGCGCATTGAGTAACTCAACAGCCCCCCTTAAGCAGCTTCCATTCGATCACGCTGACGTTGTTTTTTACAGCGAGAAGCACAATGCTGTCATTCGTCGGGTCTTTTCGAAAAAGGAATCAGATTTCGAAATCGAGGAAGAGGACCCCGTCGAATTTTCTTTTGTTACCGAGGTGTCAACTTTAGACGACACGGACTGGTTCTCTCATAAAGAAGAATCGTGGTCAACAACGATAGAGATGCAAGGGGAAATTCCTGACCGTGCTTATTCAGCGCGGTATGCACACACATACCTACCCATCTCTCGTGTGGTTGCTAGGCGACTAATCACTTCTGGCCGGTCCAATTCGGCTGCTGCAATAAAAGAGCAGGTCTCTGCCGATGAACGCTTCGTTCAGCAAGTGAAGAATGTTTGGCTGCACTATAGTGCGTTGAGCAGTTCACGAATTCGTGAGATTCAGCAACAAGGCTTAGCATCTGTCCTCGCAATGCTTTTCGGTGGAGCGTTCGGTGCGGGAGGTGTGAACCGTCCAGAGGGTATGGAGCACGGCTCGGCGGAAGAAGCCTATGAATTAGTTCGTACTTTCTTGAGCGAGCAGAGGCTGTCTCTGCGAGTATCTAAACGAGACTTCATGGAAAAGTACAATCTTTCGGAGGAGCATCGCCGAGTTGTTGCGGAGATAAAGCAGGTTCGCCGTGAAGTGGAGGAGGCGTTGGGGCCCCAACTTGAACTCCAATCGGTCATAGGTGAAATGTATCTTGGGAATAAACATCTATTCCTTGATAAGCGCGAGCGTGGATTTTCCTCTCAATTGGAAGTGCGCATTGCAGACAAAGTAATTCCTCTTAGCTCGCTTTCTTCAGGTGAAAAGCAGTTGCTCCACGTATTATTGGAGGTCTTGGCCATAGGTCCTTCAACTATAATGATCGACGAACCAGAACTATCCCTTCACGTTGATTGGCAGCAGTCGCTCATTTTGTCCATGCAGAGAGTCAATCCCGAAGCTCAACTCCTACTGGCGACGCATTCGCCGGAAGTGATGATGGACATCCAGGACAGATACGTTTTTGAGCTATGACCAAGATTCCACAAGACATACAAGCTTTTCGTCGACGTATGCAGATGGGGCGGACGCGACTATGGGTGATGGTAGAAGGCAGAGACTACGATCGAGCCTTCTATGAAAGGCTTCTTGAGACTGTTCCAGAACTTGAGCACGCATCTGTTTCTATTCGACTTGCCGAGCAGTTGTCAGTTGATGGAATCAGTGCTGGAGGAAAGAAGCACCTTCTTAAGATTTTCCATTATTTGAAGTCAGAAGATGCCCTGACTCACAGGAACCGGAAGGGGGCAGTCGCTGCTGCATTCTTCTTAGATCGCGACATCGATGACTTCCTTGGCACCTGCGAGAATGACGTCCACGTGGTTTACACGAAAAATATGGACGTGGAGTCAGAGATACTCGCAAATGGAGACCTTATGCGTGCCCTGGGATCCTCTCATGGGCTAGGGCGCGAGCATCTGCGGCCTCTTTTCCGCGCCTTGGGTGACCCGCTCAGTTCACTAGCCATGTTATGGCGTGAGTGGATTCTCTTGCGACTGGTAGCGGCTCGGACTGGTTTGCCATCGAGCCCGCGATTTGCTTCCGTCTCTCAGATTAATGAGGACACCTATGGGGCGCTCGATGAGTCGAGTCTACAGGAATTGAAAGAAGCCGTGATCTCGCATGTTGGCGCCGATAACTGGGCATCTGAATGGTCTTTAGCTGAGCAGTATATCGGGCACAGGCTTGAGAATGGCGAGGCTGCCAGCCTTTTACACGGGAAATGGATCGCCGGGTACTTAAAGCATCTAGTGCGTGTGCATTTGGCCGAAGAAATCATAAAATCTGGTACTTCTGACCGCGAGATAATTGCGTCGTGCTTGGAAACCCTCTCTTATTCAGGCGCGTGGACTGATCATTATGTTCGAGCAGTGCAGTCTATTATCAAGTAGCTGACTTAGAGACTGCAGTAAATCGACGCCACTGTGTAGTTCTGGGCGGGATTCTGCCCGCGCTCAACTTATGGAATGGACGTAGACCGCTATGCTCCTCATTGCATGTCAGATTGACTTGGGGTGCCACGTGCGGGAGCCGGTCTGGTCCGTGGCGTAGTCGGGCCAGGCGAGTTCGGTGGGCGGCATGAAGTCCGGGTCGAGGAGTGGTGGCATGGGATCTTCCGAAACGCGGCGATCGTATTCGGTGCGGGCTTCGGCTAGGACGTCGGGTTGGGTGAGCAGGTCGACGAAGGTGCCGGCGATGGTTTTGCCAGCGGTTTCGATGGTGGGGTCGATGGTCGCGGGGATGCCGCCGAGGGCGTTCATGACCCAGCCAGGGTAGGCGCCGTTGCCGGGGGCGGGTTTGAGCGCGGGCCGGGAGACGTAGAAGCGGACGGTCGGGGCGTAGTGCGTCATTTCGACGTAGTCGTCGCTGGTCCAGTTCTTCTGCCAGGGGGCCATGTGCTCGCGCAGTGCTGCCTCGGCATCCTGCGGCGTGATGAGCTGCTGGCACTCGTCAAGGAAGGGCTTGTCCATGGGCTCGAGCCCGAGGTTCCGCTGGATGTTCCGGGCGGCGGCAATAGCTTCAGGGCCATAGACGGGCGCGCCGACGTCGGCGAGGTTGTCGTAGAGCTTCTGCGCGAGGACGTGGTTGGTGCGGCCGGGCCGGTTGCGGGCGACCCAGGTGGTTTCGAGCCGGCAGTGCGCCATGGCGGCTGCGTGCTCAGCGTTGCGGTCGAGGACGGCGAGGACGTGCTCGGCCATCTCGATGGTGGGGCAGCGCCAGGAGTACTGGATCTGCGCGATCCGCGCCGGCAGGTTGTCCGCGGTAGCTTGGCCGTGGGTGAAGATGGCATCCGACAGGGACCAGCCGCCGAAGCTCGGCAACATGGCGTCCTGCATGATGCGGGACGAGCTGTACATGCTCATCAGCGCGACGTTGGCTCCGGGCGCCCGGGCGGCGGAGTGCGAGGCCGGGATGGGTGAGTTGGGGTTGGCCGACAGCTGCCAGGTCTCGGGCTGGTCGCAGACGAAGGTGTAGACCTTGCTGTAGTAGCTGCCGCACTGGGTGTCCCAGCGGGCGGTGTTGCACAGCGGCAGCATGTAGAAGGGGTGGAAGCTGACGATCGCGTCCACGTCGTCGTAATAGCCGCACAGGCCGTGCACCACCTTGGAGCCCTGCACCTTCTCGGCTGGTTCGCCGGTGTACTTCAGGGTGCCGGCGATGCCGTGGACCTCCATGGCATGCTTGGTGGCGAGCAGGCCGGCGAGGGTGGACATACCCAGCGCCGAGTGCGGGTCCGTATGCCCGGGAGCGAACTCGCTGAGCCCTTGGCGCGGTTCCTCCTGATGGCCTGCGGCCTGGCAGTTGCCGGGCACCGCGTCGTACTCGGCGTAGGTGAGCAGGACGGGGCCGCCGTCGCCGTTGCTCCAGCTGGCGCTGAAGGCGGTGGGCATGCCGCCGCTGCCGGCCTCGACCTCGAAGCCTTCCTCGCGCAGCTTGGCCACGTACCAGGCCGCGGACTGGTACTCGCGCCAGGCCGGTTCGGCCAGTTCCCAGATGTGCCGGTGCCACTCGGACAGGCGCGGCATGTTCGCTTCGATCCAGGCGCGTGCGGTGGACTTGGCTGCGCCGGTCAGGCCGGCGGTGGCGGCGTCGGGCAGGACGTCGGTCATGGGGAGTGCTCCTTGGAATCTTGCGGTGCCGGTTCAGCTGGCGAGCCGGGCGAGGGGGACGTGGATGAGCTGCAGGCCGCCGGCGGACTGGGCGTCCCGCAGGGCGTCGGCCAGCTGCTGGTGCGTTTCGATGCGGCGGCCGTGCCCGCCGAAGGCGGTGGCGAGGGCGGCCCAGTCGGGCTGGTGGAGGTTGACGCCGACTTCGGGCATGCCGCGGTCGCGTTCGTTCTGCCGGATTTCGGCGTAGCCGCCGTTGTCCACGCAGACCACGGTCAGGTCCAGGCTCTGTTCGACGGCGGTGGCCAGCTCCTGGATAGCGAACATCAGGGCGCCGTCGCCGGCGACGCAGACCACCGGCCGTTCCGGGGCGGCGATCTTGGCGCCGATGGACGCGGGCAGGCCGTAACCGAGCGTGGCGTAGGCCGGTGTGTACAGCAGGCTGTGCGGCTGGCGCTGCGGGATGAACGTGGACGTGCCGAAGTAGGTGATCTGCGAGGAGTCGCCGCCGATAATGGTCTCCGGCGCGACCGCCTGGCCAATGGTCTCCGCGATGGCGGCGAGCTCGGGCGAGAGCGCGCGGGCCTGCTGCTCCAGCCCGGCGCGCAGGTCAGCGAGGTCTATGGCCGGGGCCTGGTGCCCGTCCAGTGCCGTCACCAGTTGGGGTACGACGGCGGCGGCGTCGCCTACCAGCCCAAGGTCCGCCTGTACATTCTTCCGCAGCTGGGATTCGAGGATGTCGATCCGGACGACGGTGCCCCTCGGGGTAACGGCGCCGCCCCACATTTCCGCCTCGCCGACCTTGGAACCGATGATGAGCAGCACGTCAGCCCCGTTGCAGAGTTCCTGCGCGCCGGGGAGCCGGATGTTGGAGCCGAGGGACAGCGGGTGGTCTTCCGGAATCGCGGCCTTGCCGTTGAGCGAGGTGACGACCGGGGCCTGCAGGATTTCTGCCAGCCGCCGCACGCCGGCATCGGCCGGGAGCGCACCGCCGCCGGCCAGGATCACCGGCCGCTCAGCGGAACGCAGGATGTCCGCGGCGGCCAGCACGCCGCCGTCGTCCGCCCCTGCGGGTGCCCGGCGGTGACGGTCATCGAGCAGCTCGGCCGGGCAGCCGTGCGAAGTCTCCAGCACGTTGAGCGGGACCTCGATGTGGACCGGGCGGGGCCGGCCGTAGCGGAACAGCTCGAACGCGTCGTGAACCGCCTCCACCGCTTCGCGGGCGCTGTGCACGCGGCGGCTCCACTCCACGATGGCGCCGGCGGCTGCAGTGGCGTCCTTGGTTTCGTGCAGGGCGCCGATGTCCGCGAACTCCTCGCCCTCCGGGGCGCCAGGGGAGAGCACGATCAGCGGCCGCGATTCGCAGTAGGCGGTGCCGGCGGCGGAGAGCGCGTTGAGCAGGCCGGGCCCGGAGGTGGTGATGACGACGCCGGGCAGGCCGGTCTGCTGCGACCAGCCGTCCGCCGCGTAGCCGGCGCCCTGCTCGTGCCGGGTGGTGACCGGGCGGATGCCCAGCGGCTGCAGATGGCGGTAGAACTCCAAGTTGTGGGTGCCGGGGATGCCGAAGATGGTGTCGATGCCGTAGTTGCGCAGCACCGTCATGATGGCGAGGCCCGCGTTGTCCGTCGGGATGAGGACGGGCGGGGCCTCGACGTGGCCGAGTGTTTCCATGCCGGGCTCCTAACGCGCGCTCGCGGCGGACAAGGCGGCCGCCGGTTCGGTGGTCTGGTCCGCAGTGAACCGGCAGGCGCCGTCGATCCAGGTCTGCAGGACGCGGATGCTGCCGATCTCCTCAGGGGCTGCGGCGAGCGGGTCCGCGGCCAGGACGGCGAAGTCGGCGCGCTTGCCCGGTTCCAGGGAGCCGAGCTCGTGCTCGCGGCCAAGAGCCTTGGCCCCGTTGAGGGTGTGGCCGATCAGTGCCTCGCGGGCCGAGATGCGCAGGTTGTCCGACCCGAGCCGGTGGCCCAGCCGGGTGACGCGGGTGACGGCGGCCTGGATGGCCTCCAGCGGACGCGGTTCGGCAACCGGAGCGTCCGAGCTCAGCGTCACGGTCACGCCCTCGGCAACGAATTCGCCCAGCGGGTTGAAGCGCTCGCCGGGGGTACCGATGGCCGCGGTGACGCCCTCGCCCCAGTTGTAGTAGTGCTGCGGCTGGTTGACCGGGTAGATGCCTGCGGCGGCCATGCGCCGGATCTGCTCCGGGGTCGGGAGGCCGCAGTGCTCGATGCGGTGGCGGGCGTCCGGATCCGGGCGTTCAGCCTGCGCTGCTTCTATCGCGGAGATGACCATTTCGAGCGCGGTGGGGGACTGGGCGTGCGTGGCGGTCTGCAGCCCGGCGAGGTGGGCCTTGCGGATCAGCCCCGCATAGTCCGCCGGCTCGTGGTAGAGCTGGCCGGTGCGGCAGGGATCACCGACGTAGCCGTCGGGGAAGTACGCGGTCCAGCCGCCGAGGGTGCCGTCGGCGTAGAACTTGATGCCGGCGAAGCTCAGGTGCGCGTTGCCGAACTGGCCGTGCAGGCCCATCTCCAGCGCGTCGTCGAGCAGGTGGGAGAGCAGGTACATGCTGACCCGGGTCTTGAGCTGGTCCTGCTCGGCCAGCCGCAGGTACATGTCGAACTCGCGCCTGGACACCTGGCAGTCGCCGATGGTGCTGACGCCGCCGGCCAGGAAATTCTCCTGCGCGGCCTGCAGCTGCCGCAGGTGCTCGTCCGGCTCGTCCGCCAAGTGGAAGTTCGGGCCGTGGTGGCCGACCTTGACCCCGTCGAGTCCGGTGAGGATGTTGCAGGCGGCGTCCGAGAGTTCGCCGGTGAGTTCGCCGTCCGCGTCACGGAAGAAGACACCGCCCTGCGGGTCCGGCGTGTCCCGGGTGACGCCGTGCAAAGTGAAGGTGAAGGAATTCACTACGCCGCCGTGGCCCGACGCGTTCATCAGGTAGACCTCGCGGTCAGTCGCGACCTGGTCCAGTTCCTGCCGGGTCGGATGGCGCCCTTCGGCAAGGTTGCGGTGCTCGTAGCCGTAGCCGCGCACCGGCAGCCCCTGCGGCGTCGTTTCCGCCGCCGCCTTCAGCAGCGCGACGATCTCGGGGATGCTCGCAGCCTTGCCCGGGCCGCAGTCCACCCAGCTCATCATCTGGCCCAGCATCAGCGGGTGGGCGTGCGGGTCAACGAATCCGGGAACGACGGCGGCATCGCCGAAGTCCTGCAGCTGCGGTTCCGCCATGGTCAGGCGGGCGGCCGCCCCGCGGCACTGGGCCACGGTCCCCGTGGCGACGATGTCCGGACCAAAGGTGAGGAAGGCCTCGGGGGAGGGATCGCCGTCGGACAGGGTATGGATGGTCCGGGCGGTGACAATCACGGGCACGTGGCCGAAGGACTGCCGGTGGAAGCTCTGGAGTTTGCGCAAGTCGTGCTCCTGGGAAAGTGGTGCGGAGGAAGGGGATCAGGCCTGGACGGATTCCAGCGGGAACAGGGGAGTGTCCGGCGTTCCGTGCCGGAGCCAGCTGACGACGTTCTGGGCCTGCTGGCGCACGTATTCGGAATCCGTGCGGTCCGACAGGTAGGCCACGTGCGGTGTGACCAAAGCTCGCGGATGGGCGACGAGCGGGTGGTCCGCGGCCGGCGGCTCCTGGTCGAGGACGTCCACGGCTACGCCGGCGAGGTGCCCGCTGTCGAGGGCCTCGACGACGGCCGGGACATGGAGGAGCTGCCCGCGGCTGACGTTGACCAGGTAGCTGCCCGCGGGCATCCTGCGGATCGCGTCTGCGTCGATGAAGTGCTCGGTCTCGGGAGTCAGCGGCACGTGGAGCGAGAGGACGTCCGCAGTCCGGAGCACCTCGTCCAGGTCCGCCCGGCGGATACCGGCAGCCCGCAGGTCAGCGGCGGTCTCTGTGGTGTCCGGCAGCATCGGGTCGTAGCCGACGACTTCGCCAAAGGTGGCAGCTGCCAGCGTGCCGAGCTTGCGCCCGATCCGGCCGAGGCCGACCAGCCCGAGGCGCCGTTCGCTGAGCCGCGGCGGGAGGATGCCGTTGCGGACGTTCCAGTTTCCGCGGCGGACCTGCCCGGCGTAAAAGGGCATGTCGCGGGTGACGGCCAGTGCCAGCGCGAACGCGTGCGTGGCCACCTCCTCGGTCGCTGCCGCGGGGATGTTGGTCACCCAGATTCCGCGGTTTCGGGCGGCCTCGATGTCCACGTTGTTGAAGCCGACCGACATCAGGGCGATGATCCGCAGGTGCGGCAGCACCGCGATGACCTCAGCGGTGATCTGCGCGTAGCCGGCCAGGAGTGCTTCGGCACCGGCCGACTCCCGGGCGATGACCTCCGGGTCCTGGCTGTCCAGGTAGCGGACCTCGAACCCGGCGGATTCGAGCAGGGCGACGCCGGGAGCGAAGTCCGTGTCGTCCATGTCCGTGTAGACCGCAAGGGGCCGGTCCCGGCTCGGGATGTTAGTGGACATGGCTGAGGAACCTCTTCGTGCGTTCATGCTTGGGATTGTTGAAGAACTGGTCCGGGGCGGCCTGCTCCACGATCACGCCGCCGTCGAACAGGCTCACCTCGCTGGCAACCCGGCTCGCGAAGCGGACCTCGTGGGTCACCACGATCATGGTCATGCCGTCCGCGGCGAGGTTCTCCATCACGTCCAGGACCTCGCCAACCAGTTCCGGGTCCAGGGCGGAGGTGGGTTCGTCGAAGAGCATGACCGAAGGGTTCAGCACCAGCGCCCGGGCGATGGCGACGCGCTGCTGCTGGCCGCCGGAGAGCTCCGACGGATAGTGTTCGGCCCGGTTCTCCAGGCCCACGCGCTGCAGCATCTCCATGGCCAGTTCCCGGGCCTCATGATGGGACACGCCCTTGACCGACGTGAGCCCGAGCATGACGTTCCGCACCGCCGGCAGGTGGGGGAACAGGTTGAACTTCTGGAAGACCATGCCGATGTCCTGGCGCTGCCTGGCCAGCAGGCGTTCCGGAAGATGGACCGTGCGTCCGCGGTGCTCCTTGGTGCCGATGGTCTCGCCGCGCAGCTTGATGCTGCCGCCGTCCGAGGGTTCCAGCAGCGCCATCAGCCTGAGCATTGTAGACTTCCCCGAACCCGACGGTCCCAGTACTGCCTTGACCTGGCCCTTGCGGATTTCGAAGTCGACGCTCTTGAGGACTTCCTGGCCATGGTAGGCCTTCTGCAGGTTTTCGACATGCAGGATCGGCTGGTTCACGGCGGGAGCCTCCTGGGCTACAGCTGCACTCTGGGTCATGACAGTCCTGCTTTCGCGGCGGGAGCCAGCGCCCGGCTCTTCTTCACGGTCGCCCTGGACGTCCAGGCGAACTTCTTCTCGATCATGCTCTGCAGCAGGGTCAGGATCGTGACGATGATCAGGTAGTAGATGATGGCGGCGGCGTAGTACTCGGCGTAGCGGAAGGTGATGTTCACGCCGACCTGGGCAGTGGTCAGCAGCTCCCGCAGCGAGATCACGGACGCCAGTGAGGAGTACTTCACCAGGCCGATGAACTCGTTGCCTGTGGGCGGCAGGGCGATACGGATGGCCTGCGGCAGGGTGATCTTGAGCATCACCTTGGTCGGCGACATACCCAGCGCCCGGCCGGCCAGCGACTGGCCCTCGTCCACGCTCAGCAGGGCTGAGCGGATGATTTCGGCCATGAAGGCGGCCTCCACGAGGCCCAGGCCGATGAAGGCGGCAATGAAGGGCGTGAACCAGTCCTGGCTGAAGATGGGGATCAGCTGGGGCAGCGCGTTCCACATGATGAGCAGGACCAGCAGCGCCGGGATGGCGCGGAAGAACCAGACGTAAACGTTGGCCGGCGCCTGGAACGACCTCTTCCGCGAGGTCCGGCCCAGGGCCACGAAGAAGCCGATGAGCGTGGCGAGGATCAGCGACAGGACGGCGACCGCCACGGAGATGAGCGCGCCCCACATGTACTCGGGGCTGACAAGTTGCTGGAAAAAGATCTCGGGATCAAACAGCATGGATTCACTTCCTAGGAGCAGGGGCGCCGCCTGAACGGAGACGGCGCCCCTGCCTTGGCCTTAGTTGACTTCCAGGATTTCCGGATCGAGGTTGTACTTCTCGGCGATGGTCTTGAGGGTTCCGTCCGCCTGGAGTGCCTTGAAGGCCTCGGCGACCGCGGGGCTCAGGTCGTCGCCCTTGCGGGTGAAGACGCCGAACTGGGTGTCCGTCTCGAAGACTCCGGGGGCCACCTGGAGTTTGCCCGCGTTCTGGGTCTCCATGTACGACGCCGCCACATTCGTTTCGATCAGGGCGTCCGCCTTGCCGTTGAGCACGGCGAGGACGGTTTCCGCCGTCTTCGGGTACTCGGTCAGCTTGGGGGCTTCCTTGCCCGCCGCCGAGCATTCCTCGGCGAGTGCCTTGATCCGCGCCGCGTTGCTGGAGGCCGCTTGGGCCGCCACGTTCAGGCCGCACAGGTCGGTGGGGGTCTTGAACCCTTCGGCCTTGGCCGGGGAAGCGAGGATCGCCGGACCGGCGTTCATGATGGGTGCGGCGTCCGCGACCTGGAGGCGTTCTTCGCTCATGTAGAGGCCGCCGAGGATCATGTCGCAGCGGCGGCTCTGCAGCCCCGGCATCAGGCCGTCGAAGGCCGTGACTTCGAACTTGACCTCGACGCCCCAGTGCTCGGCCAGCGCCCGGCCGGCGTCGGCGTCAAAACCGATGATGTCGCCCCCGGAGCCGTCCTTGTAGTACTCAAGCGGCGGGTACTCCGGGTCGATGCAAAGCGTCGCCTGCCCGTCGTTGACCAGGCCGGCGGGGGCCTTCCCCGAGCCCGCGGCTTCTTCGCCGCTGGCCGCGGATGAACCGCAGCCTGCAAGGGCCAACACGGCGGCCGATGCTGCCACGGTGAGCTTGATTCCTTTATACATGGAAGTCTCCTGAATGCGCGTCGTGGGCGGCTGTAGCTGACACTGCCACCCGCTGAACGGTATGGAGACGATTCTGTGGGACGTTTCACGGCCCGTCAAGCAATTTTTTCGTTACAACTTTATTTCACGAACGATCTGTAGAACTATGGCTGCTTATCGTTCCATCCAGCGCCTTCTGTGCGGGATGCAACAGCAAAATTGATGCAAAGCCGAGGTGCAACTTGGTATAAACAAGGGCATGAACGATTTTGAAGAACGTCTGGTGCGGCACCTCCAGCAGGACGGACGGGCTCCGTACAGCGAACTGGCCAAAGGGCTCAACACGTCCCGGGCTACCGTCGCCGCACACGTGAACGCTCTGCTCGAATCGGGCCAGCTGCGCATCGTCGCCGCCGTCCATCCCCGCATCCTGGGGCTGAACTGCCTGGCGCACGTCGCCGTCGAACTGGCCGGCGACCCCACCCCCGTGCTCGCTGCGATGGAGTCCATGGAGAGCCCCGTTTTCATCTCGCAGACCACAGGCCGTTATCACCTGGCCGCGGAACTGCGCATGCCGACCATGGCGTCGATGTACGAGCAGACCGAGCTCATCCGCGCGCTGCCCCAGGTCGCGTCCGTCAACGTGACCATGTACGAGCGAGTGATTCGAAGCTTTTTCCTCGGAACGGAACCGAGCTTGCCGGGCCTGGAGTTCGACGACGCAGACCTGCGCCTGATGAAGCTTCTCCAGCGCGACGGGCGCGCATCCTTCGCCGAGATGGCGACAGAAGTCGGTCTGTCCGTGAGCGCCTGCCGGACGAGGGTTCTCCGGCTGATCGACGCCAACGTCATGCAGATCGGAGCCATTCGGCGCCGCGCGGAAACGTCACAGGCAATGGCCTTCGGCTTCGGTATCAGCACCTCAGGGAACGTCGACCAGGCGGTGGATTACCTCCAGCAGGTCGCCGGCACCGAGTTCATCGCCAAATGCCTGGGCCGCTACAACCTCATCGCAACGGTCGGAGTCGCCTCCGTCGGGGAGTACAACCGCGTCACTTCGGGGCTCCGCCAACTGGACTCAGTGAACACCGTCGACACCTGGCTCCACGCCGAAATTGTCAGGGAGCGTTACGAGAAATCCCTCGATACCCTGGTCGACTCCATCGCCGACAGGGACGGCTGAGGGCGCCCGGAGAACCGGACGACCTCATTTGGCCGGCGCTAGGAAACGCGGTTCAGGGTTCGGCAGTTGCTATGAGACACGCGTCAGCGTCCCGCAGTCCTCCACCTCGAAGCCCTTGGCCACGGAAGGAATCTCCACGTAAGTCCGGGCGGAACCGTAGTAGTTCTCGATGACGTCATCGAAATCACCGGTGAAGCCGCTCAGAGTGGTCCAGTAGCAGCTGTTCCCGGTACCGGAGGCCTGATACAGACCCGGACGGATATCGACACCGACGCGATACGTTCCGTCGGCAGTGATCTTGGATGCGTTGACGCCCGTTGCCGGTGCAAGAATCCACGTGCCGCAGCCGCTGGTTTCGAAGCCGCGGTCCGCCGAAGTGATATGTACGTAGGTCCGAGCGGGTCCGTAGTAGAAGTTTTTCATTTCGTCGGAATGGCCGGCGAAGCCGGTGAGGGTTGTCCACGAGCAGTCGTCGCCGGATCCCGTCGCCTTATAGAGACCAGGCTTGATATCAATGCCAACGCGATACGTTCCGTCGGCAGTGATCTTGGATGCGTTGGCGCCGGTTGCCGGTGCAAGAATCCACGTGCCGCAGCCGCTGGTTTCGAAGCCGCGGTCCGCCGAAGTGATATGTACATAGGTCCGAGCGGGTCCGTAGTAGAGGTTTTTCATTTCGTCGGAATGGCCGGTGAAGCCGGTGAGGGTTGTCCACGAGCAGTCGTCGCCGGATCCCGTCGCCTTGTAGAGGCCGGGCTTGATATCAATGCCAACGCGGTAGGTTCCGTCGGCAGTGATCTTGGATGCGTTGGCCCCCGTCTTCGGCACCGTGGTCCATTTGCCGCACCCGCTGGTTTCGAAGCCGCGGTCCGCCGAGGTGATCTGCACGTAGGTCCGTGCCGACCCGTAGTAGCTACCGTTGACGTCGTCGTAACTGCCTGAGAAACCGCTCATGGTCGTCCAATAACATCCATTGCCGGTGCCGGTGGCCTTGTACAGGCCGGGCTTGATGTCGGTGCCCACCCGGTAGGTGCCGTCCCTGCTGATCACGGTGCGCGGCGGAGCGGGGATTTCCACGGCAGCGCTGGTGGCGGCCCGGTTGTGGTAGCCGGTCTTGCGGGCCGTGACGCGGACCGTGATCTTCTTGCCGTTGTCGGCGGTGGTCAGCTTGTAGGTACGGTATTTGGCTCCGCTGATTGCGGCGCCGTTGCGGTACCACTGGTAGGTGTACGACGACGGCGTGGCGGAGTAGGTGCCCTTGCTGGCGGTCAGCGTGTAACCGGCCTTCTTGGTGCCGCTGATGGTGGGCACGGACTTGGTAGCCATGGAGGCCTTGCCTACCGTAACGGTCGGCGATGTGGCTTTGCGGGTGATGTAGCCGGCCTTGCTGACCGTGACCCGCACGGTGATTTTGGTGCCGACATAGCCGGAGCCGAGGTAGAGCGAGCTCTTCGTGGCGCCCTTGACGGCCTTGCCGTTGCTGTACCACTGGTAGGCGATCTTCGAACCGGCGGTCCAGCCTTGGCTGACCTTCAAGGTCTGCCCGTAGCGGGCGCTTCCGGAGATGGACAAGGTCTTCGTCGCGACGATGGAGCCCGCGGCAACCTTGCGGGAGACCGACCAGCGGTCCAGGGTTGTGTATCCGGTCCGGGTGGCGCGGACCCGCACCTTCAGGTACTGACCGTTGTCCGCCGCAGCCGGGGTGTAGGTGCGTGCGGTGGCGCCGCCGATCGCGCTGCTGCCCCGGTACCACTGGTAGGCAAGGGTGGCACCGCTCGGGGACCAGGTGCCCGGGTTTGCCGTCAGCTTGGACCCGACCTTGGCAGTCCCGGCGATGGCGGGGGCAGGAGCAGCGGTAAACGTGCCCTTGGCGACAACAATCGACTTGGACGCCAGGGTGAGCGGGTTCATGCCGGTCCCCGTTGCAGTGACGGTGACGGAGAGTGTCTGCGCCGCGTCGGCCGGAGTCAGAGTGTAGCTGGAAGACACCGCGCCGCTAATCGCGGAGGTGCCGCGATACCACTGGTATGCGACAGTTCCCGAGGGGGATAGCACCGGGGTTGCTACGGACAGCTTCTGTCCGACCGTCGGCTTTCCGGCGACGACACCGTCCCAGGTAGCGGTGAAGTCGCTGTCAGGAATCTCCGCCGTCGCCGGAGCGGAAGTTTCCGGCGATGGTGGCGGCTCAATGGGGGCGGCGGTTGCCGCCGGCCCGGAGAAAAGGCCGAGAACAAGTGCCCCGGCGCCGAACATGACTGCGGCAGAGCGGAAGCCGCGCGCACGGACGCGCGGTGGCTCTGCGGAAATGAAATCAAGAGACACGAAAAATGCCCTCCCCCAACTGACGGCCGGTGCTTCCGGCCGCGAATATCTTAGGGCTTCAACGGTATGGAAGAAACGTTTATCCAAATGATGGACAAACGCAATCTCTGCTCTGGCGACCAGTGCCGAATTGGCAGGAAACCCGTCCGGCGTTGGACGGGGCTTCGGTGTATGTGACTCAGGTTCGAACGGCTCCGATCTGCTGCATCAACTTCAGCAAGTCGGTCACGCCCCAGTGTTCGACCGCCTTTCCGTTCTCTACGCGGATCATGTCCATCGTGTTGAACTCGACAGTCTTTCCCGTGGGTGCGATGCCTAGGAATTCGCCATCGTGCGTACCGGTGAGGACGACCCGGGTTGTTTCCATGTCCCCGGCGCTGATAACCGGCTCGATTGCCTTCGCCTTGATGTCCGGGAAGGCTGATCTGAATGTGTTGACGTAGAACCGGATCCCGTCCAGGCCGGGTGGCTGCCCGGGCATCGGCTCCTCGTGTTCCGTGTAGCTTTCGCTGCCCAGCTCGTTGATCAGGTCCAGGTTGCCTCCCTCCATGACTTCCCGGTAGAACCGCTCGATGATTCCCGCTCCACCAGCCATCTCCGGCTCCTTCCCCTGCACAGATGCCCCCACACTCGATGCTCCCACCGCCGGTATCGCGACACGCCGCCTCTCCGGGTTCTGTGTTCTACCGCCAACTGGATTGTGCTCAGACGGCTGTCTTTATTGCGGTTCCGGCCTGCTCGATCCGGTGCAGCAGGTCTGCCGGCAGCCTGATGGCCGAGGTTTCGAGGTTCGTCTGCAGGTGCTCCGGCCGCACAGTGCCGACCACGGCACTGGTGACATGCGGGTTGTTGAGCACGTAGGCAAGGGCGACCTGGCTGGCCTTGAGCCCTTCGACGTCGTTGATGAAACGGAATTTACGGCCCTGGATGAACTTGTGCCGGTGGTTCTTCAGGGCGCGCAGCAGGTACCAGACGTCGCTCGGGGCGGAGATCTTGAAGATGTCGCGCGAGTAGAGAGTCTGTGCCAGCGGCGATTTGACTATGATGCCCGTCCCGGCCTTCCCCGCGGCCGCAATGACCGGCGCCAGCGAGCGGTCCACCAGGTTGTACTCGACCATGAGGCAGTCGAAGATCCCCAGCTTCAGGGCGCGCTTTGCGCCACCCGGCCCGGTCGATATGCCCAGGGCGCCGACCATGCCCTTCTCCTTGAGCCTGAGCACGGTTTCAACCGCCGGGTCGGCGGGGCTGGGATAGCCGTGAAAGTGCAGCAGCGGCATATGGTCAAGGTGCAGTCGCCGCAAGCTGTTGCGCAGACTGTGTTCGATCGAAGCCGGCGAATAGTCCTTTGCATTCCGCCCTCCTGACCAGAGCGAGCCCACCTTGGTGGAAATGACCAGGTGCTTGGCACGCCCGCGGAGGATCCGGCCCAGCCGTGCTTCGGCGTTGCCACGGCTGTAATTGGGGCCGGTGTCGAAAAGGTTGATCCCGCCGTCGAGCGCCTGTTCCACCAGCCGTGCAGCCTGACGTTCGTCGAAGGCCTTCATGCCCCAGTATCCGCCGGCACCGAAGCTGATCTCTGACACTGATAGCCCGGTTTGTCCGAGCGCTCGCTGTTTCATTATTCCCCCTTAGGCCCTGACCTACATGGCCGACCCAGTCAAAGGATATGGCACCTGCTAGGAACTGCCCGGTGCGGCATCCTCCGAGGCCAAACGGGCCAGTTTGGCCAGGACGCGGCGCGTCTTGGATTCCTGGTCGTCGTCGATCGAGAGCCCCAAGGCTCGGACCGCGGTCTCGAGGCCCTGCTGCCGGCGTTCGGCGTCGGTCTCAGAACGGATGGAGACTTCGAGGAAGTCCAAATCGGCGACCTCCCACCGCTCGATGTTCGTGTCGAATTTCCCGACCGGGACGTTCTTCCATTTGGTTGCCCGGATCGGACCGAGCGGGGTCAGCCCGGCGAAAGCTATCCGAAGAGTGCCGCAATCATGAAGGAATTCCCGCTGTTTACCGGCTAGGAGAGTGTCGGCGTCGGCCCCCTCCGAGACCACGCTGGCAATCAGATCGGGGTCCAATTCGATAACGGATGAGGCGGCCAGCGTCCGCCGTTGCCCGGTCCAGTCTTGCTCAACGCGGTACTCGAAGCCGTTGCCGTCCGTGAATCCAGCGGCCCATTCGGGAGTCAACTGCGTTCGCCGGCAGGGCCGCAGCTTGAGCGTAAAGTCGCCGGATTTGCCGCTGCGTGCCCGGAGCACCACTCCACCCGACAGCAGAGGCAGGTCCGGCTCGATGCCGGGGGTCAGGTCCTCGAAGAACCAGATACTGCGTTCCAATCCGCCGGTAAGCCCTAGAGCCGACAATGCGTCCTCCGGGGGCCCCGCCACGTTCACTTTGCCTTCCACGGGATACCCGGTCGGCGACATCCTCGCTCCCACCCTTGTGTAGTCGCGATCCCGCAAGGGGACGGAGTGCTTGATCTCCGCCACAGACTACTCGGCGCGCGCCCCGGCAGCTACGGGCTGAAGGTCTCAAGACGGACCGGACAGCGCTCTCCCGCATTCACGCGCTGTCACGGAAGCGGCCGCTCGGGCGAAGGCCGCTATCTTGGGAGCAGGCGGCGCAGACGCGTGGCCCGGAGCACAGGAGGCAGTTCGTGACGCACTGGCGGATCCGCGATTTCCATTCGACCGACCTGGACGGCATCCTGCACCTCTGGGAGTCGCTGAAGGCCACGAACGTCGAACCGGTGTACGCGCTGTCCGAGGTGATGGCTTCCTGCGAGAAGGACCATGCGGTGGTGGCGGTGATGGGCGATCAGGTGGTGGGCGCCGCCGTCGGCCGGGCCGCGCATGACCAGGGCTGGATCGTCTTCCTGGCCACGCTGCCCGAGTACAGGAACCGGGGGATCGGCACCTCGCTGCTCGCCGCCGTCGAAAACCGGATGGCGCCGCACGGGCTGAACAAGCTCTCCGCGCTGATGCCGGAGTCCGAGACGCGGATGGACGCCTTCCTGGACCGCGGCTTCGTGCTGAAGAAGAACTTGCGCTACTTCGAGCGGACCATCCCGATCCAGCGCCAGGAGCTGGAGCCGCTGGGGCTGCTCGGCGGCCGGATCCTGGCCCGCGACCTGTGGGAGAACGTGGCCGGCATGCGGCGCGAGAAGGAGCTGCTGGAGCGGCGCCTGGTCCTGCCGCTGGCCGAGTCGGACCTCGCGGACGAATACGGCGTGGTGCCGCCGCGCGCCGTCGTGCTGTTCGGGCCTCCCGGCACCGGCAAGACCACGTTCGCGAAGGCGATCGCGTCCCGGCTGGAGTGGCCGTTCGTGGAGGTCTTCCCCTCGCGGCTGGCCTCGGACCCGAAGGGGCTGGCCGGTGCGCTGCGCGAGACGTTCCTGGAGATCGCGGAGCTGGAGCACGCCGTGGTGTTTATCGACGAGGTGGAGGAGATCGCCTCGCAGCGGGCCGGGGATCCGCCGTCGCCGCTGCAGGGCGTGACCAACGAACTGCTCAAGATCATCCCGGCCTTCCGCGAGCAGCCCGGCCGGCTGCTGGTCTGCGCCACCAACTTCATCCGCGCCCTGGACTCGGCGTTCCTGCGGCACGGCCGGTTCGACTACGTCATCCCGATCGGGCTGCCGGACCGCGAGGCGCGCGAGGCGATGTGGCGGCGCTTCATCCCGGAGGCGGTAGTGGGGGACGTGGACATCGCGCTGCTGGTGGAGCGGACCGAGGGCTTTTCGCCGGCGGACATCGAGTTCGCGGCGCGGAGTGCGTCCCAGCGGGCGCTGGAGAAGGCGGTGTACGACGACGGCGGGACCGGCCACGCGGACGCCGGCATCTTCGGTGCGGGGGAGCGCAGGGGACCGTCCACCCAGGACTACCTCGACGCGGTCGGCGACACCCGAACCACGGTCAGCGAGGACGTGTACCGGGAGTTCCTCGACGACATCGACGTGCTGGGCCGCGTGTAGGCACCGCGGTCGCGCGAGGTCAGCGCCCGCCGTCGCAAGTGGCCCAAGAAGCGCCTGACCTGCGGCTAGACTGCTTCCGTGCATCCTGAATGGCCAGTCCTCATCGCCGTGCACGCCATGGCCGCGGCGTACTCGATCCTCTTCGGCGCCTTCCAGCTGCTGCGGCGGACGAAGGGCGGGGCCATCCACCGGGTGGTGGGGCGGATCTGGGTGGCGGCGATGTACGTGGTCATCCTGACCTCCTTCGGCATCCGCACGCTCAACGGCGGCTTTACCTGGCTGCACGGCCTTTCGGTCTTCACGTTCTTCACCGTCAGTATCGGGCTCTGGGCCGCCCGCACCGCAAGGATCCCCGCGCACCGGTCCTACATGGCCGGCAGCTACTTCGGTGTCCTCGGCGCGTTCGTCGGCGTCGTCGCGGTGCCGGACCGGAGGATCCCGCAGATGGCCGTGAACGACCTGCCGGGATTGGCTCTCTGGGCGGGTTGCATCCTGCTGACCGCGGGGTTCGCCGTCGCCGGAACAGTGCTGCTTGGACGGGCGCGAAGGCCCAACGGGCCCGCAGCAACAAAGGCCTCTACGCCTGTAGTGTGACGGCGGCAACCCCCAAGTTTGGGGTGCCGACATGCCATCCCGCCACCGCGAAACCCGCGAGTAACCCCTCATGATGAAAGGAAGCATTTATGGGGGATGCCTTTTGGGGAACGTGAGATGCAAGGGGGATGTATGAAGCAATTAACAGCCGGGTACGCCGAGCCCATTTCCGTTCGGATGATCGGCAACCTCGAAGTGCGCCGTGGCGACACCGTCATGACCTCGGAAGCCTTGGGCAGCCCGAAGGTGCGGCAGATTTTTGGAATCCTGCTGCTGCGGTTGGGGGCGCGGGTCTCCAAGAGCGAGCTCATCGAGCTGCTCTGGGATGGCAGGCCGCCGCTGAAGGCGCAGGCCACCTTGGAAAGCTACGTCAGCGTGCTGCGGCGCAGCCTCCAGCCGGGGGTCGCCAAGACGGGCCCGCTGCGGACCGCTACCGGGAGCTACCTGCTCGATCCCGACCTGGTGGAGGTGGACCTGGTCCGCTTCAACGGCCTCGTCGCGGAGTCCGAAGGGGCCGCTCCGGAGGAGGCCTACCCGCTGCTGGTGGAGGCGCTGAAGCTGGGTTCGGCGCCGCTGCTGGCGGAGGAACTGGATACCGCCTGGGCCGAGGAAGCGCGTGCGCAGCACTCGTCCACGGTCACGTCGGTGCAGATCCGGGCGGCCGAAATTGCGGAGCAGCTGGGCCGGACGCAGGAGGCGCTCGACTGGGCCGGGCAGGCTGTGACGTCAGCACCGTTGAACGACCGGGCCTGGTGCACCCAGGTCCTCGCCTTGGAGTCCGCGGGCCGCTACGTGGAGGCGCTGCAGTCCTATGACAAGTGCAGGCGCGTGCTGGATCGCGAACTTGGCTGCGCTCCGGCGCCGGACCTGCGGGCCGCCCATATGCGGCTGCTGCAGAAGACCGCACAGGACGACGGCGAGCTGTACGAGGTCCTGGAGGCGCTGTTCTACCTGAACGACCGTTTGCGCGGCCAGTCGCGGCATCCGGGCATCCATGCACCGGGCAAGCGGCCGCAGGCTTCGCCGTCACGGACGACCACGGCACGCCGGGTCATCCATTCCTTCCTCGACAAGGCGCAGACCGTCGCCTGATCCGCAACCGGACACTTCTCGAACAAGGCACAGGAGGACGATTCTCATGGAGGAGAACCGCACCGACCGGGACCACGCATTTCTGTCTGTCGCACAGGTCGCCGAACATCTGAACGTATCGAAAATGACCATCTACCGCCTGGTCCACACGGGGCAGCTGCCGTGTGTACGGATCGGGCACACATACCGGGTGGCCGAAGACGCCATGACCCGGTACCTGGAAGAAGGGGCGGTCCAGGCGGATGCCCAATAGCGGCCGCATTCGGACGCCCCGACGCCTCGCGCCGGAATAACGGGCGGTGACCAGAAACAGCGCGGCGGCGGCCGGCACTCAGCCGGCCGCCGCCGTCGTTCACTGGGGCAGTTAAAGGGGAACCCGGATCAGTAGCCGTAGCCCCCGGTCTCCTTGGCGTTCTCCGCTTCGGCCTCGCCCTTCACGTCCTTGGAGTCGGGACCGTCCGCGCCGGACGGGATGGGATTCTCCGCCTCCGGCTCCTCCGCCGGTTCCGGTTCCCGGGGGTGGACCGATTCCTCTTCGGACGGGTCGGTGTAGTCATTGCCGGTGCTCATGGTGGTCTCCTTCGTGGGGCAGCAGAGCCGGATGCGTTCAGCTAAACACCTCCGCCGGAGGACTGTCTACGGCCGCGGCGGGATCCGATCGCGGCGCATTCCATATCGAGCGCATATAAATAAATGGCCGTTCTGTATTTCCCAAGGGTGGCTCAAGTTACATACCGTTGTGACTCGGCTCGCCCGATCACTCGCGGGCCTTTGATGAGTTGCAGCGTGCGCGCACCCCGCGCCGCGGGCCCCCCAAAGGAGATTTCATGACGGTGGAAAACCGTGCCCAGACTGCTGCCCCGATGGAGGTGCAGCCGCAGGAGAAGACCGCCAAGGTCACCAGGATCAAATGGTCCATGGTCGCCGCAGGCATCATCCTGGGGCTGGCCGCCTTCTTCCTGTTCCCGGATTCGCTCTCGCTGGAGGGCCGCGGGGTAGTCGGCATCGGCGTCGTTATGGCGTTCTGGTGGATGACGGAGGCGGTGCCGATCGAGGCCACGTCGCTGCTGCCGCTGATCCTGTTCCCGGTCACGGGGATCGCCCCGATCAGCGAGGCGGCCGCGCCGTACGCCAACTCGGTGATCTACCTGGTGCTCGGCGGCATCGTCCTCGGGCTGGCGACGCAGCGGTGGAACCTGCACCGGCGGGTGGCGCTGCTGATCATCCTGGCGGTCGGCACCAAGCCGAGCCAGATTGTCTTCGGACTGATGCTGGCCAGCGCGTTCATCACCATGTGGGTCAGCAACACCGCGACGGCCGTCATCATGGTGCCGATCGGCGGCGCCATCCTCGCGCTGATCAACTCGCTCGAGGGCAGCAAGGTCACGCCGAAGCTGGCGGCCTCGATGCTCCTCGGCATCGCCTACTCCGTGACGATCGGCTCGATGGCGACACTGATCGGCCAGCCGCCGATGGCTTTGATGAAGGCCTACCTGGGCGACAACTACAACGTCGAGATCGGCTTCGGCCAGTGGATGCTGGTGGGCGTTCCGTTCGCCGCGTTCATGATGTTCGCCAGCTGGCTGGTGCTGACCAAGCTGGTCTTCCGGTCCGAGGTCGCAGAGATCCCGGGCGGCAAGGAGATCATGCGCACGGAACTGGCCAAGCTGGGCGGGCTGACCACGCAGGAGAAGCGGGTCATCGCGATCTTCCTCGGCGCGGCGTTCTGCTGGATCTTCCTGCCGTTCATCGCCGAAATCCCGGCCGTGGCCGCGGCGGCGCCGTTCCTGGTCAACTTCAACGACACGTCCATCGCCATCACGGCGGCGCTGCTCTGCTTTATCGTGCCGGGCGACAAGGTCGCCAACGGGCCGCTGCTCGAGTGGAGCGCGACCAAGGAGGTCCCGTGGGGCCTGCTGATCCTCTTCGGCGGCGGCCTCTCTCTGTCCGACCAGTTCACCTCCACCGGACTGAGCGAGTGGATCGGCGACAGCGTGGGCGGCCTCGCCGGCGTGCCGACCCTCCTGCTGATGGTCATCGCGATCATCCTGCTGGTCATCCTGACCGAACTCACCAGCAACACCGCGACGGCGGCGGCGTTCCTGCCGATCATGACCGCGGTGGGCGTAGGCCTGGGCATCGACCCGCTGGTCATGGCCATCGCCGTGACGCTGGCGGTCTCCGGTTCCTACATGCTGCCGGTGGGCACGCCGTCGAACGCCGTGGCCTTCGCGGTGGGCGACGTCTCGATGCGGAACATGATGCGCGGCGGCCTGTGGCTGAACATCATCAGCATCGTCACCATCCCGGTGGTCCTGATGACGCTGGTGCCGCTGGTCTTCGGCGTGGGGCTGTAGCCTGCTTGATCCCCAGGAGTAGAACGACGACGGCGGGTGGCTGCGTAACGCGGCCACCCGCAGTTGGTGTCCGGCCCTCCGGCCGGCACCCTATTTCCGGGTCATCGCATCGTAGTGGGCAGCGATGCGCTTGCCTGACAGCTCCTTGGTGTAGACGGCAACCTTTCCGATCGCACCGTTGAAGAATGAACCGCCGTCCCTGGTGGCTACCCGAAGCGGCGCGTTGCCTTTCGTCGGCACTACCGCGCTGCCGCGGTAACTGAGATCCACGGTCTTCTTGAGCACTCCGTCCCGATAGATCTTGCTGTAGCCGTTCGGATACGTGTCGGACTTTGCGTTTGCATTGATCACGAAGACGTAATGGATCCACTTGCCGGCGCTGACTTTCTCCTGGAAGTAGGCCCCTGCACCCTTGCCTCCAGAGGAGTTGAACAGATAGCCGGAGATGCGGTTGGGGCGGTCCGGATCATCCTTTGAGTAGAACCGTGCCACGTACTCGTGGTTGCCGGGCTCGCCTTTTCCCATCCAGTGCACATAGTGGCTGCTGCCGCCCTCGCCCGGGAAGGTCACAGTGTCCGGCCGCATCCAGGCTTCGAGCGTAAGCAGACCCCTGGTGGCCGGGCTGAGTGCAGCGGAGTCTGCGACCTGTAGATACTCCCGGCCGCCGTCGAAGTCGGCTGCGGTGTCGCCGTTCGGCAGCTTCGCTGCACTCGGGCGCCCGAAATAGGTTCCGGTGTGGCCACGCCCGGTGCGGTCCTTTTCGGTGGATCGGAACGGGCTGCCCATCGTCCAATAGGCCGACGGTTTGTCGGCCAGGACGGCGCTGTCGTAGGTTGCCGTTGGTTCGGCTGCCCGTTCATTTTGAAAGCCCTCGGCTGGTGCTGTTGTGGGGATCCCTAGGAGGCCCAGTGCGAGGGCGGATAAGAGGATTGGTTTCGTTCCCTTGAGGAGCGACGATTGCGTACTGCCTTGACGACGTGTCATCTCAGTCATCCTTAGGGAACCCAAAAGAACCAGATGCGATAGTTCGGGAGCATGAACTATGAACGTTGTTTATTGATTCCAGTTTTCTGGATTTAGCTTCCCCAAGCTCGCCCCACGCACCATCAGATGTGATGCGGTAATGACATTTTAAGGACGAGCAAAAAACGGCTCCAACACCCCAATCTAGGCGTTGACAGCAGTGGCGCGAGTGTTCAGGCGGGGCCTGCCCGGCCCTTTGCCTGGTGCATGAAGGTCGAAAGAGCGACCGGTCAATCCGCAACGACCGGCATCGGTGTGCCCAACGGCGTGAAGGAATGGCCCCCGGTACCGCCCCAGTAGTGCACTGGCCGGGCCTCTTTCCAGACGAGTTCGTTGTCCGGGCCGAGGCAGTCACGGCGGGCGGAGGCAGCGACGACCCGGCCGACGACCATGCAGCGGCCGGACCAGGACTTGAGCCATTCCGTTTCCAGTTCCAGATGCGCATAGCACTCAAGCAGGCGGGGCGGCCGGATCCTGATTGCGGGCAAGGGCGTCAGACCGGCGTGGGCGGCTTCGTCGATTCCGGAGGGCAGGGGCTCTGCGGTGATGACGACGCGCCGAAGCAGGTCCTCGCCGTGGGACACGAGATTCAGCATGAACTGCCCGGTTGCCTGGACGTTGGCGCAGGTATCGCTGCCCTCGGTGCAGGTGAAGGCAAGCTGCAGGGGCTCTTGGCTAACGCGGACGACGGTGGCGAAGGGAGCGGCGTTAGGACGGCCATCGGCATCGACGGTCGTGACGATGGAAAGCGCAGACGTCGGCCTGGTTACAGCGAGCCAGTCGCCGGGACCGAGCTCCACGCGCTCGCCGAAACTGCCGGCGGGGTCCTCGGGGTTCGGTGTGGCTGGACGGGACATGGTTATAGCGCACCATCAAAGGTGGTCAGGCCAAAGCAGCCGAGCAATAGTTTTGCTGGATGGGGAGTGAACGGGTTCTGTAACTCGGGCTATTGTCCGCACATGTTGAATGCTGGAAATGTGTTGGAGCAATTCAACTTCTTGGAACGGTAGACCCGATGAACAATCCGACGATCTGCAGGTGCGAGGACGTGACCCTCCGCCAGCTCGAAGACTGCCTCGCGGCCGGCGGCACCGAGGTGTCCTTGCGGGAAGTGAAGCTGCAGACCCGTGCCGGGATGGGGATCTGCCAAGGCCGTACCTGCCTGCCCCTGCTGGCAGCCCTCGTCGATTCCACCGGCCGCGGACTGCCGCAGGACGCAGGCCTGGTGAGGAACCAGCCGGTCCGGCCCCTTGTCCTGGCAGACTTGGCCCGCTTCGCGTCCAATGGCGGAGGGGAGGCAACCCGGTGCAGCGGCTGACCGAACATCCCGTCCTGGGTCCGCTTGGCGGGCAACCGATCTCCTTCGAGTTCGACGGCATCGTCTATCCCGCAATCGAGGGTGACTCCGTTGCCTCCGCCCTGTTGGCCTGCGGTATCCGCACCCTGCGCCGTTCCAAGCAGGCAGGCGAACCCCGGGGCATCTACTGCGGCATCGGCCACTGCTACGAGTGCCGGGTCACCGTGGACGGGAAGTCCAGCGTCCGGGCCTGTATCACGCCGGTGGCGGACGGCATGGTGGTGAAGCCGGGGCCGGCCCCGGCGGAGGCACGCCCGTGACGGCGTTCGACGTTGCCATCGTCGGGGCCGGGCCGGCGGGTCTGTCCGCGGCGATCGCGGCGGCAGAAGCCGGTGGACGCGTTGCCGTCGTTGACGAGAACCGCGTGCCTGGAGGCCGCCTCCTCGGCCAGCTGCACCAGGAGTCCAAGGACAGTTGGTGGATCGGCCAAAAGGTCGCCGCGGGGTTGGGGGAGAGGGCTGCCGCTGCCGGAGTGGAGCTGTTCTGCGGACGGGAAGTGTGGGGTATGCACCCCGGGTGGTTCCTGGCCCTGGACGGAGGAGACACTATCTCGGCGCCGCATGTCGTGCTGGCTTCCGGCGCTGCCGAGCGGGCCATGCCTATTCCGGGCTGGACGCTCCCCGGCGTGATGACCGTCGGCGCTGCGCAGACCCTCACGAATTTCTACCGGGTGCGCCCCGGGCAGAGGATCGCCGTCGTCGGGGTGGACCCGCTGTCGCTCACCGTCGCGCATGAGCTGAAGATGGCAGGTGCGGACGTCGTGGGCATTTTCCTGCCGCCGCTCAGTAAGTTGAGCGGGCAAGGCGGCCATCCCGGCCACAACCTCGGCTACCTGTCGGGCCTGGCCAGTCTGGCTCCCAATGCGTTCCTGCGCGCGGCTGCCGGCCTCGTCCGGAACCCCGTCGCCCGGAAGGCAGCGGCCCGGCTGTATCCGGAATCGGGCGTTCCCGTGCTCGGCGTCCCGCTCAAGCTGAAGCAGAGCATCACCGCCATCGAGGGCGATGAACGCGTCCGGGCGGTCGAAGTGACCGACATCGACGCGCAGGGCCGGCCGAAAGGCCGTACCCGTTTGCTGGAGGTGGATTGCGTTTGCCTCTCCGGTGGTCTCTATCCGGTGCAGGAGCTGACGGGAGGGTGCGCCGCGGCCCGGATCGATGAACTGGGGGGACAGGTGCCGCTGCACAGCGAGGAAATGGAAACCACCCTGAAGAACGTGTTCGTGGCCGGCAACGTGACCGGTATCGAGGGCGCGAAGGTCGCGATGGCACAGGGGACGGTCGCCGGGCTGGCCGTGGCGGCACGGCTGGGTTTGGCCGAACCGGCGCGGCTCAGGGACGCCATCGCCTCCGTCGACGACGTGCGCCGCACCAGCCCGATCACCTTCCTGCCGAACGTCGGCGAAGGCCGGCGCAAGGCAGGGGAGCTGTGGGCCGCGGCGGGCACCCACCAGCAGGCGGAGGCACAGGCATGGGCATAAAAACAGCGGACGCGGTGGTCATCGGTGCCGGCGTGATCGGCTCATCGATCGCCTTCCGGCTGGCCGAGCAGGGGCGGAAGGTCGTCCTCGTCGAGAAGGCCGGCCCCGGGGCAGGCGCCTCCGGCTCGTGCGACAAGGCAATCTTCCTGCAGTCGAAGCGCCCCGGCATCCACATGGAGTTGGCGCTCGCTAGCCGGCGCATGTACGACACGCTCGAGGCGGAACTGGAAGCGGACCTGGAACTGAAGAACGACGGCGGAATGGTCGCCATCGAGACGCCGGAACATCTGGATTTCATGCGGGATTTCGTCCGCAAGCAGCGGGACGCCGGCATTGCGGTTGAGCTGTTGGACGGGAACGAGGCCAGAAGGCGCCAGCCGTGCCTGTCCCCGCACGTGCTCGGCGCTTCCTTCAGCCCCGACGACGCCGAGGTCAACCCGCTGGCCCTCAATACGGCCCTGTTCCGCGCGGCGGCGCGGCACGGAGCACAGACAATGACGCACTGCGAGGTCACAGGCATCCGCGCCTCCGCCGGTCGGGTCACCGCTGTGGAAACACGCCGCGGCAGCATCTCCACGCCGCTGGTGATCAACGCCGCCGGTCCCTTCGCAGGACAGGTCGGCCAGCTGGCCGGTGTGCACGTGCCGGTCAAGCCGCGCCGGGGCACCATCCTGATTTCCGAGGCCGTGGAGCCGATGGTCAACGGGAGCATGCTGTGCGCCCAGTACATTGCCGCCAAGCACCTTGCCGCCGTCGGCTCCGGGAACGTGCCGCCGTACGGAATCGGCCTCTCGCTGGGGCAGACCGAGTCGGGCAACCTGCTCATCGGCGGCAGCAGGGAGTTCGCCGGCTTCGAGAAGGCTTCCGGGCCGGACGTCATGGCCGCGATTGCCGGGCACGCCATTCGTATCGTGCCGGCGCTGGCCAAGATACGGATCATCCGTTCCATGACCGGCTTCCGCCCGTACACCGGCGACGGCCTGCCCATCATCGACCGCGCCCCGGAGCTTGGGGGTTACGTCATTGCGGCTGGACATGAAGGCGACGGGATCGCGCTGGCACCCATCACCGGCATACTGGTCCGCGACCTGGTGGACGGAAAAACCGGCCCGTTCCTGCACGCGCTGACCGTCAACCGCTTTGCCGTGCCCATCCCCGCGTAAGATCACTCAGGCCGAGGAGTCCAACACATGCTGGTAGTTATCGTCCCCCTGGTGCTGCTGTTCGCCATCGCCCTCATCAAGAAGATCCCTTGGATCGGCGGTGACATCCGCGCCGCGCTGCTGGCCGCTGCCGTCTCCGCCGGCCTGATCGGCGGCCTGGCTCCGGCGGAGTGGGCCCTGGCGATTGTCGACGGCGTGGATCGCCTGGCCTGGGTCATTGCCCTATCGCTGTTCGGCAGTATCTACGCCGAAGCCCAGGTCCGCCTGGGTGCTATGGAAACAACGCTCTTCGGACTGCGTGCGCTGTTCGGCAAGTCGCCGAAAGGCTTGATTGCCGCCGTCTTCGTGACCCTGATCCTTGCCGGGTCGCTGCTCGGAGATGCCATCGCCGCCGCGACGGTCATCGGCTTCCTGGTGATCCACGCGCTGAGCGAACTGCGGATCAAGCCTGTCCAAATAGGCATGATGATCCTCCTCGGTGCGTCGATCGGCTCGATCATGCCGCCCATCTCGCAGGGCGTCTTCCTGTCGGCTTCCCTCGTAGGTATTGATCCGACGCCCGTCACCAGTCTTGCCTACCTGACCGTGGGCGTTGGTGCAGTCTTCGCCATCTTGGAATCTTTCCGGTTTGTCAGGGCCAAGCGCGGTCTGGGCAGCAGCCTGGTTCCGGCAGTCCAGACGGCCGGTGGACCCACGGCGGGTGCGCCGTCCGGCCGTGCCGGGAAAGTCAGCACTCCGTCAGGCCGGGCCGGGAACACGGATGGCCAGGCCGGATTCGGAAGCGGTCCGGCGGGGCCGGACGCTGCGCCGCTGGATGCCACCGGATTCAAAGCGTTCGCCGGACTCATGCGCGAGCGGTGGAAGACCCTGATCCCCCTGGCGGTGCTGGTGGTGATCGTGCTTGCAAAGGCAGGGTTCGGTTTCGACGTCTTCACGGAAACTCCCGTGCTCGGCTCCGCCGTTGCCTGGATGGGGTCGGTGCCGGTGCTGAAAGGCATCGCCTTCCCCGTGGTGCTTGCGATCATCGTTGCCATCCTGGTGAGCTTCTTCTTCAAGAGCGTGAGGCGGGATTCCCGGGGAACGGTCACCACAGGGCTCGGCAAGGTCAGTGGCACCGTCCAGATCCAGCTCTGCGCCGCGGCCATGATCGGCATCTTCTATGCAGTGGGGGCGATCGACATCGTCGCGGCGGCCGCGGAATCATTGTCGGGGCCCGGACTCAAGCTCGGCGGAGCGGCCGGCATCGTCGCGATCGGCATGCTGACCGGATCCCAGACCGCGGCGCAGACCGTCCTGGTCACCTTCCTCGGACCTATCCTCGTCAACCTCGGCATGGACCCGGTCAACGCTGCCTTGGGCGCCTCGCATATCGCTGCGGCAGGCCAGAACATGCCGCCCGTCGGGCTGACCGCATTCGTAGTCTGTGGCCTCGTCGGTTCCGCCCTGAACACCAAGGTGGATCCGGTCAGGGTGATGATCCTGGCCTTGCCCAATTCGCTGTACTTCCTCGCCGTTGGCCTGCTGGTCTGGTTTATCTGACCCATGCTCGGCGTACTCATGCTGGCAACGTCGTTCCGGCGCCCGGTGGGGGATATCGGCAACCCGCTGACCTTTCCGTTCCCCGTCCTCTACGAAACGGTGCCAAAAGCCTCTGTGCACAGGGTCGTCAAGGAACCCGACCGCCTGCTCATCAACGAGTTCGTGGCGGCGGGCCGCCTCTTGGAGCGCCGCGGCGCGAAGGCCATCTCCACCAGCTGCGGCTTCCTGGCACTCTTCCAGTCCGAGATCCAGGCGCAGCTCTCGGTGCCCTTCGCCGCGTCGAGCCTCCTGCAAGTCCCGGAGGCGGAGCGGCGGCACGGCCAGGTCGGAGTGCTGACGGCCCGCAGGGCCAGCCTGACCGGGGCCCACTTCCTGGGTGCCGGCTGCCGTGGTCTTCCTGCCGCCGTCGCGGGTATGGACACGAGTCCGGCCTTCACTTCCGCGATTGTCGAAGGGACCGCTGACCTGGACGAGCAGGCGGTGGAGCGGGAAGTGGCGGAGGTGGCGTCATCGCTGCTGCGCGAACATCGAGGGCTGGGCGCCATCGTGCTGGAATGCACTAACCTGCCGCCCTATGCGGCGATGGTGCGCGAGGTCTCGGGCCTGCCTGTCTACGACTCGACAACCCTCTGCCTCGACCTGCTCAAGGCAGCGCCGTAACGAGTTGTCGCCAAGCACCGCTAGCCCCGGGAATGCAGGCAGAATGCAGAACATGAGCAGCACCAATAGCTTTGTTCACCTGCGGACCTTGCTGGCCGTGCTCGAAGCCGGCTCGCACAGCGCCGCCGCGAAGGAGCTCGGCTACACGACTTCTGCCGTCTCCCAGCAGGTTGCCGCGCTGGAAAAGGCCCTGGGCGTAGCCCTTTTTGAACGCGGTGCCCGGAACCTGTGGCCGACGCCTGCCGGCGTGGCGATGGCAAGGCACGCCCGCACCCTCCTTACCCAACTGGCCCACGCGGAAGACGAAATGTCCTCCTACGCGCACGGCGACCGGGGCCGACTGAAAGTCGGCGCGTCCGGAACCGTCGCCGCACAGCTTCTTCCGAAGGCAATGGCACGCATCCTGGACAGGCGCCCGGAAGCCGAGCTCCGCGTGGAGGACATCCAGTCGGCCGACCTACCGGATGCGGTCCTCAGCGGCGAGGTCGACCTCGGGATCGTTTACGAATACCCGCTGCTCCCTGCGAAGCGGCATCCGGACCTGAAATACCGGCTGGTGCTGGATGAGGAGATGGTGATCCTCAGAGGCGGGCCCAACACGGAACGGGATGAGCGGGTCGGCCTGGAAGCCCTCGCCGAGGAAGTCTGGTCAACGAATGCCAGCGGTTCGGACAGCGAGCAGGTGCTGCAACTGCTGTGCGCCGAGGCGGGTTTCAGCCCGCGGATCCGGTTCAACAGCAACGACTTCGACGTCATCCGCGGTCTCGTCAGTGAACAGCTCGCCGTGGCGCTCGTTCCAGCCCTCGCCCTCGGCATCGACCGGAACATCAAAATGCAGCGGCTCTCCGGCGCTCCGCCGCGGCGCCGCATTTACGGCGTCCGGCGCTGCACCGATCCCAACCCGCTGCTTCCTGACATGCTCGAAGCTCTTGATGCGGCCGCCTCCAACTTCCTTGACTGGACGGCCACAGCGTTCCTGACCCGCTTGACCTCGCCGCTGGCGAGCACCAGAAGCTGATCCGACGCATGAGATCCGACGCATGGAAGGCGAAAGACGACCCTGCGAAGCTCTTTCAGACGGCGCCGGTGAGCAGCGGGGAGACGATTGCGGTGATGTCCGCGGGGAGGCGGGCGCCGAACTCGGTGCGCATGCGGGAGCTGAAGTCCCGGTAGGCGGAGAGGACGCCGGCGTGGTTTCCTTCCTGGAGCTGTGCGCGCAGGAGCAGGCGCATGGCGGTGCCGTGCAGCGGATCGATCCGCAGCGCGGCCCAGGCCGCTTCCAGTGCACCGGCTGATTCGCCGAGGGCCAGCATGTTTTCGGCCGTGGTCTCCAGGAAGGCGAGCCGGCGGCGCTGGAATTGTTCCTGTTCTTCGAGGACCCAGTCGTCGTACCATCCGGGCAGCAGCTCGGCCCGGGCCAGCGCGTCCAGCCGGGTTCCCAAAGCCCTGGCCGTCGGGCCGGGCGTTTCGCGCAGGAAGCCGGACACGTCCACCTGCACTGATTCCGCCAGCTCCAGCCTGTTGTTGTCTGTGACCAGCAGGCCGGGGAGTTGCTGCGAGATTGTCCACACTGCCGCGCGCAGGCTGCCCGATGCCTGCTTCTCGGTGCTCTCCGGCCACAGCAGCCCGGACAGGAAGGAACGCGGCTGGCTGCCCAGCAGCGCCAGGGCGGCAATCAGCCGCTGCTGGCGCAGGCCTACTTTCACGTCCCGGCCGCCGGAGCGCAGACGCCAACCGTCAATGAGCTGCAACTGCCATGTGTTAGCTGCCATTTCCTGAACCGCCTCCCCCTCGAGTGCCCGTTCCAGCCTGGAACTACCAGGGCAAAAGTACGAGGTAAATGCTTAAAGAACCTTGGGAAGACGGCGCTACTGATCCTCGGTCTTCCGCCTTGACGGCGGCCTGCTTCGGGAGGAGCGTAATGTCCCACAGGCCCGGTTGGCGGGTGAGTCCGAGGTGCCGACGAGCCGGGTATTCCGAGGGGAGCCGTGCCGCTCCCGACCGCGTGTCCCTTCCGCGGACACGCCGCGGACAAACCAGACGTTCGATCAGGAACCGTCATGATGAAGAAGTCCAGCCGGGTTGGCCGTTCGGAATCGCTGCGTTCGCGCGGAGCGGCGGTCTGTGCGCTCGCGTGTTCGGTCGCCTTGCTGACCACCGCCCCAGTCGACGCCCGAAACCCCGGCGAGGCCCCGCCGTCGTACACCCCCGGGGCGCCGGGACTGGGGGATCCGTACTACCCCAAGGACGGCAACGGCGGCTATGACGCGCTCCACTATGCGCTGGAGGTGGGCTACGAGCCGGCGACCGACGTGCTGACGGGCAGGGCGGAGATGCGCGCGGAGGCCACGCAGAACCTGAGCCGGTTCAACCTGGACCTGGACGGGCTGACGGTCGACGCGGTGGAGGTGGACGGGGAGAAGGCCGCGTTCAGGCGGGCGGGCGGCGAGTTGACGGTCATTCCCTCGGCGGGGATTGACGACGGCGAGGGCTTCGAGAGCGTCGTCACGTACCACGGCGTGCCGAAAACCATCAAGGACGCCTTCGGGCTGTCCGGGTTCTTCCACACAGATGACGGCGCGCTGGTGATCGGCGAGCCGCACGTCGCAGCGACCTGGTTCCCGGTGAACGACCATCCGTCCGACCCAGCCGGCTACACCTTCGAGGTGACCGTGCCGGCGGGGCTGCAGGTGGTGGCCAACGGCCGGCTGGCGGACGAGGAGACCGTGGGCGGCAGGAGCCGGTGGGTGTGGGAGGCCGAGGAGCCGATGGCGTCCTACCTGGCCACGTTTAACGTCGGCCACTTCGACCTGGACGAGTACCGTGCGGACGAGCTGAAGTTCGTCGACGCGTACGATCCGGACCTGTTCACGCCGCTCACAGCCCATGGCGGCCGGCAGTTCGCGACCGCGCAGGCCGGCGACGCGGCGTACAAGCGGCTGACCCGGACCCTTGCAGTGCCGGCTGGCGGGGCCGAACTGTCCTTCTGGGTGAACCGGGAGCTGCAGCGCGGCCGGGACTTCGCGTTCGTCGAGGCCCGGACGGCGGGGCGGCAGGACTGGACGACCCTGCCGGATCTGAACGGGCATACCTCCGCCGCGGCCGGCAGGGCCTGCGCGGACTGGCTGAAGCTCCATCCGTTCCTGAAGCACTACCTGGCGGCGAAGCCGGACGGCATGTGCGCGCCCAAGGGCTCCTCCGGCACGTGGAACGCCGCGACCGACGCCGGCGAGACGTGGGAACAGTGGAAGGTGGACCTCTCCGCCTACGCGGGCACCGACGTCGAACTTTCCATCACCTACGCCTCCGACGCCAAGGTGGCCTACAACGGGCTGTTCGTCGATGACATCGCGGCGTCCACGGGGAAGGGCCGCACGTCCTTCGAGGACGACGGCGACACGTGGGACGGGTGGGCGGCCGCACCTCCGCCCGCGGGGAGTCCCGAAATCGGGGAAAGCTGGACCGCGACCGAGGAACCGCCGCCGACTGTCGGTGCCCGCACTGAGGCGTCGCTGGCCCGGGAGCCCGAGATCCTCGGATTCCTCGAAGGCTACTTCGGCGACTATCCGTTCCGCGACGCCGGCGGGATCGTAGACGACCTGTCCGGAGTCGGCTTCGCGCTGGAGAACCAGACGCGGCCGGTCTATGCGAAAGACTTCTTCTACGCCCAGCCGCTGGCCGACGGAGTGGTGGTGCACGAGCTGGCGCACCAGTGGTACGGGGACAGCGTGAGGGTGGCCGACTGGCGGGAGATCTGGCTGAACGAGGGCTTCGCCTCCTATGCCGAATGGCTGTGGAGCGAGGAGGAAGGCCTCGACACTGCGCAGCAGCTCTTCGACGTCCGGGCCGCGATTCCGGCGTCGGACCCCTTCTGGAAAGTGGTGATCGGGGATCCGGGCGCGGCCGCGCTCTTTGACCCTGCGGTCTACGAACGCGGGGCGATGGCGGTGCACGCGCTGCGGCAGGCCGTGGGTGACGACGACTTCTTCACGATCCTGCGGCGGTGGCCGGACGAGCAGGGCGGCGGCGACGCCACGATCGGGGAGTTCATCGCGCTCGCCGAGGGGGTGTCCGGGAAGGACCTGGGCCCGCTGTTCGACATGTGGCTGTATACGCCGGAGAAGCCGGGTGTGCTGGAAGGCGCGGAACCGAAACCGGGGGCTGTGTGGAGCCCGTCGTTCCCCTGACCGGGCTCCACATCAATACCCCCAACCCGGCACCAGCGCCGCCGCATCCTCCCCATCCGGCGGCGCCGCCGGTGCGTTACACAACGGTAACGATTAAGCAGGGGAGCCCCTAGGGCCAAAAGGCCCGGGCACCTATGTTCGGGCGAATAGTCCGATAATAGAGCACATGTTCTATAAGGTGGACCGCACCAAGGCCCGCGGGCTGCTGCAGCAGGAGAGTTCCGGGCACCCGGATTTCAAGCGGTTCCCGCCGACGCGCGCGCCCTACGGCCGGGAGCCCTATGTGCGCGCCCGGCTGGATGCGAAGGGCGCGGCGACGGTGGACGCCAAGGCTATTGGCTGGACGCGCGAGCACGTCCACCTGAAGTGGCAGGATGCCGACTACCGGATGCACACGCGCTGGGTTCCCGCGGCCTGGGTGCGGCGGATCGAGCGGCACGAGTCGGCCTGGCAGGACCCGTACGACATCCGGGACGAAGACTGAGCGGAAAGCCTCTGGTCCTGCCCGGGCCGCGGGACCACCATGATGGTGTTCGATCTTCGAAGGAGCCCATCATGAACAACTCGGCCTATGCGATCGTGCACTTCTTCCCCGGCGGCACCAAGGAACAGTACGAGGCATCCGTGGCGGCCGTCCATCCCGGCCCCGGCCAGCGTCCGCCCGGCCAGATCTTCCATGCGGCCGGCCCGTCCGACGGCGGCTGGCGGGTCATCGCCGTCCACGACTCGAAGGAAAGCTGGGAGGCCTTCCGCGATGGGACGCTGATGCCGAAGCTGCAGGCCGGAGTCGAAGGAGGCTTCACTACGATGCCCGAGGCAACGGAGATGGAGGTCTACAACCTCCTCCAGTAGGGCTCCGCAGTGCAGAACGCCGACGACGGCGGGTGGCTGCGCAACGCAGCCACCCGCCGTCGGGCGTGGGTCATGGTTACTCCGCGGGCTCCCAGGCCGCGGACGCGGCTGGCTGCCGCTGCGGTTCGGGTCAGGGAGCGGGCGTTACGCCGTCGACGACTGCCAGGGTTCCGCCGATGAGCGGGGTTCCCGTCGCACTGGAGTGGGCGCAGGCTGCCGAGATGGCCTCGCGTGACGGTGCCCCGGCAACTTCGCCCGCCGTCGCCCGGTCGTAGACGCCGTCCTTGTCGAGGTCCGAGACGGTGATGGCGACGGCCGTGGTGGCGCCTTCGGGCTTGTCCAGCCAGCCCCAGACTGTCGCATTCCGGCTGGAGCCGGACTCTTCCGCGGCGACGCAAATGACGTCGGCAGTACCGCCGGTTCCGGTCTTCCCGCCGTTGGCGTCGAGGAGGTCGTAGGTGATGGTCCCCTCCGCGTCGTCGTTCGCTGCCTGGCTCGGGTCCTTGGCATCGATGGCGAACGCGGCGGGACCCATGGTGGGCACACCGTCGCTGACGTGGGCCAGGCGGATGATGGCATCGTCGGTCTCGACCGAATCGAAGCTTGCCGACGACGCAGGTCCCGCCGACAGGGCGACGAACGCCGCAGACATTCCTACAGCAAAGATGGTTTTGCGCACGGGCGTTCTCTCCTTTCCTCAGGGCGGCTGCCGTCCGGCAGCCACGTAAGGGACGCTACAGGCGCCGCGGCGGGCAGTGGAACCCCCTTGCGGACATCGGGTTTGGGTGCGATCCTGACCAGTTCGCGGCGGCGCAGCGGGGAAGTACGACGGCGGGTGGTTGCGCCCGAAACCTCAGCGCAGCCACCCGCCGTCGTACCAGGGTTTGCCTACTCGATGACCTCGAAGGTGAGGGTCTCGGTGGACTCGCGGCCGTGCACGTCGGTGGCGGTGACCGTGGCGGTGTGCTCGCCGACGGCCAGGTCGGCCGGCAGCTGCAGGCGCCACAGGTGCGAGGTCCGGTCGTGGAGGCCGCCGCCGTGCACCAGTTGCTCAAGGGTGGCGGACGGATCGGTGTACTCGGCGCCAATCCGGGGGACGTCGTCGGCGGTCATCGACTGGGTGCGCGTGGCCTCGGTGGCCGCGCCGCCGTCGATGGACACCTGCACGGTGGAGCCGGTGGCGCCCATCCAGAAGTTGGTGGTCAGCCAGGTCCCGCCGAGTTCGCCCTTCGCCACGGCGTTCGGGTTCTCCGGGGCCGGAGCCTTGCCGCGCTGGTTCTTGTACTCGTCGAACCAGGCGCGGTAGGCGGGCGAGTTGATGCCCAGGGCCATCTGGTCCGAACCGTCGTCGCCGGTGGCGGTGAAGCGCTCGCTGATCCTGGTGTTCTTGATGTCCAGGGTCAGCACGCCGGGCGGGGTGCCGTCGCGCTGGATGGCGGTGGGGAAGCCCTCCTCGAGGACCCGGCCGTTGTACCACTGGCCGGAAACCGCCGGGGCCGTCAGGTGGGTGAACGGCAGGCCGGCCTCGCCGAACGTGTCGGTCCAGCCCGCCATCAGGTCGCCCTTGCGGAGGTTCTCGGACATGTGGGTGTGCCCGGCGACCGAGACGACTTCGCGGCCCTCGAGGATTTCGTAGATCTCCTGGATCTGCGCGTGGCTGTAGGTGTTCGAGTAGTAGAACTCGGTCAGCGGCGCGTGCGAGGCGATGACGATGGCCCGGTCCTTGGGCACGGACGCGACGTCCTGGCGCAGCCACTCGAGCTGGCGCTCGCCGAGGCCGTAGGCGTAGCTGCCCTTCTTCGCCGGGATCTGCGTGGGGTAGGTGATGTTGCTCAGCGCGACGACGTGGGTCTTGCCGGCGTCGTAGGAGTAGTACTCCGGGCCGAACTGGGCGCGGTAGCTGTCGAACTCGTGCTCGCCGTCGAGGGCGTCGAAATCGAGGTCGTGGTTGCCGGGCAGGAAGCGGGCCGGGCCGTTGAGCATCGAAGTCAGCTCGCGGGTCTGCGGGTACAGCGAGAGGTCGTCGCCGACGATGTCCCCGATGAAGAGGGCGCCGCAGCCGGCATAGTCGGTCCGCGCGGCCAGGTCCGCGAAAGCGCCGTTCTGCGCGAAGCCGACCTCCTCCTGGTCATAGGTCTGGACGTCGGCGCCCACAGCGCAGTGCTGCTCCGGCGACTGCGTCAGCTGGCTCTGGGCCAGCGGGAAGTTCACCTTGTCCGGGAGCGCGCCGGTCGGCTCCAGCCCGCCGAACTTCAGCTCGGGGGAACCCTCGGGCAGGTGGTTGTAGAAGAACTGCGCCACGTTGTGCTCGTCCACCGGGACCTGGTAGCCGCGCGGCTGGGTGACGAACACGGTCATGTTGTCGAAGGCCGGCAGCTCATAGCGGCCCTGGCCGTCGGTGGCCACGATGTCGCGGCCGTTGGACACCTTTACCCCGGGCAGGCCGGGCTCGCCGGATTCCTGCTTCGAGTTCTTGTTCTTGTCGTCGAAGGCGGTGCCGTCGAGGGTCTGCTGGTCCGCGTCCGCGGACTTAACGACGTCGACGCCTCCGCGGTAGGCGGTGGCGGCCCAGTCGGATTCGGGCTGGGCAGGCGAGGCGGTGGCAGCGGGGCCGGCCAGCGCGCCGGTGGCCAGCAGGGCCAGGGCGCCCGCGGTCAGGCGCAGCGGGCGGGACAGCCAGGTTGATCTTTGTCGGGTGGACATGGACAGGTGCACGAATGGAACCTCCGGTCGAGTGATCGCCGGCCAGTTGGGGTGGGCCGGCACCACCAACTGTTGCCCAGCCGGATGAACGGGAACCGACGCCCGGATGCCCGCCCTGCCACCCGCCCGTAACGCATCGCCCTCCTGGTGTTAACCGTTTTATGCACCGAGCCTGGATAGGGCGGCGCCGCGCTGTCGCAGGGCGCCGCCCAACCCGTGTCCTTAGCCGGCGGGCCGAAGCCTCAGGGCCTGCATGCCGCCGTCGACCTCCAGCGCGGTACCGGTCGTGGACCCGGCGGCGGGGGAGGCCAGGTAGGCCACGGCGGCCGCTACCTCGTCCGGCTGCACCAGCCGGCCGTGCGGCTGTCGCGCCTCGAGGGCCGTGCGCTCCGCCTGGGGGTCCTCGGCCTTCTCCAGCAACCGGCCAATCCAGGGAGTGTCCGCCGTCCCGGGTTTGACGCAGTTGACCCTGATGCCCTCGCGCAGGTGGTCTGCGGCCATCGCCATGGTCATCGACAGGACGGCACCCTTCGACGCGCCATAGAGAACCCGGGCCGGCAGCCCGACCGTGGCCGCAATGGAACAGGTGTTGACGATGGCGGCCGCGGGCGACTTCCGGAGGTGCGGCAACGCCGCGCGGCTCACCCGGACCATCCCGATGACGTTGATGTCGAAGACGCGGTGCCATTCGTCGTCGTCGTTGTCTTCCACTGTTCCCTGCGCGCCGACGCCCGCGTTATTGACGACGACGTCCAGCCGGCCAAAGTGTTCGACGACGGTTTGGACCGCCGCCCGCACGGAGGCATCGTCCGATACGTCGCACCGCACGGCCAAGTGCCGTTTGCTGGCTGACTCCGGGGCCAGGTCGAGTACGGCGACGTGTGCACCCAGGTCTGCGAGCCTGTCCGCGGTAGCCGCGCCGATACCGGAGGCACCTCCGGTCACGAGGGCGACCAGGCCTTCCATTTCCTTGGTCATGCCGCTCCTTTCCTGCCGATGATTGCTCATGCCTGGGCGAATGCCTGGCGCTGGCGGCCGAGTCCCTCGATCTCGATCTCGACTATGTCGCCGGCCTTCAGGTACGGGTACTTGCCGGACAAGGCCACGCCTTGGGGTGTTCCCGTGAGGATCACGTCGCCCGGCTCCATGGTCAGGTACTGGCTCAGGTGGTGGACCAGGAAGTCGACCGGAAAAATCATGTCGGCGGTGGTGGAATCCTGGCGCGGCTCGCCGTTCACCCAGCTGCGCAGCCGCAGATTGTTGGCATCTACGTTCTCGGCCGGCACCAGCCACGGGCCAAGGGGCGAGAACCCCGGGGCGCACTTGCCCTTCGACCATTGGCCGCCGGAATCTTCGATCTGGAAGGTGCGCTCCGAGAGATCGTTGGCCGTCAGGTAACCGGCGATGTGCCCGGCAGCCTGCTCCGGGGATTCGAGGTAGCTGGCACGCTTGCCGATGACGACGCCGAGTTCGACTTCCCAGTCCGTCTTGGTGCTGTTGCGGGGGATGAAGGCTTCATCGTCCGGCCCGGCCACGGTGTTCGGGGTCTTGAAGAAGATGATCGGCACGGTGGGCGGCGCCGATCCGGACTCGGCGGCGTGTTCGGCGTAGTTCATGCCGACGCAGATGATGGCCGACGGACGGGCGATGGGTGCGCCCAGGCGCTGGCCGTCGAGCTCGACCGTTGGCAGGTCGCCGGCGTCGAGGGCCCTCTTGGCGGCCGCGAGGCCATCCGCGGCCAGGAATTCACCCGTGATGTCGTCGGTCACGGGTGACAGATCATAGGCGTGCTCGGTGCCGTCGCCGTTCATGGCGATGACGGCGGGTTTTTCCGCACCGGGGGCGCCGTAGCGTACGAGTTTCATGAGTTCCTTCCAGCCTGTTGAGGTGTGCCAGCTGCTGCCGGGCTTTGGAGATAGGCGAACAGATCCCTGATGCCGTAGGTCCACGGCGGCAGCTCTTCCGTCACGCCGGTGCGGTTGACCAACGCTCCAAGGTGCTCACTCCTGATAGCTACCGTGTCGCCGGGGTGATGCGTGAAGCCTTGGCCGGACGCGTCCCGGTCCTGGGTCGGGGCGAACAGCGTGCCGGTAAAGAGGGCAAAGCCGTCAGGATACTGGTGGTGGCGGCCGCAGGCGGCGCGGACCAGTTCCTCGAAGGGCCGGCTGATCTTTGCGACGTTGTTGCGGCCCTCCAGGAGATAGCCGTCCTGTCCCCGCACCTCGAGGGTTATTTCCTCCTGGCGGAGGGTGTCCAGGGTGAAGTCCCCGTCGAAGAGCCGGATGAAGGGGCCCAATGCGGTGGAAGCGTTGTTGTCCTTGGCTTTGCCGAGCAGCAAAGCGCTGCGCCCCTCGACGTCCCGCAGGTTGACGTCGTTGCCGAGGGTTGCCCCGCGGACGCTGCCGCGCGAGTCGACGATGAGGACCAATTCCGGCTCGGGATTGTTCCACGAGGAGAAGGTCGGCAGGCCGACGTCGGTGCCGAAACCAACAGCGGACAGCACCGGAGCCTTGGTGAATACTTCCGGATCCGGGCCGATGCCGACTTCGAGATACTGGGACCACATGCCTTCGGAGAGCAGCACCTTCTTGGCCTGCATGGCCGCTTCCGAACCGGGCCGGAGCGAGGATATGCTGCCGCCCAACGCCTTGCCGACCAGTTCCCGGACCTCGGCGGCCTTGTTGGCATCGCCGGCGCAGCGTTCCTCGATAACGCGCTCGACCATGCTTTCCACGAAGGTCACGCCGCAGGCCTTGATGACCTGGAGGTCTACCGGAGCCAGCAGGTGCGGGCGATCGGTGTCCTTGTTCCATGAAGCCTCGACCAGCTCGGCCAGTTTCCAGCGCGGCCGGTCCAGGGCCCCCGCCACGATCCGGCCGGGATCGGCCTGTTCCATGAGATCCGCGACGGTGCGGGCGTGGCCGGTGATGTCGTAGACGTCTTCCCCCCTGACCGCGACGACTCGGGGGCCGCCCGATTCCGGATCCCAGACCCGGCCGACCAGCCGGGCCGGGACGGAATCCTTCGGCAATATGTCTTGCGGAGCGAAGCGTTCCATATCAGTTGCCTCCTTCAGCAGGGTGCTCCCAGCGACCGTCCACGCGCCGCCCGATTGCCCAGGGGTTCCCATCCTGCAGCGCCCGGGGCAGCTGGGCGGACGGGAAGGAATCGTAGGCAACGGGCCGCATGAACCGTCGGATGGCGGCGGTTCCCACGGAGGTCGTGTTGGGGGCCGTCGTCGCCGGATAGGGACCGCCGTGCTGCTGCGCATAGGTCACGGTGACCCCTGTTGGCCAAGCGTTCCAGAGCACACGGCCGCTCCTTTCGCGCAGGACCGTCAGCAATGCCGCGAGGTCTTCATCCGGTTCCGCCTGGACGGTCGCCGTCAGCTGCCCCTGGAGAAGCGTCGCCAGTTCCGCCAGGTCGGTTCCCGGTTTGTACTGGATGATCAGGGTGGCTGGCCCGAACATCTCCTGCTCCAGCAGCCCGGGCTGCTCGCGGACGGCATCGGACGTGGTCAGGAGCACGGTGGGAGAGGGTGCTTCGGCTCCGTCCCCGTCGATGAGCACATCCACGCCTTCGGCGTTCCGGACGCCTGCGAGAGCCTCGTCGAAGCCCTCGCGGAGCCGGGGGCTGAGCAGGGGAGCCATGGGCTTGCCGGCGAGCTCGCGGCCGAGGACCTGCGCGATCTCCTCCGAACTGCCGGCGGGTGCGAACAGCAGTCCCGGCTTGGTGCAGAACTGTCCCATGCCCATGGTGAATGAGCCCGCATAACCGGCGAGGATCTCTTCGCTGCGCCGGTTCCAGGCTTCCTCGGTGACAAAGACCGGATTGATGCTGCCGAGTTCACCGTAGAACGGGATGGGGACCGGCCGCCGGGATGCCCGGTCAAACAGCGCCCGTCCTCCGGCCGTGGATCCGGTGAAGCCGATGGCCGTCACGAGAGGGTGGTCCACCAGGGCCTCGGCGGCCGCCCGGCCGCTGACCGTCGAGAAAAGACCGGTGGGCGCGCCCGCCGCGGCCAGTGCTTCGGCGGCGATTTCCCCGGTGCGAAGGCCCAGCTCGATGTGGCCGTCGTGGATCTTATGCACAACGGCACAGCCTGCCGCCAGGGCCGAGGCGCTGTCGCCGCCCATGACGCTGAAGGCGAAGGGGAAGTTGGAGGCGCCAAAGACGCCGACGACGCCGAGCGGCACATTGATCCTGCGGATGTCCGGCCGGGGGCCCATGCCCCACTCGGGGTCGGCGTGGTCGATGGTCGCGTCCAGGTTCTCGCCGCGGAACACTTCGTCACCGAAGAGCCGCAACTGGAAGACGGAGCGCTGGAGTTCGAAGCGGAGCCGGCCCTCTGCCAGATGGGTCTCGCGTGCTGCGATTCCGACCAGTTCGTCGGCATGCTGTTCCAGCCCGCCGGCGAGGGCCTCGAGCCAGGCGGCGCGGGTCTGCGGTGTTTCATCCCGGGACTGCTCGTAGGCCTTGTGGGCGGCCTCGATCTGCGCGGCGGCCTGTTCTGCTGAGGTAGTCGTCATCGGTTGCTGCTCCCGGTTACTGCAGCCCGGTCCCCGACCTGCTGCCAGCCCGAGCCGGATGGGAACGTCCAGCGGTCACGCGAGTCCTTGAGCATTTCGGCTCCTGTGCCCGGCTTTTGGGGCGCAAGGTAGCGGCCGCCTTCCACACGTACCGGTTCAATGAAGTGCTCGTGCAGGTGGTCGACGAATTCGATCATCCGGTTTTCCATGCTGCCGCTGACTGCGGCGTAGTCGAAGAAGGAGAAGTGCTGCACCAGTTCGCACAGACCGACGCCTCCGGCGTGCGGGCATACGGGCGTATCGAACCGGGCCGCCAGGAGCAGGTTGGCGATGTTTTCGTTGACACCTGCCACGCGCGTGGAATCGATCTGCATGACGTCGATGGCGCCGGCCTGGAGCAGTTGCTTGAAAATGATTCGACTGGCGACGGCTTCACCGGTGGCGACCTTGACGGGGGCAACACCCCGGCGGATCGCGGCATGGCCGAGGATCTCGTCCGTGCTGGTGGGTTCTTCAATCCACCACGGATTGAATTCGGCCAGTTCGTTGACCCAGTCGATGGCCTCCTGGACTTCCCAACGCTGGTTGGCGTCGATGGAAATCTTGACGTTCTCGCCTACCGCCTCCCGGGCCAACTTCATTCGGCGCCGGTCCTCGTTCAGGTCCCCGCCGACCTTGAGCTTGATCATGCCGAACCCATCGGCGACGGCTTCCCTGCTGAGGCGGACCAGCTTTTCGTCGCTGTAGCCGAGCCAGCCCGGCGTGGTGGTGTACGCGGGGTAACCGGAGCGCTGCAGCTCTTCGATCCGCCCTGCCTTTCCGTTTTCGCCGCGGCGCAGGATCTCGAGGGCCTCGTCGGGAGTGAGGGCGTTCCTGATGTGCGTGAAGTCGACTGCGTTGACGACTTCCTCGGCCGGCATCTCGCTGAGCAGCCGCCACAGCGGCTTCTGCTCGCGCTTGGCACGGATGTCCCACAGGGCGTTAACCAGCGCTCCGGCGGCCATGTGCGAGACACCCTTCTCGGGACCGAGCCAGCGCAGCTGGGAATCATGGATCAGCCGACGCGAGGATTCGCCAAGGTCGCTGACGAGTTCGTCCAGGTCACGGCCTACCAGCAGCTGACCGTACGATTCGATGGCTGCGGTGATGATCTCGTTGCCGCGGCCGCAGGTGAAGACGAAGCCGTGGCCGGATTCGTCATCCGTGTTGATGCTGACGTAGGCGGCGGAGTAGTCCGGATCGACATTGACGGCGTCGGAACCGTCCAGATCCAGCGAGGTGGGGAAGCGGATGTCTTCGGTGCGGACAGAGGTGATTTTCGACAAGGTAAATGCCTTTCGTGTGTTTAGGCGAAGCCGAGCAGGGACGGTAGCCAGAGGCTGAGGGCCGGGACAAAGGTGATGACCAGGAGCGTGGCCAGCATGGGGATGAAGAAGGGCAGTACGCCCTTGATGACCTTGGGGACGGGAATGCTTGTCACGCTGGAGAGCACGAACAGGACCAGTCCCACCGGCGGCGTGAGCAGCCCGATCAGCAGGTTGAAGATGACGATGACGCCGAAATGGATCGGGCTGAGGCCGAAGGTCTCGGCGACAGGTCCGAGGACGGGAACGAGGATCAGGATGGCGGCCGTCGGCTCCAGCACGCAGCCGATGATCAGCAGCAGGACGTTCACGAGGATGAGGAACACGATCGGGTGGTTCGTGAAGTTCAGGATGAAGTCCGCTGCCAGCTGGGGCGCCTGTTCACGGGCCAAAACCCACCCGAACAGGGCGGCTGCGGCAACGATCAGCAGGACCGACCCCGAAGTTTCCACCGATCCAAGCAGGATCCGGTACGTCTTCCGCCAGGTCAGGGACCCGTAGATCAGCGCGAGGATGAAGATGTAGAGCACCCCGATGCCGGACGCTTCGGTCGGCGTGAAAATGCCGCTGAGGATGCCGCCGAGGATGACCACGCCGGCGCCGAAGGCCGGCAGCGCCCCCAGGAGGGCCCGGCCGCGCTCGCTCCAGGATGCCTTCGGCATGATGAGGTGGTGGTCCTTGCGGGTCAGCCACCAGACCATGAAGGTCAGGCACAGGATCAGCACCATCGCCGGAATGATACCCGCCATGAAGAGCGCTCCGACCGAGACCCCTGCCGTGACGGCGTAGATGATGGCGGGGATGCTGGGCGGAATCATCGGGGCGATGAGCGACGACGCACCGGTGATGCCCAGGCTGAATTCCTCCTTGTACCCGCGCTGCTTCATGGCGGGAACCTGGATCTTGCCCATGGCCGCGGCGTCTGCGATGGCGGCGCCGCTCATCCAGGAGAATCCGAAGCTGGTGGCGATGTTGACGTAGCCGAGGCTGCCGCGGATGTGGCCGAGGTAGGCGACGGCCGTGGAGTAGAGCCGGTCCGAAACACCGGAGACGTTCGCCACGTTGCCTAGGAGGATGAACAGGGGGACGGCGAGGATGGCAAAGCTGTTGACGCCGGAGGTGGTCTGCTGGACGGCGATGCCCAGCGAGGCCGTGGGGTCCATGGTGACGTAGATGAGGGACGGCACCAGCAGCGCGATGGCCACGGGGACCCGGAGGGCGAGCAGGACCAGCAGGCCCACGAGCATTAAGGTCAGTGTCATGAGTGTTCCCTCAGATGGCTTCTTTTTCGAGGTTTTCCATGGCCTCCGGTACTTTTTCCGGGTGCCTGAGATTGACGAAGGTGTTCAGCACGCCGTGCAGGAAAATCAGTGCGAAGCCGAGGACAGCTGCGGTGTAAACCACGCTCATGGGAATGTCCGTAGCAGGTGCGTGCAGACGGGCAGCCGAAAGGGCGAACTGGGTTCCCGCCACCGTCATGGCAGCCGAGACGACGAGGACCACCAGCATGGCGAAGGCATCCATCAGCACGGCCGCGCGCTTGCTGAGCTTCGCCGCTACCAGATCGACCGTGACGTGCAGTCGCCGGGCCATGACGAATCCGGCCGAAATGAACGTCAGCCACACCAGGGCGAAGCGGGCGAGTTCTTCCGTCCACGACAGCGGGCTGGAGAAGACGTAGCGGCTGATCACCTGAATCAGCACCAGGACGAGGGTGAGGCTCAGCAGCGCTGCTGCCGCCACCCGCTCGGCGTTGACTACGGTTCGCAGCAGCGGGCTGCGGGACTCGAGGAAGTCAGGTTCATCGGGATGTTCCGGAATCATTTGGCATCCTGGATCTGCTTGTAGAGGTCGCCCCACGAAACTTCGCTGGGCAGCATGTCGCGGGCGCGCTCCGCGAAGACGTCGCGGTCGACATCCTCGTTGACTTTGATGCCGCTGCCCTTCTTCCACTCCTCGAGGGTCTCCTTCTCCTCCGTCTCGACGCACTCGCGGACCTTGTCCGAGGCGGCGTCCATGGCCGAATCGAGCGCGGTCTTCTGGTCATCGGGCAGGGAGTCGTACAGGGCGGAGCCGGTCACGATATTGACGCCTTGGATCATGTGACCGGTCAAGTTGATGTACTCCTGGACCTCGTTGAGCTTTGCGGAGGCAATGGTCGGAACAGGGTTCTCCTGCGCGTCGATCACACCCTGCTGCAGGGCGAGGTAGACCTCGTCCAGAGCCATCGGGGTCGCTGTGCCGCCCATGATCTTGGTGTTGGTCAAATACAGGGGAGCGTCGGGCGTGCGGATCTTGATGCCCTGCATGTCTTCGGGGCCTTTGATCTCCTTGTTGGAGGTGACATGCCGGGTGCCGTAGTACCAGCCGGAGAGAACCTTGATTCCCGTCTCGGCGTTCATGTCGTCGTAGACCTTCTTCATCACCGGACCTTCGATGGTTTCCACGAAGTGGTCGACGTCCTTGAAGAGGTAGGCGCCGTCCAGGACGGCGGCGGGCTCGTGCCAGACTCCCAGGAAGGAAGGACCTGCAATCGCCATGTCGAGTCCGCCGGTGGCTACCTGCTCGAGGGATTCGGCCTCGCTCCCGAGCTGGGCTGCCGGGTAACTCTCTACCGTGATGCCGCTACCTTCAAGCTCCTCCTTGAGCGTTCCGACGCCGCATTTCTCGACCGGATGCCCCGCCTCGTAGACGTGGGCCAGCCGAAGGACCTTGTCTCCGTTGGCGCCGGCGGCGTTGGACCCGCCGGCCTGCACCGGACCGCCGACCCCGCACCCGGCCAGCATGACCGTGGCCGCGGCCGCTAGGGACAGTCCAAGCACTTTCTTCCGGCCGCTCTTTGACTGCTGTGCTGGGTTTCCCGTTGTTCGTGAACTGGACATTGTTGATTCTCCTTTGGCTGTTGATGCGTTTTCTTTACGGCAAGTGAGGTGCTGGTGGATCAGGCAGCGCGTTCGGCCGGGGGAAGGCCCAAGTGCTCCGCCAGTCGGTTCAGCAGTTGGGTCGTGGAGGGCGCCAGCGCCACGACCTCCCGGTTCGCCTGGCCCCTTGCGTACTCGAGGTCCCCGGGAGCGTGGACGGATGCGCCGTTTGCGCCGGATTTCCGGATGCGGTCCTGAAGCCGGGCGACGCGTTCTTCGGTATGCCGCCTGCCCGTGAACGCCGCCGGATCGAGGGCGACGAGCAGGTGTCCAGTATTCATGCGGGACGCGGGATTGGACCAGATGTCTTCGGTCTCGTGGGCGAAAGTACCGGTGCCCAGGGACGCGGCGACGGCTTCGAGGAGAGCCGACACGGCCGAACCTTTATGTCCCCCGAACGGTATGAGTGCACCGGCCATGGCCTGAACGGGATCGGTTGTCGGCTCCCCGGCGGGATCAACAGCCCACCCCTCCGGGATCGCGGCCCCCTCGTTCTTGGCAGCAATTACCTTGCCGTAGGCGCCGGTACTGGTGGCCATGTCGGCCGTCAGGGGATGGCCCGCCGCGCTGGGGGCTGCAATCGTCAGCGGGTTGGTTCCGAAGACCTTGGCGACGCCGCCATAGGGTGCCACGGTGGGACCAGTGGTGGAGGTGAGGAAGGCGATCAGCCCGGCGGCAGCCAGGCGGTCGGACCAGAAGATGCCTGCGCCGAAGTGGCTGCTGTTCTGCACGGCGACCGCAACTACGCCGCGGTCGGAGGCATGCGATCGCGCGTAGTCGGTAGCGGCTCGCATCGCGATCTGGCCAAGGGCGCCGTCCGCGTCAAGCAGTGCAGCCGACCCTGTGTCAGCGCGCCAGTCCAACTGGGGATTCGGATTGATGCCGCCCTGCTCAATAGCTGAGACGTAGAGCGGCAGGCGCAGCAGGCCATGGGAATTGATGCCGCGCATGTCTGCCTCGACCAGTGAACGCGAGGTGAGATCGGCGTCGGGAGCCGGCACATCGACGTGCTGGAGGGCTGCTGAAGAGAAACGGACCAGTTCTTCGGTGGAGTAGCGAGTGGGTTCCAAAATGTGTTCTCCGTAACGTTCCATATAGGATTCGTGAAAACCCTATATGATTTAAACAACAATGCAAGGGGTGCTACTCAAGAGATTGAAGAGGCGCACTGCCGGCAGGCCGAGGGCAGGAGGCGACCTGTCAAAGGACGGAAGGAACCGCGTGGGAGAGTCCCAGGAGTCAATCAGGATCAAGCTGTCCGCTGGCGAGGTCTACGAACAGTTGCGCGCCCAGATTCTGGAGAATCGGATCCCGCCGGGGAGCAGGGTCAACATTGAAGCTGTCGCCCGCCAACTCGGCGTCTCGCCGACACCCGTCCGCGAGGCGCTGCATCGGCTGCAGGGGGACAACCTCGTAGTGGCCACCTCCGGCCGCGGCTACAGCACGACTGCCCTGCTGGACCTGGCAGAGTTGCGCGACCTTTTCGAATTCAGGCTACTCATCGAACCGTGGGCCGCCCGGTCGGCGGCGGTTGACCGGCTGGAGAATCCAGCCCGTCGCCTGGAAAAAGAGTTGGCGCAGTTCGAAGAGGCCACCGAATCAGCAGCGGATATCCGTGGTGACCTGGTGAGCCACGATACGAGATTCCATGACCTGATTATGTCGGCGACCCGGAACGACGTAGTTCGTAACGCGTACAGCCAGACGCACTGTCACCTTCACATCTTCCGCCTTTACCCCGCGGACATCGGCGGTGCCATAACCCTCGAGGAACACCGCCAGGTATGGCAGGCCATCAGGGACTGTGACCCCATGGGGGCGGAGGAAGCGATGCGCCAGCACCTGTCCCTTGCCTATATGCGCTTCGCCCAGGCGTTCGAAGAAGGCGATCCCGCCCATCGACCGCTAAGGTCGGCAGGGTCGCCCCTGACGCATGTTCCGTCGGCGGCTGAAAACTAAGACTTGTCCGTAGAAGAAGACACCACCCGGAGGTTCCATGAGCGACTCTGCAGCTGCGATCAAGACGATCAGCTTTCCCGACCAGGACCTGCTGGAGGCGGTGCGGCCGCTGCCGGACGGGTTGCGCGGGACCGTGTGGGATTTCCGGGGCGATCCGGCTGACGTGGACGTGGCCGATATCGACGCCGTGGTGCTGCCGTACCTGAACGCGCAGGACATCCTGGACGTGCTCTCCCGCGCCACCAACCTGAAGCTGGTTCAGGCGCAGACCACCGGGGTCGACGGCGTGGCTGAGGCGGTGGGCAGCGATGTTGCCATTGCGAGTGCGGCGGGCGTGCATGCGGCGTCGACGGCGGAGCTTGCCGTTGGATTGGCGCTTGCCTCGCTGCGGGGCATCGATGCGGCGGCGCGGGACCAGCGAGACGCCCGGTGGCGGCACGAGCGCAGGCTGTCCCTGGCCGACCGGAAGGTCCTGCTGGTCGGGGTTGGCGGCATCGGCGCGGAGATTTCCAAGCGCCTGCTGCCGTTCGAGGTGGAGCTGACGCGGGTCGGCAGCAAGGCGCGGGAGGACGAACACGGCCACGTGCACGGCAGCGACGAGTTGGTCGAGCTGGCGCGGGAGGCCGAGGTATTGATCGTCATTACGCCGCTGACCGACGCGACGCGCGGCCTGATTGATGCTGACGTGTTGGCGGCCCTGCCGGACGGGGCGCTCGTGGTCAACGTGGCGCGCGGCGCCGTGGTCGACTCCGACGCCTTGACCCGCGAAGTGGTCTCGGGCCGGATCAGCTGCGCCATCGATGTGTTCGATCCCGAGCCGATCCCGGAAGAGCATCCCCTGTGGCAGGCGGAGAACGCCCTGATCACTCCGCACGTCGGAGGCGATACTTCCGCGTTCCAGCCGCGGATCGTGCGGCTGCTGAAGCGGCAGCTGGCTGCACTGGGCAGCGGCGCCGAGCCGGAGAACCTGGTCCAGCGAGGCGGTGCCTGGTCCTGATCCCCGCCATCTGATTCGGGGCTTTGTTCCCTTACCCGCCCGACCTGTCACGTGCCATGGTGGGGTCCTGCAGGCGAACACTTGGAGGGCAGGATGGCGTTGTCGAACGGCAAGATCGTTGTAGGCGTGGACGGTTCCGAGTCCTCGGTGGAGGCGCTGAGGATGGCGGCGAGGCTGGCGCCCGCGCTGGATACCGGGATCCACGCGATAGCGTGCTGGCATTTCCCGCGCATCTACGAAGGCTACGTGCCGCCGGACTTCGAAGCCTTCGAGGCCTCGGCCAAGGAAAAGCTGGAGGCGGCGCTGCAGCAGGCCTTCGGCAACGACCAGCCGGCGGGCCTGACCACGGAATTGATGCGCGGCCCCGCGCCCGAACTGCTGGTGCAGGCCGGCGAGGAGGCCGCGCTCCTGGTGGTCGGCCGGCGGGGCCACGGCGGGTTCCGCGGCATGCACCTCGGTTCCGTGAGTTCGGCCTGCGTGGCCCATGCCGCCTGCCCCGTCCTGGTGCTGCACGAGCACGGCAAGGTCCACACCCGCGGCGGCCGCGAGCACGCCGAACCCTAAGCAAGCACGGACAAAGGCGGTGACCGGCAGGAAAGCCGGCCACCGCCGTCGTTATTGCCCTGGCCCCGGTGACCTAGGTGAGGACGAAGACGCGCACGAGGACGGCGTCCCGGGCCGGCTTCAAGGAGTTCAGCGTGCCGACGAGGATGCGCCGGTTCAGCCAGTCGTGCGGGCCGGTCGGCGCGGTGACCGTCAGGAACGAGCGGGCGTAGCGGTTGTCCGGGGCGGGCTGGTCGATCAGGACGTTGTGGACCACGTTGAGGACGGTGCCGTCATCGGCGCGCAGCTCGTAGGTGGCTTCGAGCATGCGGATGCCGTCGCCGCGGATGAGCTGGCGGTCCGCGCCGCCGGCCTCGATGGTGCCGCTGATCCGCGGCCCGCGGAACCGGCCGCCGGTGATGGGCACGATGCGGCGCCCGCCGAGCGGGCCGGCGCCGAGGTCTTCGCTGGGCGCGATGTCGACGACGGCCTCGAAGGCGAGCTCGGTGCCGACCTGGTCCATCGGGATGCTGGCGAGCAGGTCGCCGAACTTCTTGTCCGTGAGTGTCGGCTGGGTGCCCTTGCTGTCGGCGGCGGCCGCCGAGCCCGCGGTGGCGAGGCCGGCTGCGGCGGCGAGGCCCGCGCCGAGCATGGCGCGGCGCTGGATGGTGTTGGTCATGTCCGCTCCCTTAGCCGTTCCAGATACGGTCGTTGATGAACTCCGCGGGCCGGAAGTCCACGAAGGCGGCCCCGTCCAGGCCGAGCGATTCGGCGCTCTGCTGCAGGACCGAGGTCTTGGCGGAGTCGGCCCAGCGGCCGGTGTCCAGGCGCCGGTCCATGGCTTCGACCGACGCGACGTTCTCCGCCACGGTGAAGCTGCAGTGCCCCTCGCGGTCCACGAAGGCCTGGCGGAAGAGCGCGTTTTCGCCGGCCCGGCGGACGGTCTCGGCATACTCCTCCTGGTATTCGACGGGCGCGAGCAGGTCGACGAGCGTGTGCGTGGCCAGCAGCGGGACCTGCAGCTCGCCGGTCGGGGTGGAGGTGCGCTGCATCCAGGCGAGGCCGGCCTCGTCCGGGGCGATGTCGGCGTTGGCGGTCAGCGTGCCCAGGTCCTTCGAGAGGTCCAGGCCGGCGAGCCGGTACATGTGCTCGACCTGCGGGCGCTGCGCGGAGGCGCGCAGGACCTTGGCGTAGTCGACGCCGGCGGTCCAGCCGCTGTCGCCGCCGGCCGCGTTGACGATGGTGTGGCGCCGCTCGATCACGGTGGGCAGGGTGTTGAGCACCAGCTGCGCCTGGGCGGCGGCAAGGGTATCGGGATTGCCGACGTCGACGCCGTGCAGTTCCGTGGGGGTGTTCAGCAGCGCGGCGACGAGGGCGATCCGGGCCCGGCCTTCCGCCGATTCGGTGGCCTGCTGCAGCGCCGCCTTGAGGCTGGCGATGGTGGCGTCCGACTGCTCGGGCGTGGTGAAGCCAGTGAGCCGGACGTCCTGGCCCGGGAGCAGGAGCTCGGCCGCGGCGTAGGCGGCGTCCAGCTGGTAGTTGTTCAGGGCGACGCCGCCGCCGACCAGTCCGCAGGTGCTGACGGCGCCGTCAATGCCGGCGTCCGGAATCTCGGCCATCATGCTGGTCACGAGGCCGCCCATGGAGCGGCCCATGGCGATCACGCGCTCCGCCTCGCCGAACTGTTCTTCAAAGGCGGCGAGGGTGTCCAGCTGGTCCTGCGCGGCGGTCTCGAGCGCCCAGCCGGTCGCGGCGTACGACGACGAGGCCACGGCGTAGCCGCGCTTGACCAGTTCGCTGGCGGTGGGCGCGAAGCTGTTGTCCCAGGCCGGGTTGGCGGGGCCGGCGCGGAACCCGTGCGCGAACAGGACCAGCTTGCCGTTCCAGTCGGCGGGGACCTCGGCGCGCCAGGTGGCGCCGTTGGCCAGGGCGCCGGTGGCGACCGAGGGGGCGGCTTGGGCGGGGGCCGCGGGAGAGGAGCCGTTTGTGGCCTGGGGAGCGGCAACCGCGGCGGGGAGTGCGGCGGCTGCGAGGACGGCCGAGAGGGCGGTGGCGGAAACAATCGTGCGGCAGCTTTGACGCAAAGTGCGGGTCATTGGGGAACCTGACTGTTAGATCGTTTAATCGGACAACTAATGCTTATTCGAACGATTGAAAGAGTCAATGGTCAGGTGGCGTTTAATTTCCACGGCGTGTTCGCCGGTGGCGCCGCAGCGGCAGGGCCCGACGGCGGCGGGTCATCCTAGGCGGCAGCGTCGGGATTGTCGAGGGTCCGGGTGCCGGTTTACCGCGCTGCAACGGAGTTTACCTGCGCGGTTTGTGGCTTAACGCGGCCGGCATCTTGCCGGCCACGCCCGGAAACGAGGACTGAATAGTTTCACCAGTGTCAGTTCAGCGAACGGCCTTGATGAGGAGACGAAGTTGCCCAACACCCGCAGGGATTTTCTGAGATATGTAGGCATCGCCGGGGGAGCCGGCGTCATGTACGGCACGATGAGCGCGATGGGTCTGGCTCCGGCGGCGGCGGAAACGCCGGCGTATACGGCGCCCAACGCGGGTGACCTGCGCGGCCGCGGCCGGAAGTCCGTGGCCGTGCTCGGCGGCGGCATCGCCGGGCTGACCGCGGCCTACGAACTCGGCAAGGCCGGCTACAAGGTGACCGTGCTGGAGGCGCGCAACCGGCCCGGCGGGCGGAACTGGACGGTCCGCGGGGGAACCAGCGAGACGGACCTGAAAGGCATCAGCCAGACGGCGAAGTTCACCAAGGGCGAGTACATGAACGCCGGGCCGGGCCGGATCCCGCAGCACCACGTGACCCTGGACTACTGCCGCGAACTCGGGGTCGCGATCGAGCCGTTCGTGAACCAGAACGCCGATGCCTACCTCTACCGGGAGGGGAGCACGGCGCTGTCCAACACAGCGGTTCGGCACCGGGCGGCCAAGGCGGACGTCTACGGCTACGTGTCGGAGCTGTTGGCCAAGGCGACCGACCAGGGCTCGCTGGACGGTTACCTCACGGCGGCCGATAAGGAGGCGCTGATGTCCTTCCTGAGCAGCTTCGGCGCCATCGGCCCGAAGGTCTCCGGCGATGCCGCCGCCAGCTACAAATACACCGGTACCGGGCGGCGCGGCTACGAGGTCGAGCCCGGGGCCGGGCTGGAGGCAGGAACGCCGCTGCCGCCCTATCCGCTGAGCGATGTGCTGGCCAGCGGCGTGGGCAACTACTTCTCGTTCGAGTTCGGCTGGGACCAGGCCATGATGATGTTCCAGCCGGTCGGCGGCATGGACCGGATTCCCTACGCGTTCGAAAAGGCCATCGGGCTGGACAAGATCAAGTACGGCGCCAAGGTGCTCGACCTGCGCAACACCCCTGCCGGCGTCGAGGTCGCCTACACGAATCCGGGCGGGCAGTCCAAGGTGCTCGAGGCGGACTTCGCGATCTGCGCGCTGCCGCCGCACATCGCCGCCAAGGTCCCGGGGAACCTGTCGGCCGAGGCCGTCGCGGCCCTCGCCTACGCGCAGCCGGCCGACGCGGGCAAGATCGGCATCGAATACAGCCGGCGCTGGTGGGAACTGGACCACCGGATCTACGGCGGCATCACCAACACCACCACCGGACTGGGCAACATGTGGTACCCCTCCAGCGGCTTCCACGGTGAACGCGGCACGATGATCGGCTACTACAACACCGGCGCCAGCGCCCGGACCTACGGTGCCATGAAGCCGGCCGGCCGGCTGGCCTCGGCGCTGGAAAAGGGGGCGCAGATCCACGGCCCCGTCTACGGCCAGGACGTCGCCTCGTCCTTCTCGGTGGACTGGAAGAACGTGGAGCACTCCGAGGGCGCCTGGGTGGGCTGGCCGTCGCAGACCGACGACAGTTACAAGAGGCTGCTGGAACCCGAAGGCAACATCTACTTCGCCGGCGACCACCTCAGCCACGCCATCGCCTGGCAGCACGGCGCCATGGTCTCGGCGCGCGCCAGCGTCACCGCGCTGCACAGCCGGGTGATGGCCGCATGATGCGCCGCATCCGCCCCGCCCGTACCCATCCGCACGTCCCCGAAAGGAATCCCATGACCCGCCGCAAGCTGCCGGCGATGGCCGCCGCCGTCGTCGTTGTTTCCCTCTCCGCCACCGCCGCGGTGGCCGCCCCGGAAATCGCGAAGAAATTCGGCGGACCGAAGCCCACCGAGACCGTGTCCATGCTGCCCGAGGGGCAGGAGAATCCGATGATTGCCGAGGGCGTGGCGATCGGGGCCAATACCGCCATCTACAAGAGCAGCGGGCTCGGTCCGGCGGCGATGAATACGGCGGCGCCGGCCGGCAGCGAGGAACGCTACATCGACACGGACGTCTTCCCCGGCGGGGAGCTGCCGGCGGGCGTCACCATCACGGAGGCCCAGGGGATCAACGTGCTGGCGCGCATCGGGGAGAACCTGGAGCGGGCGGGGTTGTCGTACGACGACGTCATCACCATGCGCGTGTTCCTGCAGAACCCGGACGGCGAGGAGCAGATGGATTTCGCCGGCTGGAACCGGGCCTACCGGCAGTACTTCGCGAACACCAGCGTGGCGACCGGCAAGCCGGTGCCGGTGCGGCTGGGCACCGCGGAGCCGGCAGAGCCGCTGGTGGCCAATCCGGCGCGTCCGTCCAGGTTCGCGCTGGAGATCGAAAACCTGCCGGTGGACGGCTGGCTGGTCGAGGTGGAGGTGGACGCGGCCTACCCCTCGTCCGCGGGCGGGAAGTAGGAACCGCCCGGGCGGCCGGAAGAGCCGCCGGAGGCGCCGGCATGGGGGCCGGCGCCTCCGGCTACATCCGCAGCGGGACGGCGCAGGGCCAGCAGGATTCCGGCGGCGAGCGAGCCGAGCAGGCCGGCGGCGAGGTCGCCGACCGTGTCGTCGTAGCCCACGTTGATCTCGCTGCTGACCAGGTAGTAGCCGAACCATTCGCCGAATTCCCACAGGACGCTCAGCAGGGCGCCGAGGGACAGGACGTGCAGGACGGCCCGTGCTCCTGCCGCGGGCTGCGGCGCCGGTTCGGGCCAGCGCAGCCAGAGGCGGAAGGCCAGGGCGGCCAGGACCCCGGTGGCGGCGAAGTGCACGGCGAGGTCCAGCGCCGGGACGGCCGCGTACCAGGCCAGGACCGCGCTCCACGAGGCCAGCAGCAGCACGGCACTGGTGGCGCCGTCGAGGACGGGATGCGTCCCGGCGGCCCGGGTGAGCAGTTGGCCCAGCAGGACCAGCAGGAACAGCAGGACCTCGACCAGGCCCCAGCCGATGAACGCGGCGAGGACGCTGAGCAGCCCGAGCGCGCGCAGGCCGTCGGCGATCCGGGCGGAGGGCCCGTCCGGGCGGCGAAGCAGCATGTCGATCACGTCGGGCCTTCCTGCCGGTTTTCGGATTCTACCGGGCGGTGTTCCGCCGAGGACCGGCGGACGCGGATCAGTCCTCGGCGAGGCGGATCTCGACGTCGATGTTCCCGCGGGTGGCGGTGGAGTACGGGCACACCTGGTGCGCCTGTTCCAGCAGCGCCTGCGCCTGCTCGGCGGGCACGTTGGGGAGCGAGGCTTCCAGAACGACCGCGAGCCCGAAGCCGCCGCCGTCCTGCCGGCCCAGGCTGACCTGCGCGCCAACCGCCGAGTCGGTGAGGTCGGCCTTGGCCTGGCGGGCCACGAGCTGCAGGGCGGAGTGGAAGCAGGCCGCATAGCCGGCGGCGAAGAGCTCTTCCGGGTTGGTGCCGACGCCGCTGCCGCCGAGTTCGACGGGGGCATCCAGCTTGAAGTCGAGGCGGCCGTTGGCGGAGCGGGTGCGTCCGTTGCGGCCGTCGCCGGTGGCCAGCGCCTCGGCGGTGTACAGGGCAGTCATGAGGTGGTCTCGCTTTCGGTTGTCTGCAAGGTGGCGGAGATCCGGTGCAAGGTCTCGCGCAGGGCGATCAGTTCTTCTTCGTCCAGGCCGGTGGCCGCGGCGATCCGGCCCGGAACATCGACGGCCTTGGCCTGGAGTCCGCGGCCGGCGGGAGTGAGCCGGACCAGGACGCGGCGTTCGTCCTCGGCAAGGCGGCTGCGCTCGACGAGGCCGAGGTGTTCCAGCCGCTTCAGCAGCGGGGAGAGCGTGCCGCTGTCCAGCTGGAGTTCCCGGCCCAGCTCCCGGACCTCCAGCCCGTCGCCGTCCCAGAGCACGAGCATCACCAGGTACTGCGGATACGTCAGGTTGAGTTCCTTGAGCACCGCCCGGTAGAGGGCCGTGGTGGCGCGCGAGGCCGAGTACAGGGCGAAGCACACCTGCTGGCTGAGGGTCGGAGAGTCTGGCACCCGTAAACAGTAGCGTGCAATTCGATTGCGTACAACTAATTGAAGCGAGCCGGACGAAGCGCCTGTGGAAAACCCTGAGCCTAACGCTTGGTTAACCGTTATGATCAGACCGGGCGCGAAGGATGGTCTTTGCAGAGCGCCCGCTCAGTCTCGCGCCTCTCGCAAGGATCTCCATGCCCGTCTTCCGTCCCTCCCGAGCCGTGTTCGGCACCGCGGCCATTTGTGCCGCCGTGCTGGCCGGCAGTTTGGCCGCCGTGCCCGCGGGGGCGGCGGAGCAGCCGGGCCGCCCGGCCGCATCGGTCCGGCCGGCGGAGCAGCCCGAAACCGGCGATGGGGGACCGGCGGCGGGGCGCTTCATCGTCAAGTTCAAGGAGCGGGCCGGGCACAGTTCGGCCGGCCGGAGCAAGGCGTACGGGCGGGCGGCGCAGGCGCTCGGGGTCGGGGTCGAGGAGGTCAGGGCGACGGCGACGGGCGCCCGGGTGGTGGCGGCGGAGGAGCCGCTCGACAGCGCCCAGGCCGCAGACCTGGTGTCCGCGCTCGAGGCGCACCCCGACGTCGCGTACGTGGAACCGGACAGGCTGATGCGGCCGCTGGCCGCCGCGCCCAACGATGAGCTGTACCGCCTGCAGTGGAATCTGTGGGAGGACCGGGCCGGGCTGCGGGTGCCGGGGGCTTGGGACGTGGGCACCGGAGAAGGCGCGGTGGTCGCCGTCGTCGATACCGGCATCACGCCGCACAGCGACCTGGCCGGCCAAGTGCTGCCGGGCTACGACATGGTCTCCGAGGCGGAGATGGCGCGCGACGGTGACGGCCGGGACGCCGACCCGCGGGACGAGGGGGACTGGTTCGGGCCGCTCGAGTGCGGCGACAACCAGGACGGTGAAGGCTCGTCCTGGCACGGAACGCACGTGGCCGGGACGGTCGCCGCGGTCGCCGGCAACGCGAAGGGCGTGGCGGGCGTGGCCCCGGGCGCGATGATCCTGCCGGTGCGGGTGCTCGGCGCCTGCGGCGGCTTCATGTCGGACATCGCGGACGCGATCGTCTGGGCCGCCGGCGGGGCGGTGGACGGCGCCCCGCTGAACGCGAATCCGGCGCAGGTGGTCAACCTGTCGCTCGGCAACCGAGGGCTGTGCTCGTCGACCACGCAGGAGGCGATCAGCTACGCCTACGGCGCCGGCACCGCCGTGGTGGTGGCGGCGGGCAACGAGCATGTGGATGCGGCGAATGCGAGCCCGGGCAACTGCCGCAACGTCATCACCGTCGGGGCCAGCGGGCGCGACGGGCGCCGGGCGGCCTACTCGAACTACGGATCGCTGCTGGATGTCACGGCGCCGGGCGGGGACATGGCCGCGGCGGAAGCCAACGGGATTCCGTCCACCTCCAACGGCGGGGTCAGTGCGGCGGGGGCCGAATCCTACGCCTACGCGGAGGGCACCTCGATGGCGGCGCCGCACGTGTCCGCGGTGGCGGCGCTGCTGATGTCACCCGCCGGCGGATCCCTCTCGCCGGCGGCGGTGGAGCAGCGGTTGAAGGCGACGGCCCGGCCGCTGGCCTCGGGGTGTGCGGCGGGCTGCGGGGCCGGGCTGGTGGACGCCGCCGCTGCGCTCACCGGCGTGACGCCGTCGGCGCCGCGGGCCACGCCGTCGATCCGGCCCGGGGACCTCGTGGCCTACGACGCCCGCGGCCAGCTCTGGAACTACGGCAAGAGCGGGTCGGCCTCCACCCGGAAGCTGATCGGTGGGTCCGGGTGGACCACGATGGACGAACTCCACACGGCGGACTGGAACGACGACGGGTACACGGACATCGTCGCCAAGTCCAAGGCCGGGCGGCTCTACCTCTACACCGCGCGGGCCGCCGGCGGATTCTCCCGCTCGACGATCGGCAGCAGCGGGTGGGGGCCGCTGGACCTGACCGTGGTGCGGTGGAAGAGCGGGGACGACTACCCGTCGATCATCGCCAAGGACCGCAGGACCGGAAGACTTTACGTGTACGGCAACCCTGCCGGGTCGCGCCTCTCGCCCCGCTACCTGCTGGGCAGCAGGGGCTGGGCGCAGTACGCGCTGGCCGCCCTCGATTGGGACAAGGACGGGCGCAAGGACCTCGTGGCCAGGACGCCAGCCGGCCAGCTGAAGCTCTTCCGCGGCGACGGCGAGGGCGGCTTCATCAGCGAGTTCCGGCTGGTCATCGGCCGCTCCGGCTGGGACCAGATGGGCAACATCGTCAGCTCCAACGGATTCGGGGGAGCGGGCACCACCGGCCTGATCGCCCGTGACGCCGCCGGCAAGCTCTGGTACTACCAGGCGGACCGGAAGCGCTGGGCTGCCAGGAGCCTTATCGGCACCGGCTGGGGCAGCTACCGCATCGCCGAGCAGTAGGACGCATCCGCCGCGGTCGGCACTTTGTCAACCGCCCGCCGTCGTACCCCAAGGAAAAACTAGGGTCGTACTGGGGTATGAAAGCTTTCACTTAGCGATTACTCTTTTCGCGGGGGAATGGCCGCGGCTTGCCGGGCACAGTCCTGTGGCTCGGAGCCGGCCCGCGGTTCCGCTGATATTGGGGGAACCGTGAAACAACGTCTTGCTGCGCTGATGGCCGCCGGAATCCTGGTGGCCGGGTCCGTCATGCCCGTCGCCGGTCCTGCCGCTGCCGCGGAGGAAACAACGACGGCGGCGGGGCAGGCCCCGTCCGGCGGGGCGCCTTCGGCGGGGAGTACTTCGGCTGCGGCGCCGTCCCTCGCCACGGCGTCCGCCCTGGCGACCGCGACCGCGACGGCGCCGGCCGTGGAGCTGGACCTCCTGGCCCGCAAGGCCGGCGACCCCGAGCTCAGATTCGAAGGCCGCGCGGTCAACGCGGCGGGGAAGACGGTCCGGCTGGAGGTCTACCAGGACGCCAAGTGGCAGGAACTGTGGGTCTCGGACCCGCTGGCCTCCGGTGACGCCGACTTCGAACACACCCAGAAGCTCACGGCGACCGGCATGCTGAAGTACCGCGCCGCCGTCGTCGGCACCACCGCCGTCTCCGAGACGGTCGAGGCAGACCTGGCCCGGGCGACGGCTGCAACGGCCCCGACCGCCTCGGCGACGCCGACGCCGACGCCTATGCCGTCGCCGGTCCCGACCGCGACCCCCTCGCCGACGAAAACCCCGGCTCCGACGGTCTCCGCCGCACCGGCTCCTGCTCCGACGGCGTCGTCCACGCCGAAGCCCGCCCCGACCGAGGCGCCGGTAACGGCGCAGGCCGAGCCGCAGCCGGTCCGGAACATTGCCGTCCCGACGATTTCGGGCAGCGCGGTGCTGGGCCAGAAGCTCACCGCTGCGCCGGGAACCTGGACCACCGGCGCGACGCTCACCTACCAGTGGCTGCGCGACGGCCAGCCGATCAGCGCCGCGACCGCCGCGACCTACACCGTCGGCACCGCGGACGCCGGCAAGCGGCTGAGCGTGCGCGTCACGGGTGCCAAGGCCGGCATGACCTCCGCGACCGCGACGTCGGCCGCCACGGCCAAGGCTGTCCTCGGGACGGTGGCCAACACCGTCGCCGCGAGCGTCGGCGGAAGCGCCTACGTGGGCAGCACCCTCACCGCCAAGGGCAGCTGGACGTCCGGCGCCACGCTGAAGTACCAGTGGCTGCGCGGCGGCAGGGCCATCACAGGGGCGACCCTGGCCACCTACAAGGTGACCACCGCCGACCTCGGGCTCAGGCTGTCGGTGAAGATCACGGCGACGAAGACCAACTACCTGTCCGCCACAGTAACCACCGCGCAGACCGCGGCCGCCGCGTACGCCCCGGCGCCGTCGGATGCGACCTACCAGTCCTTCACCGCGCCGAACGGACTGACCGGCCAGTACCACGTCTACGGCAACAACGTGGACCGCTCGCAGAAGGTCGGCGTGCTGTTCGTCTTCCACGGCGACTACAGCTACCCGGCGCAGTCCTACGTGCACCAGCCCAACGGCGCCGTGATGAAGGCGATGGCGGCCGAGGCCGCCAAGAAGAACATGATCATGGTCCCGGTGGTCACGCCCGACAAGAAGGGCGGCATCACCTGGTGGGAGGACGTGGACAAGAACGGCGACTACTTCCGCGCCCTGGCCGCGATGGTCATTTCCAAGTACGGAGTCGACGCGAGCCGGGTCTGGCTGCACGGCTATTCCGGCGGAGCCGAGTTCATCACTTTCGAGGTACTGGCCGACCGGCAGGGCTGGATCAAGGGCGGCGGCGCGACGATCGTGGGCGGCGGCGGATGGCGCGGCGTGCCGACGGCGCCGACCGCGGCGGTCAAGGCAATGAACCTCAACTGGATCTCCGGCAGCCTCGACGGGCTTGGCGGCACGACGCTTGCCACCTGGTCGGCGCTGGACACCGCGAAGTACTCCCGGACCATGTACGCGGGCCTCGGCTTCACGAAGACCACGATGACGGTGCTTCCCGGCGTCACCCACTACACCTACGACATGCCCGCCCTGCTGGCCCGCGACCTGCGGGTGCTGCCGGACAAAATGCTGCCCGCCAACGCGTCTGCCAAGGTGCTCGCCGGCGACATCGCGGCGGTCGACGCGGGCGGCTCGCTCTACGTCTACCCGTCCGCGAAGGGCGGGGATCTGGCCCTGCGAAGCTTCGTCTCAAGCGGCTGGCAGTCCGCCGTCTCGGTGGACGTTGCAGACTGGAACAAGGACGGCGTCCAGGACCTCGTCGCCAACTGGAAGTCCGGCAAACTGACCGTGGACTTCGGGAAGGCCGCCGGCGGGTTCAAGCGCACGGAGATCGGCCGCTCCGGCTGGCAGGGCTACGAGATCCTCGTGACGAACTGGCGCCAGTCCGACCAGTTCCCGGGCATCGTCGCCAAGAACCTCGCCGAGGGCAAGCTCTACGCCTACGCCAATCCGGCCGGCGCCGGCCACGGAGCCCGGACACTGATCGGCTCCTCCGGCTGGCGCGACCTGAAGGTCATGGCCATGGACTACGACCGTGACCACAAGATGGACCTCGTGGCCAGGACCGCGGCGGGGCAGCTGAAGCTCTACCGCTCCAACGGAGCCGGCCGCTTCCTCGCGGAGGACCGCCGGGTGGTCGGCAGCTCCGGCTGGAACGCGATGACGCACCTTTCGGGCATCTCCGACCACGTGGCCGCCGGCCAACCGGGCATCCTCGCGGGCGACCGGAACGGCAACCTGTACCACTACGGCGTCAGCACCAACCGGATCCAGAAGCGCTCCGTCATCGGCGTCGGGGGCTGGGAGACGCTTCGGCTCGGGTCCTGATTTTTTCGACAACTGCATATCAACCGGGGGAAACATGACGGCAGGGGAGAGGGCCGCGGAACAGTCGCGGCTGGCCGGCGAGCGGGCGGCGAAGCTACGGCGCCAAGCCGAGCAGGCGGAGCGGAGCGCGAGGGCCTGGGCGGCAGGCGCCGCCGGGGAAGTGCAGGTGGCGGCGGAGCTCCGGGAATTGGAAGCCCGCGGCTGGCGGCTCCTGAACGACGCCCACTGGCCGGGACGGCCGAAGGCCAACCTGGACCATGTGCTGGTGGGGCCGGGCGGGATCCTGGTGATCGACGCGAAGAACTGGACCGGCCGGGTCGAGCTGCGTAACGGGCGGCTGACGCAGAACGGCTACTCGCGGCTCCGGGAGACCACGGGTGCGCTGGAGCAGGGCGCGGCCGTCGCTGCTGTCCTGGAACCCCAGCACCGGCGGCTCGTCCAGGGCTGGATCTGCCTGGTCAACCATCCGGAGCTGCGGTCCGAAACCGCGGACGGCGTGAGGGTCGTGGGACTCGCATCGCTCCGGTTCGCGGTCAGCAGCCTGCCCCCGGTCCTCGACCCGGCCGAAGTCGAGATTGTCTTCCACTACCTGCGGCAGCTGCTGCTTGGACCCCGCAGCCCGCAGCTGCTGAACAGCGGCGCCGCGGGCGTGCCTGGTCTCCGGCCGGACTATTCGCCGGAACCTGCCCAGGTTCCTGCGCCGGAGCGGGCACCGCGTAGGAACCTGCAGGCTCATGTGCCAACGGGCCAGCCGGCCGCGGCACCGGCTTCCGGTTCATCCGCTCCTGCCGCGACTGCCGGACAGCCGTCCGCCGCGGCGGCGAAGGGACGCCGGTCCGCCAAGGGCCGCCGGCGGCAGCAACCCGGTGAATACGGGACATCCTCCGGCAACAGGCGCAAGGGAAGCGGCGGACGGAGGCGTGCCGCGAGAAGCCGCCGCGCCGACGTGCTCCGCCTGATTGTGCTCGCAGTCATCGCCGTCACGGCCTGGAACATTTCGGGGAGCCTCGGCCAGCGGAACGCAGCCCCGGAGCAGCCCCAGCCGCCCGCCGTCGTGCAGTCACCTGCTGAACTCGACGCGGATTGAGTTGTCGTCCGGGAGCACCACCACGGTGCCGTTCTCCGTGGTCCAGCCGTCGTGCAGGAAAAAGAAGCGGCCGCCGCTCAGGACCAGGAAGCGCAGGCCGTCATACCGGTACAGGGGCTGCTCCTTGGTGCCCACGTCGCTCACCGTGACTGCATCGGCTCCTATCCCGAGCGGTTGCGGGCTGTAGACCTCGGCGCGGGGCAGGGACTGGACGTTCTGTTCGAAATTGGCGGCGAGTCCGCGTCCCACGGCCTGCGCATAGTCAGCGGTGCCCCAGAACAGCAGCAGGGTGACGATGCTCAGCACGAGGGTCGCTTCGACGGCGCGCTCTTCCGCCCTGAGGACCGGAGCATGCCCTGCCCGGGCGTGGCGCCTCAGCCGGAGGCCCCAGGCCGCGACGAGGACGCCGCCTGCCATCACATACGGCGCGAAGATCGCTGTCCTGGCCGGTTGGAGGAAGGCCACCAGCAGGGCGCCGGAGGCAATAACGACGGCGACTACCGCCGCGCTCCCGGCGACCTTGGCCGCCAGAGTCCGGTGGCGGTCTTCGTCGATCTGGCGGCGCAGCCACCTGTCGAGGGCAAACCAGATGATGCCGACGATCAGGAGCAGCACCAATGGCAAATATAGGGCGCTGATGCTGATCAGGATGTAGTCCTGGGCGGCGTAGCCAAAGAGGCTCTCGTCCAGCCCCATGCTGCTGGCCTGGGCATCCGCACGGGCCCAGCCGAAATAGAACAGCAGCGCGGTCACCACGGTGACGGGCGGGCCGACGGCGGAGATGACGCCGAGGACACGCGACCAGAGCGAGCGTCCTTCGTCGGGAGAGTCGGTCACCGGAACAGGCCCGCAGGGACACCTGCCGGTGTCCGATCGGCACGGGCAGCGGCCGACGGCGGCAGGCCGCTCGGACCGGGACCGGGTTCGCCGGGTTCGCCGGGGGTGACGGAGGGACCGTTGTCCGGTTCGACGGGGCCGGGTTCGCCAGGGGCCGGACCGGGTTCGCCGGGATTGGCGGAGGGGCCGTTGTCCGGGGGAGGCTCGACGCCTGGACAGGTATTCGGGTCGCCGACATATTCCAGGTCGACCGATTCGGTGACGAGGAAATCGCCGTCGGCGACGCTCACCGTCGTCGAACCTGCCTGGGTGGACGGCGGGGCCATGAAGACGAAGTCCGGCCCAAGCGGTTCAACCGGCACGGTGACCGGCTCCGGCTGCGAACCGACGACGACGCTGCGGATGCTCCCGGCGGGAAGGCCTCCCAGCGTGCCGACCATGTGCATCTGCGTGCCGCCGCACACCGAGGCCTGCGGGTTCCGGCCGTTGTTGTCGCTTCCGTCGTCGTCCAGCTCGTAGAACGTCGGATCGCAGGCCAGTCCGCTGCCTTCGACGAGCTCATAGGCAACGCCGGGGTTCCGCTGCCGGAAATCCACGACCGACCGGAGTACCGAATTGGCGGTGCTCGACCAGCAGTCCGAGTCCGGGACGGGAAGCCCGGCCAACAGTTCCGCTCCCTGGGCCCAGGCCGCCTCGTCGCCGGCCACGGCAAGGCAGAACACCTTCGCCACATCCTGCACCGTCTGAGGCTGCTCGCCCGGTTCCACGAGCTGGTCGCAGTTCCCGCTCTTCAGGTAGAGGTACCAGGTCGGATCGCCCCGGCCCACCGGTCCGACCGGCAGCCAGCTGATAACCGGTGCGCCGGCGCCCGCGGGCGGACCACCGGGAGCCGCCGGCCCAGGCGGCACGAACTGGCCGTCGTCGGGACCGCCCTGCGTCGGCACAGGCGGGGACTGCCCGCCGGAACCCGGATTATTGCCGGACCCGGTACCCTCGCCGGCGCCCGGTGTCCCCGTCGTCGCCATGGGGTTTTCGGATCCGGCCGGTCCTTGGGTATCCGTCGAGTCCGGCGCGCCCTCCCGCGCGCCAATCCCGCAGCCCGCGATCAGGGAAAGGCCTGCCGCCGCAACGACAGCGGCAAGAGGATGATGGCCATGTGGATGCATCTCGCGCCTGAGCAATCTGCGGTCGCGCCCGCTGAACCTGCGAAGTCGACTCGACTAAAGGTTACGCCCGGACCCCGAAGGCGTACAGATGCCAGCACCCCCTCTTCGTCCGGCTGGCCCGGACACTAAAACGGGTGGCCGGCTGCAAAGCCGGCCACCCGCCGTCGTTCCTGGAAACCGCTGGCTAGACGTTGATCTTGACGTCCGCCTTGGCGCGCAGATCCTTGGCGAGCTTCTGCACGATCTCGCCTTCCTTCTGCGACTTGACCTGCTCCTCGAGCTGCGGCTTGGCCTCCTCGAAGGACGGCATTTCGGCGGCCTGGCCGCCCTGCTTGGCCATGGCTTCCTGCTGCTTCTTGGCCTCGTCGTAGGCGGCCTTGAGCTCCTTGTCGGTCGGCTTGGTGTCGCCGGCCTCCTCGGCGATCAGCTTCTCGACCATGACCTGGTTCTTGAGCTCTTCCGTCACCTTGGCCTCGTCCATGCCCTGCTTCTTCATCTCGGCCATGAACTCGTCCGTGGACTTGAGCTGGTTGGACTTCACGATCTCGTCGAGGGCCTTGTCCGTCTCCTTGTCGGAGGCGGTGAGGTCGCGCTTGCCGGCTTCCTGGATGAGCAGCTCGGTGCCGACGATCCCTTCGGCGGTCTGCTTCTTGAGCTTGGCCTGGTCGACTTCCTGGCCCATCATCTGGGACTGCATCGCCATCTGCTGGAACTGCGCCTCGTAGGCGGTGGTGAAGTCTTCCTTCGAAATCTTGGTGCCGTTGACTTCGGCAACGACGTCGGGAATTCCATTCAGGTCCGGCTTCGGCATTTCCTGCTGGCCGGCCGCGGGGTCCTGTGCTTGGCCGCTTGCACTGGGCGACGCCTGCTGCGTCTGGCCTGCGCTGCCGGCTTCGGTTGCTCCGCCGCAGGCCGTGAGGGTCACGGCTCCGGCGACAGCGATTGCCACTAGCCATTTGTTGCTCGACATAAAGTCCTTCCGTTTCCGGCTGAGTTCCCGAGGCTAGCAGGTCGGGCAGGGTGAGGTCACACCGGAGACGCCGGCCGGTCAGGAGAAGGTGTTGTAGGTGCCGAAGCCGGTGCCGATCTGCTTGGCGGTGCCGACCCGGCCGGCGGGGAGCTCGTAATAGCGGACGGTGCCGTTGCGGAATTTGACGGTCATGCCGTTGGCGCTGCCGGCGCCGAATCCGGGGGCGTCGGTGAAGGTGGCGGCGGTGGACCATCCGGAGCGGCCCACGGTCGGGCGGGTTTCGGGGATGAGGGCGCCCTTGCCGTTGGTGCGGTAGAGCTTCAGGACGCCGTTGGTTTTGTTGGCGCCGAGAATGTCCTTGCGGCCGTCCTGGTCGAAGTCGGTCAGGGCGATGCTGTAGTTGCTCCAGCCGGTGTTGAACTTGTTGGGGGCGGCGTAGAAAGCGGCGCCCCTGAGATTCTGGTAGAGCGAGAGGTTGCCGCCGGCGTCCTTGGCGACCAGCCCGGGGAACGGGTTGTTGGCGCAGAGGCGGTCGGCGATGACGGTGGAGGACGCCGAGATGCTGCCGGCGCTGAACCAGGTGGAGAATCCGCCGGTGGCTTTGCCCTTGTAGACGCGGACCTTGCCGTCCGACCAGTGGGCGACGATGTCGAGGTAGCCGTCGTTGTTCCAGTCGGTGACCGAGGTGGAGCGGGCGTGCTGCCAGCCGCTGCTACCGATCAGCACCCGGCTGCCGAGCGCGCGGCTGGACTTCTCCGGGTAGCGCCAGAGGCGGCCGGCCGAGTCCGCGGCGACGTAGTCCGCGGCGCTCTTGATGCTGGCGCGGGAGAGGTCCCTGCCGGCCGCGGGTGCGCCGGCGACGGCGGTGCACTGGGCGATGGGCTGGACTGCCGGTGCCGGCGCGGCGAGGGTGGCGTAGTACGCGTTGGGCGAGGAATACGTGCCCGAGGGCTCGGACGAGTAGCGGAAGAAGTTGGCCGTCCCGTACATCTCGTAGCGGCCGCCGCCCTCGTCGGAGAAGGCGATGCCGACGCCGATCACGCTGTAGTTCGGGTCGGACATGATGGCGTTGTGGCCAGGGGACTTGATCCACTGGTCCACGAGGCCCTGGCCCTGGCGGTCGGACCGGGCAGCGATGATCTCCCCGGCCCGGTTCCACCCGGCGATGCGCGGGTCCTCGGTGTAGCCGGGATTGTGCTTGAAGACCCCGGTGTTGGCCATCGTGATGGACCAGTCCTGCGAGACCTTGGCGGCGTTCACGTAGAAGCGCACCGGTTTCAGGCCCTTCGACTTCCGGAAGGCGTTGATTCCGTCGAAGACCTGCTGGACCTGTGCGCGGTTGCTGTCGTTGAGGACGTTGCTGGTGGCGGCGGCAGGCTGGACGGTCGCCGCGAGGGCCGGCGTGGCGTTGGCCGGCGCCGCGTGGGCCGGTGCGGCCAGGGTCGCGGAGCCGGCGAGCACAGTGGCGGCGACGGCGGCGGCCGAGGCCCGCCTGGCGATGCGGGCGGCGGCTTTGAACACAGGGCGGCTGGAGACTGGCATTGGTGTTTCCCCCGGGGAGTCGGCTCGCTTTGACGGTTCGGCGGAGCCAAGAGACCGCCAACAGGATAATGGATAAACCTGCGCTGCCGGAAGACGGGCGGGGGGATCCGGCCGATGCTGCGGCCGGAAAACTGCGTGAGGCTGCCCTAGACGGAAGCCCGGTCAGAGGGCCGGGGGCTTGTCCTCGCGGGGGCTGGCGATGCGCTCCACCGGGTCGTCCGGGACGGGGCCGCTGAAGGAGCCGCCGGTCGTTTCGCCGTCGGGGTCATGCGCGTCGTCCAGGGGAGGCTCATCGGGGTCGAGGTCCGGCTCGCTGCTCGGCGGTTCGTCCGAGTCCGGGTCGACATCGGGGTCCTCGAACGGGTCGCCATCCGGGCCGGTCGCCCGGGCACCGAGGGGCTCGGCTTCGGGAAACTCCGAGGGGTCCCGGGTATCGTCGGCGTCCTGCCGGGGCTTGCCGTGGCCGTGGAGCAGCTCGTCCGCGGCGTGCTTGATCTTGTCTCCGAGTCCCATGGAAATCTCCTTTGCCTGGTCGGCTGCCGGGGCTGCGGGGGATGCCCGGCTATCTCCACGCTAGTGCCGGGGCCGGACCGGCAGAAGGGGTTGGCCGGGATCGGATCGCGGCGTCCCGACAGTTCCAATTTATCGCGGCCACGGGGGCTTGCGGCAAGGCCCCCGCCAGGGCGCAAACTAGGCCGGACGTGCGATGACGAGGTGCTCGGACGGCGCGAATAGGCAGGGGCTGTAATGGTCGAGGTGATTGTTGCCGGCGGAGGTCCGACCGGGATGATGCTGGCCGGCGAGCTGAGGCTGGCCGAGGTTGACGTGGCGATTGTGGAGCGCCGCCCGACTCCGGAGCTGGCCGGCTCGCGGGCGGGCGGGTTCCATTCGCGCACGATTGAGATCCTCGACCAGCGCGGGATCGCCGGCCGGTTCCTGGCCGAGGGCAAGCCGGTCCAGGCTGCGTTCTTCGGGAACATGATGCTGGATGTCAGCGATTTCCCGACGCGGCATCCCTACACGCTCGGCCTGTGGCAGAACCACATTGAGCGGATCCTGATCGGCTGGATCGAGGAACTGGGGGTGCCGGTCCACCGCGGACTCGAGGTGGCCGGCTTCGACCAGGACGAGAGCGGCGTCGACGTGATGCTCGCCGGCGGGCGCCCGCTGCGCGCGCTGTACCTGGTCGGCGCCGACGGCGGCAGGAGCACGATCCGCAAGGCGGCGGGCATCGATTTCCCCGGCTGGGATGCGACGAGGAGCAGCCTGGTCGCCGAGGTGGAGGTGACCGAAGAGACGCCGGCGGGAATCCGCATCGACGAGGTCGGGATCCACGGACTGCACCTGATGGAGGACGGGCGGACCACGCGCGTCGTCGTGACCGAGAAGGAGATCGGACCGGCGGCCGAGCCGACCCTGGCCGACCTTGGCAGGGCGCTGAGGGAGGTCTTCGACACGGATTTCGGCGTCCGCAATCCCACCTGGATCTCGCGGTTCACGGACGCCACGCGGCAGGCGGCGGCTTACCGCAGCGGCCGGGTGCTCGCCGGGGACGCCGCGCACATCCACGCGCCCTCCGGCGGGCAGGGGATCGGGCTCGGCATCCAGGACGCCGTGAACCTCGGCTGGAAGCTCGCCCAAGTGGTCAACGGCAGCGCGCCGGACAGCCTGCTCGATACCTACCACGAGGAGCGGCATCCCGCCGGGACCCGCGCGCTGAAGCACACGATGGCGCAGTCGGTCATGCAGAAGGCCGATCCGCGCATTGGCGCGCTCGCCGACACCGTGACCGACCTGCTGGCCATCGACGAGGCCCGGAAACGCGTGGCCGGGCTCATCTCCGGCCTGGATGTCCGCTACGACCTCGGCGAGGGGCACCCGCTGCTGGGACGCCGCATGCCGGACCCCGACGTCGTCACCGCCGACGGCCCGCTGCGCGTGTCCGCCCTCCTGCACCCTGCCCGTCCCGTCCTGCTCAACCTCGGCGCGCCGGGCAGCATCGGCGCCGGGCCATGGGCCGACCGGGTGCGGACCGTGGACGCCACGTACGACGGCGGGTGGGAGCTGCCGGTGATTGGCCCGGTCAGCGCTCCGGCGGCCGTGCTGATCCGCCCCGACGGCCACGTCGCCTGGGTGGGAGAGGGAACGCACGACGGGCTGGAGGACGCGCTGGAGCGCTGGTTCGGTCCCGCCCGAGGCTAGCCCCAATCCCGGGGCATTCCGCCGACGGCTCACGCCGCCGGGTGGCTGGACCCGGCGAACGGCCCCCGGTCGGGCCGCAACGAGTAGAGCACCTCGTACACCTCGCGGCGAACCGCGACAGCTTCGTAGGCAACGGGGATGGTGCGGGCGAGTTCGGTCTCCCGGAATGCGTCGAGCGCCTCTTCGCTCTCGAAGAAGTAGATGCCGCACACGTCGCCGGTTGCATTGTCGCGGCCGTGAACCTTTTGCAGGAGACCTGGAACGTCGCGGAAGCGTGGCCGCCGTTCCAGCAGCCGCCGTTCAAACTCCTGCGCATCGAGTCCGGACGTGATCCGGACGAACAGGATAACGGGCATGGAGCCGCCTCCGTCCTCGGAATACCCCTAAGTCGATTTTAACGAGCCGTTCGCCGAGCTGTCGATCGTGGGCGGTGCATCGATGGCCGGCGGTCCGACTCCGACGGTTGCCCTTAGCCGCCGGCGATATGGATGGCAGGCGGGCTGGCGGCCTCGGGGGCCCGCTGGTTCGGTCCTGCCCGGGGCTAGGTCGGGGCGGTCTATTTCGCAATGCTCCGCAGGACCTGCCGGGCTACGAGGCGGTCGATTCCCGGCAGCGCCGTGGCCCGGATGACCCAGCGCCTCAGCAGGCGCTGGGTCCGGTTCGCGGGAAGGAACGAGGACGCAGCCCGCCGTCCGGATGCCTGGGCCTGCGCCCCCACGGGCTGCCAAGCCTGCTCGAACTCCGTGAGGGCCGGCGCGATCCCGTCGGCCGATGTGACCCTCCCGAGCGTGTCGCCCAGCAGCGCGGCGCCCGCGATCGCCAGTGAACCTCCTTGCCCGGCCAGGAGGGAGACGGCTCCGCAGGCGTCGCCGACGAGTACGGCACGCCCCTTCCACCAATGCGGCAGCACGATCTGCGCCACGACGTCGTCGTACGGGTCGGCCGGGCAGAGGTCCAATAGCCGGTCGACCGCCGGGTGGAGGCCGGAGAACTCGTTCCGCAGCCTGTCCCGCGGGGCGGAAGTGTCCCGGCCGGCACCGGCGGGCGGGTCGCGGTACACGAGGAATGCCGCGACTTTGTCGGTGCGGAGGCCGTAGAGACCCGCGGTCCGGTCGAGGCTGTCGGTGAGCACGAAGCGGTTCCGGAAGCGGGCATTCAGCTCGGCCTCCCGCACGATGAAGGCGGCGGCCCGCATGCCCAGCGGGCGCAGGTAGTCCGTCTCCGGGCCGAAGACGCGGGCGCGGACCTCGGAATGGATTCCGTCGGCGCCGACGACAACGTCCGCTGCCGGCAGCCTTGCCGCGGGGCCGTCGACGGCGACCCGCACCCCGTCGTCCTGCATCGAGACCCCGGTGACACGGTTTCCGTAGTGGAGGCGGACCCGGCCGTGCGGGACGTCCTCGAGGGCGCCCAGCGCGGCGCGTTCCAGATCCGGGCGGAGCAGGCTAAGGACTTTGCCGCCCGCGAGCCGGGCGAACCGGTCGTAGTCGAGGCGGGCCCGGACCCGTTCCCGGGCGTCAAGATATTCGACTCCATCCACGCGGTAGGCCACCCGGGCCAGGCGCGGATACAGGCCGATCCGCTCGGAGGCCTCCACGCCCGGGCCGAAGAAGTCCATCATGTAGCCGTCCCGGCGGGGACCGTCGGACTTCTCCACGAGATCGACCTCCCAGCCGGCGAGGCCCAGCTGCCGGGCGGTGACCAGGCCGGCGATACCGGCACCCACGACGATCGCCTTCATGACGGTCATCTTTACGGGCGGGAGCCGGCGGCCTCGGGGAACCGCGCTTGGCGGCATGGTTCGCGAAGCCGGCACGCCGCCCGCCTGGGCTTCAGCCCAGGGCGCCGAGCAGGTCGCTGCAGGCCTGCTCGCAGCGCCGGCACGCCTCCGCGCAGAGGCGGCAGTGCTCGTGCATGGAGGCATGGCGCTCGCAGTCCTCGGCGCAGGCCCGGCAGGCGGTCCGGCAGGCTTCGACAAGCGCCCGGACCGTCGCGGCATCGCCGCCGGTGCGCCGCGTCAGGACATTGCCCGTCGCCGCACAGATGTCGGCGCAGTCGAGGTCGGTGCGGATGCACGTGACGAGGTCCGCCACCTGCTCCTCGCCGAGGCAGGCGTCCGCGCAGGCCGTGCAGGTCTGGGCGCACTCGAAGCACGCCGCGATGCAGGCGGCGAGCTTGGCCTTGTCGATGCCGCCGAGGTCCTTGGGGTAAGCATCCAGCATGGACTGAACATGGCTCATGGTTCTCGTCTCCAATCACAGTTGATTCTTGATCCGAACATTTGCGGGAAAAGGCCCGCTGCACTTCAGCATAAGCATGCTTGCTAAGTGCGTGCAGCCCCGTGCCGGAATGGCGACCACGAGCGGCCAGCGGGCGGAGCTAGCCGCCGGCGACATGGATCGCGAACGCAGTCACGAAGCCGACGGACGCGGTGAGGCCGGTGAGCAGGTGGTGCTCCTCGAACGCCTCCGGGATCATGGTGTCGGCCAGCATGGCGAGGATGGCGCCGGCCGCGAGGGCGGTGATGAAGGCGACGAGTTCCGCGGGAGCCTGGTCCAGCGCCAGGAAGCCGAGGCAGGCGGCGACGCCGCTGAGGACGGCGATGGACCCCCAGACGGTGAAGACGTAGGCGGCGCTGCGGCCGGCCTTCTTCATGCCAGCGGAGCTGGAGAGGCCCTCGGGGACGTTGGAAATGAAGACGGCGGCCAGCATGGCCGGGCTGACGGTGCCGGCACTGATCAGGCCAAGGCCCAGGACGAGGGATTCGGGAATGCCATCGAGCAGCGCGCCGACGGCGATCGCCGTCCCGCTGCCAGGTGAATCCTGCTCGCTGGGCTGCTGGGAGCCCGAACGCTTGCGGTGCTTCGCCCCGCGGCGGGCGAGTGCGAAGTTGGCGGCGACGAAGATGACGGCCCCCACGAGGAAGCCGGCTACGGTGGCCACGACGCCGCCGTTGCTCTCGGCCTCGGCGACCAGCTCGAAGGCCAGCGCCGAGATCAGGACCCCGGCGCCGAAGGCCATGATTGTCGAGACGGTCTTGGCGTTGATGCGCCAGCGCCAGGAGATCGCGGAACCGAGGACCAGCGCGGCGCCGGCGAGGGTTCCCCACAGCAGCGCCTGCAGCCACATCGGCATGTATTCCTCCGCTCCGGGCCCGGCCGGCCTCGGAGCGCCGGCTCAGGGCCAGCATACTGACGACGGCGGTGCGGGCGGCGGAAGCTAAGGAACGCGGCCTCCCGCCCTGTGTCAGCGCCCGGTCAGCGCCAGGCGATCACGCGGGACAGGTCGGCGGCGCCGATGAGGCCGGCCTTCGGACCCAGGGCGGCCCGTTCGATCGGCGCGGCGGGCCTGAAGCCCCGCCCGGTGAGGTTGCGGTTGAAGGCGCTGCGGGCGGGACCGAGCAGGAGGTCCCCGGCTTCGGACAGCCCTCCGCCGATGACGAACATCCCGGGATCCAGCGCCGCCGCGAGGTTGGCCAGGCCGAGGCCGAGCCACTCGCCGATGTCCTCGAGCAGGTTGATGCTGGCGGTGTCGCCCTCGCGGGCCAGGGCGGTGACGATGGCTCCGGTGATCCGGTCCGCGTCTCCGCCGGCGGCGCGCAGCCACTCCTGGGCAACCGGAGAGTTGGCCGCGGCGAGTTCGCGGGCTTCCCGGCCGACGGCGTTGCCCGAGGCGTACTGTTCCCAGCACCCCCGGTTGCCGCATTCGCAGCGGTGGCCCTGCGGCACGATGATCTGGTGGCCGAACTCGCCCGCCACGCCCCAGTTGCCGCGTTCGATCCGCCCGTCGATGACGATGCCGCCGCCGATGCCCGTGCCGAGGGTGATGCAGACGAGCCGGTCCTGTCCCATGCCTGCGCCGAAGCGGAACTCCGCCCACGCGGCCGCGTCGGCGTCGTTGGACACCGCGACGCGGCGGTGGAGGAGCTTCTCCAGGTTCATCCGAACCGGCTCGTTCCGCCAGGCCAGATGCGGGCTGAAGAGGACTGTGCTGCCGCTGCGGTCCATCCACCCGGCGGCTCCGATGCCGACGGACAACACCCTGAACTCGGCGGACAGCTCGCGCACCAGCGAGACGATGACCTGCTCCACCTCGCGGGGGTCATGCCCCGGGGTGTCCCGGTAGCGTTCGGCCAGGATCCGCCCCTCGCCGTCGACCACGCCCGCGGCAACCTTGGTGCCGCCGATGTCGATGCCGATGGCCAGTCCGCGCCGGGCGAGCCGGACCGGCAGCCGAACGCCCGGGCGTAGCAGGCTGCTCCGGACATGGCGGAAGGCGGGCGCCCTGCCCCCGGCCGCGCGCGGTTGCGAGGGGTCGTAGATTCTCATCGGTTCCATAGTAGGGGCCGGACAGGACCGCAGTTCGCAGCTAGACCGCATCAACCGATCTTGTAAATATGTCAGTACAAAGGTTTGACAGGACAAAGTCCTTCAGGCAAAGTATGAATGTGGCTCGGCTCACAGCCTGCCAGGCAGGCGGCCAGGCGGCTCGCCCCGAACAGAAAGGCCGATGATCTCTAGTGGCTCACGACTTGCTTACCATGGGACGGATCAGCGTCGACATCTACCCGAATGACGTCGGGGTCGGGCTGGCGGATGTCAACAGCTTCGGCAAATACCTGGGCGGTTCGCCCTCCAACGTCGCGGTGGCGGCGGCCCGGCATGGCCGGCGGTCGGCGGTCATCACCCGCACCGGCGAGGATCCGTTCGGAGAGTACCTGCACCGCGAACTGCGGAAGTTCGGGGTGGACGACGGCTTCGTGACGTCGGTGCCGGGACTGCAGACCCCGGCGACGTTCTGCGCCATCCTCCCGCCGGACGATTTCCCGCTCTACTTCTACGGCCGGTTCCCGACGGCCCCCGACCTGCAGATCGCCGCCGGTGAGCTGGACCGGGAAGCCATCCGCGACGCCGGGATCTTCTGGTCGACTGTGACCGGCCTCAGCCAGGAGCCCAGCCGCTCGGCCCACCTGGCGGCGCATGAGGCGCGGCCGCGCGAGGGCCTGCGTCCGGGGCAGTACACGGTGCTGGACCTCGACTACCGGCCGATGTTCTGGGCGTCCGAGGAGGAAGCCCGCGAACAGGTGTCGGTGATCCTGCCGCACGTCACCGTCGCCATCGGCAACGACAAGGAGTGCGCCGTCGCCGTCGGCGAGGGGACTCCGGACGAACAGGCGGACCGCCTGCTGGACGCGGGAGTGGAGATCGCCGTCGTGAAGCTGGGGCCCGACGGCGTCATGGCCAAGACCCGCACCGAGCGGGTGGTGTCCGCCCCGGTCCCCGTGGAGACGCTGAACGGGCTGGGCGCCGGGGACGCCTTCGGCGGAGCCTTCTGCCACGGACTGCTGGCCGGCTGGCCGCTGGCCGCCGTGCTCGACTATGCCAACGCCTCCGGTGCGCTGGTGGCATCGCGGCTCTCGTGCGCCGATGCGATGCCGACCCCGGAGGAAGTCAACGCGCTGCTGGCCGAACGCGGGCGCGCCCTGCCCGGGACCGTGGAGGCCGTCCGATGAGCCGTTTCGACGACAACCCGCGCCGCTACGAACACCTCTCGCGGATCCGGCTGGAGGACCCGGACGCGGTCTCGCGGGCCGCCGCGGTCCGCCGCCCCCACCCCGGCCTGAAGCTCGGCGAGCAGAACTTCATCGTCGCCGCCGACCATCCCGCCCGCGGCGCGCTCGCCGTCGGCGACAACAAAACGGCGATGGCGGACCGGCGCGACCTGCTCGACCGGCTGCAGGCCGCCCTGGCCAACCCCGCCGTCGACGGCGTGCTGGCCAGCCCGGACATCATGGACGACCTGCTGCTGCTCGGCGCCCTGGACGGTAAGCTCCTCTTCGGCTCGATGAACCGCGGAGGCCTGTCCGGCTTCGTCAACGAGATGGACGACCGGTTCACCGGCCACACCGCCGAGGCCCTCGAAGCGCTGGGCGCCAACGGCGGCAAGATGCTCACCCGCATCTGCCTGGGCGACCCGGCCACGGTCGCCACGCTCGAATCGACCGCGAAGGCGATCGACAGCCTGGCCGAGCGCCGGCTGGTCGCCATGGTGGAGCCGTTCATCTCCGTCTGGGACAACGGCCGGGTGCGCAACGACCTCAGCGCCGACGCGGTGATCAAGTCCGTCGCCATCGCCTCGGGCCTCGGGTCCACCAGCGCCTACACCTGGATGAAGCTGCCGGTCGTGGCGGAGATGGAACGAGTCATGGCCGCCACCACGCTGCCCACCGTGCTCCTGGGCGGGGACCCGTCCGGCTCGCCGGAAGAGGTCTTCGCCAGCTGGGGCGCCGCCCTCAAGCTGCCCGGCGTCCAGGGCCTGACGGTCGGGCGGGCCCTGCTCTACCCCAAGGAGGGGACGGTCGAGGAGGCCGTTGCCGCCGCCGCTTCGTTGCTGAACGCACACACCGGACAGGAGGTCGCCAGCTGATGGCTACCCGCAGAATGACCGTCGCCCAGGCGGTCGTAGAGTTCCTGGGCAGGCAGTACCTGGTGGACAGCGTCGGCGGGGAGGACTACCGCGGCCGGCTCATCCCGGGCATGTTCGGCATCTTCGGCCACGGCAACGTCGCCGGGGTGGGACAGGCGCTGAAGCAGTGGCAGGCCAAGGATCCGGCGCTGATGCCCTACTACCAGGGCCGCAACGAGCAGGCGCAGTCGCACCAGGCCGTCGGCTACGCCCGGCACAACCGGCGTCGTGCCACGTTCGCGGTCTCCACCTCGATCGGCCCGGGCTCGTCCAACCTGCTCACGGGCGCAGCGCTGGCCACGGCCAACCGCCTGCCGGTCCTGCTGCTGCCCTCGGACACCTTCGCCACGCGGGCCGCGGATCCGGTGCTGCAGCAACTGGAGCGGCCCGAGGCCTACGACATCACGGTCAACGACGCGTTCCGCCCGCTGTCGAAGTACTTCGACCGCGTCTCCCGCCCGGAGCAGCTGTTCTCCGCCCTGCACCACGGCCTGCGCGTGCTGACCGATCCGGCGGAGACCGGCGCCGTGACCATCTCGCTGCCGCAGGACGTGCAGGCCGAGGTCTTCGACGTCCCCGAGGAATTCCTCGCCGAGCGGGACTGGCGGATCCGCCGCCCCGAGCCCGAGGAGCAGGACATCCGCCGTGCGGTGGAGCTGATCCGCGCGGCCAAGCGCCCGCTGATCATCGCCGGCGGCGGCGTGCTCTACGCCTTCGCCACCGAGCAGCTGGCCGAACTCGCCGAACTGACCGGCATCCCCGTGGCCTACACCCAGGCGGGCGTGGGCGTCCTGCCGTGGGACGCGCCCTACTGCCTCGGCGCCATCGGTTCCACGGGAACGACGGCGGCCAACGCCGTCGCGCGCGAAGCGGACCTGATCATCGGCGTCGGGACGCGCTACGAGGACTTCACGACGGCGTCGCGCACCGCCTTCCAGAACCCGGACGTCCGGTTCGTCAACATCAACGTCGCCCCGATCGACGCCTACAAGCACGGCACCAGCCTGCCGATCGTCGCCGACGCCCGGAAGACGCTGGCGAAGCTGGCCTCGGGGCTCTCGGGCTACCGCGTCGGCGCCGACCTGGCGCAGCTCGCCGCGGCGGAGAAGGACCGCTGGAACCGGACCGTGGACGAAGCCTTCGACACGCGGCACACCCCGCTGCCGAGCCAGAACGAAATCATCGGTGCCGTGAACCGCGCGATGGACGAACGCGACGTCGTGATCTGCGCCGCCGGTTCGCTGCCCGGCGACCTGCACAAGATGTGGCGGGTCCGGGACCCGTTCGGCTACCACGTGGAGTACGCCTACTCCTGCATGGGCTACGAGATCCCCGGAGGCCTGGGCGTGAAGCGGGCGGCCGCGGACGAGGCGGACCGCGCGGCCGAAGGGTCCGCCGAAGCCCGGCCGCGCGACGTCGTCGTTATGGTCGGCGACGGCTCCTACCTGATGATGCACACAGAACTGGTCACCGCCGTGGCCGAGGGCCTCAAACTGATCACGGTCCTCATCCAGAACCACGGGTACGCCTCCATCGGGGCGCTCTCCGAATCGCTCGGCTCGCAGCGCTTCGGCACGAAGTACCGGACCCTGGACCGCAAGCACCACACCTTCGACGACGGGGAAAAGCTGCCGATCGACCTCGCCGCCAACGCCGAGTCCCTCGGCGTCCGGGTCATCCGCGTGGAGCCGGGCGAGGACGTCATCGCGGACCTGGAGGCCGCCGTGGCCAAGGCGAAGGCCGAGCCCGAGGGCAGCGGTCCGGTGCTCATCCATATCGAGTCCGATCCGCTGCTCGACGCGCCGGATTCCGAGTCCTGGTGGGACGTGCCGGTCTCCGGCGCCTCCGAGCTCGAGTCCACGCAGCACGCCTACCGCACCTACACAGACCAGAAGTCCCGGCAGAAGCCGCTGCTCGGCTAGACCTGCACGAATCCAGACCTGCACGATTTCAAGGAGCACCCATGAGCACGACCATCACCCACTTCATCAACGGCGCGGAAACCGTGGGATCCGGGGACCGGACCCAGCCCGTCTACAACCCGGCGACCGGCGAGGCCACGGGCGAGCTGCGGCTGGCCAACCGCGCGGACATCGACGACGTCGTCGCCGCCGCCAAGACCGCCTCCGAATCCTGGGCCGAGACGTCGCTGACCAAGCGCGTGGCGGTGCTGTTCAAGTTCCGCGAACTGCTCGCGGAGAACGTCCAGGAGCTGGCAAAGGTTGTTACCAGCGAGCACGGCAAGGTCGTCTCCGACGCAGCCGGCGAGGTGGGCCGCGGGCTGGAGGTCGTGGAATATGCCTGCGGCGCCGCGCAGTCGCTGAAGGGCGAATACTCGGACCAGGTCTCCGGCGGCATCGACGTGTTCTCGTTCCGCCAGCCGCTCGGCGTGGTCGCCGGCATCACTCCGTTCAACTTTCCGGTGATGGTGCCGCTGTGGATGGCCCCGGTGGCGATCGTGACCGGCAATGCCTTCATTCTCAAGCCCTCCGAGCGGGACCCCTCCGCGAGCCTGTTCCTGGCCCGGCTGTGGAAGGAGGCCGGCCTGCCGGACGGCGTCTTCAACGTCCTGCAGGGTGACAAGGAGGCCGTGGACGGCCTGCTGACCCACCCGGACGTGGACGGCATCTCCTTCGTCGGCTCCACCCCGATCGCCCGGTACGTGTACGAGACCGGCACGCAGCACGGCAAGCGCGTGCAGGCGCTCGGCGGGGCGAAGAACCACGCCGTGGTGATGCCGGACGCCGACATGGACCTGGCCGCGGACCACATCAACGCGGCCGCCTTCGGCTCCGCCGGCCAGCGCTGCATGGCCATCTCGGTCGCCGTGGCCGTCGGTGACGCCGCCGAGGGCCTGGTCGCCAAGCTCAAGGAACGCGCAGAGGCGGTCAAGGTCGCCAACGGGATGGAGCCGGACGCCGACATGGGCCCGGTCATCACCCCGCAGTCCAAGGCGCGGCTGCAGAAGATCGTCGGCGAGGCCCAGGAAGACGGCGCCGCGCTGGTGGTCGACGGACGGGACCTGGTGGTCAAGGACCACGAGAACGGTTTCTTCGTCGGCCCGACCGTGATCGACCACGTCCGCCGCGAGATGAGCGCCTACCGCGAGGAGATCTTCGGCCCGGTGCTCGCCGTGGTGCGGGTGGCCAGCATCGACGAGGCACTGGAGATCATCAACTCGAACCCGTACGGCAACGGCACCGCCATCTTCACCTCGTCCGGCGCGTACGCCCGCGCGTTCACCCGCGGCGTCAAGGTCGGCATGGTCGGCGTGAACATCCCGCTGCCGGTGCCGGTGGCCTGGCACTCCTTCGGCGGCTGGAAGGACTCGCTGTTCGGCGACCACCACATCTACGGCCCGGACGGCATCCGCTTCTACACCCGCGGCAAGGTCGTCACCCAGCGCTGGCCCGAACCGAAGCAGGCCTCCGGCGCCTCCTTCGCCTTCCCGTCCAACTGACCCGTCCCGCCGCACCACTCGCACTGAAAGGACCTGGAAGAATGTCCGAAGTTGAGAACAAGCTGATCATTGGCACGGCCCCCGATTCGTGGGGAGTCTGGTTCGCCGATGACCCGAAGCAGACGCCGTGGCAGCGGTTCCTCGACGAAGTGGCCGAGTCCGGCTACAAGTGGATCGAGCTCGGGCCGTACGGGTACCTGCCGACGGACCCGGCCAAGCTGGCCGACGAACTGGCCCAGCGGGACCTCAAGGTCTCCGCCGGGACGGTGTTCACCGCCTTCCACCGCGGCGTCGGCCAGTGGGACGAGGCCTGGGAACCGGCCCGCCGGGTCGCGGAGCTGACGGCAGCGATGGGCGGCAAGCACATCGTGGTCATTCCGGCCATGTGGCGCGACGACGTCACCGGCGAGGCTGTGGAGAACGGCGAGCTGACGGTGCAGCAGTGGGACGACCTGTTCAACGGGCACAACCGGCTGGGCAAGGTGCTGGCCGAGGAGTATGGGCTGGCACAGCAGTTCCACTCCCACGCGGACTCCCACGTCTGCGTGCAGGCGGACATCGAGCGGTTCCTGGAGCACACGGACCCGGAGCTGGTCACGCTCTGCCTGGACACCGGGCACGCGGAGTACGGCGGGGCCAGCAGCGTGGAGCTGATCGAGAAGTACCCGGAGCGGATCGGCTACCTGCACCTGAAGCAGGTCGACCCCGAGGTGCTCAAGACCGTGCGCGAGCAGAACCTGACCTTCGCCGCGGCCAACACCGCCGGCGTCATGATCGAACCGCCCAACGGCCTGCCCGACCTGTCCAAGGTGATCGACGCCGTCGAACGGCTGGACAAGCCGATCTTCGGCATCGTGGAGCAGGACATGTATCCGGTGGCCGACTTCGGCGTGCCGATGCCCATCGCACAGCGCACCTGCAAGTACCTGCTCTCGTGCGGCTCCCGCACCCGCGTCCAGTAAGGAACCAACCGCTATGAACCAGAACCTCCGCGTGGCCGTCATCGGAGCGGGCCGCATGGGCATCGACCACATCCAGCGGCTGCACCGCCGCATCCACGGCGCGGAAGTGGCCGCCGTCGTCGACATCGACGAGGACCGCGCCCGCGCCGCCGTCGCCGATGTGCCCGGCGCCCTCGCGCTGACCGACGGGCCTGCGGCCCTGGAGCGGCCGGACATCAACGCCGTGCTGATCGCCACGCCGGGTTTCCTGCACGAGGAGATCCTGCACGCGGCACTCGAAAGGGACATCCCGATCCTGTGCGAGAAGCCGCTGACCCCGGATGCCGAGTCCTCCTGGCGGGTGGTCCAGGCCGAGGAGAAGCTGGGCCGCCAGCGGATCCAGGTCGGCTTCATGCGCCGCTACGACGCGGAGTACGCGCAGCTGGGCCGGATCATCCGCAGCGGCGAGCTGGGGGAGCTGCTGGTCCTGCACCACCAGCACCGCAACCCGACGACGCCGCCCGGCTTCACCAATGAGATGCTGATCAACGACTCGGTGGTGCACGAGTTCGACGCCGTGCGCTTCTTCACCGGTGAGGAGATCACCTCCGTGCAGGTGCGGCTGGGCAAGCGCACCCGCAACGCGCCCGAGGGCCAGCACGATCCGCAGCACGTGCTGCTGGAGACGGCTTCCGGGGTGCTGGCCGATGTGGAAATCTACGTCAACGCCCAGTTCGGCTACGAGGTGGCCACCCAGGCCTCCTTCGAGCAGGGCGTGGTCAGCATCGGCAGCGATTCCGGACCCTACGTCCGCACCCAGGGGCGCTGGGGCGGGCAGGTGACGCCCGGGTTCGTGGAGCGCTTCGCCGCGGCCTACGACGTGGAGCTGCAGGCCTGGGTCGACGCGGCTCTGGAGGACCGGATCGGCGGCCCGAGCGCCTGGGACGGCTATGCCACCGCAGCGTGCTGCGAGGCGGGGGTCGAGGCCCAGAAGACCGGCGCCAAGGTCCAGGTCCGGCTGAACGACAAGCCCGCGCTGTACAGCTAGGGCCGGCAGACAATCGAGCCATGAATCGAGCCAACGAAGGGCGCCAACAATGAAGATCGCGCTTGATCCCACCCCGTTCCACCACACCCACTCGCTGCTGGAGTTTCCTAAGCTGGCGGCAGAACTGGGCTACAAGTACCTCCAGCTCACCCCGCACCAGGACTTCCTGCCGTTCTTCACCCACCCGAAGGCCGACGACGCGCTGGTCGCCGGCCTGAAGAAGGCCTGCGCCGAGGCGGAAGTCGAAATCGCCTCGGTGCTGCCGGTCCTGCGCTGGTCGTCACCGGACGAGAACCTCCGGGAGGCCGCCGTCCGCTACTGGAAGCGCGCGGTGCAGATCGCCGTCGACCTCGGCGTGACGCAGATGAACACCGAGTTCAGCGGCCGGCCGGAGCTGCCGGAAGAGTCCGAGGCCGCGTTCTACCGCTCGATGGAGGAGCTCGTGCCGCTCTTCGAACGCGAGGGCGTCCACGTCGCCATCGACCCGCACCCGGACGACTTCGTCGAGGAGGGCCTGGCCGCCTGGCGCGTCATCCGCGGCGTCAATTCGCCCAACCTCGGCTTCGTGTACGTCGCGGCGCACACCTTCCACATGAAGGACGACCCGGGGCGGATCATGGAGGCCGTCGGGGACCGGCTGCGGGTGGTCCACGTGGCCGACACCATGGACCACCATGCTTCCCACGGGCTGCGCTACATCACCAACCCGCCGGGCAACCCGGTGCGGGTGCACCAGCACCTGAAAATCGGCGACGGCGACGTGGACTGGCAGGAGTTCTTCGGCTCGCTGGCCGAGAACGGCTTCCTGGACCGGCCGGAGACCGTGATGGTTTCCAGCGTCTTCGCCGAGAACGAGCACGCCCGCGAGGTTGCCCGCTACCAGCTGGACACCATGAAGGAGTTCGTCGGCGGCTTCCAGTAACGCGGCCTGCCGGACCCGCCCTCCCCGCATAGCCGGGCAGGGCGGGTCCGGCGCGTGGCGTTAGTCGTAGGCCCCGGGGACCTGCTGGTCCCAGTCGATCACGGAGCCGGTGACCACGCCGGAGCGCTCGGAGAGCAGGAACACGCCGAAGTCCGCAATCTCGTCGACCTGGCCCAGTTTGCCCATCGGCTGGGACGCGCCGGCCCGCTCGAGCCAGTCGTCGCCGGCCCCGTGGAAGCGGCGCTGGATGCCGTCCTCGCCTTCCGTCGCGGTCCAGCCGATGTTGATGCCGTTGATCCGGATCCGGTCCCGGCGGTGCGCGTGGGCGGCGTTCTTCGTCAGTCCGGCCAGCCCGGCCTTAGCCGCCACGTACGGCGCCAGATAGGGCTGGCCGCCGTGCGAACTCATCGTGATGATGTTGGCGATGGTGCCGGGTGCGCCGCGGCCGCGCAGGTGGGCGATGGCCTGCTGCATGAGGAAGAACGGCGCCTTCAGGTTGACCGCGATGTGGGCGTCGAAGAGTTCCCCGGTGGTATCCAGCATGGTCCCGCGCGTCGTCAGCCCGGCGGCGTTGACCAGCGCATCCACCCGGCCAAAGCGTGCGACGGCGGTGTCCACCACGGTGCCAACCTGGGCGTGGTCCGCCAGGTCGGCCCGGATGAAGCACGCCTCGGTTCCGGCCGCCTCCAGGGCGTCCACCGACCGCCGGCCTTTGTCATCGCTGCGGCCGACGACGGCGATGGCCTCCGCGCCCTGCTGCGCGGCGGCGAGGGCGACGCCGGCGCCGACCCCCTGCGTGCCGCCGCTGACGAGCAGGACCTTGCCCCGCATCAGGTGGTCGAGGGCCATGCCGATACTCCTTCCGTTGCGGCAGCGGGCCCGGAGGCCCCGGCGGGGAGCCGGGGCCTCCGGGCTTCGCAGTTGCGGTCCGCTCCCATGTCAGGCGGCTCCGCTGCCGCGGCGCTGCTGCTGGGCCGACAGCTCGGTCTCGAACGCCGCGTCGTCCAGCCCGGATTCCAGCGCGCGCAGCACCAGCGCGGCCTGGCTCTCCGGGGCGATGCCTCCGATCGGCTGGTCCCGGTCGAGGTTGGTCGGAAACGCGTAGCCCTCGGCGGCCGCGGCGACGACGTTGCGGATCCACTCCGGGCCTGCCCCGGCGGCGAGGCGTTGCCGCAGGACGGGGTAGAGCGCCCTGCACATGCCGGTCCGGTCCACCGTTTCCATGGCGCGGCCGAAGGCGGACGAGACCTGCAGGAGGTTGGCCATCCGCCGGATGCCGGCGCTGCGGTTGTGGCCGGCCCCGTGGAAGAGCGCCGGGTTGAAGAAGGCGGCGTCGCCCTTCTCCAGCGGCAGCTGGACGTAGTGCTGCTCGAAGTATTCGGTGAACTCCGGCCGGTGGAAGGCGATGTAGCCCGCCGGATACTTGTGCGAGTGCGGCAGGTACAGGGTCGGTCCGGACTCGACCGGCATGTCGCAGTGCGCCACCGCTCCCTGCAGGGTCAGGGCGGGGGAGAGCAGGTGCACGTGCGCCGGGTAGGCCTGGGCCTCCTCAAGCCCCATGAAGCCGAGGTGGTAATCGCGGTGGGCCGTCTGCGCTGCACCGCCGGGATTGACCACGTTGACCTGCGAGGTGACCTGGTAGTTGGGGCCGAGCCAGGCCTGGGAAATGAGGGCGAGGACATCGTTGGCGTAGTAGTCCGCGAAGACCCCGGGCGCCGCGACGGCCAGCTTGTCCAGGGCGCCCCAGACCCGGTCGTTTGCCCCGGGCTTGGCGAAGTGGTCCCCGCCGGCCGTGCCCGCCGCCCGCTGGTCCTCGATCAGCCGGTTGAAGGCCTCCGTGGCGCGGTCGACGACGGCCGTGTCCGCGAAGGCGCGCTTGAAGACCACGATGCCCGGGCCTTCGGTCAGGGCCCGCACGAGTTCCGCCTGGATTTCGCGCCGGACAGCCGGGTTCGCGGCCCGGTGCTGCAGGTCCGGCCCGTAGATGAGGACGTTGCGCTCGACACCCGCCGCGAAGGGGTAGTCTTCGCGCCGGGTCTCCGCCTCGACGATGCGAACGAAGTCGTCGAGCCGGCAGTCGGCCGCGCTGAACCACTGGACGTCATGGCGGAGGCCGACCGTTCCGGGCTGGGCTGTGGTGGACATAGGGAACTCCTTTTCGAGGAAGAGTGGAGCAGAAGAGGTAAGGAAATCCATGGCGTGCAGGCCGGCTGCACTGGATCCAGTCTTCCGCCGCACCCAGGGGCCGGCAAGGGGGCAAGTACCTCAAAAACCCCTCAGCGTCGAGGGCGGGCCGGATGCTGCTGGTGGCCTTGCCGTGCCGTTCGCTGCCGTGCGATGCTGGCGGCAATCGATCCGAACCCAGCCCGGATCCATCACGGATACGTCACGGATCCGTCAGTACCAGACCACCGGAGGCAGCGTGGCCCATCCGTTCACCGTGCGGGAGATCGCCCGCCAGGCCGGCGTCAGCGATGCGACGGTCGACCGGGTGCTGCACAACCGCCCCGGCGTGCGCGCCGCCACGACCGGCCAGGTAAAGCGGGCCATCCAGGAGCTCGAGGCGCAGCGGCAGCAGCTGGAACTGACCGGCCGCCGGTTCATGATCGACGTCGTCGCCGATGCGCCCGCCCGGTTCCACCTCGCCGTTCGGACGGCGCTGGAAGCCGAGCTGCCCCTGCTGCGCCCGGCCGTCTTTAGGGCGCGCTTCCACCTGCACGAACTCTGGGGCGCCGCCGCATGCGTCGCGCAGCTGGACCGCATCGGCTCGCAGGGCAGCCACGGCGTCGTGCTCAAGGCGCCCGACGTGCCCGAGGTCGCCGCCGCCGTCGACCGCCTGCTGGCCCTTGGCATCCCGGTGGTCACGCTGGTCACCGACGTGCCGCTCAGCCGCCGGCTGGCCTACGTCGGGATCGACAACCGCTCGGCCGGGGCGACGGCGGCCTACCTGGTCTCGCAGTGGCTGCGCGGGCGGCCGGGCGGCGTCGCGGTGACGGTGAGCAATGACGCGTTCCGCGGCGAGGAGGAGCGGGAAATGGGTTTCCGCGCCGCCATGCGCAAGCTGGACCCCGAGCGGCCGGTGCTCTACCTGGACGGATCGGACGGGCTCGACGACAGCGCCCGGGAGATCATGGGGCGCGCGCTCGCAGGGGAGCAGCCGCCGGCCGGGGTGTATTCGTCCGGCGGAGGCAACCGGGGGCTGCTGGCCGCGTTCGAGGCAGTCGGCCGGGAGCCTGAGGTATTCATCGGACACGACCTGAACGCCGACAACCTCGAGCTGCTGCGGGCCGGCAGGATCAGTGCCCTGCTGCACCACGACCTGCGGCTGGATGTGAACCGGTGCTGCCGCATCCTGCTGCACCACCACGGGGCGCTGCCCGAAGATCCCTCCGGAGAGGCCTCGAAGATCGACATCATCACACCGCACAACATCCCGGTCTGGCCGTGAATGAGTTAGTCCCATTAGGGCGCAATTTCGCAGCAGTTGCACGCACCTCCACGTGGGCAGGGTCCGTCCCCGGCCCTAAGATTTCCAACGGCGCACACAGCCTCAGAAGGGTGGTGGGGTGGTGTCGTTGTAGGGGTCTGGCGGCGGGGGTGGGGGTGGTTGGAGGCCGTTGTTGATCCAGGAGCCGTCGGGGTAGCTGGTGTAGGTTTGGCCGGTCCTGGTTTGGTGGCGGATGACGCCGTGGGGTTGCTGGGTGGTGTGCCAGTCATCGTTGTGTTTGGCCAGGTGGTCGGGCTTGCAGCGCAGGGCGAGGTTATCGAGTTCGGTTTTGCCGCCGTGTTCCCAGGCCAGGGTGTGGTCGAGTTCGCAGTGCTTCCAGTGGGTGCGGCAGCCCAGCCCGCGGCAGGTCCCGTCGCGTAGCCGGATTTCTCGTTTGAGCCATTCGGGCGGGTGGCGCAT
>NZ_BRVS01000008.1 GCF_026011795.1 Arthrobacter mangrovi | reverse complement strand
GACTGCCTCCCCTCCCGGGATTTCCCCATGCTCGTCAACCACTACAAGCAGGGCAACCTCGACCTCGACGCCTTCGTCACCGAACGCATCACCCTCGACCAAATCGAAGAAGCCTTCAACAAAATGCACGAAGGCAAAGTCCTCCGCTCCGTAGTGGAGCTGTAGGCCCACGGAATCGGGACGCCAACGACGACGGCGGCAACCGGCCGCGCGGGGACCTGCAGGTTCCGGCCGCGGCGGCTGCCGCCGTCGTCGTTGTTTGTGCCGGATTACTCCGGGGCGTAGCCCATCCGGGAGCTGATTTCCAGCCCGGCATGCTTCAGGTCCTCAAGCATGTCCGGCATTTCCTCCGGCTTGAACCTGAAGGCGGGCCCGGAAAGGCTGACGGCTCCGATGACCGCGCCGGCGTGGTCATGGACGGGGACGGCGACGGCGTTCAGGCCGATCTCGAATTCCTCGTACACCGCGGCGTACCCGGTGGAGGCGACGTCCATCAGCTGCTTCTCCAGCTCGCGCCGCGAGGTGATGGTGTTGGCCGTCTGCGTCGGCAGCCCGGTTTCCTTGAGGATCTTCTCGCGCTGCTCCGAGCTCAGGCCGGCCAGCAGGACCTTGCCGCTGGAGGTCGCGTGGAGCGGGGTGAGGCTGCCGATCCAGTCATGCGTGGCCAGCGACGAGGGGCCCATGGCCTGGTCGACGTTGACCGCATAGTTGGAGCGAAGGACGGCGAGGTTGACGGTCTCCTTGTACTTCTCGGCCAGGGCGTCCAGCAGCGGGCGGGCCTCCTGGACCAGGCTGAGGCGGCCGGGGATCGAGTTGGCCAGCCGAAGGATGCCGAAGCCGAGATGATACTTGCCGCGCTCGGAGTTCTGCTGGACCATGCCGCCCTGCAGCAGTGACGCGAGCAGGCGCGAAGCCGTGGACTTGTGCACGCCCATCTCGTCGGCGATTTCGCTGACGCCGGCGCCGCCGCGCCGGCGCAGGATTTCCAGGACGGCGATCGCGCGGTCCACGGACTGCACGCCGCGGCTCAGCTGCCCGGCGGTATCCTCGTCGTCGTAAACCTCAAGGTCTGCCATAAGCCCATCGTCTCAGAACCTTGGCGGAAGCGTGCATTTCCTGCGTTCCCGGCCCCGGTTACCGGGCTGCCGGTGTGCCGACGGCGGGATTCCGGGCAGTGTTGGCGGACCGCCAGGAGCCGAAGGACGAATAGTCTGCCGTGCCGGGTTCGCCCCACACGACGAGGACGCGCAGCGGGCCGGTGCCGGTATTCGCCAGGTCGTGTTCCGAGCCGACGGGCGCGAGCAAAGCGTCCCCGGCGGCGAGGTCATGGCTGGCGCCGTCGAGATGCATCCGCGCGGTCCCGTCCATGATGACGTAGAGCTCCTCAAGCGGCCGGTCCTCCCGGGCGTGGGCATGCATCCCTTCGGTCCCGCCGGGCGGAAGTTCCCAGACCTGGACGGCAACGGGCAGTTCGGACCGGCCGTGGAAGAGCCATTGCATCCGCACGGGCGCGCTGCCGCCGTGCAGGTCGTAGTCGAAGGCGTAGCTGCCCCGGCGTTCGAGCATGATGGGTCCTTCCATATGTGGTGGCGGCCGGAGGCTGCCCTGCGGCCGGCGGTACAAGCAAAGTACGACGGCGGATGGTCCCCTGTGGAGGCCATCCGCCGTCGCGGTGGGTTGCGTTATTGCGTTACCGGCCGCGGCCGGAGGGATCAGGAGGCGGGAGCCGCCGTGCGGGCTTCCGGACGGCCCTCGTCCTCGAGGCCGCCGGGTACGCTGACCGGGGTCTCTTCGTGGCGGGCTTCCTCGCAGTCGCCGTGCTCTGCAAGGAACTTCTCATCCGAGGTTCCGGCATGGATGCCCAGCGGAACGCCGGCCTTGATCCGGGAGCGGAAGCGCGGGTAGCCCAAGGCGAAGTACAGGGTGGCCGAGGTGAGCGAACCGGCCAGCCAGGAGAGGTCGACCCCGCCCATCGCCGTCGCGATCGGTCCCTGGAAGACCGGCATGGCGCCGTACATGAACATCCAGGTCATGACGATCCCCGCGAGGAAGGCGATGATGGCGGACGGGTTGACTGCCTTCAGGTGGGTGTCGCGCGGCGAGACGAACAGGTAGCTGAAGTTCTTGTGCTTGCGCTCGAAGATGAAGTAGTGGACCGCCATGATGCCGCCCCAGGTCGAGACCCACGCCGCGATCGCGATGACCCAGCTGTCGAGCAGGGTTGCGAAGTCCTCCGCGAAGAGGAACAGGATCACCGCGCACATCGAGAAGCAGCCGACGATGAGCGAGATCTTCTTCCGGGAGATGCGGACATCGAGGGCCTGGGTGGCGACGCCGAAGGTGTAGAGGTTGATGATGTTGGTGGCAATCGGGCCGTGGATGACCAGCAGGATGACCGGAATGGCGAGGCCGCCGAAGCTCTTGACGACCAGCTCGCCCGGATCGGCGCTGCCGTTCATCGTCGCGAGGCTCGCGCCGAGCAGGCCCAGCCACACGACCGGCAGGAACTGTCCGAGGACGGAGGCGAGGTACAGCTTGCGGGGAGCGATGCTCTTGGAGACGAAGCGGGAGTAGTCGGGGGCGTAGGTGAACCAGCCGATGCCCCAGCCGATGCCGATGGCGGTCATGATCCCGGACATCGCGGCAATGCGTTCGCCGCCCGTGAGCACGGCGCCTTCCGGACCGGCGTAGCTCCAGTCGATCGGCAGCTGCGTCCAGGCGATGAGGGACATGGCGATGAGGACGAGGACGGTCGGCGGCATGGTGATGCGCTCGAACTTGGCGATCGCGCTGTAGCCGCGGTAGCAGATGGCGACCTGGATGCCCATGATGATGGCCGCCACGGCGATCTTCCAGACCAGGTTCGACTCATTGGGATCGACCCAGCCGATCATGGCGAACAAGGCCATGACCAGGTCGAGGATGACCCACGTGTTCACCGCGGACCAGCCGACCGCGACGATTGCCTGGATGGCTGCGGGAAGGTAGGCGCCGCGCCGGCCGAAGGCGCCGCGGGCGAGCAGCATGCCGGTCGCCCCGGTCTTTTGGCCTAGCAGGACGAAGAAGCCGAAGCCGACCATTCCGATAATGTTGCCGACGACGAGTACCGTCATGGTGTCGGCGAGGCCGAGGCCCAGGTTGATGCCCAGGGCGCCGAGGATCCAGTTGATCGGTGCGACGTTGGCGCCGGCCCAGATCCAGAACTGCCCCGACAGCTTCGTGGTGCGGGACGACTCGGGAACGGGCTGAAGGACGTCTTCGACGTCGTGGGTAGCGCTCTCTGAGCTGGTTGCTGATCTAGTGCTCATTGCATCTCTCTCTCCAGGAGGCTGTGGGAGCTAAAGCCTTCAAACAGCATAGGTGTGATGTGTGCCATACCATATAGACGGTATGATCATGTTTCTCCGTTTTGGATTGACGGTTTGTCAAAGCGTATCCAAAGCGCGCCCTACTATCGACGAAAGATCGGCGTAATCCCATGGTGATCCGCTTAACTGAGGTGCTGGAGACCGAACTGGTCAAGCAGGCCCATCCGCGCATCCGGGCGGGCAAAGAGCTGGTGGACGCGGCGCAGGTGCGCTGGGTGCATTCCAGCGAGGTGCTCCAGATCGCTCCGCTGCTGAGGGGCGAGGAGCTCCTGCTGACCGGAGGCAGCGCACTGCTTGCCTTGAAGCCTGCCGCGCAGCATGACTACGTCCGCAGCCTCGCCGAACGCCATGTCACTGCGCTGGCGATCGAAACGGCTAGCCTGGGCCGGCCCTTGTCGGCAGACCTGGTGCAGGCCGCCGAAGAGGCAGGCCTGCCCCTGATCGAGTTCCAGAAGGTCGTGCCCTTCGTCGACGTCGCCGAGGAAGTGAACCGTCGGATCGTCTCCCAGCAGGTCACGGCCCTGCAGACAGCCGACGCGGTGTCCCAGCGCATCGCGGAGCGACTGGCGTCCTCCGGCCCTGCCCTGCAGCCCCTGCTGGAGCTGATCACGGAAGCCCTCCAGATCGGGGTCCAGCTCGTAGACGCGAACGGCGAGCTGCTCGAATCCGCCGGCGAACTCCCCGACGATTCGACGCCCGACTATTCCGAAGTCGACGTCGTGGTGGGAGGCATCGTCGCGGCCAAATTGAGGATGCACAGCCGTTCGGGCGTGGACCGGGACTATCTGAAGACCGTGGGGGAGCGGCTGACCAACATTCTTGCCCTGGCCATGTCCCAGCGCCACCGACCCACGCTGGCGCAGATCGCCGATACCGCCCTCATGCGTGCCATCGTCGCCGGGGCCGGTCCGACCCAGATCCGGGAGCTCTGCCGCACGGTCGGATTGGACATCGGCCGGCCCGTGTTCGTCCTGGTGTTCCGCAGCTTCGGGATGGCCCAGTTGCAGGGAGTAACCGAGCAGGCGCTGCGGCGGTGCTGCCCCGGCGTGCGGACCCATATGGACGGTGAGAACCTGTACGCGCTCGTCCCGCTGCGGCCCAACGGGACCCGAAGCAAGCGCTCGGAATTGCTGGAGGACCTGCGGGCCGCGCTCGCGGATACGCCCGTGGCAGGTGTGATGGGGCCGACCGTTACCTCGCCGGTGCAGGCCCCGTGGTCCCTCACCGAGGCAAAGCTGGCCCTGTCCCTCGGGCCGGCCACCGAGTTCAGGGGCAACATCCAGGACAGCGAGAACCTGGTCGTCGAGCGCCTCGGCGCCCATGATTTGCCGGGCGCCGTCATCGAAAGGCTGACCCAGGAAGTGCTCGGTGAGTTGCTGGCCTACGATCGGCGCAAGGGGACCAGCCTGCTGGAGACCCTCGACCAGTGGCTGACCTTCGGCTGTAATTCCACCGAAGCTGCCAAGTCGCTCTTCCTTGAGCGGCAGACCATGCACAACCGGCTGACCAGGGCGTTCGAGCTGCTCGGTGGAGACCCCCGGGGCAGCGGCAAGATGGCTGGACTGCACTTCGCAGTGCGGCTGGCCCGGACTTCGCTGGTGCCGGAGATCGTGGAATGATCGGCTCCAGCCGCCGAACGCTGGCATGGACATGCGATGGAAGGACAAGCAGATGATGGATCCGGGTTTTGAAGCTGCCGTCGAGGCCGCACGGAAGAGCCTGCGCGAAGGCGGGATACCTATCGGCGCAGCCCTGGTCCGCGACGGAGAGATCGTCGCCACCGGGCACAATGAACGCGTGCAGCAGTCGGATCCGATAGCGCACGGCGAGATGTCAGCACTGCGCGCCGCGGGCCGGCAGAAGACCTATCGGGATACCACCCTGTATACGACGCTGGCGCCCTGTGCCATGTGTACCGGAACCATCATCCAGTTCAAGATTCCCCGCGTGGTGGTCGGGGAAGCGGAGACGTTCGAAGGGGAGTTCGACCTGCTGCGTTCGCGCGGCGTCGAAATCACGGTCCTGGACGACCCGCGCTGCAAGGAGATGATGACGTCCTTCCAGCACGAGCACCCGGAGCTGTGGGCGGAAGACATCGCCGAATAGCCCCTCCGTGCGGATGGGCGCCTCTGGTTCCGCTACTTCGGAGGCAGGCCGCCCATCCGGACGGTAATCTGCGCCGCCGCCGCGCGGCAGGCTTCCGCCAGCAGCTGCAGGTGCTCGGCTGTGGTGCGGTAGCGGGGAGCGGCGAGCATGACGGCGGCCACGATGCTGCCCCGGTGGTCGTGGATCGGTGCGGCAACGCCGACCTCGTCCATGCTGGTCTCGCCGTAGTTGGAGGCATGGCCCTCGGTCGCCACAGTCTTCAGCCGCTCAATGAATTCGTCGATGCGGGCAGGCGTCGGCGATGGATACTCAATGACGCCGCTGGTGATCAGGGCGCGGGCACGCTCGGGATCCTCCGCGGCGAGGAACACCTGGACGCTTGCGCTCAGGGCCGTGTTGTAGCGGGTGCCCAGCGGGGAGGTGTGCTTGACCTGCTGGGGGCTGGGGATCTGTTCCACGCAGACTGAGCTGGAGCCCGTCCACGTGAGCAGCGCGCTGGTTTCCTGGGTCCGTTCGGTGAGTTCCCGCAGTACGGGATAGGCAACGCGGCGCTCGTCCAGCTCGGCCAGGAGAGGTCCTGCCACGCCGATCAGCCCAAGGCCCAGCTTGAACCGCCGGGACGTCTCGTCCCGTTCCACCAGGTCCTCCTGCTCCAAGGTGGAGAGGATCCGGGAGACCGTGCTTTTATGCAGGCCCACCCGGGAGGCAATCTCGGTCACGCCCAGGAGTGGCTCGTCCACGCTGAAGCAGCGCAGTACGGCGATGGCGTTGACGAGGACGGAGGCTCCGCGGGAATCGCCGTTGGCCGATTCGGAACCGTTGGCGGCTACGTTGTCTGGGTGGCGGTTCATGATGTCTACTATCTTCCCGGATATGGCTGCGGGTTGCGGCACGACCCGTGGCCGTGCCGCAACCCGCAGCGAGTCGCCTGACTAACTAGGCATCGACCTAACTAGGCATCGACGATGTTGTGTTCCGGACCGAAGCCGAACTTGGTGATGTTCTCGACCTTGTCCTCGCCGATGACGAGGATGTCGTGCTCGCGGTAGCCGCCGGCACCGGGCTGGCCGTCGGCCACGGTGATCATCGGTTCCATCGAAACGACCATGCCCGGCTCGAGCACGGTGTCGATGTCCTCGCGCAGTTCCAGGCCGGCTTCGCGGCCGTAGTAGTGCGAGAGGACGCCGAAGGAGTGGCCGTAGCCGAACGTGCGGTTCGGGAGCAGGCCGTAGCCGATGTAGATTTCGTTGAGTTCGGCGGCGATGTCCTTGCAGACGGCGCCGGGCTTGATGAGTTCGAGGCCGCGGCGGTGGACCTCGACGTTGATGTTCCACAGGCGCAGGCTTTCCTCGTCCGGCTGGCCGAGGAACATGGTGCGCTCCAGGGCGGTGTAGTAGCCGGAGGTCATCGGGAAGCAGTTCAGGGACAGGATGTCGCCGCGCTGCAGCTTGCGGGTGGTGGCCCAGTTGTGGGCGCCGTCGGTGTTGATGCCGGACTGGAACCAGACCCAGGTGTCGCGGACTTCGCGGTGCGGGAAGGTCTTGGCGATTTCGTGGACCATGGCTTCGGTGCCGATGAGCGCGACTTCGTATTCGGTGATGCCTTCGCGGATGGCGGCCTTGATGGCCTCGCCGCCGAGGTCGCCGATGCGGGCGCCGTGCTTGATGACCTCGATTTCTTCGGCGGACTTGATCATGCGCTGGCGCATGGCGTCCTGGGAGACGTCGAGGAGTTCGGCGCCGTCGAAGGCGGCCTGGATGCGCTGGCGGGTCATCAGGGGCAGGGCGTCGTCCTCGACGCCGATGCGCTTGGCGGTCACGCCGCGCTGGCGCAGGGCTTCCTGGAGGCCGAAGTAGAAGTTGTCGCGCTTCCAGTCGGTGTAGACGATGTTCTCGCCGTAGCTGGTGCGCCACGGCATGCCGGCGTCGATGTTGGCGGTCACGGTGACCGAGTCATCGGCGGTGACGACCAGGGCGTAGTTGCGGCCGAACGTGGTGTAGAGGAAGTCGGAGTAGTACTTGATGCCGTGGTAGCTGGTCAGGATCACCGCGTCGAGATCCTTCGCGGCCATGATCTGGCGCAGACCGCCCAGGCGGCGCTCGAATTCAGCGTCGGAGAAAGTCAGCTGCTGCTTGGAGCCGTTGTGCAGGACCTTCAGGCGCTCGAGTTCGGAAACGCTGGTGGCGGCGGTGTTGGCGATGGTCATCGTCAGTCCCTTCTGAATGGGGTTTGGATTGCTTGTCGTGCTGACTGAAAGTCTGAAGGTTGCGTTCACTGCAACCTTGTTGCACCAGATTATGTGTGAGGGTGTTCACTGTCAAGGGTTTTTTGTGGCGTTCGTCGCATTTCCCGTTACGGCTGCAACAGTGTTGCTCACTGACCTAACGACCGGCCCGGGAAACGAGAATCGGACGGCCCCCGCAACGGCGGGGACCGTCCGATAAAGCGTTCGGGTCAGCGTCCGGACAGGCCGAATTCCGAGGTCAGCGCGGTCGACATGGCTGACCGGGCGCGCTTGAGCAGCGTAATGCCCTTATCGGCCGTCGCGGCGGCCGCCGAGGACAGGCAGCCGGACTCCGGGGTCAACTCGGGCCGGACCGGAAGCACGTCATAGTTCGGCATGACTGCCGGCGGAGCGTCTACGACCTTGGCCATGTCCACCTTTTCCGGGAACAGGTGAAGCATCAGCGAGGTCTCGAGGACGCCGCCGTGCTCAAGGTCCCAGCCAGTGAAGCCATCCGGGTAGAGTTCGGCGATCGTGGCATCGTCGATAAAGTCCCAGTAGGAGAGCAGGACAACCTTCATGTCCTCGATCCCGGCCAGCTGCAGCTCGCGCAGGGCAAGGTCGACACCCTCGTAGAGGAACTGGTAATTCTCGAAGTGGCCGTTGATGAACGCGATCTTCCGAGCGCCATGCCGGGCAAACTCAAGGGTGAGGGTCTTGGCGATCGAGATGATCGTTGCCGCGTCCAGGCTCGTGGTGCCAGGCAGGTGGTTGCCGCCGCCGGAACGCTGCTGTGACTTGTAGCCGTAGACCACCGGCGCGGCCACTAGCCCGCGCAGCTCCTCCGCCACCTGGCCGGCCATGGCCCGGGACAGCAGGACGTCGACGTTCAGCGGCATGTGCGGGCCGTGCTGCTCGATGGAGCCCACCGGGATCAGGACCACCGTCTCTTTCCGGGCGACGGCTTCGCGGTAGCTGAAGGCGTCGAGGTCTTCCATGTAGACGCTTTGTCGCATCGTTGTTCCATTCTGTTCTGTTGGATCCGGGTGAAGGATAAGGGAAATGAGCTGCCGGCGGGAGTGCCGCGCGCAGTCACTGGTGTTGCAGGGGCATCCGGCTGGTTTCCCTGGACAAGGCAACGGCGACCAGGGATACGAGCGCGGCGGCCCCCAGGTACCAGGCCGGGGCGAGGGCATTGCCGCTCAGCGATATGAGCAAGGTGGCGACGAAGGGGGCCGTTCCACCGAAGAGCGCGTTGGAGAGATTGAAGCTGACCGCGAAACCGCTGTAGCGGATCTTCGTGGGGAACATTTCGGCGAGGAAACTGGGCAGCGTGCCGTCGTTGAGGGTGAGCATGCCGCCCAGCAGGACCTGCACGAGGACAATGACCAGGAAGCTGCCGGTTTCCAGCAGCATGAAGGCCGGGACGGTCAGCGCCACGAAGAGCAGGGACGCACTGATGAGCACCTTCTTCCGGCCGAAGCGGTCCGAGAGCATGCCGGTGCCGAAGATGAAGCCGATGTAGGTCAGCAGTGCGATGGTCGTCGCGAGGTAGGACTCAGTCGTGCCGAGGCCGAGTTCCTCCGACAGGTACGTGGGCATGTAGCTGAGGATGACATAGAAGCCGACGGCGTTGAGCAGCACTGCGCCGACCGCCAGCAGCAACTGCCGCCAGTGGTTGAGGAGCAGGCTCTTCACCGGCGCTGCTTCGGAGTGTTCCTCGACTTCGAGTTCGCGGAAGGCGGGGGTGTCCTCGAGCTTGGTGCGGATGTAGCGTCCGATCAGGCCCATCGGGGCGGCCAGCAGGAAAGGCAGCCGCCAGCCCCAGGAGTGAAGCTGGTCTTCCGAGAGCAGCCCGGTCAGTCCGGCAGCCAGCAGCGAGCCCAGCAGCAGGCCGGTGGCCGTGCTGGCCGGAACCACGGCGGCATAGAGGCCGCGGCGGTGCGCCGGCGCATATTCGACCAGGAAAGCGGAGGCCCCTGCGTACTCGCCGGATGCGGAGAACCCCTGCACCACGCGGACGATGAGCAGCAGTGCCGGAGCCCAGAGGCCGATCGCATCGTAGCCCGGGATCAAGGCGATGCAGAACGTGGACAGGGACATGATGAGGATCGACAGCGAGAGCGCGTTCTTTCGGCCGACCCGGTCGCCGATGTGGCCCCAGATGAATCCGCCCATGGGACGAACGAGGAATGAGATTGCGAACAAGGCAAAGGTGGAAAGCAAAGCCGTCTGGGGGTCGGCTTCGGGGAAGAAGACGACGGCGATTGTGGCGGCCAGGTAGCCGTACACCGCGTAATCGAACCACTCGACGAAGTTGCCGATGAAGCTGGCTCCGATGACACGGCGGCGGACCTGCGGATCAACGGCCGGACCGCCATTGGTCCGGGTCTGTCCGACGATGTCGGCCTGGGAAGGAAGATTAGTCATGTTTCTCACGGAGGTTGAAGGGGCGGCGCTGCTGGCCGCGTTATCACGGTCTGTCATGGGGAGAACCACCAAGTTGTCAGTCGTTGCGATAAGTGCAACCTTGTTGCAGCAGACTAGGGTGTGGTTCGCGTCACTGTCAATGGATTCCGGCCTCGATGGGCAGCCGGCACGGCAATATTACGACGGCGTCCGGACGGCTTCAGAGTGCGGCTGCACTCGCGTTGCGGTTATGTTTGCCGCAACCTCGTCGCACGCAGCGCGACGAGGGGATCTGCGGGATGGTCCGCAGGAACGAGTCAGGCCTTGGGGACCCTGCGCCGCTGCTGGGGAGCGGGGGCCAGGTAGCGCCGGTGGATACGGGGGCCGAATATTGCGTAGACCGCAGCACTGGTCAGGCCGCCGGCCAGCCATGACAGGTCGAGCCCCTTAAGGGCAACTGCGATCGGACCCTGGGTCGCTGGGAGCAGCCCGTACATGAACAGCCAAGTGGCGCAGATGCCGGCGAGCAGGGCCCCGATGCCTGCCCAGTTCATGACCGGAAGCCGCGGGGTGCCGACCGGGTCGAAGAGCCGTTCCGTGTCGGCCGGGTGCCGGCGGTCGATGTAGTAGTAGTGCACCAGCATGATGCCGCCCCAGGCTGCGACCCAGGCAACAAGGCCGATCAGCCAGGAGTCGAGGACGGCGGCGAAGTCTTCCTGGTAGATGAAGAAGATGACCGCGACCAGGGCAAAAACGCCGACGATCAGGTTCAGGGCCTGCCGCTTGGCGCGAACGTCCAGCGCCTGGGTCGCGACCGAGAACGTGTAGATGTTCAGGATGTTGGTCGCGATGGGCCCGTGCAGGACCATCAGCAGTACGGGGATGGCCAGCGCGCCATAGTTCTCCACGATCAACTCGCCGGGATCGATGCTCCCGCTCTTGGTGGCAAGGCTGGCACCGAGGACGCCGAGCCAGACCACCGGGAGGAACTGGCCCAGGACGGAGGCGAAGTAGAGGCGCTTCCGCGGCACGGCGCGGGAGACGAAGCGCGAGTAGTCGGCCGCGTAGGTGAACCAGGTGATGCCCCAGCCGATGCCAATGGCCGTCATGACGGCGCTCATGGCGGCGATCCGATCCATGCCGGTAAGGATCTCGCCGGGAGGGCCCGCATACGTCCAGTCAATGTCCATGCCGAACCACGCGACGACGGACATGGCCGTAAGGACCAGGATGGTCGGCGGAACGGTCCAGCGCTCGAAGGCAGCGATCGATTTGTAGCCAAAGAATGCGATCAGGACCTGGAGGACCATCAGTCCCGCGGCGACCGCGATCTTCCATCCGTAGTTGGGCTGGTCGGGATCCACCCAGCCCAGCTTGCCGAACAGTGCCATGACCAGATCCAGGATGATCCAGGTATTGATGGCGCACCAGCCGATGCCCAAGGTCGCCTGGATGGCGGCCGGAAGGTAGTTACCCCGTCGTCCAAACGCCGCGCGGGCCAGGACCATGCCGGTCGCCCCCGTTTTTTGGCCGAGCAGGACGAAGAAACCGAACAGGGCCATGCCGATGAAATTACCCAGAACCAGGACCGTAATGGTGTCGGCGAAACCCAGTCCAAGATTGATGCCCAGTGCACCCAGGACCCAGTTGATCGGGGCGAGGTTGGCGCCGGCCCATATCCAGAACTGACCGGAGACCCTCGAGGTGCGGGCGTCCTCCGGGATTGGCTGCAGCTGCTGCTCGATGTCCGTGCTGGTTGCGGCAGCTGGGGCCGCATGGTCCTGGGGCATGGCATCCTCCTGGTCCGTGACGTATCAGCAACGATAAGTGATCTGCCTCACACTGGCCACAGGGGGAGCTCTGTTTTTTTGCTACAGAACCTTGCGGATGGTCTCCTCGAAACTGCTGATGTGCTCCAGGGCGAGGTCCGCGGCCTGGTCCGCATCGCCGTCGACAATGGCCTTCAGTAGCCGCACATGCTCGGTGATATGGCCCGTGACCGAGGGCACCTTGTCGAGGACCAGGCACCAGATCCGGGTGGCGAGGTTGTCGAGCCGGATGAGGGTTTCTTCCAAATGCGGGTTTCCGGCCGCGTGGTAGATGCTGCGGTGCACGCTCAGGTCGTAGCGCATAAGGTCGGCGGCCTTGCCGAGGCCCTGCTCGTCGAGGCGCTGGATGTCTTCCGCCAGCACGGACAGCTCCTGCCGCATGGCTGCGTTCGCGCTCAGGGCGGCTTTTCGGGCGGCCATGGGTTCGAGTACGCGGCGCAGTTCGGACACGTCGGCCAGGGCGGTGATGTCCACGATGGTGGCGAAGGTGCCGCGGCGTGGATAGGAGACGACGAGGTGGTCCATCTCCAGCCGCTTCAGCGCTTCGCGCACGGGGGTGCGTCCGATGCCGAGGGCCGTGGCGAGCTGGCCGTCGTTGATCGGTTCGCCGGGCCGGATGTCGAGCATGATGAGCCGGTCCCGCAGCTCGCGGTAAGCGCGTTCGGCCAGCGACAGGGCCGCGTCAGTTGTTTCTGCAGCGGCGGTTACGCTCATGATCTGCTCTCCTCGGGTGCCTTATGACGGGTTATGTCGAAGTCACATTTTATTGCTGTTGACTCCCTGTGATCCACAGCATACCATTTCAACCAGCACTGATATATCAGTCAAACATTAGTCTTTAGTTCTTGAAGGAGAGGCCGGATGACGAACCTGTCAACAACCTTGGCCGCGGCGGACCCCGAGGTCGCAGCCGCCATTGGACGCGAGCTTGAGCGGCAGCAGTCGACGCTGGAGATGATTGCCTCGGAGAATTTCGCGCCGAGCGCCGTGATGGAAGCGCAGGGCTCCGTCCTGACGAACAAGTACGCCGAGGGATACCCGGGCCGGCGCTACTACGGCGGCTGCGAGCACGTTGACGTGATCGAACAGCTGGCCATCGACCGGGTGAAGGCCCTCTTCGGGGCTGAGGCTGCCAACGTCCAGCCGCATTCGGGCGCCCAGGCCAACGCCGCCGCCATGTTCGCGCTGCTGAACCCGGGCGATACGATCCTCGGACTGGATCTGGCGCACGGCGGCCACCTGACGCACGGCATGAAGATCAACTTCTCGGGCAAGCTCTATAACGTCGTCTCCTACGGCGTCTCCGAGCAGGACCACAGCATCGATATGGCAGAGGTGGAGCGGCTGGCCGTGGAGAACCAGCCCAAGCTGATCGTGGCCGGTTGGTCCGCTTACACCCGCCAGCTGGATTTCGCCGAGTTCCGCCGGATCGCCGACAAGGTCGGCGCCTACCTGATGGTGGACATGGCGCACTTCGCCGGCCTGGTGGCAGCGGGACTGCACCCGAACCCGGTGCCGTTTGCCGACGTCGTCACCACCACCACGCACAAGACCCTCGGCGGCCCGCGCGGCGGCGTCATCCTGTCCAAGCAGGAGCTGGCCAAGAAGATCAACTCGGCCGTGTTCCCGGGGCAGCAGGGCGGCCCGCTGGAGCATGTCGTTGCCGCCAAGGCCGTGGCGTTCAAGGTTGCCGCGTCCGAGGACTTCAAGCAGCGCCAGCAGCGCACTCTTGAAGGGGCCCAAATCCTCGCGGAACGGTTGCTGCAGGGCGACGTCGCCGAGGCCGGAATCAGCCTGGTGAACGGCGGCACCGACGTGCACCTGGTGCTCGTGGACCTGCGCCACTCCGAACTGGACGGCCAGCAGGCCGAGGACAGGCTCCACCGGGTCGGCATCACGGTCAACCGCAATGCCGTCCCCTTCGACCCCCGTCCGCCGATGGTTTCCTCCGGCCTGCGGATCGGCACCCCGGCGCTGGCCACCCGCGGCTTCGGCGCTGCGGAATTCACCGAGGTCGCCGACATCATCGCCACTGCCCTGACGCACGAACTGACCGAGGAGCTCGCTACCGAGCTGCGCGGGCGGGTGGGCGTCCTGGCCGACAAATTCCCCCTCTACCCGAACCTGAACGGAGCCGAGTAATGGCTGATCTGCTGCCTGAGCATCCGGATTTCCTCTGGCGGAATCCCGAGCCCAAGTCTTCCTACGACGCCGTCATCGTCGGCGGCGGTGGCCACGGCATCGCCACCGCCTACTACCTGGCCAAGAACCACGGGATGACGAACATCGCCATCCTGGAACGCGGCTGGCTGGCCGGCGGGAACATGGCCCGCAACACCACGATCATCCGCTCCAACTACCTCTGGGACGAATCCGCCGCGATCTACGAGCACTCCCTCAAGCTCTGGGAGCAGCTGCCGGAGGAACTCGAGTACGACTTCCTGTTCAGCCAGCGCGGCGTGCTTAACCTGGCCCACACGCTGGGCGACGTCCGCGAGTCGGTCCGCCGGGTCGAGGCAAACAAGCTCAACGGTGTCGACGCCGAGTGGCTGACCCCGGAGCAGGTCAAGGAAGTCTGCCCGATCGTCAACATCGGCGACGACATCCGGTACCCGGTCATGGGTGCCACCTACCAGCCGCGTGCCGGTATCGCCAAGCACGACCATGTCGCCTGGGCCTTCGCCCGCAAGTGCGACGAGATGGGCGTGGACATCATCCAGAACTGCGAGGTGACCGGCTTCATCAAGGACGGCAACCGCGTTGTCGGCGTCGAAACCTCCCGCGGCCGGATCCTCACCGACAAGGTCGGCCTGGCCGCCGCCGGCCACTCCAGCGTGCTGGCCGAGCTCGCCGGCTTCCGGCTGCCGATCCAGTCCCACCCGCTGCAGGCACTGGTTTCGGAGCTGTTCGAGCCGGTCCACCCGACAGTGGTCATGTCCAACCACGTGCACGTCTACGTCTCCCAGGCCCACAAGGGCGAGCTGGTCATGGGCGCGGGTATCGACAGCTACAACGGCTACGGCCAGCGCGGTGCCTTCCACGTGATCGAGGAGCAGATGGCCGCCGCCGTCGAGCTCTTCCCGATCTTCGCCCGGGCGCACCTGCTGCGCACCTGGGGCGGCATCGTGGACACCACCCTGGACGCCTCGCCGATCGTGAGCACGACGCCGGTCGACGGTGTGTTCGTCAACTGCGGTTGGGGGACCGGCGGCTTCAAGGGCACCCCGGGCGCCGGCTACACCTTCGCGCACACCATCGCCACCGGTGAAGCACACCCGCTGAACGCCCCGTTCGCGCTGGACCGCTTCGAGACCGGCCACCTGATCGACGAGCACGGCGCCGCCGCCGTGGCCCACTAAGACGTAAGGATTCCTCACCATGATCCTCATTGAATGCCCCAACTGCGGCCCGCGGGACGAGACCGAGTACCACTACGGCGGCCAGGCCCACGTGGCCTACCCCGAGGACCCGAGCCAGCTGACCGACAAGGAATGGGCCGAGTACCTGTTCTACCGCGACAACCCCAAGGGCCTGTTCGCGGAGCGCTGGGTCCACACCGGCGGCTGCCGCCGTTGGTTCAACGCGGTGCGTGACACCGTCACCTACGAATTCAAGGCCGTTTACCGCAGCGGCGAACCTCGCCCGGACCTGGCGTCGCTGAGCCAGGCAGAGAACAACAAGGAAGGAGCCGCGAAGTGAGCACCACCCAGTCCCACCGCCTGGCCGAAGGCGGCCGCATCGACCGCGGCGCCGAGCTGACCTTCACCGTGGACGGCAAGTCCTACGCCGGCTACCAAGGCGACACCGTGGCCAGTGCCCTGCTGGCCAACGGGGTGCTGCGCTGCGGCAACTCGATGTACCTGGGCCGTCCGCGCGGCATCATGAGCGCCGGTGTCGAGGAAACCAACGCGCTGATCCACGTCTCCGCGTCCGGACCGGCCAACCCGGTCGACGAGTCCATGCTGACCGCGACCACGGTGGCCCTCCGCGAGGGCCTGGAAGCCCGCTACCTCTCCGGCCTGGGCACCCTGGACCCGCGCGATGACACCGCACGGTACGACAAGAAGTACGTGCACGCCGACGTCGTCGTCGTCGGTTCCGGCCCGGCCGGACTGGCCGCCGCCCGCGAGGCCGTCCGCGGCGGAGCCCGCGTCATCCTGATCGAACAGGACGCAGAGTTCGGCGGCTCGCTGCTGGCCCAGCCGCAGGCCCGGATCGAGGGCAAGCCCGCGCAGGAGTGGGCTGCCGAGGTGCTGGCCGAGCTGGCCGCCGCCGAGGACTGCACGCTGCTGAAGCGCACCGTGGCTTTCGGTTCCTATGACTCCAACTACCTGCTGGCCAACCAGAACCGCACCGGCCATGCCGGCGAAGCGCCGGAAGGCGTCTCCCGCAGCCGGCTCTGGCACATCCGTGCCGCGCAGGTGGTGCTCGCGCCGGGCGCGCTCGAGCGGCCGATCACCTTCGCGAACAACGACCGGCCGGGCGTCATGCTCGCCGGCGCCGTGCGTACCTACGTCAACCGCTACGCCGTGGCACCGGGCCGCAACGTGGTCTTCTTCACCACCAATGACAGCGTCTACGACGCGGTGGAGGACCTGGCCGCAGCCGGCGTGCAGGTTGCCGCCGTCGTCGACGCCCGTGCCGAGCTGTCCGCCCGGGCGGCGGCAGTCCGCGAGGCCGGCGTTGAGGTCATCACCGGTTCCGCCGTGGTGGACACGGAAGGCGCCGAGCGCATCTCCGCCGTCGGCGTCAGCGCTATCGACGAGGCCGGCACCCCGACCGGCGAAGTCCGCCGCATCGAGGCCGACCTGCTCGCCGTCTCCGGCGGCTGGACCCCGACCATCCACCTGCACAGCCAGCGCCAGGGCAAGTCCCGCTGGGACGACGCCCTCGCCGCCTTCGTGCCGGTGGCCCCGGTGGCCAACCAGCACGTGGCGGGTGCCCTGAACGGCACCTACGACACGGACAGCTGCGTGCTCGAGGGCCTCGTGGCCGGGCGCACTGCGGCGAAGGCCTCGGGCTTCCCGGTCTCCGGGGATACCGTGCTCGCGCCGTCCGAGGAAGTCCGCCGCGCCGCCGCGGGTACGTTCCGCCAGCTGTGGCTGGTCTCGGGAACGGGCGAGGACTTCTCCGCCCACTTCGTGGACCTGCACCGCGACCAGAGCGTCAAGGACGTGCTGCGCGCCACCGGTGCCGGCATGCGCAGCGTGGAGCATGTGAAGCGCTACACCTCCATCTCCACCGGCGACGAGCAGGGCAAGACGTCGGGCGTCAACGTGATCGGCGTGATCGGGCACGCGCTCAAGAGCGGCGACATCGGAGGCATCGGCACCACGACGTACCGCGCCCCCTACACCCCGGTGGCCTTCGCCGCCGTGGCCGGCCGCAAGCGCGGCGAGCTGTTCGACCCGGCCCGCATCACCTCGATCCAGCCGTGGCACGTGGCCCAGGGCGCCCTGTTCGAGGATGTCGGGCAGTGGAAGCGGCCCTGGTACTTCCCGAAGCCGGGCGAGGACATGGACACCGCGGTGCTGCGCGAGTGCGCCGCCGTCCGCGATTCCGTCGGCTTCATGGACGCCACCACGCTGGGCAAGATCGAGGTCCGCGGCAAGGATGCGGCCGAGTTCCTGAACCGCGTCTACACCAACGGCTACACGAAGCTGAAGGTCGGGATGTGCCGCTACGGCGTCATGTGCACCCCGGACGGCATGATCTTCGATGACGGCACCGTGATGCGGCTGGCAGAGGACCACTTCCTGCTCACCACCACCACCAGCGGCGCCGCGAAGGTCCTGGACTGGTTCGAGGAGTGGCTGCAGACCGAGTGGCCCGAGCTGGACGTTGTGGCCACCTCGGTGACCGAGCAGTGGGCGACCGTCGCCGTCGTCGGGCCGAAGTCCCGCGCCGTCGTCGCCAAGCTGGCACCGGAACTGGACGTCACCAATGAGGCGTTCCCGTTCATGGCCTTCCGCGACACCACCCTGGCCTCCGGAGTTCCTGCCCGGATCGCCCGGGTCTCCTTCTCCGGCGAACTGGCCTACGAGATCAACGTGCCTGCCTGGTTCGGCCTGCACGTCTGGGAATCGGTGGCAGAGGCCGGGGCCGAGTTCAACATCACCCCGTACGGCACCGAGACCATGCACGTGCTGCGCGCCGAAAAGGGCTTCATCATCGTCGGCCAGGACACCGACGGCACGGTGACCCCGCAGGACGCCAACATGGAGTGGATCGTCTCCAAGGCGAAGGACTTCGTGGGCAAGCGCTCCTACTCGCGCACCGACAACGTCCGCGAGGACCGCAAGCAGCTGGTCGGTGTGCTGCCGGTCGACAAGTCCTTCCGCCTGCCGGAAGGTGCGCAGCTGGTCAACCAGGGCACCCGGGTCGCCCCGGCCGAAGCGCCGGTGCCGATGGAGGGCCACGTGACCTCCAGCTACCACAGCGCCGCCCTGGGCCGGTCCTTCGGCCTGGCCCTGGTCAAGAACGGCCGCAACCGCATTGGAGAGACGCTGCAGGCACCGCTGGACGGCCAGCTTGTGGACGTCGTCATCGCAGAACCCGTACTTTTCGACCCCGAAGGGAGCCGTCGTGATGGCTGAAGTAATGACTGACATTTCCCAGCTGCGCCGCAGCCCGCTGGCCCACCTGGAAGACGTCCTCCGCGAGGGGACCGTGGCCGGTGAGCGCGCCGTGTCCCTGCGCGAGATTCCGTTCCTGACGCAGGTCGGCCTGCGCGCGGAGCCGGGCTCGGCCGCAGCCAAGGCGCTGGAGAGCGCGGCCGGCGTGCCCCTGCCGACCAAGGTGGGCGAGACCACGGGCGATACCGACGGCAGCGGCGGCATCGCGGTGCTCTGGCTGGGACCGGACGAGTACCTGCTGGTCGCACCGGAGGGCTCCGACGCCGTGGCCAAGCTGACCGCGGCCCTCGGCAGCGAGCCGGGCGCCGTCGTCGACCTCTCCGCCAACCGCACCACGCTGGAACTGAGCGGACCCTCGGCCCGCAAGGTCCTGGAGACCGGCTGCCCGGCGGACCTGCACCCGCGGGTCTTCGGTCCCGGCACCGCCGTGACCACCACGATCGGGCTCGTACCGGTGCTGCTCTGGCAGACAGCGGAGGAGAACGGCTCGCAGACCTACCGGATCCTGCCGCGGGCGTCCTTCGCGGACTTCACCGCACGCTGGATCCTGGATGCGATGACGGAATTCGCCGGGCCCGAGGTCGACTGATGGCACTGAGTGCCCTTGACCTGTTCTCGGTCGGCATCGGCCCCTCCTCTTCCCACACAGTGGGGCCGATGCGGGCGGCCCGGCAGTTCACTGCCGGGCTGGAGCGGGACGGCCAGCTGCAGTCCGTGGCGCGCGTGCGGGCCGAACTCTTCGGTTCGCTCGGCGCCACGGGCTGGGGCCACGGATCCGACAAGGCCGTGATCCTCGGCCTCCAGGGCGAAGACCCGGAGACCGTGGACACGGACACCGCCGATGCGCGGGTCAAGGAAACGGTGGGCGGCCGCAAGCTGCTGCTGGCTGGCACCCACCCCGTGGAGTTCGACGGCGATGCGGACGTGATCCTGCACCGGCGGCGTTCCCTGCCGGCCCACCCGAACGGCATGACCTTCTTCGCCTTCGACGACGGCGGTGTCCTGCTGCGCGAGCGGACCTACTATTCCGTGGGCGGCGGCTTCGTGGTCGACGAGGACGCCGCCGGGGCGGACCGGGTGGTGCAGGACGAGACGCCGCTGCCGTACCCGTTCACCACGGGGAAGCAGCTGCTGGAGCACTGCCGCCGCGAGGGCAAGTCCATCGCGCAAATCATGCTGGCCAACGAGCTGTCCTGGCGCAGCGAGGAGGAGCTGCGCTCGCGGCTGCTGCACATCTGGTCGGTCATGCAGGAATGCGTGGAAAACGGCTGCACCCGCACCGAGGAAAGGCTGCCCGGGGGACTGAAGGTCCGCCGTCGTGCCCCGGGCCTGCGGACCAAGCTCCGCGAGGCGGAGGCCGCGGCCGCCGCCGGTGGCGCGGCGCAGTCTGACCCCCTGTGGGCGATGGAGTGGGTGAACCTCTACGCGCTGGCCGTGAACGAGGAGAACGCTTCGGGCGGCCGGATTGTCACCGCTCCCACCAACGGGGCGGCGGGCATCATTCCGGCAGTGCTGCACTACTACACGCGCTTTGTCCCGGGCGCCAACGACGACGGCGTGGTGGACTTCCTGCTCACGGCGGCGGCGGTGGGGATCCTGTTCAAGGAGAACGCGTCCATCTCCGGTGCCGAGGTGGGCTGCCAGGGCGAAGTCGGCTCGGCCTGTTCCATGGCCGCCGGCGCGCTGTGCGCGGTCACGGGCGGAACCCCGGAGCAGGTGGAGAACGCGGCGGAGGTCGGTATCGAGCACAACCTCGGCTTGACCTGCGACCCGGTGGGTGGACTGGTGCAGATCCCGTGCATCGAGCGGAACGCCATCGCCAGCGTGAAAGCCATCAACGCCGCGCGGCTGGCCCTGCAGGGGGACGGCGAACACAAGGTGTCGCTGGATCAGGCGATCAAGACGATGCGCGAGACTGGCAAAGACATGAAGATCAAATACAAGGAGACGTCCCGTGGTGGCCTTGCCGTCAACGTTATCGAATGCTGAACTGAACAGCGTGAAAACTCCAAATAGCGCCAACGAACTGGTCCTGACCCTCGATTGTCCCGAGGGGGCCGGCATTGTCCACGCGGTCAGCGCCGTCCTGCTCGAGCACGGGTGCACGATCGTTGAACTCAAGCAGTTCGACGACCGCCGCTGGGGCCACTTCTTCATGCGGGTCCACGTGGCGTCCGCCTCCGGCGAGCCGCTCGACGAGGAAGCCCTGCGGCGGGACTTCGTGCCCGTGGCCGAGCAGTTCAAGATGAACTGGCAGCTTGGCCAGCACGCGGCGAAGAAGCGCGTGATGGTCATGGTGTCCAAGTTCGGGCACTGCCTGAACGACCTGCTCTACCGTGCCCGCACCGGGGAACTGCCGGTCGACATCGTCGCCGTCGTGTCCAACCACCTGGACCACCAGCGGCTCGTGGAATGGCACGGCATCCCGTTCTTCCACATCCCGGTCACCAAGGAGACCAAGCCGGAGGCCGAGGCAAAGCTGCTGGAACTTGTGGACAGGTTCGAGGTGGAACTGGTGGTGCTCGCGCGCTACATGCAGGTGCTGAGCGACCAGCTCGCCACCCGCATGGCCGGCCGCGTCATCAACATCCACCACTCCTTCCTGCCTAGCTTCAAGGGTGCCAAGCCTTACCACCAGGCGTACGAGAAGGGCGTGAAGACCGTCGGCGCGACCGCGCACTACGTCAATGCCGAGCTGGACGAGGGCCCGATCATCGCCCAGCAGGTTGTTGCCGTTGACCACACCTTCGGTCCCGAGGACCTCGTTGCCGCGGGCCGCGACACCGAGTGCAAGGCGTTGTCCGACGCCGTGAAGTGGCACTGCGAAGGCCGCGTCATCCTGCACGGCAACCGGACCGTGGTACTGCGGTAGGACAACTTATCACGGCGGATCTCCCGCCCGGTTCCGTCTGGCGGCGGCCACCCACAAGGTGGCCGCCGCCGTCGTTAATCCACCCCTCGAAGACGCTGTTCCTTCCCGTTCCCGCGCCTTCCGGGCTCGCCCCGCCTTCCACACCCTTCCGCGCCCGCCCCGCCCAGCAGCGCGTGCCCGACGCCGGTGTGATTTCTTGCACTAATGTAAGTTTGCACTTGTGAAAAGTTTGCCGTACTGACAATATAGTTCGGTGAGTCAACCAATTTCCCTGCGTGAGCGGAAGCGTGCCGAGACCTGGTCCGCATTGCACGCCGCCGCTTCGCAAACCGCGCTCGAGAAGGGTCTGGAGCACGTCGGCGTCGAGGCCGTTGCGGCCGCGGCCGGTGTCTCGACCCGCACCTTTTTCAACTACTTCCAGTGCAAGGAAGATGCTGTCCTCGGGCTGCAGGAGCCGTCCGTCGACGATTCCATGCTGGCCAGCTTCAACGTGGAGGGCGATCTGCTGGAGCAGGTCAGCCACCTGATGCTGAGCGTGCTGCAGTCCATCCAGGGCGGCGCCTCCGGCGAAAACCGGCACGCGATCCTGCACAAGTACCCGCATCTGGCGCACCGGCGGTTCCAGTACGTCGTCAAGGTGGAGCAGCTCGTTACCGGGATCGTCACGGAGCAGCTCGCCTCCTCGCAGCGCTGGGCCAGCCGCCGGGACGAGCCCTACAGCGTCGAGGACGTCGCCAAGACCATCGTGATGGTGGCCGGCGCCGGACTGCGCAACGTTATGCAAAAGACCATTTCCCGTCCCACCCGCGAATCCCAGTTCGATGCCCTTGATGAGGGGCTTGCGCTGATGCGGTCGGTCCTGAAGGAACTTCTATGACAACATCCCCGAACGCCGCCGGGACCAAGCACGGGAACCTCGCGCTGGTCTTCGTGGCCCTGGTGCTGGCCATGCTGCTGGCCTCCCTGAACCAGACGATCCTGGGCACGGCCCTGCCGACCATCGTCGGCGAACTCAACGGCGCCACGCTGATGCTTTGGGTGATCACCGCCTTCATCCTGGCCTCCACCGTCATGATGCCGATCTACGGCAAGCTCGGCGACTTGATGGGTCGCAAATGGCTCCTCGTCGGCGCCATCTCGATCTTCCTGGTCGGCTCGGTCATCGGTGCGCTGGCGCCGGACATGGGTTGGCTGATCGCGGCCCGCGTGGTGCAGGGCCTCGGCGGCGGCGGGCTGATGATCCTGTCGCAGGCCATCATTGCCGACGTCGTTCCCGCCCGTGAGCGCGGAAAGTACATGGGCGCGATGGGTGGCGTCTTCGCATTCTCCTCGGTCGTCGGCCCGCTGATCGGCGGGTGGCTCACGGAGGGGCCGGGATGGCGCTGGGCTTTCTGGTTCAACGTGCCCCTCGGCGTACTGGCGCTGTTCGGCGCCATCTACTTCCTGAAGTCCCCGGCGCGACGGGGCCGTCCTACGCTCGACGTCTGGGGCATGATCCTGATGGCGCTGGCGACTACCGGCCTCGTGCTTATCAGCAGTTGGGGCGGCAGCACCTTGGACTGGGACGACCCTCGGATGCTCGCCCTGATCGCCGCGACCGTGCTGGCCGCCGTCGGCTTCGTCATGGTGGAGCGGCGCACGGCGGAGCCGATTATCCCGATGGAGCTGTTCAAGGACCGGAACTTCAACCTGGCGACGATCTCCGGCCTGCTCGTCTCCGTGGCCATGTTCGGCGCGATCGGCTATATGCCGACATACCTGCAGATGGCAACCGGCGCATCGGCGACGGAAGCCGGCCTGCTGATGATCCCGATGATGGCCGCGCTGCTGGGCGCCTCGGTGACCTCCGGTTCCCTGGTGTCGAAGACCGGCCGCTACAAGTGGATGCCGATTGCCGGCACCGTCATCGTGGCCGGCGCGCTGCTCCTGATGGGAACCGTCCACGCGGAGACCGCGGTCTGGCACATCTGCGTCAACCTCGGCGTACTGGGCCTCGGCCTGGGCCTGAACATGCAGATCCTGGTGCTGATCGTGCAGAATTCCTTCCCGCTGCGGCAGGTGGGAACAGCGACGGCGGCCAACAACTTCTTCCGCCAGATCGGCGCCACGCTGGGGTCGGCCGTCGTCGGCAGCCTGTTTGCGCACCGTCTGGTGGAACTGCTCACGGAGCGGCTGCCCGCGGCGGGCTCCGGGGGTGCGGGCGGCGCGAACTCGCTGACGCCGGAACTGGTCCACGGACTGCCGGACCCCGTGCGCAGCCTCGTGGTCGAGTCCTACAACGGCGCCTTGATGCCCTTGTTCGCCTACATGGTGCCGCTCGTGCTGATCGCGACGGTGCTGTGCTGCTTCGTCAAGGAGAAGCCGCTGGCCACCTCGCTGGAGCCGGACCTGATGCCGGAGTCGCTGTCCGAAGGCAACGTCCTGATCAACTCGGAAGACGCCGGCCGGCGTTAGCCGAAGGCCGCCCCCCGCAACGACACCGCTACAACGAGCCCACCGGCCGGACACCCGCGAGGGTGCCCGGCCGGTGGGCTCGTCCATAGCCGGATCCGTGGTGCCGCAGGATCAGGCGACGCTGGTGCCGAACAGCAGGCCCAGCAGGTAGGTGGCAATGGCCGCGCCGATGCCGATCGCCAGCTGGCGGAGACCGCGCTTCGCCGGGGAGGAACCGGAGAGCAGGCCGACGACTCCGCCGGTGAACAGCAGTGCTACGCCCACCAGGCCCAGCGACACGACCAGTGCGGCCAGTCCTTCCATGCCGAAGATGTAGGGCAGGATCGGGACCAGCGCGCCGGTGGCGAAGAAGAGGAAGCTGGAGACGGCGGCGTTCCAGCCGGTGCCGATTTCCTGGTACTCGTTTTCATAGACGTCGGGCGTCTGGAGCGAAAGGCTGGGATCGCAGTCGCAGTCGAGGTAGCCCATCCGCTCGGCCGCCCGGTGCTCGGCCGCCTCCTGCGACATGCCGCGAGCCCTGTAGACGAGCACGAGTTCGTTGCCGTTCAGGTCGAGGTCCGGCGCCGCCGTCAGCGTGATCTGGGTGGGCTTGGTGGCGGCCAGCAGCTCGCGCTGTGAACGGACGGAAACGTACTCGCCGGCGCCCATGGACAGGGCTCCGGCAAGCAGGCCGGCGATGCCGCTGAACAGCACGAAGGAACTGGACACGCCGGTGGCGCCGATGCCCATGATCAGGGCCAGGTTGGAAACCAGGCCGTCGTTCGCCCCGAAGACTGCGGCGCGGAAGTTGCCGGAAATCCGGGCTCGGCCGCGCGTGGCCAGGCCGCGGACCACCTCTTCATGGATCAGTTCGTCCGCGGCCATGGCGTCCGTAGCAGCCGGCTCGGAGCTGTAGGGGGAGCGGCCCTCGGCGCGTTGGGCCAGGGCCATGACGAAAATGGAGCCGAAGCTGCGGGCCATGAAGCGCAGCAGGATCCGGCGGAACGACGGGCGGATGGGCTTGTCGGCGTGATCGCCCAGCAGGTCGCGCCAGTGCTGTTCGTGCCGGCCTTCGGCGTCCGCGAGTTCGAGCAGGATCTCGCGTTCTTCGCCGGTCCGGCGGCGGGCGAGCCCCCGATAGATCGCGGCTTCTGCCCGTTCGTCGGCAAGGTAGCGGCGCCATCGCTTAATGTCGGAGTTCGACGGCGGTGCCTGGGTGGGGTTGGGGAATCGTTCGGGGGAGGGGCTCGTGTCCACGGTGCTCCTGGTCATGGGCCGGAGACCTAGGGGCCTCCGGCCAGCTGGGCATCAACTGGCCGAAGGTCTCGCTCGCCCGGTCCTGCAAGTGCAGGCCGGGTGGACTGCCGGGCCGCAGATCACGGCCAGTATGTCGACAGCCCTCCGCGCCGGTCCGGAGCGGACGGCGGTGGAGCTACTCCCCTTCGCAGCCTCCATCATACCCGGCGAGACCTGTAGCGCACGATTCATATGGCCGCCGCTCACTGCCGTCCGCCGCTAGGATGAAGCCGTGCCAACGTCAGTTCCCCCCTCCGATCCCGCTCCCGACTCCGGCCGCAGCAAGTTCGCCGCAAAGCTCCTGCGGGGAGGCGCCGAGCCCGATCCGCGTTTCACCCTCGCCAACGAGCGCACCTTCCTGGCCTGGATCCGCACCTCGCTCGCGCTGCTCGCCGGCGGAATCGCCGTCGAGGCCTTCACCAGCGACCTGCTGGACCCGGAGATCCGCAAGACGACCGCCATCCTGCTGCTCGTGCTGGCGATGGTGATCGGCGCCGGGGCGTTCTTCCGCTGGCTGGGCGTGGAGCGGGCCATGCGGCAGAAAGAGCCGCTCCCGCTGCCCGTGCTTGCGCCGATCCTGGCCATCGGCGGGGCACTGGTCGGAGCGATCTTCGTCGTGTTCGTTGTGCTGCGGCCCGCCTGATGGCGCCCCGCAACCACATCCCGGCGCATCTGGATCCCGGCCTGCAGCCGGAGCGCACCTCTCTGGCCTGGGGCCGCACCACGCTGACCATGGTGGTCGCAGCGGCAATCTTCCTGCGCTGGACGCCGCACCACGGGCTGTTCACGGGCGTGCTCATCGCGCTGACGCTGCTGGCGGCCCTGGTCATCAACGGGACGCAGCGCGCCCGCTACCACCGCGCCGTCCACGGCATTGCGAACGAAACCATACACGCCGACGTCGTTGCCGTCCTGTTCACGTCCCTGACCGTGGTGGCCCTGGCCGCCTTGGGAATCTTCACCGTGGTTTTCCTGCCGGTTCCCGGATAGGCGCTCCAGGGGCTTAGCCGATCGAAGCTCCCGAAGCGCCTGCCGGTTCAGCGGCGGGTGAGCGCCTCGGCTCCCACGGCCGGCGCCTCTTGGGCCGCCGCGCCGGCAACGCGCCGGTCCCAGGCGGCCCGGACCGCCGGGTCGGTCGGGCGGGTGGCCAGCGAAACCGCGATGTAGCTGACCAGGGCGGCGGCAAGCCCGTAGTAGATCGGCTCGTTGGCGTAGACACCGTCGTACCGGTTCTCGGCATTGATTTCCAGCACAATCATGGTGGTGAGGGTGACGACGCTGCCGGCGGCCATCGAGACAGCGGCGCCCATGCCAGTTCCGCGCTTCCAGACCAGGCCGCCGAGGATCGCGATCAGCAGCCCGCCGACTAGGATGTCATAGGCAATGGTCAGCGCGGCCACGACGTCCTGCACGAGGATGGCCAGCAGGATGGACAGCGCGCCGAGCCCGAAGACCCACCAGCGGTTGCCGGCGACGTCGTGCTCGGCATGCTCGTGGTCGGCGTCGACCGTCTTGCCGAACCAGGACATCACGAACGGCACGACGTCCGCCTTCGCCACCGTGGCGGCGGCGATCAGCGTGCCGGAGGCGGTGGACATCATGGCGGCGACGGCCGCGGCGAGCACCACGCCGCCGACACCGAGCGGCAGGAGGTTCATCGCCACGTCGGCGTAGACATCGTCCGGCACCTCGATGTTGGGGATAACGACGGCGGCAGCCATGCCGATCAGGGCGCCCGCGGCGCCGTAGAGGATGCAGTAGGTTCCCGCGGCTGCCCCGCCCCACCGGGCGACCCGGGGCGTCCGCGCGGTGAACACCCGCTGCCAGATGTCCTGGCCGATCAGCAGGCCGAGCGTATAGACGACGAAGTACGTGATGATGGTCTGCACGCCGATGCCATCGATGGAGAAGAACTCGGCGTCCACCCGGCCCCGGATGCCCTCGATCCCTCCGGCGGAGGACCAGGTCAGCGGGAGCATGAGGAAGAAGACGCCGATGGTCTTGATGATGAACTGGGCCATGTCGGCGAGGGTGATGGACCACATGCCGCCCACAGTGGAGTAGATAAGCACGATCGTGCCGCCGACCAGGATGGACAGCCAGCGTTCCCATCCGAAGAGCACCACCATGATGGTGGCGTAGGCGCCGGTCGAGGTGGCGCAGAGCATCAGCGTGTAGGCGAGCATGACGATGCCGGAGAACTTCGTGGCGTGCACGCCGTAGCGCAGCGTCAGCATCTGCGCCACGGTGTAGATCCGCAGCTTCTGCAGCGTCGGCGCGAAAAGCAGGCTGAGCAGCAGGACGCCGGTGCCGATGGCCACCACCAGCCACATGCCGGAAATGCCGTACTGGTAACCGAGCCCGACGCCGCCCACGGTGGAGGCCCCGCCGAGGACGACGGCGGCCATCGTGCCCGTATAGAGCAGCGGGCCGAGGCGCCGGCCCGCGACGAGGAAGTCGCTGGTGTCCTTGGTGCGGGACTTGCCCCACCAGCCGAAGAGCAGCATTGCGGCCAGGTAGGCCACAACTATGGCGACGTTGATGACTTGACTGTTCATGGAAAACCTCGGGGAGGGAAGGGCCGGGTCGGAAGAATTGCCTACAGGGCAACAAGTGTTGAGTGATAGGCTAATTGTGGCGGGAGTCACCGTCAACCGCGCGGGTTGGCATGGCGCCCCGGGTGGCGGTGAACCGTTGAGTAGTTAAGCTCTAGTGAGCTTCCGTCGTGAAAGAGGACATCCGTGAAAGCACTGCCCGTCGAGCCCAGCAATGCCCCGGTCGCGATTGGCTCGCGCATCCGTGCTGCCCGCCAGGGCCAGCGCATGACCATTGAGCAGGTCGCCGAATCCACCGGCTTGACGAAAGGCTTCCTCAGCCGCGTGGAGCGCGACCTGACGTCGCCTTCGGTGGCTTCGCTGGTCACGCTCTGCCAGGTGCTGGGAATCTCGATCGGCGACCTGTTCACCATGCCCGAAACCCATCTCTCCCGTCGGGGCGAAGGGCCGCGGGTGAACCTCGGCGGCGAGGGCATCAAGGAAGAACTGCTCACGGCCCGGCATGAGCATCGCCTGCAGGTCATCCGCGCGACGATCGAGCCGCACGGCCGCGGCGAGGCTGAACTGTACTCCGTGGACTGCGACGTCGATGTCCTGCAGGTGATCTCGGGCCGCATCACCCTGATCTTCACATCCGAGCGCTACGAGCTCGACGCCGGCGACACCATCTCATTTCCCGGGCGGGAGCCGCACACCTGGGTCAACGAGAGCGGGGAGCCGGCGGTGGTCACCTGGACGCTCGTGCCGGCCGCCGCCCGCTAGCTGCGCAGGCACCGTTCTTCCTTGACTGAGACCCGGACCACAATTAGCGTACTGAAAAACACTTGATGCCTAATGGGCAACTTCTCGAGGAGACCATGATGGAAGAAGTCCGGATCGAAACCAACGGCAAGCTAGGCCCCATCGACTCTTCCCGCGTGCCGCGGTTCTCGGGCGCCGCGACCTTCGCGCGGCTGCCCCGGCTGGACCAAGTGGACCGGGCGGACGTCGCCCTGGTCGGAGTGCCCTTCGATGCCGGTGTTTCCTACCGCCCCGGCGCCCGCTTCGGATCCAACCATGTGCGGGAAGCGTCGCGGCTGCTGCGACCGTACAACCCGGCGTGGGACGTGAGCCCGTTCGAGGAGCTGCAGGTTGCGGACGCCGGAGACATGGCGGTCAATCCGTTCAATATCAACGAGGCCATCGAGACAGTCCAGCAAAACGCCCTGGACCTCACGGCGGGCGGCACCCGCCTGGTGACTCTCGGCGGCGACCACACCATCGCCCTGCCGCTGCTGCGCGCGGCCTCGGAGCGCGCGGGCGAGCCGGTAGCCATGCTGCATTTCGATGCCCACCTGGATACCTGGGACACGTACTTCGGAGCCGAGTACACCCACGGCACTCCATTCCGCCGCGCGGTCGAGGAGGGCATCCTGGACACCGAGGCGATCTGCCACGTCGGCACCCGCGGCCCGCTCTATGGCAAGAAGGACCTGGAGGACGACCGGCGCTTCGGCTTCGGCATCGTGACCAGCTCGGACGTCTACTATCAGGGCGTGGCTGAGGTCGTGGCGAAGCTGCGGGACCGGATCGGTGACAGGCCGCTCTACATCTCGGTCGACATCGATGTGCTGGACCCGGCCCATGCCCCGGGCACGGGGACCCCTGAGGCCGGCGGCATGACCAGCCGCGAGCTGCTCGAGATCATCCGCGGCTTCCGCGGGATGAACCTGGTCGGCGCGGACGTCGTCGAGGTCGCTCCGGCGTACGACCACGCCGAGATCACCGGCGTCGCCGCGAGCCATGTCGCCTTCGACCTGGTGACGCTGCTGGCCGCCAACGCCGCTGATCGGCAGGACGCCGGCGGGTCTGCCCGGACGGCGGACCTTAACGACGGCGGGGCCTCGGCGGGTGCCGAGGCCCACGGTGTGGTGCAGGACGGCTCACGTAAGCTGCACGGTGACCCGCTGGCCGGGAACGCCCTCGCACCGGAAGGACGGTGAGCCGCAGGTGACCGCGCAGCCCACCGCAGCTGCCGTCCGCAACGGCGGGGACCTCGTCGTCGAAACCCTCAGCGCGCTTGGGGCCACGACCGTCTTCGGGATCCCGGGGCAGCATGCGCTCGGGCTCTTCGATGCGCTCTCACGCTCCAGTCTGCGGTTCATCTCCTCCCGCGTGGAGAACAACTCGGCCTTCGCGGCGGACGGCTTCTCCCGCGCCACCGGCGAGGTCGGCGTGCTGTTCCTGTCTACCGGTCCCGGGGCGCTGACCTCGCTTGCCGGGCTCCAGGAAGCCTATGCCACCGGCGTGCCGATGGTGGTGGTCGCCAGCCAGATTCCGCTGGAGGGCCTGGGCGCGCGCCGCAAGGGCATGCTGCACCAGCTCGATGACCAGAAGGCGTCCGCGGCCAACGTCACCAAGAGCCAGCGGCTGATCCAGCATGCGTCCGGGATCCCCTCGGCCATCCAGGATGCGTGGACCGAGGCCATCTCCTCGCCGCAGGGGCCCGTCTGGATCGAAGTCCCGCAGAACGTGCTGCTGGATCCCGTGATGGTTCCGCCGGTGGAAGATGCGCTCGCGGAAGCCTTCGACAACCCGCCGCGGACCGAGCTGGTCAAGGAGGCGGTGAAGTGGCTCGCCGCGGCGCAGCGCCCGGCGATCATCGCCGGCGGCGGCGTCCGGCGCGGCAAGGCCGAACCGTGGCTGCTGTCCCTCGCGGAGAAGCTGCGGGCGCCAGTGGTCTGCTCGCCAGGCGGGAACGGCGCGTTCCCATGGCAGCACGAGCTCTCGCTGCAGTCCTGGGTGGAGGACCGGTACGTCACGGAGGTGCTCGAAGATGCCGACGTGCTCCTGGTGCTGGGCTCGTCGCTGGGCGAGGTGACCAGCAACTACTTCACGCTGGAGCCGCGCGGCCGGATCATCCAGGTGGACGCCGAGCCGCGGGTGCTGGAGTCCAACCGGCCCGCGCTCGGCATCCGGGCGGATGCGGGACAGGCACTGGTGGCGCTGGACAGTTCCCTCGACGCGGTGCTGGGTGCCGGGGCCAACGTCCCCGATTGGCACGGCAAGACCCCGGAGCAGCTGGTCAAGGAGACCCTCACCAAGGTCCAGGAGCGGCTCGACGGCCAGGACCTGGGGAGGGAACGGGCGTTCATGGCGGACATTCGTGCGGCCGTTCCGGACAGCATGCAGACGTTTTGGGACATGACCATCTCGGCCTACTGGGCCTGGAGCTGCTGGGACTCGCGCCAGGGGCAGTTCCATTCGGCGCAGGGGGCCGGCGGGCTCGGTTTCGGATTTCCTGGGGCGATCGGCGGCTCGGTGGGCCTCGAGTCCAAGGGGCTCCCCGCACGCGTACTGGCTGTCTCCGGCGACGGCTCCGCGATGTATTCGATCAGCGAGCTCGCCACCGTACGGCAGCACAATCTGCCGGTCACCTGGCTGATTGTCGACGACGGCGGGTACGGCATCCTGCGCGAGTACATGCAGGACGCCTTCGGGCAGGCCACCGCAACGGAGCTGGCGCGGCCGGACTTCGTCAGGCTCGCCGAATCGTTCTCGGTGCCGGCCAGGCGGGTGCGGCCCGAAGATATCCGGCAGGCGTTGGAGGAAAGCCTCACCGCGGAGGGGCCGAACGTCGTCGTTGTCGAAACCACCCTGAAGATGTTCGCCCCCACCCACCTGGCCACCTGAGCGACCGCCTCGATGGGGAGGGCTCCCCATCGAGGCCGCCCGGCATTCGGATAGACTGCGGAGGGCGCCGCACTCGCATCGCGCCTGATCACACGCACTTTTATTCCGGGGGAATCTGTGTCCAGCCAGTTTGAATCACCGTCCGCCAATCCGCAGGGTACCGCCGCGCAGGGGGACGGGCAGCCGCAGCATGCGGCAGCCCAACCGGGCGGAGTTTACGCCCAGCCGTACAGCCAGAACGCACCGCAGGGCTCGCCCTACACCGCGTACCCGGGCCAGCCCGGCTTCGGCTACGGCCAGGCTCCCAAACCCAAGAGCGGGCTGGCGATCACCGCGCTGGTGCTCGGTATCGTCGCGATCGTCTTCGGCGTCATTCCCGGCATCGGCTTCATCAGCTTCCTGCTGGGCCCGCTGGCCGTAATTTTCGGCATCATCGCCCTGGTCAAGAAACAGAAGAAGGGCATGTCCATCACCGGAATCGTCCTTGGCGCGCTGGGTGCCGTCATCGCGGGCATCATCACGGCGCTCATCGCGGTCGCCGTGAGCCAAGCGGTCGGTGAACACACGGTGCAGTACAAGGTGACTGCGGACGGTCCCGCCACCGTCGTCTACAGCGACGGGCTGGAACCGGTGCAGGAGGAAATCACCGGCGATTGGGAGCAGGAGCTGACGTTCACCGGGCTCCCCGGGGCGGCGCTGTCCGTTGTCTCCGAGGGCAACGTCAGCTGCGAAGTCATCATGGACGGCGAGTCGGTAGCCACCGACTCCGGCGCCGGCCAGGCCGAGTGCGTCAGCGGGCAGGCCCAGCTGTAATCCCGCGCTTCTGCTCTCTGCAGCGGCCCCTCCCCTTGCCCAGGGGAGGGGCCGCTGCCATGCGGCCGCCTGGAACTCCCCGCGGCCGAGGGTGGCCTTGCGGCCGGCCGCGGCCGGACGGCGCCCCTTCGGCTCAGCCTAGGAAGCCGACCAGCCGTTCCTCCAATTCCTGCAGGTCCGAGCTCTTCTTGAACTCGCACTCCCAGACGGTCAGGACGGTCCAGCCGGCCTGTTGCAGTTGCTCCCGCTGCGCGGCATCCCGTGACGCTGTCCGCTCCCGCTTCGCGGACCAGAAATCCGCGTTGGACTTCGGCGCGTGCTGGCCGGCCCGGCAATCGTGCGAGTGCCAGAAGCACCCGTTGACGAAGATGACTTTGCGCCGGCCGGCGAACACGAGGTCAGGCTTGCCCGGCAGCGTCCGTCCGGCCGCGGAGCCGTGGAGCCGGAAGCGGTACCCGCGCGCATGCAGCAGTCGGCGGACCAGCAGCTCCGGCTTGGTGTTCTTGCCCCTGATCCGCGACATATTGGCGCTCCGCTGCTCGGGAGTGAGCTTGTCGGCCATGACTCCAGTTTAGGTTGGGCGGCGGGGCCTCTGCCGCTTCCCCTAACTCACTATGAAGATAGGGAAGGGAGGCTAGAATCGTGCTTGCCCCCTCGCTTTCGGACGAAGCGGCGGGCGTGCCGGCGTCCGCGGCCCCGCAGGGAGGCCCGGAAGAAGGGAGCTATCGCGACATGGCTGGACAGACCACACATCGCGGCGCGGAGCGCGCCCTGCTCGAAGATTTCTCCCTTGAGATGACCGGCAAGGACGTGGCCGGCCTGGAGGAAGCGGCCGCATCGATCCCTCCCGGCACGAGAGTCAACGTCACCTTCCTGGGCAATGAGGACCTGCCGATGCGCGTCGGCGCAGCCGCGGCGGTCAGGCGGCTCGGCTTCGTCCCCGTGCCGCACATATCCGCCCGCCGCCTGGGTTCCCAAGCCGAGCTGGAGGAATTCCTCGGTGCCTTGGCGGCCGAGGCCGCCGTGGAAGACGCATTCGTGGTCGCCGGTGATCCGGCTGAACCGATGGGCCCCTACGACGACTCGCTGGCCTTGATCGGCAGCGGCCTGCTTGGCCGATACGGAATCCGGCAGGTAGGCATCAGCGGCTACCCGGAGGGCCATCCGGAGATTGACAGCGCCCGGCTGTGGACCGTGTTGCTGCAGAAGTGCGCGGCCCTGCAGGCGCAGAACCTGCAGCCGACGATCATCACGCAATTCGGATTCGACGTCGATCCGGTGCTGGACTGGCTCGCAGACCTGCGGCGCCGAGGCGTCGATGCGCCGGTGCGGATCGGCGTACCGGGGCCTGCCGGCGTGAAGCGGCTGCTCGCCTTTGCCCGCCGGTTCGGCGTGGCGTCCTCGGCGGGCATCGTCCACAAGTACGGTTTCTCCCTGGCCAACCTGCTGGGCACGGCAGGTCCGGACAGGTTCGTTGGTGAGCTTGCCCGGCGGCTGGATGCAGCGGACCACGGCCCAGTGCAGTTGCACTTCTACACTTTCGGCGGACTCAAGGCAACGGCGGAATGGGTTCGGAAGGCGGCGGCAGCGTGAGCAGGAAGCGAAATCCCGGCGCCGGGATCTGGACCGTGGTCCACGACGAGCGGACTGCCTTGGTCCGCGACCTGGAGGCCCTGCCAGCCGACAAATGGGCCACCCCTTCGTTGTGCCCCGGCTGGGACGTGCACGATGTCCTGGCCCATCTAGTCGATGACGCGAAGACCACGCGGCTCGGATTCGTCCGCCGGTTTATCGCCGCCGGCTTCGACTTCGATCGTTGCAACGCCCAAGGGGTCGCCCGTGAGCGCGCGAAGGATCCGTTCGGTACCTTGGACGCCTTCCGTGCGGCGGTCCGGCGGACTACGAGCGCGCCGGCGCCGCCGGCGACCCGGCTCGTGGAAGTCTTTGTCCACGGCGAGGACATCCGCCGGCCGCTTGGCCTGGCCCGCAGCTATCCTGCCAGCCACGTGGCATCTGCGCTCGCCTACCAGGCGGCCACCAGTATGAAGCTCGGCGGCGGCAAGGAACGGACCGAAGGACTCCGGCTCGAAGCCACCGACACGGAATTCGGTACCGGTGCCGGCAAGCTCGTGCGGGGGACCGCCTCCGCCCTGCTGCTGGCGGTGTCGGGCCGACCCTTGGACACGCACGAACTTGCCGGCCCGGGAACCGCAGCCCTGCTGGCCTGAGGGGTCAGTGGCGGTTGCCGGTGCGCCAGCCGCCGCGATAATCCTGCCGCGCCGCCGCCGCGTACGGCACCGGACTGACGACGGCCCTGACCTCGAACTGCCGGTGAGGCTCGACCGTCGTCTTGCGCGTACCGCCGTCCGGCTCGCCCCAGATCACCTTGAGTTCGGTGCCTTCGGGGACGTCGGCGTCCACGGTCGCCAGCGAGAGGGCGCGCTTCTCGTTGGCGCTGTAGCCGGTGAACATCGACAGGCCGACGGTCGTTCCGCCTGCATCCACCACGGCGTCGTAGTTGGATGATCCGTAATTGGCCAGCGGCAGGTCGAAGTACTTGTACGGGGTTCCGCTGGTGTCGAAGAGCGAGGCGAAGATCTTTGCGACGTCCTCGGGATTCCAAGCCAGCGTCACCTTCTTGCGCTGGGAAGCAGGATCGATCCGTTCGAGGGCCTCGCGGCCGATGAAATCGTGGTCGAATTTCACGAACGGGCCGTAGCCCAGCGCCCACGGCGTCAGGTAATAGTCCTCGATGTCCTCCGACACGAAGCTGCCGGCGACGGCGTTGGTGGCTTCATAGCTGTCCGCGCCGAGCCACTCGCGGTACGGCCGCAGTTCGTCGCCGGTGTAGATGGCCGGGAGCGGCGACGGAATCCAGCCGGATTCCAGAGTATTGGAGGGGTAAGCCCGCGAGCCCACGGCGAGCATTCCGAACTCCTGTCCGGCCTCCAGAATGGCATCGCGGGTCCGGTCGTAGGTCTCGTAGGGACCCCACAGCTCCAGGCCCGGGGCGCCGGCCATTCCGTGGCGGAGCGTGTGGACCTGTGAACCGGCCGCATTCATGCGGTCCATGGTGAAGAACTTCAGCTGCTCCACAGGACCGCCATTGACTTTCTCGATAATCTGCCACGCGTTAGGGCCCTGGATCTGGAACCGCCAGTACTTGCGTTTCACAGGCTGGCCCATCGGGTGCGACGGAGAGCGGCGGTCGACGACGATTTCCACATCGTAGCCACCCGTCTCTCCGTGGAAGAGCAGCCAGTTGGCGGCCGGCGCCCGGCCCACATAGACGTACTCGTCCTCCGCCTCGTGGAACAGGATGCCGTCGCCGATCACGTGGCCGGACGGCGTCGTCGGCACATACTGCTTCGCCTTATTGACCGGGAAACTGGCCACGGAGTTGATCGCGGTGTCCGAGATCAGCCTGAGCGCATCCGGACCCTTGATGAACAGGTTGTCCATATGGTGTGACTGGTCATAGAGCACGGCCGTCTCGCGCCAGGCCCGCTGCTCGCTGCGCCAATTGGTGAATTCGGGGGCGACGACGGGGTAGATGTAGGCGCCGATCTGCGAGTTGCGCAGCAGGTCGACGGTGTTGCCGGCCTGGTCCAGGACATCCTGCAGATTCTTGGCGGTCATCGGGTCGGTCACGGGACAGCTCCTTTGCGCAGATGAACGGCGGTGATGTAGCTCACGCTAGCGGAGATGACTCACTATGACTATAGGTAGCGACGTTGCACCGCGCGGCGCGGCAGCCGGAGAAGCACCAGAGGGGGCCGCGCGGACATGCCGCACAGCCCCCTCTGGCAGGAAACCCGGATGGAGATGACCTAGAAGAATTTCGCGGGGTCTATCTCGGACCCGCCCTTCAGGACCTCGAAATGCAGGTGGCAGCCGGTCGTGTTGCCGGTGGTGCCCAGAGCCCCGATCTTGTCGCCGGCCGCGACCTTCTGGCCCTTGGCGGCGCTGATGTTCTGCAGGTGGTTGTAGGTGGTGGTCAGGCCGCCGGCGTGCTTGATCACGATGCGGTTGCCGTAACCGCCGGCGCTGGAGGAAGTCTCCGAGACGGTTCCTGCGGCGGCAGCCTTGACGGGGGTGCCGCAGGCCAGGGCGAAGTCCAGTCCGTTATGGAACTCTCCGGCCGCGCCCGTCACAGGGTTGATCCGGTAGCCGAAGCCGGAACTGGTGACCATTTTCTGGACCGGGGATACGAGGCCCTTGGGATCCGCCTTCTTGGCCGCTTCCTTCTTCGCCTTGGCTGCGTCCTTGATCGAGGCGGCTTCGGCCTCCATCTTGGCCGCCTTGGGGGTGGCCTTGCCGATCACCTCGACACGCTTAAAGTCGGCCTTGGCATCCTCCGGGACAGTCACAGCTGCGGGCGTGACGCTGGATGCCTGGGTTGCAGCAAGCTGTTCGGCTCCGGCCTGCGCGGTGGGGACGGCGGCGAGGGCCAGGATGCCGGCGGCCGCGAGGGCGACGCTGAACTTCTGGCCGCGGGTGGCGGAGGCGATCTTCTTGTTGCTGCGGTCGGTGGCCCGGTTGCCGCGGACGATGGCGATCAGCGAGGTGTCGGTGCTGCGTCGGCGTCCGCGCATGGGGGAGTTGCTGTTCACGGGGATTCCTCTCGGGGCGCCGGCGAAGTTAGCTGTCGGATTCGAGCCAGAGAGATCTGCTCGGTTCGCTGGCAGGCAGGAGAGTCGTCTCTGCGGCCGGGCGAACTTCACCCCAAGGCGCCTTGAGCGCCGGAAGTGGTTCCTCCGCCCCTGTCGGGAAGGTCGTTGAACGGTACCCGTCGGCTGCTGACAGGGTTAGGCGGGCAGCCGCGGTGGCTAACACTCGTTACGTGGAAGCGCAATCAAAGTTACCGGGCCGGCGGGGGCTGTTACAAACTCGTTATGCGTGTTTGTCGACACATCAACGTTTAAGCGGCGCGTCGATTTGCTTTTCCGTCAGTGTTCTTGTGTCGACCCCGCCGGCCCCAGGTATCCGAGAGTGGCAGGTGCCGTTGGGAGTTGGAATATTCTGCCGTGCCCCGCCGTTTGACTGGGTGAATGCAAATGCATGAAGATTCGAGGGTCAGGAGAACGGCATGTCCGAGCGCAAAATTGTTGTACTGTCCGCGGGGCTGGGTGTCCCGTCTTCCAGTCGGATGCTGGCGGACCAGTTGGCCAAGTCGGTTGCCGGCCGCTTCGCCCTATCGGAGGAGAGCGCGGCAATCGAAACCTTCGAACTGCGTGAGTATGCCGTCGATATCGCCAACAATATGGTGAGCGGTTACGCGGGGCCGAAGCTGGCCGCAATGATCGACGCCGTCGCCTCGGCCGATGCGCTGATTGCGGTCACGCCGGTGTTCAGCGCGTCCTACAGTGGCCTGTTCAAATCCTTCTTCGATGTCATCGACAAGGATGCCCTCGCCGGCAAGCCGGTACTGGTCGGCGCGACCGGAGGCACGGCGCGCCACTCGTTGGCACTCGACTACGCCATCCGGCCCTTGTTCAGCTACCTGCGCGCCCGGACCACGCAAACCGTCATCTTCGCCGCACCGGAGGACTGGGGGTCGGAGGGTGGAGCGGGCGGCAGCATCGAGCGGCGCGCCGAGCGTGCTGCGGCCGAACTCGTGGCTTTGGTCCACGAAAGTGCTGCCCCTGAGGCGGGGCGCGGCGGCGTGGAGTCCATGAGCTTCGAGGAGATTCTGGCCAACGTCGGCCACTGAACCGGGAAGCCCGTCTCCGGGGCAGGCATTCCTGCCGGAGGCGGGCCGGGCCGGGGCGGCTTTCCCTCTCGGCTGGAGCTAGAAGCGCTCCGGCTGCTCTCCGAGGATGAAATGGCGGCCGCTGATGAACGTCGGCTTGACCTCGATGTAGAAGTCCTTCAGTGTCGGCACCCACGTCTTGAGTCCCAGTTGCTCCGCCGCCGCGATCTCCTCCCCGGACTGCAGCACCCTGGCGGTGCCTTTGACAACGACGCTCCATGCTTCGTCGCTGCTGATGCCGTCCGTCTCGAAGACGACGTTCTCGTTGATCGTGATCTCAGCCAGTTTAGTGCCCGGCGCGCTGCGCATCAGCAGGTGGTTGTCATGGGCGAGATAGTTGATCGGGAAGATGTCTGTCTCCCCGGCCGCCGTCAGGACTATCCTCCCGTGCTGGGTTTTGCTGAGCAGCTTCCAGGACTGCTCGTCGCTGAGTTCAAGGACCGGATCATCGTGTTCGAACATCATGCCCCTATTGTTCTACGAGACGTAGAAGATTGGGAAGGGTTGCCGTCACAAAGTCCGATGAATGCACCGAGTTCTTCCAGGCCATGCGGACGGGAGGGGAGATAAGCGGTCAAGGCAGTCGAGCGGATGATGACCGCCCGCCACTGGCCCCGCGACACCGCCACGTTCATCCTGTTGCGGTTCAGCACGAAGTCCATGCCCCGCGGCGCCTGGGAGACATCCGATACGGCGGTCGAAACGATGACCACCGGCGCCTCCCGGCCCTGGAATTTGTCCACCGTCCCCACCTGCACGTCAGGGTAACCGGCGGCTTCCAGGCTGCGGCGGACCAGCTGCACGTGCGCGTTGTAGGGAGCGACGACGAGCAGGTCCGCCTGCGTCAGGGGGCGTGGCTCCGGCCCGCGTTGCGGGTCCGTCCACGGCAGGCCCAGATGCTTCCCGACCTGCCGCACTACCTCTGCGGCCTCTTCCCGGGACGCTGTGGCGTTTCCTTCGTGCTGTACGAGCACGCATTCGACGCCGGCGGGGGCTCCTTCCAGCAGCCGGCCGGCCGCGGCGGGCGCGCTCGCAAGGCGTCCCTCATAGGAGAGGTCGGAGACCGCCCGGCACAGTTCCGGATGCATCCGCCAGCTCCTGGCAAGGAAATAGCCTAGATCCGACGGCAGGGTGGCATGGCCGGCGGAAAGCCAGCCGAGGGCCGACTCGTCCACCGGTTCCGGGTGGGTGCCCTGCGAGACCTGCGGCAGCTGCTGCGGGTCTCCCAGGAGCAGCAGCCTTCGGCATGCCCGGGACACGGCGAGTGTGTTGGCCAGCGAGAACTGCCCTGCCTCGTCGATCACCAGCAGGTCCAGTGCGCCGGCGGGGACGCTGTTACCGGTCATGGTCCACGCCGTTCCGCCGACAAGGGCGCCCCCCGGGCCGTCGAGCAGGCGGGCCACGTCCGCGTCCGTTACCTGGCTCCAGGGAACGGGACTGCCACTGGACTTCTTCGCCACCCGGTCCACCGCGACGCCGCCCTTGTCCACGGCAGCCGTCATCATGTGTTCGACGACGGCATGGGACTGGGCAACGACTCCTACCTTCCAGCCGCGCGACACCAGGCGCCCGATGACGTGGGCGCCCACATGCGTCTTGCCGGAACCCGGCGGTCCCTGGACCGCAAGGTAGGAGCGGTCGAGGTCTTCCACCGCGGCCAAAATGGCCTCGATGTAGGCGTCCGGCCCCTCGCCCACGGCCGGCAGCTCCGGCCGAGTGCCCAGCCGTGGGGGCAGGCGCCGCAGGAGGTCCAGCGCGGGCTGAGGCGGAAGCTGCCGAAGGTTGCGTCCCACCTCGGCGGCCAGGGCGGCCAGGGCTTCCCGCAGCGGTTTGGTGCTGGGAGGCGGGTCCGGAGTGAGCGCCAGGGGGAAGTCCTGGTACTCCTCGGCGCCCCTGGGCAGCCGGTCGAGGAGCAGCAGGACGTCCTTTCCGTCCTCGGCGTCGAGGCCGAGGACCTCGCTGCGAAAGCAGTAGGTGCGGTAGTTGACGCCGTTGTCCTGTCCGTCCAAGTGCGCAGGGGCCGGCGGGTCATAGACGCGGCAGACCGTAGTCCCTTCCTTGATGGTGGAACCGGGCGCCAGCCTGCCCGTGAGGCGCAGCCGCCGGACGGGATTCGACCGTGCGGTCGGCTTGGCCCAGTCCTGCAGTACCTCGCCGGATTCCACCGTGAAGATGTCCCGTGATTCCCCCCAGTCCGCCAGCGGCGCATTTAGCCGGTCGTAGTGCCCCCACCAGAATTGTTTGTCTTCCCTGCGGTGGTATCCGACGGACGCCGCCACCATGGCGATGGCCTGCTCGTCCGGCGACAGCTCTCCGTCGGCGTGCAGCGCGCGCTCGGTCGCTGCCTGCACATATTCGAGCAGTCGTGCCTCGTCCGGCGAGGGTTCTTCGGGTTTGGTAGCGGGATCCGGTTCGGTGGCCCGTGCCCGTGCTATCCCGCGCTCGTCGGCCCGCTCCAAGAGCCAGTCGCGGAGGCGGAGAGTGGAGAGGCAGTCGTACTCGTTGTAGTCGCGGATGCTGGCCAGGATCGCTTCCGCTTCCTGTTGCCGGCCGCTGTCCCGTGCTTCGCAGTAGAGGGCGTATGCGACAACGGACCCGCCGGCATCCTTGACATCCCCCGAGCGCAGGTGCGATCCCATGTACAAGGGCTCGAGTTTCTTGATGCTGTAGGACTTTTCCGAGATCAGCAGGCTGTTGCGTACGACGTCGTAGAGATCGACCAGGACGCCTTCGCGCAGCAAGGCGTCCACGGCGTCCTCGCCGATCACATGCTGCAGCGAGAGGCGGCGCAATGCGGCCTTCTCATAGTTGGCGTAGTGGTAGATGTGCAGGTCCGGATACTGCTTCCGCCGCCGGGATACGTAGTCCAGGAACTCGGCCAGCGCCTTTCCTTCTTCGGCGCGGCTGTGGGCCCAGAACGGATGGAAGGGCGGGGCGGCTCCGGGAGCCGGCGGGTTCTCCATGACCCCGAACAGGTACTCCAGTCCCCAGGTCCCGGCCTGGTCCTGCCAGAGCGGGTCCCCTTCGAAGTCGAAAAAGATGTCACCCTCGCTTGGGGCGGGAAGCGTTCCGAGCGCGTTGGCCGCCAGCACCCGGTAAGCGAGGCTGTGCCGGGCTCCGTCGCCATCCGTGTACTGCACGGCCCCGTCCGGCTCCACCGTGCCGTTCTGCGTCCTCGCCTGGTCGCGCAGCCGGGCAAGTACGCCGTCCGGTGCCTCGCCCGGGGGCAGCTCCATGGCCGCCAGCTGGTCGATCGTTGTGACGCCCAGGTCCCGCAGCCGGCGGCGACGGACAGGGCTCATCCGGGAAACCAGCAGCACGTCCCGGTGCAGCGCTACTTGCTCGGTGCAGTAGTCGCAGCGCCCGCACGCCGTGTGCCGGTCGTCTCCCCAGGCCACGGGGGCGGGCTGGGCCCGGTGGGCGGACGTGAGCTCCAGGAAGCGGTCGCGACGCTCCCGGAAGACCGGCAGCAGGTCCCGCAGGCTGTGGTCGCTGCGGGACCGGTCGCCCAGCACCAGTGTCACGGTGGGCGAGGGGGTGATGCCGGCTCTTAGCAGCTGGTCGCCATACGCCGCTAGCTGCAGCAGCGCCGTGACCTTGGCATGTCGGGCGAGCTTGGAGTCGTACACCGCATAGCGGGCCGAGGGGCCATCGTCCTCCCTGACCAGGAAGTCCGAGCGGCCGTGGAAGCTGCCGTCGAAGAAGGACGCCTGGAATACGACGTCCGCACCGGAGCGGAGCGCCGCGATTGATTCCCTGTGCTTGTCCTCTAGCAACGGCCTGGTGTAATCCGCAATTTCGGCGATTTGCACCACACCGGCCCCGAAGACGTCTTGGAATCCTTGGAGCACGCGGTGTTCGTGGACGTCGCCCAGCTCAGCCGTGCGGGCCAGCATCTCGTCCGGGGGAAACTCCGCCTTCGGACTGCGCCCCAGCTTCTCATCCAACTTCCGCAGCAGCTGGTACTCGCACTGGGCCGCCACCACCAGGTCGCTGGCGGTGAAGATCAGGTCCCGTGGTGCGCCGGGCAGCAGCGGGTCGAGCAGGAACACGGTGCCTCCTGAAGGAGAAGTTGGTCCCGCCGGCTCCGAGACCCCTGTCGGGGCCCCGGTCCGGCGGGCGGCTCTTTATGCTCAACTTCTATCAGCCGGGTCCGACAGTTTCCGCACGGTTCGGCCGGATCTCCCGAAACCGGGCAGGCCGGCATCGGCGCAAGCCAAGGCAAGGACACCGCACCGCGGCGCCAGGCGCGCTAACGGCAGTCCGGTGCTCCGCCGTCGTCGGTCAACATCCGCCGAAGGGAGAAGAAGCGGTTGCCCGCGCCCGGCCGGGTGCTGGGAATAAGCAGCTTCGAGTACTTCTCGCACCACAGCGCGGAACCGTCCGAGTCCATGGCGGCTTCCAGCACGGCGCCGATGTCCTCGGAATACAGCATTTTCTGTTCGCCGTCCCGGCACAACTGGACCAGGCTCAGCTCAGCCTCGATATGGACGGCAACCTCTACCCACTCGTCCAGGACAGTGTTGTCCCTGAGACCGACGGTGCGCTCGCGGTTGTTGCTGCGGCTGTCTTTTTCTATTGGATATGCACTCATCATTCTTGTTCTCTCCGATTGTTCTTGCCCGCACCGAGTCCCCTTCAGAACCTCGTTGTCCTGTGAAATGCAGGCCGCTTCGTCATCCGAACCACCCGCGAACATGGGGTTGGTGCGTGATCGGTCGGAGCCTTGCAGCGACCGGCGAGCCGGTGTGCTGCGGATCACATCTCGTGAAGCAGTACCAACTATAGGGTCCTGCATGCACATAGCCAAACGGTTGCTGCGAAGTAAACATTTTGTTGTGGGCCCGTTACCCGCCGTGACGGTCCGTTAGGCCTTCGTGACGGCCCGCGCGGCCTTATTACCCCGGGTGACGAGGCAGTCCGTGACTGGCTGCACAGGCTCTGGTTATACTCGCTTCAGCTTCAGGAATTGCGGCCGCTAAGCTCCGACTTGGCCGCGTACCAACCCCACGCTCTCTGGGTGGTTCGGATGACGAAGCGGCCTGCATTCGCCTCAGGGCAAATGGTGCGGGCAAGAGCACGTGAAAGGACCGGTGCCCGGCACCGCTTCCATGAGTACACCGAACACTGCCCACGCCGGCCTGCGCGTGATGAGCCTGTCCGACTACGAACAAGTAACGGCCGCACGCCAGGAATTCGTCGATTTCCTGCTCGGGCCCGCCGGCCTCCCGGTCCGGCAGGATGCGCGGACGCCACGCGCGGCGGGCTTGTGAGGGGCCCTTCGGGCCTGCTGCTGGACACCGACGTCGTCGCCGAAGTGCGCCGCGCAGAGCCGCATCCGGCGGTGGTCGATTTCCTGCAGCGCCGCCGCCATCTGGGCATCTACATTTCCGCGCTGTCCGTGGCGGAGCTCCATCAGCTGGGCGGCCGGGAGGGCGGGGGACCGGACGACGGCGGTGCTTGGCTGGGCGAACTGGCGTCGCGTTTCTCCGGCTTCATCCTGCCGGTGGACCTGGACGTGGCGATGGCCTGGGCGCCGATGGCGGGGCATCCCGAGGTCACCGCCGTAGATTCCCTGATTGCGGCCACGGCTGTGCAGCACTGCCTGACAATCGTGTCCCGGAATGTCGACTGCTTCCGAAAGCTGGCCATTCCAGCCATCGATCCCTGGCAGGTGGGTCAGTTCGCCGTCGAGGTTGCGCCGCCGAACTGACCGCCGACCCCTTACTTTCCGGTAGTACCGGCGCGACAATAGGAGCAGTGGCGCGTGGGAGGAGAGCAGCGATGGCAACCAGGCGGAAGAGATTATTCGGGGCAGCACCGGAAGAACGGATGGGTCCGTTGCCGCTGCATGGCTCGGGAGACGATCCGGTGATGCCGAACCTGGCCGCGGCCCAGATTCCCGGCCCCGGCACCGGCCATGTAAGGGCGGGCGAGGACGGAGTGCTGCCGGACGACGTCTCCGACCCGTTCGAGCAGGAAGGACACCAGCCCGCCGGCCGGTCGCTGACGGGCAGGTTCCGGCGCTGGCGGCAGGGGCTGCGGCGAGCATAACCGTTCCTTCGGGCGCCGGTCCATAGACTGAAGACATGCCTGAAGCAGAAAACCCCGCGGATCGGACGTCGATCGCCTACGACATCACGGGGGAGGGACCCGCCGTCGTCCTCCTGCACGGTTCCGCGCTCTCACGCGCGATGTGGCGAGGGCTCGGGTACGTTGGCGCGCTGGCGGGCGATTTCACCGTGGTCCGGATCGACCTGCGCGGCCACGGCCGCAGCGGCAAGCCCCATGACACCGAGTCATACCGGATGCCGCTGGTTGTCGGCGACGTCCTGGCCGTCCTGGACGCGGAGGGGATCGCCAGCGCCGCGGTGGCGGGTTACTCCTTCGGGGCGCGCGTGGGTTTCGCGCTGGCCGCCGCTGCGCCCGAACGCGTGGATCGCTTCGCGACGTTGGGCGGCACCTACCGGGCCCAGCAGGGACAGGTGGCGAGGATCTTTTTCGACGGGTACCTCGAGGAGTTGCGCCGCGGCGGGATGGAGGGCTTTGTCAACGGGCTGGAGGCTGCGGGCAAGGTGCTGGACCCCGCCACCAGGGCGGCCTTCATGGCCAACGACCCGCAGGCGCTGGCCGCCTATTTCGAACGGACCGAGGAGGAACCCGGACTCGCCGAAGCCCAGTTGGCCTCACTGGCGATGCCGGGCCTGCTCATGGCCGGAACCGAGGACACGACCCGGTTCGATGACTCCAGGCGCGCCGCTGCGTTGATGCCTGGCGCCCGCTTCGTCCCGCTGCCGGGACGCACGCACGCCTCGACCCTCTTCCCCGCGGACGAGGTCCTGGCCGAGCTGGTGCCTTTCCTCGGGGCCCGGCAGGCGGTCGCCTAGGATGGCAGCGATGTTCCGCGCACCGATTGCTCCGTCCGACCCCTGTCCCTGCGGCAGCTCCGCGGCCTACCGCGACTGCTGCGGGCGACTCCACGCCAGCCTGGCCGAGGCGGCGACGGCCGAGGAGCTGATGCGTTCCCGCTATTCGGCTTTCGTGGCGGGGGACAGCGCCTACCTGCTGCACAGCTGGTCGTCGGAGACAAGGCCGCGCTCGCTGGAGCTCGATCCGGAACAGCAGTGGGAGGGCCTCGAGCTCATCCGGGTGGTGAAGGGCGGCCCGGACGACGCGGCAGGAAAGGTCGAATTCCGCGCCCGCTTCCGCGCCGGTGGAACGGTGCAGGACCAGCATGAGGTCAGCACGTTCGTGCGCGAGGACGGCCGCTGGGTCTACCGCGGGGCGCTCGCGCACCGCTGAGCGGCTGGCCGGCCCCTCAGTTCTCCAGCAGGCCGCGGATGTCCTCGGCCGTCAGCTTGGAGGAGAACATGGCGTCGTCGTCCATCACGGATGAGAACAGCTTGGCCTTGCTTTCCTTCAGCGCCATGACCTTCTCTTCAATGGTGCCCTTCGCGACCATCCGGTAGACCATGACGTTCTTTGTCTGGCCGATCCGGTGCGTGCGGTCCACCGCCTGCGCCTCGCTCGCGGGGTTCCACCACGGATCGAGCAGGAAGCAATAATCCGCCTCGGTAAGGTTCAGCCCGAAGCCGCCGGCCTTGAGGCTGATCAGGAAGACGGGCGCCTTGCCTTCCTTGAAGCGGTCGATGACTTCGGCCCGCCGGCGCGTTGTCCCGTCGAGGTAGCTGTATTCCACCCCTTCGACGTCCAGCCGGGCGGCGGCCTTCTTCAGGAAGCTGGTGAACTGGCTGAAAATCAGGGCGCGGTGGCCTTCGCCCAGCACGTCCTCCAACTGTTCGAACAGCACATCGAGCTTGCTGGAGGGCACCGATGAGTAATCTTCGTGGACCAGCGAGGCATCCAGGCTGAGCATGCGCAGCAGCGTCAGCGACTGGAAGATAGTGAAGCGGTGCCGGTCCATGTCCTCGACCAGCCGCAGGATCTTCTGGCGTTCCCGCTGCAGGTGCGTGTCATAGATCTTCCGGTGCTTGGGGCTGAGGTCCACCTCCAGCACCTGTTCCTGCTTCGGCGGGAGGTCCGTCGCGACGGCTTCCTTGGTGCGGCGCAGCATGAGGGGGCGGATGCGTCGCCGCAGTTTGCCAAGCAATTCCGCACTGCCCGAGCGTTCGATCGGCCGCTGGTAGTGGTCCGCGAACTTCTGCGCCGAGGGGAACAGCCCGGGAGCCGCGATCGCGAGGATGGACCACAGTTCCATCAGGTTGTTCTCCATCGGCGTGCCGGTGATGGCCAGCTTGAACCCGGTTTTCAGGTCCCGCGCCGCGTGGTGAGCCTTGGTGGTGCGGTTCTTGACGAACTGGGCCTCGTCGAGGATGAGGCCGGCCCACTCCTGCGCCTGGTACTCCTGGGCATTGATCCTGAAAATCGCGTAGGAAGTAACGACGACGTCCGCTCCCGCCGCGGTTTCGGCCAGCGGCCGGCGGCTGCGTGCCTGGGTCTCGGCCACCGCGGCGACCCTCAGCCCGGGCGTGAAGCGGGCAGCCTCATGGACCCAGTTCGGCACCACGGAGGTCGGTGCGACCACCAGGAACGGGGCCGCGGGCGGGTCCGCGGATTCCTTCACGTGGCTGATCAGCGCCAGCGTTTGCAGGGTCTTGCCGAGGCCCATGTCATCCGCGAGCACGCCGCCCAGACGGTAGCGCCATAGGAAGGCCAGCCAGTTGAAGCCCTCGCGCTGGTACGGCCTCAGGTCGGCGTGCAGGCCCCGGGGCAGTTCAGCCGGCTCCACGGAGGAAAGCTGCAGCAGGCCGCCGACGGCGTCCTGCCAGGCCTTGGCCTGTTCCGTTTCGACGGCCAGCTCCTCGAGGTCCTCCCAGAGGCCGGCCTGGTAGCGGCTGATCCGGAGCTCGCCGCTGTTGCGGTCCTGCAAGGCCATCGCCTCGTCGACCAGGGCGCGGAGCCGGTCGAAGACCGGCTGTTCGAGGGAGAGATAGGTCTTGTCTACCAGCAGCAGCTTCTTCTGCCCCCTGGAGAGCGCGCGGAAAATATTGCCGAAGGGAATCTCGCGTCCCTCGATCTTGACCATGACGCCGAGGTCGAACCAGTCTGTCTGTTCCGTCTCCACGGTGCTGATGGTCAGCTCGGGCGTGGCGGTCAGCTCCCGGTAGTCCGGGCGCTCGCCGACAATGTCCACCCTGACGCCGTCCAGCTTCTCCAGCCGCGGGAGTGCGTCCTGCGTGAACTCGACGGCCGCCATCTCCCGCAGCGTCGATTCCGGCTGCGCGAGTTCGGAGCCGAGGACCCGGCGGACCGCGGCCAGCAGCGCGCTTTCGGTCTCCGTGTCGCGGTATCCGCCATCCGGCGCGGCAGCGTCGAGCGGTTTCCGCACGGCGTCTTCGCCGGAGCGGTATTCGAACTCCCACCCGAGCTTCAGGGTGTTGGCCTTGCCGTACGCAGCAGTGAGCACGAGCTGCGGCGGGACGATCTCGGGCAGCTCGACGGAGGCGTCCGTGCTGGTCACGCTGATCGTGCGCTGCAGCCGGGGATAGACCCGTTCCAGGAATTCCGCGACGTCCCCGGCCGGTACGCTCACGGTCGCGGGGCGCTGCAGCAGTTCCTGCTCCGCGCGGCTCAGCTTCCGGTCCACCGGAGCCAGGGTGATCTGCCGCAGTTCCGCGTCGTAGCTGTAGGCGCCGTGGTTGCCGATGGCTCCGGCGCTCTGGAGCGGCTGGAGCTCGCCGTCGATGAAGAGCACTGGATCGAGTCGGAGGCCGGTGCCCTCTTCCGGGGAGCGCGCGTCCAGCCGCAGTTCCGCATGCCGGCCGATGATCAGGCTGGTGTCCGCCTTGGCGCCCATCAGCTCGATCCCCAGCTGCCTGGCCTCATCGAGGAGACGCCACAGCAGGGGGCTGCTGAACTCGTCCAGGTAGAGCCAGTCATTGTCTTCGCCGAAATGCAGTTGACCGTTGGCCCGGTGCAGCGGCACGAACTGGGAGAACCAGCGGTGCTGTTCGGGGTCCAGGCTCAGCCCGTACGTCTTGAAGCTGATCGAGTTCCAGCGCAGGTTGCTGCGCACCCAGCGGCCATTGTCGCTGCGGACGACCGGACGGACGCCTAACTGCAGACGGCTGGCGGGCACCCGGCCGCTGTGGCTGACGCCCGAGCCCGGCCGCCACTGTTGATGCGCCTGCAGGGTCTGGTCGCGCACTTCGAACTGCAGGCCGAGCGGCTGGACCTTGCCGGGGGCCCGTTTGCCGGCGAGCCGGGGCGTGCGGGCGGAAGCTGCCGCCGCAGGCTCGAGCAGCGGACCCAGCGCCTGTTGCCACTGCGGTACTCCGGAAGGGGAGGCGGGCTGGACGGGCAGCTTGAGCTCCTCCCGGGACTGGAGGTTGCTGAGGTTGGCGAAGAGCAGCGTGGCCGCGACGTGCTTGCAGTCCCAGCCCACCGGGCAGCTGCACGAATTCTCCTCGAGCCGGTAGCCGGTCCCCGTCTGCTTTAACCGGATGCGGCAGCGGTAGGGCACGGCCGCCGTGCCCTGGACGCGGCTTGCCAGCACACCGGTGTCCGGGTCCCAGCTCAGGTCCTGGACCGAGCGGCCGCTGGAGTATGCCTTTCCGCGGGCAAAGGCCGCCCCGCCGACGTGGCGGATGATTTCGCCGGCGTCGACCTGAGGGAAGGAAAGCTGTGGCACGCCTTCCATCTTTTCACGCGTGGCCGGCGGTATGACCTGCCCGCGTGCTGCTGTGGAGGACAACTATGGGGCCTCGGGGTCCAGCTCGGCGCCAGCGGGTATCTTTTGGTCTCCCGGCACGGAAGCGCCGCTACCGAGCACGGTGATGTCGCCGTCGGAAGAGCCCGCCATGGCGCCGCTGCCGGCCTCGGATGAAGCGTCGGCCACGACCCGCACCAGCCTGGCGCCGCTGCGCGCCTTGGAGTCCTGCAGGAGCACGGAATCGGCCACGTAGGCACCGGCCTCGACTACCGCGCCGGGCCCGATGACGCTACGCACCACCGTGCCGCGGACCGTGGCACCCGCGGAAACCAGGCTGTCCTCGATCCGTGCCCCGGCGGCGACGCGCGCGGGCATCAGCTGCGGGCTGGCGGTCAGGATGGGCCAGCCGGCATCGTGCAGGTCGAAGCCGTTATCGGTGAGCAGCTCCATGTGCGCTTCCCAATAGCTGCGGATCGTGCCGACATCACGCCAATAGCCGTCCAGCCGGTGTTCGGCCACGGCCTGCCGCTCGACGAAGTCCGGGATCAGGCTGTCGCCGTAGTCCTTTAGGCCGCCGTCTGCTTCCGCCAGCCGGTCCATCGCTTCCAGCAGGGCGTCGGCGTCGTACAGGAAGATTTCGGCGGCAACCAGGTTGGATTCGGGCCTTTCCGGCTTGTAATCGAATCCGGTCACGCGGCCGTGCTCCGCCTGGACCACGCCGTATCGCGATGCATCGCCGTCTATGGTCGTGGTGACCATGGTCAGCGGGGCTTCCGCCGCCAGGTGGGTGTCGACGACGTCGCGGAAGTCGAGCCGGTAGAGGTGGTCCGCGCTCAGCACCAGCACCAGGTCCGGATCGAATTCACGGATCAGGCCGGCCTGCCGGTGCAGCGCGTCGGCGTTCCCCTCAGCGAAGCCTTCGCCCTCTGCGCCCTCGTACGGCGGCAGGATTCGCAATCCGCCGCTGGTGCGGTCCAGGTCCCAGGGCCGGCCGTTCGAGATGTGGTCGTTGAGCGAGTACGGAAGGTACTGCTCGACTATCCATACATCGGGAATGTGGCTGTGCTTGAGGTTGGAGAGCGGGATATCGATGAGCCGGTAGTGGCCGCCGAAGGACATCGCCGGTTTGGACCGCCGGTCCGTCAGCACGCCGAGCCTGCTGCCGGCACCTCCGGCCAGAATGATTGCGAGGATGGTCGGACGCTTCATCCCTCTAGCCTACTGACCACCCGCGGTAGGCGGTGCCCGTGCTCCCTTTACCGGCAGCGTCCGGCGGATTAGCGTGGGCTGTGCGCGGCCGACGGCCGTGCGCGATGCAGTGCCAAGGTGAGGAGCGCACGATGAGCGAGGAACCGGAAGCAGCAGGGGAACGGTCGACGCCGAATGGGCGGGACCAGGGCGAGCAGGCGCAGGAGCGGAGGTCCGGGCAGGACCGGGAGCAGGAGACAGGGCAGGCGCAGGACGCCGAGCCGGAGGGCGGAGGCAAGCCGGCCGAGGCTGCCTACCCGGGGCCGGAGCCGGTGGCATTTGAGCAAGAGGCGCCCGAACTCGGCGAGGCCGAGGTCGCGTCCGCCGACGACCCGCTGGCCCGTCCCGAGGACATCACCTTTCCGGATCCCGGGGTGACACCGGGGCCTGCGGAGGAACTCGACCGCGAGACTCCGGACGACCGGGGCCTGACCACGGAGACGTCCTCCAGCGGGTAGCCGCGGCTCGTTGCCTTAGGCCGCCGCTTGCCTACCCTTCCGGGAAGCGGTTTCGCCGTCCGGCCGGCGGCTCCGCGGGGGCCCCGGCTGAGCCCGCATCGCCGGCTCCCGCGTCAAGGCGCCGCGGTTCCGGCGCCGGTGCTTCGGCCGCCTCCCCGTGGACCCCGGCGGAGGCCGGGCGGCCGGCCCGCCGCTTGGCCTCCCGGCGCGCCTTGATCCGCAGCGCCGTGACCCTGGCGACACCGGACGCCGCGACCAGCAGCCCGCCGGCGACGGCGGCGATAAGCAGGGCGACACCCAGGGGCAGCTGCCCCTCCAGCCCGAAGTAGCGGACCAGGACGGCATCCTGGTTCTGCAGGATGAAGACGATCAGGAGGACGAGCAGGAGCAGGGCCGCGATCGTGAAGATCCAGATCATCGCGGTGCGGCTCGCGCTCCCGCCCTCACGGTTGCCGGGTCGATTGGTGGGGGTTCGGTCTGCCATGGCACGTTTCCCTTCTGTCCACGGGATCAGGTAAGCCTGCTGACCAACGTGTGGTTCCGCTGTTAGCGTGGAGTCTACGGCCCCCGGGCCGTATTCAGCACCAGCCGACACGACGCAACCGATATAACGACGCAACCGACATAAGGAGACGGCCATGAGCGAAGACACCGGTTCCCAGTCCCGCCCCGACGACAAGGCCGGACCCGAAGGCACCATCCCCAATACCAAGAACGGTGTCGGTGTGGGCGCAGGCGGTGCCGACTCCACCTTCGAACCGGAGGAGACACCGGAAGCGGCCCCGGATACCGCAGGCGCGGATGGGGGCTCTGCGGAGCCGGACGAGGCCGCCGGCCCCTCAGAAGAGAAGGACCGGCAGACCTCGGACGACCGGGGCCTGACCACGGATACCACGCCCAGCGACTGACAGGTTCAGGGCCGGAACCCGGCCAGCGGGTTGGCCAGGGTCCCGGCGAACTGAAGGCTTCCGGAAGGATCGGCTAGGTCCAGCATCTGCTGGTTGTTGCGCAGCTGCAGCCGGTTCAGGCACGACAGCGCGAACTGCGGGGCGAAGAGGTCGTACTTGGTGAAGGCCGGGTGCAGGTCCTCGTGCTCCGCCTGGTAGGCCGTCACGGTTCCTGCCACGGTGCGCCAGAACTCGGCCTCGCCCAGTTGCCCGTCGCCATCCAGAATGGCGGCGAGGAAGCGGAAGAAGCAGTCGAAGACGTCGGTGAAGATGGACAGCAGCTTGTCCTCCTCCGGCACCTCGACCCGGATCCGCGCGGCCTCGTCCGGCAGCCGTACGGTGTCCGCCATGAGCACCACTTCTTCGCCGATGTCCTTCAGGAGCGCCCGCACCGGAACCCCGTCTTCAAGCACCAGGATGATGTTCTCGCCGTGCGGCACACCGACCAGCTGGTACCGGTAGAAGCAGTGCAGCAGCGGCACCAAGTAGGCCTCCAGGTAGCTCCGCAGCCATTCGGCGGCGGGCAGCCCGGACCGCCGGATGTATTCCGACACGAGCGGGCGCCCCGAGCTGTCGACGTGCAGCAGGGAAGCCATCGTGGCCAGTTGCTGCCCCGGCTTGAGCTGCGGCAGCGGACTCTCCCGCCACAGTGCGGCCAGCATCTTGCGGTGGCCCGAACCGGTCGGCGCGCCCTCGTCGTAGTACCGGTTCCGGTAGCCGATCGCCGCAGTTTCGCGGAGCACGCCGAAGCCGTGCCGCCGCAGCGTCGGATCGGCAGAGACCAGTTCGTGAAGCCACTGGTTGATCGCCGGCGTCGCGGCCATGTACTCCGCCGAGAGTCCCCGCATGAACCCCATGTTGAGCACGGACAGCGCCGTCTTCACGTAGCCCTTGTGCGGCGCGGTCCGGTTGAAGAACGTGCGGATCGACTGCTGGGCCTGGTAGCTGTCCGCCGTCTCGCCGAGCAGGACGATCCGGGACTGGGCGATCTCCGCCGCGAAGGTTACCGTGAGCTTGTTTTCCCACTGCCACGGATGCACCGGCATCATCAGGTAGTCCTCCGGCAGCAGCCCGCGGGCTGCAAGGTCCGCTTCGAAGGCGGCCAGCGTGCCGCTGCCCAACTCGGCGGCCAGGTGTTCGCGGATGCCCAGCCCGGGCAGCGCGCTGAAGGCTGCGTTGCCGCGATGGACGGCGATCCAGACCAGCCGCACCGGCTGGCCTGCTTCCGGCGCGTAGGCCAGGTAGTCGGCGAGTCCGAAGCCCAGCCGGCCATTGTTGGCTACAAAGCACGGGTGTCCCTCCGACATGCTTCGTTCGATCTCCTGGAAGTCCGACGCCGGGTCCTGGCCCGCGCTGGACCCGGCGGCGAGCCGGGGTGCGCCGGGGTCCTGCGCCCTGAGCTTGTAGGCGTGCCCGGCCAGCGTGCTGCTGATCTCCTCGAGGTACACCGGCAGCATCTCCTCGCCGATGCCCAGAGTGCGCCGGAACTCCAGGATGAAGTCCAGCGCATCCGGCGCGAGTTCCCTGCCCTGGCGCACCCGGTGGATGCTGGCGGCGGGGATGCTCCAATGGTCCAGCGCCAGCCGATCGGCCGCGAAGTGGTAGACAGAGGCACCATCGTCCGAGGCGAGGCGGTAGGCACCGCCGCCCAGGGGCTCGGGCTGCAGAAGGCGCTCGTGCGAGAACTCGGCGATCGCCTTGCGGACCAGCCGGCGGTTGGCAGCGGCCCAGGCATCGGGCTGCAGATGTGCGGGTTCCACGGTGGACGAGCGCTCGGGTGCTGCGGTACCGGCGGCTGCGGCGCGGGGGAGTGCTGCGGCGGTCATAGGGTGGCTCCTTCGGACTGTCGGATGGAAGTTCGGGTTGACATCGGGTCAGAAAGGGAGAGGGTGGCTGCGGCGAAGTCCTCGCGGCTGCAGAAGCTGAGCAAGGCCTCCTTGTCCGGCAGCCGGATTCGGCGCTGCGGACGGAAGCCGAGGCGCCGGTTCAGGTCCAGGATTTTGGTGTTGCGGACATCCGGCTCGACCACGATCCGGCGGACAGCGGGGGAGGAGAAGAGGAATTCGAGCACGCTGCGGAAGACCGCCGTGGTGTACCCCGCCCTGGGGGCGTCCGGCGGTCCCACCAGCAGATGCATCCCTATATCGCCCTCCGCAGCCGGATAGAGCCCGGCCAGGGGCGAGTGCTGCGGCTCGTACCGCTCCATCAGGAAGGCGGGAACACTGCCGTCGTACCCCAGCCAAGCCTCATGGTGCGGATTGGCGGCGATGCTGGCGAGTTCGGCCCGGACGTCCCCTGGGGAGGCTTCGAGCATGCCCCAGAAACGCGCATAGCCGCGCGTGACCCATCCGTGCAGCAGGACGGCGTGGGCCTCGGGGTCCGCGGGGACGAAGCGGAATTCCGGCAGCGCGCTCATCGGACGGCCTCCGCGCCCGCGGGAACCGGAACCGGCACTGGCTCCGGCGCCGGCCCCGGCAGCGGCGCACCGAATTCCTGGAAGGCGATCCGCCGCTCCACCGGGTAGTACTCCCAGCCGAGCATGTCTCGGATGATGCAGGAATTGCGGTACGCGGCCATCCCCAGGTCCGGAGTCACGAAGCCGTGCGTGTGCAGCTCGGCGTTTTGCACGAAGATTTCGGCCGGCTGGATGCCGATGCTGTAGTCGCGCGTGACGTCGAACCGGCGGTCCGGGCCGCGGCGGATGCGGTCTCCGATGCCGGCGAGGAAGTCCGGTTCGCGGTACTGGTAACCGGTGGCGAGGACGACGGCGGCGCTGTCCAGCTGGTGCCGGCGGTCCTGTTCGCCGTGGTGCAGTTCCAGCCGGTGGAGGCCGGAGGCCCGGTCATAGGAAGCGCCGGTCACGGCGGAGCCGGGCAGCAGCCGGGTGCGGACCGCTCCGGCGAGGCTCTTCGCGTAGAGCAGGTCGTAGATCGCGTTGACCAGAGTCCCGTCGATCCCCTTGTAGAGGTTCTTCTGCTCGGCATTGAGCCGCTGCCGGGTCCCGCCGGGGAGGGCGTGGAAGTAGTCCACGTATTCGGGCGAAGTGAGCTCGAGGGTCAGCTTGGTGTATTCCAGCGGGAAGTAGCGGCCGGAGCGGGTGACCCAGTTCAGCTCGTAGCCGCAGGCATCGATGTCCTGGAGCAGTTCGTAGTAGATCTCCGCGGCGCTCTGGCCGCTGCCCACGATCGTGATGCTGGGACGGGCCTGCAGCTCTGCCTTCCGCGCCAGGTAGGTGGAGTTGTGCAAGGCGGCCCCGCCGGCCCCGAGGATTTCCCGGCAGGCGCGAGGCACGTAGGGCACGGTGCCGGTTCCGAGCACGAGCCGGCGGGCACTGCGCACGGTTTCCCCGCGGCGGTTCCGGGACCGCACGCGGTAGAGGCCGCCGCTGTAGTCGATGCCGGTGACGTGTTCTCCGAACAGTACGTTCGGCAGCCGCCCGGCGACCCACTGGCAGTAGGCGTTGAACTCGGCACGGAGCGGGTAGAAGTCCTCGCGGATGTAGAAGCGGTAGAGCCGGTCCGCCTGCTTCAGGTAGTTCAGGAAGGAGTAGGGCGACGTCGGATCCGCCATAGTGACCAGGTCTGCCATGAACGGAACCTGCAGGTGCGAGCCCTCCAGCATCATGCCGGGATGCCAGTCGAACCCCGGGCGGGATTCGAGGACGAGGCCGTCGAGCTCCGCGATGGGTTCGGCCAGGGCTGCCAGCCCCAGGTTGAACGGGCCGGCGCCGATGGCGAGGAAGTCATGGATGTGGTCGCTCATGCTTCGCCTCCGCGCAGCCAGGCGTCGCCGGTCCGGCTGATGAGGCCCAGGATCCCGGCCAGGTCGGCCAAGGTTGTCTCGGCATTGAGGAGCGTGAGCTTCAGGAAATGCCGGCCGTCCACGACGGTGCCCGCGACGACCGCATCGCCGGAGGCAAAGAGCGCGCGCCGGATATGGCGGTTGAGGTCGTCCGTGCAGTCCTCGCCTACGCCCGCCGGGCGGTAGCGGAAGACGATGGTGCTCAGCTGCGGGGGAGCGGCGAGTTCGAAATCCGGGTCCGCTTCCAATAGCCGTGCGGTCCGGAAGGTCAGGTCGATCGCGGCGTCGAGAAGCGAGCCAATGGCATCCGCCCCCATCGTGCGCAGCGTCAGCCACAGTTTGAGTGCGTCGAAGCGCCGGGTGGTCTGCAGGCTCTTGTCCACCTGGTTGGGAATCTGCTCTCGGGCCGCGCTCGCCGGATTCAGGTAGTCGGCATGGTAGGCGACGTGGCGCAGCATCGAGCCGTCGCGGACCAACACGGCGCTGGAACTGACCGGCTGGAAAAACGTCTTGTGGAAGTCCACGGTGACCGAGTCCGCCGACGCAATCCCGTCCAGCAGGTGCCGGTAGCGAAGCGATGCCAGCAGGCCGCCGCCGTACGCTGCGTCCACGTGCAGCCAGCTCCCGGCCTCGCGCGACAGCCGCGCCACCGGTCCCAGCGGGTCGATACTGCCGAAGTCGGTGGTGCCCGCGGTGGCCACGACCGCCATGGGATACTCACCGCGGACCTGGCTCTCCGCGAGGGCCGTGCGCAGCGCGTCCGGGTCCATCCTCCGGTGACGGTCGCACTCGACGGAGATGACGGCGTCGTACCCCAGCCCCAGCAGCGCGGCGGACTTGGCGATGCTGAAGTGGCTGGCGCGGGACGCGAAGATCCGCAGCGGCGCCAGGGCATGGGGCAGACGCCGGGGGCCGGTGGGCCCGTGTAGCTGCTCGACCGCGTGGTTGCGGGCCAGGAGCAGCGCCTGCAGGTTGGACTGCGTGCCGCCGCTGGTGAAGACGCCGTCGGCCCCGGGGCCGAAGCCCAGCCGTTCCGCCGTCCAGTCGACCAGCCGCCGCTCGATGAGCGTGGCGCCGGCGCTTTGGTCCCAGGTGTCCAGCGAGGAATTGACCGCGGACAGCACCGCCTCGGCCGCCAGCGCCGGGATCACCACCGGGCAGTTCAGATGGGCTGCGTACTTGGTGTCGTGGAAGTAGACGGCGTCGCGCAGATAGACGGTCTCGAGTTCCTCCAGGGCCGCGGCCGTGTCGGACAGGGGCCGGTCCAGGTTGATCGCGTTGACGGCGGGACGCAGCCGCGCCGGCGAGGTTCCCGTGAACGGCCTGTCCGTCGCCGCGATCCTGGCCGCCACCGCGTTGACGGCTTGCAGCATGTCGGCGGTGTACCGCTCCGTGTTCCGCGGATTGAGCAGCTGTGCATGCGGTTCCGGGGGAAATTCGACGGCGGAGCCGAGCTCCAGTTCGTCGAGGTGGGGCGAGAGGGTCATGGGGACTCCTTGTAGGCCGGACAAAACAAAGGCAAGCCTTACTTAGGTAATCCTTAACGTCAAACTTTCGTGTCGTAATTTTAGAAAGTAGGCGCGGGCAATGACCGGGTTTCGTTTGGCACTTCACAGAGAGGCCATGCGGTGATAAATTACGCCGCCATTGCGGCTCGGCAGGCGAATTACTGACTGACCGGTCGGAACCTGTGGGAGAATACACGGGGCCCTGTGACGGCCGGGACACGGCAGGCAGCGGCTCCCGCACTCTGATACGTAAGGAATTCCCCACAAATGTCCTCTGAACACATCCCCGCGGGGACGGTGAGCCACGCCGATCGTGTCGACAACGACGGCGGCGCACCCGCGAAATGGAAAATTATCGGCCCGGGCCTCGTGGTCGCGGCCACCGGCGTCGGTGCTGCGGACATGGTGGCCACGCTCGTGGCCGGATCCCAGTTCGGCTACCAGCTGTTCTGGGCCGTGATTGTCGGCGTCATCCTGAAGATCGTCCTGGTCGAGGGCGCCGGCCGCTACACCCTCGCCACGGGCAAGACGATCTTCGAGGGCTGGCGCTCGCTGGGCCGCTGGACCACCTGGTACTTCGGCCCGTACATCCTCATCTGGGGCTTCGTCTACGGCGGTACGGCCATGTCCTCGGCGGCCCTGCCGCTGGCCGCGCTGTTCCCGGTGCTGCCGTTGTGGGCCTGGGCCATCCTGATGGGCCTGGCCGGCTTCGTCATGGTGTGGTTCGGCAAGTACGCCACGTTCGAGAAGATCACCGCCGCACTGGTCGGCATCATGTTCGTTACCGTCGTCGGACTGGCGGTCATCGCGCTGCCCAACATTCCCGAGATGCTGAAGGGCCTGGTTCCGTCCATCCCGGAGAAGGGCGGCCTGCTGTCCACCCTGGCCCTCGCCGGCGGCGTCGGCGGCACCATCACGCTGGCGGCCTACGGCTACTGGCTGCGCGAAAAGGGCTGGTACACCCCCAAGTGGATGCGCGTCATGCGGATCGACAACTCGGTCGCCTACATTATGACCGGCATCTTCGTCCTGGCCATGCTGGTTGTCGGCGCCGAGGTAGTCCGCTCCGCGGGGGTCTCGATCAGCGGCGGAGACGAAGGCCTGCTGGATCTGGCCGAGGTCCTGAATGCCCGCTACGGCGAAGTCATCGGCACCGGCTTCCTGGTCGGCTTCTGGGCCGCATCGTTCTCCTCCATCATCGGCGTGTGGAACGGCGTGTCCCTCATGTTCGCGGACTTCTGGGGCCACATGCGCAAGAAGGAATCGGGCCACCCGGACACGCGTGTGGGCGGCAAGTACTTCAAGTTCTACGTGCTCTGGCTGACGTTCCCGCCGATGATTCTGTTTGCCCTCGGCAAGCCGATCGCGCTGATCCTGGCGTACGGCGTGCTCGGCTCGCTGTTCATGCCGTTCCTGGCCCTGACCCTGCTGGGCCTGCTCAACGGCAAGCGCATCCCGAAGGAATGGGCCAACCGGCTGCACACCAACATCGCACTGGGCGTGTGCGCGCTGCTGTTCGGCGTCCTCGGCATCCAGCAACTGGTCAAGGCGATCGCCCCGGCCTTCGGCGGCTGACTCTCCAACGCGGACCCATGCGGACCCGCTGCGCTGCCTGTGCACCCTCGCGGTGCGCAGGCAGCGCGCTTTAACAACGACGGCGGATAATGAGGTATGTTCCCGTCTTCGGTCATCGGGTGGCCCGCACCGGCTAGAGGACGCCGCATTACCGGCACAACCGCGGGCACGGCGGCGTTGCTGCTGTGCCTCGGCCTGGCCGCCTGTGCACGGGTGCCGACCGGCGTGTCGGCACCTCCATCGATTTCACAGGCACCCGTCCCAGCGTCGGCGGCGCATCTCGTTGTGACGAACTGGCGAAATGGAGACGACGCGATGCTGGCTCTCAGCGGCGTCGGAGTCCTCAGCAAGCTGGCCGATGGCTGCGTCGGGATACGATCCCCATACGATCCAAAGTCGAAGCCGACGCTCTTGCGCTGGCCCGCCGGAACGTATTTGGCCGAGGACGGCAAGGCCGTCGTCGGGCTGTCCGGTAAGCGATTCGCCTTCGACACGGAGGTCGAGTTCGGCGGCGGCTATGCGGGTGTCCCCGTCCCGCCGGAGTGCGACGCAGCGTTGTGGGACAGTGTGTTTGAGGTGCAGCAGCCGCTCTGAAGCCGGCTCAGCGTGTCAGCACGGAGACCATTCCCTACGCCGCCTTGGGCCGGGACCTAGGGCGCAGTATGTTTGGGGTGCTCCAGCCCGGGCTCGCCGACCATCGAGGCCAGGAACTCGTCGGCTTCCGTCAGCCCGCGGGCGGCCTGACACAAAATGGCCCGCGCCTCGGCCTCCAGCGTGCGCCCGTGGGACTCCGCCAGGATGCGGAGGCCCTCCATGATCCGAGGCTCCAGGCCGGGTATTGTCAGCGCTTCCATGACCGCCACCTTCCTGCGTGAAGTCCATGCTAGACCCGCCGCGGGCGGCTGTCATCGCCGGGTGTTCCGGCCGCCTCGCGGGCGGCCGGAACCCCCGCAGCGGACCGCTAACGCAGCGGATCGAAGGGCTTGAGTTCCTCGGGGACGGCGCCGTTGACGATCTGGCCCGCGAGCAGTTTGCCAGTGGCCGGACCGAGCACGATGCCCCACATGCCGTGGCCGCCGGCAACGAAGACGCCGGGGGAGCGGGTGGCGCCGATGACCGGCAGCCCGTCAGGAGTCACCGGGCGAGGACCGACCCAAAGGTCCTCGAGCTGGTCCAGGTCCATGCCGGTGAAGAGCGGCCGCACGGCGGCGAGGATCGCCTCGATCCTGCCCGTCTGCAGCGGCTCGTCCGGTCCGCGGAACTCCATGGTCCCGGCGATCCGCAGCCGCCCCTGGTACGGGGTGCAGGCGACGCGGCGGGCCGGGAAGTAGATCGGGAACTCGGCCGGCTCCTCGGTGGCGACGCTAAAGGAGTACCCGCGTCCTGCCTGGATCTGCGTCCGAACGCCGAGCGGCTTGGCCAGCTTCGGCAGCCACGCGCCGGTGGCCAGGACCACGACGTCGGCGGACAGCGGATCGTGCCCGTAGCTGTCCACCGCGATCCCGCCCGGGCCATGCCGCAGCCCGCGCACCTCGGCGCCGGAAATGATGGACGCGCCGCGCGCCCGCACGGCGTCCGCAAGGGCGTCGACAAACGGCCCTGGTTCGATGAAGCGCTGGCCCTCCATCTCGAGGACGGTGCTGACCCCGGCGGAAAGCTGCGGCACCTTCAGCCGCGGGCTCTCAAGCGGCCGCAGCGGAACGCTTTGCCCGGCCCGCTCCACCTGCTGGATCTCGTGGATGAACGGCTTGCTCTCCTGCTCGTTCTCGAAGCCAACGATGAACGGCCCGCTGCGGGTCCAAGAGTCAACGCCGTTCGAGGTCAGCTCGTCGAACGCATCGAGCGCCATCCGGTCGATGGGCGTCAGCGCATCCATCGTGCGCTTCCACGCCCTGGACGTGGCATGCAGCCCGAACCGCGCCAGGAACATCCATAGCCTGACATCCAGCCGCGCCGGGATATGCAGCGGGGCGGTGACGTCCAGCAGTGCCTTGGGTGCGTAGGACCACAGCGTCGGGTCCGCCAGCGGCATGGCCATGCCGGGCGTCAGCCATCCGGCATTGCCCCATGAGGCGCCGGCCGCGACGCCGGACCGGTCCACGACCGTCACCTCGATTCCGTGTTCCTGCAGGTGCCACGCGGTGGACAGGCCCACCATTCCGGCCCCAACGACGACGGCGGTCTGCGGCTTGCGGGCGCGCGAATACATACACTCTCCTTGGTCGTGACCTACGACACGTACTCTAGCTTCATTGTGAATATCTGGAAGGCGTGACTCAATAGAATCGAAGATCATTCGCGAAGGAGGACGGTAGGGTATGAATATTTCGGAAAGCCTGCGAAACTCTTCCGCGGGACCGAAGAACCTTCGGGGTGCCGAATTGGATGACACGGACCGGCTGATCCTGCGCCTTCTGCAGGATGACGCGAAGCTGCCGAACAATGCCATCGCGGCCGCTGCCGGCATTGCCGCCTCCACCTGCCATGCGAGGATCAGGTCGCTGCAGGAGCGTGGCATCATTCGCGGCTACCACGCGGATGTGGACCCCGCCGCCGTCGGGCGCGGACTGCAGGCGCTGATTTCGATACGGCTGCAGGCCCACGCCCGCGCCAACCTGACGCGCTTCGAGGAGTACCTGGCCGAGCTGCCGGCAGTTGAAGGTATCTTCTTCGTGACGGGAGACCGGGACTTCCTCATCCATGTTGCCGTTCCGGACTCGGCGGCGCTGAGGGAGCTGGTGGCCAGCAACCTCAGCGTCCGGCCCGAGGTGGCCGGCACCAGCACCGCGGTGCTCTTCGACTACGTCAGGCCAGGCACGGTCCGGCCGGAAGACTGAGGGCGGCATGCAGACGCTGGATCAGGACGAACTAAGCATCCACATCGACGCGCCGCCGGAGGCTGTCTATGATCTGGTCGCGGACGTTACCAGGACGCCCGAATACAGTCCCGAGGTCAGCGAAGCCAAGTGGGTGGGCGGCGCACAGGGGCCGGTCGCCGGCGCCAGGTTCAGGGCGACGAACACCAGCGGAAAATTCTCTTGGCACAACACTCCCATTGTCACGGCGGCCGAACGCGGCCGGGAGTTCTCCTTCGCCCGGACCGAGCCGTTCTGCGGCACGGTGCAATGGCGGTACCGGTTCGAGCCGGAAGCCGGAGGCACCCGGGTCACGGAGTCCTACCTCGTGATCCGCCCGATCACCCGCGTTGGCTGGATCATCGTCAGCGGCTTCGGGGCCGACAAGGACCGCCGCCGGACCATGCACAAGGACATCATGACCAGCCTGGAGCGCCTGCGGGCCATAGCGGAGGGGCAGTCCTCCGCCTAGCAGCCGGCAACGCGCGCGTGTTGTTGACGTGTCAATTAGCTTCTGCAACAATGATTGAAACGTCAACCAACTGTGAGGGTAGAGATGTCCTGGTTCAAGAAGCTCTTTTCGTCCAAGGCGCGCACCGAGGGCACGCCCGTCCCAGCCGAATCTCCTGCCGGCAGGCATGCTGCTGCTCCCGTCACCGCAGTCCCCGAGCAGGTAACTGAACAGCCTTTGCCGCGCATCGCCGTCGTTACCGGAAGCACCCGGCCCGGGCGCGTCAACAATTCCGTGGCCGACTGGGTGATCGCCGAGCTGGCCGACCGCAGCGACGCCGTGTTCGAACTCGTCGACATTAACGACTTCAACCTGCCGCTGCTGGACGAGCCGGCTCCCGCCGCCTACCAGAGCTACCAGAACGAGCACACCATCGCCTGGTCCGCGAAGGTCGCCGCGTTCGACGGCTTCATTTTCGTCGCCAACGAGTACAACCACACGGTGGGGCCGGCCCTGACCAACGCGCTGTCCTTCCTGAATGCCGAGTTCAATAACAAGGCCGCGGGCATCGTGTCTTACGGTTCGATGGGCGGCGTCCGCTCCGCGGAGCACCTGCGCAACATCCTGGCCGAACTGCAGGTTGCCGTGGTCCGGAACCAGGTCATGTTCAGCCTGTTCACCGATTTCGAGAACTTCTCCGACTTCAAGCCGACCGAGCAGAATGCCGGCACGCTGGCCCCGATGGTCGACCAGCTGGTCCCCTGGACCAAAGGCTTCGCAGCTGTCCGCAGCGAAGCGGCCGTCGCGGCCGCCTGACCTGCCTTCGACCGTACTGCCGGAACCGCCTTGCAGCCGCACGCTGCAGGGCGGTTTGCTGTTGTTCCCCGGGGCTTACCAACGGAACGCCACGCTGTTAATGTGGAAGTACCGGCAGTTGGGCAGGCAGGCTGGCCGGGGGAAGTCAGAGGCGCCAGCCTGCAGGAGGCGGACAATGCGAACGCAGGATCAGATGGAACAGGGGGACCGGCCGGTCCCGGAGCCCGGATCCACCGGACCATCGGCCCAGGACAGTGCGGAACTGGACGAGCCCCTCGGGCACGAGGACGGGCCCAGCAAGGAGGCGGTCCCCGAGACGGACTGACCTTCCGCACCGAAGGCAGCCGTCAGCATGAGGATGTGCCCCGCACGAATGCGGGGCATTTTCCGTGTGCGCTGCCAGCCGGCAGCCGGCACGCCGTAACCCGCGGGCGTGGCCAACCACGATGGCGGATGCCGGCTTTTGGCTGCCGGAAAACCCACAACCCCTGTCGGGGGCGCGGCCGGATCACTAGGCTTCGAACCGTAAGCCACCCCCGATTCAGGAGCCGATGATGGAGCGCAAATACGGAATCCCGCTGCTCGGTGCCGCGGCGCTGGCGATGGTCCTGGCCGCCTGCGGGCCCGCAGAGCCGGACCAGGAACTGCCCGACAACCCCTCCCCGCAAACCGCGGTCCCGACCGCCTCCGCCGCCACATCCGGGGCAGCAGCACAGAGCGGCTCGCCGAGCGCCTCCGGGGGTGCGGAAGGCCAGGAAGTGTCGGCCAAGTTCGAGGAGTACTCGGCCGGTGCCGCCGCCATAACCTACGATCCACAGCGCGTACCAGTGGGGGCCGAGGCCGAGGTGGAAGTCGAAAACGAAGACGGCGGCACCAAGGTCAAGCTGAAGGTCGAGGGGTTGGAGCCGGACACCGCCTTCGGCTCGCACGTGCACGTCGCAGCCTGCGGCGAGAACCCCGACGACGCCGGCCCGCACTACCAGGACAAGGCGGATCCCCAGAAGCCGTCGACCGATCCTGAGTATGCCAATCCGCAGAACGAGATCTGGCTGGACTTCACCACGGACGGCAAGGGCGAAGGTGAGGCCGAAAGCGAGGTCGGCTGGAAGCTGCGCGACGGCGAGGGCCAGTCCGTGGTCATCCACGCCATGCCTACGGCGACCGAGCCAGGCAAGGCGGGGACCGCCGGCGATCGGCTGGCCTGCATCAATATCCGGCAGTAGGGCCGCTTCCCGGGTAGCCGGGGGCCACCTGGGGGGTGGCCACGGCTACCCGGAAGGGCTTCCGTTTGCGCGGCGGCGGCCCCGGCGTGGCAAACTGTCGGTATGTCATCGCGGACGGAACACAAGGCCGAGATCCAGGACAAGGCCGCGCACATCGGTATGCGCATCGAGGACCGGTGGCAGATCTGGCGTGAACGCCGTGCGCGCGAGCGCGGTGACCTGGCGACCGTGCTGCCTTTCACCGGCTACGGGTCCGCCGGCTGGGTCCGCGTCCTCGGACGGGTCGTGATGGCCAAGCCCGAGGCATTCGAGAACGGCCGGGTGTCTTCCAAGCTCATCGCCGACGGCATCCGCGGGTGGCGCAATTTCATCAGCCCGCCCGTGGCCAGCGCCAAGGTCAGCATCCAGGTGGACGGCGAGCAGCACGAAGTCACCGCTGACCGCGGCGGGGTCATCGACGCGCACGTTCCGGTGGACCTGCCGGAGGGGTGGAACACTGTCCGCCTCAGCTGCGAAGGGTCGACGCCGGTGGAAACACCGGTGTACATCGTCCCGTCCGAGAAGAAGTTCGGCGTAGTATCCGACGTCGACGACACCGTCATGGTCACCGCGCTCCCGCGGCCGATGCTCGCCGCCTGGAACACCTTCGTACTGGATGAGCACGCGCGCAACGCGACCCCGGGGATGGCCGTGATGCTCGAACGCGTCACCCGCCAGCACCCCGGCAGTCCGGTGCTCTACCTGTCGACCGGCGCCTGGAACGTGGCGCAGACTCTCACGCGCTTCCTCACCCGGAACATGTACCCGGACGGGGCGCTGCTGCTGACGGACTGGGGGCCGACGAAAGACCGATGGTTCCGCAGCGGGATGGAACACAAGACCACGCAGCTGATGCGCCTGGCCGAGGAGTTCCCGCAGGTGAAGTGGCTGCTGATCGGCGATGACGGCCAGCACGACGAGGCCATCTACGCCGGCTTCGCCCAGCGCTATCCCGACCACGTGGCGGCCATCGCTATCCGCCAGCTTTCGGCCAGTGAGGCCGTGCTCGCCGGCGGCCGCTCGCAGGCCAAACCCGGCAACGCCACGCCCGGCATTCCGTGGATTTACGCCCCGGACGGGGCCGGCATTACCGCCCAGCTGCGCGAGCTGGGGATTATCGCCCCGGACTGACCCGGCCGGTTCCGCCGAGGTGGTCAGCTCGCCTTGGCGCGCTTCGCCGTCGTACCTTCCTGCTGTACGTCCTCGGGAAGCAGGATGTCGTCGATGATGGCGCCGGCGCCCTCGGCGTCCGTCTGCTCGGACAGGGCCAGCTCGGACACCAGGATGCGGCGGGCCTGGTCCAGCTGCCGCTTCTCGCCGGCCGGTGCCAGCCCTGCCTGCAGCCGCCGGGTGAGGTCGCGGACGACTTCGGACACCTTATAGACATCGCCGGTGGTGATCTTCTCCTGGTTCGCCTTGAAGCGGCGGGACCAGATTTCCTTCTCCATCGAGGCCGGCTGGCGCAGGATGCCAACGACCTTCTGCACGCCCTTCTTGCCGATGGCCGGCCGGACGCCAAGATCCTTGGCCTTGTCGGCGGGGACCTCGATGGTCAGGCCGTCGTGGTGGACTCGGAACTGCACATAGGTGGTCTCGGTCTCTTTGAACGTCCGGTTGGTCAGTCCCGTGACAGTGACGGCGCCGTGCGGCGGGTAGACAAGGTTTTCGCCCACTTTAAGTTTCATTTTGTCCTCTCATGCCATTGTGGCAGATACTGCCATATTGACAGGGAGGGCGCAAACGTGCGATATCGTGGAACCTCACGGCTTTCCGGACGTTCCCGGCGCCGGCAGGAGGAATCGGAAGGGGCCCATGAGCGCAAGGACCGCGGAATTACGCGCGATCAAGCCGGCCGGGCAGGGCCTGCGGGAGCGCAGGCGGCAGCAGACCAGGGCCGAAATCACGGACGCGGCGCTTGAATTGTTCGCTCAGGGCTCAGTCGCGGCGACGACCGTGGACGATATTGCCTCGGCCGCGGGAGTATCTCCGCGGACCTTCTTCCGCTACTTCGCCAGCAAGGAGGAAGCGGCCCTGCCGGTGCACCAGGAGTTCAATGCGGCCCTCGCCGACGGGCTCCCTGCCGTGGACCCGGGCAGCGATCTGCGTCGGGAGGTCAACGGGCTGTACGGGCTGATGGTCCGCCCCTATCTGGACAACGATTCGCCGGCGGCCCAGCGGATGCTGCAGGTCAGCCGGCTGATCCGGAAAGAGCCGGCGCTGCGCGCGGCCATGGTGCGGCAAAACCTCGAGCGCACCGAGGAGGTGCAGCAGGCTCTGGCGGCCAGGCTCGGGCCGGAGCGGACGGATCCGCTCGAACTGCGGCTGGCCATCGACATCGCCTCGGTCGTCGTGCGCGCCTCGCTGGATACCTGGGCCTCGCAGCTGGAAGCCGGCGGCCCCGCGGATCTGGCGGCGATCTACCGGCGGGCACTCGAGTTCGCAAAGTAGGTCTGCCGAACGGCGCCGCCGACTGGCAGAATGTCGTTCATGCGAGCCGCCGTGAAAGCCCTCGATCTGCACATCGTCCTGACCGGGACGGACAAGCCGATCTGGCGCGACGTTCGCGTTCCGGCCGCGCTGACACTGCCCGAAATGCACCGCGTCATCCAGCTCGCGTTCGATTGGGAAGACCGGCACCTCCACCTGTTCCGGACCCGCGGTCCCGGCGGCCGCGAGCGGATCTTCGCCGGGGATGAGGATACCGCCTTGGAACTCGGCATGGAGTCCGCCGAGGGCTTCACACTGGAAGACATCTTCTCCGCCAGGAATACGCGGCTGGTGTACGAGTATGACTTCGGCGACTGCTGGATACACGAGATCGAGGTGGCCGGACACGCCGTCGTGCCCGCGGGGGAACTGGTCTGCCTGGCGGGCGCCAACCGGGGGCCGGTGGAAGACTCGGGCGGGATGGATGGCTATGCCCGGCTCTGCGCCGCTGCCCAGGACCCCGCACACCCGGAACACCAGGCCGTGCAGGAGTGGCTCTACGGGGTCGCGGGGGAACTGTCCTTCGATCCGGCGCACTTCGACCGCGAGCAGGTCAACCGCAGGCTCACCCGGCTGGGGCTGCGCTGGTCCGACGCGCCGCCGACGCCCGAGGAAGTCGCCGAGGTGGTCCGGCCGGTCAAATGGCTGCTGCAACGCGTGGGGCCGGACGGGCTGGAATTGACCAAGGACGGCTACCTCCGCCCCGCCGTGGTGCAGGAAGCGGTCGTCGCGCTGGGACTGGCCGGGCGCGTCTACGGCAAGGGGAACCGGGAGGTCAACACGCGTGAGGTCCTCGGGCTGCGCCGGCAGGTGCAGGACTGGGGACTGCTGCGCAAGTACAAGGGCCGGCTGCTCCGCACGCCGGCGGGCCGTGAGCATTGCGACGACGACGAGGGGCTCTGGCACTATCTCGCGTCGCGGGTGGCCAAGCCGGGCAGCCTCGGCGAGGACTTCCTGCATCGGCTGTTCACCCAGTGGCTGGTGGAGAACCAGCTGCCCCCGGTGTCCGTGCGCGGCGAGATCCTGGTGGAGATCATGGCCGCGGAGGGCTTCCACGGGCCCGACCAGCGGCCCATCGGGCTGCCGGCGGGCCGGGACCTCGCCCGCCAGATGGCGGACACCTTCGGACACCTGAATATCTACCTGCCCTCGAACAGGCCGTGGCTGAGCCAGGAACTCTCCGAGGCCGGCATGAAGTTCCTGCTGGAGGTCCAGCGGCGGCAAAATAGTTACCGATGACTGATACAACGGCTGTGAACCGCAATCCCGGCGGTCCGGCGGCAGGCCTGCGGCTGAGCTGCAGCGTGCCGATGCGCTGGGGAGACATGGATGCCTACGGGCACATCAACAACGTGGAGATCCTGCGCATCCTCGAGGAAGCGCGCATCCACGCCTTCGGTCCACCGGCCGGCACCGGTGGCGAGGGGCTGGAGGTGGACCTGCCGGTCTTCTCCGACCTGCCCGCAGGCACGCAGGCCCTGGTGGTGGAGCACCGCGTCAGGTACGTCCGGCCGCTCAATTACCGGAATATTCCGGCACACGTCGAGGTGTGGATCAGCGCGTTGAAAGCAGCGAGCCTGACCATTGCATACGTGGTCAAGGATCCCGTGACCCTCGAGGAGTGCGTGAAGGCGGAGACGATGCTGGCGTTCTTCAACGAAGGCACCGGCCGGCTGCTTCGGGTGACCGCAGACCACAAGGAGCGGCTGGCTCCATACCTGGGAGAGTCCAACTTCCCCTAGGGGCCCGGAGCCGGGCGCTGCCTCGGCGCCCAGCGTCGGGTCCGGGCGCCGCCGCTGGACACCGTCCGACGCCGGCGCCGAGACTGGGCAGATGGCATCCTCCTCGGCGACTCGGATCTTCACCCTCGGCCACGGGACCAGCAGCCCGGACGACCTGGCCGGAACGCTGGCCGCCGCCGGGGTCGAGGTCCTGGTGGATGTCCGCCGTTTTCCCGGGAGCAGGAAGCATCCTGAGATGGGCAGGGAGGCCCTCGGCGAGTGGCTGCCGCGTGCCGGCATCGGCTACCGCTGGGAAGAAGGCCTGGGCGGACGCCGGCGTATTCCTGCGGGGGAACCGGCCCCCGACACCTGGTGGAACGTCGAGGCGTTCCGCGCGTACGCGGCCTATACCCGGACCCCGCCGTTCGAGGCAGGACTCGGCCGGCTCCTGGAACTGGCCGCGGGCCAAGCCGCCGCGATCATGTGCAGCGAAACGGTGTGGTGGCGCTGCCACCGCCGGCTCATTTCCGACGTCCTGGTCCTGCGGCACGGCGTGGAAGTCGTCCACCTGATGCCCGGTGGAAAGCGGTCCGGGCATCGTCCTTCCGAAGGGGCGCGGATGACGGACGACGGCCTCGTGTGGGACCGCGCCGCATGACGCCGCCCGTCGAAGTGCCGCATCGGGTTGTATCTTGACGAGGGCACTCCGAAGGAGGCGTCAAAAAACGCCCGCAGCCCCAGGCCCTCCCGCCGTCCGGAGGGGCGGCGGGAGGGCCTGGGGCTGCGGGCGCATTTCCCGAAGGAAGCGGCCTCGGTGCTGGTTACGCGAGGACGCTGAGCTTGTTGTCCTTGCGGCCGAACAGGGCATGGTCAACGGAAATGCGGCCCGGGCCGACCAGGGCGATGGCCAGCGAGGCGGCGGCCAGCAGCAGCACCAGTTCGTAGCCGCCGTTGGCGGCGAAGACTCCGGCGCTGACGTGGACGAGGAACATGGCGCCGAGCATGTTGAGCATCAGCAGGACGGCCGCCGGACGGGTGAGGAGGCCAAGGATCAGGGCGATGCCGCCCGCGACTTCCAGCACTGCGACGAGCGGGGCGGCGATCTCAGCGGCCGGGATGCCCATCTGGCCGAATGCCGCCTGGGTGCCGGCGATGGTCCATTCGTTGAACTTCTGGAAGCCGTGGGCTGCAAAGAGGAAGCCGAGGACAACGCGCAGGACGGTGCGGGCGGTCGTGTTCAAAGCGGGGTTCTTCATGATGTTTTCACCGTTTCGTTTGGTCATTGGAGCGGCCGTCTGGAACGAGCTACAAGCATCAATTGTTGACGCTTCAATAAAAGACTGTCAGCCATAGGTTGAACTGTCAAGTTTTGCTCCTTGTGGTGCCTGTCACGCGCATGGAAGCCGGACACCGGGCATGGGGCGGTCGTACAGCTAGGCCTGCTACAGTCCGCAGCGGAACAGCTTCGGCTCTGGACAAAAGGGAATGATGGATCTGAACGACCTGCACGGAATCGGCGCCGGATGGTGGAGCAGGATCCTCGCCGGCTTCCACCGGGACGCGGGGTTGGAGCCGACACTGCTGGAGCTTGGCCTGATCCTCGCGGTTGCGCTGGCGGTGTCCGTTCCGCGGGCCAGCTGGCGGTACTTCGGGCTCTTCGTCACCATGGTCCACGAGCTTGGCCACGCCTTCGCCGCGTTGACCACCGGGCGCCTCGTCAAGGGGATCCATCTCAGGTTCGATCAGTCAGGCGCCATGATGAGCCGCGGGTCCGGCCGCGCCGGCGCTGCCTGGACCGGGTTCTGGGGCTATCCCGTGCCGGCGGTCGTCGGCTGCATCCTGGTTTTGGCTGCCTTCAGCGGCTGGTCCTCCCTCGCGCTTTCCGTAAGTGCGCTGCTGCTCCTGGCCACGCTGCTGTTTATCCGCAACGCCCAGGGCGCGGTGATCGCCGTCGGGCTGGCCCTCGCATCCAGCCTCCTGGTCTGGTTCGCGCCGGCGGCTTTGCTGGGCCACCTGACCCTGGCCCTCGGGATCGGGCTGCTCGTGGGATCCGTCCGGGACTGGCTGAACCTGCTCGGTGTGCACACCCGCAGGCGCCACCAGTTGGCCAATTCGGACGCCCACATTCTCGCCCGCCGCACGGGTGTCCCGTCGGCCCTGTGGCTCGCCGGTTTTGCAGCCGTGATCACCGCCTGCTGGGTGCACGCCGGAATGGCCGTTGCGGCGGTGGCGGGCTTCCCCGCCTGACCCCGCCGGCCGGCCGCTTCGGCCGCGGATCCATCCGGCGAAAATCCGCCTCGCCAGCGGGAATTACTGGCCCCCGCCACTCGTTATCATCGCGACGAGGAAAATAGATGTTGATTAATCAGTGCGAGACGCTAAAATGGGCCGACACCTCGTCAATACGACAACAGCTTCAGGAGTTCTAAACCCGCATGGCAACCGACTACGACGCACCCCGCAACAAGGACGAAGACCAGAGTAACGAGTCCCTGGAAGCGCTGCAGTCCCAGCGTGGGGGCGGCGCCAAGACCGCAATCATCGATGTTGAAGATTCGGACACCGCTGAAGGCATCGACCTCCCCGGTGCCGATCTCTCCGGCGAGGAACTGGTAGTCCAGGTCGTCCCCCCGCGCGAGGACGAGTTCACCTGTTCTTCCTGCTTCCTGGTCCGCCACCGCAGCCAGGTGGCGCGCGAAAAGAACGGCGAACTGTACTGCCGCGACTGCGAAGGCTAAGCAGCCCGCGTACAGCAACATCAAACCCCGCGCCCGCCAGCGCGGGGTTTTTTGGTGCCCGGGGCCGGATTCCGCCATCCTCCCGGTGCCTCAGCCGCTGCTGGTCAAGTGGATGCCAGCCTCCGGCGTCGCCACCCGGAAGGAGAACGACTCCTCGATATAGAGGTACACGTTCTCCGCGTCGTGATGGTCGTAGCCCAGCGACAGGTCCTGGCCGGACTCGAACAGGAAGTCTCCGCCGCGCATGCTCATCACCACGGCACCTCGGACACCCGGCGCCCACACGATCGGACCGTCGAGGATCCGCCGGAGGTGCTCAGCCAGCAGGTAGCCGCCGCGTTCGGCGGTTTCGACGACGGCGGTGTAGTGGCCGGGCCCGAGCGCCAGCCCGAACGGGCCGCCGATGCCCGCCTTGAGCAGCACCGCCACGGCCTTGGCGATCCGCTTGGGGTAGTCGTTGAAGTCCTCCACCCGCGGCACGGGGGACAGCGGCGTGGCCTCAGTGACGCCGGTGATGCCGGCGCCCGGCCAGCCGTGGAACACTGCCACATTCTCGGCGCTGGCGATCCGAAGGGCTGCCTCGTCCAGATCAGTCAGGTCGACATCCGCGGCACCCCGGTCGTGGTTGAGCAGCTCGTGGCGCGAGACCGCAAAGTCGGCCCGCACCTCGACCAGAGGCAGGATCCGCCGGCGCAGTGCCGAGACGCCGTCAGCGGGAGAGCCGTCCACGTCCTCGGTCCGGCCGAGGTTGGTGGCAGAGTATTCCCAGCCGAGCGGACCCTTGAAGTCCACCAGCTTCCGGGCGCCCAGCGCGACGGTGAGACGCTGCCGGGCCTCTTCGTCGAGCAGCCGCCACCCGCCGTCGGAAATCGGCGCGTGCTCGCGCAGGAGATGGTTCATCGCCATGACTGTTGCCCCTTCAGGCTCCCGATGCCGAGCGAGGGATCGGAAGCCGCCGGCTCTGCGGCGGAACCGCTCGCGGCGGCCTCCGCGGCCTCGCCGTGTTCCACGATGTCCCCGTCGCGGAACAGCACTCCGCGGGCGGTCTCGCGCCATTTCGGTTTGCGCCGCAGCAGGAACTCCAGGTCCATGCTGAAGTGCTTGAACTCCTCGCCCATGGAGTCCTCCATGATGGCGCGGGCGGCAGGATCGGGTTCCAGCGAGATCCGCTGCTCGTACCAGCCGATCGCCTCGGCTTCCTCCGTCAGGTTCGCGCACATGCGGGCGAAGGTGCGGGTCTCGGCCGAGAGCTCCCCGGCCGGCTCGTGGTATTGGTCAAAGCCCATCGGACATCCTTTGACGTAGGTCGTCGGAACCGTGCACAGTGCCTATCCGCCAGCCTAGCGAGCCGCCACGGGGTTGACTACCCTGCGGCGGTCAGCCGTCCCAGCCCAGGTTGCGCGCCATCCGCTGCAGCACGTCGAGGGCCGCGTCGTACTCGTCCGCGGACACGCCCTCGGTGATCCGCTGGCGGTTCCGGTCCACTACCTCGCCCAGCGACGCGAGGCTGCTGCGGCCCAGGTCGGTCAGGGAGAAGCGGTCGTCCGCGTTGGAGACCCAGCCGCTCTCCAGCAGCTCATCCAGGTGCTCGGCGGACGACTCATCCGCGGTCTGGCTGAAGAACGGCTTCAGCGCGTCGTTCAGTTCGGCCGCGGTCGAGGGCTGTTCCGCCAGCACGTTGAGGATCTGCCACTGGCGCCGGGTGACGCCGTGTTCCTCGACCATGGTGTCGAACTGCTCGTTGATCAGGCCGTCGACCAGCCGGAGCCAGAATCCAAGGGGACGTTGTTCTGCCATGCACCCACCATACAAAGCCGGTCAACACCTGGGGCAAGGGCGCAGAACAACGACGGCGGAGCCCGGCTTGGGCAGGTGCCTTGCCGCGGTGCCGGGGCGCTTATAGCGTGAGGAACGGGCCCGCGCAGGCGAACCGCGGACCCGTCTGCACCACCTGACGAGGAGGACAGCATGAGCGAGGAGCCGCACGGGACGCTGGACGGGGAGAATCCCCGTGAGCCGAAGGTCGACATTTCCACCGAGACCCAGGAGTATCCGGGTTTCACCGAGGAGATGCAGCCGCGCCCGGACCATGGCGAGGACAGCTATCGCGGCAACAACCGGCTCGAGGGCAGGAAGGCACTGATCACCGGGGGAGACTCCGGCATCGGCCGCGCCGTCGCGCTCGCCTTCGCCAGGGAGGGCGCCGACGTCGCAATCTCCTACCTGAAGGAGGAGGAAGAGGACGGGCAGGACTGCCTGGAACTGGTCCTCGCGGAGGGCCGCAAGGCCTTGGCGGTCCCCGGGGACGTGCGGGAGGAGGATTACGCTGCCAAGGCCGTCGCCGAGGTGGTCGAAGAGCTGGGCGGGCTCGACATCCTGGTCAACAACGCCGGCTACCACCTGGAGCAGCCCAACGGGATCGCCGACATCACCGCCGGGCAGCTGCGGCGGACCTTCGAGACCAACGTCTTCGGCACCTTCTGGATGATCCAGGCCGCGCTGCCGCACCTGTCGGCCGGCTCGGCCATCATCAACACGACCTCGATCCAGGGCTACCACCCCTCCACTGGCCTCATGGATTACGCCGCCACGAAGGCCGCGCTGAACAACCTGACCTTCAGCCTGGCCGAACTGCTGGGCCCGAAGGGCATCCGTGTCAACGCCGTGGCGCCGGGACCGATCTGGACGCCGCTGCAGCCGGCCACCACGTCACCGGAAAAGCTGGAGAGCTTCGGCGACGCGACGCCGCTGGGTCGTGCCGGCCAGCCGGCCGAGGTCGCCGGGGCCTTCGTCTACCTCGCCTCGAACGACGCGCGCTACGTCTCCGGCGAGGTGATCGGCGTCACCGGAGGCATGCACCTGGCCTGACCGCCGTCCATACACAACCGTCCATGTACAAACGACAAGCAAGCGAAATAGCCTAGTCCTAGCCCCACCCATCGGTCTTCGAAGGGACCCCACCATGGCTTCAGTCAATTCATTCGGTTCACAGGGCACGCTGGATGTGGCCGGAACCGGCTACCAGATCTTCCGGCTCAACGCGGTGGACGGCGCCGAGCGCCTTCCCTATAGCCTTAAAGTGCTGCTGGAGAACCTGCTGCGCACGGAGGACGGCCAGAACATCACGGCGGACCACGTCAACGCGCTGGCGCAGTGGGATCCGGACGCCGAGCCTGCCACCGAAATACAGTTCACCCCGGCGCGCGTGATCATGCAGGACTTCACCGGTGTCCCGTGCGTGGTCGACCTGGCCACCATGCGGGAGGCCGTCGTGGACCTAGGCGGGGACCCGAAGCGCGTCAACCCGCTGGCGCCGGCGGAACTGGTGATCGACCACTCCGTCCAGATCGACGTCTTCGGCAACGCCCAGGCCCTCGAGCGGAACATCGAGATCGAATACCAGCGCAACGGCGAGCGGTACCAGTTCCTGCGCTGGGGCCAGACCGCGTTTGACGATTTCAAGGTGGTGCCGCCGGGCATGGGCATCGTGCACCAGGTGAACCTGGAGTACCTGGCACGCACCGTCATGACCCGCGAGGTGGACGGGACGCTGCAGGCCTACCCGGACACCTGCGTCGGCACGGATTCGCACACCACCATGGTCAACGGGCTCGGCGTGCTGGGCTGGGGCGTCGGCGGCATCGAGGCCGAGGCCGCGATGCTGGGCCAGCCGGTGTCGATGCTGATTCCCCGGGTGGTTGGTTTCAAGCTCACCGGCGAGATTCCCGCCGGGGCGACGGCGACCGATGTGGTGCTCACTATTACCGAGATGCTGCGCGAGCACGGCGTCGTCGGCAAGTTCGTGGAGTTCTACGGCGACGGCGTCGCTGCGGTGCCGTTGGCCAACCGCGCCACGATCGGCAACATGAGCCCCGAGTTCGGTTCCACGGCCGCGATCTTCCCGATCGACGAGGTGACGCTGGAGTACCTGCGGCTCACCGGCCGCTCTGAGCAGGACGTGGCGCTGGTCGAGGCCTACACGAAGGAGCAGGGGCTCTGGCACGATCCCTCCAAGGAGGTCAGGTACTCGGAGTACCTCGAACTGGACCTCTCCACCGTGGTTCCGTCCATCGCCGGGCCCAAGCGCCCGCAGGACCGGGTCGAGCTCACCAACGCCAAGATGCAGTTCCACCGGGACCTCGAGAACTACGTGCACAAGGAGGTGGAAGCCGAGGGGCCGAGCGTGGACGAGGCCGTCGAGGAGACCTTCCCGGCCTCCGACCCGCCGACCTACACGGACGCCGGCAGCAAGGTCAAGAACCCTTCGCACCTGACCGTGAAGAAAACGGATCCGGACTCCGGCCGCGCCACCCACCCGGTGGAGCTGACGATGCCGGACGGACGGAACTTCTGGTTGGACCACGGCGCCGTGACGATCGCCTCGATCACCTCCTGCACGAATACGTCCAACCCGTCGGTCATGCTGGCCGCCGCGGTGCTGGCGCGCAACGCCGTCGACAAGGGCCTGGCGTCCAAGCCGTGGGTCAAGACCTCGGTCGCCCCCGGCTCCAAGGTCGTCACGGACTACTACGAGCGCTCCGGCCTGACCCCGTACCTGGAGAAGCTCGGCTTCTACCTGGTGGGCTACGGCTGCACGACCTGCATCGGCAACTCCGGGCCGCTGGAGGAGGAGATCTCGCAGGCCATCGGCGACAACGACCTCGCCGTCTCGGCCGTGCTGTCCGGCAACCGCAACTTCGAGGGCCGGATCAACCCGGACGTGAAGATGAACTACCTGGCCTCGCCGCCGCTGGTGGTGGCGTACGCCTTGGCCGGTTCCATGGATTTCGACTTCGAGGACGATCCGCTGGGCCAGGATCCGGACGGCAACGACGTCTTCCTCAGGGATATCTGGCCGGATCCGATCGAGGTCCAGCGCATCATCGACTCGTCGATCGACAAGGAAATGTTCACCTCGAGCTATGAGACCATTTTCGACGGCGACCAGCGCTGGCAGTCGCTGCCGACGCCGTCCGGGGACACGTTCGCCTGGGACCCGCAGTCCACGTACGTCCGCAAGCCCCCGTACTTCGAGGGCATGCAGGCCCGCCCGGAGCCGGTAACGGACGTTAGCGGGGCCCGCGTCCTGCTGAAGCTGGGGGACTCGGTCACGACGGACCACATCAGCCCGGCGGGCTCGTTCAAGTCGGACACCCCGGCCGGCAAGTATCTGCTGGAGCACGGCGTGGAGCGCAAGGATTTCAACTCCTATGGTTCCCGCCGCGGCAACCATGAGGTGATGATCCGCGGCACGTTTGCGAACATCCGCATTAAAAACCAGCTGCTGGACGGCGTGGAGGGCGGCTTCACCCGCGACTTCAGCCAGGAAGGCGGCCCGCAGTCCACGGTCTACGACGCGGCGATGAACTACCAGGCCGCCGGCATTCCGCTGGTGGTCCTGGCGGGCAAGGAGTACGGCTCCGGCTCGTCCCGTGACTGGGCGGCCAAGGGCACCGCGCTGCTGGGGGTGAAGGCCGTGATCGCCGAGAGCTTCGAGCGCATCCACCGGTCAAACCTGATCGGCATGGGCGTGCTGCCGCTCCAGTTCCCGGCGGGGGAGAGCGCGGAGTCCCTGGGCCTGACCGGCACCGAGACCTTCGCGATCGAAGGCGTCACGGCGCTCAACGACGGCGCCACGCCCCGGACCGTGCGGGTCACCGCGACGGCCGCGGACGGGTCACAGAAGCAGTTCGACGCCGATGTCCGGATCGACACGCCGGGCGAGGCCGACTACTACCGCCACGGCGGCATCCTGCAGTTCGTCCTGCGCCAGCTCGCGGTGTAGGACGGCCGCGGAACGGTGCAGGAGAGCCGCACGAACGGAGCGGCTTCGGCGGCCCGGAGATCCGGGCCGCCGCCCCGGCATTTTCCCGGCGCGTCTTGCCTCGCAGGGCGGCGGGAGATCTCGTAATCTGTTGCAGGCCACAACGGTGGCAGCAGGCCCTCACGGGAGAAACCATGGAACTTTCAGCGCAAGGACGCGTGCGTCCCGACTTCACAGGAGTCGGAGACGGCGATGCCGCTTTCTGACTACGAACGCGAACAGCTTCGGCTGCTGGAGCAGCAGCTCAGGACGGAGGCCCCGGAACTCCACGAGTTCCTGGCCGCGCCCGCAGCATCCCATCGAAACCGGCTGCTCGCCGGGTGGCTGCTGGCCTTCCTGGGGGCCGTGGCCATCCTGCTCGGCCTGTATGCCTCCCTCGTGCCGGTCGCGTCGATCGGACTGCTCGGCATCGCCGTCGGCCTGTTCCTCGCCCACGGCACGGGGACCGGGCCCGCCGACGTCACGCCGGCGCGCTAGCCATCCCGGCCACGAGCCAGGCTCCGATCCTTTCCTGCCAGACCATTTCCACCGTTGCGTGCGTGCCCGCAGGCAGGGTGGACCGCACGGCCACCTCGACCGCGCCCCGGTCGGGCTGCGTGCCGTTTGCCAGGTATTCGGGCTCGGGAATGGCCTCCATGATCCGGGCCGCCGCGCTGAAGTCGCCCCAGCCAGCCAGCGACCCGGGCACCACCAGGCTCTCCAGCGTGGCCCGGTAATGGCGGCGGTCCAAGAGCGCCTCGCAGAACAGCGCGGCTACTTCCACCGCATCCCGGACTGCCGGGCCGTCCGGCAGGGCGTGCCCGGGGGCTAAGTCACGGCCGCTGTGACGGCGGGGCAGCCGATGCACGTCCGGGGGCAGATTCGGATCCATGCCAACACCTTAGCCACCGCCACTGACAGGCAGGCTCCTGCCGCGCCGCACATGTGGGGCAGCGCGGCAGCCGGACCTCCCGCGATGGGCGCGCCGCCGTCGTTGGTCCCGGCCCGCGGCGCCGGCAGGTCCCCGGACGCCTATCGAGTGGCCAGGGAACGGGCGGGCACGGCCTGGCGCCGGGCCAGCAGGTGGTGGTACTCAGGATGTTCCACCATGGTCTTGCGCACCGTGCGATCGAACGGGCGGACCGCAAGGTGCCGGCGGTGGGCGCTGTCGAGGGCGTTCATCACCAACACGGTTTCGAGATTCCGGTTCCTGAAGCCACGGTCGATCGTGGTCCGCAGGAACCAGATTTCATTTCCTTCGAGCCGGTAGCGCAGTGAACCGGCAACTACTCCATCCCAATAAATCGTGAATTGTGCGCTCAGATGGTCGTCTTGGACGGCAGGCATTGGAATCCCCCCTCTGGCAATGCCCGGCACGAGGAGAACGCGCCGGATACTCCTTAGACGTAAGCGTGAGGCATCGGGTTCAATGGGTCAAGGAAAAATTTTCAGGAGGCGCATGCACACCCCGACCGACGGTCCAGACCAGCGGCCCCTGCACCTGCAGCCCGGCGCGATCCTGCTCGTGGTGGCCGGCGGTGCGCTTGGAACGCTGGCACGGTTCGTCGTTTCACGGCTGCTTCCGCCGGCGGGTGGCTGGCCGCTGGGCACACTGGCGGTGAACCTCGGCGGGGCGTTTGCGCTTGGACTGTTGCTGGAGTTCCTGCTGCTTCGGGCCCCGGACGACGGCGGCCGCCGGGCCTTGCGATTGGTGGCGGCAACGGGGTTCATCGGGGCTTTTACCACCTACAGCACGCTGGCGCTGGAGGGCAACCAGCTGCTGGCCGCATCCGGGCCAGGCTTGGCTGCCGGCTATTGGCTCCTCACCCTGGTGGGCGGCTTCCTCGCGAGCCTGGCCGGAGTGGCCGCGGCGTCGCGCTGGGGCGGCCGCGGCGCATGACGCTGCTGCTGATGGCCCTTGCCGGCGGCGCCGGCGCCGGCACCCGCTTCCTGGTCGATGGCCTCGTCCACCAGTGGGTGGAGCGTGCCGCCTTTCCGCTGGGGACCCTGCTGGTGAACGCCACGGGTTCCTTCCTGCTGGGACTGCTGACCGGCGCCGTGCTTTCGCACCAGGCGGCGCCGGAACTGCAGCTGATCCTCGGGACGGGGTTCCTCGGCGGCTACACGACTTTCAGCACCGCCAGCGTGGATACGGTCCGGCTGGTCCAGCGGGCGCGTTGGGGATCCGCGCTCGCCAACGCACTGGGGACAATCCTGCTGACCGCGGTGGCCTGCGCGGCGGGGCTGGCGCTGGCGGCCTGACCCTGAGCGGGCTTCGGCCGGCAGCACCCGCCCTTCCCATCAGCGCAGCACGATCTCGGTGGCCGTCGCCGGCGATTTGCCGGAGACCACGAAGCCGGACACATTGGCGTCCGGGTGCTTGATGATGTCGGTAATCGAGCCGAGATGCCGCGAGAGGTCCACCTTGTCTTCGGGAGCGGCCAGCAGCAGCTGGAAGCCGAATTCCTGCAGCGCATTGATGCCGGCCCCGGCATATTCGGAGTTGGCCTGGATGAAGGCCTCGTCGATCATGACCGTGCCGTAGCTGCTGTAGCCCTGGCTGGCGATGCCGAGCTGGTAGGCCAGCGCGGCGCCCATGATGAACGAGGTGAAGCGCTGGCCTTCGCCGCCGGAGAGCGTGCCCGGCTCCAGGCCGGTCTCGATCTCGCCGTTCGGCCGGTGTTCGTTGCAGCTGATGGTCACATGCTGGCGGACGTCGAGGACGGTGTCCCGCCAGTGCTGCCGCGCCGGATCGTTCAGCGCCTCGACGATGCGCTCCAGCGCCCGGTAGCTGGCCGACATCTGCTCCGGGGTCTGCTTCACGTAGGCGTTGCCGAGCGCCTCCTTCAGCTGGGTGCGGAAGGTCCGTGCCTCCTCCGGAATGGTGGTCCTGACTTCGATTTTGAGCCGGCTGCCGTGGTCGAAGGGCACGTCGGCGAGGATCTGGTTTAGGGGCAGGATCCGCTCTTCGATGGCACGGCGTTCCTCCTCCAGCAGCTGCAGCAGGTCGGAGAAGCGCTCGTACGAGCGGTTGTTGAAGTACTCGCGGAACTCGTCCTCGCGCTGCGGCAGGCCTTCGTCGATGATGCTTTCGTAGAGCGCCTCGTACTGCGCGGCGCTTTCGACGCCGGTGCCGAAGGATGCGTTCAAGTGCTCGCCGAAGTCGCGGGCGAAGAACTTGAAGGTGTCCGTCAGCGCGGTTTCGGTGCGGTGCAGTTCCTCGCGGAGCGCGGCGGCTTCCTCGTTCAGCCTCAGGTGCGCCGCGTGGAACCGGGCTTCGAGCGCGTCCAGCCCGGAGGAAGCGGCAGGCCCGGACGAATCAGCCGAGGCTCCGTCGGATGGCGACTGCTGGTCTGCCGGCACCGGGACGTAGGCGGCCAGGGCCTCGGCAGCCCACTCAGCCGGGACGTTGGCCGCCGCCTGGGCATCGGTCTGTTTCCAAGCGGTGCGGGACTGCTCCAACCGCTTGTCCAGGCCCTGGAGCTCATTGCGCTGCACCGCCAGCCGGCCGACGCAGGCCTCCAGCTCGGCCTTGGCCGCCTTGAGTTCCGCATGGATGCCGGCGAGGGTGGCGCTGCTGTCCACGGTTTCGCGCAGCCGGTCCTGCAGCGCCTCCAGCGCGGTGCGCAGCGGAGAGGCATCGACGGCGGCAAACTCCCGCCGGTCCGCGGCCACGCGCTGCAGGGCCTCCAGCCGGCCGGAGAGTGCGTCCTTGGCCTTGCTGCGTTCGTCGGCGAGCTCCGCGGCGTCCTCCTGCTCCTGCCGGATGGCCTCGGCCTGCGCCTGGAGCTGGGCGATCTTCTCCGTGTTGTTGAAGCCGAGCAGATAGTCGCCGGGGTTGACGGTCCGGGTGTCGCGCTCGAAGGCGCTGCGGCCGAGTTTGAGGGTACCCGCCAGGCTGATGGCCTTGTCCTCGTTATGCAGGCCCTCGTCGGATTCGACGCAGGTGAAAGCGTAGTCCGCGGTGATCTTGCCCCGCAGCCAGGCACCGGCGTCGGAGTTCTTGAATTCCAGCTTGGTGACCAGGTCCGCCGGGCCGGCGGTGGCCGGGCGCGGCTCCGAGGCGATGTTGATCCAGCGCAGCTTGCCGTGCGCCTGCAGTCCGTCGATGGCGCGGGTGACGGCGCGGAGGTGTTCGCCGCGGACCAGCAGCGTGGTGGCCAGGGAACGCAGCGCCTTCTCCGCCGCGGGACGCCAGGCCAGGTGTTCCGGCCCGATGTCCACGAGCTCGCCGGCAAACGGCATGTCCTCGGCGGCGATACCGGTCGCGGCGCTGATCTGCCGGCGGGCCGCCGCGCTGGCGCCGTCGATATTGCTCCCGCGCCGCTGGTAGGAGGCGATCTCCGCCCGCAGCTTCTTCTCGCGGTCCTTGGCATTGATGCTCGCGGCGACTGCTTCGTATTCCAGCGTCCGCGCGGCCTGGGCCTCCTCGGCGAGCGAATCGACGGTCCGCGCGGCCTCTTCCCGGGCCGCAGCCAGACCCGCCGCGGACCACTCGAGCCCCAGCCCGGCGTCGTCCATCTCGCGCCGGACCTGCGATTCGACCCGTTCGCGCTGCTCCAGCTCCACGCCGGCGGCGCGGATGTCCCGCTCCAGTGACTCGATGGCGCGGCCGCCGTGGCTGGCATGGCGCTCCTCGAGCGAGAGGACCCGTTCCTCCAGGCTCTCCTTCGCGGCGGCCTCGGCCTCGATCTGCGCCGCCGTTTCCGCGCGCTGGTCCTCCAGCCGCTTCGTCCCGGCCGCCAGCACCGCCGCGGCCTGCTGCTGCCGCAGCCGCGGCAGCTGGACGGTGGCCAGCTCGGTGTTGCGCCCGAGCAGCCCGGCCAGTTCCCGGTACCGGCGGTGCTGCTCCGGTACCTTGGCCAGGGCGTCGCGCTGGCCGCGGGCGTCTTCCAGCTGGCGGTAGATCCCGCGCAGATGGCTGAAGTCTTCCGCGGCGCCCGCGGCAGCGGCGAGGGTCGAGGGGATGTCCAGCACCTCGTAGCGGAAGAACTTGTTCACACCCTTGTCCAGACCCTTGCCGTTCTGCAGCGTGCGGAGCAGGCTGAAGGCCTTGTCATTGTCGATGCCGAGCCGGCGGCGGAACCGCTCGGCGAATGCCTTGTGGACGTCGAAGGCTTCGCAGCCCGGCAGCGCCGCCTGGAGGGAGGTGGGGGAGAAGCGGCGCCCGCCGTGGTTCTCCAGGGCGGCCGTGTCGAGCGGCCGGTTGTGGATGACGTAGTGCTTGCCAACCTGGCCCTCGAGACCGTTGGCCGGCAGGTCGAAGAGTGCCGCGATGCTCACCTGGCGACCCAGGCCGTCGTCGTACACCAGGGCGATGGCCGACCATGTGGCGCCCGGGCGCTGGTAGGTGACCCCGGCGTTGGTCTTGGCCTTGCGCCCGCGCATGTAGCTGTACGTGGTGCGCCGGTCCTGCCGGTTGCTGGCCTCGTTCGCGGACTCGTTCAGTCGCGGCGCCGCATAGAAGATGTGCTGGATGCCGTCGAACAGGGTGGACTTGCCCACGCCGGGATGGCCGGTCAGCAGGGTGCCGGCCCGGTCGACGTACATCGAGTGCCGCCCGTGGAACGTGCCCCAGTTGATCACCTGGATGCTGCTCAGCCTGTACTGGCCCGGATTGATCTCTTCGCCCAACGGCAGCGTCTGCGCGATGCTCACAGGTCGTCATCCTCTTCTTCGGCCACAGCCATCGGGCCGGTCTCCATCAGGTCGCTCCCGTCCGCCGTGCCGCCGGCGTCGTCGTCGGATTCGCCGGATTCGTCGGGGCCGCCATCCCCGTCGGCGGGCAGGGTCCCGGCGCTCCGGGCCAGGGCCTCCAGATAGGGCGGGATTTCGTCGATGTGGTCGAACGGCAGCGCCATGGCCAGCGCGCTGCTGACCCGGTAGACGCCCTCCAGCTCCGTCGGCAGGAGCAGCCGCAGGGACAGGAGCCGGTGGATCGAGGCGTCGGTGAGTTCCTCCAGCCGCTTGTCGTCGGCCGAGCCGGGCTGCCGGTGTTCCTCGAGGATCTCGCGCGCTCCGGCACGTGAGATCGTGGCGTCCGTCCCGGAACCGGCGTGCCGGTCCAGCAGCAGGCGCAGCCGCAGCGCCAGGAGGGTCTCCTCGCGGCGCAGCGGCTTGCGCGGCTGGATGGCGGTCGTATGCACTGCGTCCACCTCCGCCGGGGCGAGCATGGCAATCTTGCGTTCCGGGTCGAGGCTCAGGATCAGAAAGATCTCGCAGAAGTAGTCGGCGATGGCGCTGCGATTGTCGAGGATGGTGCTCCACAGCCGAGGCTCGGCCACGCCGTCGATATACGGCCCCCGCAGCAACCGCACGATCGCCTGCCGCAGCGCCAGGGCAAAGGTGCCGGTATCGCCGTCGAAAAGCTGCCGCTCGGCGCGGTAGCCGTTCTCGACGTCGGAAGGGAGGTCAGCGGCGGTCATGCGGATTCCTTCGTGAACGTGATGAGCGGCAGGTAGGCCTTGCGGCTGGCGCCGCCAAGCTCGGTGAACTCGACCTCTTCGAAGCGGTCGCCGGAAACGTCCTGCCCGGTATTGCGCGCGGTGAGCACCAGCCCGCGGACGGTGTTGATGTGCCGGTGGCCCGCGGGCAGCCGGTCCAGCACCGCCCGGAGTGTGGCCCGGCCGCCCGGTCCGGCCGCCGTCGCCTCGGCCACCGCGGCTTTGATGGCGGCGAAGTCCGCCTTCGGGGTTGCCGGGGTTCGCTGGATGTCCGCTTCGCCCAGCTGCGGCGGGTCCGCCAGCTTCGGCGGCGGAACATGGTCATCGGGGTTGAAGAGTCCGATCCCGGCGAGGGTCTCGAACTCCGGGGCGAAGAGGTGGAGCCGGGCTACGGGGGTGCGGGTGCGCAGCGCGGGGGAGCGCGCCACCGAGAGTTCGGCGGCCCGGATCGCCCGGCGCAGCAGCATCGATTCGCGGAACTCGTCGCTCTGGACGTAGGTGTGCAGGCTCTCCGACAGGCGGCCGTAGATCGCGTGCACCTCGGAGGCCTGCCGGCGCAGCTCGCGGACCAGGTTCGCAAGTGTGTGGCGCTCGTCAGCGGCCAGCTCCTCGACGAATTCGCGCTCCAGTACTTCGCGAACGGCCTGACGGAACCGCGACTGCTGCTGCGGATCATTGAGGAATTCGGTGAAGCCGCGGAACGTCTCGCCTTCGGCGGTGCTGCGCAGCTGCCGGTCGCCTTCCAGGACCTGTCCGACGGCGACGCCTTTGGCCACGCTCGATTCCATGATTTCCTGCCGGATCGCGTGCAGCATCCGTTCGACGCCGTCGCGCATCCGCTTGAAGTCGGCCGGCAGGCTGGAGGCGAGGTCCAGGATGCTCCGTGCGGCCGCCACCGCCGTATCGTGCGGGAGCACGTCTGGTTCCGCGCCGGCTTTCAGCGCCCGGATCTGGGCCTGTCGCTCTTCGATTTCCGCTTCGAGCTGCCGGATCCGGGTGTCCGCGTCGGGATCGGTCTCGTGGGCGAGCGACTCGATGCTCGTCAGCAGCGTATTGAGCCGCGACGAGTTCAGGTTGGTCCGCTCCCGGGTCAGGCCGTCGATGAAGTTCAGCACGCGCTGCGTGGACGCCGTCGGTTCATAGACGAACTGGCCGTCGATCATGGGGCGGGCCAGGAACTGCTGGCGGACCCACGAGTCCGCGTAGTTCGACGCCTGCCACTGTTCGTTCAGGCTCAGGTGCTCCTCGCGCAGTTCGGCGATGAAGGCGGCCAGCGATGCGTGGAACTCCTCCATCCCGATCCGCGGCCGGTTCGAGGTGAACTCGGACCGGAAGAAGGCGACAGTCCAGGGGGCGGCCGACAGCAGCTTCCATGCGGGAGAGAGCTTGAACTCCTTCTGGGCATGCCAGTTGGCGACGGCTTGCTGAGTGGAACGCATCAAGAACTTTCTGCCGGCCGCTTGGCTGCGGTGGGACTCTGGCTGAGGTGGGACCCGACCATCGATCTTAATCGATGCAGCTCCGGTCCTCCTATCCGGCGCCGGCGTGGCCGGTGACGCCCAGGCTTCCGGGCCGCCGGGGCTTTCCGTGCGCGCGAAGCCCACGAACCCTCGGGCCGGAACGAGTGTGACGGACGCAAACCTCGGGGTTGGGGAATAGACCTGGAGCCGGCCGGCGTTTATGCTGTTTGCTTGGGCTTACTGATTGAGATGTGCCGATCACTTAGGCAGGCTTCCGGTTCCGCCCCATATTCTTCTTTCTTCTTCTTGCGCTCCTTAAGGAAATACTGTGCCTGACAACAAATCGCCCCTTGCACCCGGGCAGGCACCGCCGCAGCCGCCCCAGGCGCCCGCTGAATCCTCCGCCGTCGGGGAGAAGCTGTCCCCGCGCGACCGCACGGTGATCACGCTGCTCCTGGTGTCGGCGTTCGTGGTGATCCTCAACGAGACCATCATGGGTGTGGCGCTGCCGCGCCTGATGGAGGACCTGGACATCACTGCCGGCGCGGCGCAGTGGCTGACGACCGCCTTCATGCTGACCATGGCGGTGGTGATCCCGGTGACGGGCTTCCTGCTCCAGCGCTTCAATACCCGCCCGGTGTTTGCCGCGGCGATGAGCCTGTTCAGCCTGGGCACCTTGGTGTCCGCGCTGGCACCGGGCTTCGAGGTCCTGCTCGCGGGCCGGGTGGTCCAGGCGACGGGAACCGCGATCATGATGCCCCTGCTGATGACGACGGTGATGACGCTGGTGCCGCCGTCGTCCCGGGGCAAAGTCATGGGCAACATTTCGATCGTTATTTCCGTGGCACCGGCCATCGGCCCGACCATCTCCGGGTTCATCCTCAGCATCCTCGACTGGCGCTGGATGTTCTGGCTGGTGCTGCCGATCGCCCTGGCCGCCCTGACCATGGGCCTGCTGCGCATCCAGAACGTCACCGAGCCCAAGCACAAGCCGATCGACGTGCTGTCCGTGGTCGTGTCGGCCTTCGCCTTCGGCGGACTGATCTACGGCCTGAGCCAGCTGGGCGAAGCGGCCCATGGCGGGGGAACGATGCCGGCATGGCTGCCGCTCGTCGTCGGCGGAGCGGCGCTGCTGCTCTTCGTGCTCCGGCAGCTCCGGCTGCAGCGCACGGACCGGGCCCTGCTGGACCTGCGCACGTTCGCCTCGCGCTCCTTCACGATCTCGATCCTGACCGTCGTCGTGCTCATGATGGCGCTGTTCGGCATGATCATCGTGCTGCCGATCTACCTGCAGTCGGTCCTCGGGCTGGACCCGCTGGCCACGGGGGCGCTGCTGCTGCCCGGCGGCCTGGTCATGGGCCTGCTCGGGCCCGTGGTGGGACGGATCTACGACGCCCGCGGCGCCCGGATCCTCGTGCTGCCCGGTACGGTCCTGGTGAGCCTGGTGTTCTGGGGCCTGGCGATGATGAATGAAACGACGCCGGTGTTCCTGGTCCTGGCCGCGCACGTGTGCCTGAGCGTGGGACTGGGGCTGACCTTCACGCCGCTGCTGACCTCGGCGCTGGCCTCGCTGCGCCCGGAGCTGTACTCGCACGGTTCCGCGGTGGTCGGCACGGTGCAGCAGCTGGCCGGTGCCGCCGGCACGGCATTGTTCATCTCGGTGATGACGCTGCAGTCGGCCGCGCTCGCGGCCACGGGGGCGGGGGAGCAGCAGGCCCTGGCCGGTGGCATCCATGCGGCCTTCCTGTGCGGCGCCGTGATCTCCGTCCTGGGCGTCGTCGCGGGCTTCTTCGTCAGGCTGCCGGAGGTGGCCGCGCCGTCCGAAGCGGGCGTTCCGGTCCACTGACGGTAGGGTGGTCAGCGATGCGCCGTTTCTCAGCCCTGATCCTTGTGCCCCTTGCCCTCCTTGCCACCGGTTGCAGCGCGGTGGGGGATGCCGCCTCCGATGCCGCGAACCAGGCGGTCGACGACATCACCAACGCTGCCGTCCAGGAAGTGACCGACCAGATCTGCGGCGTGCTCGACGACGGTGCAGTCAGCGCGTCGGAGCAGCAGTTCCTGGCCGGCCTGGTCTCTGCCGCCGAGAGGGCGGGCGCGCCCGAGTCCGTGACCGGGCCGCTCAACCAGGTCGCCCAGGCCGGCGACGCGGTTCCCGCGGAGGCCGTCCGGCAGCTGGGCGCGAACTGCTCCGGCTCCTCGGAGAACACGCACGAGTCCGGTAACTCGGATAACTCCGAGAACGGTGAAGAGGCGGAGAACGCCGAGAACTAGGTCCAGGCCTTTCCGGTTTGACCGGTCCGAGCCGCGCTACGGCCGGGCCGGATCAAACGGTCTCGTAGCCCCGAGCGCGTTCAACCCGCAAGGTCAGCCGAGCTGGTCCAGCCGCTTCCGGGCCCGGTAAGCCTCGGCCTCGAGCTTGCCCAGGCCGGCCTCGGCTTCCTCCTTGACAGCCTGGGCGATATCCGCCTCCCGGTCCGCGGCGGCGATTTCCTTGTCCAGCTCGCGCATCCGCGCCTTGAGCTCCGCCAGCTCCCCGGCCAGTTCTTCCCGCCGCGCCGCCACGTCCTGCAGCCGATGCTGCGCCTTCTCCGCCTCCGCCTCGGCCTTGGCCACCCGCTTCTCGGCCCGCTCCAGTTCCGCGCGGGCCTGCTGGGAAGCGCGCGCGGCTTCTTCCGCTTTCCGCTGCTCGGCACGCTCTGCCCGGTCGGCGCGCCGCTTCCCGGCAGGGACGGGCTCCTCGACCACCTTGGGCCTGGTGGATTTCGCCGGCCGGCCGGTCCGCGCCGAACGCACGGAGGGCAGCGGTCCGGCCACGGCGCCGTCGAGCTCTACCGGTTCCAGCCCGCTGGCGGTCAACGACCTGACAAGCCGGCCGCTGGCCACGGCGGCGGCCGCATCGGCATCCGCCATCGCCGCCCGGAGCGTCTGCTCTGCCTCGTCGCCGATGGCCGCGCTGATCGGATGACCGAGTTCCCCGGCGAGCGAACGTCCCTCCTTCACGATGGCAGCCAGGAGCTGGTGACGCCGCCGGCCGAGCTCCTTCAGCTGCCCCGGATCCAGCTCCTCCTGCGCCTCGCGGAGCGCCGCCCCCAGTTCCAGCACCTGGTCCGTTTCCTCGCGCCGCCGCGAGACCAGCATGTTGACCAGCCACGCCGCCGCGGACGCCTTGGGCAGCGCCCTGACCTGCCGGGCCAGTTCCTTCTCGCCGGCCGCGCCGAGTTCCTTCGCCTTCGCGTTCCGCGCCGCCGTGAACTCATCGGGCATCAGGGCGTAGAGTTCGACGGCGATGGTCACGAGGTCCACGGACCTCACCTTACCCGCGGGCCCGGATTTGGGCGTTGCATTTGCCGCGGGCGCGAGTAAGTTGGCTCGTGCCGGATACGGCAACGGCAGCCGGCGGCTCCGGTGGCCGCCGCGATCGAAGAGGGAGCCTCGCCATGGCGACGTGCGATACCTGCGGCAACACCTACGACAAGACGTTCACCATCACGAAGGGCGAGGAGACCAAGACCTTCGACAGTTTCGAATGTGCCGTGCAGGCCATGGCACCGGCCTGCGCCCACTGCAGCTGCCGGATCCTGGGCCACGGTGTAGAGGCCGGCGGTCAGATCTACTGTTGTGCACACTGCGCACGCGAATCAGGGCACACCGACCTGGCCGACCGGGCGTAGCCCGGGGCACATTCAGCGACCGGGACGGATGAACCCGGACTCGTAGGCGGCGATGACGGCCTGCGTCCGGTCCCGCACGCCCAGTTTGGCGAGGATGGAGCCGACGTGGCTCTTGACCGTCTCTACCCCGAGGAACAGCAGGCCGGCGATTTCCTGGTTGCTGTGTCCCTCGGCCATGTGTCGCAGGACTTCGGCCTCGCGGACGCTGAGCCCCGCCCGCGACACGAGGTCCGGTCCGGCGGCCTGTCCGCCCGGTGCGGCTGCCAGTCCCCGCGATCGCCTCCCGGCCACGAGTTCGCGCAATTTGGCCGGAAAGACGATGGACTCGCCCGCCGCCACGGCCCGCACGGTGCGGATGAGCTCATCGGGGCGGGCACGCTTGAGGAGGAAACCGTCGGCACCGGCCTTGAGGGCGTCGTAGACATAGTCGTCGCTCTCGAAGGTGGTCAGGATCAGGATCCGCGGGACCCGGTTGAGCCGTCCCGAGTCCGCGACGAGCCGCGCGGTGGCTTCGATGCCGTCCATCCGCGGCATCCGGACGTCCATCATGACGACGTCCGGTTCCAGCCGCCGGACCTGGGTCCAGACTTCGGCCCCGTCGCCTGCTTCACCCACGACGGCCAGGTCCTGCTCCAGGGACAGGATGGCGGAGAGGCCGGAGCGGATCAGGGGCTCGTCGTCGGCGAGCAGGATACGGATCGGCTCACTCATGCCGGTCACCCCCGGCGGCGGCATCCACCCCTCGCCGCCCGGCCGCGCCGCCGGAACCGGGTGTGCCGGGGATCGGCAGGGCGACGTCGAGGATCCACTGGCGGTCCGCCAATCCCGCCTGCACGGTCCCGCCGACCAGCCGGGCGCGTTCGCGCATGCCGTCGAGGCCGCGGCCCCCGGCGGAGGCAAGAGGGGAAGCGCCTGGAACGGCAGGTCCCGGCGAGGCTGCGGCGTTACGGGCCGCGACCCCCGGTGCCGGCGCGGAACCGGCAACCGCGCCGGCATCATCTGCCCGCGCACGGACGGGATTGCTGAGCCGGACGCGCAGAGTGCCGGCGTCGGCGCTGATCCGGAGCCGGGCCCGCGCCGGGTGCCCGTATTTCAGGGCGTTGGTCAGGCCCTCCTGCAGGATCCGGAGCGCGGCGGCCGAGACGTCCCCGGGGAGCCGGGCGAGCCCCTCGCCGTCGTGATCATGCTCCACCGCCAGGCCCTGGCCGGCGAAGCGGGCGAGCACGCGCGGGAGTTCCTCAAGGCCGGCACCGGGTTCCTCGGGGACGGGCGACCGAAGGATGCCGATGACGCGATCCAGTTCGGCGAGGGCTGCCCGGCCGGTCTCGGCGGCGGCCTGCATGGCACGCGCCGCCGCCGCGGGATCGCGTGCAAGCAGGCCCTGGGCGGCGGTGGCCTGCAGCGTGGTGACGGTCAGCGCGTGCCCGACGGAATCGTGTAACTCCCGGGCCAGCCCGTTCCGCCTCGCGTCGTCGCGGGCGCGCGCCTCGTCCAGGGCTGCCAGTTCCTCGGGGCCCGGCCCGAGCAGGCCGCGGGCCCAGTGCGGCAGGGCGCTGCCGGTCAACACCGTGAACACCAGCACGGCCAGTCCCAGTCCGGCGGCCCAGAGGGCGGCCGTCGCCGTATCCGCAAAGGGGACGACGGCGGCGGCCACCTCCGCGACGGCCTGCCGCCTTCCTGCGAGCCAGGAGAAAATGATCGACAGAAGCACGGGGCCGGCCACAACCAGGGCGAGCAGCAGCAGGGACCCGGACAGCAGGTGGATCAGGTACCAAGCCGCGCCGCGCCAACGCCGGCCGAAGCCTGGCCGGCCTGGCTGGCCGGGCAGGGCGGACATGTCCGGCGAGCCGGGCAGGTCCACCGCCAGCAGTTCCCGCACCGCCGTGCGCTCGAGTTCACGCGTCACGGGCAGCAGAGCAGGGACGGCCAGAAGGGCGAAGAGGATCGCGAAGGCGAACGACGCCAGGCCGGCACTCACCGCCGCCAGCTGCGTGGCCCAGATGAACACCGCGAAATACGGCACGGCGAGCAGGGCGCCGATCATCATGAACACAAAGTGCCTGAAGATCAGCCCCGCCCGCCGCGCCACGGGACGGCCCGACTCGGTCATGGCCCTATTCTTGCCTATCCGGCCGGGAAGGTGCGCCCGCGCCGGATCAGCCTTCGTGCCCCGCACCGGTCATCCTTCCCGTCCGCACCGCAGGCAGCCGGGGCGCCGCTTCAGGTAGTAGGCCAGCGTGGCGGCCGCCAGCAGCGGGCCCCACAGGACCCAGAGCAGGGTGGGCGCGCCGGTGGCCCAGTTGACCGCATCGAACGGGATGCCGGTGGAGATTCCCGAGGTGAAGATCCTCAAATAGGTGGCTCCGGCCGGGACTACCACGACGGAGACCAGGCCGGCGGGTATGACCGCGAGCCGGACCGGCACCCGGCGTCCGCCCAGCCACGGGATCCAGCGGGGAACGGCCGAACCCCAGCGCTGGAGGAGCCCGAGCGTCAGGATCGTGCCAAGCAGCGCCATCGAGGCCAGGCCGAGGCCTGCGTACACCATCCCGGTCTCCTGCATCATGGCGAGGACCTCCGGGCTGATCCCCAGCGGGATCCCGGCTGCCCACGCGAACCGCGTGGCTCCATAGGCCGCAGGAATCGCAGCGGCGGCTATGGTTACGGGCTTACCCCAGCTGCGGGCGGCGCTGGCGGTGAACGGGCCGCCACCCTTTCGGCGGCCGCAGCGCCGGCAGCCGCCTTGGGACTTCCGGAGGCAGGCGGCCGCGGTCATGGCCCAGAGCGCGACCCCGGCCAGCAGCACGACCTGGTGCCCGACGATCGGCCAGCCGTAATCTCCCGGCAGGGCAGCCGGATCGGTCAGCGCGAGGACCAGCAGGAAGGGAACATATCCCAGCATGGTCAGGATGCGGGTGTCCACGATGAGCAGCAGGACCGCCGCGGCATAGAGGCCCGCAAAGGTGACGGCCGCGCCGACCAGCAGCCGTCGCGGGCGCCGGCGCACGTGGACGGCCAGCGCCAGCAGGCCGCCGGGCACGGCGGCCGCTGGCAGCAGGTACAGGAGCACTTCGCCAAGCGGACCGTTCAGCGGGGCCAATGCCACGGGTACGGCGGGGTCGGCGAGCGGCAGGGTACCGCCGGTAAAGACGACGGCGAAGGCGGCGGCGGCGTAGCTGAGCGCGGCTACCGCGGTCAGCAGCGGGGCGGCGGAAACCAGCCCGTCCCCGCGCACGCGGAAACTACGGGATACGGCACCCGAGGTGCTATCTGACGGCGGCAGGGGACCGGGGGACGGTGGGGGTGAAATAGCCATGGCTTCAGTCTGGCCAGTCCGCCTGTGCCGGTGATCCCCCGGAGGGGCGGATCCGCTCCCCCGGAAGAGTGAATCCGGGCCGGTCCGCAGGTTCCCGGGGCCGGGGAGTTAACCGGAGCCAGGGAGTTAAAGGGAGCAGCTCCGCCGGAACGAATCCGAACGGAGCTGCTCCGCGATCCCGGGACGGCCTATGGGGGAAGGGCCGGCCCGGAAGCCTACGTTTTAGCCAGCGGTGTAGTAACCGTCGACGCTCATCCAGCTGGTCGGGTGGACCAGGGTGCCGTCGCCCGGGTTCAGGGCGCTGACCATCTTGCCGCCGCCGAGGTAGATGCCGATGTGGCTTCCGCCGTTCTGCGACACCAGGTCGCCCGGCTTCGGGTTGCTGGTCGGGGTCAGGGCAGCGGCCTGGGCCTGGCTGGTGCGGGGCAGGTCGATTCCGGCCTGGGCGTAGACCCACTTGGTGAACCCGGAGCAGTCCCAGCCGGCCGGGGTGGTGCCGCCCCAGACGTACGGGCTGCCGACCATCGACTTGGCGATGCCGGCAATGCCGGAGGTGGCGGACGCCGGGGAGATCTCGGCGCTGGCCAGGGAGACGTTCATGCTGCCGGCCGGAGCGGCGGCGATCTCCGGGGCCGGAGCCTCGGCGGCGGGGGCCTCGGCGGCGGGAGCCGGGGCAGCCGGAGCGGACTCGGCGGCACCGGAAAGGGCGATGACGTCGCCCGGGTAGATGATGGACTCCATGCCCATCCCGTTGGCGGCGAAGACATCCTCGAGGGCCACGCCGTACTGGCTGGCGATGGCGCCGAGGGTATCGCCCGGCTTCACCGTGTGGGAGGTGGCGGCGGCATCGGAAGCGGCGGACTGGGCAACTGCGGCCACGGCCTCGGAGGCGGCGGCTTCGGTGGCAGCGGCCGGAGCCACGTACGCGGCGGCGTGGTCCGGGGCCTCGCCCGCGGCGTTGGCGGCGGGCATGCCCGCACCGAGCATCAGGCCGGCACCGGCGGTGACGACGGCGGCGCTGCGGCCGACCTTGCCGGCGTTGGCCGAAACGGACTTGGTGGCCTCGCTGATGAGGAAGTTGCGGGCCGGGGTGGCGCGGTGGCGCGCGGAATTGTTCGTGAACACAGTTGTGCCTCTCCCAATGCCTACGAGGTGAGCTGTCGGGTTCGGATGGGAGTCACCCGGCCGTGGAGCAGTACGGAACGTACTCCTCGGCTTAACCCCAAGGGCTTCCGTGGAAGCCCGAAAAACTTGGGTCCCCCGCCTCTGCCAGCGGTTACTGAACGGGCTCGAATTGTGGTGGCAGAGTTAGGCAATCCACTCGAGCTGGCCGGGTAGGGCCCGACGCTTCGACAACACTACATAACGGTTTGGTAACCACCAACTCGGAACCGGGCAGTTGTGGACAACTTCACATTCAGATTCTGTTAATCCACAGTTGGGGATTGATCGAGCAAATCCGGCCTGACTAGGAGTGATGTGCCCGCCGGTACGGCGCCCAAGAGGGGGGTATTAAGACCGTAGAAAAATTTGAGATTGTCCGTTTCTACGGGATCGGGGTCGGAGGGCCAGCAGCCGATGACGAGGCCGGCCACGCGCAGCTTCCTGGTGCGCAGGGCCTCGAGCGTAAGCAGCGTGTGGTTGAGCGTGCCGAGGCCGCTGCGGGCGACGACGACGGTCGCCGAGTTGTCCGGGAACTGTGCGGCCAGGTCCGCCAGGGTATGCCCCTCGCCGTCCAGCTCGACCAGCAGCCCTCCGGCGCCTTCGACCAGCACATGGGCGGCCGTTTCAGCCTCGGTCCGGATGTGCCGGACGTGGTCGTCCAGGCCGGGGAGGACCGCGCCTTCCCGGCGCGCGGCCGCGCGCGGGGCCATCGGGTGCAGCAGCCGGACGCCTTCGGAGACCCGGTCCACGCCGGAGAGTTCGCGGATCTCGTCGATGTCTCCGGGCTCGTCCGGAGCCACGCCCGTCTGCGCCGGCTTGTAGACCGCCACCGGCCCCTCCGGGTGGCCGGACAGGGCCGAGGCGAGCGCCGCCGTCGTTCGGGTCTTGCCCACGCCGGTATCCGTGCCGGTGACGAAAATGATCCGCGGCAGCTCCCGCATCCCGGCGGCGAGGTCCCCGCCGAGGGGCCGTGGGCCTGACTGTGTAGGGACGGTCATGGAAGATCGGGCTCCTGCCGGACGAGGACGGTCCGGGGACTCTGGAACGACAGCAGGCGCAGCCACGCGGGGTCCGGCCCATCCAGCCGCACCTGCGGCAGGGCACGCGCCGTCTCCTCGAGGACGAGTACCGTTTCCAGCTCGGCGAGCTTCGCCCCGAGGCACCGGTGCAGTCCGTGGCCGAAGGCCAGCGAGTAGGCGGTGGCGCCGGCATCGGGGCCGTGATGGCCGCTAAGCTCCAGGACGATCTCGGCCCCGGCGGGCAGCACGGTGCCGCCCAACTCGGTGGCGCGGGCGGCGGCGCGGCGCCACGTGTGGACCGATGACTCGGTCGCGAGCACTCGCCGAACCAAGTCCCGGCCGGAACCGCCCGCCGCGAGCAGCCGCCACCGGTCCGGGTGCTGCAGCGTGCGGTAGAACGCGGTGGCGATCAGCTGGGCGGTGGTCTCCTGCCCGGCGATCACCAGGAAGTAGCCCAGCGAGCAGATTTCGGCAGGCTTGAGGCCAGCGCGGTCCAGCACGCCGAACAGCGTGTCCGTGCCCCGCGCGGCGGCGACTTCGCACCGCAGCCAGGTGTAGAACTCGGCTGCGCTGGCGGCCAGTGCCGGCTGGCGGTCCGCGTCCGGCCAGCCCCAGAACAGCTCCAGCGAGTCGCGGCTCCACCGCTTCAATGTGTCCAGGTCCGGCAGGCCGATGCCGATCAGCTCCGCCATCACCACCGGCGGGACGTGCTTTGCCACCATGTCCGCCAGATCGACCGGTCCGTTGCGCAGCGCCGGCGCGGCCTCCGCGCAGCGCTTTGCGGCAAGTTCCCGCACGCGGGGAGTGACGGCGGCGACCTTCGCGGGGGTGAAGAAGCCGGCGACGAGGCGGCGAACGCGCAAGTGCGCCTCGCCGGTCGCGGAGGCAAGCACCGGCGGCAGCGCGAAGCGGGCGCGGCTAAGGATGCGCAGCGCGGCCGGGGCCAGGGGAACGACGGCGGTGAGCGCGTTCGTCGGGAGGAAATCTTCCGTGCGGCGCATGACCTCGCGGACCTGCGCGGGCTCGGTGACGACGTGGAAATTCATTGGACGGCCTCGGCGGCCTGCGCGGCCGGGAGCGTCAAAGCCAGCCGGGCCGCGACCAGCTCCGCGGCCCGGCGGGTCTCCTCGGCGGTGAGGTCTGCGCGGGCGGTCAGCCGCAGCCGGGAGATGCCGTCCGGCACGCTCGGCGGCCGGAAGCAGCCGACCAGCACGCCCTCTGCCTCCAGTTCCTCCGCGATTGCGGCGGCGTTCCCGGGGCCGCCGGCGGGGACCGACTGCACGGCGCCCGCGGCCTGGGGAACGGCGCAGGTCTGCGCCAGGACCGCGGCGTTCGAGAGGACCAGTCCCGCCAGCTGCGGCTCGTCGGCGATGATCCGGCACGCCTCCGCTGCGGCGGCAGCCGCGGCCGGGGCCAGCCCGGTGTCGAAGATGAAGCTGCGGGCCGTATTGACCAGATGCCGGCGGAGGGCCCCGGAACCCAGCACGGCGCCGCCCTGCGCGCCGAGCGCCTTGGACAGCGTCGCGGTGAGCACCACCTGCCCGGCTCCGGCCAGCCCCGCGGCATGCACCGCGCCGCGGCCGCCGCCGGCGACTCCTATCCCGTGCGCCTCGTCGACCACCAGCAAGGCATCATGCTCCGCGCAGAGCCGGGCCGTTTCGGCCAGGTCCGCCGCGTCACCGAGCACCGAATAGATGGACTCGACAACGACGACGGCGCGCGGCTGCGTGCGCGCGGCCAGCATGGCCTGCAAGGCGGCGAGGTCCCCGTGCGGGAATACCTCGACCGGCGAACGCGAGAGCCGGGCGGCGTCGACCAGCGAGGCGTGGCTGTGCTCGTCGCGGAGCAGCAGCGTTCTGGGACCGCCGAGGGCCGTCAGCACGCCGAGGTTCGCGGCGTAGCCGCTGGAGAAGGCGAGGGCGGCCGGCATTCCGGTCAGCCGGCACAGTTCGGCCTCGAGCTCGTCGTGGACGGGCAGGGTCCCGGTGACCACGCGGGAGGCCCGAGCCCCGGTTCCGTAGCGGTCGATGGCCCCGGCCGCCGCGGCCTTCAGCCGCGGGTCAGTGGAGAGGCCCAGGTAGTCGTTGGAGGCGAGGTCGAGCACCGGGCGGGCGGTGCGCCGGCCGGCCCCGGGCACGAAAGGCGCGGACGGCGCGGACGGCGCGGACGGCGCGGAATGCGCGGGCGCCGGACCCGCGGCGCCGTCCCGGACGGCCGCCTGCCGGACAATCCCGCGCCGGCTCCGCACCCGGGCCTGGTCCTCCAGCCACCGCTGCATGGCGCCCATCAGCCGTGCACCTCCGCGATGGCGCCGGTGATGCCCGCGCCGATGGCGGCGACGTCCGCCGCGGACGAGACATAGGGCGGCATGGTGTAGACCAGGTCGCGGAACGGGCGGACCCAGACGCTGCGATCCAGGGCGGCCCGGGTGAGGGCGGGGATGTCCACGGGCCGGTCCAGCTGCACCACGCCGACGGCGCCGAGCACGCGCACCTCGCGCACGGATCCCAGTGCGGCGGCCGGGGCCAGCGAGGCGGCCAGGCCGCGCTCCACCCCGCCCACCTGTTGCCGCCACCCGTTGGCCTCCAGCAGGTCCAGCGACGCCGAGGCGACCGCGCACGCCAGCGGATTCCCCATGAAGGTCGGCCCGTGCAGCAGTGCCCGGAATTCCGAGTTCGTGACGGCCGAGGCGACCTCGGCGGAGCAGAGCACGGCCGCCAGCGTGAGGTAGCCGCCGGTCAGCGCTTTGCCCACGCACATGATGTCCGGAGAGACCCCGGCCCATTCCGCAGCGAAAAGCCGGCCCGTCCGGCCGAAGCCGGTGGCGATCTCGTCGAAGACCAGCAGCAGGCCGTGCTCGTCCGCCACCCGCCGCGCCGCACGCAGGCACTCCGGGGCGTAGGCGAACATGCCGCCGGCGCCCTGGAGCACCGGCTCCACGATGATCGCCGCCAGCCCCCCGGCCTGCCGGGCAACGGTCTCCTTGAGGGCGGCGATCCAGCCCGCCACCGCCGCCGCATCGGCGACCAGTTCGCCGTCGTTGTCCAATCGCGCCGCCGGCGGCCGCGGCAGGAACTCCTGCTGCGCCACCAGCCCGGGAAAGGCCGAATGCATGCCATCCACCGGATCGCAGACGCTCATGGCCGCGAAGGTGTCGCCGTGGTAGCCGCCGCGCAGCGCGAGGAAGCGCTGCCGCTCCGGCCGGCCCGTCGCCGCCTGGTACTGCACTGCCAGCTTGAGCGCCACCTCCACCGAGACCGAGCCGGAGTCGGCGAGGAATACGTGCTCCAGCGGCTGCGGCGCGAGGCGGACCAGCTGCTCGGCCAGCCGCACCGCGGGCTCGTGCGTGAGGCCGCCGAACATGACATGGCTGAACCGCTCCGACTGGTGCCGCAGTGCCTCGTCCAGCACCGGGTTCCGGTAGCCGTGGATCATGGACCACCACGAGCTCATCGCGTCGACGACGTCGAAGCGCTCGCCGTCCGCCGCCCGCAGCTGCAGCCGGACGCCGCCGGCCGCCTCGACGGCAAAGGGCGCCGGGCCGTCCAGCGGGGCGTAGGGATGCCAGAGGAGGCCGCGGTCGCGACGGATGGTGCCGGTGCCGGGCGTACGCCGGCGCGTGGTTTCGGTCCCGGAGCCGGGGGCCGTGCCGGGAACGACGGCGGCGGGGGAGTGCAGTACCACGGCGCGCCTAGGCGTTCGGGGCGAGCCGGGTTCCGGCCCCGCGCCGTCGGATCGTGACCGGGACGCTCGCGGGATCGTTATCGTCGACCACCGCCGCGGCGGGCTCGGACGCTGAAGCCGCGGCGCCGCCGTCGTACTCCGCGCCGGCAGCCGCCGCGGCACCGTCCGCGCCGAGCACCACGAAGCCGCTGTCCGCGATCATTTCGAGGTCGGCCTTCGCGGCCTGCCCCTCGCTGGTGAGGTAGTCGCCGAGGAAGAGCGAGTTGGCCACCTGCAGGGCCAGCGGCTGGAGCGAGCGCAGGTGCATTTCGCGGCCGCCGGCCATGCGCAGCTCCGTGTCCGGGCTGGCGAAGCGGACCAGCGCGAGGATGCGCAGGCAGTGCGCGGGCGTGAGCAGCCAGGTGCCCTCGAGCGGCGTGCCCTCGAAGGGCATCAGGAAGTTGACCGGGATGGAGTCGGCGTCGAGGTCGCGCAGCGCGAACACCGCGTCGACCAGCTCGTCGTCGGACTCGCCCATGCCGACGATCAGGCCGGAGCACGGGGAGAGCCCGGCGCCCTTGGCATGTTCCACGGTGCGGACCCGGTCGGCGTACTCATGCGTGGTGCAGATGTCCGCGTAGTTGGACTCGCTGGTGTTGAGGTTGTGGTTGTAGGCGTCGACTCCGGCGGACTTGAGCCGGTCCGCCTGGCCGTCTTTGAGGATGCCCAGGCAGGCGCAGACCTCGACCTGCGGGTGCTCGTCCTTCAGGCCCTCCACCATGCTGGCCACCCGGTCCACGTCCCGGTCCGTGGGGCCCTTGCCGCTCGCTACGAGGCAGACGCGGGAGGCGCCGGCCCGGATACCGGTTGCCGCCTGCTCGGCCGCTTCCTCCGGCTTCAGCCACGTGTACTTGAGGATCTGGGCCGCGGACCCCAGCCGCTGCGAACAGTAGGTGCAGTCCTCCGGGCAGAGGCCGGACTTCAGGTTCACCAGGTAGTTCACCTTGACCGTGTTGGCGAAGTGGGCGCGGCGGAGGCGGGCGGCGGCCGACACTACGTCGAGCAGCTGATCGTCGGTCGACCGCAGGATGGCGAGGGCTTCCTCGCGGGTCAGGGTGCCGCCGTCCAGCTGTTTCGCGGCCAGGTCGCTAAAGTAATTGAACACCGTTCAAGTATCGGAATGGGCGGAGGCGGTGTCAAGAGATTATTGAACGGCGTTCAAGTTTGCTTCGAATGTGACGCGGCATGATGGACTGGAACCTGCCGCTGCGGCGGATACGACCAACAGGAGGACCCGATGGCGCTGACCCGCCGGCAGATCGAGGACGCGGCGATGCAGATCCTGCGCAGCTATGGGCTGGCCGACCTGTCCATGCGGCGGCTGGCCCGCGACCTCGGCGTGCAGCCCGGGGCGCTGTACTGGCACGTGAAGAACAAGCAGGAACTGCTGGGCGTGCTGGCCCGTCAAATCCTGGCCGCCGTGCCGGAGCCTGACGCCGATCATCCCGACGGGCCGGAGGGCGAGGTGTCCGGCGCCGCTGCGGATACCGGGTCTCCAATCGGCGGACCGGAGCCCGTCCGGCAGCTGGCCCTGGACATCCGCTCGGCCCTGCTCTCCGTGCGGGACGGCGCGGATGTCGTCTCGCTGGCACAGGCGATGACCTCCGAGGCTCTTCCGGCCATCAGCACCCTGCGCCGGCTGCTCGAGCGCCGCGGGCTGGGTGCGCAGCCCGCTGCCTGGGGCGCGCGCACGCTGACCCACTGCATCCTGGGCTCGGTGGCGGAGGAGCAGACGCACGCCGACCTCGCCGCCGCCGGTTTGCTGCCGGAAGGGGCGGAGCGGAACAACGACGACGAGGCGTTCCTCTTCGGGGTGGACACGGTCCTAGCGGGGCTGGGGCTGGCCGCCCGCGCCTGAGCCGCTGCGCCATGGGCGGGTTGAGCGGTGCCTGTTCGGCATCATCGCCCGTCAGCCAGCGCCCGGCGCGCCGTACGGGACCAGCACAAGCTTGCCTTTCTCCGCCGAGTGCTCGAGGAGCTCGTGGGCATGACGGGCCTCGGACAACGGCAGCCGCTCCGCGACAACCGGGTGGATCTGTCCGCCGCGAAGCAGGTCGAGCAGCGCACGAAAGTCTTCCCGGTACCAGTCCGGGTCCCGAGGTCCTCCTCCGACGCCCAGCGGCCGGGCACGCTCGTGCACCTTCTGGACCCGGTAGGCGAGGACACGGCGCCGAGGGGAGAGCAGGCCCCACGCCGCGACGGCAGCAGTGGAGACGTACCATTCGAACCACCCCCGCCGGCTCTTGCGGCCGTGCGACAGCGTCGCGTAGTGGCCGAACACGACAAGCCGGCCCCCCGGACGCAGCGCGCGGAACGAACGGAGCGACAGCGGGCCGCCGATCCCGTCGAGCACAACGTCCACCCCTTTCCCTGGAAGGGCGTGCGCACGGGCCACGAAGTCCTCGCTCCGGAAGTCGATCGCCACTGCGCCCAGCCGCTCGATGGACGCACAGTCCTCGGCGGAGGCGGTGCCGTAAAGCCGGAGTCCGGCCGCCGCCCCGAGTTCAAGGACGGCGACTCCCACCCTGCCGGCCGCGCCCTGCACCAGCACACTTTCGCCGCGCTGTGCGTTCGCCACGCGGTGCAGCACCTGGTAAGCGGTCATGTAGGGCAGGACGAGGCAGACGGCTTCCGCCGGGTCGAGGTCCTCCGGCACCTCCACTGCTTCTGCCTCCGGCACGCAGACCCGTTCCGCGTAGGCGCCCCAGACCGTCAAGGCGGCGACGCGATCTCCAATATGGAGCAGGGAGCGTCCGGCGCCGAGTTCCTCGACGACCCCCACGAGCTCGTAGCCCGGCGTAAACGGAGGCTTCGGGACGTGGAAATAGGTGCCGGCCCGTAGCTGCGAATCCGTGAAGGACACGCCTGCTGCCAGTACCCTCACAACAACCTCGCCGGGCGCCGGCCGGGGATCCTCGTCCTCCACCACCTGGAGGACCTCAGGGCCGCCGAATCGCTGGACCACGACGCGCTTCATACTGCAACCCTATGCGGGCCTCGTGGTCGGGCTAAGGCCTTTCGGCCCGGCCCGGTGGGAGGCGGGTCCTAGCGTGGGGCTTCCTCGATATCCGGCCCCTCAGCCGCGTCCTGGGAGTGCGGATGGGGCATCTGCACGGCCTGTTCCGCCTCGCCCTCTACGGCGTCTTCGCTATGCCTGCGGTCGAATTCCTGCGGGATGGTTGGTTGTGCCATAGCTGCTGTCCTCCAACAGAAGCGTCCGCCGCACGGGGCGGACTGGTACTTCCACCGTACTCCGGTTATCTCCCGTCGTCCCGGATGGCAGTTTCGCGCAGGTACTGGTCCACCCGCACGTAGGCATCGCGGGTCAGCGTTTTCCACAGCTCGACGGCGAGCCGCGGGTCGCCCGCTTCGATCTCCGCCATGGCTTCCGCGGTCAGGACGCTGACCTGGACGGGGCCCACTGCCTTGACGGTGGTTTCTTGGCGGTCGTCGCTGGCCAGGGCCAGTTCGCCGAAGGTCATGCCGGCGCTGAGCGTGCTGATCCGGATCCGGCCGCCGCCGGGCGCGGGGAGGGAGCTGGCCACTTTGCCGGAGCTGATGAAGTAGATCCCGCCGAACCGCTGGCCCGCGCGCCGGATGACGTCGCCGTCGTCGTACTCCCGTGGCTCCATCCGCTCCGCCAGCGCCTTTGCCACGGCAGGGTCCAGCGATCCGAGGGCGGGGGAATCCGGGACCGCCACCGTTTCGGGCAGGCAGAGCTCGCTGCCGTAGCGGGCGATCAGCTGGTTTTCGGCGTCTTCGACGGCGGCGCGCCGGGTGCCGAAGGCGGGGGCGCAGCCGTCTCCGCCGTCTTCGCTGCTGCCGAGGGCGCCGGCCAGTACGCCACCGGGATCGATGAGCAGCAGCCCGCAGCCGGCATCGGCCAAGGCATCGCGGAGCCGGGGAAGCAGCTTGGCCGCCACCCGCCCGGTTTCGTCCACCCGCCGCAGGTCCAGGATGACCAGCTCCACGTCCGGGCTCTGCGCGCTGACCTCGCGGATGACGGATTCGGTGCCGGCGAAAAGCAGGTCGCCGTTGAGCTCAATGATCCGGGCGCGGTGGCCGTGGGAGCGGAGCACCTCGGCGCCCTCGTCGTTCCGCCGGATGCCCGAGGGGGCGGCGGTGATGTCGTAGCTGGCATGGATCGCGGAGCGGCCGGTTCTGGCGGCATGCACGAAGTGCAGTCCGAGGTCGCGGGAGAGCCGCCGGCAGGCCGCGGCGCCGCGGACACTCGTGCCGTGCCCGTCCAGCGGCGGCGCGTAGATCCCGACGCCGACCTGGCCCGGAAGCACCGCAATGATGCCGCCGCCGACCCCGGACTTGGCCGGCATGCCGACCGAGCTCAGCCACGAACCCGCGTCGTCGTACATTCCGCAGGTGGCCATCACGGACAGCACCCGCTCCACCACGTCCAGTTCCAGCACCTGCTTCCCGCTCACCGGGTTGGCGCCGGCATTGGCCAGCGTGGCGGCGACCATTGCGAGGTCGCGGCAGGTGACCAGGACCGAGCACTGCCGGAAGTAGTCCTCCAGCACCGGGACCGGATCCTGCTCGAGGATATTGAACTGCCGGAGCAGGTAGCCCATCGCGTAGTTGCGGAAACCGCTACGCCGCTCGGACTCGTAGACCCGAGCGCTGTAGTCGAGCTCCCGGCCGGCGAAGTCCGAGTAGGTCTTCAGGATCCGCTCGAACCGGGAGCTGCCGCCCCTGCCCTTGACCAGCGAGGCCGCCGCGATGGCACCGGCGTTGATCATCGCGTTGGCCGGCCTGCCGGTGCCCTCGGCCAGCGACAGCTCGTTGAACGCGTCCCCGGAGGGCTCGACGTCGATCTTCCCGTCCACCGCCTCGGCGCCCAGGTCGGCCAGCGCCAGCCCGTACGTCAGGGGCTTCGAGATGGACTGGATGGTGAAGTCCTCCCGCGTGTCGCCGACCTCATAGACATAGCCGTCCGCCGTGGCCAGGCAGATGCCGAAGCGGTCCGGATCCACGCCGGCGATGCCCGGGATGCTGCTGTCCGGGGTGCCGTCGCGGATGCCGGCGATCTCGTCGTGCAGGGCCTGCAGGTACGTCTGGATGGGGGAGTCCATACCGCCAGCCTAGGTGCGCCGCGGGGCGCCGCGCACCGCAGCGGCCTAGTTGGCCAGGGCGGGGTAGTCCGTGTAGCCGGCAGGTCCCTCAGTGTAGAACGTCTGCGGGTCCGGCGTGTTCAGCGGCAGATCCTCCTGCCAGCGGCGGACCAGGTCCGGGTTGGCAAGGGCCGGGCGGCCTACGACGACGCCGTCGGCCAGTCCGTCGTCGAGGATCGTGAGGGCTTCCTCGCGCGTGGTGACCACGCTGAACCCGGTGTTGACCAGCACCGCGCCGCCGAAGCGGGCGCGCAGGTCCTGGACCAGCGGGCCGGCTGGGTCCTTGTGCAGGATGCTCAGGTAGGCCAGGCCCAGCGGCGCCAGCCGGTCAAGCAGGGCGGCATAGGTGGCGCGGGTCTCCTCCGGGTCGGACTCAAGCACATCCTGGACGTTGTGCTCGGGGGAGATACGGATGCCCACGCGGTCAGCGCCGATTTCCTGTACGACGGCGGCGGCTACTTCCGCGACGAGGCGGGCGCGGTTCTCCGGGGAACCGCCGTAGGCGTCGGTCCGCTGGTTGGACGAGGGCGCCAGGAATTCGTGCAGCAGGTAGCCGTTGGCGGCGTGCAGCTCCACCCCGTCCAGCCCGGCGTCGACGGCGTTCTTCGAGGCCTGCACGAACTCGTCGATGATCCCGGGCAGTTCGTCCGTGGCCAGGGCGCGGGGGACCGGATAGGGCTTCTTTCCCTCATACGTGTGGGTTTCGCCGTCGATCGCGATGGCGCTGGGTGCCACCACGTCGCGGCCGCCGTTGGTCGCCGGGTGGCTGACCCGGCCGGAATGCATCACCTGCGCGACGATGCGTCCGCCGTCGGCATGCACCTCCTCAGCGACCCGCCGCCAGCCTGCAATCTGTTCCTCCGTGACCAGCCCGGGCTGGTGCGCGTAGGCCTGTCCGGCGAAGCTCGGGTAGGTCCCCTCGGTCACGATCAGGCCCAGCGAGGCGCGCTGCCGGTAGTGCTCGGCCACCAGCGGGCCGGGCACACCGTCCGTGCCGGAGCGCAGGCGGGTCAGCGGGGCCATAACGAGGCGGTTCGGCAGGTCGAGGGCGCCGACGGACAGGGGAGTAAAGAGGTTCACGTGGTTTTCCCTTGGTTGCGGATGGCTTCCTAAGCGGCAACCGACGGCACCCGCCCGGTTATTCCGGCGGCGGCACTCGGGCAGCGAACCGGGCGGGACGGCGGGCGGGCCTAGAACCCCTTCGCCACCGCGGCCGCCGCGCGCAGCCAGGCCCGCTGCGTGGCCGGCTGCAGCATCGCGTACCGGATGAGCCCGTTCACCAGCGCCGGATCGTAGGGAATCCGCACCACTTCGCGGACAAACGGGCGGAAGCCCTCCTCGATCCGCTCCGCCTCGATCTTGGCGCGCTTGCGGGCTTCACCCGTCATGCCGCGGCCGGCGTCGGTCGACTCGGAGACCACCACGACGGCGTTGCGCGCGAGTTTCGCTTCATGCTCGCCGCGCGACTCGAGTGTCTGCAGGGTCAGCCGTGCCGCTTCCGCGCGGTCCTCCATGGCCGTCACCGGCACCACGAGCTGGTTGCTGTGGTCGATCATCCGCCGCCAGTTGGCCGAGCGCGAGGTGTTGCCGGAGTCCATGACGATCAGCCGGTAGTACTTGCTGGCTACCCGGTGCGCGATGTCGACTTCCTCCGCCGTGACCTCGTGGTCGCCCTCGTCGTCTTCGTCCGAACGCAGCACGTCGAACTTGTCGGCGGCCTGATGGTGGACGTAGTGCGCCAGGTCCGCGGCGTTCGACTCGGGGGAGAGGAGCTTACCGGACGAATCCACCAGGTCCAGCACGCTGGAGTTATGCGGCCCCTGCTCGGTGCGCCAGCCCAGCGTGCCCTGCGACTCGTTGTTGTCCCAGGCAAGCACGGGACCGCCGCCGTAGCGCGCGAGGATCGCGCTCAGCATCACGACGGTGGGGGTCTTATTCGCCCCGCCCTTGCGGTTGACGACGGCTACCGTCCTCGGCCCGGGCCAGTGCTGGCTGACCATCCGCACATCCTCGCGCTCGGCCAGCTCCTCGCGGGACGGCTCGATCCGCAGGCCCATGCGCGAAAGCACGCCGCGCCAGCCCTTCGTCGCAGGCTGCTGGGCTGAGCAGGTCACCAGGAAGGACGTCTCGCGCAGGTCGCGGCGGCGGGCCGGGGGAGCGGCCGGGATGGAAGCCTCGGGGGCGCCTGACCGGGCCGCGCCCTCCGATGTCCGGGAGGGAATCGCCCGCTGGCCGGGAGCTGGTTGTGCGGCCGGCACGGAGGGCACCGAGGAGATCGGTTGGGCGGGAGAGGAAGGCACCTTCGAGATCGGTTCGGCGGGCGCGGAAGGTGCCGGCGGGATCGGTTCGGCCGGCGCGGACAGCGGCCGCGGCGGCTGGGCGGGCTGTCCGGGAGGCGTGCCGGGCTGCGACTGCCGCAGGGCGCGCCGGCTGGCTGGCTGCCCGACGGTCTCAGCCGTCCGGGACTCGGGAACATGCTTCGTCATCGTCGCTGCCAACCTCCGGGAGTGAAAGGGTTCATCGCTTATCATCCCCGCGCGGCCCTCCGATCAACAAATACGGCCCGCCGGCGCCGCCGCCGGATGCCGCCCCTTGACGGGAGCGGGCCGCGTAGGCTGGGCCGGTGGTCAATTTCACGCTGAAGCAGCTCCAGTACTTCGTCGCCGTCGCGGACCACGGATCCATCTCGGCAGCGGCAGCCGCCAGCCACATCTCGCAGGCCGCGATGTCGCAGGCGTTGACGGACCTGGAACGGACCGTCGGTTCGCAACTGGTGGTCCGCCAGCGCTCCCGCGGCATTTCGCTCACCGGCGTCGGACAGCAGTTCCTGCGGGACGCCCGCTCCCTGGTGCGCCACGCGGATGACGTCCAGGACACCATCGTGGAGCGCCAGCAGGGGCTGGTTGGTCCGCTGGCCATCGGCTGCTACACCACGCTTGCCGCCTTCTGGGTTCCGGTAATCAGCCAGAAGTTCATCAAGCCGAACCGCCGGCTCGAGGTCACCTTGGAAGAGGGCGAAGGCAGGGAGCTGCAGCAGAAGATGCTGGACGGCTACCTCGACGCCGTGCTGACCCACACGCGGCACCTGCTGCCCGGGGTCGAAGCACGCACGGTCAAGGAAGGGCGCCCCTACGTGCTGCTCGCCGCGGACCATCCGCTGGCCGGGCGCAAGAGCGTGAGGCTGGCAGAACTCGCCGAGGAAGACTTCGTCTCGCTGGACATCCCCACGGTCCGCGACAACCAGCTGGTCAACCTCCGGCTGTCCGGACTGGACCCGAAAATCGCCTGGCGCTCTTCCAGCTTCGAAGCCGTCCGCGGCATGGTCGCCCGGGGACTCGGCTACACCGTGCTGGTCCAGCGCCCGCCGGTCAACACGAGCTACGACGGCCTGCCGCTGGCCACGGTGGAGATCGACGGCCCCGTCGGCCACAGCGACGTCTGCGTTGCCTATTCGTCCACGGCCCGGCCGAGCCTGCGCCTGCGGGCGTTCCTGGACTTCTGCGCGGAAGCCGGCGGAGCGGCGGGTGGCCCGGCAGCCAGGGCGACGGGGTAGCCGACGCCGGAAGGCGGCCGCTGCGCTGGGCAGCGGCCGCCTTCGCGGGAGGGTCCGGCCGGGGCCGGCGGGAGGGCCGGGCTACATCTTCTCCGCGGTCAGGTCCTGGTTCTTGCCTTCCTTGACCCCGAGCAGGCAGAGGGCGGCGACGACGAACGCGCCGGCCCAGGCGGCGGCGACCATCCAGAGTTCGCCGCCGGCAGCGAGGACCAGTCCCGACGCGACCATCGGCGTGAACCCGGCACCCAGCGTGGACGACAGCTGGTAGACCAGCGAGGCACCGGTGTAGCGCATCCGGGTGGGGAAGAGCTCCGCCGTGAAGGCGCCGAACGGGCCGAAGATGGTGCCTTGGATGACGCCGTTGGCCAGGAACAGGCCGATAGCGAAGAGCCACAGGGCGCCGAGTTCGAGCATCCACATGATCGGGAAGGCCAGTACGGCGCCGGCCAGGATGCCGATCAGCATCACGGGCTTGCGGCCGATCCGGTCCGAGTAGCGGGCGGCGAACCAGATGGCGACGACTGTCAGCGCGGCACCGATGGCCTTGATGTTCAGCACGCCGGTGCGGTCCAGGCCGACGTGGTCCACCACGTAAGAGATGGCCCAGACGGTCATCAGGCCCTGCACCGTGTAGGAGCTCATGCCGACCAAGGTGCCCATGATGACGTTCTTCGGGTACTTGGTCAGCACCTCCATGATCGGCATCTTGCGTTCTTCCGCCTTGTTTTCCAAGGCGAGGAAGAGCGGCGACTCGGCGACCTTGAGCCGGATGATGAGGCCGATACCCACCAGTACGACGCTCAGCAGGAACGGCACGCGCCAGCCCCAGCTCAGGAAGGCCTCGTCCGGCAGCACCGAGACGGCCGAGACGGCGAGGGTGGCCATGACGGCGCCGGCAGGTCCGCCCATGTTGGCGAAGCTGGCGGCGAAGCCGCGGCGTTCCTTGGGCGCGTGCTCGAGCGCCATCAGCATGGCGCCGCCCCACTCGCCGCCGACGGCCAGGCCTTGGACGAGGCGCAGGGCGATCAGTGCGACGGGTGCGGCCATGCCGATCTGCGCCGTGGTCGGGAGCAGGCCGATCAGCGTGGTGGCCACGCCCATCAGCAGCATCGAGGTGATCAGCACGCCCTTGCGGCCGAGCCGGTCACCGAAGTGGCCGAAGACGATGCCGCCGAGCGGCCGGGCGATATAGCCGACGGCGAGGGTCGCGAAGGACGCAAAGATCCCCACTGCCGGGTCCACGTTGACAAAGAACACCTTGTTGAACACCAGCGAGGCCGCCGTCGCATACAGGATGAAGTCGTAGAACTCGATGGCACTGCCCATGAAGCTGGAGGCCAGGATGCGCCGCATCTGCGGGGTGTTGAGGCTGGGAACCTTCAGCGGCTCGCCCTGGCCGCCGGCAGGAGGCTGGGGCAGCGAAGCCGACTTCGCCGTCGTGCGTGTGCTCATCGTGCAACCGCCATTTCAAGATTGTCCGTCGTGGCGACCGAAGCGCCGCCGGCAGAGCGGGAAGAGAACGGGATGATGTCGAGGTCGTCGGGGATATGGAAGCCGCCCTCGAACGACGCGCCGTGCGCGCGCCACACCGAGTCGGGCGTCGTGCCCGGGACCAGGTGGTGCAGCGCCAGGCTCGCGGCACCTGCCTGCCGGGCGATTCGGATCGCATCCTGGGGAGAGGTGTGCGAGCGGCGGTGGTGGTCGATGGAGGCGCGGGCCTCGTCCGTGTCGATGCTGCCGTAGGCGCGCTGCACCCAGTCGAAATCGATGGCCTCATGCAGCAGCAGGTCGGTGCCGCGGGCGAGCCGGACCAGGTTGTCGCACGGTGCCGTGTCGCCCGAGATGGTGACCGAGCCTTCCTCGGTGTCGAACCGGAAGGCGAACGCGGGGGCGATCGGCGGGTGCTCCACGAGCGTGGCGGTGATGGTGACCAGCTCGTCCCGGTAGATCTCGAACGGCTCCATGCCGGCCGGGGTGGGGTTGCCGTTGGGGTGGTAGCCCGACGACGCGGGAATCGCGATGTCCTCGGCCGCGAAGTAATCCAGCGGCGACGGCCGCAGCGCGTCGATGACCCGGTCATTGAGGTCCGTGCCGTAGGCCTGCATCAGGTGGTGGAACATCTCGCGGGTGCCCGGGGTGGGCAGTTCCGGGAACACCGGCGACGGCGGCGTCGCAGCGCGCAGTGAAGCCGGCGGAAGTTCCCCGCGGTTGCCGGGGCCGACGATCCGGATGGTGTGCTGGTCCTGCTTGAGCGTGAACATGCCGAAGATGGCCAGGCTGGCCAGGTCGATGGTGTGGTCCGAATGCAGGTGGGTGAGGAAGATGCCGCGCAGGGACGAGATCGGCAGGCCGGCCTTCATGAGCTGGCGCCCGACTCCGCTGCCGGCGTCCACCAGGTACACGGCGTCGCCGACGACGACCGCCGTGGCGATGCCGGTGCGGCGGCCGGCATTCTCGCCCGTCCACCAGCGCGGGCCGCCCGCGGTGCCGAGCGTGACGACATGCGGATTCAGGGAAGTCTTCATGGAATGGGAAGTCCTTAGGATGAGCTGTTCCGGCTTCGGCCGGTTGTTCTGCCTTCCATGATCCGTGTCACAACCACCCCTGTAAAACTGTAATAACTGCCCAAGTTCAACGGTTTTGCCTATGAACGGAACGGGGCGCGTAAGACGCCGAGGCCCGCTCATGTTGCCGCCCGCGGACCGGCGGTTAGGGGATGCCGCAGCGGAAGCCGCCATCGCCGTCGTCCTCGAAGCGCGTACCGAAGGGCGAGCAGGCGCGCGCGAGGGTGCGGCGAAGCCACTCCGAGTCCTCCCGGCCGGCGCGTTCCAGCCGCAGCCGCCGCGAGCGTACGGGGACCAGCCGCAGCCCGCGGAGCCCGGGCGTTCCGGCCTCGAGCGTCACCAGCACCAGCAGGCGCAGGTCGTCGCGGAACTCCTCGTAGCCGCGGATGCCTTCGTAGTCGTTGATGAGGTCGCCGCAGCCGTACAGCACCGGCCGGCCGCGGTAGATTTCGATTGGCCGCGGATGGTGCGAGGAGTGGCCGTGGATGATGTCGGCCCCGCCGTCGATGAGCCGGTGCGCGAAACGGGTCTGCGCCGGCGGAACCCCATAGCCCCAGTTCGAGCCCCAGTGCAGCGACACGATAACCGCGTCGTCCGGCCGGCGCTCGGCCCGGATCCGCTCCAGCAGCGATTCCGCTGCTGCCTCGGAGAGGTCGGGCAGGAAGGCCAGGCCCGGCCGTTCCCCCAGGGCGCTGTTGCCGCGGGCCACGCCGCTGGAGGAATGCGCGGCGGCGAAGAGCAGGACCCGGCCGTTGGGTGTGCGGAGCTCGGCGGGCGCCCATGCCTCGGTGGCATCCCGGCCGGCGCCCGCGGTCCGCAGGCCTGCGGTGTGCAGGACGTCCAGCGTCTCCTCGAGCCCGCGCACACCGAAGTCCAGCACGTGGTTGTTGGCCAGCACGCAGGCATCTATCCCGGCCGCGGTGAGGCAGCCGATGTTGCCGGGATGCATGCGGTAGTGGATGCCTTTGCCCGGAGCGAAGCGGCCGCTGGTGGTCACGCTGGTTTCGAGGTTGATGATCCGCAGGTCCGGGGCGGCCTCGTCGAGCAGTGCCAGCGCCTCGCCCCACGGCACCTCGGGCGCGACCGGGCGGGGGATCGGGCCGTTGGCCGCCTCGGCCAGCGCAATGTAGTCCCGGGCGTCACGGATGAAGGACTCCCGGAGCCCGGGCGGATTCGGTGCGGGCAGCAGCTGGTCGATGCCCCGGCCCGTCATCACGTCGCCGGCGAGGAAGATCGAGATCGCGTCGGAATCCATGGCGCCACCGGCCTTGGAGGTGCTTGCCTGCCTGGTACCAACTCTAGTCCGGGTCCCGCAGGGCCGGCACCTCCAGCCGGGCCCGCCGGCCGGCTAGGAGAGGTTGTAGCGGTAGGTCCGGGCGAGGCTGCCATCGCGCGAGGAATGCTCGCCCACCGCGATCCAGCCCAGCCGGTCGTAGAACGGGGCCGCGCTTCCCTCGCCGAGCATCGCGACCAGCTCCGCCCGCGGGGCGCCGGCGGCCCGGGCTTCCTCGAGGAACCTCTCCACCAGCAGCTGTCCGGCCCCGGAACCCCGGGCGGCGTTGTCCACGGCCACCGCGGTAATCACCGCGACCTGGTCGGCCGCCGTCGTTACTGCTGCCGCGGGCGCTCCGGAAGCAGCGGAATCCGCAGGTTGCCGGCCGCGTGCGTTGGCGTTGCGGAAGATTCGGCTCAGGTAGGAGCGTCCGCGGGTGCGGATGAAGTGGGCGGCCAGCCGCGGCCGCCCGGCGAGCGCGACCAGTCCGCCGAAGGCCAGCCCGACGCGGTGGCGACGGACGACTTCCGCCACGTGGCGGACCTGGTCGGTGGAACCGACCAGGAAACCAATCGGCTCCGCCGGGGCGCCGCCGGCAGGGGCGCCGCCGTCCGGGCCGCCTCCGGCAGCGGCTCCGCCGGCACCGGACCCGTCGTGCCGTTCGGCCACGAGCGCGACGCCGAAGGGGCTGTCCAGGAAACTGGCGTGCCAGCGCCGCACGAACCGCTCGCCCATCTGCGGAAAGAGGCCGTCGGGAACGTGGCGGCACTGCCAGCCGGCCATCGCTGCCAGGTCCGCCGGCATGGCCGGGCGGATCGTGACTGTCGGGGCGGCGCGGGAAAGGGCTGGAGCTTCGGCTGAGTGGAGCAAGGGTCCTTCGGGGTCGGCGGGCGGGCCTGCTTCGCGGTCGGCGGGCGGACCTGTTTCGCGGGAGGCGGTCGGGCCTGTTTCGCGGGAGGCGGCCGGGCCTGTTTCGCGGGAGGCAGGCATCCCTTCCTGAGGGGAGGAAGACCCGCCCGTGGAAAGGGGGTCGGAGCCGAGCTGTGTCACGTGCGGCCCCCCTTCCGTGGTTGACGAGTCATACATGTCAGCCCAGTGTAGGGGACCATCCTGAGCGGAAGCGGGGCAGCCACTCCGTGCGTCCAAAGGTTTCATCGCCGCCTGAGCAGGTGCTACTCCGGGCTGTTTACCTGCCGTTTACCCGCACGGGAGGGGTTGGAGTGACGCGGATCATCCGCGGCGGGCGGCCGTTCCCGCGCCTGCCGCTCCTCACTGGCCGCTTGGCGGCCTGGCCGAGCTGCCGTGCCCTGTTGGCGGCCGGCCCGGAACCCGCATTTGGTGCCCTTGCCCTTGCGGTCAGCTGCACGTGAATATTGCCTGAACTTCGCCCCCGAATGGCCGGGGCGGCGAGGTGCATGCGGCCCTACACTTGGACCTGTGGCGCGGGCCGCCCGCGCCCGCTTATGGCCGACCTTCGATGGAGCAGGTGAGCACAATGGCTGGACGGGTAGTGCACTTCGAGATTCCCGCTGATGACCAGAACCGCGCGCGGGACTTTTACCAGTCCGCGTTCGACTGGAATATCAGCGAGGTTCCGGACATCAACTATCACATGGTCATGACTTCGCCGGTCAACGACCAGGGCATGCCGTCCGAACCGGGCTCCATCAACGGGGGCATGTTTGCCCGCGAAGGGGACCTGGCCACGCCGGTCATCACGGTCGAGGTCGAGGACATCGACGCCACGCTGGAGAAGATCGGCAGCCTGGGCGGCTCCACTGTGCTCGCCAAGCAGGCCGTGATGGACATGGGCTTCGCGGCCTACTTCCGCGACACGGAGGGCAACGTGATGGGCCTTTGGGAGAACAAGAAATAGGCGGCGCCGAAGTCGTCGGATTCCGTCGCCCGCCACGGGGCCGTGGCAGAATCGCTGGCATGGACGTGCAGTTGCCGCTGGAATGGCCCCGGACCCCGCCGTCGCATGGATCGGTGGTGCTGCGTCCGTTCCGGGAAACGGATGCGGCGGTGGTGACCGAACTGTCCCGCGACCCGTACGTTCCCTTGATCAGCACAGTCCCTGCGGATGCCTCGGAGGAAGAGGGCACGGAGTGGATCCTGCGCCAGAACGGCCGGTTCACCCAGGGGATGGGCTATTCGTTCGCCATCGCCGACGCCGCCACCGATCAGGCACTCGGGCAGATCGGGCTGTGGCTGAAGGCTGTCGATACCGGCCGGGCGAAGGCGGGGTATATCGTGGCGCCCTCCGCCCGCGGCCAGGGCGTGGCCGCCGCGGCCCTGACTGCGCTGACCCGGTTCGCCTGGACGCTGCCCGCGCTGCATCGCGTCGAACTGTACATCGAGCCGTGGAATGAGGCCTCGGTCCGCACGGCCGTTGCCGCGGGCTACGAGCGCGAGGGCCTGCTCCGCAGCCATCAGGTGATCGGCGGCGAGCGCAAGGACGTGCTGCTTTTCGCCGCAGTGCGGTCAACGGACTGACGGCGCCGCGGCGGGTCCGTGCCCGAATCCGCCGCGGCGCGGGGACGGACCGGGGTCAGCCGCCAAGGTAGCGGAACTTCTCCCACCGGCGCTGGAGCCGCTCATCCCTGGGGGCGGCCGCCGTGCGGGACAATTCGTACTCGATGGCGGTGGCCATCCGGCTGCAGAAGTCCCGGGGCCTGTCGTCCGGGTGTTCGTCCACGATGTGGTCCACCAGGCCGACCCGCCGCAGGCCGGCAACGTTGACCTCCTGGGCCGCGGCAATCGAAGGCGCGAACTCGGTGCTGCGGTGCAGGATGGCGCTGGCCCCTTCGGGCGGCAGCGGGGAAAGCCAGGAATGCTGCGCCGCGATGGTGCGGTCCGCCGGGAGGAGGGCCAGCGCTCCGCCCCCGCCGCCCTGGCCCAGCAGTACCGAGACGCTGGGGGACTCCAGCCCGATCAGGTCGAACAGCGAGCGGGCGATCTCGCTGGCCAGCCCGCCCTCCTCGGCCTCCTTCGACAGGTCGGCACCCGGGGTGTCGATGACGGTCAGCAGCGGCAGCTTGAGTTCCTCGGCCAGCCGCATGCCCCGCCTGGCTTCGCGCAGCGACCCGGGGCCCATGGCAGGTCCGCCGGGATGCCGGGGCCGGTCGTGTCCGAGGACCACGCAGGACTGGCTGCCGAACCGTGCCAGCGCGAGCAGCAGGCCGGGGTCGTTTTCGCCCTGGCCCGTGCCGTTCAGCGGCAGCGCGTCGTCCGCTCCCGCCGAGAGCAGCCAGCGCAGGTCCGGCCGGCGGGGATTGCGGGAGAGCTGTATCGAAGTCCAGGCATCCACGGGGGAAGGCCCGACATCGACCGTGGCGGGGGCGGGTACGGCTTCGGCCGGTTCCGGCATCAGGATGCGCAGGGCGCGGTCGAGGATTCCCGCCAGCTCCTCCGGCGGTACGACCGCGTCGACCAGTCCCTTGTCGAAGAGGTTTTCGGCAACCTGGACGCCCTGCGGGAAGGGCTCTCCGTGCAGGGCCGAGTAGACGCGCGGGCCGAGGAATCCGAGCAGGGCACCCGGTTCGGCGACGCTCATGTGTCCCAGCGAGCCCCACGATGCCATCACGCCGCCGGTGGTGGGGTGGCGCAGGTAGACGAGGTAGGGCAGCCCGGCCTGGCGGTGCCTGCGCACGGCGGCGGTGATCTTGACCATCGCGAGGAACGCCGGGGTGCCTTCCTGCATGCGCGTCCCGCCGGAGGCAGGCCCGGCCAGCAGGGGCAGGGCCTGCGCGGTTGCCCGCTCGATCGCGGCCGTGATGCGTTCGGCCGCGTCCTGGCCGATCGAGCCCGCGAGGAAATTGAACTCGGAGGCAATGACGGCGACGCGGCGCCCGCGGATCAGGCCTTCGCCGGTGATGACGGACTCGTCGGTGCCTGACTTGGCGCGGGCCTTGGCTAGGTCGTCGAGGTACTCGGCATCCACCTCCCGGGCGGCGGCGGGCACGTCCCACGACCGGAACGATCCCGCGTCGAGGACGGTGCCGATGAGCTCCATTGCGTCCAGGCGGCGGGTCTTGTCCAGGGTGGGCATATCAGGCGGCCTCGCCGTCGGACTCGGCTCCGGAAATCCAGCGGCGGATGGCCTCGCCGTCGGCGTCCAGCAGCGGCGGTGCCTGATGCGCGGCCTTGGTTGTTTCACTCGCGTCGGGAGCGAAGAACCGCAGGGGCGGCCCGGGCAAGGTGACCTTGCCGAGGACGGGATGCTCGACGTCGACCGTCAGGCCCTGGGACCTCACCTGGTCCCAGGCGTAGACCTCGTCCAAGGTGCGGACCTTGCCGGCGGGGACACCGGCGTCGTTGAGCCTGGCCAGCAGTTCTTCCGCGCCATAGGCACTGAACGCCTTTTCTATCTCCGCGATCAGTTCCGGCCGGTGCGCCACGCGGCGGGCGTTGGTGGCGAAGTCCTCCCGGATCGGGTCGATGCCGAAGGCCTGCGCGAAGGCCGTCCAGAGCTTCTCGCTGCCCACGCTGATCTGCACGTGGCCGTCGCCGCATTTGAACAGGCCGTACGGGGCAATCGACGGGTGCTGGTTGCCCTGGGCCCGCGGGATCTCGCCGGCGACGGTGTGCCGGGTGCCCTGGAAGGCATGCACGCCGACCAGCGCCGCCAGGAGCGAGGTGCGGACCACCTGGCCGCGTCCCGTGCGCTCGCGCTCCAACAGCGCGGCCAGGGCGCCGTAGGCCCCGTACATTCCGGACAGCAGGTCGGCGATCGGGACGCCGACGCGCTGCGGGTCATCGGGACCGGAGCCCGTCAGCGACATCAGGCCGGCCTCGCCCTGGAGGATCTGGTCGTAGCCGCTGCGGTGCGATTCCGGGCCGTCATGGCCGAAGCCGGTGATGGAGAGGATCACCAGTCCCGGGTTCAGTTCGTGCATGCGTTCGGTACTGAAGCCCAGCCGGTCCAGCACCCCGGGGCGGAAATTTTCCAGCACGACGTCGGCGCGCTCGATGAGTGCCGACAGGAGCCGTTTGCCCTCATCGGACTTGAGGTCCAGGGCGATGGATTCCTTGTTCCGGTTGCAGGAGAGGAAGTATGTGGCGATCGGGTCCTCGTCGGGGCCGACGAACGGCGGCCCCCAGCCGCGGGTGTCGTCCCCGTGGCCCGGATTTTCAACCTTGATCACGCGGGCGCCGAGGTCGGCCATCATCATTCCGGCGTGCGGGCCGGCCAGCGCGCGGCTCAGGTCGATGACGGTGTAACCGGTCAGCGGTCCGGCAGCGGCCGGAACGGCCGGGGAATCGGTCTCTGGCATCGTTTCAGTGCTCAAAACGGCTCCTTCTGGTTCGATGAATGGGAAGCGTGCGGGCGGCTACAGCAGGCCGGGAAGGACGAGCGTGGCCCACGCGAGCAGCGGTCCGGCGACCACGACGACGCCGCCGTAGGCCAGGATCTGCTTGTAGAACCGGTCCTTGTCGGTGCCCTCGGGCGCATTGGCCAGCACGAGGGCACCGTTGGTGGAGAACGGCGAGACGTCGACGATCGTGGAAGCGATCGCCAGGGCGCACACCACGCCGACGGCGCTGATGGCGCCCGAATCCAGGAACGGGATGGCCAGCGGAATGAGGGCGGCCAGGATGGCGGTGGAGGACGCGAAAGCCGACACCACGGCGCCGATGTAGCAGATCAGCAGCGCTGCCAGCAGCGGGGCACCCAGATTCGCCACGCCGTCGGACACGTACTCGATGGTGCCTGCCTCCTGCAGGACGCCGACGAAGGTCAGCATGCCGCAGATCAGCAGCACCGTGGACCAGCTGATCTTATTGACCGCGCCCTTCTGCGCCTTGGGCGAGACCAGCGCGAGGATGACGGCGATCGTGATGGAGACGAACCCGACGTCGACCTTGAAGCCGAGCGCCACGACGGCCAGGGCGACCAGCCCGAGGATGGTCATGATCTGCGGAAACTTCTCGGCCGGAGTGTTCATGGCCGGCACGCCCTCGCCGGCCGGGTCGCGCGGGCCGTAGGTGCCGGAGCCGGAGCCCTTGTAGCTCACGTCGGCGGCGTGCGCACCCACGCTGACCGCCATGCGGGCCTCGGCGACCTGCTCGACGAACTGCCCCACCCGGGAGGAGGACAGCTTGCGCCCGCCAAGGACAAAGAAGAGGACGACGGCGATGGCGAGGTTGAAGATGAGGCTGGTCAGGAACAGCGCCATCGGGCTGCCCGGGAAGCCCGCGCCGCTGACCAGGTCGTTGACGATCACGCCGTAGACTGCGATGGGGGAGAAGCTGCCGGCCTGGGCGCCGTGGACCACGAGCATGCCCATCATCAGCGGGTTGATCTTGTACTTCGCCGCGAAGCTGAGCGCGATCGGGGCCATGATGGCCACGGCGGCGGGGCCGAGCGCGCCGACCGCGGTAATGGCGGCGGTAATGATGAACATGACCCACGGAATCAGGGCCACGCGGTTGTCGACCAGCTTGACGGCCTTGCGGATCAGCAGGTCGATCGTGCCATTGTTCTGCGCGATCGCGAACAGGTAGGTCACGCCGACCAGGGTCAGGAACAGGCCGCCGGGGAAGTTGTCCAGGATGGCATCCGGGTCCATGCCCAGGAAGACCGCTCCCAGCAGGAAGGCCCCGACGAAGGCCAGGGCACCCATGTTGATGGGCAGCACCGTAGCCAACAGGAACATCGCCGCGAGGACGATGATGGAGAGAATTGGCGCGGACATCGCACTCCTCCGTGGATTAGGATAGTTGTGAAGTGAATCACTGTCTCAGTGGCCTAGCCTCTAGGAGAGTGGCTGTCCTTGTCAAGGTAGCCGGGTAAAGTTCTCAAAAGGCCTTCGATCCGAAAGGAACTGCAGCGTGGCGGAGAAGAAGACGGCACGGCCGTTGGCGCGGGTATCGCGCCAACGGCTCTATGAGCAGCTCATGAAGCAGATCCTGGAGTACGTCGAGGACGCCCAGCTCGGTCCCGGGGACCATTTGCCGCCGGAGCGGGAGCTCGCGGACAGCCTCGGCGTTTCCCGCGCGACGCTGGCGCAGGCGCTGGTGGCCCTTGAAGTGCTCGGCGTGATCGATGTCCAGCACGGGACGGGGGCCGTGCTGGTCTACCGGCCCAGCGTGGCCAAGCTCGTCAAGGAGCTGCAGGAGCACCGGAACCGCCTGCCGGAGATCGTGGAGGCCCGCAGCGCCCTGGAGGTCAAGCTGGCCGAACTGGCCGCGTCCCGCCGGACGCCCGAGGACCTTGACGCGATCGGCGCCGCCCTGGAGGCCATGGAACGGGAAATTGCCGCGGGGGACCGGGGCGCGCACGGCGATGAGCTGTTCCACCGGGCGGTGACGCAGGCGGCCCATTCGCCGGTGCTGGCCCAGATGATGACGTTCATCGCCGAGATGGTGCTCGAGACCCGGCTGGAGTCGCTCGGGCAGCCGGGCCGGCCGGAGCAGTCCCTGGCGTCGCACCGGCGGATCGCCGAGGCCATCCGGGCCGGCGAGGCGGACGTGGCCGCCCGGGCCATGCAGTCCCACATCGAACTGGTTTCGGATGTCGCCCTGCTCAAGTAGCTGTCGGCGGCGGCGCATCGGGCACGTCCGGCAGCAGCGCCGGCAGCAACAGCAGCAACAGCAATGACGGGAGGCGGGCCATGACGGGAAGCCGGATGTCCGGCGCCGTGCCCCGGCCGGCCCTGACCCACTTCGCGTCCGTGACCGTCGAGGTCGGTGAGGTGCTGGACCTGGGCGAAACCATTGACGGCCGGCGCCGCGTGGTTCCGATCCGCGGGGGAAGCGTCGCCGGAAACGGCTGGTCGGGCCGGGTGCTGGACGCCGGCGCGGACTTCCAGCTGTACCCGTCCGCGGACACGGCCTACCTCACCGCCACCTACGTCATCGAGGCAGGGGACGGTACGCGGCTCTTCGTCGAAAACAAGGCGCTCCGGGCAGGGCGTCCCGAGGACCTGGCCCGGATGGTCAGCGGCTGTACGGTCGACCCCTCGCTGATCTACTTCCGCTGCGCGCCGCGGATCACGGCCGCGACGGACAGTGCCTTCGCTTGGGTCAATTCGCGGCTGTTCGTCGGCAGCGGGGTCCGCACTCCGGATTCGGTCCGGCTGGAGTTCTTCGCCGTCGACTAGGCCATTTGGGCGGCCGCGGGCAGGAAGGTGGACCGAGGCTTAATATGGTCACTATGCCAAGCTCATCCAGCACCTCCGCGGCTGCCCCCGGCGTCAGCCGGCACGATGGGCCGCAGGTCGAGTTCAAAGCCGGCGAGATCCGTCCCGGCGCGGACTACCGCGGCCGCGAACTGATGCTGCTGCTGCAGAGTTTCACCACGGAGACGGACCGCTACATCGAGGCGCTGGGCCACAAGTACGGGATGCACCGTACGGACCTGAACGCGCTCACGGCGGTGATCAACGCGCGGCGCGCCGGCCAGCCGATCACCCCCGGCGTGCTGGGGGAAAAGCTGTCGCTGAGCTCGGCCGCCACCACCGCCCTGGTGGACCGGCTGAGCAAGGTGGGCCATATGGTCCGCACCCGCAGCGGGGAGGACCGGCGGCGGGTCCACCTCGACGTGACGGACAGCGCGCGGCTGCGCGGTTCGGAGATTTTCACGCCGATGGTCGAGGAGCTCCTGAAGGTGGTTACCCGGCACACACCCGAGGAGATCGAGATGCTCTCCGGGTTCATGGAGGAGCTTCGCGACGCGATGACGGCGGCGCGGGAACGCGCCTTGGGTCAGCCGGAGAACAGCGAGGGCGAAGCCTCGGCCAGCAACGGCAGCTGAAGCGCCAGCCAGGGGCTGAAGGCCCACGGCGTGGCGGTGACCGCCTTCAGCGCTAACGACGGCGGTGCCCACTTCCATTCGGCGACTTCCGTCGCGTCCGGGGCCGGGTCGCCGTACAGGCGGGCCACGTAGACCGGGCAGATCTCGTTCTCAACGGTCCCGGCGGCGTCGGTGGCGCGGTAGCGGAAATCCGGTAGCGCCAGGCGCAGTTCCGACACCTCGACGCCCAGCTCCTGCGGCGCGCGCCGCAGCACGGCATCGGCGGTGTCCTCGCCGGGTCCGGGATGGCCGCAGAAGGAGTTGGTCCATACGCCCGGCCAGGTCTTCTTGGACAGCGCGCGCCGGGTCACGAGGTACTCGCCGCGCTCGTTGAAGAGGTGGCAGGAGAAGGCCAAATGCAGGGGAGTGGCCGGTCCATGCACGGTCGCCTTGTTGGCCGTTCCAATGGGTCGGCCGGCCTCGTCGACCAGTACCACTTCTTCTATGCCTGCCACGCCGCCGTCCTTCCGCACAACGCCATCCTCCCCCATCTCTCGATTATCGAGAAATAATCATGTTTACTATGAATCATGACGATTCCCATCGCCCGACAGTACCCTCCGGCGTCCGGAGGAACCGAGTTTGATGGGCTGCGGCTCGTGGACGGGACGCTTGAGCGGTTCTTCAGCGATGGCATGGACCGCGCCGACCGCCTGGGCGCAGGCTATGCCGGCTTGTGGCGGGCCCTGCGCTCGGCCGCACGGGGCGGCAAACGCGTCAGGCCTGCCCTGGTCCTGGCCGCATACACCGGACTCGGCGGCCCGGATCCCGCGCCGGCGGCACCGGTGGCGGCCGCCTTCGAGCTGCTGCATACCGCGCTGGTCCTGCACGACGACGTGATCGACCGTGACTTCAAGCGGCGGGGCGTCCCGAACCTGGCCGGTGTCTACCGCGCCCGCGCCGCCGGGCAGGGGATGAGCCTCGAGGAAGCGGCGCACCGCGGCCAGTCCGCCGCCATCATCGCCGGAGACCTGGCCCTGACCGGCGCCTACCGGCTCATCGCCGGTGCCGAGCTGGCCGCCGACCTGCGGCTCACTCTGCTGGACGAGCTGGACTCGGCGGTCTTCGCCTCGGCCGGCGGCGAACTGCTGGACGTGGAGTTCTCCGGCACGCCCGAGCAGCCGTCGCTGCAGGAGGTCCTGAGGATGTCGCGGCTGAAGACCGCGGTATATTCCTTCGAGGCCCCCCTGCGCGCCGGGGCGCTGATGGCGGGAGCCTCCGCGGACGCGCTCAGGACAGTCGGAACTGCGGGGCGCTGCATCGGCACCGCCTACCAGCTAGTGGACGACCTGCTGGGCATGTTCGGAGACGAGGCAGAGACGGGAAAATCGACTACCGGCGACCTGGCCGAGGGCAAGTGCACCCCGCTCATCGCCTACGCGCGGCTCTGCCCGGAGTGGGAGCAGTTGGCGGAGCTGCTAGGCGGCACGCCCACGCGGCAGGACGCGGCCCGGGCACGCCGCCTGCTGGAGCAGTGCGGCGCCCGGGAGTACGTCGAGGACCTTGCCGAGTGCTATGCCAGCCGGGCCCGGGCGGCCCTGGCGGAATCCGCCCTGCCCGAGGCCCTGGTGGCCGACCTCGAAAGCGTGCTGGAACGTGCTGTCCAAAGGAGGCGGTAATGGATAACCGGACCCAGGCGGAACTCTATGCGGCGGTCGCCCAGGAGGCGTCCGCCGTCGTCATCCGCCGCTACTCGAGTTCCTTCTCTCTGGCCACCCGATTGCTGGAAAAGCCCGTCCGGCGGGACGTGGAGAGCATCTACGCGCTGGTCCGGATCGCCGATGAAATCGTCGACGGCGCCAGCGCCGGCTGCGGATCGGCGCCGGAGGCCATCCGCGCGTGCCTCGACAAGCTGGAACAGGAGGCGCTTGAGGCGGCGGCCGGCGCCTACAGCTCCAACCTGGTGGTGCACGCCTTCGGCCTCACGGCGAAGCGGACCGGCATCGGCGCGGACCTGGTCAGGCCGTTCTTCGCCTCCATGCGGGCCGACCTGGAACGCGCCGCGCACAGCGCCGACAGCTTCGACGAGTACGTTTACGGCTCCGCCGAGGTGGTCGGGCTGATGTGCGTGCGCGCCTTCCTGCAGGGCAAGCCGGTGGACGTGGACCGCCTCGCCAGGCTCGACGCCGGCGCCCGGCGGCTCGGGGCCGCGTTCCAGAAGGTCAACTTCCTGCGCGACCTGGCGGACGACTACCGCGACCTCGGCCGCAGCTACTTTCCCGGGATATCCGTCGACGGGTTCACCGAAGCCGAGAAGCACGCCGTGCTGGACGGGATCGACGCCGACCTGGCCGCCGCCCGCGCGGTGGTGCCGGAGCTGCCCGCTGGCAGCCGCACCGCCGTCGCGGCCGTGCACGCGCTGTTCGCCGAGCTCTCCGCGCGGCTGCGGCGCACCCCGGCCGGGGACCTGCTGCTCCGGCGGGTCCGGGTGCCGAACCAGGTCAAGCTGCGCCTGATCGCCACGGCGTGGTACCGGCAGCAGGTCCCGGCGGCGCGGCTGCCCGTGCATCTTCCGGCCGCCCGGCTCCGGCACCTGCCCGCCGCCGCCCTGTTCCGGAGCCACCGGTGAGGCCTCCCGTTCCGCTGCGGCCGGGCAGGCCGGCCAGGGGCGGCGCTGCCGTGGAACCGGGCGGGCGGATCAGCGTCATCGGCGGCGGCATCGCCGGGCTGGCGTCGGCGGCGCTGCTGGCCCGCGACGGCTACCGGGTCACCGTGCTGGAGAAGCAGGCCGACGTGGGCGGCCGCGCCGGCAGCTGGGAACGCGACGGCTTCCGCTTCGACACCGGGCCGTCCTGGTACCTGATGCCGGAGGTCTTCGACCACTTCTTCCGCCTGCTGGGCACCTCCGCCGAACAGCTGGACCTGAGCGTGCTGGATCCGGGCTACCGGGTGTTCTTCGAAGGCGGCGGCCCCGCCGTGGACCTGCGCCGGGAACGCCGGCTGAACGAGGAACTGTTCGAATCCCTGGAGCCCGGCGCCGGGGCCCGGCTGTCCGCGTACCTCGATTCCGCGGAGGAGACCTACGGCCTGGCCAAGAAGTACTTCCTCTACACGTCCTTCGCTTCCTTCCGGCCGCTGCTCACGCGTGAGGTGCTGCGCGGCGCGCCGAAGCTGGGCCGCCTGCTGCTGGAGTCCCTGGACACCTGGGCCGGCCGCTTCGTCACGGACCCGCGGCTGCGCCAGATCCTCGGCTACCCGGCGGTGTTCCTCGGCTCGGCGCCGAAGCTCGCGCCCAGCATGTACCACCTGATGAGCCACCTTGACCTGGACGACGGCGTGCTCTACCCGCAGGGCGGCTTCACCCGGATCATCGGCGCCATCCGCGCGCTCGCCGAGGACCACGGCGTCCGCATCGTCACCGGTGCCGAGGTGGACGGGATCCTGACCGAGCGCGCCGGCACCAGGGCGCGGGCCTTCGGTGTCAGCTACCGGGACGGCGGCGGCGGGTCCCACGTGCTGGCCGCCGATGCCGTGGTCTCCGCCGCGGACCTGCACCACACCGAAACCGCGCTGCTGCCGCGGGAGCTGCAGAGCTACCCCGAGCGCTACTGGCGGCGCCGCGTGCCGGGCCCGGGCGCCATGCTCCTGATGCTCGGCGTCGACGGCCGGCTGCCCGAGCTGGCCCACCATTCGCTCATGTTCACCGCGGACTGGGACGCGAACTTCGCGGCGATCTTCGGCCAGCCGACCCGGGTTCCGGATCCCGCCTCCGTCTACGTCTGCCGGCCCAGCGCCACCGACCCGTCAGTTGCCCCGGCGGGCCAGGAGAACCTCTTCGTGCTCGTTCCCGTCCCGGCGGACCCGGCCCTGGGCGGCGGCGGTATCGACGGCGGCGGTGACCCGCGCGTCGAAGAGGTCGCCGACCGCGTCATCGCCCAGATCGCCCGGTGGGCCGGCATCCCGGACCTCGCCAACCGGATCCGCGTACGGCGGACCGTCGGCCCGGCGGACTTCGCCCGCGACTTCAACTCCTGGCAGGGCGGCGTCCTCGGCCCGGCACACACCCTGCGGCAAAGCGCCTTCCTGCGCGGCAGTAACAAGAGCCGCAAGGTCGACGGCCTCTTCTATGCCGGCGGCAGCACCATCCCCGGCATTGGTCTGCCGATGTGCCTGATCAGCGCGGAGATCCTGCTCAAGCGCGTGCGCGGGGACCTAACGACGGCGGCGCTGCCCGAACCGCTGCCGGCCTCCTCGGGTGCGGGGTTGCGTTGATGGGGTTTGTCTACCTGGCCGCGCTGTTCGTGTCGCTGGCGGGCATGGCCATCCTGGACTGGCGGCTGCGCTTGTTCTTCCGCGCGGCCCCGCTGCGTGCCGGCCTGGTGCTGCTGGCCGGCCTGGCGTTTTTCCTGGCGTGGGACCTGTCCGGCATTGCGCTCGGCATCTTCTACCGCGGGCAGACGGACATCATGACCGGCCTCCTGCTGGCGCCGGAACTTCCCCTGGAGGAAGCCGTCTTCCTGACCTTCCTCTGCTACCTGGCCATGAACCTGTACCTGCTCTTCGCCCGCCGACTCGCCACCGGATCGTTCCTGCCCGGCACCAGTGCCACCGCGCGTAGCGTCCGGCGCGAACGGTCCGGCCCAAGCGGCACCCGCGAGGAGGCACGCCCATGACGTACTGGCTGCTCAACGCCGCCTTCCTCGCCGCCGCGGCGGCCGTCGCCCTGGCCGCGGTCCTCGTCCGGCACCGCAGGCGCACTCCTGCCGGAACCGGGGCGCGCCGGCCGCACACGGCGGGCGCCGCCGTCGTCCTCACCCTGCTGGCGCTGTGCGTGCTGACGGCCGTGTTCGACAACATCATGATCGCCGCCGGGCTCTTCGAGTACAGTGCGGAGCACACGTCGGGATGGCGGATCGGGCTCGCACCGCTGGAGGATTTTGCCTACGTGCTCGCGGCGGCGCTGCTGCTGCCGGCCCTGTGGACGCTGCTGCCGGCCGGACGGCAGAGGACGGGCAGGCAAACCGCCGGAAAGCAAGCGGCCGGGAGGAAGGACGCGCATGGAGAATGACCTCAAGCCCCGTTCGACCCTGCGGAACCTGCTGGTCTCCTCGCGGCCGGTCTCGTGGGTCAACACAGCCTATCCGTTCGCGGCCGCCTACCTGCTCGCCGCCGGCACGGTGGACCTTCCGCTCATCATCGGCACGCTGTTCTTCCTCGTCCCGTACAACCTCGCGATGTACGGGATCAACGACGTGTTCGACTACGAGTCCGACGTGCTCAACCCGCGCAAGGGCGGCGCGGAGGGCGCCGTGCTGGACCGCTCGCTACACCGGACCACGCTGCTGGCCGCCGTGCTGCTGCCGCTGCCGTTCGTGGCCTACCTGCTGGCGGCCGGGACCTGGCTGTCCGCGGCGGTGCTGGCACTGAGCCTGTTCGCCGTGGTCGCCTACAGTGCGCCCGGGCTCCGGTTCAAGGAGCGCCCGTTCGTGGACTCCATGACGTCGAGTTTCCACTTCGTCAGCCCGGCGCTGTTCGGGCTGGTGCTCGCCGGCGCGGACTTCACCGCCGGGCTGTGGGCCGTGCTCGGGGCGTTCTTCCTCTGGGGGATGGCCAGCCAGGCGTTCGGCGCGGTTCAGGACATCAACGCGGACCGGCAGGGCGGGGTCGGTTCCGTGGCGACGGTGCTGGGCGCCGCCGCCACGGTCAGGTATGCGCTCGCCGCCTACGCGCTGGCCGGCATCCTGATGCTCTTCAGCGGCTGGCCGGGCGCTCTGGGCGCCCTGCTGGCCCTGCCGTACCTGGCGAACATTTGGCCGTTCCGGTCGCTGACGGACGCCGAAGCGGAGAGCAGCAACGCCGGCTGGAAGCGGTTCCTCTGGCTGAACTACGTGACCGGTTTCTTTGTGACGATGCTGCTGCTCTGGTACGCCGCCGCCCGCTGAATGATGTTGCGCGCCATGGACGGGAAGATCAGTCCGTGGAACGGCAGGACGATCCACCAGTACAGCTTGCCGGAGAGCCCGGTGGGGAAGTAGATGGCCCGCTGCCGGTAGGTGGTGCCGGCGCCGTCGGGCAGCGCGGAGAGCTCCAGCCAGGCCTGGCCGGGGACCTTCATTTCCGCGTGCAGCCTCAGCACCTTGCCTTCCGGCGAGTCCTCCATGGCCTCCACCCGCCACCAGTCCACGGCCTCCCCGACGCTGAGCCGGTCTCCGTGCCGTCGGCCGCGGTTGTGCCCGGCCCCGCCGACCAGCTTGTCCAGCACGCCGCGGATGGCCCACGCGGCCGGCCAGGAGTACCAGCCGTTGGCCCCGCCGATCCCTTCGATCACCCGCCAGACGTGCTCGGGAGCCACGTCGGTGCTGCGCGTGCGCTCGTCCACGAACACGGTGCGGCCGGCCCACTCCGGGTCGCTGGGCAGCGGGTCCGACGGCGGCGCCTGCGACGCGTTGGTCCAGCTGGTCTCCACCTCGCCCGCGGCCATCTTGCCCAGGGCCAGCTCCACCGCCTTGCGGTAGCCGGTGAGCCCGCCGTCGGGCTGCGGGATGTAGCCGTCGATGTCGTGCTCCGCGGCCACCGCGTCATGCTGCAGCGACTCCACCAGCGGCACCGCCATCGAGTGCGGGATCGGCGTGGTCAGCGCCACCCACCAGCCCGCCAGCTTCGGCGCCGGGACCGGGAGCGAGAAGACCTTGCGCCGTGTCAGTCCCGCCTGGTGCCCGTAGCCGTACATGATGCCGGCGTAGGTCAGCACCTCGCGCGAGCCGATGTCGAACGTCCGGTTCAGCCCCTCCGGCAGCTGGGGTGCGTGCACCAGGTAGTGCAGCACGTCCCGGATGGCGATCGGCTCGATCTTCCTCCGCACCCAGCTCGGCGCCGGCATCACCGGCAGGTTCTCGGTCAGGTGCCGGATCATCTCGAAGGACGCGGAACCGGAGCCGATCACGACGCCGGCCTGGAACACCACCGCGGGCACCTCGCCTTCCAGCAGCACCCGTCCGACGGCGGTCCGCGAGCGCATGTGCCGGGAGAGTTCCACCCCCTCCGGATGCAGCCCGCCGAGGTAGACGATCCGCTTCACCCCGGAGCGCGCGGCGGCCTCGGCCACGGTCCGGGCCATCGCGAGTTCCTTCTGCTCGAACCCGGCGCCGGAGCCCATCGAGTGCACCAGGTAGAAGAACGTCTCCACGCCCTCGCAGGCCTTCGCCGCCGCCTCCGCGTCGCCCAGGTCCCCCTCGGCGATTTCCACGTCGTCGCGCCAGGGGACGGCATTGAGTTTCGACGGCGACCGCACCAGCACGCGGACGGTGTAGCCCGCCTCGAGCAGCCGGGGGACGAGCCGGCCGCCGATGTAGCCGGTGGCCCCGGTGACCAGTACCCGTTGTGTCATGCGGACTGTCTCCTTCGATTGGCGGGAAGTGTCCGGCCGGCGGCAAGGCGGGCCTGCCAGCGCCGCGCCGGCGCCTGCTCCGGCCAGTGTACGGACAACGTGTGGAAGGCACGCCGGAAGCGCAGCACCAGGCTGGCCCGGCTGGCGATGGCCCGCGGCGACATCCCGGCGGCCAGCCGCGGATCGAGCCGGATCCGCCGCAGCGGCCCGAGGTGGAAGCTCAGGCACAGGTCGTCGTGCAGCTCGGCGTCCGAGCGGTGCACCTGTTCCCGCACCTGCAGCCAGCATGAGCGCCGGAGCGCCATATTGGACCCGAACAGCGGCGCGTGGCCCAGCGCCGACCCGGCGGCGAGGTAGTAGGAGCCCAGGTACAGGGCGGAAAGGACGACGGCGGCCGGGCGGGGGAGGGAATGGAAACGTCCGTTCCCGGTCACGGCGGCCAGGCCGGGATCCCGGGAGAAGGCGGCGGCGATCCGAAGGATCCAGTCCGGCGGCAGGACGGAGTCCGCGTCGCAGCGCGCGATGATGTCGCCGGCGGCGGCGTCGTAGCCTCTCGACGCCGCGGCCGGAATGCCGGGAGCGGGCTCGGCGACCACCCGGGCGCCGAACCTGCGGGCGACCTCGGCGCTGTTGTCCGTGCAGCCGTTGTCCACCACGATGACCTCGTCCGGCGGCGTCAGCTGGCCGGCGAGTGAACGGAGGCAGGCCTCCAGCGGCCCCGCATCGTTGAGGCACGGGATCACCACGGAGACGCCGGAGCCCATCATCCGGCCCTGCCCCGACCGGTCCTGCCCTGGCTGGCTCTGCCCCGGCTGGCCTTGTCCCGGGCCGGGGCGTTGTCCTCGCGCAGCGCCTGGTACGCCTCGAGCGCCGCCTGCCGGGACTCCTTCACGTCCACGATCGGCTCCGGATACTCCGGGCTCGCATACTCCGGCACCCAGCGCGAAACGTAGCGGGCTTCGGGGTCGAACTTGGCCTGCTGGGTCAGCGGGTTGAAGATCCGGAAGAACGGCGCCGCGTCCGCCCCCGAGCCCGCAACCCACTGCCAGCTCGCCGGGTTGTTCGCCGCGTCGGCGTCCACCAGGGTGTCCCAGAACCACTGCTCGCCCACCCGCCAGTCAATGCCGAGGTTCTTGACCAGGAAGCTGGCCGAGACCATGCGCACCCGGTTGTGCATCCAGCCGGTGGTCCAGAGCTCACGCTGGCCGGCGTCCACCAGCGGCACGCCGGTCCTGCCCCGCTGCCAGGCTCGGACCCGGGCGGCAGCCGAAGGACCGCCACGGTTCGCATTCCGCCCGGAAGGCGAGGCGCCGCCGTCGTTACCGGACCGTTTGCGGCCCGGACGCTCCCACGGAAAGGCGTCGAATTCGGGACGCAGGTTCCGCTCCGCCAGCAGCGGCTGATGGTAGAGCTGGTGCCAGCAGAACTCCCGCCAGCCCAGCTCGCCGAGGTAGGTGCGGACGGCCTCGCCATGGTTGGCGCCTCGCCGGGCGGCGACCGCATGCCCGACCTGGAACGGGCTCAGGTGGCCCCAGCGGAGGTAGGGAGAGAGGCGGCTGGTGCCCCGGACGGCCGGGCGGTCGCGGCCCTGCGGGTAGTCAGCCAGCGCCCCGTCGACAAAGTCTTCGAGCAGCTCGTGGCCGGCCGCGGCGCCCGGAGTCCAGGCCTTCCGCAAGCCCCCGGCCCAGTCCGGACGGCGCGGCAGCAGCTCCCAGCCGTCCAGCTCCTCGGACTCCGGGAGCCTGCCGCGGAAGCGCTGCGTCGGTTCCGGCGCATCCAACGGCTTGCGGAAATCCAGCTCGGAGACGGTCTTCCAGAACGGTGTGAAGACCTTGTACGGCGTGCCTTGGCCAGTCTGGATCCGCCACGGTTCATGCAGCAGCGAGGCCTGGAAGCTCTCCGCGTGGCGGCCGTCCTCCTCCGCCTTCGCCTTGACCTCGGCATCGACCTGCCGCTCGGGCCCGCCGTAGCGCCGGTTCCAGTACACGGCCTCCGCGTCCAGAGCGGCCGCAACCCCGCCAACGATTCCGGCGGCGGCCCCGCGGCGCAGCAGCAGCGGAATGCCGAGGCGGTCCAGCTCGCCGCGCAGGTCTTCCAGCGCGTGGTGCAGCCACCAGCGGGCGGCGCCGCCGAGCGGGCGGACCCCTTCGCTCTCCTCGTCCAGTACATACAACGCCACCGCGGCGGAGTCCGCGGCCGCGGCCAGCAGCGCAGGGTTGTCCCGAACGCGCAGATCGTCGCGGAACCATACCAGCGACGTCGTCATGGGATGCCCCTTCCTGGTGTCCCGCCGGGCCCGGGCGCGGGAAGAACAGTTGCCTTATCTCTCGATTATCGAGATGGTTATGATCGAGTCAAGCACACCGGGCGACCGGTCGCCAACCGAGGAGGAACCATGGAGACCACAACACGGAGCGGGACCGGTCTGGCGATCCCGGTGCTGGTGCTGGCCAGCGGGATGATCGCGATCATCGGCGCTTTCCTGGGCAGCGGTGTGCTGGGCGGGACACCCATCCAGCTGGCCGCCGGCGGCTGGCTGAACGAGGATTCCACCCCGCTGGCACCGGCCAAGGGCGCCTTCCGGATCTGGTCGCTGATCTACCTGGGCCTGCTGGTGTACTCGGTCTGGCAAGTGCTGCCCGCCCAGCGAAGGTCCGCGCGGCAGCAGGTCCTGCGGCCCTGGGCGGTGGCGGCCATGCTGCTGAATGCCGCCTGGATCTGGGTGGTGCAGGCCGGATGGCTGGGGCTGAGCCAGGCGGTCATCGTGGTGCTGCTGGCGGTGCTGGCCCGGATCTTCGTGCTGCTGGGCCGCAGCCGCCCGGATGGGCCGGCGGACGCGATCATCACGGACGGAACCTTCGGCCTCTACTTCGGCTGGGTCACCATTGCCACCGTCGCCAACACCTCTGCCGTCCTGGGTGCCGCCGGCTTCGACGGCTTCGGTATGCCCGTCGCGCTCGCGTCCGCCGTGCTCGCTGCCGCGGCCCTGATCGGGGTGGCCACGGCCTGGTTCGGCGGCGGTCGGCTGGCACCCGCGCTGGCCCTGTCCTGGGGGCTCGCCTGGATCAGCGTCGGCCGGCTGGACGGCGGGCTGGTCTCAACCGGCGTGGCCGTGGCTGCCGGAATCTGCGCCGCCGTGGTCCTCATCGCCGGCATTGTCCTCCGGCTGTGCCGCGGACGGCGGACCTAAGCCGGTGTAGCGGGATCAGCTGCCGCGCGGACCTTTCCGAGGCTCGGCCTCGCCCTCCGGCCCCGGTCCCTGCCGCGGCCTCGCCTCGTGGTGGCGCCGCCCGTGGGTCCGGCGCGCTTCCTTCATCTCCGCCTCGAACAGGTGGCGCCGGCCCCCGGCAAGCTCATCCCGCGCGAGCCGTTCCAGTTCCCTGAACGCCGCGTAGTAGCCGTCGTCGTAATCTTCCACGATCTGGAAGGTCCAGCGGCCCTCGATCACGTTGCGTCCCACGAGCTCGGTTTCGATCCTGTCCGCCAGGTCCGAATGTCCGGCTCTGCGGAGCAGTTCGGCCGCCTCGCCAAGGTTGAGGTCAGCCTTGCCGGTCAGCCGGTGGAAGCCGTAGAGGTTGCCGCGCGCGTGCTCGACGACCTCAAGTGCCTCGGACAGCTTGCCGAGCGCTTCCACAGTCGCGTCGTCAAGACCCGCCGGCCGCTGGTGCGCCGCGTCAGGTTCGTCGGGTGATCCATCCGTCATGCTCCGCAATCTAGCACCGGCCGGATGGGGATGGAGCGAAACCGAGGCAATTCAGGTTGCCGGTCCGGGTTTCGCGCTGAGCGGACTGTCTGCCGTTCGAATGGACTTCCCTAAGCATGCTGATTACGTTGGGGAACACAACGCGCCGAGAAGCGGCAGCGCCAAGTAAGGAGGTTTTTGATGGCCGGGAAGAACGGATCGAAGGCAGGCTTTACGGTACCGGGTCTGAAGCTGGAGGACGGCTACAAGGTCGGTGAGACGCTGCAAATGCGGCTGCATGCCCTGAACGATCTGCAGCTGACTCTCAAGCATGCCCACTGGAACGTCGTGGGCCGGGACTTCATCGGTGTCCACGAGATGCTGGATCCCCAGATCGAGCAGGTCCGCGCCATGATCGACGCGGTCGCCGAGCGCATGGCCACCATGGGCGTCTCGCCCAACGGCCTCCCCGGCGCGCTGGTCAGCGAGCGAACCTGGGATGACTACTCGATCGGCCGCGCTGGCACCGCCGAGCACTTGGCCGCGCTGAACCTGGTCTACAACGGCGTCGTCGAGGACCACCGCAAGGCTATCGAAGCTGTTGGGGACCTCGATCCGATCACCGAAGACCTGCTGATAGGCCAGACGGCCGAGCTGGAGCTGTTCCAGTGGTTCATCCGCGCACACCTCGAAAACTCCGAGGGCCGGCTGGAGTCGGAGGGCGCCAGGACGGAAAAGGACGCCGCCGGCAAGACTGAGAAGGACAGCAAATCCGGCAAGTCCAAGTAGCACTGCCGTGACGTCCGCTGAAGGACCAATGCGGCACGCCTTCGGGGCCCGGCCCGCCGCCCAGCATGCCTGGGGCGCGGCCGGGCCCCTGCTCGCTGCCGCCGCCGACTGCTCCGGCGACCCGAAGCCGGTGCTCGACGTGCTGCGCGGCAACCGGCTGCCGGTGCCGCTGCCGGGAGCCGGAGGGACACTGGCGCTGTGGGAGCTGCTGGCAGCGCTGGCGGCCGCGGACCTCGCGGCGGCCAGGACCGTTGAACCGCACCTGGACGCCGCCGCCATCCTTGACCAGGCCGGCGAAGCGCTGCCCGCCGGGACGGCGTGGGGCGTCTTCGCCGCGGAGTCGGCCGCTGAACGGCTCGAGGCAACGGACGACGGCGGTACGCCGGGCTGGGTGCTGACCGGCACCAAACCGTGGTGCTCCCTCGCGGGGGAACTGGACGCCGCCGTCCTCACCGCCCACGTGCCCGGCGGACGCCGCGCCTTCGCCGTGGACCTGCGGCAGGAGGGCGTGCGGCCGGTCGAAAGCGCGTGGACCAGCCATGGGCTGCGGCAGCTGCCCAGCGGCCCCGTGCGCTTCGAGCGGGCCGCGGCCCGACCGGTCGGCGGCACCGACTGGTACCTCACGCGGCCGGGCTTTGCCTGGGGCGGGATCGGCGTGGCCGCCTGCTGGTTTGGCGGCGCCGTCGGACTGTTCCGAACCCTCGAAGCGGCCGCCCGCCGCCGCGAACCCGACCAACTGGCACTCGCATGGCTGGGCGAGGCTGACCGGCTGCTGGCCGCCGGCGCCGTAGCGCTCGAGGCCGCCGCCGGCCTCGTGGACCGGGACCGAGCCGGGGCTGCCGCAGCCCACCGCGTGCGCGGTCAAATCGCCGGGCTCTGCGCCCGCATGATCGACATCTGCGGACAGGCCCTCGGCCCCGGGCCGCTTGCCTTCGACGAGGAGCACGCCCGCCGCGTCGCCGACCTCACGCTTTACATCCGCCAGCATCACGCTGCCCGCGACGACGCCGCCCTGGGCCGCCTGGTCCTGGCGGAGGACGGATCCTCATGGTGACCTTTTCGCATCTGGACGCAGGCACGCCCGAGCAGAGTTGGCAGGAGGCCGGCGTCGAGGCCCTGCCGCCCCTCGACGCGCACGCGCTGCCAGGCCGCGGCGGCCTGCTGATCGTCGTCGCCGCGCATCCGGATGACGAATCGCTCGGCGGCGCGGGCCTTGTGCACCGGACCCTGTGTGCCGGCGCGGACGTGGCCGTCCTCCTGTGCACGGCCGGCGAGGCATCCCATCCCGAATCGCCCTCGACCACCCCCGACCAGCTGGCGGAGCTGCGGCTCGCCGAATTCGGACGGGCCATGGACACACTGTCGGCGGCCGCCCGGAACACCGCCGACGCGGGGACCCTGACCTGGCGGTACCTGGGGTTGCCGGACAGCGGCGTCGCCCGGCGGACCGGGGACCTGGACGACGCCCTGGCGGAACTCCTCGCCGCCGGCCGCCACGCCGTCGTCGTTTCCACCTACCGCGACGACGGGCACACGGACCACGAGGCCGTCGGCCGCTCGGCTGCCCGCGCGGCCCGCAAAGCCGGAGCCGGGCTGCTGGAATTCCCCATCTGGTACTGGCACTGGTCCGAGCCGGGGCACGAGGAGTGGCGCAACTGGTGCGCCCTCCCGCTGGACCCCGCCGCGCTGGATGCCAAGCAGCAGGCCCTCGCCGCGCACGTGTCCCAAACCGGCCCGCTGTCACCGCAGCCGGGCGACGAAGCCCTGCTGAGCCCAGGGTTCCTTTCCTACTTCGACCGCGGCGTCGAGGTCTTCCGCTGGACGCCGCCGCCGCGCGGAGCCGGTACGGCGGCCAAGGACTTCGATTCGCTCTACCGCCGCAAAAAAGACCCGTGGTCGTACCTCTCCAGCTGGTACGAGCAGCGCAAGCGGGCGGTGACCATGGCGGCCCTGCCCCGCGAACGCTACCGGCACGCCTTCGAAGCCGGCTGCTCGCTGGGCCTGCTCACCGAGGAGCTGGCCGCGCGCTGCGGCCGGGTAACCGCCGTGGACGCCAGCGAGGTCGCCCTGCAGCGCGCCGCGGAACGGCTCGCCGGCAGCACCCAGGTGAAGCTGCTGCGCGGCGACCTTCCGGACGGGTGGCCGGACGCCGCCCGGGACCTGGACCTCGTGGTGGTTTCGGAGATCGGCTACTTCCTCCAGGCGGCCGAACTGCGCCGGCTCCTGGAGCGGGCCAAGGAGACGCTGGTGCCGGGCGGCCACCTGGTGCTCTGCCACTGGCTGAACCCCATCATGGGCTGGGAACTCGACGGCGAGACGGTCCACGCCATGGCCCGCGCCACGACCGGCTGGGATGTGGTTGTCGAGCACCGGGAACGCGATTTCCTGCTGGAAGTCCTGCAGGCGCCGGGACAAACCAATGGCTGAGCTTGCGGGGGTCCTGCCGGGAACGACGCCGGAATCCCGGCCCGAGCGCACCGCGTCACCCGCGGCTTCCGGTCCCGTGCCGGTCGGGCAGGTCCTCGTGGTGGTCCCGGTCCGGAACGAGGAAGCACTCCTCGGAGCCTGCATCGAGCATATTCGGGTGGCGATGGACCGGCTGGCGGAAGCCCGCCCCGGCTGCTCCGCGGCGCTCACGCTCGTGCTGGACAGCTGCACCGACACATCCGGACGGATCGCCGACGCGGCGGCAGCCCGCGACCCGCGCATCAGGATCCTCGACGCGCAGTTCGGGTCGGTCGGCGCCGCCCGGGCCGCCGGAGCCGCCGCCGCCTTGGGGAGCGGCCTTGCCGGCGGAACCACGGCTTTGGAGGCCACCTGGATCGCGTGTACCGACGCGGACACCCGCGTCCCGGGGCACTGGCTTAGCGTCCAGGCGGCGCTGGCGCAGGCCGGAGCCGATGCCGTCCTCGGAACCGTGGAACCCGATCCGGACGAGCTGGACGCGGTCCGGCTGGGCAGCTGGCGCCGGCAGTACACCCGGCAGGACCGGCACAGCCGAATCCACGGAGCCAACCTGGGCGTCCGGGCTTCGGCCTACCTGGGCGCCGGCGGGTTCGAGAGCGTCTCCGAGCATGAAGACGTCCGGCTGGTGGCCAGGCTGCGGGCCGCCGGCGCTGCCGTGCGCAGCTGCCCGGGGCTGACGGCGGTCACCTCCGGGCGGCTGCAAGGCCGGACGCCGGCGGGGTTCGCGGGCTACCTCGCCGGCCTGTAGGAACCCGCCCGGCTCTTCGGAGCGAGCGCAACCTGGGCGCTCAAGCCGCGGCCGACCCGCGCCGGGTTCCGGTCCAGGCTGCTGCTACGCACGGCCCCGACCCGCCCGCGCCGGGTTCGGTCCAGCATGCTGCTACGTGGCTGCCGCTACGCGCGGCGGCGGCCGCCGAAGATCGCGGCGAGCACCGCCGTCGCCCCCGTTACGGTGTAGACCGACGGCCACGCGCCGATTTTCTTCGCCAGCGGATGGGACAGCCCGAAAGCGGCCAGGTACGCGGCGGTCAGCGCCGACGCGGTCGCGGTCCCGGCATCGCGCTTCCACAGGGTGAATGCCGCGGCTCCGGCGGCGGCGAGCACGGCCCCGCCCAGCGGCCGGTTCTTGGTGGCTCGCGCGGTCTGGAATCCGCCGATCAGCCCGGCGCTGGTGATCAGCGGCGTCAGCAGTGAACTCATGTGTTCTCCTTGGTCGCAGGTACTCCCAGCCTACTGCCGGGCATAGACTTCCCCTACCGATAAGAACTCCTAGAGGAGCCAGGATGGCCACCATCAAGAGGCTCGCGGCGGATCTCAGGCTGGAAGATCTGGGCCGCCCGGTGAGCATAGTTGGCTTCAACGATGACGAACACGCCGGGGTGCTCGCCGGCTACATCGTCCGCCGCACCAAGGAAACCGTGGACATCCACCTGCAGGACATTCCCGAAGCCGTCTCGGTTCCGCATGACCGGCCGGTCAAGATCCTCCGCCGGGCGACAACCTTCCAGCCTGTGCGGAGGTAGCGGTCGTCCTCGAGGGTCAGGCCAAGGCGCGCAGCTTCGACTTCCTGCGGCCGAACACGGCGTAGTCGAGGGAGAAACGTCCCGGACCGGCCAGTGCGATCGTCAGCGCGGCGGCGGCCAGGATGAGCACCAGCTCGTAGCCGTTTTCGTTGACGAAGAAGCCGTTCGGTGCGTGGACGAGGACCCAGGCGCCGATCATCTCCACGGCCAGCAGGGCCGCGATGGGCCGCGACAGGAAGCCGACGATCAGCAGCACGCCGCCGACCAGTTCGAGGAGGATGACGAGCACGGCAAAGACCTCGGCATTGGGTACGCCCATTTGGCTGAACCCCGCCTGCATCCCCGCGATGCCAATGTCGTTGTACTTCTGCCAGCCGTGCATGACGAAGATGTAGCCGAGGACCACCCGCAGGATTGCGAGGGCCAGGGTGGCCATTGCTGCATTTCTCATGGGAGTTCACCATTTCGCAGGGGACCGGTTCACAGGGGAGAGGGCCGCTTGGGCAACAGATCGGGCATGAGTCCGCAAAGGGTGGTGCTACCAAAAGTGTGGCGGCCAATGGCGGACGTGTCGAGGCCGGCAGGCGGCAGGGGCGGCCCGGGTCAGCCGATGAAACGGTTCCGTCCCGACAGCACCGCGGTCACGCAGAGGACCAGCATGAGGCCCGCCCCCGCCAGCAGCGGCACGGTCCAGCCGCCGCTCGCGTCGTGCAGCGCGCCGAACGCCACCGGCCCGACTGCGGCGATGCCATAGCCGATGGACTGCGCCATGCCGGAGAGCTCGGCCGCCTGGTCGTGGTGCTCGGTGCGCAGGCTGAACAGCGACAGCCCGATCACGATGAGGCTGCCGCACCCGGCGGCGCCGACCACCACCCAGAGCAGGGACAGCTGAGGGGCGAGGGCCAGGCCCGCGTAGGCACAGAAGGCCAGGAGGCTGCTGGCCAGCGCCACTGGCCGCTGGTCCGACGTCCGGTGCAGCACCGCGCCGGCGGTCAGGCTGGCGCCCACGCCCACCAGCAGCCACACCGACGTATGCAGGCCCGACGTGATCGCCGAAAGTCCCTGGTCATGCTCGATCGCGGGCAGCCAGGTAATCATCACGAAGAAGGCCAGCGACTGCAGCCCCATGAAGAGCGTGACCTGCCAGCCCAGCGCGGATTTCCACGGCGACCGGTAGCGCACCGCCCGGCCCCCGCCGTCGTTGGGTCCCGCGCTCCGCGCGCGCAGATGCGGCAGCAGTACAGCCAGCGCGATCAGCGCCAGCCCCGCCCACACGCCCAGCGCCAGCCGCCATCCATAGGGCGTGGCCTGGGCGATAGGTACGACGACGGCGGCTCCCACCGCGGACACCGCGCCCTGGATTGCGGTGTAGACCCCGGTCACTTGGCTCACGCGCGAGGGCAGGTCCCGCTTGACCAGCGAAGGCAGCAGGACATTCAGGAACGCAATGCCGGTTCCGATCAGCACGGTGCCGGCCCAGACCGCCGCCTCCACCGGAACCGAGCGGGTGAGAATGCCGACCAGGAGGAGCAGCAGCGAGACCCACAGCGCCCGGTCCAGGCCCAGCCGGCGGGCGACCCCCGGCGCCGCCGGCGAGAAGACGGCGAAGCAGATCAGCGGCAGCCCGGTCAGCAGTCCCGCCGTGCTCGCGGACCAGCCGAATTCGCTGCTGATGTCGGAAAGGACCGGGCCCACGCTGACGAACGCCACCCGGAGGTTGACCGCGATGAGCACGATGCCCAGGAACACGAAGCCCAGCCGCGCCGTCCTCACCGTCTTCGTCTGCTCCGACACAGTCATCCCCCAACCTCCGCCCGAAGTAGTTGCCGCGATTGCGGCGTAGCTCACACCATTCTGGCACGCTCCGGCAACCGCTGAAGGCAGGGCCAGGACCGGAGACCGGTACCTTCCGGCAACCGCAGAAGGCAGGTGCCGGTTCGCGGGGCACGCTAGGCTGTGCCTGTGGAGACGAACGAGATTCTGCTGCAGCGCCGCGGCCACGTCGGGCACATCGTCCTGAACCGGCCCAAGGCGATCAACGCCCTCAACGACGCCATGATCACCGCGATTACCGCGGCCCTCCGGGACTGGGAGACGGACGACGGCGTCGCCACCGTCCTCATCTCGGGTGCGGGGGAGCGGGGGCTCTGCGCAGGCGGCGACATCGTCGCCATCTACAAGCACGTGCAGGCCGGCGCCTCCAAGGAGATCTTCTGGGAGGACGAGTATCGGATGAACTCGTACATCTCCCGCTATCCCAAGCCTGTCGTGTCGCTGATGGACGGCGTGGTGCTCGGCGGCGGCATCGGGGTCTCCGCGCACGCCTCGCACCGCGTGGTCACCGAGCGTTCCACAGTGGGCATGCCCGAAACCCGGATCGGCTTCATCCCCGACGTCGGCGGCTGCTACCTCTACTCGCGCGCGCCGGGCGAACTCGGCACGCACCTCGCCCTCACCGCCGGCACCGGCACCGGAGCCGACGCCATCGTGCTGGGCTTGGCCGACTACTACGTGGACAGCATCGACCTGCCGGCCCTTGTGGAGGCGCTCGCCGAAGCCTCCGCGGACGAAGCCATTGCCCACTTCGCCCGCATGGAGGTCCCGCCGTCGGACCTGGCCAAGGACCGCCGTTGGATCGATGACTGCTATCGGCACGACGACGCGGAACAGATCCTCGCGGCCCTCGAGTCCAGCGGCGAACCCAAGGCGCTTCAGGCCGCCGTCGAACTCGCCGCGAAATCGCCCACCTCCGTGAAGCTCACGCTCGAGGCCCTCCGCCGCGCCCGCGGCATGGCGACGCTCGAGGAGGTGCTGGACCAGGACTACCGGCTCGGCATCCGCCTGCTGCACGCCCCGGACTTTGCCGAAGGCGTACGCGCGCAGGTCATCGACAAGGACCGGAACCCCCGCTGGAATCCCGCCACTCTGGCCGACGTGGACCGCGCGACGGTCGAGGCCTACTTCGCCGACCTTGGCCCGGACGAACTGGGGCTCGCCGCCGCAACCGTGCCGGCAGGTCGCCCGCAGGCATGACCCTGTCGCTCCTTCCCCGTAGCTGGAACTCCCGTAGCTGAAACCTGTTGTCCCTGCAGCGGAAGCCGTCTCGAACAAGCCCGTGACCAGCGGTGATGCCGAGACGATGTGATGGGGCGTTCGCCGCGCTTTCTCCCACTGTCGCCCGCCGTTATGGAAACGTGATCTAGGATGGTAGGCGGTCGGGTCCCAGCCTGGCTGTCGACAACGAACGGAGAAGCAATGTCCATCCGTAGCGTGATGACGCGAGCCATCGCCGCCACGACCCTGGCCACCGGCCTCGCCGCAGTGGGAATGACCGCCGCCAACGCCGCAGGAATGACCTACGTGTATTGGGAGCCCAGCTACATGCACTGCAAGGTCAAGCAGTGGTCCGTCCTGAACCAGCCCGACACCACTCTCGTCCGCGACTGCACCGATTCCAACGGGCAGTGGTACTTCACGACCGACGAATAATCCTGGCGCTACCGCTCGACATGCGCCGCTAGGTTGGCCAAGGAGGAGGCGAGTCCGGCGGCGTGATCGGCGGCGGAAATGCCGTCCGGGACATCGTCGGCCCGGATCTCCACCCGCGTCCCGCCTTCCGCCCGCGCCACCTCCCACGTCATCGTCATCGTCCCGGCATAGGCCGGGTCATCCGAGACGAAATCCACGGCCTGCACCACCCGTACGCCGGGCACGATCTGGAGGAAGCGGGCTTCCACGATGTCCGTGTCGGCCGTGGCCTTGCCCGATGCCGCCCATCCATCCGGGTAGGTGAGGACCAGCCGGTAGGAGCCGCCCGGCCGGGCATCGAACCGCTCGAACCTGCCGGCCATACCCTCGGGCGGCAGCCACGCTGCGAGCGCTCCCGGATCGAGGAGCGCGGCGAACACCCTCTCCGGCGCAGCCGCAACCACACGGGAGGCCTTGTCAGTCCGTGGCATGGCTCCATGGTAGGCCCGGGCCGCCGGCCGAGGATATCCCCCCGCAGCGGGCAGCCGGCTGCCGCCGGCGTGCCGCGAAGCAGCCGAGTTGCAGGCTCGCCCAGCTCTGCTACTCTTGCCATATCCACGGGCCTCCCGGTCTAGTCTCTGACCGGTTGTAGATAACGGGTGGACACCTATTTGTTCCTGACGAACCAGGGAGTTCTATATGCATTTAACCCCCCGTGAGCACGAGAAACTCATGATCGTGGTCGCCGCCGATCTGGCGCGGCGGCGGCAGCAGCGCGGCCTCAAGCTCAACCACCCCGAGGCAGTCGCCCTGATCACCTACGAACTGGTCGAGGGCGCGCGGGACGGCCGGACCGTTGCCGACCTGATGAGCTACGGAGCCACCATCCTCGGCCGCGACGACGTCATGGAGGGGGTGCCCGAGATGATCCACGACGTGCAGGTCGAGGCCACGTTCCCCGACGGCACCAAGCTGGTCACCGTCCACCATCCGATCCGCTGAGGAAGGGCACGCCAATGAAACCGGGAGAGTACATCCTCCGCGAGGAGCCCATCGCCTGCAACGAGGGCGCCGAAACCAGGATCATGAACGTGGTCAACCGGGGCGACCGGCCCGTCCAGGTCGGCTCCCACTACCACTTCGCCGAGGTGAATCCGGCGCTGGACATGGACCGGGTTGCGGCCCGCGGCTTCCGCCTGGACATCCCGGCCGGGACTGCGGTCCGGTTCGAGCCGGGGGACGCGCGCAGCGTGCATCTCGTGGAAATTTCCGGTAATCGGGAGGTTCACGGCTTCCAGGACCGGGTCAACGGATCGCTGGGCGAAAGCGTCCCCGCCGTCCACACGGAGGCCATCGGCGGCACCGCCGGCATCGACGCCGAGAACGAGCCGGAGGTCGCCGCCGCGTACGACATCGACCTGCCAAACGTCGGCAAGGAACGGGAAGGCTTCCTCCCCACCTTCGGCAGCGATCCCGTGGACCCGTCGCGCGGCCCGCAGCCGCAGACCGATCCCGACGGCGCGGAGACGGACCGCGATGGCAGCGGGTCCGACGGCGGGGGACCGGCGGAGCAGGTTTCCGGCAGCGGGGAGGACAACCGATGAGCTTCGAAATGAGCCGCAGGCACTACGCCGAGATGTACGGGCCCACCACAGGGGATGCCATCCGGCTGGCGGACACGGAGCTGTTGCTGGAAATCGAACACGACTACACCCGCTACGGCGAAGAAGCGGTCTTCGGCGGCGGCAAGGTGATCCGGGACGGCATGGGCCAGAACGGCCGGCTGACCCGGGACCAGGATATTCCGGACACCGTCATCACCAACGTCGTGGTGCTGGACTACACCGGGATCTACAAGGCCGACGTCGCCCTGCGCGACGGACACATCTTCAAGATCGGCAAGGCCGGCAACCCCGACATTTCCGACGGCGTCGACATCACCATCGGTGTCTCCACCGACGTGATTGCGGGGGAGCACAAGATCCTCACCGCCGGCGGGATCGACACCCACATCCACTTTGTCAGCCCCGACCAGGTGCCCGTGGCGCTGGCCAATGGCATCACCACGCTGATCGGCGGAGGGACCGGACCGAGCGAAGGGAGCAAGGCGACCACCGTAACCCCGGGCGCCTGGCACATCGGCCGGATGCTGCAGGCAGTCGACGACCTTCCGATCAACATCGGTCTCTTCGGCAAAGGCCACGCCAGCGCGCGCGGACCGCTGGCGGAGCAGATCAGGGCCGGCGCCATCGGCCTGAAGGTGCATGAGGACTGGGGTGCCACGGCCTCTTCGATCGACATGTCGCTGCGCATCGCGGACGAGTTCGATGTGCAGGTCGCTATCCATACCGACACCCTCAACGAATGCGGCTTCGTGGAAGACACGATCCGGGCCATCGGCGGTAGGGTCATCCACACCTTCCATACCGAAGGCGCCGGCGGCGGGCACGCCCCGGACATCATCCGGATGGCAGGGCTTCCCAACGTCCTGCCGGCCTCGACGAATCCCACGCTGCCGTACACCCGCAACACCATCGACGAGCATCTGGACATGCTGATGGTCTGCCACCATCTGAACCCGGACATCCCCGAGGATGTTGCGTTTGCGGACTCGCGCATCCGCAAGGAAACCATCGCCGCGGAAGACGTGCTGCACGATCTCGGCGTCTTCTCGATCACCAGTTCGGATGCCCAGGCCATGGGACGCGTCGGCGAGACCATCCTGCGCACCTGGCAGGTGGCTGATTCGATGAAGCGCCAGCGCGGCAAGTTCGAGCAGGATCCCGAAACCGGGGACAACTTCCGGCTCAAGCGCTACGTCGCCAAGTACACGATCAACCCGGCACTCGCGCACGGCATCGCGGACTCGGTCGGCAGCGTCGAAGTAGGAAAGTTCGCCGACCTGGTGCTCTGGGACCCGGCCTTCTTCGGGGTCAAGCCGGAAATGATCATCAAGGGCGGGCAGATCGTGCAGTCCATCATGGGCGACGCCAACGCCTCCATCCCGACGCCGCAGCCGCGCACGCTGCGGCCCAACTTTGGTGCCATGGGCCGTGCGGTGCACTCGTCCTCGATCACTTTCCTGCCGCAGATCGCCATCGACGAAGGCATCCCCGAACGGCTGCAGCTGCGCCGCACCGTCCGCCCGGCCCACGGCATCCGGAACCTCGCCAAATCCGACCTGAAGTTCAACGGGGAGACACCGGACATCCAGGTGGACCCTGAAACCTACACCGTTACGGTCGACGGCGTAGTGGCAACCTGCGAACCATCGAGCACGCTGCCGATGGCCCAGCGGTACTTCCTGTTCTAGGCGGTGCCCTTCCGGACGCTGTTCCCGCTCCGCACCCGCGTGCGGGCTTCCCGAGTTAACTGAATTCTTACCCGAAAGGACGTAGCCAGTGATTATTGAGCGCGTCATCGCCAACCGGCACGATCTTCCGGACACGGAACTGGCCAGCCTGCATGAAGAGAAGGTGGCGCTTCCCAGCAGCGAACTGGTCAAACGCGTCCAGCGCGTGACCACCGACCATGGCCGCGAAATCGGCATCCGGCTGGCCACGCCGGGCGACCTGCGCGACGGCGACATCCTGTTCCGCGACGAGTCCAGCATGATCGTCGTCAGCGTGTTGCCCACGGATGTCCTGGTCATCGCCCCGCGCAGCATCCGGGAAATGGGCGTGGTGGCCCACAGCCTGGGCAACCGGCACCTGCAGGCGCAGTTTTTCGACGGCGCCAGCGACTACCGCGCGGACGTCATGGTGGTGCAGTACGACCACACCGTCGAGGACTACCTGCAGCACATGCACGTGCCGTACTCGCGGCAGGAGCGGGTCATGCCAGTGCCCTTTCGACATGCAGAACACACGCACTGAGCCGCGGGAGGCACCCGCGCACCGCCCGCCGTCGTACTGGCTGCCCCTGCTGCAGCTGGCCGACTCCGCGCTGCCAACGGGCGCCTTCAGCCACTCGTTCGGACTTGAAACCTTCCTGGAGCGAGGCCTGGTCCGCGACGAGGAGACCTTTCGGATCTGGCTCAGCCATTTCATCCACACCCAGCTGACCCACAGTGACGGACTGGCTATCCGGCTGGCGCTGGAGGCCGGATCTGCCGCCGAGCTGCGGGAGCTGGACGCGCTGCTCACGGCCCAGGCACTGCCGCGGCAGGTGCGGGAAGCCGGCGTGAAAATGGGTGCCCGGATGCTGCAGATCGCCTCCGCCATCCTCGACAGTGCCGAGGTGGAACAGTACCGAGAGGACGTGGCGGCCGGCGACTGCAGCGGCCACCCGGCGCTGGCGTTCGCGCTCGCCGGGCGCAGCCTGCAGGTTCCGCTTCCGGAACTGGTCAGTACCTACCTGTTTTCGACGGCGACCTCGCTGACCCAGAATGCCATCCGCGGCATCCCGATCGGCCAGGACGCGGGGCAGCGGGTGCTGCGCCGCATCCATCCGGACATCGCCGCAGCAACAGTGCGCATCGCCGGACTGGACCGCAGCGACTTCGGCGCCACGGCACCGGGGCTGGAAATCGCGCAGATGCGCCACGAACGGCAGCGGGCCCGCATGTTCATGTCCTGACCGCGCGACCTAACCGGCAGACCTGACCGGCAGGGCCGGGCTCGGCTGACCTGACCGGCAGGGCCGGGCTCGGCTGACCTGACCGGCAGGGCCGGGCTCGGCTGACCTGACCGGCAGGGCCGGGCACGGCTGACCCGCCCGTAGCCAGTCCGGCTGACTCGGCCCGCACGTCCGATCCGCCTACCCAGCCCACCTACCGACCACCTTCCGCCGCCGCGCAGTCCGCGGCGGCCCCAGAACAAGGAGACGCAATGGAACCCATCAAGATCGGCGTCGGCGGCCCCGTCGGCGCGGGCAAGACCCAGTTGGTCGAGCGCCTGACCCGGCACCTGTCCGGCGAGATCTCCATGGCCGCCATCACCAACGACATCTACACCATCGAGGACGCCAAGATCCTCGCCGCCAACGGCATCCTGCCGCTGGACCGGATCATCGGCATCGAAACCGGCGGCTGCCCGCACACGGCCATCCGCGAGGACACCTCGATGAACTCGGCCGCCGTGGAAGAGCTCAAGCAGCGGCACCCGGACCTGCAGGTCGTGTTCATCGAGAGCGGGGGAGACAACCTCTCTGCGACCTTCAGCCCCGAGCTGGTGGACTTCTCCATCTACATCATCGACGTGGCCCAAGGCGAGAAGATCCCGCGCAAGGCCGGCCAGGGCATGATCAAGAGCGACCTGTTCATCATTAACAAGACGGACCTGGCGCCGTACGTCGGCGCCGACCTGTCGGTGATGGAGCGCGATTCGAAGGAGTTCCGCGGCAAGCGGCCCTTCTGCTTCACCAACCTCAAGACGGACGAGGGCCTGGACAAGGTCATCGAATGGCTCCGCCGCGACGTGCTGATGCAGGACCTGGGGCAGTGACCGAGGCCCAACCAGCCGGCCCGCAGCTGCCCACCGGGGAGCTGCGCCTGGCGGTCGGCCGGCGGGGCGGCCGCGGCGTCGCCACCTCGCAGTACTACCAGGGCGCCCTCCGGGTGATCCGGCCGCATTACCTGGACGCGTCCGGGCAGGTGGCGTACACGATCGTCAACCCCGGCGGCGGCTACCTGGGAGGGGACGTTTACGACGTCGACATCCAGGTCGAGGAGCAGGCCCGCCTGCTCCTGACCACGCAGTCCGCCACGAAGATCTACCGGACCCCGGGCGCCCCGGCCGTGCAGCACACCCGAATCAGGCTCGGCCCCGGGGCCAGCCTGGAGTACCTGCCCGACCAGATCATCGCCTACCGGGACGCCACCTACCGCCAGCAGACCGTCGTCGAACTCGCCGCGGACTCCTCCCTGGTGATGTGCGACGTCGTCACCCCCGGCTGGTCGCCGGACGGCGGACTATTCCGGTACGAGGAGGTCCGCCTCCGCAACGAGATCCACAGGGACGGCCGCCTGCTTGCCCTGGACAACCTGCTGATCCGCCCCGGCGATCCGGCCTCGCCGCTCTCCGGCATGCTCTTCCTCGAGGACTATTCGCACCTGGGTTCGATGCTCGTCGTCGACCCGCGGGTGGACGACGGCCTGGTGCAGGAGCTGCGGGATCTGCTCGCCCCGCTGGATCCCGGCGGGCAGCTCGGCCTCTCACTGCTCAACGGCCCCGGCTTCGCCTTGCGCGCGTTGTCCCGCTCCACCGGCGCCCTGAACAAAACGCTGTTCGCCGCCGTCGACCTGCTACGCCACCGCTGGTACCGTCAGCAGCCACTGAATCTTCGCAAGTACTGATCCGGTCCCTCGACATTGGCCCCCTGGACTGGAGGACCGGCCAAAGGAGACAAAGTATGAACGCCCTGCCGTTCTCCCCATCCCGCCTCAGCTACCTCGAGCGGGAACAACTACCGCTGTCCCGACGCATCGCAGCCACCTTCGGCGCGGTGGGCCTGCTCCATCTGGCCTGCCTCGGCCTGCTCGCCTATTCCTTCACTGCGGACGCCAGCCCCCTGGCGCTGGGCATGTTCTTCTCCGCGTACCTGGCCGGCGTCAAGCACAGCTACGACTGGGACCACATCGCCGCCATCGACAACTCCAGCCGCAAATTCGCCGCCCAAGGCCGTTCGCCGGTCAGCGTCGGCTTCGCTTTCAGCCTCGGGCACAGCAGCATCGTCCTGGTCGCAGGGATCCTCGTGGTAAGCGGCGCTGCCGTCATGGCCACTGTGCTGGACGACGGCTCGCCCGTCAACACCGCGCTCGGACTGACAGGCGCCATCGTATCCGCCACCTTCCTGCTGGCCATCGGCGTCTTCAACGGCGCCGCCTTCCGCCGGGCGGCCAATGTCTTCCAGCGCGTACGCGCCGGCGAACACGTCACTGCCGAGGAACTCCGCCCTCAGGGACTCGTCGCCCGGCTGCTCGACAAACCGCTGTCCCGTATCAACCGCCCGCGCGACATCTACGTCCTCGGCTTCCTCTTCGGCCTAGGCTTCGACACCGCCACCACTATCGCATTCCTTCTCCTGACCGCCTCCGCTGCCCTCGCCGGCGTCTCGCCCCTGGCCCTCATGGCCCTGCCACTCGGCTTCACCGCCGCCATGACCCTCTGCGACACCGCCAACGGCCTCGCGATGATGAAGATGTACCGCACGGCGATCTCCGACCCGGAGAAGAAGATCGGCTTCAACATGGTCGTCACCGGCCTGTCCTCATTCTCGGCACTGTTCATCGCAGCCGTTACCATCGCCGGCCTGCTCCACAGCGCCGGGCTGGCCGACCCCGTCACCAGTTGGCTCGGCGAACTCGACCTAGGCCACGCGGGCCTCATCCTCGTGGCGGTATTCCTCACCGTCTGGGGCGTCGCCCGCCTCGCCTGGCGCCGCCGCCCGGCCCTGGGGTGACTAGCGGGCGCGCTGCGGTGCCGTAGTCTGCGCCGAGTGCCGCGGCGCAAAGGGGTGGTGGTGGGGTCCCCACAGCGACCTTTCCCATTAGCGTGCCCCGCCCCTTAGGCCAGCACACCAAAAAGGTCCAAGCCAGCAGGTAGCCGACGACCAGTCCCGTCGTACCCCCGGTCCCTCCTATGCGCTAGTGGCTATGGACGGACTCAGGTCCTAGTCTCGCGTGCGATTCTTGGCTTCGATTTCAACAAACACGAACTCCTCCGGGCCGGGATTGATGACGTTGTGTTCGCTGCCGGCTGGCCGGGTGTAGGACTGCCCGGTTGTCAGTTCATTGATGGATTCGCCGTCAGCCAATTGCAGTTTCAGCTGCCCAGTCGTCAGTGGCACGACAACGTAGTCGAGCTCGTGGCGGTGCCAGCCGGTCTCGGTGCCGGGCTGGAACCGCCATTCGGTGACACGGAAATGTTCGTTGTCGATCTGGACAGTTGCTTGCGCCTGGGTGGGCATGAATGGTCACCAATCTTCGTGGTCGGAATCGGGTTGTCGTTGTGCTGCATTTACGTTTCTACCAAGGTGGTGTGTCCGGTTGCAGCGGGCCGTCGTCGAAAGGTCTGCTCCAGCCGTCGGTTGATGCGGTTGGTGCCGGTGCTTCCGGCGACGATGCAGGAGATTGCGGGGCTGCGTCCGCGGGCAGCAACGCGGCGCGATTGGGGCTTCTGCCTTCGGTCCGCGGGGGTGGTCCTGCGGGTTTGGGGTTCGGGCGGTCGATCCGGCGGGCGGGAGTGGCCGGTTGTACGGCTCTCTTGAATGTTGGCGGGTGCCGGTAGTGGTTGCGTCGTGGGACTTGGGACGGGTCGGTGTAGGCGGGCGGGATGAACCAGGGGATGCCGTCGATGGTTTCGATGGTCCAGTCGCCGGCGTGGATGAGGTGGTGGTGGAAGGAGCACAGGAGGACGCCGTTGGCGACGGAGGTGCGGCCTTTGTGTTTCTTCCAGTAGCGGATGTGGTGGGCTTCGGTCCAGTGCGCGGGCATGGTGCAGCCGGGGAAGGCGCAGCCTTTGTCGCGGGCGACGAGCGCGCGGCGCTGGGCGGGGGTGAAGAGGCGTTGGGCGCGTCCGACGTCGAGGACTTCGCCCTTGCCGCCGAACACGATGGGGATCAGGTCAGCGTCGCAGGCCATTCTGCGGACCGTGGCCGGGGTGATGAGTCCGCCGAACACGGCCTGCCCGGAGCCGCCAGTCTCAGTGCCGGTCTCGGTGCCGATCTGTTGGACGAGGTCCTGGTAGTCGATGGTGACCATGACCTGGGGCCGGTGGCCCCCGCTGGCGGGCAGCTTGTCCGTGGTCAGCGCGATGCGGCAGGAACCGACCAGGCCCTCGAGCAGCTGCTGCGGGCGGGTCGGCATCGGCCAGCCCGGGTGCGGCCGAGCGTCCCCGTCTCCGTCCCCGTCGCCGCCGTCAGCGCCGTCGTGTCCGGTGCCGGCTCCGTCGTGCCCGGTGCCGCGCGCTCCATCTTCGGCGGTGCCGTCGTGCCCGTTGCCGGCAGTTTCGGAGCCTCCGTTGGTGCCAGCCTTGTCGCCTTCGGGTTCGAAGGTGGTGTGGAGGCGGGGGTTGGTGGCGGTGTTCATCGCGGTGATGAGGTGTTCGTATTGTTCGTCGGTCGCGGCGATTTCGAAGCGGTGCAGCCCCCGGCGTTTGCCTTTGAGGAAGACGCCCTGCCGGGCGGCGAGCTGTTCAGGGGAGGGTTCGCGTCCGTCCGGGTCGATGGCCGCTTCCCAGGAGCGGGCGATGACGCGCAGGGTGTCGGGGTCGGTTTCGGTGGCCTGCCGGGTGAGCTGGTGTTCCATCGCGGTCAGGTCCTCGGGGGCCGCTGCCGGGCGGACACGTTCGAGGGTGTCATGGATAAGGGTCGCGGCCGTGCAACCGATCCCGGAGGCGGCCAGCGCTTCGGCGAGGTGTTCGTATTTCGGCGGGGCTTCGCCGCCGGAGATCAGGGGCTGCGGCATGGTGCCGGCCCCGAGGCGGAGGCGGCGGCGGGCTTCGGTGCGGCTGATCCGCAGCCGGGCGCGCAGGTAGTCCGCGGTGTCCCGGAACTCGCACTTCGCCTCCGGGGGCTGGCCGGTGATCGCGGCGACGCCGGTTTGTTCGATGGCGTGGGCCCCGGTGAACTGGAGCTGTTCGACGGTCCGGGAGAGGTCCTCGAAGAGCCCCACGCATTCAGCCACTGTTTGCGGGTCTTGGAGGCCGGCGTTCTCGCGGAAGCCGGCGGCGAATTCGCGCAGTTCGTCGCGCATCGAAGCGAGGAAGCCGGTGGCTTCCTGAGTCGCTTCGAGTGGTGCGATCGCCATGCCTCATTCTATCGAAGATATGTTCTGATAGCACGATAAATCTTCGTAGTGTAGGACGAGTGAAACGGCAGAATCGGGTCTGAGACGGGGCCTGCGAGGAGGCGGTTGACCTGGGAATCCGGCGCCCTCGGACGGTATCTATGCCCCGCTCGCTTGCGGCCGCGGCGGGGAGATGACCCCGGGGCCGGTATGGGTTCTGGTTAAAGAGAAGTACCGGCAGGTCCTGCGGACGGTTGGGGGAGACATCCGCTGACCTGCCAGTACTCGGATCAGACCAGGAAGCCTGATCCGTAATCACTCGCACCTTTATGAGGTAGTTAAGACTGTAGGGAGAGAATTTGGGACGAAACCCTTAAGAAGCTGGAAGAAGTCTGTGAATGCTCTCTCGCCGGAGCCCGGTTTCGACCCGTGATTCAATGTCAGCATGACTGCACAGACTTCCACTTCTTCTTCCGGCCGCACCGTCTTCCTCGGCTGCGGATCCATGAACGAGGCCATTCTGGCGGGGCTGCTGTCCAGCGGGACAGATGCGCAATCAGTCACCGCTACGGTCCGCCGCACCGAGCGCGCCGAGGAGCTGCGCACCCGGTATCCGGGTCTGACGGTGCTGGCGGAGAACGAAGATTCCGAGGCCAACAGCAAGGCCGTGCAGGGTGCCGGGCTTGTGGTGCTGGGCGTCAAGCCGGCTGGCATCGCCGACCTCTGCCGGCGGATTTCGGATGACCTGGCGCGGGAGACCGTCGTCGTTAGTGTTGCCGCAGCTATCACCGTGAAGACCATGGAGGCCGCCCTGCCCGAGGGACAGCCGCTGGTGCGCAGCATGCCGAACACGCCGCTGAAGGTGGGGCGCGGCGCCGTCGGAATCGCCGCCGGAACCCACGCCGGCCCGGAGCAGCTGAAGCTGGGCGAGGCGTTGTTTTCCGGCGCGGGGACCGTAGTGGTCGTGCCGGAGGACCAGTTGGACGCGGTGTCCGCGGTCAGCGGGTCCGGTCCGGCGTACGTGTTCTACCTGGCGGAAGCTATGGCCAAGGCAGGCGCGGAGCTTGGACTGGAGCCCGAGCTGGCGCTGACTCTGGCGCAGGAAACCGTGGCCGGGGCGGGCGCCATGCTGGCCCAGGAAGGGGCGGATCCGACGGCCCTGCGCAAGGCCGTGTCCAGCCCGAACGGCACGACGGAACGAGCGATCGCGGCCTTCGACGAGGCCGGGCTGCCGGCCGTTATCGCCGCCGGAATGCGCGCCGCGGCGGACCGGGCCGCGGAACTTTCGAGGGAGCTGGGCTGACCCGCTAAGGGCGGGCGGCGAAGCGTTCGAGCAGGTCGACGTGGCCTGAAACGATGAGCATGTCCCGGCCGGAGACCTTGGTTTCCGGCCGGGCATAGGTAAAGTCCTCGCCCGGTGATTTCACGCCGACGACGGTCACCCCGTACTTGGACCGGACGGAGGACTCGCCCAGCGTGAAGCCCTGGGTTTCCTTGGGCGGGTACATCTTGACGATCGCGAAACCGTCGTCGAACTCGATGAAGTCCAGCATGCGGCCGCCGACCAGGTGCGCGGCACGGCGGCCGGCATCGGCTTCCGGGTAGATCACATGGTTCGCGCCGATGCGCGTCAGGATCTTCCCGTGCGAAGCGGTGATGGCCTTGACCCACAGATGTTCGATGCCCAGGTCCACAAGGTTTACGGTGATGAGCACCGAGGACTCGATCGAGGTGCCCACGCCGACGACGGCCGAGGTGAAGTCCTGTGCGCCGAGCTGCCGGAGGGCGTCGATGTTGGTCGCGTCGGCCTCGACGACGTGGGTCAGCTGGTCGGACCACTTCTGCACCAGCGCGGGGTCGCGTTCGATCGCCAGGACTTCGCGGCCCTGCTTGACCAGCTGCTCGGCAGTGGCAGCCCCGAAACGTCCCAGTCCGATGACGAGCACCGGAGCGTTGTGCGAGGGGCGGTTGCCTGAGGATCTGTCAGCCAATGATCGGCCTTTCTTCCGGGAAGTGGTAGAGCTGGCGCCGCTCGCGCAGCGCTAGGGCGGAGGCCAGGGTGATCGTTCCCACGCGCCCTGCGAACATCAGGATACAGAGGATGTACTTGCCTTCGGGCGGCAGTTCCGCGCTGAGGTTGGTGCTCAGTCCCACCGTGGCGAAGGCCGAGATGACTTCGAACAGCACGCGGTCGAGGGAATCGCCGGAGATCGTCAGCAGCATGCCGGCGGCGACGGCCACGAAGGTTGCCCCCATGACGATGACGGAGATGGCCACCCGCATGGCGCCTTCGGGGACCGTCCTGCCGTGCACGGTCACGTCCCGGTTGCCGCGGGCCTCCGCCGCGATGGCGAGGAAGACGATGGCGATCGTCGTGACCTTGATGCCGCCGGCGGTGGAGGCGGAGCCGCCTCCCGCGAACATCAGGGCGTCGGTCAGGAGCATGCTGGTTTGCTCCATCGCGTTTTGGTCCACCAGGTTGAATCCGCCCGAGCGCATCATGACGGAGGCGAACGCGGCGTGGATGATCTTGTCGCCATCGGTCAGTCCGCCGATGGTGTTGGCGTTGTTCCACTCGAGGGCGCCCCAGCTGAGGGTCCCGGCAACCAGCAGGATCAGGCTGACCTGAATGGTGAGCTTGGTGTGCAGGTTCCATCTGCTGAAGCGCCAGCCGCGTTCGAGCAGGACCATGACCACGGGAAAGCCGAGGCTGCCGAGGAAGACGCCCAGCATCAACGGAGTAAGGATCCAGAGATCCTCCTCGTATGGAACCAGGCCGTCGGAATGCGGGGTGAAACCGGCGTTGTTGAAGGCGGAGATGGAATAGAAGATGCCATGCCAGACTGCCTGGCCGAAGGGCTCGCCCAGCATGATGAACCGCGGGATGAGCATCAGCGCCAGCACCACCTCGATCAGGACGGAGGTGGTGATAACGATCCGCAGCAGGGTGCCGACCTCTCCCAGCCGCCCGGCGTTGCTCATGGCCTGCTGGGCGATGAGCTTGCCGCGGACGCCGAGCCGCTTGCTCACCATAAGCGCCAGCATGGAGGCCAGCGTCAGCGTGCCAAGGCCACCGATGAAGATGCCGAGCAGGATGACGGCTTGGCCGAAGAAGGTCCAGTGCGTCGCGGTGGAAACCACGGTCAGCCCGGTGACGCAGACGGCCGAGACTGCCGTGAAGAAGGCATCGTGCAGCGGAGTGACTTGCCCGTCCGCAGCCGCCACGGGCAGGGAGAGCAGGCCCGCGAAAACGAAGATGACGGCGGCGTAGACGATCAGCGCCAGCCGCGCGGGGGAGCTGTTGGCAACCCGGTCGACGAAGTCCCGGATGTTGCCGAAGGCCGAACGCAGTCCGTTGCCCTGCTGCAGGCGGGACCGCTGGTTTACTGTCATGGATACGCTTCTGACGGGTCGGTGGTCGGGCGGGAAGGTGGTCCTTGCAGTAGTAAATCATCCTCCCTTCGTCACAGTGAGCAGAATCATGCGCCTCGGCGCCGATTCGCGTACCCTGACGGGGATGTCTGAGATGTCCGAGAACCCAGCAGCCGCCCTTCCTGCGGAAATCGTCTGGAATGAATCGATGCTGGCGTACAACTTCGGGCCGCAGCATCCGATGTCGCCGATCCGGCTGGAATTGACCGCCCGGCTGGCCGCAGAATTCGACATCCTCGAGCGCCGCAACGTCACCGTGGTCCGGCCCGAAGTGGCTACGGATGCCCAGTTGGAAACGGTCCACGAACCCGAGTACGTCCGGGCCGTCCGGAAGGTGAGCGCCAATCCGGACGAACCGGACGAGGACCGCGGACTGGGGACGGAGGACGATCCGGTGTTCGCCGGGATGCATGAGGCCAGCGCCAGGCTGGCCGGGGGAACCCTGCACCTGGCCGAGTCACTGCTCGACGGCCGGGCCGTCCGCGGCGTGAATTTCGGCGGCGGCATGCATCATGCGGCGCGCAGCAAGGCCAGCGGGTTCTGCATCTACAACGACTGCGCGGTCGGGATCCAGCGGCTGCTCGACGGCGGTGTGCAGCGGGTGCTTTACGTGGACGTGGACGCGCACCACGGGGACGGCACGCAGAATATCTTCTGGAACGACCCGCGCGTGATGACCATCTCGCTGCATGAAACCGGACGGACCCTCTTCCCCGGTACCGGCTTCTCGAACGAGGTTGGCGGGCCGGATGCTCTCGGCAGCGCCGTCAACGTCGCGCTGCCGCCGCGCACGGAAGATGCCGCGTGGATGCGTGCCTTCCACGCCGTCGTACCTCAATTGGCCAAGGCGTTCCAGCCTGAAGTCATCGTCAGCCAGCACGGCTGCGACGGGCACGCCCAGGACCTGCTGAGCAGTCTTCGGCTGAGCGTCGACGCGCAGCGGCAGATGATGCTGGACGTCGCGGAGCTCGCTGACCAGGTCTCCGGCGGCCGCTGGATCGCCACGGGAGGCGGTGGGTACAACATTTTCGACGTCGTTCCCCGCGCTTGGACCCATCTGCTGGCCATCGTCTCGGGCCACCCGGTTCCCCTGCAGGCCGAGGTGCCCCGTCCTTGGCGCGCCTACGTCCATGAACGGTACGGCCAATCGGCGCCGCTGGTCATGAATGACGACGCCCGGCTCTGGTGGCGCTCATGGGAAGTGGGCTACGACCCCAACGACGCCGTCGACCGCACGGTAATGGCTACGCGCAAGGAAATCTTCCCGCTGCACGGACTGGACCCCTGGTTCGACTGAACATGCGGCGGCGCGCCCGGCCGAGGAGGATGCCAGAGAGCGTATATGCGGTTAGGGTAATGGAATGGTCATCGATGATGTCTTCGCCGTTATCGCGGAGACAACCCGGCGGGAGATCCTGGCGGCGCTCCGGGACGGCGACAAGGCCGTCGGCGAACTGGTGGACGAACTCGAAGTCAGCCAGCCCACGGTTTCAAAACACCTGAAGGTCCTGCGCGAAGCCGGCCTCGTCTCGATGCGGGCGCAGGGGCAGAAGCGCTACTACGGCCTGCAGCCCGGACCCTTGCAGGACGTCGCGGACTGGGTCGCATCGTTCGGGCTCGGAATGGCGGCGGCGCCCGCGGCCCAGCCGCTGCCGCCGGCCGTAGCGCTGGTTCCCGAGCCGGCAGTGGCGATGGCCCCGGCTGCGGAGGGCGAAGCCGCAGGGGCCGCGCCACTAGGCCGGTCGTTCGGACAGGCCGCCAACCAGGCAGCGAAACAGGCCGCGGACCTACTCGCGCACCTGCCGAAATTGAGGCGCGGCCGGCGGACCTGAACCGCGCGCCGCGGCGCAGCCTTCATTACACGCTTGACTCCCGACGTGTCGATTGTGTTTCGTTTTTCTCACAGGTCTGTGGTTCCATCGTTAGTCGGTCCATGCACGCCGGATGCGTGCGCCGAAAAACGCAACAGAAGGAGCAGGCCTTGGACGCCCAATTGCTCGAGATCCGTGACGAAGTTTTCCGCCGCAACCCGGGAGAGACCGAGTTCCACCAGGCCGTCAATGAGGTTTTCGAGTCTCTAGCGCCGCTCTCGGCCCGGCACCCGGAATACGCCAACGCCGCCATCCTGCAGCGGATCTGCGAGCCGGAGCGGCAGATCATCTTCCGCGTTCCGTGGGTGGATGACGCCGGCAAGGTCCAGATCAACCGCGGCTTCCGCGTGGAGTTCAACTCGGCCCTGGGCCCGTACAAGGGCGGCCTTCGGTTCCACCCCTCCGTCTACCTGGGCATCGTCAAGTTCCTCGGTTTCGAGCAGATCTTCAAGAACGCGCTGACCGGCATGCCGATCGGCGGCGGCAAGGGCGGCGCTGACTTCGACCCGCGCGGCAAGTCCGATGCCGAGGTCATGCGCTTCTGCCAGTCCTTCATGACCGAGCTCTACCGCCACATCGGCGAGTACACGGACGTCCCGGCCGGGGACATCGGCGTCGGCGGCCGCGAAATCGGCTACCTCTTCGGCCAGTACAAGCGCATCACCAACCGCTACGAGTCCGGCGTGCTTACCGGCAAGGGCATCGGCTGGGGCGGTTCCCTGGTGCGCCCGGAGGCAACCGGTTACGGTGCCGTCCTGTTCGCCCAGGAGATGCTCAAGACCCGCGGCCAGACCTTCGACGGCCAGCGGGTGTCCGTCTCCGGCTCCGGCAACGTGGCGATCAACGCCATTGCGAAGGCCCAGTCCCTCGGCGCCAAGGTCGTTACCGCTTCCGACTCCGGCGGCTACATTGTGGACGAGGCAGGCATCGACGTCGAACTCCTCCGCCAGATCAAGGAAGTGGAGCGCGGCCGGATCTCCGATTACGCGGTGCGCCGCGGGTCCTCGGTGAGCTACGTTCCCGACGGATCCGTCTGGGACGTCGACGCGACCGTGGCCCTGCCGTGCGCCACGCAGAACGAACTCAACGACAAGCACGCCGCCCGCCTGCTGGACTCCGGCCTGATCGCCGTCGCCGAGGGCGCCAATATGCCGTGCACGGCCGAGGCAACCGCCCTGTTCCAGGAAGCAGGCACCCTCTTCGGTCCGGGAAAGGCCGCCAACGCCGGTGGCGTGGCCACCTCCGCCCTGGAAATGCAGCAGAACGCCAGCCGCGACGCGTGGACCTTCGAGCACACGGAGGAGCGGCTTACCGACATCATGGTCAACATCCATGAAAGCTGTGCCGCGACCGCCGAGGAGTACGGCATGCCGGGCAACTATGTTGCCGGTGCCAACATCGACGGCTTCCGCCGCGTGGCCGATGCCATGCTGGCCCAGGGCCTGATCTAGCAGTTTCCCGGTAGGCTCTGCCCATGACGGACGTCCTGATTGGGCTGGACATCGGCGGCAGCAAGACGCGTGCCGTCCGCTTCGAAGACGGTGTGCCGGTGGGCGAGGCCGTGGCCGGCAGCGCGAACGTGCAGAACGTCTCGCGCGCAGAGGCCGCGGAAGCCTTGGCGAAGGTGTTCGCCGCGGTGGGTGCGGGGGCGCACCGCGTCGTAGCCGGCGCCGGAGGCATTGATACCGCGGACGACGCCGGTGCCCTCGTATCGCTTATCGCCCCCCTTGCGCCGGGGGCCAGGATCGAGGCCGTCCACGACTCGCGGCTCATCCTGGCCGCGGGCCGCGCCGGCAGCGGCATCGCCGTCATCATCGGCACGGGGTCCGCGGTCTGGGGGACCGACGGCGCCGGAAGCGAGGCGCGCGCCGGCGGCTGGGGCTACCTGCTCGGCGACGAGGGCAGCGGCTACTGGCTGGCCCGCGAGGCCGTCCGGCATGCCCTTCGGCGCCGCGATCAGGGCCTGGAACCGGACGGACTCACCCGGGCACTGCTGGCGGACTGCGGCCTGTCGAAACCCGTGGAACTGATAGCCGCCTTCCATGGCGGGGCAGGCCGGGCGTACTGGGCGCAAAGATCGCGCGTGGTGATCGACGCGGCCGGCTCGGATCCCGCGGCGGCAGCGTTGCTGGAGGAAGCCATCGCGGAGCTGTCGCAACTGATTGTCCTGGTGGCGCGCCGGATCGGCAGCAGCGGCCCGGTCATCCTCGGCGGAAGCATCGGGGCCAACGTTCCCCGGATGGCGCAGGGCATCGCGGCCGAGGTCGCCGCCCACGGAATCACCGGCGTGCGGCCCCTCGACCGGGCGCCGGTGCTGGGAGCGGCCTTCCTGGCGGGTTGGGAAGCGGACCGGGAACAGGCCTGAGGGTGCCGCGTCATTTTCCGTTACAAGTGGCGGCCCGGATTGCGCGAGGCGTACCCTCGCTACATGACAACCCGTTGGTATGCGTATTTTCCGTTGGCTCTGGAGGGGCCTAACGTGACTGCCTAGCGGCATACGCATCCAACGAACCTCCAGAGCCAACAGGGCAGAGATCATTCTCTGCCCTTCGCCATTTCCACGGCGGGTTCTGGGCTACCGTTCCCGCCATTATCCAGACGGGAACTCACATGCCGACACTATCCAGCCTCACTGCCACGCACAGCCCTTCGACCGGCGCCGCGACGTTCAGCGCGCTGCCCTCGCCGGGGGAGCTGACGGCGGAACTGCCGGCGGCGCCCGGGGCGATCGCCGCCGTCGAACGCGGACGCACGGGGATCCGGGCGATCCTCGACGGACTAGATGACCGGCTGCTCGTGATCGCAGGACCCTGCTCGATCCATGATCCGAAGGCCGGGCTGGACTACGCCGCCCGGCTGGCGGAGGCGGCCCGGCGGCACAGCGCCGACCTGCTGGTGGTGATGCGGACGTACTTCGAGAAGCCGCGCACCACCGTTGGCTGGAAGGGCCTGGTCAACGACCCGCACCTGGACGGCTCCCACGACGTTGCGGCCGGACTGCGCACGGCGCGCCGTTTCCTGCTGGATGTGACGGCGCTGGGCCTGCCCGTCGCGACCGAGTTCCTCGAGCCGGTCAGCGCCCCCTACCTCGCCGACCTGGTCAGCTGGGGCGCTATCGGGGCCCGCACCACCGAGAGCCAGATCCACCGGCAGCTCGCCGCGGGCCTGCCGCTGCCCGTCGGTTTCAAGAACGGGACCGACGGCGGCATCCAGGTTGCGGTCGACGCATGCCTGGCGGCAGCGGCGGAACAGGCCTACCTCGGCATGGACGACGACGGGCGCGCGGCTGTGGTGGCGGCGCCCGGCAACCCGGACACTCACCTGATCCTGCGTGGCGGCAGCGGCGGCCCGAACTACTCTGCGGCCAGCGTGCTCGAGGCTTCCCGACAACTGGCCGCCGCGGGTGTGAACCCGCGGGTCATTGTCGACGCAAGCCATGCCAACAGCGGAAAGAGCCACCACCGGCAGGCCGAAGTCGCGCTGGAGCTTGCTGCCCAGCTTGAGGCCGACGAGGCCGGGACCGGTGCTCTGGCCGGCGTCATGCTGGAGAGCTTCCTGTCCGGCGGAGCGCAGAAGCTGGACGTCGCCGAGGTGGCCAGGGGAGAGGCTGAGCTCGTCTACGGCCGGAGCGTGACGGACGCCTGCATGGGGTGGGAGACGACCGATCTGGTCCTCGAGCAGCTGGCGGCCGCAAGCCGGGCAGCGGCAGGGCGCTCGTAGGTTCGGCCATAAAAAGCCCTAGTCATCTAACGGTTAAGCGACAAGGACAACTTTCACTTTGGCCACTCATGCATCTAGAGTATCGAGTGAGACGGCACTTACTCGCGTGGCAAGGCGGCACGCCGTTGGGCCCTTGCCCGGAGCGAGGGGCCTGCCTGGAGCTAAGGATTGATGTGCAATGGCTGAGGAGAAGAACTTCTCAAACGTCCGCTTCCTGACCGTCGCGGAGGTTGCCGAGGTCATGCGCGTCTCGAAGATGACCGTCTACCGCCTGGTCCACGCCGGCGATCTGCCTGCCGTCCGTTTCGGCCGCTCCTACCGCGTTCCGGAATCCGCGGTGGAGCAGTATGTGCAGAGAGCGGTAGTGGACGGCCAGAGCGGCACCGCCTGACCCGGTCGGACGGGGCGCGGCGCCGGTCGGGTTGTCCGGGCCGCGTCAAAGCTGTTCCGAATTAGGCGGTACCCTGTTAAGGAACGTTTTACGTCGTCGTAAGATTTGCTGGCCTGCCCGGCCTTTCGGGCAGTCGGGGCCGGCGGATGCCAACCGAAGTGATTTGTGAGGAACTCGTGGGTTCAGTTATCAAGAAGCGCCGCAAGCGTATGGCCAAGAAGAAGCACCGTAAGCTGCTTCGCAAGACCCGCCACCAGCGCCGCAACAAGAAGTAGCCGCACAGCCGGCAGTTCGCAGGTCCGTCCGGGAAACCGGCGGGCCTGCTGTCTTTAAGGCCGGCTTTCGAGATGGCCTCCGACGTGGCCTTCGGCTCGGCTGCCGCCCGCGGCCGGACAGCCCCGGGAATCAGGTGCGGGGACGCCGGACCTTGCTCAGGCCCCGCCAGAGGCCGTAGACGGCTCCCGCGCCGGTCGCGGCCTTCAGGCCCAGCGTCGCCGCACGGCGACCGCTGCGGAAATCGTAGACCGGCCAGTTGTGCTCGCGCGCGTGACGGCGCAACCGGGCGTCCGGGTTGATGGCCACGGGATTGCCGACCAGCGACAGCAGCGGCACGTCGTTGTACGAGTCGCTGTACGCCCAGCAGCGCTCCAGCTTGAGCCCTTCCAGCCGGGCCAGTTCCACCACGGCGTCCGCCTTGGCCTGTCCGTGCAGAATCTCGCCGACGAGCGCTCCGGTGTAGGCGCCGTCGGCAATTTCCGCCACAGTGCCTAGCGCACCCGTCAGGCCCAGGCGGTCGGCGATGACCTCGGCGACTGCCAGGGGAGTGGCCGTGACCAGCCAGACGCGGCGTCCCGCGCGCAGATGCTGGTCGGCCAGTGCGCGCGTGCCGGGCCAAATCCTGGAGGCGATGATCTCGTCGTAGACCTCCTCGCCCAGGGCCTTCACGTCGCTCACCAGCAGGCCGGTTCCGATGGCCATCGCGGAATCGCGGACGGCGTGGATGTCCTTGAGGTTCTCGCCCGTGAGCAGGAAGCGGCCCTGCTTGATGGCGAAACCGGCGGCGTCGCGCAGCCTGAAGGAACCGCGCTGGTACATCTTCAGTCCGACATGGAAGAGGCTGGCCCCGCGCATCAGGGTGTTGTCGACGTCGAAAAATGCGGCCGCTGCCTGCCGCTCCGGTGGGCCGGAGGGACGGGAGGCTGGATCCTGGTCGGCTGTCGGCATGTCTCGAGTCTAGCGACCGAGGTCCACGGGTGCAGACCGACCGGGAACTCGCCGTGCCGCCTGACCGCCGTACCAGGGCCCCTGCCAAGGCTGTGACCGTCCGGTGCTGCCGCGTGGCGCCCCGAGCACGGCTCGCGCTACCTTGGAGCCATGAGTGAATCACCCGCACCTTCGCACGACCTGCTGCTGCTGACCAAGCCCGGCTGCCACCTGTGCGAGGCTGCACGGCGCACCGTGGCCGAGGTCGCCGGGGAACTTGGGGTGGAGTGGCGCGAGCAGTCGATCCTGGACGATGCCGAGCTGGAGCGGCGCTTCGCGGAGGAAATTCCGGTCGTGATGATCGACGGCGTGCAGCGGGACTTCTGGCACATCGACCCGGACCGGCTGCGGCGTTTGCTCACCGCCTGACGGTGCGGACGGATTGGTGGGCGCCGAACCGAGCCCCTACAGTTGGGATACAGACCGATACCGTAAGGACCGAACCGTGACTACCCACGATCCTTCAGGTCCCGCTGCGGGACCGGAGACGCGCGGTCGGGCCATTCCTCCCGCTTCGGTGGCCCGGCTGACCATCTACCTCAGGGCCCTCAACTCCTTGCTGGCCGAAGGCGTCGAGCGCGTTTCTTCGGAGGAACTCGCGGAAGCCGCCGGCGTGAAGTCGGCCATGCTGCGCAAGGATCTGTCCTATTTGGGCTCCTACGGCACGCGCGGCGTCGGCTACGAAGTCCAGCTCCTCACCCGGACCATTGCCGCGCGCCTCGGCCTGACCCAGGAGTGGCGGGTCGCCATTGTCGGCGCCGGTAACCTGGGCCGGGCCCTGGCCGGCTACTCCGGCTTCACGACCAGGGGCTTCGAGGTGGCGGCGATCTTCGACGCGGACCCGGCCGTCATCGGTTCCGAGGTCGGCGGGCTGAAAGTCAGCGCGGTGATGGACCTGGAGAAGGTGCTGGCGCGCACCGGAGTGAATATGGTTGTCCTGGCGGTTCCGGCCCGGTCCGCACAGGAGCTCTGCGACGAACTCGTGGCTGCCGGGGTGCGCAGTATCCTCAGCTTCGCTCCGGTCGTCCTGCAGGTGCCGCCCGGCGTGGAGGTGCGCAAGGTGGACATGGCCACCGAACTGCAGATTCTTGCCTACCACGCACAACGGGCGCAGGAATCGGAACAAAGTTCCCAATCCCGCGCCCGCAGCGCCCGCTAGAGCCGAGGGTCAGCGGCCGTAGATGCCGTACTTCCGGGCCGAGACGGCCTTGAAGAACTCGTTGGACGGCCGCATGAACAGCAGCACGATCGCCGCGATGCCCAGGAGCGCAGTCAGCGTGTTGAGGCTGAACGGCACCAGGCCCACGAGGGACAGGGCCGCGAAAACGGTGCCGGTGATGCGGGCCCAGTTCTTGCCGGCTTTCACGCCGAAGGCCACCATCAGGTAGAGGCCGATGACGATCAGGCCCGCGATGACGAGGACGACGCCCGCCGTGCCGCTCATCATGTCCATGAACTGCTGTTCGCTGATCTCGCCGCCGGTCTGGGCCAGGGCGTCGCGCACGGCGGGGTCATCCGCCATGCCCGCCAGGAGGGTATCCATAGTGGCGAGCGAGGTAATGATCCCGATGGCGGTCAGCACGGCCGCGGCGATGATCAGCCAGAAGGCGATGACCACTTCTTTCGGCCGGGTCGGCATGGCTCCCGCCTGCGGCTGCGAGGAGGGGTAGCTGTACTGGCCCGGCTGTGCGCTCTGGTAGCTGTAGGGGCCCGGCTGCTGGCCGTACTGGGGTGCGTTCTGCCCGTACTGCGGGGCGCTCTGCCCGTACTGGGGTGCGGACTGGCCGTACTGGGGAGCGGACTGGCCGTAGGGACCGGGCTGGTTCTGGCCGTACTGGGGCTGGTTCTGCCCGTATTGAGGGGCGGACTGGCCGTAATGGGGCGCATTCTGGCCGTACTGCGGCGGGTTCTGCCCGTACCGGGGCTGCTCCTGGCCAGAACCGTTGGCGCCTTGGCCGCGCTGCTGTTCCGGCTGGCCGGAGGGATCGGGCTGGTTTTCAGGAGTGGACATGGTCGGATCCTTTTCTTGGCTGCACAGGAAGCGGCGGAAGCTTGCAGGCGCCTTCGCAGGGCCTGTTATGCCAACACTACAGCGGCGCCGAGCGCGCTGTGACTAGCCCGAAAGGATGATATTCGGTGCCGCCGGCGGAGGGCGGAACGCACAAGCTCCCGGCCCGCGGGCGACGGATCAGGACTGCTTGACGAGCGCTGCGTCCAGGCTGATCTTAACCTTGTCGCTGACCAGCACGCCGCCGGCCTCGAGCGCCGCGTTCCAGGTCAGGCCAAACTCCTTGCGGCTGATCTCGGCTTCGCCGGTGAAGCCGGCACGGGTGGCGCCGAACGGATCGACGGCGACGCCGGTGAATTCCACCTCGACCTCGACCGGTCTGGTGACGCCGCGGATGGTGAGGTCGCCGGTGAGGGTGTATGCCTCGCCGTCGCCCTCAACTCCCGTCGCGACGAAGGTCATGTCCGGGAACTGCTCGACATCGAAAAAGTCGGGGCCCTTGACGTGGGCGTCGCGGTTGGCCTCGCCTGAGTTGAAGCTGGCGGTCCTGACGGTCGCGTGGAGGGTGGAGTCCGCCAGCGTCGACCCGACGCGCGCTTCGGCGTCCGCATCGGTGAACCGTCCGCGGACCTTGCTGATGCCTGCGTGACGGACCGTGAAGCCGATCTCGCTGTGGGCCTGGTCGAGTTTCCAAACGCCTTCGGTGAGGCCTTGGGGAAGTGTCATCGTGAACTCCTGGAACGGTAGATGCCTGGATCGACGGTTCGTGCCTCGAAGGGCCCGCGCTCGGGGGCCCTTCGAGGGCCATTCTTGCGGCGGCCCGCGCTTTGGGCAATAGCGGCCTCCTTTGAGACACTTAAGACCATGCCGCCAACGACTGTTCATTTGCTCCGCCATGGCGAAGTCCATAATCCGGGCCGAGTGCTCTATGGCAGGCTGCCCGAGTTCCATCTGTCGGAGCTGGGCCAGAAGATGGCGCAGCGGGCGGCAGACTATTTCGCCGACCGGGTCGCCCACGGCGCCAACATCTGCTATCTCGTCTCGTCACCGCTGACCAGGGCGCAGGAGACGGCCCAGCCGACGGCGGCCGCGCTGAACCTCGAAATCGTCACGGACGAACGCATCATCGAGGCGGAAAACCGCTTCGAGGGACTGGCGGACATCAAGCGGCAGCTGCGCGATCCGCGGCACTGGGCCTCCCTCCGCAATCCGATCCGGCCTTCCTGGGGCGAGGCCTACACGGCCCAGGTCCTGCGGGTGATGGCGGCGGCGGAGGATGCGCGGAAGGCCGCCGAGGAAATCGGCGGGCCGGGGGCGGAGGCCATCATGGTCAGCCACCAGCTGCCCATCTGGGTCACGCGCCTGGCTGCGGAGCGCCGCCGGCTCTGGCACGACCCGCGGCGCCGGCAGTGCACGCTGGCATCCGTGACCAGCCTGAAGTTCGACGGCGAGCACCTCGCCGGGGTGGAGTATTGCGAGCCGAGCGCGGACCTGCTGCCCGGTGCGGCCAATATCCCGGGAGCGTAATAGAATTACTACGCGTTGTAGAAGTGGGAAGCCCCCAGCCCACGTAGAAAAGTGTGATTGTGACTGCGAATACCCCTGAGCCTTTGAACCGCCGGTCCCTGCTCAAGATGAGCGCCGCGCTTGCCTTCGCGCTGCCGCTGGCCGCCTGCACGGTGGAGGACTCGCTGGCCCAGCAGGCCAATGCCGGCGACAACAAGAACTATATCGCCGGCGACGGATCGGTCACCGAATACGACCCGGGCAGCCGCGGCGAACCCGTCCAGCTGACCGGAACGCTGTTCGACGGCAGCAAAGTCGACTCGTCCGGTTGGGCGGGCAAGGTGACGGTGCTCAACTTCTGGTACGCGGCCTGCGCGCCCTGCCGGCTGGAGGCCAAGGACCTGCAGGCCCTGAGCCAGGAATTCAGCAAGGACGCCCGGTTCTACGGCGTGAACGTGCGTGACGAGAAGGCGACCGCCGAGGCCTTCGAGCGCAACTTCGGTGTGACCTACCCGAGCTTCAAGGACAAGGACGGCGGCATCCTGCTGTCGATGACCAGCTACGTCCCCCCGCAGGCCGTCCCCACCACACTGGTGCTGGACAAGGAAGGCCGCGTTGCCGCCCGGATTCTCGGGGTCGCCGACAAAGGCACGCTGAAGACCCTGATCCGCGACACCGCGGCCGCCTGACCGTGGGAATCGGCTACCTCCCCGGCTCGGTCGGCAACCTCTTCGGCGAAACCGTGCTCAGCGGTTCCGTGCTGCTGGCTATTCCGGTAGCCATGCTGGCGGGACTCGTGTCCTTCATGTCCCCATGCGTGCTCCCGCTAGTGCCGGGATATTTGGGTTATGTCACGGGCCTGACCGGCGTCGACCTGCACAGCCAGCGGCGCGGCCGCATGTTCGCCGGAATCGGACTGTTCGTCCTTGGCTTCTCCGCCGTGTTCGTGGCGATCGGAGCGGTCTTCGGCCAACTGGGCGCCTGGCTCAAGGGCACGGAAGCCGCATGGGTAACGCAACTGCTCGGCGTCGTCGTTATTGTCATGGGCATCGTTTTCATGGGCGGACTCAGTTGGTTCCAGCGGGACCGGAAGATCCACTCCCGCCCGCCGGCCGGCCTCTGGGGCGCGCCGGTGCTGGGCATGACCTTCGGCCTGGGCTGGGCGCCGTGCATCGGGCCGACGTTCTCCGCCGTCCAGGCGCTCGCCTTCTCCGGCGGCGCCGACGCCACGAAGGGCGCCTTTCTGGCCTTTGTCTACTGCCTTGGCCTCGGGGTCCCCTTCCTGCTGATTGCCCTCGGCGTGCGGCGCGGCATGGGCGCGATGGCCTTCTTCCGCCGCCACCGGCTGTTCCTCCAGCGGGCCGGTGGCGGCCTGCTGGTAGTTTTGGGCCTGCTGATGGCCAGCGGCCTGTGGGGGAGCTGGGTCACGCAACTGCAGGACTGGTTCGCCAACGAAGTGAGGCTCCCCATCTGATGAGCAAGACAACTGACAAGAAGTACGACGTCGAGCTGCCCAAGTTGGGCTTCCTCGGCACCGTGCGCTTTATCTGGTCCCAGTTGACGAGCATGCGCACCGCGCTGTTCCTGCTGCTGCTGCTCGCGGTGGCCGCGGTCCCCGGTTCGCTGTTCCCTCAGCGCCCGGCCAATCCCGCCGTGGTGACCCAGTACATCGCCGACCATCCGCAGACCGGACCGTGGCTGGACCGCTTCCAGCTGTTCGACGTGTACTCCTCGGTCTGGTTCTCCGCGATCTACCTGCTGCTGTTCGTTTCGCTGATCGGCTGCGTGATCCCGCGCGCCATCAAGCACTGGCAGGCCATGCGCGCACAGCCGCCGCGGACCCCCCGGAGGCTCTCCCGGCTGCCCGAGTATGCGGCGATGGCGCTGCCGGCGGGCTCGTCGGTGACCCGGCAGTCCGCCATCGAAGATGCCGCCCGGATGCTGAAGCGCCGGGGCTACCGCGTCCATGTGCGCGACACCGGGACGGAGCGCCCGTCCGTCGGGGCGGAGCGCGGCCTGTTCAAGGAAGTCGGCAACCTGGTTTTCCACGTGTCCCTGATCGGGGTGCTGGTATCCGTGGCCGTCGGAGGCCTGTTCGGCTACCGCGGGCAGAAGATCATTGTGGAGGGCGAGTCCTTCGTCAACACGCTGGTCAGCTACGACAACTTCACGCCGGGCAGCAACTTCCACGAGGACCGGCTCGCGCCGTACTCGCTGCAGCTGGACAAATTCGAGGTGGAGTTCGACCGCGAGTCCAAGACCCACTACGGCCAGCCGCTGGACTTCACCGCGACCATGACCACGCGCGACGCTCCGGGGGCCGAGGCGAAGAAGCAGGTCCTGAAGGTGAACGAGCCGCTGGCGATCGGCGGAACCAACGTCTACCTCGTCGGCAACGGCTACGCTCCCGTGGTGACGGTGCGCGACGGCGACGGCAACGTGGCGTACCAGGGCCCGGTCGTCGCGGTGCCGAACGACGGCGCCTACACGTCCACCATGGCCATCAAGGTGCCGGACGCCAAGCCCGAGCAGCTCGGGTTTGTCGGCTTCTTCCTGCCGACGGCGGTCGAGGGCGAAGACGGCGTGGCCGTGGGCAGCGATCCGGATCCGTTCAATCCGCGGTTGTACCTGAACTCGTACAAGGGAGACCTGGGCCTGGACAACGGCGATCCGAAGAACGTCTATGTCCTCGACACCAGCGGCCTGACGGTCCTCAATGACCGCAAGCAGGAAGCCGGCGGCATCGAACTCGCCGCCTACGAAACCGCGAAGCTGCCGGAGGGCCTGGGGAGCATCACCTTCGACGGGCTCAGGCGGTACGTCGCCTTGGACATCGACCACGATCCCGGCCAGGGCGGGGCGCTGGTGTTCTCCACGCTCGCGCTGCTGGGGCTGGGCGCCTCGCTGTTCATCGGACGGCGCCGCGTCTGGGTCCGGACGGGAACCCACGAGGACGGCCGTACCATGGTCGAATGGGGCCTGCTGGCCCGCGGCGAGGATCCGCGGCTGGCCGCCGAATCGGCCGCGCTGCGCAAGCTTTTCGAGAAAGAGTGGCTGGCTGCCGAGAACCGGCCTGCCGACAATGACCGGGACGCCGTCGGCGTCAACGAATCCTAAGGACGTGCCCGAGCATGCCAAGCATTGACGAAACCCTCGGCCAATATAGCGAGCTGTTCATACTGCTGGCGGCCATGGCGTTCACCGTGGCCTTCATCGCCTTCTGCTGGGACCTGGCAACTTCCAGCAAGACCATCCGCGCGGTGGAGGCCCGGCTGGCCGAACAGCGCGCCGAGCAGAAGGTCCCGGCCACCGTTGGGGGCGGCGCAGGGCCGGCCGCCGGCGCCCCGGCGGACGTCGCCGTCGCGGACGAGTCCATGGACTATGCCGGCGAACGCCGCAATGCCGCCCGAATCGGCGTCGCCGTCAGCGTCCTCGGCGCCGTCATCCTGGCCGCGGGGGTGATCAGCCGCGGCATCGCTGCGCACCGCGTCCCGTGGGGCAACATGTACGAATTCTGCACCACCGGCGCCCTCGTGGTGGCCGTGGTGTACCTGCTGACCTTGGTCAAGAAGGACCTGCGGTTCCTCGGCTCCTTCGTGATCGGCCTGGTGGTCATCATGCTGTGCGCGGCCGCCATCGGGTTCCCGACCCCGGTCGCCCACCTCGTCCCGGCGCTGCAGAGCTACTGGCTGGTCATTCACGTGTCCGTGGCTGTGATCGCGTCGTCGCTGTTCACGCTGACGTTCGCGATGTCCGTGCTGCAGCTGCTGCAGGCGAACCGCGAGGCCCGCGCCCGCGCCGGACAGCCGGACCGGCTGGCGTTCATGCGCCTGGCACCGTCCGCGCTGACCCTCGAGAACGTCGCCTACCGGATCAACGCCGTCGCCTTTGTCCTCTGGACCTTCACGCTCATGGCCGGCGCGATCTGGGCCGAGAAGGCCTGGGGCCGCTACTGGGGCTGGGACACCAAGGAAGTCTGGACCTTCGTGATCTGGGTTGTCTACGCCGGCTACCTGCACGCCCGCGCTACCCGCGGATGGACCGGCACGCGCGCGGCCTGGCTGTCGATCGTCGGCTACCTCTGCGTGATCTTCAACTTCTCGATCGTCAACGTCTTCTTCTCCGGCCTGCACAGCTACTCCGGACTCCAGTAGGCGGCACGGACTGCTCTGACCGGGAAGAAACCGGAAAGATGCAGAGAGACGCAGAGAGCCCCGCAGGATGATTCTGCGGGGCTCTTGGTTTGTGCGGGGACTGGGGGGAAGGGCGGGTGCGTTCCCTTCTGCCTGTGGGGAAGCCTAGCGCGGCCCCGGGTTGTCAGGATCCTGCTCGCCGAGCTTGTCGGCTGCTCCGCCCTGCTCCTTCTTCCTGGCCTCGTATTCGCGCTTCTGCCGCTCCGCCTCCCGCTGCTGCACGCGGCGCTGGTGCTCCAGCTTGCGCAGGAAGGCGACGTCGTCGTCCGGAGCCATCGGCCGGCGCTGCTGGACCTGGGGCTGCGGCGTGGAGCGCGGCCTGCCGAAGAGGAACCACAGCAGCGCGCCGATCAGCGGTACCAGCAGGATGGTCAGGATCCAGGCAGGCTTGGAGATGCTGCGCACTTCCCGCGGCCGTGAGCGGGTGCACTCGATGAGCGCATAGACGATGACTGCGACAGCCACCACGACGAGCAGAATGTACACGCGAACCATGTCTAAATTGTAGTTGAGCGGCGGCTGCAGCCGGGCGGCGTGATGGCGTATTCAGCTCAGGGCACGACGGCGGCCCCTGACGTCCGCGACGGCGTAAACTTGTGTGGTGGCTTTCTGGAAATTTACCGCACTCAGGCTAGGGATTGTCGTCCTGGTCTTCATTATTGGACTCTTCCTGCAACTCGGCATCGTGTACTCCGCGATCGTTGCCGTGGTGATCGCTTGGTGCGTGACCTACCTGTTCTTCCGCAAGATGCGCGACGCGGCTTCGGCCAGCCTGCAGCACCGCTTCTCCGGGAAGGCTGCCCCGCTGCGCACCTCGACGGAGATCTCGGACGCGATGGCCGAAGACGAGGCAGTCGACCGCCATAGCCAGCTGGGCGTGGATGCGGACCGCAAGCCCAGGCCGACGAAGGACTGACCCCCGGCCCCGGCTAGACCAGCTGGGTCAGCACCATCCCGAGCGTGAAGGCGGCGGCAAAGCACAGGCTGATGATTCCGGTCTGCTTCAGCACCGGAATCAGGTCCTGCCGCCGCTGGCTGCGCAGCATCACCCAGGCCGGCGTGATGCACAGCGGCGACACCAGCAGCACCAGCAGGATCCACGGGTGGTCGTTGATCAGCAGCAGCGGCAGCAGCAGCGCCAGCGCCAGCATCATGACATAGCTGATCCGCGCCGCCTCGTCGCCGAGCCGCACGGCGAGCGTCAGCTTGCCCGCCTCCCGGTCGGTGGGGATGTCCCGGACATTGTTGGCCATGAGCAAGGCACTGGCCAGCAGCCCGATCGAGACGGCGCCGAGGAACGAGGCCCAGCTGACGGTGAGGGCCTGCGTATAGGTCGTGCCCATGGTGGCAACCAGGCCGAAGAACAGGAAGACGAAGACCTCGCCGAGCCCGATGTAGCCGTAGGGGTTCTTGCCGCCCGTGTAGCCCCAGGCAGCGATCACGCAGCCGACCCCGACGAGCAGCAGCGGCCAGGTGCCGGACAGCAGGATCAGCACCAGCCCGGCCAGCATCGCGGCGCCGAAGCAGCCGAAGGCGGCGTACTTGACCGACTTGGGCGAGGCCAGGCCGGAGGCGGTCAGCCGCAGCGGGCCCACGCGCACGTCGTCGGTGCCGCGGATGCCATCCGAGTAGTCGTTGGAGTAGTTCACGCCGACCTGGAAGAGCAGCGCGGTGAGTAGGGCCAGCAGCGCGCGCAGCGGGTGGAACGCCTCAAGGTCGTAGGCGGCGGCGCTGCCCACGATCACGGGCGCGATGCCCATCGGGAGGGTACGAAGGCGGGCGCCTTCAATCCATTGGCCGGCTGTTGCCACGGTTAGGTCCTTCTCAGTCTCGAAGCTCAGGGGGGCGGCACGCGGCCGCAACGTTCTATTCTCCCGCACCCGGCGGCGGGCGGCGTCCAGCCGGCGGCACCTTGGCCGTGCTTCGCAGCAGCTCGGCGACGGCCAGCCGGTCCGGCTTGCCGTTTTCCAGCAGCGGCAGCGCGTCCAGCGGCACAATGTGGCGCGGGGCGGCCGGTCCGCCGAGTTCCCTGCGCACGTGCGCCCGGATCTCGTCCTCGGTGGCGGTGCCGACGACGGCGGCGCCCACCTGGGTGCCCCATTCCGGGTTGTCGATACCGGCCACCAGGGCCGCCCGCACCCCCGGCACGGCCTCGATGGCGGCGGCGACGGCTGCGGCCGACACCTTGACGCCTCCGGTGATGAGGACATCGTCCGCCCGCCCGCTGACCAAGAGGACGCCGTCGTGCAGGGCGCCGAGGTCGGAGGTTCGGAACCAGCGTGTCCCCTCGGCGTGGTGGAAGTGGGCGGCCGTCAGTTCGGGGTTGTCCAGGTAGCCGGCGGCAACCACGTCGCCGCCGATCAGGATCCGGCCCTGGTCGAAGGCCAGGCGCACCCCCTCCAGCGGAACGCCGTCGTACACGCAGCCTCCGCAGGTTTCGCTCATGCCATAGGTCCGCACGATCTTGAGGGAATGCCGGGCGGCCTCGGCGCGCAGGCTGTCCGGCAGCCGCGCGCCGCCGAGGAGGATCGCATCGAACCGGCGCAGTGCCTTGACCGCTTCCTCCGAGGGGGATTCAAGCAGCCGGTGCAGCTGGGTCGGCACCAGGGACGTGATGCGGAAGCGACCGGTCAGGCCCCCTGCGGCTTCCATGAAGGCCTCGGGCGTAAACCCGGCGGACAGGTCCATCACTTCCGGCCGCGTGCCCGCGTGGATCGAGCGCGCCAGCACCTGCAAGCCGGCCACGTAGTTCGGTCCGAGTGCCAGGAGCCACTGCCCCTCGCCGCCCAGCCGCTGCGCAGTGGCGAGGGCGGATGCGGCCAGCGCTTCGGCGCCGAGCATCGTGGCCTTGGGCGTGCCGGTGGAGCCCGAGGTGCGCACCACGGCCGCGGTTCCCGGGGCCAAGCCGCCGGACACTACGGGGTTGGGCGTGCCGTCAGCCGCCAGTTCGATGGCGGGGCCCCGCCCGGCCATTGCCGCGGACAAGGCCTCCAACGCTGCTGCCAGTTCCATTGGCGGCGCCTAGAAGTAGTACGGGAAGCGGGACCAGTCCGGGTCGCGCTTCTGCAGGAAGGCGTCCTTGCCCTCGACGGCCTCGTCCGTCATGTAGGCCAACCGGGTCGCCTCTCCGGCGAAGACCTGCTGTCCGGCCAGGCCGTCGTCGGCCAGGTTGAAGGCGAACTTGAGCATGCGGATGGCCTGCGGGGACTGCCGCGCGATGTCGGCGGCGTATTCCAGGGCGACTTCCTCGAGCCGCTCGTGGTCCACGGCCTCGTTGACCGCGCCCATCCGGACCATATCCTCGGCCGAGTACTCGCGGGCCAGGAAGAAGATCTCCCGAGCGGCCTTCTGCCCGATCTGGCGGGCGAGCAGCGCCGAGCCGTAGCCCGCGTCGAAGCTGCCGACCGTGGCGTCCGTCTGCTTGAACTTCCCGTGCTGGCGCGACGCGATCGTCAGGTCGGAGACCACGTGCAGGCTGTGCCCTCCGCCCGCGGCCCAGCCGTTCACGACGGCGATGACTACCTTGGGCATCGTGCGCATCAGCCGCTGGACTTCGAGGATGTGGAGCCGGCCGGCACGGGCGGGGTCGATGGTCTCCTGGGTTTCCCCCTCGGCATAGCGGTACCCGTCGCGGCCCCGGATGCGCTGGTCCCCGCCGGAGCAGAACGAGTGTCCGCCGTCTTTGGGGGAGGGGCCGTTTCCGGTGAGCAGGACGGTGGCAACGTCAGAGGTCATCCGGGCGTGGTCCATGGCGCGGTAGAGCTCGTCCACCGTTCCCGGCCGGAAGGCGTTGCGCACCTCCGGACGGTTGAAAGCGATCCGCACCGTCGGCAGGTCGCGAAGTACCCGGCCATCGGCGTCGCGCTCCACCTGGCGGTGGTAGGTCAGGTCCTGGAAGCCGAAGCCTGAGACCTCCCGCCACCGGGTCGGGTCGAACACGTCCGAGACCTTCGAGGGCAGGACGTCGGCTGGTGCTGGTGCGGCATGTTCTGAACTCACGCCCTCGAGTCTATCGCCGCCGGCCGGACAGACCGTGGTCCCGCCGGTTCACCCGGTTCAGGAGATGCAGAACTCGTTGCCCTCCGGATCGGCCATGGTGTACCAGATGTGCGGGCCTTCCCGTCCGTCATGCAGGAACTTCGCCCCCCGCGCTTCCAGCCTCGCTCTGGCCTCGTCCTTGTCTTCACCGGCGAGGTCCACGTCCCAGTGCACGCGGTTCTTGGTTGTTTTGGGCTCCGGCACGGCCTGGAAGAGGATGCGCCGGCGGCCGCGCACGCCGGACTCGCCGGCGGGGCAGATCGCCGCCCCGGGTTTCCAGACCCGGACACCGTTGTGGATGATCGTGTCCTCATCGGTGGCATAGCCCCTGGCGATCATGTCCGAGACGAACTCCTGGTCCGTCGGCTCCACGATCCAGCCCAGGGTTTCCGCCCACCAGTCGGCCTGCTTGTGCGGATCGGCGCTGTCTACGGCTACCTGGATGTTGAAGGTCATGCACCGACTCTAGGAGCGAGCGCCCTCCGGCGACAGGGCATACCGGACAGAATCGGTCCTTTTGCGGGGTCTTCTTGTCCACCGCGCCGTGGCCATACCCGCCCCTCCGCGGGGCATCCGCTACTGTGATGGCAAGCAACGCCGCGATGAGGGGGAGGTAAGCCGATGACCTATGGGCTGGAACTGGACCGCTATATTGACGCGCCCGCCGACGTCGTGTGGAACGTGCTGACCGACATCGGCCGGTCCCCGTCGACCCTCTCCGGAGTGACCGGCGTCGAGGTCCTGACCCCGGGCGCCTACCGGGACGGCTTCCGCTGGCGCGAGACCCGCCGGATGCTGGGCAAGGAAGCCACCGAGGAAATGTGGGTCGCGGACGTGGACGCTCCTCATTCGACCACGGTTAAGGCGGCGTCCGGTGGCACCGACTACACGACGAGGTTCACGCTCACACCGGCAGGGGAAGGCACCAAGCTGCGGTTGTCCTTCGAAGCCGAGGCGCAGGACCCCGGCTGGCAGCACCGGCTGGCGATGGCGCTGTTTGGCAAGCTGGGAATGCACGCCGCCCGGAAGGCCATCAACCAGGACTTGTACGACATCGCGGCCGCGGCGGAGGCCCGGCGGGAGGCCTCGCATGAATGACGCCTTCCGGATCCACGTGAGCCTCGACAGCACTATCGACGGCGGCTCCCTGCTGCGGTTCCGCTGCCGGTTCGGCCAGAGCCTGTCCCGGGTGTGGCAGGCCCTGACAGTGGACGAGCAGGTGTCCGCTTGGTTCCCCTGCCAGGTGCGGCTCGAGGAACGCGCCGGCGGGCGGATCGAATTCCTGTTTCCCGGCGAGGAGCCCGTCCAGGGCGAGGTACTGGAGTACGAGTCCGAGAGCCGGCTGGCCTTCACCTGGGACGAGGAAGTCCTGCGCTGGCAGCTGCACCCGGACGGGGAGGGGTGCCGGCTCATGATGACCAACACGCTGCAGGATCCGCAGACCAGTGCCAAAGTTGCCGCCGGCTGGCACAGCTGTTTCGAACAGCTCGCCGCCATGCTCTCCGGCGAGGACGCGGAGCCGGTCCCGCAGACCCCGATTCCCGAACTGGTCGAATTTTACGAGCGGACGCTGGACTAGCCAACGGCCCCGGTGCGGCGGCCGGTTCCGCGCCGAACCGGCGCAGGATTGTTGCGCCGTCCTTTCGGCGCAGTTGACCGCCGCAACCCTGCATGGGATTCTTTATAGAACGGTCGGTCGGTAATTTCTGCCCGGGCTGCTCCCGCGCGAACCGGCTGACGGAACCCACAGAACACAGAGTCGAGGGACTTTCAATGGCTGAAGCATTCCTGATTGGCGGGGCCCGTACCCCGGTGGGCCGCTACGGAGGGGCCTTGTCCTCGGTCCGGCCGGATGACCTGGCCGCGCTGGTGGTCAAGGAAGCCGTCCAGCGGGCGGGCGTCGATCCGGACGCGGTGGACGAAGTCATCTTCGGCAACGCCAACGGCGCCGGCGAGGAGAACCGCAACGTCGCGCGGATGGCCTGGCTGCTCGCCGGCTATGCGGACCATGTACCCGGAATCACCGTGAACCGCCTGTGCGCCTCCGGCCTCAGCGCCATCATCATGGCCTCACACATGATCAAGGCCGGAGCGGCGGATGTCGTCGTCGCCGGCGGTGTGGAATCGATGAGCCGGGCACCCTGGGTGCAGGAGAAGCCGACGAAGGCCTTCGCCAAGCCGGGCGAGCAGTTCGACACGTCGATCGGCTGGCGCTTCGTGAACCACCACTTCACCCACGGCGACCTGTCGCGCGGCGGCAAGATGACGTACTCCATGCCGGAAACGGCCGAGGAAGTCGCCGAGGTCTACAACATTTCCCGCGAGGACGCGGACGCCTTCGCCGTGCAGTCGCACGAGCGCGCCATTGCGGCGATCGAGGGCGGCCGGCTCAAGGACGAGATCGTCCCCGTCGCGGTCCACGGGCGCAAGGGCGCCACCACCATGGTGGAGACGGACGAAGGCCCCCGCCCGGGCACCAGCATGGAGGTCCTCGCCGGCCTGAAGTCCATCATCAAGCCCGGCGGCGTCGTGACCGCGGGCAACTCCAGCTCGCTTAACGACGGCGCCTCCGCCATCGTCGTCGCCTCCGAAGCCGCGGTGCAGAAGTTCGGCCTCACGCCGCGGGCGCGGATCGTCGACGGCGCCTCCGCCGGCGTCGCCCCCGAGATCATGGGCGTCGGTCCCGTCCCGGCCACCCGCAAGGTGCTGGAGCGCGCCGGCTGGAGCATCGACGATCTCGGCGCCGTCGAGCTGAACGAGGCTTTCGCCACCCAGTCGTTGGCGGTGCTGCGCGAGCTGAAGCTGGACCAGGGAATCGTGAACAACGACGGCGGAGCGATCGCTTTGGGGCACCCGCTGGGTTCCAGCGGCTCGCGCCTGGTGGTCACCCTGCTGGGCCGCATGGAGCGGGAGGACGCCCGCCGCGGCCTCGCCACGATGTGCGTCGGCGTCGGCCAAGGCACCTCGATGATCGTTGAGCGGGTCTGATGCTCTTCGCCTCCCATGAATTCAAGACGCTGCTGGTCGATGAGCGCGACGACCGCGTCCACCTGAAGCTGAACCGTCCCGAGGTCCGGAACGCGATCGACCAGACCATGGTCGACGAGCTGCACGCCGTCTGCTCGGTCCTCGAGCGCGAGCCGCGGATCCTGATCATGTCCGGCACCGAGGTCAACGGCAAGGGCATCTTCGCCTCCGGGGCGGACATCGGGCAGTTGCGCGAGCGGCGCCGCGAGGACGCGCTCGCGGGCATCAACTCCACGATTTTCAACCGGATTGCCCAGCTGCCCATGCCGGTCATCGCCGCGCTGGACGGCTTCGCGCTGGGCGGCGGGGCCGAACTGGCCTACGCCGCCGACTTCCGCATCGCGACGGAGTCCGTCAGGATCGGCCAGCCGGAGACGAACCTCGGCATCATGGCGGCCGCCGGGGCCACCTGGCGGCTGAAGGAACTGGTGGGGGAGCCGCTGGCCAAGGAGATCCTGCTCGCCGGCCGGATCCTCAATGCCGAGGAGGCCCTGGCCGCGAGGCTGGTTACGGAGGTCCATCCGGCCGGGCAGCTCATCGGCGCGGCCCACGCGCTGGCGGACCGCATCGGGGCCCAGGACCCCCTTGCCGTGCGCATCACGAAGAGCGTTTTCCATACGCCGCGCGAGGTCCATCCCGTGATCGACACGATCGCCCAGGGGATCCTGTTTGAATCCGAGGCGAAGTTCGACCGCATGCAGGCCTTCCTGGACAAGAAGAAAGACAAGAAGAAATGAACGCAGTGCAATCAGTACCGGAAAAAGTCGGCGTGCTCGGAGGCGGCCGGATGGGAGCCGGCATCGCGCATGCCTTCCTGACGGCCGGCGCCGGCGTCGTCGTCGTTGAACGCGACGAGGACGCGGCCGAAGGCGCCCGCCGCCGCGTGACTGATGCGCTGCTCAAGAGCGTGGAGCGCGGCACCACCACGGAAACCATCGACGCACTGGTGAAGCGGCTGGCCGTTTCCGTCGACTACGCCGCTTTCGGCTCCTGCGGCCTCGTGGTCGAGGCCGTACCGGAAGACTTCGAGCTGAAGTCGACGGCACTGAAGGCCGTCGAGGCGCAGCTGGAGCCGACGGCGTGGCTGGCCACCAACACCTCGTCGCTGTCCATCGGCAAGCTCGCCGAACAGCTCCAGCGCCCGGGCAGCTTCTGCGGCCTGCACTTCTTCAATCCGGTTCCGGCCTCGCAGCTGGTCGAGGTCGTCCTGGCGCCGCAGACCTCCACCGAGCTGGCCGCCGCCTCCAAGGCATGGGTCGAAGCCCTGGCGAAGACCGCCGTCGTAGTCCACGATGCCCCCGGTTTCGCCTCCTCCCGCCTCGGCGTGGCCATCGCATTGGAGGCCATGCGGATGGTCGAGGAAGGCGTGGCCTCCGCCGAAGACATCGACGCCGCCATGGTCCTCGGGTACAAGCACCCCGTCGGCCCGCTCAAGACCACGGACATCGTGGGACTGGACGTCCGGCTGGGCATCGCGGAGTACTTGCACACCACGCTGGGCGACCGGTTCGCGCCGCCCCAAATCCTGCGGGACAAGGTGGCCAAGGGCGAGCTCGGCCGCAAGACCGGCAAGGGCTTCTTCAGCTGGGACAGCTGACTAGCGGCTGAGGGACTTCACCTCGGCGGCCACGGCAGCGGCGTAGCCCTCGGCATAACCTTCGGCCGTGGGATGGAAGTCGGTGCCGTCGGCCGCCGGGTAGGAACCCAGGTTGATCCACGGGTCCGCCGAGCCGATCCCGTGGCCCTCGAAGTCGTCCACTACATCCACGAACACGGTACGCGGCGACGTCCGGGCGGCACGTTCAATAATGCGGTTGAGCCGATCCACCCCGTCATTGAGCACGGCGGCCGCGTCCGCACTCATTACCGGCCCGGCGCCGCCGTCGGCAAACAGATGCGGATACCCGATCGCGGCGATGTCGGCCCGAGGTGCGGACCGGTGGATCAGCCGGTAGCCGGCCGCGAGCCGGGGTGCTACCTCGCTGCGCGCCGCCGCCACCGCCGCATTGACCACAGTCCGGCAGAAGGCGACAGTGCCCACGGCGCAGGCCGCGATGACGCCTTCGTAATGGATGTCGTTGGCGCCGGCGGTGACCGTGATGAGCTCGGTCTGCCGGCCGAGGATACCCAGCTCCCGGGCGCCCGATACCTGCTGCGCAACCTGGCTGCTGGTCGCACCGGAACATGCGGCGGCAACCGCGGTGCCCACGGCGGGCAATTGGCCGAGCGCCTCCACATAGCCCGGCGCGGCGACCAGGCATCCGCTGCCTGGCGCCAGCGGACTTTCCTGCAGGGGGCCCGCACCCACTCCCGCTGAGTAGGAATCGCCCAGCGCCACGAGGTCGAGGGTCTTGGGTTCCGCGGCTGCGGGCGACGCCGCGGCACCGGCCAGCGCGACCGCAGACAAGGCCGCCAGCACGGCCGTACGGAAGGACTTGCCGGTGCGGTTATCCACTTCAGGAACCATGGCTTTACGCTAGACGATCGGCGCCCTGGGCGGAATGGTTGTCTACGATGAATCCATGCCCCTGTTTGAACCGCTGTCCCTGGTCGGCAAGTACGTCCGGCTGCAGCCGCTGCGAATGAGCCACATGCCCGAGCTCGAAGACGCCGTCCGCGACGGGGAACTCTGGAATCTCTGGTACACGCGGGTGCCGTCCCCGGAGACCATGGAGCTGGAGATCCGGCAGCGCCTCGAGAAGCAGGAACAGGGCACTATGCTGCCGTTCACCGTCCGGCGCCTGGCCGACGACGTCGTCCTGGGCATGACGACCTTCTGCAACATCGACGCCGCGACGCCCCGGGCGGAAATCGGCTACACCTGGAACCGCGCCAGCACCCAGGGCAGCGGGACCAATCCCGACAGCAAGCTGCTCCTCATGACGCACGCGTTCGAAACGCTGGGCTGCCGCGCAGTGGAGTTCCGCACGCATTGGATGAACCACCAGTCGCGCGCGGCGATCGAACGCCTCGGCGCCAAGCAGGATGGCGTGCTGCGCAACCACACCCGGATGCCGGACGGCACCCTGCGGGACACCGTGGTCTACTCCGTGCTGGACAGCGAATGGCCCATCGTCCGGCGGGGTCTGCAGGCGCGGCTGGAAAAGGCCCGTCCGTCCGGCACGCCGCGGGCCGGCGCCGGGAGCCAGGCCTCATGAGCGCCGGGCCGGACTCGGTCAAGCGGGCGTCTTGGGAAGGGGCGGTCAACGCCCGCCGGATCGCCGGGGACATCTACGGCATGGGCCGCGCCGAATGGCTGACCGAGGCGGGCTGGCGGCAAATGTACGACGACGGGGTGCGCACCATCGTCGATCTGCGCAACGACGGCGAACGGACGCGCCGCGAGACGGATCCGGACGTGCCGCCGGAGGCCCGTTCGCTCTTCACGCTGCTGAACTGCCCCACGGAGGAGCCCGACCACGAGGAGTTCCGCAGGCTGGCCGGGCCGTACATGTCGCATCCGCGGCAGTATCCGGACAACCTGCGCCTGTTCCCCGGCAACATTGTCGCCATCGCGCGGGTCCTGGCGCAGGCCGAGGGGGCCGTCGTCGTCCACTGCTCCGCCGGCCGGGACCGGACCGGGCTGGTAGCCACGCTGCTCCTGCAGCTTCGCGGAGAGTCCGCGGAAACGATCGCGGACCACTACGAGTTCGGCCTTCGCGGCATCAACGAATGGCACCGGATCAGCCCCTACCGCCATCCGGTGGAGCGCTACATCTCGGGCCCGGACTTGGCCGCAAGGGTGGAGGACACCCGCGGCGCGCTGCTGGACCTGGTCGCGGAGCTGGACGCCGAGCGCTACCTCATCGAGCACGGACTGGAACAGGACGAACTCAAGCGGCTGCGCCGCCGCCTGCAGTAACCGCGTTGGAGCTAAGCGGGCCGAACGCATGGGCGCGGGCGGCATCTGCAGGTCCGTGCGGCTCCGGCCGGGCTGCCATCCGCCAAAACCGCCCCTGCGCTGCGGCGCTTCTTCCTGTAGGCTAGACACGTTACCGAACGACCGTTCAGTTTGTTTATGACTTCCGTCGGACGCCGGCCAGCTCCGCGGGAGGGGAAAGGCAGTCAACGATGACCTCAACCACTGTTGGCCTTGATTTCGTACCGAGTTTTGTCCAGGACGCCTGGTGGACGCCGGAGACCGCAACAACCGGAGCCGAGGTCCGCGACGCCAGCACGGGCGAGGCCCTGGCCCAGGTCAGCACCGAAGGGCTGGACCTGGCCGCCGTCGTCAATTACGGCCGGACCGTGGGCCAGTCCGAACTCGGAAAGCTCACGTTCCACCAGCGGGCCCTGAAGCTGAAGGAGCTGGCCCAGATCCTCAACGGCCACCGCGAGGCGCTGTACGAGATCTCGCACCGCTCGGGCGCCACGAAGATCGACAACATGATCGACGTCGACGGCGGCATCGGCGTGCTCTTCACCTTCGGCTCCAAGGGCCGCCGCGAGCTGCCGAACTCGCAGGTCGTCATCGACGGCCCCGCCGAGGTCCTGTCCAAGGACGGCTCGTTCATCGGCGAGCACATCTACACCCGCATCCCAGGCGTCGCGGTGCAGATCAACGCCTTCAACTTCCCGGTCTGGGGCATGCTGGAGAAGTTCGCTCCGGCCTTCATCGCCGGCGTTCCGACCATCGTCAAGCCGGCGACGCCCACGGGCTACGTCGCGGCTGCCGCGGTCAAGCTGATCATCGAATCGAACATCCTGCCCGCCGGTTCGCTGCAGCTGATCTCCGGGTCGGCCCGCGACCTGCTGGACCATCTCGACTACCGCGACGCCGTGGCCTTCACCGGCTCCGCCGCGACCGCCAACAAGCTCAAGTCGCACCCGAACGTGGCCCAGGGCGGCATCCGCTTCACCGCCGAGGCCGACTCGCTCAATGCCGCGATCCTCGGGCCGGATGCCGCCCCGGGAACGCCCGAGTTCGATGCCTTCATCAAGTCCCTGGTCACGGAGATGACGGCCAAGGCGGGCCAGAAGTGCACCTCCATCCGCCGCACCATCGTGCCGAAGGACCGGGTGCAGGACGTGGTCGCCGCCGTCCAGGCGCGCATCGACGAACGGGTCGTGGTCGGCGATCCGCGGGCCGAGGGCGTGACGATGGGTGCGCTGGCGTCGCTGGAGCAGCTGGCGGACGTCCGGACCGCGGTGCAGGACATGCTGGACGCGGGCGGCGAGCTCGCCTATGGCTCGCTGGACGCGCCGAAGGTCACCCGCCAGGACGGCAGCGTGGGCGTGGCCGACGGCGGCGCGTTCATGTCCCCGGTCCTCCTCACCTGGGCGGACGCCGAGGCCGAGGCCGTGCACTCACGCGAGGCCTTCGGCCCCGTTTCGTCCGTGATCGGCTACGAGGACGTCGACGACGCCATTCGGCTCGCCGCGATGGGCTCCGGCTCGCTCGTGGCCACCGTGGCGACCAACGATCCCGAAGCCGCCCGCCGGCTGGTGACCGGTATCGCCGCCCACCACGGCCGCGTGCTGGTCCTCAACCGCGAGGACGCACGCACGTCGACGGGGCACGGTTCGCCCGTCCCGCACCTCGTCCACGGCGGCCCGGGCCGGGCCGGCGGCGGCGAGGAGCTCGGCGGCATCCGGTCCGTGCTGCACCACATGCAGCGCACGGCCATCCAGGGTTCCCCGAACATGCTGACCGCCATCACCGGCGTCTGGCACACCGGCGCGGACCGCAACTTCGGTGACGTGCATCCGTTCCGGAAGAGCCTGGCCGAACTGAAGATCGGCGACGCCATCCGCTCCGATCTGCGCCAGGTCACGCTGGAAGACATCACCGAGTTCGCCAACTCCACCGGGGACACCTTCTACGCGCACACCAACCAGGCCGCGGCGGAAGCCAACCCGTTCTTCCCGGGCATCGTGGCGCACGGCTACCTGCTGCTGGCTTGGGGCGCCGGACTCTTCGTCGAGCCGGCTCCGGGGCCGGTGCTGGCCAACTACGGCCTCGACAACGGGCGCTTCGTGACTCCGGTGGCCGCGGGGGATTCCATCCGCGTCACGCTGACCGCCAAGAAGATCACCCCGCGCGAGACCGACGAGTACGGCGAGGTGGCCTGGGACGCGGTGCTGACCAACCAGAACGACGAGATCGTGGCCACCTACGATGTACTGACGCTGGTCGAAAAGTAGGCCTGTTCACCGAACAAGCCGGTTTACCGGCTGGCCGTAGAGGCCAACTCGCGCGGACGGTCCTGGGCTTCCAGGGCCGTCCGCCATTTAATCAGTCCTAGGACGTACAGCCCGACCGCCGCGGCGGCATACACCAGGGCGATGCGCGGCGTTCCCGCTGCGGTGGCATTCCCGAGGTTGAGCAGGCCGAAGGCCACGCCTGCGGTCCAGGCGTCGGCGATGCCGTGGGCCAGGCCAAGGTAGACCACCAGCGGCAGGGACGACAGTACGGCGTTGAGGATGAGCTCGGGGCCGATAACAGCCAGCAGCTCAAGGCCGGAGAACCCCTTGATCAGGGCGAAGAGGACGAGCAGGCCGGCGCCGATTCCCCATTCCTCCGGGGTGGCGCGCCGGAGCGGCAGCACGCCTTCGTTGGCGGCCCGGTCGTGCTGCCAGCGCAGGAAGCCGTAGACGCAGACGGCGGGCAGCAAGAGGTCGCCGAAGCCCAGCTGTGCCGGTCCCGAGGCGGAGTTTAGGACAAGGAAGTGCAGGAAGCCGGCGGCCGGCGGCAGCCAGGCCCAGCGGTTCCGGAAGGCGAACAGCGCGATGCCCGCGACGGTGAGCACGGAGACAATGACCGTCAGCCATAGCAGCGCATCGGTCCCGGCGGAAGAGTCCCCAAACCATTCCATGACGTCCCCCCTGACGTGAAGTGGTTGAGGCTAGGTTAGCAGCCGGTCCGGCACGCGGACAGGGGGGAAGGAGGCCAGGGGCCGGCGAAGCGGGGAAATTCCTAGGCGATGATGCGGGCCGCTGCAGGCAGGTGCAGGCCGTCGAAAATCATCGAGATCAGGTCGTCGGCGAGCTTCTTGCCCGTGAGCTTGCCGCCCGGCTTGTACCATTCCACGATCGAGTTGATCGTGCCGAAGAGCAGCCGGGTGGTGGTGCGCGGGTCGATGTCGCCGCGCAGGCTGCCCTCCGCGCGCGCCGCGTCGACCAGGCCCGCGACCTTGTGGTCGAACTGCCGGCGGCGCTCAAGGGCGCTGCGTTCGATCTCCGTGTTGCCGCGCAGGCGCAGCAGCAGGGTGACGTAGGGCAGCTTGCTGGTCAGGACCTCGACGGTGCGGCGGACCACATACTCCAGCCGGTCGTCCGCCCGGCCGGAAGAGGCGCCGGGCTCGTCCAGAATCGCTTCCAGCGAGCCCAGCGCTTCCTCCAGGGCGAGCCTGAGGAGGTCGCCCTTGGACGGAACGTGGTGGTAGATGGCGCTCTTGGAAATGCCGAGGTTCTCCGCGAGGATTCCCATGGAGGTGGCCTCGTAGCCATGCTTGTTGAAGACTTCGACCGCAACATTGAGCACTGACTGCTGGTCGTAGCCTGGCCGTCCCCGACGGGCCGGTTCCTGGCCGTTCATCTTCACCATGGTCCTAATCTTTCCAGAGCGTTCTTGCGTGGGCGGGCAAACTATCCGTTGAGGTTGCGCAAATCATAGATCCGGCGCAGCTTGCCGCTGGAACGGGCCAGGCTGCCCGGCTCGGCGATATCGATCCGGCAGCTGGAGCCGACGTGGATCTTGATCTGCTTCTGCAGGTCCTTGGCGGCGGCGGCGGCAGTCTCGGCGGAGCAGTCCTCGCGGCGTTCGATCTTCACCGTCAGTTCGTCCATCCGGTTGGGCCGGGTGATCTCCAGGATGAAGTGGGGGCTCAGGCCGGGGATCCGCAGGGCGATTTCCTCGATCTGGGTGGGGAAGAGGTTCACGCCGCGCAGGATGATCATGTCGTCGCTGCGGCCGGTGATGCGCCCGATGCGCCGCATGTTCGGCCGGCCGGTTCCGGGCAGCAGGCGGGTCAGGTCATGGGTGCGGTACCGGATGACCGGCATGGCTTCCTTGGTCAGCGAGGTGAAGACCAGCTCGCCGTGCTCGCCGTCGCGCATGACCTCGTCGGTCAGCGGGTCGATGATCTCCGGGCGGAAATGGTCCTCCCAGATCGTCGAGCCGTCCTTGTAGTCGATGCATTCGCCGGCCACGCCGGGGCCCATGACTTCGGACAGGCCGTAGATATCGCAGGCGTCGATGTCCAGCTTCGTCTCGAGCTCGTGCCGCATCTCCTCGGTCCACGGCTCCGCGCCGAGGACGGCGACCTTCAGCGAGGTCTTGGCGGGATCGATCCCGGACTTTTCCATGGCGTCGACGATGGTCAGCAGGTACGTCGGCGTGCAGAGGATGGCGTCCGGCTCGAAGTCCTGGATCAGCTGGATCTGCTTTTCCGTCTGGCCGCCGGACATCGGGATCACGGTGCAGCCGAGCCGCTCCGCGCCGTAGTGGGCGCCCAGGCCGCCGGTGAACAGGCCGTAGCCGTAGGCGTTGTGGACCTTCCAGCCGCGCTTGACTCCGGAGGCCTTCAGCGAGCGGGCAAAGAGGGTTTCCCAGCGCTCCAGGTCGCCCTTCGTGTAGCCGACGACGGTGGCCCGCCCGGTGGTGCCGGAGGAAGCATGGATCCGCGCGACCTCGTTCTGCGGGACGGCGAACATGCCGAACGGGTAGGCCTGGCGCAGGTCTTCTTTGTCGGTGTAGGGGAAGTTCTTGAGGTCGGCCAGTTCCTTCAGGTCCTCGGGCCGGACCCCCGCATCATCGAACTTCTTCTTGTACATCGGCACGCGCTCATAGGCATACGCCACGGTGTGCTTCAGTCGGCTGAGCTGGAGGGCCTCGATCTCGTCGCGGCTCATCAGCTCCTCGGGATCCAGGGTCTCGGGCTCGGCTGGAGTGGACTTGCGGGCTTTGGTTCCCGTGGTGATGGTCATTGAACGGTCCTTGCTAATCATTGCGGGCAGCGGGATTGGGGATAGTGCGGGAGCGGCCGCGCAGTTCGGCAATGATCTCTTCGCCGCCATCGGGCGTCTCCTGGGTTACACGGATGTCGAAGAGACCGCTGCGGCCGGTTTGGTTGACCAGGGTGGCGCTGGCGGTGAGGGTCCGTCCGGCACGGCCGGGATTCATGAAGTTGACGTCGACGCCGGACGCTACCGTCACGGTGCTTCCGTCGCCGCGGGGGTCGTTGCAGGCGAGGGCGAAGGCCACGTCGGCGAAGGCGAACACCATGCCGCCCTGTGCCATACCGAACCCGTTGAGCATCTCTTCGCGCAGTTGCATGCGGATCAGCACGTCGCCGAACTCGGCCTTGAGAACCTCCACGCCCAGCCACTCGGCGGCACGATCGTTCACGAAGGCGGGGTGGACCGGCGGATTCCCGGAGTCCGGGGACCCGGCCGGGGCGGGTCCGGCCACCGGACCGACCTCGATGTCCGTCATGTGAGCCCTCTCAGTGGTATTTACCGAATGTTCATTAGGTAATCCTGATTTGTGATTCAAGTCAAGTCCGGCTTGGACGGCGCCGCGCACCGCCGCGCACTGCCGCGCGGCGCCGTCGTACTTCCCCTTCCCGGGGCGCGGCTACAGCAGTTCCCGGGCCCCCAGGGCGTCGAGTACGAACGCGTAGTCCCAGGCCCGGTCCTTCCAGCCCTCGTAGCGGCCGGAAGCGCCGCCGTGGCCGGCCGCCATCTCGATCTTGAGCACGATCGGCTCGGTCCCGGTATTGGCCTCGCGCAGCTTGGCGACCCACTTGGCCGGTTCCACGTACAGCACGCGCGTGTCGTTGAAGCTGGTCACGGCCGCGATGCGGGGGTAGTTGGCGGGGCGGACGTTTTCGTAGGGGGAGTAGGACTTCATGTACGCGTAAACCTCGGCGTCCTTGATCGGGTTGCCCCACTCTTCCCATTCCAGCGCGGAGAGGGGCAGGTCGGGATCGAGGATGGAGGTGAGCGCGTCGACAAACGGCACCTGCGCGAGGATGGCGGCGTACTTCTCCGGCGCCAGGTTGGCCACGGCGCCCATTAGCAGGCCGCCGGCCGAGCCGCCCATCGCGGCGATCCGCGCCGGGTCTGTCCAGCCGGAGGCCGCCAGCCAGTCGGTGGCGGCGACGAAGTCGGTGAAGGTGTTCTTCTTCTGCAGCTTCTTGCCGTCGTCGTACCACTTGCGGCCGACCTCGCCGCCGCCGCGCACGTGGGCCACCACGTACACCACGCCGCGGTCCAGCAGCGAGAGCCGGGCGGTGTTGAAGCCCGGATCCATGCTGACCTCGTAGCTGCCGTAGCCGTAGACGAGGCCCGGGTTCGCGCCGTCCCGCTCCAGGGTGGCCTTGCGCAGGACGGAGAGCGGGATCCGGGTTCCGTCCCCTGCCGTGGCCCAGGCGCGTTCGGCGACGTAGTCCGAGGGGTCGTAGCCGCCCAGCACCGGCGTCTCCTTGCGGAGGAAGAGCCGGCCGGTGGCAAGCTCGTAGTCGTAGATCCGCGGCGGCGTGAAGTAGGACGTGTAGGTCAGCCGGATAAGCGGCGCCTCATAGTCGGAGCCTCCCATGCCGGCCGTGTAGAGCTCCTCGTCGAAGTCGGGCTCGGCCGCAGGGGCCTGATCCGGGGTGCCGAGCCCTTCCAGCGGGATGACCTGGACGCGCTCGATCGTGTCCTTGCGGACCGACACCACGGCGTGCGTGGCCGTGACGCCTGCGCCGTTGACCCGGACGGCGTCGTCGTGCGGCAGCACGGTGGCCCAGCGCTGCTCTGCCAGCGGCTTGCCGAATTCGGCGAGGTCCGCCAGCGAGACCATCGAGTTGACCGCGTCCTTGTTGTGCGTGAGGAGTACCTTCTGCACGCCGTCCAGCATGAAGGGCTCGGCGTCGTAGAGCAGCCGCTCGCTGCGCGGGACGAGCACCTGCAGCCCCTCGTCGGGACGCTCGAAGTCCAGCAGCCGCGTCTCGCTGTACTCGGAGCATCCGATGCCCACTACCAAGTGCCGCCGGTCTGCGGAGAGGTCGAATCCGGTCCACATGACAGGATCGTCCTCCTGGAAGACAACGACGTCGTCCGTCACCTCGGTGCCGAGCGTGTGGGCCTTGATCTGGTACGGCCGCCAGGACTCATCCACGACGGTGTAGAAGACCCGGGTCCCGTCGGGCGAGAAGGCCAGGGAGTAGAACACGTTTTCCACCACGTCCGGCAGGAGTTCGCCGGTCCGCAGGTCCTTTATCCGCAGGGTGAACCGTTCGTCGCCGGCATTGTCCTCCGCGTAGGCGTAAAGATGGCCGTCCTTGGTGACCGCCGCGCCGCCGAGGGAGAAGAAGGGCTTGCCCTCGGCCTCCGCATTGCCGTCCAGCAGGATCTGCTCGCCCGGCACCGGCGTCCCCGGCTCCACAGCGGGCGGCGTCCAGTCCGCTGCCGGGTCGCCGGTGTCCGACGCCCTGGTCCGGCACTGGATGCCGTACTGCTTGCCTTCCTCCATCCGCCCGTAGTACCACCAGCCGTCCTTGCGCACCGGAACGGAGAGATCCGTCTCCTGCGTGCGCTTCTTGATCTCGTTGAAGATCGCTTCGCGAAGCGGTTGCTGTCCTGCGGTTACGGCGTTGGTGTAGTCGTTCTCGGCTTCGAGATGGGCCACCACCTCCGGGTTGTCCTTCTCGCGGAGCCACTCGTAGTCATCGACGAAGACATCGCCGTGGTGCGCGCGCTCGACGGGAACTTTCCGCGCCTGGGGCGGCTGCGGCACGGTGCCCGGTGCGGTGCCCGGTGCGGCGGGATGAGCTGTTTCGGCGGGGGTGTGCGTCATGGCACCAATATATAGACGGCGCCCGGCCGCCTGTATGGCTATCGCGGCCAGCGGAACCGTGCCGATGGCCGGCAAGCCAAGGGGCCCGGCTGCCCGGGCTGGCTGAGCCGGTCCGGCCGGCCCGGCTCAGTCCCGCGAACGTCTTGACGGCCCGTGGGCGACGCTATATTCTGAACGAACGGTCGGTAAATATTTGCGCCCAGACTTTCCCCACAGTGAGGTGACACCAATGGCAGTGCAGACGCAGGCAACGCTGCAGGCTGTTCCGTCGGCAGAAGACGAAGCAGGGCAGGCCTACTTCGACAAGATCATCGCCGAGGACTCCCGGATCGAACCGGCTGACTGGATGCCGGAAAAGTACCGCAAGACGCTGGTCCGCCAGATGTCGCAGCATGCCCACTCGGAGATCATCGGCATGCAGCCGGAGGCGAACTGGATTACCCGCGCGCCCTCGCTGAAGCGCAAGGCAATCCTGATGGCCAAGGTGCAGGACGAGGCCGGACACGGTCTCTACCTCTACTCGGCGACGGAAACGCTGGGCACCCCGCGCGACGTGCTCAACCAGCAGCTGCTGGAAGGCAAGGCCAAATACTCGTCGATCTTCAACTACCCGGCCAACAGCTGGGCGGACATGGGCGCCATCGGCTGGCTCGTGGACGGCGCGGCCATCGCCAACCAGGTGCCGCTCTGCCGCGCGTCGTACGGCCCCTACGGCCGTGCCATGGTGCGCATCTGCAAGGAAGAGTCGTTCCACCAGCGGCAGGGCTTCGAGATCCTGCTGGAGCTGTCCAACGGCACCCCCGCCCAGAAGCAGATGGCCCAGGATGCGGTCAACCGCTTCTACGCGCCGGCGCTGATGATGTTCGGCCCGACGGACACGGATTCGCCCAACTCGCAGCAGTCCATGGCGTGGAACATCAAGCGCTTCTCCAATGACGAGCTGCGCTCGCGTTTCGTCGGCATGATCCAGGAGCAGGTCAAGGTCCTGGGCCTCACGCTGCCGGACGACAAGATCCGCTACAACGAAGAGACCGGCATGTGGGAGCACGGCGAGCTCGACTGGGACGAATTCCACGAAGTGCTCGCCGGCCGCGGCCCCTGCAACGCCCAGCGGATGGAACGCCGCCGCGAAGCACATGAGAACGGTGCGTGGGTGCGCGAAGCCGCCGCAGCCTACGCAGAGAAGAAGGCACAGAAAGCACAGGTGGCCTAGATGGCAACAGGAGACCAGACAGCAATGGCCAAGCCGGTCGAGACGGTGGAGACGCCCGCTGCGGAAGGCCATGGCAAGCAGACCTGGCCGCTCTGGGAAGTCTTTGTCCGCTCCTCCCGCGGGCTTTCCCACGTCCACGCAGGGTCCCTGCATGCGCCCGACGCCGAGATGGCCGTGCGCAACGCCCGCGACCTGTACACCCGGCGGAACGAAGGCGTCTCGCTCTGGGTGGTCCCGGCGTCGGCCATTGTGGCCAGCGACCCGGACGCCAAGGACGAGTTCTTCGAGTCCCCCAAGGGCAAGGACTACCGGCATGCGACGTACTACACCAAGAGCGAAGGGGTGAAGCACCTGTGAGCGGAGAAAGCGCAACCCGGATCACCCCGGGCAACGCCTTCCGTCCCGAGGACGTCGCCGCACAGGTGGCGCAGGGCCTGCAGGTCGGCGAGGATGTGGCCGAATACGCGCTGCGCCTCGGCGACGACGCCCTGATCCTCGCGCAGCGGCTCGGCTGGTGGATCTCCCGGGCCCCGGAGCTGGAAGAGGACATCGCGCTGGGCAACATCGCGCTGGACCAGATCGGCCATGCCCGGTCCTTCCTGACCTACGCCGGCGCGGCCTGGGGCAAGAGCGAAGACGACCTGGCCTACTTCCGCGGCGAGGACGGCTTCCGCTCCAGCTACCTGGTCGAGCAGCCCAACGGCGACTTCGGCAAGACCATCGCCCGCCAGCTGGTGATCTCCGTCTACCAGCACGAGCTCTACTCGCGCCTGGTCGCCTCCACGGATGCCACGCTGGCAGCCGTCGCCGCCAAGGCGCTGAAGGAAGTGGACTACCACCGCGACCACGCCAAACAGTGGACCCTGCGGCTCGGTGACGGCACGGAGGAATCGAACCGCCGCATCACGGCCGGCCTGGTCTCGGTCTGGCCGTACGTCGACCAGCTGTTCCAGGACGACGAGCTGATCGAACGGCTTGATGGCGTCGCGGTCCGTCCCTCGGAACTGCGCGAACCGTTCGACGCCTACATTGCCGCGGTGCTCGCCGAGGCAGGTCTCGAAGTGCCGCAGGTGCCCAACGCCATGACGGACAAGTCCCGGCGCCGGCACAGCGAACACCTGGGCTACCTGCTCGCCGAGATGCAGGTGCTGGCACGCGAACATCCGGGCGCCACCTGGTAACGGCCATGTCCACGAACACTGCAGTCCGTCCGGCCGACGCCGAGGCCGCCAAGGCCTGGGACATTGCCGCCACGGTGTGCGACCCGGAGATCCCGGTCATCAACATCGCGGAACTCGGTATCCTCCGCAGCGTCCGCACCATCGAGGGGGAGTACGACGGCGCCGGCAACCCGGCGGTCGAAGTCACCATCACGCCCACCTACTCGGGGTGCCCCGCGATGGATGCCATTAGGGACGACGTGGTGGCCGCCCTCGCGGCGAACGGCTACGGCGACGTCCGGGTCAAGCTGGTGCTGGCACCGGCCTGGACCACCGACTGGATGACGGCCGAGGGCAAGGCCAAGCTCAACGAGTACGGCATCGCGCCGCCCACCGGCCTGGCCGGCGTGCGGACCGGTCCCGTCAGCCTGGGCCTGAGCGTGAAGTGCCCCCGCTGCAACTCACTGAATACGCGTGAACTGACCCGCTTCGGGTCGACCTCCTGCAAGGCGCTCTACCAATGCAATGAGTGCAAGGAACCCTTCGATTACTTCAAGGTGCTCTAGATGACTACTTCCATTCCCGAGGCCGACGCGGCCCGGAACCAGGCCGACGGCGCCGACACCGGCAAGCGCCGCGGCACCTTCCACCCGCTGGCGGTCTCCGAGGTCCGCCGCCTCACCGACGAGGCCATCGAGGTCACCTTCGCCGTTCCCGGCGAACTGCAGGGCCAGTACGACTACGTCCCGGGCCAGTACGTGGCGCTGCGGACGCAGATGGAGGGCCAGGAGGTCCGCCGCAGCTACTCGATCTGCGCCGAGCCGAAGCCGGGCGAGATCCGCGTGGCCATCAAGCGCGATATTGGCGGCCTGTTCTCCAATTGGGCCAACGACAATCTGAGAGCCGGCGACGTCCTGGACGTCATGAGCCCCACCGGTGCGTTCATCTCCAAGCACACGATGACGGAGATGAACCACCCCGAGAACATCGATACCTCCGCGGAGAATGTCTTCGTCGCCTTCGCTGCCGGATCGGGCATCACCCCGGTCATCTCGATCGCCCGGACGGTGCTGGCCGCCGATCCCTCGGTCCGTTTCGACCTGGTCTACGCCAACAAGGCCGCCATGGACGTGATGTTCGTCGAGGAGCTGGCGGACCTGAAGGACAAGTACCCGTCCCGCTTCGCGCTGCACCACGTCCTCTCCCGCGAGCAGCGCATCTCGCCGCTGCTGTCCGGCCGCATCGATGCGGAGAAGCTCACCAGCCTCTTCGACAATGTGCTGCGCACCGACGACGTGGACGAGTGGTTCCTCTGCGGCCCGTTCGAACTGGTCCAGCTGTGCCGCGACACCCTCGCGGCCCGCGGCGTTCCCGCGGAGAAGATCCGCTTCGAACTGTTCACCACCGGCGAGCCGACGAAGCCGCAGGGAAACATCGGCCGCCCGGTCGACGTCGATCCGAACGCGGACAACTTCGAAATCAACTTCCGCCTGGACGGGCTTTCCGGCAAGGTGGCCAGCCCCAAACACGCCCGCGAGTCCGTGCTGAACGCGGCGCTCCGGGTCCGCCCCGACGTGCCCTTCGCCTGCGCCGGCGGCGTCTGCGGCACCTGCCGGGCCAAGGTGGTTTCCGGAACGTTCGAAATGGACGAGAACTACGCGCTGGAACCGGAAGAGATCGAGCGCGGCTACGTCCTGACCTGCCAGACCCGACCCACCAGCGACGAACTGACGGTCGACTACGACGCCTGACAAGGCCGCCGCCTGCAAAGGAGAACAGCATGGGCATGATCGAGCTGTCGATCGGGAACAACGTAGCCGAGGTGGTGCTCAACGCGCCGCAGAAGATGAACGCGCTCAACGAAGAGGCGTTGGCCGAGCTGGGGCAGGCGTATGACGAGGCCGCTGCCGCCGCAGCCGAGGGCCAGGTCAGGGCGCTCCTGCTGCGCGGCGAAGGCCGCGGCTTCTGCGCCGGCCGCGACATTTCCGCCGTCGTTCCGGAGACGGACGACGCCTACGGTTACCTCGGCGACCTCGTGACGCCGCTGCTGAGGAAGATGTCCGCCTTCCCGGCACCTACCTTCGCCGCCGCGCAGGGTGCCTGCCTCGGCGTCGGACTGGGCCTGCTGATTGCCACGGACGTGGTGTACGTGGCGGACAACGCCAAGATCGGTTCGCCGTTCGCCAACCTGGGCGCCACGCTGGACTCGGGCGGGCACTGGCTCTTCACTGAGCGGCTGGGCGCGCACCGCACCCTCGACCTGATCTACACGGCCGAACTGATGAGCGGTTCGGAAGCGGTGGCCTCGGGCCTGTTCAGCCGGGCCCTGCCGGTCGAAGAACTGCTCGAGCGCACGAGGGTGACCGTGGCGAAGGTGGCCGAAGGGGCCACCGGCGCGTTCACCGCCTCGAAGGAGCTCGTCGCCGCCATCCGCGACCAGCGCCTGGGGCTGTGGGCGTCGGTGGAGGAAGAGAACGCCGCCCAGGGGCGGCTCTGCAAGAGCGAGGACTACTCCGAAGGGTTCAAGGCCTTCCAGGAGAAGCGCAAGCCGGTATTCCGCGGGAATTCTGCCCTCCCGGATTGAACCGTTCACCGGCCTATTGACAGCCCTCCGGGTCCGGCGCAGAATCGATTCAACAAATTTGCGGACCCGGGGAAATCCGGGTCGGGCCGGCCCGCCAACTGAATATCGGTAGTCCAGGCAGTACCTGAGGCCTCATGGGGGAAGGCGGAAAGCGCCATGCCGTTCCGCCTCCAGCAGGTGCTGTCGAGGGGGAGCCGAAACCGAAACGCCGCCGGTCCACGCCCGGCGGCGTTTCAGTTTCCCGCCGGTCGCGGCTGCCGCGCCCCGGCCTGCGGTCACCGTGGGTTCATCTGGTATCGAGGTCCTCGAACACCAGGAAGGTCTGGGTATCCAGGATGCCGGGCATGGACTGGATCTGGTCGAAAATGACACGGCGCAGGTCCACGTTGTCCACGGCACGCACCAGCAGGATGACATCGAAGTTGCCGCCTACCAGGGCTATGTGGTGCACCTCCGGGATGGCCCTCAGGGCCTCCCTCAATTCCCGCCAGGAGTGCTGGCGCAGCTTCAGCGTGACGTAGGCCGACGCCTTCAAGCCTGCCTTGATCGGGTCCACCAGTGCGGTGAACTTGGTCAGCACCCCTGCTTCGGTGAGCCGCGCGATGCGCGAATAGGCGTGCGCGCGCGAGATGTGTACGTTCTCCGCGACCGCCGTGACCGAGAGCCTGCCGTCCCTGGTCAGTTCGGCCAGGATCCGGCGGTCGATGTCGTCCAGCTTGGCGCCTGGAGGAGACTCTGGCATTCGTCTACACCTCGATAAGTAATCCAGTTCACAATGGCGATTTGTCTTCCACAATACGGATCTAAACCAACTTCTTCCACTGTTTTCCTGCTAAGTGGATACGAAAAGTCACCGAATCGCATACTGAAGCCACACAGTTTCCACACCAGAACGGCTCGGCAGAGGAGATGCCCATGACCATTTCAACGGGAAGTCCGTGGCACGGCTCCATGCAGGAACCCGCGGGCGGCGCGGACCTCGACGCCCGGCGTGCCGTCGAGGCCTACATGCTGCCCTCGGCGGAGCCGGTCCGGCTGGTGGATCCGGAGGGCCGCCACGTCCATAACGACACCTACCCGCTGCCGGACGGCGGCGCCCTCCTGTCCGCCTACCGGGAGCTGGTGGTCGGCCGGCGCGTGAACGACCAGGCCAACGCCCTGGTCCGGCAGGGCCGCATGGCAGTGTATCCCTCGTCGCACGGGCAGGAGGCCTGCCAGGTAGCCGCAGCCCTATGCCTCGGAGCCGGCGACTGGCTCTTCCCGACCTACCGGGACACCGTGGCCGTGCTGGCCCGCGGCGTGGACCCGATCCAGGCCCTGACCCTCCTCCGCGGCGACTGGCACAGCGGGTACGACCCCTACGAGCACAACGTTTCCATCCAGGCCACTCCGCTGGCCACCCAGCTGCTGCATGCCGTCGGCGTGGCCCACGCGGCCAAACTCAGGGGCGAGAACACGGTGGTCCTGGCCATGTGCGGCGACGGCGCCACCAGCGAGGGCGACTTCCACGAGGCGCTGAATTTCGCCGCGGTCTTCCACCTGCCGGTGGTGTTCTTCGTGCAGAACAACCAGTACGCCATCTCGGTGCCGCTGAGCCGGCAGAGCGTAGCGCCGTCGCTGGCCCACAAAGCGGTCGGCTACGGAATGCCGGGGGAGCGCGTGGACGGCAACGACCTGGCGGCCCTGCTGGCCGTCCTCGGCAAAGCCGTGGACCGGGCGCGCGACGGCGGCGGCCCGGCCCTGGTAGAGGCCCACACCTACCGGATGCAGTCGCACACCAACGCCGACGACGCGACGCGCTACCGCACGGACGACGAAGTCGCGCAGTGGGTGCCCCGGGATCCGCTCCAGCGGATGCGGACCTACCTGTCGGAGCTGAAGCTGCTCGACGGCGCTGTCGAGGAGGACATCGCAGGCGAGGCCGAGCGCGTGGCCACGGCGCTGCGGGACGGGCTGAACGCGGAAACCCAGGTGGACCCCGAGGACCTGTTCCGCCACGTCTTCAGCGAACAGACCAGCCAGCTGCGCGAGCAGGCGGCGAAGCTGCGCGAGGAGCTCTCCCGCGAGGAACCCTCGGCGCACGGAAGCGGGGCGTAGCCGGTGGGCACGACACTGACGTTTGCCAAGGCGCTGAACACCGCGCTGGCCGACGAAATGGAAGCAGACCCCACCGTCGTTGTTTTCGGCGAAGACGTGGGTGCCCTGGGCGGAGTCTTCCGCATCACCGACGGCCTGACGGCGCGCTTCGGCGAGGAGCGCTGCTTCGACACGCCGCTGGCGGAATCCGGCATCATGGGCATGGCCGTCGGGATGGCGATGAACGGCCTGCGGCCCGTGGTGGAGATGCAGTTCGACGCGTTCGCCTACCCCGCTTTCGAGCAGGTGGTCTCGCACGTGGCCAAGATGCCCAACCGGACGCGCGGCAAGGTCAAGCTGCCGCTCGTCATCCGGATTCCCTACGCCGGCGGGATCGGCGGCGTGGAGCACCACTGCGACTCGTCGGAGTCCTACTACGCCCACACCCCGGGCCTGACCGTGGTGTCGCCCGCGACGGTGCCGGACGCCTACACAATGCTGCGCGAGGCGATCCGCCATCCGGACCCCGTGGTGTTCCTGGAGCCGAAGAAGCTGTACTGGTCCAAGGAAGACCTTGAGCTGGAGGCGCTGCGGTCCTCGGCCGGCTCCTTCGGGCGGGCCGTGGTGGCGCGCGAGGGGACGGACGCAACGCTGATTACCTACGGCCCGTCCGTCTCCACCGCGCTCAACGCGGCTGCCGCCGCGGCCGAGGAGGGCCGTTCGCTCGAGGTGGTCGACGTGCGCTCGATCGTGCCGTTCGACGATGAGACGGTGTCCGCGTCCGTGCGGAAGACCGGACGCGCCGTCGTCATCGCCGAAGCCCCCGGCTTCGCCTCGGTGGCCTCGGAAATCGTGGCCCGCGTGCAGGAACGCTGCTTCCACTCGCTTGCCGCGCCCGTCCTGCGGGTGACGGGCTTCGACATTCCATACCCGGCGCCGAAGCTGGAGCACTTCTACCTGCCCAGCGTGGACCGGATCCTCGACGCCGTCGATGAGCTCCAGTGGGAGGACGCGTGACCATGGCCCGACAGACATTCATGCTGCCGGATCTCGGCGAGGGCCTGACCGAGGCCGAGCTGGTCAATTGGCTGGTCGGCGTCGGCGACGAGGTCCGGGTGGACCAGCCCATCGCGGAAGTGGAAACCGCCAAGTCGATGGTGGAGGTGCCGAGCCCGTTCGCCGGGACCGTTGCGGAACTGCACGGGAAGGCCGGGGACACTATCGACGTCGGCAAGCCGCTGATCTCCGTCGAGGCCGGCGGACAACGCAGCCAGGGGCCTGCCGGCGGTGAGCATCCCGCGGCCGTGGCCTACCGCCAGGAAGAGCGCGCCGGCGCGGAGCCCGCGGCGGCTGCCGCGCCCGCCCCCGAGGTGGCCGCCGAGAGCGGCTCCGGAAACGTGCTGATCGGCTACGGGACGCGCGGCGGGCACGGCCCGGCGAAGCGGACCCGGAGGCCGCGCGCGAGGGCGGCCGGCAATGTCCGCCCGGGGCCCGCGGGCGCGTCGGGCTCCGCGCATGTCGGGGCAGCCAGCGCCGGCCCCGGCGCTTCCGGTCCCGTTGCCCGGGCCGAGGCCTCGGCGCCGTCCGGGCTCATGGACCGGCCGACGGCGCCGAAACAGGCTCCGCTGGTGATCTCGCCGCTGGTCCGCAAGCTGGCGCGGGACGCGGGCCTCCGGCTGGCCGACATTGACGGTTCCGGGGCCGGCGGGCTGGTCCTGCGCAGGGACGTCGAGGCCGCGCTGGCCGGCGGCGGACTTCCGCCCGGCGAAGCCGCAGCGCCGGGCTACCCGGGGGAGCAGGTCTCCGAGGCTGCCGCGGGAGCGCCGGAGATGGACGCCCGGAGCGGGCTGGCCATCGCCGGGCGCACCCCGATGCGCGGCGTGCGGAAGACCGTCGCTGCCGCCATGGCGCGCAGCCGGCGCGAGATTCCGGAGGCCACGGTGTGGGTGGACGTGGACGCCACCGCGCTGCTCGAGCTCCGCGCGGCCTTGAAGCGGAAGGACCCGGACGGCACCCCCGGCCTGCTCGCCTTTATCGGCCGGTTCGTCACGGCCGGGCTGCGCAAGTACCCGGAGCTCAATTCGCGTGTTGAGGGCGAGGACATCGTGCGCTTCGACGGCGTCAACCTGGGCTTTGCGGCCCAGACGGACCGCGGCCTGATGGTGCCGAGCGTCCGCGACGCCGGAAAGCTCAACGCCCGCTCGCTGGACGCGGAGATCCGCCGGCTCACCGCCGTCGTACGTTCCGGAAAGGCGACACCTGAGGAGCTGACGCGCGGAACCTTCACGCTGAACAACTACGGCGTGTTCGGCGTGGACGGCAGCGCCGCCATCATCAACTACCCGGAGGTGGCCATCCTGGGCGTCGGCCGGATCATTGAGCGGCCGTGGGTGGTGGATGGCGCCCTCGTCGTCCGCAGCGTCACCGAGCTGACGCTGTCCTTCGACCACCGGGTCTGCGACGGCGCCACAGCCGGAGGCTTCCTGCGGTTCGTGGCGGACGCGGTCGAGAACCCTGCCGGCATCCTCGCCGAGCTTTAGCGGGACCCGCGGCCGCGGGCGGCCCATCGGCTCTGTACCGCCCGCAGCCGCAGGTCTACCCTTGTGCCATGAAAGCACTTCCGGAGGCCTACCAGAGCTACCTGGCCAAGTTGAGCCCTGCCGAAGCGGATGCCCTGCGTCCCGTGTTCATGGAGTCCGTGGCCGAGGGGGACCACGGCGTCCTGGTCCGCGGAGCGGGATCCCAGCACGTCCAGGCCGTGGTGGATGAACGTGTGCCGTTCGGCCAGATCCACGAAGGCTACATCTGGGATTGATGCGCTGCCCGACGGCGACTGGCTGAAGGCCGTGCGCCGCCGGTTGGCAGCGCAGGGCGGGGCGGCGGCTGAGGCCGGGCGGGGTACGGTAAGGGGGAAGGCCGCGCCGAGGCGGCCTCAGGAATGGCGCCAACGGAGGTACCGCGAAGCATGAGCGAAACCGTGCAGACCAAGGACATGGCCGAGTACGTCCAGGTCGCACCCGGGAACTATGTCATCCGCACCGGGAACTACTCGCTGAACTCGGGCCTGGTGGTGGGGCGGACCAAGGCCATGGTGATCGACACCGGCGCCGGTCCGCGCCAGGCCAGCCTCATCTACCGGACCGTCCGCTCGCTGACCAAGCTGCCGCTGGTCGTGGTCAATACGCACTCGCACTTCGACCACATTTTCGGCAACGCCTACTTCGCGGACAATGGTGTCCACGATTTCTACGCGCAGCGCAACTGCGCCCACGACATGGCCGAGACGGCGAAGCTCCAGCGCGGAATGGTGGCGGACACGGAGCCCGAGATGGCGGCCGGGAACGGCCCGCACACGGGGATCAAGGTCCCCACCAAGCCGGTGGACCAGGAGTTGACGGTCAACCTGGGGGACATGCCGGTCAAGCTGTTCTACCTGGGCCGCGGCCACACCGACGGCGATCTGCTGGTGGGCACGCCGTCCACCCTGTTCGCGGGCGATCTCGTGGAGCAGGGCGCGCCGCCCGCCTTCGAGGACTCCTACCCGCGCGATTGGGTGGAAACCCTGCGGCGGGTGTCCAGCCTGCGCCACGAGTACGACGTGCTGGTGCCGGGGCACGGCCAGACCGTGTCCGACGCCTTCGTGCGGAGCATGTGGGAGACGATGAACATGGCCGTGCGGCAGGCGGAGCAGGCCAGCCGCGAGACGCCGGGGGATTCCACCAAGGCGATTCCGATCCTGCCCTACGGGCCGCTGCAGTCCAGGGCCCTGCTGAAGCGGCTGCAGACGCCGCCGCGCTAAGGGCCGCTACCTGAGGGGCCGCCCCGAGGTGCGGGGATCCGTTCCGCGGGCGGTGATTCGTCCCCGGGACGCGGTCAGCGCCGCCGGGTCTGCGAGCTGAACAGCCAGGTGAGCAGCGCGCTCATCAGCATGCCGCAGCCGAGGATCAGCGCCATGCCGGCCCAGAAGAACAGCGGCAGCCGGCCCGAGCCAGGGACCGGGGCGGCGCCCACCTGCTGGACGACCCAGTACAGGCCGGCGGCGAGGGCCAGTCCCAGCAGCGCGAGCAGCCAGCAGAGCCGCGGCCAGACCGGGGACGAGGACCAGTGGCTGCCGTAGCCGCGGAAGTCGTTCCAGGCATCGCCCGAGCGCAGGACCGCGGGCCCGGCCAGCAGCGCCCAGAAGCCGGCGACCAGGAACGCGGCCACCACGTCGGACGGCCGGTGCCAGCCGTTGATCAGCGTGGCCGATCCCGCGAGCACAGCGTAGGCCCCGCCGGCCGCGGCCGCGAACGGCCGCCAGCGGGGCGAGACCACCAGGAACACCGCCAGCGCCGCCGCGGCGGCGATGGTGGTGTGGCCCGACGGCAGGGAGTTGTGCTCCAATGTGGGAACGCCGCGGTCGGGGCGGTCGAGGATGAGGTTCTTGAGGATCCACGTCGTCGCCGCCGAGGCGAGGACTACCCCGACCGCGATTCCGGCGGCTTTCCACCGGCGCCGCACCAGCGCGACGACGACCAGCACCACGGCCGCGACCGCCGCCGACACGTCGGGCAGCAGGTCCAGGAAGTCGAGGAAGACGCCCCGTCCGAAGCTCCAGCCGGCTTCGGCTTCGGCCCACGCGGACTCGTCGGCGAACTGCCCGGTGGTGGTCCGGACCAGCGCGTAATAGTTGAAGGCGAACGCAGCCGCGCACAGGCCGGCGCCGAGCCAGAACAAGTACGGACTGTGCCCCGGACGGCGGCGTGGTGCGGGCCGGGTCTGCTGCTTCTGCCGATTGTTCATCGACTCAAGGTTGCCACACCAGGCCGGGCGAAGGCCCATTCCGTTCCGCGGGCCGGCGGCCGGACGGGCGGCCGCGGCAGGGGCAGGCGGGCGCACGGCGTACAGTGGAGCCGTGACGACGCCCCAGCCCGAGACCGGTTTTCCGCTGCCTTCGCTCGAGGAGCTCCAGGCGGCGGCGCGCGTGGTCTCGCTGCCCATGCGGGTGACGTTCCGCGGGGTGCTGCGGCGCGAGCTCATGCTCTTCGAAGGGCCCGCGGGGTGGGCGGAATTCTCGCCGTTCCTGGAGTACGACGACGCCGAAGCGGCTTCGTGGCTCGGCGCGGCGATCGAGGCGGGGTGGCACGGGTTCCCAGCGCCGCTGCGCACAAGCGTGCCGGTCAATGCCACGGTGCCGGCGGTGGGCCCCGAGGACGTGCCGGCCGTGCTCGCCCGGTACGACCGCCCGCGGACCGTGAAGGTTAAGGTGGCGGAGGCCGGCCAGACCGCGGACGAGGACGTGCTCCGGGTGGCGGCGGTCCGCGACGTGCTACCGGACGCGGCGCTGCGGGTCGACGCCAACGGCGGCTGGGACCCGGACACCGCCGTCGGAGTCCTGGCCCGGCTGGCCCCCTTCGGCCTGCAGTACGCGGAGCAGCCCGCCCCGGACATCGCAGGCCTGCGCCGGGTCCGGCAGGAACTGCGCCGCCGGGGCCTCGCGGTGCCGGTGGCGGCCGACGAAAGCGTGCGCAAGGAGTCCGATCCGCTGCTGGTGGCGCGCCAGGACGCCGCGGACCTGATCGTGGTGAAGGTCCAGCCGCTGGGCGGGGTCCGGCGGGCACTGAAGATCGTCGCCGAGGCCGGCCTGCCCGCGGTCGTGAGCTCCGCCCTGGATTCGTCGGTCGGGATCAGCGCCGGCGTCGCGCTCGCGGCTGCCCTGCCGGATCTGCCGTACGCGTGCGGCCTGGGCACGGTGGCCCTGATGGACGGGGACGTAGTCCGGGACCGGCTGGTGCCGGTGGACGGGTCGCTGCCGGTGCGCGCGGCTGCAGCGGATCCTGAGCTGCTCGGGCGGTACCGGGCCGCACCGGATAGGGAAGCGTGGTGGGCGGGGAGGCTGTCCCGCACCTACCGGTGTTTGGCAACCCCGCAGCGATAAGGTTCGCCCCGTCGTCGTAAGTTGTTTGCCCCGCGTTCACCTGTACTCGGCTTCAAGGTCGGATTCGGCTGGAAACTTGGGAGGCGTTGCTTAATCGTTCAAAACCTGGAAGGCCTCCTGAAGTGTCTGATCTCAAGAAGCGTCTGCTGCCCATGCTGGGGCATGTTTCGGGCAAGCGCAGCGCCGTGACCTGCGCTCTCAAGTGCGGCAATGCCTGTGCGCAGGGCGTCTGCAATACCTCCTCCAACAACTACTTCCGGGATGTCGTGTCCGCCGAGTTCTCGCGCCGCAACATGCTCGGCGTCAGCAGCGCGGGCGTGCTCGCCCTGGTCTTTGGCGGCAGCGCCGCAGCCAGCGCAACCTCCGCCTCGGGCCTGTCGCCGGCCGCCAAGGTGGCCTCCGGCGCCGGCAGCAAGCTGAAGTTCACGGGCATCGACGGCGTCGAGGCGACCGTTGACAATGTCACGGTGCCTAAGGGGTACAACTGGAAGCCCGTCATCCGCTGGGGTGACCCGCTGTTCGCCGATTCCGCCGAGTTCGACCCTGAGAACCAGACTCCGGAATCGCAGGCCGGCCAGTTCGGCTACAACAACGACTACCTGGACATCCTCGAGATCCCGGGCACTAACGGCAAGCGCGCGGTGCTGTTCTCCAACCACGAGTACACCAATGAAGCGATCATGTTCCCGCCGACCATGTCGGCCTCCGACGTGCGCCGCACTGCCATGGCCGCCCACGGGCTGAGCGTCGTCGAGCTGCGCCGCAAGGGCAAGGGCCAGCCCTGGGAATACGTGCGCGGAGCCAAGCTGAACCGCCGCTTCCTGTTCGACACCGAGTACGAACTGACCGGCCCGGCTGCCGGCTCCAAGCTGCTGCAGACCAAGGCGGATCCGACGGGTCGGAAGGTGCTGGGCACCCAGAACAACTGCGCCGGCGGCACCACCCCGTGGGGAACCATCCTCTCCGGCGAGGAGAACTTCAACCAGTACTTCAAGGTCGCCAACCCGACCGCTGAGCAGCGCCGCTACGGCCTGACCGACCCCAACCCGAGCCGCGGCTGGCACCTCGAGGAAACCCGCTTCGACACCGACCTGCCGGAAGGCAAGAACGAGGACAACCGCTTCGGCTGGATCGTCGAGGTCGACCCGTTCGACCCGACCTCCACGCCCCGCAAGCACACCGCGCTGGGCCGCTTCAAGCACGAGGGCGCCAACGTCACCATCGCCAAGTCCGGCCACGTGGTTTCCTACTCGGGCGACGACGAGCGCTTCGACTACCTGTACAAGTTCGTCTCGAAGGGCAAGTACGTCGAGGGCGACAAGAAGCACAACATGACCCTGCTGACCGAGGGCGACCTCTTCGTGGCCAGCTTCACGGGCAACTCCCCGGCGAACCAGATCGACGGCGCCGGCGTGCTGCCGTCAGACGGTGCCTTCGACGGCGTCGGACACTGGATCCAGCTCACCAAGGACGGCAACTCCATGGTTCCGGGTATGGAGATCGACCAGGTCCTCGTGTACACCCGCCTGGCCGCGGACAAGATGGGCGCCACCAAGATGGACCGCCCGGAGGACGTCGAGGTCAACCCCTTGACCGGCAAGGTCTACGTGGCCTGCACGAATAACACCAAGCGCACCGCGGCCCAGGCCGATGAGGCCAATCCGCGCGCCAACAACAAGCACGGCCACATCGTGGAGCTGTCCGAGACGGGCGACCAGGCCTCCACTGAGTTCAGCTGGAACCTCCTCCTCGTCGCCGGTGATCCGGCCGTGGACGAGAGCGCCTACTTCGGCGGCTACCCGGCGGACAAGGTCCAGCCGATCTCCTGCCCGGACAACGTCGCCTTCGACTCCGTCGGCAATCTCTGGATCTCCACCGATGGCCAGCCGGGCACCATCCAGCGCAACGACGCCCTGTACCGCGTCACGCTGGAGGGGCCGGAGCGCGGCAAGGTCGAGCAGTTCATGGCCGTGCCGGTCGATGCCGAAACCTGCGGCCCGGTCATCGACGACCAGGACGGGATGGTCTACGTGGCCGTCCAGCACCCCGGCGAGGACGGCTCCTGGGAGAAGCAGAACTCGCTGTTCCCGGACTACCTGCCGGCCGGCACGCCGTCGGGCAAGGGCGGTTTGCCCCGCCCGTCCGTGATCCAGATGTACAAGGGCAAGACCGGATTCTAGTCCGCGCCGGCGGCCGGTCCCGCCAAGGGGTCCGGCCGCTGCCACGCTCCGCGCGAAGGCCGCGTCCACCGAAGGGTGGGCGCGGCCTTCGTGCTTGGGCTTCGTACTTGGTGTTGGGCCGGCCGGCCGGTGCGTCTGCCTAGGATGGAACCGTGACTGCCGCGCTCAACGCCATCGATGCCGCCCGCTCCGCCGTCCGCGCACTGCTCGAGGGCGGGGTGCGGGACGTCGTCGTCGCGCCCGGATCCCGCAGCGCCCCGCTGGCCTACGCGCTGGCCGAGGAGGAGGGCCGCGGGGGACTGCGGCTGCACGTGCGCATCGACGAGCGTGCGGCGGGATTCACCGCGCTGGGGCTCTCGCTCGGCTCGCTGCGCCCGGTCCCGGTGGTGACGACCTCCGGCACGGCTGTGGGCGAACTGCTGCCGGCGGTGATGGAAGCCAATCACGCCGGCGTCGAACTCGTGGTGCTCAGCGCCGACCGTCCCGAGGAACTGCGCGGAACCGGCGCCAACCAGACCACGGTGCAGCCCGGGATTTTCGGCAGCCACGTCCGCTATGCCGTCGATGTGGCAGCCGGTGCCGACCCGGCCGAACCGGTGGCCGTCGGCCTGCTCGCGGCCAAGGGCATTCCGCTGCCGGAGTCCGGCCAGGGTGCGGACACCCACGGCCTCGCGGCCACCCCGTCGCCGGGTGCCGCGGCCGCGGAACCGGACCGTCACCGAGGAGCGGTGGGGCCGGTGCACATCAACCTGGCGCTGCGGGATCCGCTGGTGCCGTTGATTGGCGACGGCGGCGGTCCGGCTGCGGGGCTGGGGGAGCCTGTCGCCGTGGGCAGCGGCGCTGTTCCAGTCGACGGAAACGAGGCGTCGCCAGCGGTCTTGGAAGTGCCCGCACCCTTGAAGGCGCCGAAGCGGGCGCCGGTGCCGACTGTGGAAACCGCCGAGGAGCGGCGCACCGTCGTCGTCGCGGGCCACGGGGCCGGCGCGTATGCCGAAGCCTTTGCCCGCGCGCACCGCCTGCCGCTGCTCGCCGAGCCGTCGTCCAACGCCCGCTTCGGGCCCAACGCCGTGGCCGTCTACCGGATGCTGCTGGCCCAGTTGGGTGCCGCGGTGGAGCGCGTGGTGGTCTTCGGGCGGCCGACCCTGTCGCGGCCGGTGGCCGCCCTGCTGGGCCGCGAGGACGTCCAGTCGGCGCTCTTCATGCCCGAGCCCGTGGCCTGGTTCGATGCGGGGCGGCGCCGGGAGCGGCTCATCGACGAACCCGCCGACCTGTCTCTCTTCTCCGGGCTGGGGCCGGAGGGCTGGCTGGAGCGCTGGCAGCAGGCGGGCGAGGCGGGAGCCGCGGCCGCGGCCGAGGTGCTGGCGGCCGAACCCGGGCTGACCGGACTGCGGGTCGGTGCGGCCGTGTGGCGCCACACCGCGGGCAGGCTGGTGCTCGGCTCGTCCAACCCCATCCGCGACGTGGATCTTCTCGGCCCGGCCGCAACGGAACCGGCCGCCTTCGTGCACGCCAACCGCGGGCTCGCCGGGATCGACGGCACGGTCTCCACTGCGACCGGGGTCGCGCTGGCGGCGCAGGAACCCACCCGGGTGCTGCTGGGCGACCTGACCTTCCTGCATGATGCGGGCGGCCTCTTCCTCGGTGCGGGTGAACCGGAGCCGGCGCTGCAGATCGTGGTGCTCAACGATGGCGGCGGCGGGATCTTCACCCTGCTGGAGCACGGGAAAGTGGGCCTTGAGGCAAACTACACCGCCGCCGTCGAACGCCTCTTCGGGACGCCGCACCGGGTGGACCTGTCGGCCGTGGCGGCCGCGTACGGCGTGCGCTACCGGCTGGTCGAGGACGAAAGCGGGCTGGAGGCCGCGCTGCGGGAGCCCATCGTCGGGCGCAGCCTGCTGGAGGTCCGGACGGACCGCTCCCGGCTGCGGGACCTGCACGCCCGGATTGCCGCGGCGGTCAGCGGCGCCGCCGCCCCGCTGGTCCCGCAGCAGGCCTGACCGTCCGGGTGCCGCTGCCTCGGGGAAGGGCCCCGGGGCAGGGCCCCGGGGCCTTAGAGGACCTTGGAGAGGAAGGCCTGGGTCCGGGCGTGCTGCGGGTTGCCGAGCACTTCCTTGGGGTCACCCTGTTCCACGACGACGCCGCCGTCCATGAAGACGACGCGGTCGCCGACCTCGCGGGCGAAGCCCATCTCATGGGTCACCACCATCATGGTCATGCCCTCGTCCGCGAGCTGGCGCATCACGCCGAGCACGTCGCCGACCAGTTCGGGGTCCAGCGCGCTGGTGGGCTCGTCGAAAAGCATCATGTCCGGGTTCATGGACAGGGCACGGGCGATAGCCACCCGCTGCTGCTGCCCGCCGGAAAGCTGGGACGGGTAGGCATCCTCGCGGTTGGCCAGTCCGACCTTCGCCAGGTTCTTCCGCGCAATCTCGACGGCCTCGGCCTTCGGGCGCCGCTTGGCGCGCTGCTGGGCGAGGGTCAGGTTCCGCAGCACGCTCAGGTGCGGGAAGAGGTTGAACTGCTGGAACACCATCCCAATCCGGGTACGGATCTTGTCGAGGTCCGTCTCCGGGTCCGTGATGTCGACGCCCTCGACCAGCACCGTGCCGCTCGTGGGCTCCTCGAGCCGGTTGACGCAGCGGAGCAGGGTGGACTTTCCGGAGCCGGACGGCCCGATCACGCAGACCACCTCGCCCTGGTCGACGTGGAAATCGATGCCCTTGAGGACCTCGTTGTCACCGAAGTTCTTGCAGAGATCCCGGACCTCGATCGCGGGACGGTCCTTCTGCGGACTATTGGTGGCCATCGCTTACCGGCCTCTCTTGTTGTGTCGTTCGAGCCTGGCGACAAGCTGGGTCAGCGGCAGGGTGATGATCAGGTACATCAGCGCGGCGATCACCAGCGGCGTGGCGTTGGCCGACTGGGAGACCGAGTCGCGCGCGAAGGTGGTGAGCTCCCGCTCGTTCAGGGCCATGCCGGCGATGAACAGCAGCGAGGTGTCCTTGATCAGGATGACCAGTTCGTTGGTCAGCGGCGGGGTCACGATGCGGAAGGCCTGCGGCAGCACAACGGAAACCATGGTCCAGCTCGGATTCATGCCGAGCGACCGGGCGGCCTCGCGCTGGCCGGCGGGAACGGCCTCGATGCCGGCCCGCAGGGTCTCGGCGATGTACGCGCCGGAGACGATGATCAGGGCGATCAGCCCCGCGCCGGCGCTGCCGCCCGGCGGCCGCCAATCGAAGGCGATCGGCACGGCGAAGGCGAACCCGAAGATGACCAGCAGCGCGGGCAGGCCGCGGAAGAGTTCCACGTAGGCGGTGGCCACCCAGCGGTACGGTGCGACCGGGGAGAGTTTCATCAAGGCCAGGATGAGGCCCAGGACCAGGCCGCCGACGAAGGCGATGGCCGTGTAGATGATCGTGTTCTTCGCCGCGACGACGATCACGTCGGGGAAGGTGGCGGCCGCGACCTCCGGGTTGAAGAAGTTGGTCTGGATCGCCTCCCAGTCCGCGGCGAAGAGCACGGCGGCGAGGACGATGACGAAGACGGCGTACAGCACGCCGCGGAAGAGGCGCCGGCGGGCAGATGGTTTCACAAGGTGGCCTTCCAAAGGTCAGGGAACGGGCTCCGCCCCGGACGCTGATGGTCCGGGGCGGAGCCGAGACTGCTACTGCTTGAAGTACTTGTCGTAGATTTCCTGGTACTTGCCGCTGTCGCGCAGGTCCTTCAGCTGGCCGTCGACGGCCTTGAGCAGGGCTTCGGTGCCTTCCTTCTTCATGGCGAAGCCGTACTGTTCGTCCGTCTTGAACTCCTGCACCACTTCGTACTTGCCGTTCTCCAGGTGGCCAAGGTTGACCGGGAGATCCTGAAGCACGGCGTCGACACCGCCGGACTGCAGGGCCGGGAAGAGCTCGCCGTCGGACGGGTAGGCGCGGATTTCCGCGTCGGACGGTGCATTCTCGCGGGTGTATTTCTCGCCGGTGGTGCCCTGCTGGACGCCCACGGACTTGCCCGAGAGGTCATCGATGGTCTTGATGTCGGAGCCCGCCGGCACGAGCAGCGACTGCAGCGAGTCGTAGTAGGGCTCGGTGAAGGCCAGGTTCTTCTTGCGCTCTTCGGTGATGGTGATGGCGCTGGCACCCATGTCGCACTGGCCGGCGTTCAGCACCACGCCGCTCTGGAGGCCGTCGAAGCCGACGTCCTGGACCTTCAGCTCCAGGTCGAGGCCCTTGGCGATCTCCCCCACCATGTCCATGTCGAAGCCGGTGTACTGGCCGTCCTTTTCGAATTCGAACGGCGGGTAGGGAATGTCCGAGCAGACCGTCAGGGTTCCGGGAGTCACGAGCCCGAGCTCGTTGTCCGCGGCCTGGCTGCCGCCGTCGGAGGACGAGCCGCTGCCGCAGGCTGTCAGGGCCAGGGCGGAGGCTGCCAACAGGACAGCAACCCGCGAGGACTTGGAGATGGTTAGCCGCATGGTGGGCAATCCTTTACTTGAAGCGATCTAGCAGAGCTGGCAAAACAAACGTAATTCTAGCGTCACAGTATGACTTGCCCCACAGGCTACAGGTTTTGCCTATGAGTAACCAGCGGCAGGGGCGGGAAGCAGGCCTCGGCTCAGCGGCGCAGTCCGAGGGATTCGATCATCGGCCGGAACTTCGCCCAGGTCTCCGCCAGCTCCGCCTCCGGTGTCGAGGCCTCCACGATCCCGCAGCCGGCGTAGAGCCGCACGCGGGTGGGCGTCTCGACGACGGCCCCGCGCAGGGCAATGCCCCACTCGCCGTTGCCAGCGCCGTCCGTCCAGCCGACCGGGCCGGCGTAAGGTCCGCGGTCCATCTGCTCGAGCTCGCGGATGAGGTCGCCGGCGGCCTCCGTGGGGCTGCCGCACACTGCCGCGGTGGGATGCACCGCCTCGGCGAGTTCCAGGGACGACGGCGTCCTTCCGCCGTCGAGTGCGAGATCGGCCGAGACGTCCGAGGCCAGATGCCAGACGTTGGGCAGTTCCAGCACGAACGGCTCGCTGTGCGAGGTCATGGCGGAGGTGTAGGGCTGGAGCTTGCGCGTGAGCGAGTCGATCGCGATCTCGTGTTCGTGCTGCTGCTTCTCCGAGCCGGCCAGCACGCGCTCGGCGTAGGCCGCATCCGACTCGCCCTCGATCTTGTGCGTGTTGGCCCGGTCCAGGGTCCCCGCGAGCACCCGTGCCCGCGCCACGTTGTCCTCCACCTTGATCAGCATCTCGGGCGTGGAACCGATCAGCCCGTCCACGCTGTAGGTCCAGCAGTCGTGGTAGCGCGCGGCCAGCTCGCGGAGCACCTGGGCGGTGGCGATGGGGGAGGACAGGTCCGCCACCAGGTCGCGGGCAAGCACCAGTTTGGTCAGGCCGCCGCCGGCAATGCGCTCGACGCCGGCCGCGACGGCAGCCATGTAGGCTTCCTCGGACACCTGGCCGGGGTGCAGGGTATCGGCGCCGTCCGGACCGTGTTCGGGCGAGACCTCCTCCAGCCATCCGGCCAGCTCGGCCCGGGCGGCATCGGCCGTCAGCTCGGCCCCGCCGTCGTCCGAGATCAGGGTCAGCCACGCACCGGACTCGTCTGCTCCCACGACGATTCGCGGAACGATCAGGCGGGATTCGTAGGCCGACGTCTTGGAGAAAGCGAACGAGCCGAAGGCCACCAGGCCCGTGCCGGGAGCGCTGAGCGGGTTGTCCACCTCGGCCGCCCGGGCTGTCCGGCGCCACCATTCGGCGGCGTCGCTGAACCGGTCCGGGCCGGAGGACGTGAACCTGGCCGCCTCGCCGAAGGCCACCAGCCCTGCCCCGTGGCGGATCCAGCAGTGCGCGTCGTCACGCACCAGGTAATCCAGAATGCCGGTGGAAGAGGAGAGCCCGCCGAGGTCGACGGTGACGGAGCGCAGGGAGGTCATGATGGATTCAAGGGTACCCTTCGGCGGAACCCGCGGCGCCACCGGCCTCCCGGCGCCGGGACGACGGGTTCGGCCGCCGGGACAAACTTTGAGAGAATGATGCCGTGAACCGAGCATCCCTGGAGAAGCGCCCCGACGAAGTCGCCGCCATGTTCGACGACGTCGCCCCCAAATACGACCTGGTCAACGATGTCCTTTCCATGGGCCAGACCCGCCGCTGGCGCCGTGTGGTGGTCGAGGCCGTGGGCGCCAAGCCGGGCCAGCGGGTCCTGGACCTGGCGGCCGGGACCGGAACTTCCAGCGAACCGTACGCGGACGCCGGGATCGAGGTCGTCGCCTGCGACTTCTCCCTCGGCATGCTCGAGGTGGGCAAGCGCCGCCGGCCGGATATCGACTTCGTCGCCGGAGACGCCACCAACCTGCCCTTCGCGGACAACTCCTTCGACGCCGTGACCATCTCCTTCGGCCTGCGCAACGTGAATGAGCCGCGGGTGGCCCTGCGGGAGATGCTGCGGGTGGCCAAGCCCGGCGCGCGGCTGGTGATCGCCGAGTTCTCCTCGCCGGCCCTGCCGGTCTGGCGGACCATCTACACCGAGTACCTGATGCGGGCGCTGCCCGCGATCGCCAGCAAGATCTCCTCCAACCCGGCCTCCTACGTCTACCTGGCGGAGTCCATCCGCGCGTGGCCGGACCAGCACGGCCTCGCCGCCTGGATCAGGGAAGAGGGCTGGCAGAACGTCGCCTACCGCAACCTCAGCGGCGGCATCGTAGCCGTCCACCGGGCGGAAAAGCCGGGCCGCGCCGACGCCTCCAACGCGGACTCCCAGACCGCGCTGCGCCGCCGGAGCTCCAGGACCGCCGGCTGACGTGTCCGTACTGATTGTCGGGGCAGGACCTGCCGGGTCGACCGCTGCCTACTATCTGGCCAAGGCCGGCATCGAAGTGACGGTGCTGGAGAAGACATCATTCCCGCGCGAGAAGGTCTGCGGCGACGGGCTGACGCCGCGCGCCGTCCGCGAAATCCAGCTGCTGGGCCTGCCGCACGAGGAAGCCGCCGGCTGGCGGCGGAACCGCGGGCTGCGCCTGATCGCCGGCGGCCGCCGCCTGGAGCTGCCCTGGCCCGAGCTGTCCGACTTCCCGGACTACGGCCTGATCCGCACCCGGCTGGGATTCGATGAGGAGCTGGCCCGGCACGCCGAGGCGGCCGGAGCGCGGGTGCTGGAACGGCACTCGGTGTCCGAGGCGCTGCGCGACGACGCCGGTCGGGTCACCGGAGTGCGTGCCAGCGTCCTGGACGATCGCGGCCGCAAGACGGGCGAGACGCGGGACTTTACTGCCGACGTCGTGCTGGCCGCTGACGGCAACTCCGCCCGCACCGCGCTCAGCCTCGGTATCGAAAAGCGGGACGACCGGCCGCTCGGCGTGGCCGTACGGACGTACTTCACCAGCCCGCGGCACGAGGACGACTGGATGGAGGGCTGGCTGGAACTGCCGGACGCCCAAGGGAACCCGCTGCCGGGCTACGGCTGGGTCTTCGGCGTCGGCGACGGCACCTCCAACGTGGGCCTAGGCATCCTGAACTCGTCGAAGTCCTTCGGCAAGCTCGATTACCGGCAGGTGCTGCGGGACTGGACCGCCGGAATGCCCGAGGAGTGGGGCTTCACCGAGGAGAACCAGGTGGGGCAGGTGCGGGGCGCGGCCCTGCCCATGGGGTTCAACCGCACCCCGCACTACTCTCCGGGCCTGTTGCTGCTGGGCGACGCGGGCGGCATGGTCAGCCCGTTCAATGGCGAGGGCATCTCCTACGCGATGGAGTCGGCCCGGTACGCGGCGGAGCTCATCATCGACGCGCAGTCCGGGGCCGGAGAGCTGGATGAGCAGGTCCTAACCCGCTACCCGGAAATCATCCGCAACCAGTGGGGCAGCCACTTCACGCTCGGGAGGGTCTTTGCCGGCCTGATCGGCCAGCCGGCGATCATGAAGCTGGCGCTGCGCACCGGCATGCCCGTCCCGCCGCTGATGCGCTTCGTGGTGCGCATGCTGGCCAACCTGACGGACGCGAACGGCGCGGGCTTTGAGGATAGAGTTATTCACTTGCTGGAGAAAATCACGCCGCAGGCTTCCAACCAGACCGGCGGCGTAACCGTTGACCGCAGACCAACCGTCCCGACGATTAGTTAGTGTTGAACCGTGACTGACGCAAACCCGAGCTGGACTCCTGCCGGCCACGTTCCGGATTCCCTGGAGCTGGACACGGCTACTGCCGCCATCGCCTCAAGCCTGAACCTCCCGGCAGGCTTCGGCCTGGTGGCCCAGGATCCTGACCTCGGACCGGCTGTTTCCACCGCCCTCGCGCGCGTGGAGAAGCAGCTTCGGGTGGCGATCGCGCATTCGGACCCGCTCGCGGACGCGACCAGCCGGCACCTGGTGGAGGCCGGCGGCAAGCGGGTCCGGCCGCTGCTGACCATCCTGGCGTCGCAGCTGGGCAAGGGCCCGGTGGCCGAGGTGCTGCAGGCCGCGGTGGTCGTGGAGCTGACGCATCTGGCCACGCTCTACCACGACGACGTGATGGACTCGGCGCCTTACCGCCGCGGTGCTCCCACCGCCCACGAGGTCTGGGGCAACCAGGTGGCCATCCTCGCCGGCGACCTGATCTTCGCCCGGGCCTCCATCCTGGTGTCTGAACTGGGGCCGGAGGCGGTGCTGATCCAGGCCCGCACCTTCGAACGCCTGGTGCTGGGGCAGCTGCAGGAGACCGTGGGCCCGCGCGACGGCGAGGACCCGGTGGAGCACTACCTGTCCGTCATCGGCGGGAAGACCGGTTCGCTGATTGCCACGGCCGGCCAGCTCGGCGCCATGTTCGCCGGGGCCGGGCAGGACGTGGTCGACGTGATGGTCGAGTACGGCGAACGCGTTGGCGTGGCCTTCCAGCTGGCCGACGACGTCATCGACGTGACCGGCCTCAAGGCCAAGTCCGGCAAGTCCCCGGGCACCGACCTGCGCGAGGGCGTGCCCACCCTGCCCGTGCTGCTGCTCCGCAAGGCGGCAGCCGCCGGAGATGCTTCCGCCGCGGACGTGCTGGAGCTGGTGGATGCCGACCTGACCTCCGACGAGGCCCTGGCCAAGGCCGTCGAGGCCCTGCGCGAGCACCCCGTCACCCAGCAGTCCTGGGACACGGCCCGTGAATGGGCCGACGCTGCCAAGGCTGCCCTGGATCCGTTGCCGGAGAGCACCGTCAAGTTCGCCTTGGCCGCGTTCGCCGAAGCCGTCGTCGACCGCGACGTCTAGCCGCCGACGACCGCCCAGCGGCGGCACGGCGTCGGAAAGCTGCAGACTTTGGCGGAAACCGACGCGCTTTATCCAGGCGCCCAATGCGTTGACCTGCACGTTCTTTGGGGGCGGCGTCGAAACCATGCTGTTTTCCGTCGCCCTCACGCCACGCCCCTGGGGCGGCGCTGCAACGCCTGCTGGATATCCCGGAGCATTCCCGCCGGGTTTCCGAACACGTCTTCATATACGAAGCGCAGCGTGGCGTAGCTGCGGACCACGCCAGCATTATTGCGGCGGAGGTCGCGCCGGAATGACTTGCGGTCCATATGGAAGGCCGCGCCGTCGAACTCGATGATCAGCCAGCCATCAACGAGGAAGTCTACTTCGCCGATGCCCTTCACCCAGACTCTGTGTCTGAACTCCAGTCCCGCGCGCCGAAGCATTCCACGGACAACGACCTCCGGAGCCGAATCCGCACGTGCATCCGCGAGCTCAAGCCGCCGGCGGCCGGTTCCGTTCCGTGGCCCCTGAAGGCGGAGCTTCAGCACCTCCAGTGCCACGTTGCCGGACTTCAGGGCTGATTCGGCGATGACCAGAGCGTCATCCTCGGGCAGGCAGCGCAGCGCATGGATCACGACATCGACCAGTCCGGCTACTGGCAGCCGCTGCATTGGAGGGACAGATATAGTCCCGTGGCTGACTTCCCGCTCGCGGCAGTTCCGGACCGAGGCAAGATGAACGTGTTCGTCTGGTCTGAGCTGCCAGAGCCCGTGATGGAGCGCCGCAGACGTGCAGGTGAGCACACCGCCAGCTATCCTCGCTGCCAGAAAATCTTGTCTGGCCCCGGGCAACGCAACGATTCCCCGACGCGGCCTCAGCAACACCTGCGCGTCCAATGCCGAGCGCAGTTGGCGCTCCGAGACCCCCGACGCCAACAGGTCTTTGACCCTCGCCGAATCCCCGAACGAGTGAAGCAGCGCAACCAGTTCCATGCCAAACACCATGCCCTGGACAATGCTGGTGAGCTTGCCCGAGTGACCGGTGTGGGGACGACTAGCCGGTCGACCAGCTTGTGGAGGAGAGACCAGACGGTGTTGGCCCGATGAGGTCGGTGCCCCTCCTGCGGCCGGCCGCGCCGGCCCGGCTGACAAAGGCAGGTTCAGCCAGCCGCCCAAGACGGGCGGCGGATAACTGCAGGCTTTCTGCAGGTGCGTTCGACGAAACGGCAGGTCAGCGCAAGGGGAGGCTGCTGAAAACCCGCACGTTCGCGCCAAAATCTGTCAGATTCCGGCGCGGTGTCAGGACGCTAGACCCCGTGCCAATCGGTTCGCCGGGGGCGAGGCGATGAGGCGACTACCGCACCCCGGAACCCAGGGACTCCGGCTCCTGCGGCGGCCGAGGGGGATGCCGCGGCCGGCTTAGTCGTCGTCTTCTTCGTCGCTGAAGACCCAGTCGAACATGTCGAAGACGAACTCGCTGAACGTGGCGTCTTCGCTCTGCCAGCCCTGGTTGCTCGTGTTGGTCCGGATCCAGACGATGGGGTCCGGCACCGCCAGGTGCTCCTCGCGGAAGCCCCAGTTGGCTTCTTCGTCCATCTCGTCGAGGAACAGCAGGTAGCCGTCCTCGATCTCCAGCTCGTCCGGGTCCCAGAAGAAGTCGTGGGCCTCCATGAGGTCCTCGCAGCCGCCGAGTGCGTGGTAGAACTCGACCAGGGCCTGCGGGACCGGGAACTTGTGCTCGCCAAGCAACCCCTCGAGGTCGTCGTAGGAGATGCCGTCCTCTTCGGACCATTTCCGGCCGAGGTACTTCGGCACGAGGGAACGGAACTTGTCGACGAACATTTCAGGCATGCTGCTGCTTCCTTGGCTGGCGGGAGAAGGGGACGGTAAAAGGGCGGGCTGGAGGTCCGAGACCATCCTACGCGTCGGCGCGCGTGTGTCCCGCTGAGCAGCCATATGTGCCCGCCCCCTGGCCGCCTCGCCCCGGTCAGCGCCGCCCCGATGCGGGCCGTGGAGGCTCAGCTGCGGCGGCGCTTCGCCAGGCCGGGGTAATCGATCACGATGCCATCCGCGTCCACCACAAGGTCCGCGCTGAACCCGTTGGAAGAATAGTTGACGACGGCGGTGCGGGAGTCGTCGTCGTACGTGCGGACGCTGCTGTAGTTCTGTTCCGAGGCGGTGACCTGCAGGCTGGGCAGGTGGACCATGGCCATGGTGAAGGTGTGCTGGGCGTCCGGGTTGTGCACGGCGCCCAGCCGCAGGATCGGCATGGTGTTGGTCGCGGGACAGGCCTCAAGGTCGCAGTCGAGGGCGAGGTCGAGGACATGCGGGTCCGCGAGGCCTGGCTCGGGCAGGTCGGCGGTGCCTGATTGCTTGGTCTGCACGCTCCAGGTTCCGTTGGGTGCGCGGTCCAGCCACAGGTGCCGGCTGAAGCCTTGGCCGTGGACGGAAATCTCGAAATGCTCGGTGATCCAGTTCTCGCCACAGCGCAGGGCCCAGCTGGCGGCGTAGCCGGCCGTGCGGGTTGCGCCGTGCGCGGTGAGGCGCTCGGGTTCGAGGTTGATGGTGGCGGTGTCCGCCCGCTTCGGGTCGTCCTCGCCGAGCCAGGCATGCGTCCGGGATTCGTGGGTTTCGTGCATGGTCACAGCCTTGTGCCTCGGCGCGCGCATGGCAAGGGTTAGCCGGCTTCGGACTCCAGCCGCCGAACGGTCAGGGCGAGCCAGAGGTGCACGCGGTCCGCGGTGATGGCCGGGTCGTAGCCGGTCAGGTCGACGATCTGGCCCAGCCGGTAGCGCACCGAGTTGCGGTGCAGGCCAAGGGAATCGGCGACCGCGGCGACGGAGCCGTTGAGGTCGAGGTAGGCCTCCAGCGTGGACATCAGCTGGCCGGCGTGCGCGGCGTCGAAGGCGACCAGGGGGTCCAGGGCCTCGGCGGCCAGGTCGGCCAGCGGGACGTCCTCGGAGGCCAGCAGCAGCGAGGTCAGCGAGAGCCGCTGCGGCACGTTGAGCGGCCGGCCGTGGCTGAGCGCCTCCTTGGCCTCGAAGTAGCTCCAGCGCAGGCCGTTTGCCTGGGCGTAGCCGCCGCCGACACCCACGGTGGCGGACAGGCCCGCCTCGCGGAAGTACTCGCTGAGCCGGCGGCCGGGTTCCTCCGCGGACTCGGCGTCCTGCAGGATGAGGACCAGCCGGTCCTCGAGCAGCCCGGTTATGGTGCCCTCCAGGCCGGCCGGAAGCGGCAGCGTACGGAGCGCCCGCCGGTGGTTCGCGGAGGCCTGCACCACGATGAGCTGCTGCCGCAGCGAGGTGTCGACGCCGATGTTGTCCAGCCGCAGGGCAGCGTCCTGGCCCTGCAGGGTTCCGCGCACCACGTCCTGCAGGATCTGTCCGTTGGTCCGTCGTTCGCGTTCGCGGTGCTTGGCCTGGTTGTTCAGTTCCAGGCTGATCAGGCTCTGCGCGTAGTCGACAATCGCGTTGCGTTCGAACGGCTCGGCGAGGGCCAGCGTGCAGCGGTCCTTCATCCCTGTGGAGATGGGCACCTCGTGCCAGCCTGCGTGCTGCTTCTTGGAGGAGGCGAAGACCCGGGTGCCGTACTGGGAAAGCACGACGTCGGTGCGCAGCGTGGTGGCGAGTGTGCGCAATAGGGCTGGAAGTCCGCCGCCCCCAAGCAGCGCCGAAGCCAGGGCCTGGTGGTCCTTCAGCAACTGTTCGAGCTTGCCATAGTGGTCCGCCGAAATCGCGTCTGCCACCATCCGGCTGATCGCGACGAAGGGCGTCTCGTAGGGGACCTCGAAGACCGGCAGGTCGAGCCGGTCGGCTTCGGCAAGGACCGCCGGAGGGATCTTGCTGTGGCTCAGGCCCAGGGCAAAGCCGACGGCGACCACGCCGGCCTCGTGCACGCGGGTGATGAAGCGGCGCTGCGCCGCGGCGGATTTCTGCCGCAGGCCGGTGGTCAGGACGACTTCGCCCCCGCTGAGGAAGGGCAGCGGGTCCTCCAGCTCGGTGGTGGCCACCCAGGTTACGACGGCGTCGGGGTTGCCGGAGGCTCGGCCGGCAACCCGCAGGTGGAGCGACTTACTGGCCAGGAGATTGGCGAGAGTGACAGCCATGAGGCCACTATACGGGGCGGCTTTGTGCATCCGCACTGCGCCGTGCAAGGGAGACGTAAGGCGCCTGACTAAGATGGTCGGGATCACCCGCGGACAACACTATGAGGTTCCGATGAGTAACACCGCGTCCCCCCAAGCGACGCCCGAGGCCGGTCCCAAGAGGGAAACCTGGTCCACCCGCAAAGTCTTCATCCTCGCGGCGATTGGTTCCGCCGTCGGCCTGGGCAATATCTGGCGCTTTCCCTACGTCGCCTATGAGAACGGCGGCGGCGCCTTCATCATCCCCTATCTGGTCGCGCTGCTGACCGCCGGTATTCCGCTGCTGTTCCTTGACTACGCGGTCGGGCACAAGTTCCGCGGCTCGGCGCCCCTGGCCTACCGGAGGCTGCACCCCCGGGCGGAGGGACTGGGCTGGTGGCAGGTCGCCATCTGCTTCGTCATCGCCGTGTATTACGCGGTCATCATCGCCTGGGCCGCGATGTACATGATCTTCTCCGTCACCGAGGCCTGGGGCGACGACCCGGAAGGCTTCTTCCTGGGCGAGTTCCTGCAGGTGAGCGGGAACGTGAACATCGGCTTCGACTTCGTCCCCGGTGTGCTGATCCCGCTCGTCCTGGTCTGGGCCGTGGTGTTGTTCGTGCTGGCCGCCGGGGTGCAGAAGGGCATCGGCCGGGCCAACATCATCTTCCTGCCGCTGCTGCTGGTGATGTTCCTGCTGCTGGTGGTGCAGGCGCTGTTCCTGCCCGGCGCGGGCGAGGGGCTGGATGCCCTGTTCCGGCCGGACTGGGCCGCGCTGGCGGACACCGGGGTCTGGGCCGCCGCGTTCGGCCAGATCTTCTTCTCGCTCTCGGTGGCGTTCGGCATCATGGTCACCTACGCCTCCTACCTGAAGCGCAAGACCGACCTGACCGGCTCAGGCTACGTGGTGGCGTTCTCCAACTCCGGATTCGAAATCCTGGCCGGCATCGGCGTTTTTGCGGCCGTGGGCTTCATGGCGCACTCGGCCGGCGCGCCGGTTGGCGAGGTGGCCGGCTCCGGCGGCATCGGCCTGGCCTTCATCGCCTTCCCGACCATCATTTCCGAGGCCCCGCTGGGGACCCTGCTGGGCGTGCTGTTCTTCGGTTCGCTCGTGTTCGCCGGGCTGACCTCCCTGATCAGCATCGTCGAAGTCATCATTGCCGCCGTCCAGGACAAGCTGGGCCTGCAGCGGGTGCCGGCGACCATGGCCGTGGGCCTGCCGCTGGCCGTGCTCTCCATTCTGCTGTTCCCGACGACGACCGGGCTGAACCTGCTCGACGTCACCGACGCCTTCGTCAACAATTTCGGCATCATGGCTGCGGCGCTGGTTGCAGTGCTGATGCTCGCCTACGGCTTCCGTGCCCTGCCCATGCTGGGCGGCCACGTCAACGAGACGTCCTCGATCAAGCTGGGCCTCGGATGGCGCATCATGGCAGGCGTGGTCGCCCCCATTGTCCTGGGCTACATCCTGGTCAACGAGCTGATCGCCAGGATCCAGGAAGGCTACAACGATATGCCTGCCTGGTTCGTGGGCGTCTTCGGCTGGGGCATGGCCGGCGCCCTCATCGTGGTGGCGTTCATCCTGTCGCTGATCCCGTGGAGCAGACGTTCCGCAGCAAACCATCCCGTCCTCGACGCGGACGCCAACACCCGGAAGGAGGCCGCCCGATGAGCACAGCCTCGATCATCATGCTGATCATCGCCATCCTGACCGTCTGGGGCGGGCTGGCGCTCGCCCTGCTGAACCTGCAGCGCCACCCCGAAGACGACACGATGATGCCGGAAGACCACGCTCCCGAACTCTAGCCACGGCGCCGGTGCCGCGGCCGGTGCCGCGGACGGTACCAAGGCCCGCTGGACAAATGCACCAAGGATCGGGTGAGGCTGTGTGCAAGGGGCCATGGCCCGGCGCCGGAGCCGGGGCATAAGGTCGGCAGTGTCTCCGCACCGCCGGCCGCCTGCTGTGCGCCGATACATCCGGATACACCCCGAACCTCGCATGAAAGGCACTCTGATGACGACGCAGACCACCCAGCGGACCTACCGGCTGGAACAGAAGCGCAGGATCACCGGCGAGTTCCCGGGCCCGAAGTCGGCGGAACTCGCGGCCCGCCGGGCGAAGGTTGTGGCCGGCGGCGTGGCCTCCAGCGTTCCGGTGTACGTGGCGGACGCCGACGGCGGCATCATCGTGGACGTCGACGGCAACTCCTTCATCGACCTCGGTTCCGGCATCGCCGTGACCAGCGTCGGTGCCTCCGACCCGGCCGTGGCGGAGGCCGTCAGGGAGCAGGTCGGGCACTTCACGCACACCTGCTTCATGGTCAGCCCATACGAGGGCTACATCGCCGTCGCCGAAAAGCTCGCCCAGCTGACGCCGGGCGACCACGAGAAGCGTTCGGTGCTGTTCAACTCGGGCGCGGAAGCGGTGGAGAACGCGGTGAAGGTGGCCCGCGTGGCCACGGGCCGCACCGCCGTCGTTGCTTTCGACCACGCCTACCACGGCCGGACCAACCTGACCATGGGGCTAACCGCCAAGGCCAACCCCTACAAGTCCAGCCCGGCCGGCAGCTTCGGCCCCTTCGCCCCGGAGATCTACCGGGTTCCGATGAGCTACCCGTTCCGGGAAGAGGCGGAGCTGAAGGGCGAGGACGCCGCCCGCCGCGCCATCACCATGATCGAGAAGCAGATCGGCGCCGAGAACGTCGCTGCCATCCTGATCGAGCCGATCCAGGGCGAGGGCGGCTTCATCGTCCCGGCCGAGGGCTTCCTGCCGGCGCTGGCGGCCTGGGCCAAGGAGAAGGGCGTCGTCTTCATCGCGGACGAGGTCCAGGCGGGCTTCTGCCGCACCGGCGCCTGGTTCGCTTCCGACCATGAGGGCATCGTTCCGGACATCATCACGATGGCGAAGGGCATCGCGGGCGGCATGCCGCTGTCCGCGATCACCGGCCGCGCCGACCTGCTCGACGCTGTCCACCCCGGCGGCCTCGGCGGCACCTACGGCGGCAACCCGGTGGCCTGCGCGGCCGCACTGGCCGCGATCGAGTCCATGGAGCAGCAGGACCTGAACGCCCGCGCCCGGTCCATCGAGGAGCAGGTCATGGGCCGGCTGCGCAGGCTCGCCGAGGAGCTGGGCGCGAACAGCATCATCGGCGAGGTGCGCGGCCGCGGCGCCATGCTGGCCCTGGAGTTTGTCCAGGCCGGCACCGCCGCCACCACCAAGGAGCCCAACCCCGCCGCGACCAAGGCGATCGCCGACGCGTGCCTGAAGGCCGGCGTCGTGATCCTGACCTGCGGCACCTACGGAAACGTCATCCGGCTGCTCCCGCCGCTGGTCATCAGCGACGAGCTTCTGGCCGACGCGCTGGACGTGCTGGAGGCGGCCATCCGCGAAGCGGCGTAAGGGGCGGTTCGCAGGACGGCCCGATCCGGACCGTCCACCGCAGCGATAGCGAGGGGCAGGGGCACCGATTCGTGGTGCGCCTGCCCCTTTCGGCTGCCCGCTGACCTGATGATTTGTCGGCAGCCTGACGGTAGAGTCTGTTCCACCAGATGCCGCGAGGGGGAGTGACTCATGCGTTATGTCGTCGGATACCAGCCGGATGAGCGCGGGGCTGATGCCGTCGCCCTGGGGGTCGCCATCGCCCGCGCCCAGGGAGTGGGGCTGGACATCGTCTACGTGGTCCCGGAGAACGCGCCCTTTGTCTCGGTCCAGCCGCGCGGCCGCCGGATCCGGGCCGGCGAACAGGAGATAACGAACGCCCGGCGGCAGGCGCTGAAGCTCGTGCCGTCCGACGTCGAGGCTGATTTCCGCGTGGTGGACGCCGACTCCTTCTCCGAGGGCCTGATCAAGACCGCCCAGGAGGACGAAGCCGCGCTGATCGTCATCGGCGCCGCATCCTCCGGGGTCTTCAAGCGCTTCACCATCGGCAGCGTGGCCAACGCGCTGCTGCACGCCTCGCCCGTGCCGGTGGCACTTGCCCCGCGCGGCTACCAGAACCAGGGACCTCTGACGCGGCTCACGGCCTTCATCGGTGACCGGCCCGGCGCGCAGGCGGCTCGGGACGTCGCGGTGTCCGCCGCTTCCCGCCGCGGGCTGCCGCTGCGCCTGGTCTCCCTGGTCGCGCTCGACACCCATGAGCACTCGGACTCCGGCGAGGCCATCCACCAGGCCCACCTGCACGCCAATTCGGTGCTGGCCGAGGCGGCCTCCAAGCTGCTGGAAGGGACGGCCACGGTGACGGTGGCGCACGGACGGAGCATCGAGCAGGCCATCGATTCGCTGGACTGGGAGGACGGCGAACTGGTCATCATCGGCTCCGGCCGGCTCGCCCAGCACAACCGCTTGTTCCTGGGAAGCACGGCGCTGAAGGTGCTGCGGGCGCTCCCGGTGCCGATGGTCGTCGTGCCGCGTCCCCACGATCACGGGGCGGGGGAGCGGCGGGTGCCGCACGTCTGACGGTGTCCTCGAGGTCTCCGTAGGGGGACGACGGCGGCCGCGCGGGGGCGGCGCTAGGATACGACGGCGGTCACGCGGCGACGGGGCGGGGCGCCTTGCGGTAGGACACGACCATGTCCGCCGTCAGGATGACCAGCGAGAGCCAGACGAGGGCGAAGCCGGCCCAGCGCTCCGGAGGCATCGGTTCGTGGAAGACCAACAGCGCGGTGATGAACTGCAGCAGGGGCGCCAGGTATTGCAGCAGGCCCACGGTGCTCAGCGGCAGCCTCCGGGCGGCCGCGCCGAAGAACAGCAGCGGCAGGGCGGTGATCAGGCCGCCGGCGGCCATCAGCCAGAAGTGCCCCGGGCCGTTGGCCAACAGCGTGGCCTGCCCCTGCACCATCAGCACGCCCATGATCACGGCGGAGACCGGCGTCAGGACCAGCGTCTCGACGCTCAGGCTGGAGACCGCATCCACCCTGGTGCCGACATTCTTCTTGACCAGCCCGTAGAAACCGAAACTCAGCGCCAGCACCAGCGAAAGCCAGGGGACGTTGCCGTAGCCGAAGGCCAGCACCAGGACCGCGACGAAGGCGACGATGAGCGCGGCCCACTGGGCCCGGCGCAGCTTTTCCTTCAACAACAGGACGCCCAGCAGCACGGACACCAGCGGGTTGATGAAATAGCCCAGCGAGGCCTCGACGGTGCGCTCGCTCAGCACGGCCACCGTGTAGGTGAACCAGTTGATGGCGATGAGCAGTGCCGCGAGCGAGAGAATCCCCAGGATGCGGCGGTTGCGCACCGCCGCGAGGAAGGGGCGCCAGCTGCGCATCGCCGTCATCAGCAGCACGCAGAAGAGCAGGGACCAGACGATCCGGTTGGCCACGATTTCCAGCGGACCGGCGGGATCGAGCGTGGCGAAGTACAGCGGCAGGATGCCCCAGATGCCGTAGGCGGCGAGTCCGAAGGCCAGGCCCACGCTGCCCTCGCTGCGCGGGCGGCGGCCCTTGCCACGGCCGGCAGGGCCGGGTCGGGATGCCAAAGGCCGTGCCGCTGCCGGACCGGTGCCGCCCGGCACTGTGCCTGCCGGTCCCGCGTCCGCACCGACGGTGCCGCCAGGCACTGACGCAGCAGCGGTCACGGAGGGATCTGGCAGGGAGGCGCTGACGCCGTCGTTATGGGGCACAAGGCTCATAACATCACCTCCCGCGGAGCTATTCCAGCCCGTCCGCCGGTCCCGGTTCTCCGGACAGCCGCGCACAGAGCATGGCCCATGCCTCCAGCGGGTGGCGTTCCCCGTCCGGCTCCTGCTGGTACTGGACCGCCAGCGACTGGGCGGGGGCCACGCCGATCAGCCTGGCGCGGGGTCCGGCCGCGGCCAGGGCGGCATTGGCACCGTAATCCCGCAGGGCCTCCGGACCGAAGACCGCACAGGCCGGCACTGATACTCCCGTGAATCGGGCGGGCCGGGCAAGGCCGTCGAAGGCGAGGGCGTGCCCCAGCACGGCGGTGCGGGCATGGATCCGGTGCATGCGCGCGCTGAAGGAATCAAGCGCCGCGGCATCGAGCGGTTCCGGGCTCTCCACCAGTAGTTCGACGCTTTCGTGGACGCCGGCGGCAGAGCGTTCCACCGTGACGACGGCGATGGCCGGTGACGCGGTTCCGACCCGGGCGTGCCCCACCACCACCAGCAACGCTGTCTCCGGGGCGAGATCGAAGCAGTGCGCGGTGACGGCGGCTTCGTCCCACGGCTCGCTGACGGGTTCGGCCACGCCCCAGCCGGTGGGGGCGGCACCGGTAAGTTCGATGAACAGCTGCTCGGTAAAGCCGCCGATCCGGGTGGAGTGGCTGGCCGGATGCATGGTTTCCGCCCGAACGTGGACCAGCCCGCCGGGCAGCGCCGGTGTGAGCAGGAAGTCCTCTCCGATCTCTTCCAGGGGCCGGAAGGCCGCGCCGTCCCAGGCGTGCACGCGGCCGGTGAATCCGTCGAAGAAGGTGCCGTCCTCCGTGGTCGCCAGCCATTGGCAGCCCGGTTCCGCGAGCAGCGCCGACAACGGCAGGCTGATGGCGGTGGAGCTCGGCGTGACCAGCACGAACTGCATGGCGTCCGCGGCCGCGGCGGCGCGCGACTTGGCCAGCCACGGCGAGAGGGTGGCCAGCGGCTTGTTCTGGAACACCACGCCGGTGCCGGCGCTGCGGAAGTCGAAGGCGGATTCGTGGCTCATGCGCCGGCAACCTGCGGCAGGGCCACGACGCCGTCGCATCGGCGGGCAATTTCGTGGCAGAGGGATTCCGCCCGGACGGTTGCCTTTGGTGCGCCGTCGCGGACGTGGATTTCCTGCCACCACAGCGGCTGGTCTGCCGGATTCCCGCTGCCCGGGCTGAAGATGGCCGGAACAGGCGTGCCGGGCACGGCCGAGATCTCGGCCCCGGCAAGCAGCCGCGTCGCTTCCTGCGGCACCCGGACGAGCCGGGGCAGCTCGATGGCCAGCTGGAGCTCGCCTGCATCATCAAGCAGCTCGAGCAGGGAATCGCCCGCAGCCTGGCGGACGTTCAGGTCCGGCACGGCCGCCACCATGGCCTCGACCAGGGTCAGCTGGTCGGGCTCGCGGAGGCTGACCACGGTCCAATCAGAGCTCATCGGTTTCCTCTTCCGTGCTGTGGTAGTAGAGCTGGACCGTATTGACGGGCTTGCCCGCCTGCACCAGTTGGGCCCGGCCCGGCGGCAGCGCACGCGCGCGGATCCCATTGAGCAGGGCGCCTTCGCCGCGGTCGCCGGACATCAGGATGCCGGTACTGCCCGAATCCCGCAGTGACATGAAGAAGGACTCGTACATGCCCCGGCTCGCCCCGCGCACGCGGCGGGTGAGTACGGCGTGCAGGCCGATCTCGGGTCCCAGCGGCAGGTAGGGAACCAGGCGGCTCAGCGGCGAGGAGCCGCCCGCGGTGAGCACGTCGTAATCATCGATCAGGAGGACCACGCGCGGCGGCTTCCCGCCGTTGCCGGCTTCGCCGTCGCCGTTGACCCGCTTGTCCAGTTCCGTGGCGACGGCGCCGGCCAGCTGCTCCGCCAGCGCCGGGCTCGTGGCGTAGCCGCCTAGGTATGCCTCGGGCACCTCGTCGGCCAGCCCCCGGCGCGGATCGAACACCGCGAAGACCAGCTCCTCGGGCCCGTGCTGGGCGGAGAGGGAACGGATCACCGAGCGCATCAGGTTGGACTTTCCCGCGCCCTCGTCGCCGAGCACCACAAGATGCCGGTCCTTTGAGTGCATGTCCAGGTACTCGGCGCCCAGGTCCGTCTCGCGCAGGCCCAGCGGAATCCGGCCCTGCCGCGCGGGAATCCGGGCCGTGGCGGCGTCCACCAGCGGCGGGAGCACCCGGACCTGCATGGCACGCCCGTCCGTAGAGGCCGCCACCGCGGCCACCAGGTCCCGCATGCCCTGGACCGCGCTGTCCGGATCCGGATTTCCGTCGATCCTCGGCAGCGCGATGTGCCCGATCAGCTTCTGGTCCATGAGGCCGCGGCCGGGCCGGTCCGCGCTGATGCCTTCGGCGAGCTTCCGCCCGAATGCGGATTCGGCGGGGTCGCCCAGCCGCAGTTCGATGCGGTTGCCGAAGAAGCTCTGCTGCGCGATCCGCACTTCGTTGGTGCGGACGGAGGTCGCGATGACGTGGATGCCGTAGCCGCCCCCGCGCGAGATGATCGAATGCACCTGCTTCTCGATGTCGTCGAACTCGTCGCTGAGCTGGCCGTAACCGTCCAGTACCAGGACAATGTCCGCACTGGCCAGCTCGGGGACCATGCCCTTGGCGCACATCCGCCGCAGCGTCTGGAGGGAATCGATCTGGTACCGCTCGAAGACCTGCTCGCGCAGCGTCAGCATCGCCGCGACCTCCTCGATCGTCCGCCGCACGACCTCGCGGTTGGTGCGCACGGCCACGCCGCCCACGTGCGGCAGGCCCTCCAGCGGCAGCAGGGAACTGCCCAGCAGGTCGACAGCGTAGATGCCCACCTCGGCGGGGCCGTGGGTCAGCGCCAGGCTCGCCACGATGGTGCGCAGCGCGGTGCTTTTGCCCGACTGCGGGCCGCCGACGATGATGACATTGCCGCCGGCGTTGTTCAGGTCCAGCTCCCACAGCCCCTGCCACTGCTTGGCCGGATCATCCAGCAGCCCTATGGGCACGCGCAGATTGCCGCCCTTGGCCAGCCGGATGCCCTGGCTGGTCGCCGCGGCCGAACCGGCGGCCTTGTCCAGCGCGATGCCCCGGGGCAGCGGCGGCAGCCAGATCGGCTGCACTGAGCGCGGGAAGGTCCGCAGGGTGTCCATCAGGGTGGACATGACCGTCGGGCCGGTGGTGCGCTGGGACGCCTTGGTCTTCAGCCCCGACTTCTTCCCGGCAGCCGACGGCGGCGGCGCCTCCAGCACGGCGGCATAGCGCGGGGCGCGGAGGACCATAGGCTCGGCGGCCTGCGGTTCGTCGTCGTCCTCTTCCACGTCCACCGGACCGGACACGTAGCCGGACTTGAAACGGGTGTAGGTGGTGGTGTCCACCTTGAGGTAGCCGAATCCCGGCGCCGGCGGCAGGTGGAAGGCATCCGGGGTGTCCAGCACAGTGCGGCTTTCCGCCTCGGAGAGAGTGCGCAGCCCGATCCGGTAGGACAGGTAGGTGTCCAGGCCGCGCAGCTTGCCGCCCTCGATGCGCTGGCTGCTGAGCAGCAGGTGCACGCCGATGGAGCGGCCGATGCGGCCGATGGACAGGAACAGTTCGATGAAGTCCGGCCGTGCGGTCAGCAGTTCGCCGAACTCGTCGATGATGACCACCAGGTGGGGCAGCGGGTCCATATGCTCCCCGCGGGCCAGCCGTTCCTGGCGGTGCAGCTGGTAGTCGGTGATGTTGGCGATGTTGCCGGCGGCCTTCAGCAGTTCCTGGCGGCGCAGGATTTCGCCATTCAGGCTGGCATAGACGCGCTCGATCAGGGACAGGTCGTCGGAGAGGTTCGTGATGATGCCGGTGACCTGCGGTGCGCCCTCGAACGGGGCGAACGTCGCGCCGCCCTTGAAGTCCACCAGCACCATGGCCAGCACCTCGGGGGAGTGCGTGGCGAGCAGGCCGAGCACCAGGCTGCGCAGCATCTCGGACTTGCCCGAGCCGGTGGCGCCAACACAGAGGCCGTGCGGGCCCATGCCGAACTGGGCCGCCTCCTTGAGGTCAAGCATCGCGGGCTTGCCGCGGTCGTCCGGCCCCAGCGGCACCCGCAGGAAATCGATTTCGCCGCGCGGCCGCCACAGCCTGCGGACGTCCTCGGCATCCAGCCGCTTCGACAGCCCGAGCATCTCCAGGTAGTCCGTCGAGCTCTCGGTGCTGTTGTGTTCCAGCGAGTCCGGGGACAGCCGCAGCGGTGCCAGCTCGCGGGCCAGCGCCTCCGCCGTGGCCACGGGGAGCTCGTCCAGAGTGCCCTCTTCGGTCAGCGGCTCGACCGGATCCTCCCGGTAGTTCTGGCTCGCGAAAGCGCCCGGGCCGGTGCCGGTCTCGCTGATCCGGATGCTGACCTCGCCCGGCTCGGAGCCGCGGTTCCCGGCCAGATAGATGACGGTGATGCCAAGCTGTCCGGGGCTCGAATGCTTCTCCGGCAGCACGAGCTCCTGCGGTTCCTCGCCATAGGTGTCCGCGATGACGAGCAGCCGCGGCATGCCGCTGCCGACGCCGCCTGCGCTGCGGCCCAGGTGGTTCTGCCGCGCCGCCGCGGCCTTGGTGGAGCGGCCCTGCAGGTCATCCTTCAGGACGTCCGCCAGCGCCTCCAGCGACGGCGCGAGCCGCCGCACCGGACCGGTGGCATGCGTTTTGGACTGGTCGGCCAGGTGCGGCAGCCACGTCGCCCACGCCCAGTCGTCGTAACGGTCTTCGGGGACGGAGAGTGCGACGTGCAGGTCCTCGGGCGAATGGAAGGCGGCCGCCTCCAGCAGGAGGTTGCGGCAGACGGCTAGGGCGAACTCCCGGGAGCCGACCACGCTGACGTTGCCGGCCGAATCCAGCGGCACCGTCAGCGGCAGCTCGGGAGAGGACTCGAACCGCTGCCGGAGGATCTCCAGTTCGGTGGTCATGAACGTGTCGTTCTGCTGCAGGCTGGAGGAGGAATCATTGACCCGGATGTCGCGGTTGCGCCGTTCCCCGCTGCCCAGCCGGACGTGCAGGAAATCCTCATTGCGCCGCCGCCGTTCCCACAGCCGTTTCGGATTGCGGATGATGTCGAACAAGGCCGACGGCGGCGGGCTGGCAATGCGCGCGACCCTGATCGCCTGCTGCTCGTCGCTGCGCAGCTCGGTCCGCGCGCGCTCCAGGTACTCCAGGTAGCGCTCGCGCTGCTCGCGGCCCTGCCGGGCCTGCTTGCCCTTTTGGCTGATCATCAGGGCAATAGAGGCGAGGATGGTCACGATCATCATCAGCGCGCCGACGGCCGCCAGCGAGGAACCGCGGAAGAGCATCATTACGGTCATCGATGCGCCGGCACCGAGCAGCGGGACGAGCGACATCATGTTCACTCCGCCCGGGCGGTCGGTGACGGGCGGCGGCGCGTCCAGGGCATACGGCTCGGCGCTGCGGGCCGGGGCGGTGGTCCGGGCGGGGCGGTGGATCAATGTCACGCCCATGGTCAGCGGTTCCCGTTGGCAGCCAGCAGCACCCGCGAGGCCAGCGCCGTCGCGTCCAGCCGGGTCTGCGGCGCGAGCAGGGCCAGGTCGATCTCCACGCCGGCGGCCAGGTGCCGGTCGTAGGGCAGGGTCATGGCGTCGAGCCCGTCGCGGCTGAGCCGGACGGCCTCGCGTACCGGGTCCAGCGGGGCGCCGGCATCCGTGCCGGTTACCACGGCCAGCAGCGGGACCTCGCGGGTGGCCGGGTCCTGCTGCCACGCCTGGTGGTAGACGAGCGCGTCCTGTCTTCCCGCGACGGTCGCCGGAACCACCAGCAGTACCGCGTGCGCCGCCTTGACCGCCCAGACTGCGTCCGGATGGCTGATCCCGGTCGGGGAGTCCAGCAGGGTGATGGGGAAGAAGCGGCTGAGGCTGGTCACCGCGCGGTCCAGCGCCTGCGCATCCGCCCGGGGATGCCACAGCCGTGCCCCGGTCGCGAAGAGGTTCCCGTCCGCCGCGGCCATCCGGGCGGCAAGCTCATCGCGCGTCTCCGGCGCCTTCTGAGCGACGGCGGAGGCCAGCAGGTCGAGGGACGGAGCGGAATCGAGGCCCAGGCGAAGGGGGAGCGAGCCGAGGCCCGGGTCATTGTCCACGGCCGCCACGGCATCCTGCCGCATGGACGCGAAGACCGAGGCGAGGACCGCCGTCGTCGTTGTCTTGCCGGACCCGCCGCGCGAACTGATGACCGCGATCCTGCGGCCCGTGGAGACCGGGTCCTGCACCCCGGCTGCCGCCGCGATCAGCCGCTGCGAGTAGTCGTCGGAACGGAAGAGGCCGCTGAGCTGGCGCAGGAACCGGCGGCCGGCAGGCATGCCGGGGCGCGTGCGCAGCCGGCGGCGGGACGCCTCCGAGGCGGATTCGAAACCGCCGCCGTCCGCCGCGGCGAGGGCCTGGGCCTGGCGCCGGGTCTGCGGGCCGGGCTGCGGGCTCCACGGATCGTAGGTCACTGAGGGCATCCTTCCGGACGGAGTGGGACGGGGCGGGCGGAGCGCATCGCGGTCACGGGAAGCTGGCGAGCAGCTGGGCAAAGAGGCCGAAAAGCCCCAGCACCAGCGGCACGGTGGCGAGGATGGCGATGGTTTCGAGGCGGTTGCCGGCCAACCGGAGCCTTGCAGCCGAATGTGCCGGTAGTCGCAGCGCGAGGGCCGAGCCGATGATCAGCGCGGTCGCCAGCAGGAGCAGGCCCACCAGCCATTCGGAGCCCGCCATGTACCGGGCCGCGGACAGCGCCAGGGCGGCGACGCCCAGCGAGGCGGCCGCGTAGAGGGCCAGCCGCTCGACGGCCAGGGGGAAGGACCGTGCGCGCAGCGCGGTGGCGAGGACCAGCGCCGCCAGCAGCGGCAGGGTCCAGACCGGGTCCGCCGCGTCCGTGCCCAGGAGCCACATCGCCGCGGCGAGCGAGAGCGCCACGAGCACGGTTCCGACGGCGAGGGTGCGGTGTGCGTCATCGATGGCGGCCAGCGCATCCGTCCTGCGGATGGAGCGGCCCTGGGAACGCTGGTCATCCAGCGTCGCCAGGCCGGAGAGGGAGAGGGCGGTTTTGGGCAGCAGGCCCAGCCCGACAATGCTCAGGATGCCGGCAATCGCGGCCGTGCGCGGGGCAGTGCCGGCGAGCCCGCTGGCTGCCCAGACCGCGGTCAGCGCAACCAGGGTTCCGGCCGCGCCGAAGAGTGCCCGGGAGCGTCCCAGCACCATTCCGATGGCGGCCAAGGCAGCCGCGGACAAGCCCGCCAGGACCAGCACCTTGACCTCAGCCGTCGCGGGCAGGTGCAGCACTGTGCCCAGCCCGAACAGCCAGCCGGTCCCGGCCAGGGTCAGGCCGATGCTTCGACGGGGCCGGGCACCGAAGCCCGTGGACGCGCCCAGCAGCACGACGGCGAGGGCCAGCAGGATCCACCAGGCGTGCGGCGCCGCAAAGCTGGCCAGCATGATCTCCAGCGCCGCCCAGCTGCCCGCTGCCGCGAAGACGCCGGCGGCCGCGTGGCGGCAGCGCTCGTCCCAGCGGCCGGCCACGGCCTCGGTCTGTTCCACGACGGTGTCCGTGACGTCGTAGACCACGGCGGGCGGAGGAGCGTCGGACGCGCTGAACAGGGTGAGCTTGCTGCCGTCGGTGACCCCGTGGTCCGCCAGGCTCTGCTGTTCCGCCAGCGGTTCGCCGGAGGCCTGGACCAGGAGCTTTGCGGCGACATTGTCCCGCGGGGAGTCCGCCAGCATGTCCAGGATCTGCGGCATGAGCGTCCCGACGGGCTCTTCGGAGGGGAGCAGCAGGTCCAGATGACGGCTATCGCCGATCAGCGTGACGCGGGTGAAGGCAAGGGGCATTGCGGTCAGGCTCCCGGAATGATTTCGAGGGGCTCGGCCCCGGGTCCAGTGGATTGCTGCAGTTCTACGGCCGCGGACTGGCGCTGCTGCTGTTCCGCGCGCTGCTGCGCCAGCAGATTGCTGATAAAGGAATAGCCGACACAGATAGCGGCGATCAGGGCGGCCAGGGCGATGCTGAACAGGAAGAGCCTGACGCTGTCCACCCACCGGCGCTGATGCGGGTTGTCCCCGTACAGCAGTGCGGAGGTGATGCGGTTGCGCCGGACGACGACGGACTCGATGAGCTGGTTGTCGTAATCGTTGGCCACCCAGGACTCCTCGTTGGTCGCTGATTCAGCATGTGGAAAGGTTTCGCCGGCGGCAAGGAGGGCCGGCGCTTTCCATCATGTCACCTCCGGCCGACACAATCGGGCCGCGGCGGGCCGGGTGGGTAGTTCTCCCCATCGCCCTTCCTTGCAGACATTTGGGCGCTTGCGGTTTCATTGAAGAGGCCGACAGCCCCAGACCCTCCGCTTGATGAAGGGCAAACTGCGGGCAGCTTCTGGAAACGATAAACCAGACCGAAACTAGAGCGCCAGTGCGCCCGCAAAGGTGGTAACAATGAAATTCGATATGGGATCCCAGACCCTGTCGCAGCTGACTTCGCAGACCGGCGGATCCAATGAGGACCTGGGCCAGCTGGTCCGCAACCTCGTCGACGCAGTCGCTCCGCTGGAGGGCAAGTTCAACGGCCAGGCCCGTGTGAAGTTCGACGAGTTCAAGTCCCGGGCCGACGAGATCGCCAATAACCTCAACGGTGCCCTCGCCGCGATCCTGACCGGCCAGAGCGAGATGGATACCGCCTTCCACACCGGCGACCAGGAGTCCGCTGACAACGCCGCGCAGGCACAGGGCTCCGCCAACTTCGACGCGGCCAACTTCGGCTCCTCGCGCTGACCCTGCTGTCTGCACCTCTTCCACCCATGCTTTGCAGGCGGGCCAAGAGCACCGCCGCCTTCTGAAAGGAACAGCAATGTCCCAGGATCGCCTCACGTACGACACCAACGTCTCCGCCCAGGTCCAGGGCGAAATCCAGTCCATCGTCGGCCGCCTCGAGAGCCTCATCGCCGACCGGGAGAAGGCCGTTGCCGCCGCCATGTCCGACTACCAGGCCGACGGCGTCTCCGAGGAGTACCAGCACGTGGAAAACCGCTGGAAGAACGCAGCCGGCGAGGTCAAGGAGATTATCCGCCTCGTCCGCAGCACCATGGAGCAGAACGACCAGACCGCTGCCAACACCGGCGCCCGTGCCCGCGCCGCCGTGCAGAACATCGGCTAGCAAGCACCCCCGGGGGCGGCCCGGAAGCCGCCCCCGTCACGACCGGAGGTAAAGATGGCAGCGGATTGGGATCTCGATACCGGCTCCCTGAACAGCATCCTGACCAGGGTGCAGTCGCAGGTGGAGAAGTACACGCAGCTGTTCGAGGACTACGGAGCGGAGGTCTCCTCCCTGATCCAGGCGTCCAAGTCGCAGATTGTCGGGGAGGCCCTTGTCAGCCTGTCCGAGGAGAAGCTGCAGGCCGCCATGACGCAGGTCCAGGGCCGCAGCGCGCAGGCCCTTAATTCGACGACCGAGGCCGTGAACGCCATCGTCGCCGGGGATTCCACCATGGCCCAGTCGGTCCGTGCCGCCCAGGACAAGGCCAACGACGAATACATCCCGGAGCCGGCGCCGTCCGGGGCCCCTCCCCGCGGCCGGCAGCCGCAAATGCAGTAGCCGACGCACCGCCGAAGACCCCCTGAGCTTGAGACGAAGAAGAAGGTAAAGACCCATGGGCTGGAACCCGTCTGAGTTTCCCCCGCTGCCGGATGCCGAGGTGCTCGAACAGCACGCGGGCAAGCTCCGGACCAAGGCTGAGGGCATCCAGTCCGCGGCTTCGGAATCGCACAGCATCTGGCAGGGCACGGCCACTGCCTATAAGGGACCGGGGGACTGGCAGGTCCATTCGGCGTTCAACCGGGTCCTCACCGAGGCGGACACGGTGCTGGAGGACTCGAATTCAGTCGCGGACGCCATCGATACCTATGCCGAGTGGGCGCGCGAAGCCAAGCGGCGCTACGACGCCCTGTACAGCGACTGGCTCTCGGTGCGGGCGCGCATCGCCGACGAGGGCGACGACTGGCGCAAGAACGAGGACCTGGTCAATGACGACAACCAGATCCTGAAGGACGCCAACGTCCTGGTCGAGGACCACATGGCCGCCGAACGCGCCTGCGCGAGCGCCATCTCCGGCCTGTTCGGCGGTCCTTCCTACGTGGTGACCACCGAGGACGGCCCCGGCGCCAACCAGGTCGCCTACGGCTACACCTCGGAGCAGCTCGACGCCGCCACCGCCGAGGGCCACATCCCCTGGGGCGAGCCGACCGAATGGGACAAACCCTGGTACCGGGACGCATGGGACGGGGTCGTCTCGTTCGGCAAGGGCGTTTGGAGCGGCATCACCGGCACCGTGACCGGCCTGTGGAACATGGTCAACTTCACGGACATGGACACGTTCTCGGCGACCTGGAAGGGGATCGGACAGCTCGCGCTGGACGTGGCCATCGTGACTTCCCCGGTGGCCCAGGTCGCCCTGCGTGCCACCGGCAACGGCCGCATCGCCGATGGGGCGGGGGAGCGGCTGGTGGCCGTCGGCAAGGCCGCCATCCACTGGGACGACTGGAAGCGGGACCCGGCGTATGCCGCCGGTGCCACCACCTTCGACTTGGCATCCATCCTGCTCACCGCCGGCGGCGGTGCCGTCGCCAAGACCGGCTCGGTCGCCTCCGCCGTCACCCGCATCGGCCAGACCGGCAGCAAGATCGGCTCGGTGGTCAACGTCAGCGGCCTCTCCCGCATGGCCGGCCTGACGACCAAGGTCCTGGACCTCGGGTCTGCGCTCAAGGTCAACACCATCAACTTCGCCACCGACAGCGCCCGCGTAACCCTCGGCCGGATGGCACCCGCCGCGGTCCGCGTGGACAACTTCCTTAACGACGTCGGCAACACGCTGTCCGGTCCGCGTCCCGCCTACGCCGGCGTCAGCGCGGGCCACGGCCCGGGTCCGGTCAGCACCCGGATCGACAACCTCATCACCCGCTTCGATACCGAAGGCCCCTCCGGCCCCAACCGCGGCCCGGCCGGCCACGCCGACGCGGATGCACCCGCCCGGGAGCCCAGCGGCCCGGCCGCGGATACGGATGCCGCCTCCAACGTGCCGGATTCGGGGGACAACCGCACTCCGGCCGCCGCTACTCCGGAGGCGGAGGCTCCGGCAGGCCGCGGTGCCCCGGCGGACGGCCAGGCTGGCTCTGTTCCCGGAACCGATACCTCGGGAAGACCCGCCGCGGGCGAATTGATCCGCGATGCCGACGGCAACCCGAGCATCGTGCGGTTCCCGGACGGCACCGAGCACAAGGTGACCACGAACCTGTCCAACCTGCGCCAGGCCGACGCCTGGGACGACGTCCGCGAGGCGCTGGAACGCAGCGGCAAGGACGAGGACTGGCTCCGCGACGTCGTCGGACGCCAGGTCGAAGAACTCTCGCCGGAAGATGCCGCCGCGCTCCACGACATCCGCCGTTCCATCCCGGCACCGGATACCTCGACGGTGTTCCAGAAGGTCATGGACCGCGGCAGCGCCGATGCCCTCTTCGATGCGTCGAACCCGTACCGGGGCGGCGCGATGGGCTACATCTCGCGGGCGGAGCACACCGCCGGGCTTCGGACGCCGGCAGACATCCACGACGGCCTCCGGCTGGACTACGACAACACGCCGTACCGGCCCGATAATTCGCTGCCGGTCTACGCGGTCAGGTTCCAGGGGACGGCCGACTCCATCGGAAACGTTCGGGTGCCCGATGGGCGCATGATGGACGCCCTGCACGGCCCGGATGCCCCGCATGCCCGGCCGGATGCCCCGGACGACTACAGCACTCCATCGCCCCACCGGGACGCGAGCCCGAACACCGGACACGGTTTCACCAGCAGCACATCCTCGAACGGCGACCTGATCCCGGAAGAGGCCACCCACCGGGACATCGGCGCGGTGCAGTACCAAAAGGGTGCCGAGATGTGGGAGATCAACGGCTCGGGCAAAGAGACGCTCACGGGGGTCTACAACGGCAAGATTTGGGACCGCGTGGCGGAGTTCGACGGCGGTACCGGCCCTTCCACGCCAAGCACACCTACTCCGGGTCCCAGTGCCGGCCAGCAGCTCATTGACGCCGCACGGCCCGAGATCGTCCGCGAGGTTCCGGTCGAGGGCCTGCGGAAGACGGAAATCTTCAGCGCACGGACCGACCTGGAACCCAACACGCTCTACGACGTCAGCGGCCGCGGAAAGTTCTACACGGACGGCGACGGCAAGGTCGTCCTGGTCGAGACCTCCACGAAGCGGTTCGGCCGGCTGAATCCCGACCTGCAGAACCCGCTTCCGAATGCCACCTACCATGTCAACGACTACATGGTCGTCAAGACCGACGACCTGGGCAGGACGGTCCATACCCACGTCGACGCACTCTCGCTGGCAGACGGCGGCCGGCACCGGGTGAACCAGACCGAAGTCGGCCACATCGGTAACGCGGAGCTCAACGGCGGGAAGGACATACGCCTTGACGAGAACGGCACGAAGCGCCCGTACTCGGAGTACCAGCACCAGGCCAAGTACGAAGGCGGCCACGGGCTGGGCAGGGCCTTCGGAGGCATCCGGGAGTGGCTGAACTACACGCCGATGAGCAAGATCCTGAACGGCGGACGAACGGGCATAGCGTCGTTCTTCCGGGTGGAGCGTGAACTGGAGGCGCTCCTGCGGGCGAATCCGGGTACTTCCATAGAATTCGATGTGCGCAACCTGTTCCGGGGCGAATCGAAAGTGCCGCACCGATACACAGTTCGGTACAGTATCGACGGGGCCAAGCCCAAAGTGCTCCGCCTGACCAATCGGGTTTAGGCAGGAAGGATAGCCGTGTCATTTCTGGACGGCAGCATCGCTGCTCAAGAGATCGTTAGCCGCATCGTTGCCCTCGTCGTGGCTGGCCAGGAACCGGGATGGGATCGGATCGAAATCTGGAACGCCGAAGCCGCGGGCTTCGGATCTGCGTCGGTCGATGTCGTGGCCGGAGGGGAAACGACCTGGCCGGATCCTCCGGAAGAGGTTATCGATCTCTTCGAGGAGCTCAAGGAGGCCATGTACCGTCCGGACACCGGAACATGGCTCAGTGTAAGGATCTCCATCAGCGCGGACGGCAGCGCGGACGCCGACTACAACTACGACGAGCCGCCGGCATGGGGAATGGAAGTGGAGCCCGGCCTGTACGGGGAGGAACTGGAACGGTTTCCCCGTTCGCCGGAGAACATTCCGGACTGGATGAAGGCAGACGCCGGGCTCTAGCCGGCCCGGCCGGCAAACGAATCCGGCGGGGAATGGCATTCCGGAATGGAATGAAGGCGCATGCCGGCCATCGCCGGGCAGGAAAGGGAACGTGTGGTAACGATTTTGCAGAAGGCCGTTCATGCCTTCGATCTGGAGCAGTTCCTCGGACGGTCGGCGGACCTACTGGCAGGATACGCGGTTCCGGCTGCCCAGGTCGCCGGTCTGGCGCCCGCGCAACTGCATATGGTGCACGGTCTCGGCTTCGCTGGTTCGCCGTTCCCGGCCGACCCCGAATACGTCGACGTCCTGCGGTTCCCGGCACCGGCCCGGGAATTCTGCCATGATGCGGTGGCCCCTGAGATTCGGGATCATCCGCCCTTCACCGGGACCGGGTTCGCCAGCTGGGATGGCGGCGTGCCGGTGCCGCTCTACTACCTGGACCCTGTGCGGGTGCCGGCCGGAGCGGAGCTGTGGCGGATCACCGGACAGGGCGCCGAGACGCTACTCGGCGTGTACCCCGATGCCGCTTCAGGGTGGGTCCCGGTTGAATGGGGTGGTCCGGGTACGTTCGAGATGCTGGCGCCGCAGGACGTGCTCGGCACTGTCGCTGTATGGGACTTCAACCCGTACATCGCCGACATTGTGGACGACGGCGGGGCCGTGGTGCTGTGCGCCTTTGCCCAGCCCGATGACGAGGAGCCTGAGGACGGTGACCTGGACGAGGACGAGTTCCGGGAGCCGTGGACCGAAACCGCGCGCGGTCTATGGCGGAAGAAGGTCGATATCGGGGAAGTCACGGACGTGTTCGAGGGGGTTTGGACGGCCAGCTTCCGCGGCTTGGACTTCCGGATTACGGGTCTCGGGCGGGACGACCAGGGGCAGGACATTTTCAAGCTCCATTACCTTGGCCACGATGCTGCCGCTGCGGAGGCAGCAGGCCTGCACAAGTCCGACGCCGGCGTGTACTGGGCCACGGCAACACGGGCAGAAGTCGCCGATGTGAGGGAAGTGCAGCTGCGTCCGACGCAGTTCGCCCGTTGACGGAGCCGGGCCGGATGGAAAAGAGACTGCGTGGTTGATTCACCCTATGGTGTGCCGTACCCGGGCAAATGGGCGCTGTGGCGGGGCGGTTGGTACGAGGCCCGGACCTACAGCGATGACGAGAAGCTGATGCTGTTGTCCCATGAAGGCGCCGAGGCGCCCGGGCCGGGATGGGAGGAGAACGCGGAAAGCTCCCCTGCGGGCCGGCGCTTCACACGCACCGTGCCGTTTGCCGAGCTCGAGGCCTACGAGGAGTTCATCGTCAAGGCTCAATGGCACGGCTACGAATTCGGCCTCATGCGCATCGGTGCCGATGGGCGGGCGACCGGGTGGGCTGGCGAGCCGGATGGTAGATCGCTAAGCGGCGGACGATTGGTGGGCCTGCTCGACCGGTCGGGGCACTGGCACGGCCAGGCTGAACGGGACAGCGTCGAAGCAATCGTGCCCGCTGCCGAGCTCACGGATTTCCGGCTCGTCCGGCACCGCGATCTCGCCGCTGCGCTTCGCAAAGCCGGATGGTGACTGGGCAACCAGGCAGGCCGTGAGGCGTCGGCCACTGCTTTAGGACGCAGGCCGCGGCGCCATTTAGAATAGGAAACTGTGCTCTATTGAGCAGCAGGTTTCCCCGAAAGAAGGACGATCAGTGTCTAATCCAGCCGCAGACCGCCAGCGCCCCCTGCGGGTGGCCATCATCGGAGCCGGCCCTGCAGGCGTGTACGCTGCCGACATCCTGACCAAGGCCGAGCGCGACTTCGAGGTCAGCATCGACTTGTTCGACCAGTACCCGGCGCCCTACGGCCTGATCCGCTACGGCGTGGCCCCGGACCATCCCCGCATCAAGGGAATCGTCACCGCGCTGCACAAGGTGCTGGACCGCGGCGACATCCGCTTCCTTGGCAACGTCAACTACGGCCGGGACCTGACGCTGAAGGACTTCCGGGACTTCTACGACGCGATCATCTTCGCGACCGGCGCTATCAAAGACGCCGCCCTGGACATTCCGGGCATCAACCTTGAGGGCTCCTTCGGCGCCGCGGACTTCGTGTCCTGGTACGACGGACACCCCGACGTCTCCCGCGAGTGGCCGCTCGAGGCGAAGGAAATCGCGGTGATCGGAAACGGAAACGTTGCCCTCGACGTCGCACGCGTCCTCTCCAAGCACGCCGAGGACCTGCTCACCACGGAAATCCCCGAGAATGTCTACCGCGGACTGAAGAATTCCCCGGTCACGGATGTGCACGTGTTCGGCCGCCGCGGCCCGGCGCAGGTGAAGTTCACGCCGCTGGAGCTGCGCGAACTGTCCCATTCGCGCGACGTGGACATCGTGCTCTACCCGGAGGACTTCGACTTCGACGAGGGCTCGGACGAGCAGATCCGTTCCAACAACCAGACGAAGACCATGGTCAACACGCTGACCAACTGGCTGGTGGAGGAGCAGGACACCGGTGCCTCCCGCCGGCTTCACCTGCACTTCCTGCACACTCCGGTGGAGATCATCGAGGGAACCGCCGACGGTGCCGGCAAGGTGGCAGGCATCAAGTTCGAGCGCAACGAGCTGGACGGCACGGGCAACGTGCGCGGCACCGGCGAATTCGTCGAGTATCCGGTCCAGGCCGTCTACCGGGCCATCGGCTACTTCGGCTCGGAGCTTCCGGAAGTGGGCTTCGACGAGCGCCGCGGCGTGATCCCGAACGAGGGTGGCCGCGTCATCGACACCGACGGCAAGCCGGTCCCCGGCATCTACGCCACCGGGTGGATCAAGCGCGGCCCGGTCGGCCTGATCGGCCACACCAAGGGCGATGCCCTGGAGACCATCGGATTCCTGCTCGAGGACCGGCTGGACCTGCCCGCGGCCAAGAATCCGGGTGAAGACGCGATCATCACGCTGCTCGAGGAGCGGGGCGTCGAATACACCACGTGGGAGGGCTGGCTAAAGCTGGACGAGCATGAGCGCCAGCTGGGTGCCGCGTACGTCGCAACGGACGACGGCGAACCCGAGGTTAAGCGCGAGCGGGTCAAGGTCGTGCCGCGCGAGGACATGGTCAGGATCTCCCGGGCCTGACCGATCCGGCCCGGTTGTTCGCGGCCGGGCCGGATCAGGTGTTGACGTAGAAGCTCAGCACGTCCCCGCTGGGGAGTTCGAGGCGGACCTTGTATCCTCCGACGCTGCTGATCCGGGCACCCGGATAAGCCGTGCGCAGGCTGGTGATGAGTCTGTCCGAATTGTCCTCCACAAGGATATTCCGGCGCGCCGGAACATCCCGTGCAGCCGGAACAATGCCCGGCCTTCCCCATAGTTTCGCGCTGCACCATTGCAGCAGCGACCGCTTGGTGTCCACTTGACCCGCCCCTTGGTTGAACGTGGAACCGTTTCCGGTTGGACCGGCCTGACGCTCCGGTTCCTTGTACCAGTATGGGGGCGCATCTTGGAGTTTTCCGTAACCGCGAACCGGGACACGCCGACGGGCTCCATGGGCGGCAGCCGCCGGTCCGGGGAATAGGCGGAAAAAAGGTATTCAAGGAGGGGCTTCGCGAGGAAACTTGACCTATGAGCCTCTTCCGGACCAAGTCGATTGAGCAGTCCATTGCGGACACGGATGAGCCGGGGCATCAGCTTAAACGCACGCTGAGCACCTTCGACCTGATGATCCTGGGCGTGGCGGTGGCCGTTGGGGCGGGCATCTTCTCCGTCGGCGCGAAGGCCGCCGGCAGCTACGCCGGTCCGGCCGTGACCTTGTCCTTCGTGCTGGCGGCGATCACCTGCTTCCTGGCAATCATGTGCTACGCCGAGTTCGCCTCCGCCATTCCTGTCGCCGGCAGCGCCTACACCTATACCTACGCGACCCTCGGCGAACTGCTCGCCTGGATCATCGGCTGGGACCTGATCCTTGAGCTGTTCACGGCCGGCGCCGTCATCGCCAAATACTGGGGCATCTACCTCAGCAATGTCTTCCATCTCTTCGACATCAACGTTCCCACCACCGTGAGCTTCTTCGGCCTCGAGCTGACCTGGGGCCCGCTGCTGATCGTTGCCATCTTCACGACCTTGCTGGTCCTCGGCACCGAACTGTCGGCCCGGGTAAACAACGTCTTCACCCTGATTAAGGTGGCGATTGTCCTGTTCGTGATCGTGGTCGGCTTCCTGTATGTGCGCGCGGAAAACTACACCCCGTTCGTGCCGGAACCGATGCCCACGTCCGGAACCGGGGGAAGCGTGTGGACCCAGTCGCTGTTCTCCTTCCTCAGCGGCGCCGAGCCGCAGCAGTACGGGGTACTGGGGATCCTGGCCGGCGCGGCCCTGGTGTTCTTCGCCTTCATCGGGTTCGACGTCGTTGCCACCAGCGCCGAAGAGGTACGGAACCCGCAGAAGACCCTGCCCCGCGGCATCTTCGGCGGCCTGGCGATCGTGACCGTGCTCTACATCCTGGTGACGCTGGCCCTGACGGGCATGGTCTCCTACAAAGACCTGGCGGCCGCTGACGAGGCGTCCCTGGCCACCGCGTTCATCAATGTCGGCGCGGACTGGGCGGCGCAGGTCATTTCGATCGGCATCCTGATCGGCTTGACCACGGTCATCATGGTGCTCCTGCTCGGTCTGGCCCGGGTCGTTTTCGCCATGAGCCGGGACGGGCTGCTGCCGCGATGGCTCAGCCACACCACCGAACGCCGGCGGACGCCGGCCCGCGTCCAGATCGTGGCCGGCGCACTGGTCGCGCTCGTGGCCGGTTTTACCAACGTGGACGTCCTCGAAGAGATGATCAACATCGGTACCCTCTCCGCCTTCGTGCTGGTGAGCATCGGCATCGTCGTGCTGCGGAAGACGCGGCCGGACCTGCCGCGCGCTTTCCGGGTTCCGCTGTCGCCCGTTATCCCCATCCTCTCGGCGGCTCTCTGTTTCTGGCTGATGCTGAACCTGACCACGCTCACGTGGGTGCGTTTCGCCGTCTGGCTGGCTATCGGCCTGGCCATCTACTTGCTGTACGGGCGGCAGCATTCGCGGCTGAACCATCCGGAGCTGATCCCGCTCGAATACGAGCGGGAGGAACATCATCGGCTGGAACACGAACAGCACCGCCGGGAACACGAAGAGCGGGTGCGGCTGCGGAAGGAACACGGGGACCATCCGCAGCCGTAGTGCCTTCGAGCTCCGGAGGGTATGGCGCCGGCGCCGAGGGGCTTCGCCTACGCTGGAGACGTGACCAACAATGAGCCGTTGAATGCTGAACAGACCCTGAGGATCATCGAACTCGCCATGGACCTGGCGCGGGAAGGTAAGAGTGCCGAGCTGGCCGAGTTCCTCGACCACGGCCTTCCGGTCGACGTGGCGGACGAGAGCCGAAACACTCTGCTGATGCTGGCCGCCTACCACGGACAGGAGGAGACCGTCGCGATGCTGCTGGGGCGCGGGGCGGACCCCGATATCCGCAATGCCCGCGACCAGTCCCCGATCGCCGGAGCCCTGTTCAAGGGCGAGGACGCCGTAGTGTCCAGGCTGCTCGCGGCGGGGGCGGACGTGGACGCCGGTACCCCGAGCGCTCGGGAGGCGGCCAGGATGTTCGGCCGGGAGCATCTCCTCAGCCAGTAGGGAAGGCTCCGGCCGGCGGCCAAGCCACATGGGCCGCCACCGACTGACCCTCTACAAAAAACTGCCCGGGACCGGCCGTGTCGGCTGGTCCCGGGCAGTCGCGCCTCGGAAGGATTAGGCGGAGTCGGTGTTCACGTCGACCGGGGAGATCTTGCCGGCCTGGAGGGCCTCGATCGCCTTGCGCACGCCTTCGCCGTAGGCCGGGTCGGCCTGCGTGCAGTTGGCGATGTGCCGCTCGATGGTCGCCTGGGAGGCTCCGTCGATCGCACGGGCGGTGTTCTCGAACAGGACCTGCCGCTGCTCCTCGGTCATCTTCTCGCGGAAGAGGATGCCCGGCTGCTCGAAGTAGTTGGCGTCGTCCTCGCGGTAGTTGAACCGGTCGGCCACGGCACCCACGGCCTGGGCCGGGTCGCGGTAGGCCGGCTGTTCCTCCCAGCGGCCGTAGGAGTTCGGGTTGATGCCCGGGGTCCCGCCCTGGTTGCCGTCGACCCGCATGGCTCCGTCGCGGTGGAAGGAGTTGACGAGCTTGGCGCCGCGCGGGTAGTTCACCGGAATCTGGTGGTGGTTGACGCCCAGGCGGTAGCGGGCGGCGTCACCGTAGGAGAACAGGCGGCCCTGCAGCATGCGGTCGGGCGAGAAGCTGATGCCCGGGACCACGTTGGCCGGAGTGAAGGCAGCCTGCTCGACGTCGGCGAAGTAGTTCTCCGGGTTGCGGTTGAGTTCGAACTCGCCGACCTCGATGAGCGGGTAGTCCTTCTTGGACCAGACCTTGGTGAGGTCGAACGGGTGGTACTTGTAGGTCTCCGCCTCGGCTTCCGGCATGACCTGCACGAAGAGGGTCCACTTGGGGAAGTCGCCCTGTTCGATGGAGTCGAAGAGGTCGCGCTGGTGCGACTCGCGGTCCTCGCCGACCAGCTTGGCGGCCTCGGCATCGCTGAGGTTCTTGATGCCCTGCTGGGTGCGGAAGTGGAACTTCACCCAGAAGCGCTCACCGGCGTCGTTGATGAAGCTGTAGGTGTGCGAGCCGAAGCCGTGCATGTGGCGGTAGCTCGCGGGAATACCGCGGTCCGACATGACGATGGTGACCTGGTGCAGGGCCTCGGGCAGGTTGGTCCAGAAGTCCCAGTTGTTCTCGGCGCTGCGCAGGTTGGTGCGCGGGTCGCGCTTGACCGCATGGTTGAGGTCCGGGAACTTCAGCGGATCGCGGAAGAAGAAGACCGGCGTGTTGTTGCCGACCACGTCCCAGTTGCCCTCTTCGGTGTAAAAGCGCAGTGCGAAGCCGCGGATGTCGCGCTCGGCGTCGGCGGCGCCGCGCTCGCCGGCAACGGTGGAGAAGCGGGCGAACATCTCGGTCTTCTTGCCGACCTCGGAGAAGATCTTCGCGGAGCTGTACTTCGTGATGTCGTGGGTAACCGTAAAGGTACCGAAGGCACCGGACCCCTTAGCATGCATGCGGCGCTCGGGAATGACCTCACGGTCGAAGTGCGCCATCTTCTCCAGGAACCAGACGTCCTGGAGCAGCATGGGACCGCGCGGCCCGGCGGTCAAGCTGTCCTGGTTGTCCGCTACGGGTGCGCCCGCAACGGTTGTCAGCGGCTTGGTGTTGTCAGCCATCTATCTTTTGCTCCTTGTCGGATCTTCCATATGACGGTCCTGCTTGGCGGCGCAGGCCGGGCATGTGCCCCAGTATGTGACCTCGGCCTCGTCAATCGCGAAACCGTGGTCATCGGCCGCCGAAAGGCACGGCGCTGCACCCACGGCGCAATCGACATCTTCGATCGCGCCGCAAATCCGGCACACCACGTGGTGATGGTTGTCGCCGACCCTGGCCTCATAGCGCGCCGGCGAACCCGAAGGTTCGATCCGGCGCACCAGCCTGGCGTCGGTCAGTGCGGCGAGGACGTCGTACACGGCCTGCTTGGATACCGTGCCGAGCTCGTCCCGCACCACCCCGGTGATGGTGTCGGCGTCGGCATGAGGGTGTGCGCGTACTGCTTCCAGCACTGCAGTACGAGGACGCGTCACGCGCAGCATCGCTCCGCGCAGCAGCTCCTCCGGCTTCCTCATGTCGACCATGCCACGATCATGTCAGGTTTTCTGGACTGGGTCCAGAAAAAGTTTTGGGCCTCGTCATGATCCCGCAGGAGAAGGCAGCGGTGTCCCGGACCCTCCTGGGCTTGGGCGGGCGGTGGCGCTTTGGACTACCATTTCCCTCACGGAGAGCGGAGCCGACGAGATGGATAAGACGCGGCAGCTGAGCATCGATATCTGCGGCTGCGAGTTGAGGATCACGACCCGGGGACAAGGGGCCCAGTCCTACGTGCTCGTGCCCGGCATAGGGGTATCGCCGCGCTACTTCGGTCCCCTGGCCGAAGCGCTTGCTAAAATAGGAACCGTACATGCAGTGGAACTGCCTGGGTTCGGAGCGGTCCGTTCTCCGCAGCGACAGGTGGCCATTGCGCAGTTCGCAGCATTGGTCCGCGAGGCCCTATCCCGGATCGGCGTGGATTCAGCGGTGCTGATCGGGCACTCAATGGGCGCACAGATCGTTGCAGAAATGGCGGTCTCCTGCCCCTCGCCGGCGCAGGCCCTGGTGCTGCTCAGCCCATCAGCAAACCGGCATGAACGCAGCGGACGGTTGCAGGCCCTCCGGCTCGCCCAGGACGCTCTCCGCGAGTCTCCGCACTTGGTGTGGATCGTCCTGAGCGACTATTTCCGGTCCGGCCCGCGCTGGTACTTCCGAACCCTGCAGGAGCTGCTGCGGCACCATCTCGAGGACGTTATGCCCATTATCCAAGTCCCTACACTGATTCTCCGCGGAGGACGCGATCCGATCGTGCCGCGTGATTGGGCGGCAGAGCTGGCCGCGGCTGCGCCGAGGGGCCGCCTCGTCGAGATCGAGGGCGAGCCCCATGCGCTGATGTTCAGCCGTCCGGAAACGGTAGCGGCCTACTGCCGGGAGGTGGCGGAGCGGGCATGTTGAGCACATTGAGGACCGCGCTGCGGGCAGTCGCCGGCCGGACATGGGGCTGGGTGCTGGACTACGCCTATGTGGCCCACCGGCAGATCCACGGCTTCCTGGTCCGGCATGATCCATTGCCGTATCTTGAGGCCGGAGAGCGTAAGGATGCTCCCGTACTGCTGCTGCCGGGGGTCTACGAAAACTGGCAGTTCCTCAAGCCGATCGCTGACGCGCTGCATGCAGACGGCCACCCGGTCCACGTTGTTCGGACTCTCGGGTACAACCGTGGAACGGTGGCCAAGATGGCCGCCCTGGTCACTGCCTACCTGGAGGCAGCCGAGATCTCGAACGTGACCATTGTGGCGCACAGCAAGGGCGGGCTGATCGGCAAGCTCCTGATGACTCTGCCCGCATCGGCGGGCCGGATCCGCCACATGGTCGCGGTCAATACGCCCTTCTCGGGTTCGCACTACGCCAGGTTCTTCCTGGATCCGAGCATCCGGGCCTTCGCTCCCCGGAATCCCGCCCTGCTTGCACTGGCCAGGAAGCGGGCGGCCCATAGCCGCATCACCTCGGTCTTCAGTAAGTTCGATCCCCATATTCCGGGCGGCAGCCATCTGGCCGATGCCGAGAACATCGTGCTGGAGAAGTACGGCCATTTCCGTGTCATCGCCGATCCTCGCCCGCTGCAGATCATCAGGGACCGGCTGCCAAGGAAAGGTGCCTGAGCAAACTAGAATCTGCTCATGCCGAGACTCCTGGCCGACACCACGCCGCTGAAGAAGAGCCCGGATTTCCGCCGGCTATGGACCGGCACCTCGCTGTCTTCGGTCGGCGCCCAGCTGACGTTGGTCGCGGTCAGCCTGGAAGTCTACGACCTCACCCGCTCCACGCTGGCGGTCGGCGCGATCGGCATCGTCGGGCTGGTCCCGCTGGTGCTCGCCGGGCTGTACGGCGGGGCCATCGTGGACGCCTACGACCGCCGCAAAGTGGCACTGTATTCGGGGCTGGTGCTCTGGGTCTGTGCCGGCCTCTTCGCCCTCCATGCGTGGTTCGGGCTGGGACAGGTCTGGCTGCTGTATGTGCTCATCGCCATCCACTCCGCAGCCGCCGGCGTCAACCAGCCGGCCCGCAACGCGATCATCCCGCGGCTGGTCAAGCGGCAGCTGCTGCCGGCAGCCAATGCCCTGAACATGATGACCTTCGGTTTGGGCATGACGCTGGGCCCGCTGCTCGCCGGCGTCCTCGTGGCCAACGTGGGCTTCGGCTGGACCTACACCATCGACGTCATTACGTTCACCGCGGCCATGTGGGCGCTGTTCCGCCTGCCGCCGCTGCCCCCGGAGGGCGACGTGCACAGGGCAGGCATCCGGTCGGTCCTGGAGGGCCTGCAGTTCCTGCGCACCAGGCCGAACATCCGGATGACGTTCCTGGTGGACCTGGCCGCAATGGTGCTGGCCCAGCCCCGTGCGCTGATGCCGGCCATCGGCGCCGTCGTGCTCGGGGGAGGGGAGGCGACAGCGGGCGTCCTGCTCGCCGCGGTTGCCGCCGGTGCCTTCCTGGCTGCGCTGTTTTCCGGCCCGCTGGGCCAGGTGCGCCGGCAGGGCCTGGCCGTGCTGTGGTGCGTGGCACTGTGGGGAACCGCCGTCGCAGTCTTTGGCGCCGTCGTCGTACTGGCCCGGAACGATGGTCCGCCCCTGGACGGAACCGTTAGCCCCTGGCTGCTGCCCGCGGCGGCCGCGCTGATGGCCGCCGGCGCGGCGGACACGGTCAGCGGAGTCTTCCGCAACACCATTCTGCAATCCGCGACACCGGACGCCATGCGCGGGCGGCTCCAGGGGATCTTCATCGTGGTGGTCGCGGGCGGCCCGCGGCTGGGCGACGCGGTGGCCGGCGGCAATGGCCAGTGGCTCGGCGAGGGGATGGCAGCGCTCGCGGGCGGCCTGGCCTGCGTGCTGGCCGTCTGGCTGCTGCACCGCTGGCAGCCGCGGTTTGCCGGCTACGATGACCGCCATCCCGAACCGTGATGGAACAGCAGGCCAAGCCAGCGCGTTATAGGAAGTGTCCGGTCCCATCGCGGGGGCGGCCAGTACGACGGCGGCCGGCCGGTCGTTCGCAGAAGGAGACTTGAAGCGGTGCACCATCATTTCAACGGTTTGAAGACCGCCGTCCTGTTCGGCGTGCTGTTCGCCATCCTGCTCGGGATCGGCGGCCTGCTGGCCAGCGGCACGGGCAGCAGCAGCTGGATCTGGATCATGGCGCTGATCGGCTTGGGGACGACGGCCTACAGCTACTGGAACAGCGACAAGCTGGCGATCCGGGCGATGCATGCCTACCCCGTGACGGAGCAGCAGGCGCCCGAGATGTACCGGATCGTCCGCGAGCTGTCCGCGCGCGCCAACCAGCCGATGCCGCGGCTCTATGTTTCGCCGACGCAGGCCCCCAACGCGTTCGCCACCGGGCGGAACCCGCAGAACGCCGCGGTCTGCTGCACCGAGGGAATCCTGCGGCTGCTCACCGAACGCGAGCTGCGCGGCGTCCTCGGCCACGAGCTGATGCACGTCTACAACCGCGACATCCTGACATCCTCGGTTGCCGCCGCCGTCGCCGGCGTGATCACCTCGGTCGCCCAGTTCATGTTGTTCTTCGGCGGCAGGGACCGCAATGCGAACCCGATCGCCCTGCTGGCGATGTCGCTGCTCGCGCCGATCGCCGCCGCGCTGGTCCAGATGTCGATCAGCCGGACCCGGGAGTACGACGCCGACGAGGACGGCGCCAAGCTGACCGAGGATCCGCTGGCCCTGGCCTCGGCGCTGCGTAAGCTGCAGCTGGGTACCCAGGCGGCCCCGCTGCCGCAAGACCAGAAGCTCGTCAATACCAGCCACCTGATGATCGCCAACCCCTTCAAGGGCGGCGGGGTCGGCAAGCTGTTCAGCACCCATCCGCCGATGGATGACCGGGTGGCGCGGCTGGAGCGGATGGCCGGCCGTCCGCTCGGCTCCTGACGGGGCAGGCGCATGAGGCTGCTGCTGATCCGCCACGGCCAGACGCCGTCCAATATCAAGGGGCTGCTGGACACCGCCGTTCCCGGGCCCGAACTGACCCGGCTGGGCCATGAACAGGCCCGTGCGCTGCCGTCGGCCCTGGCGGAGGAACCGATCGAGGCACTGTATGCCTCGACGGCGATCAGGACGCAGCTGACGGCATCGCCGCTGGCCGGGTCCACGCGCTTGGATGTCGGAATCCGCGACGGCCTGCGGGAGATCTCGGCCGGGGAGTACGAGATGCTTGGCGACGGCGAGTCGATCGCCGTCTATCTGCGCACCGTCTTCGCCTGGACTGCCGGAGAGCTGGACCGGAGGATGCCCGGCGGGCCGGACGGCTTTGAAACGTTCGGCCGGTTCGACGACGTGGTCGCCGAGGCGGAGGCCGAGGGGCTGGGCACGGTGGCGCTCTTCAGCCACGGGGCGATGATCCGCAGTTGGGCAGGCGCCCGCGCGAAGAACCTCGATGCGGAGTTTGCGGCCCGCAACATCCTCAGCAACACCGGCGTCGTGGTGCTCGAGGGATCGGGCAGCACCTGGGAAGCCGTGACGTGGATGGGTGAGGCCGTCGGCGGTCCGGCTGTCGAGGATACGCTGGCGGACGGGCCGGCCGGCGATTCCGCGGCCGGGGTCGTGGAACCGGGCAGCGGCCGGTAGGACCGCCACCGGCAGGGCGGCCGCCCACACGGGCGTATGACGTCCGCGGACGCGTTATAAACCGGCAAAGGAAGCCACTGAGCCGGACTTTACGCTCAAGGGCAGCGACGGCCCGCTGGTCCCCGCAGATTAGCACGTAGCCCTGGCGCATCCGTCGAGGAACGGCGGCGTCCGGATGCTTCGCCGCGGCTTCAACTACACGGACGGATCCGACGTGCTCGGCCGGCTGGACGCCGGGCTGTTCGCCGCCGCCTGAGGTGGACGGGGCTAAGCGTCGAGCAGATGCCGTTCGTCCTGGATGCTGATGGCGTAGGCGAACAGGGCTTGTTCGTGCTCGCGGTAGTGATGCGCGCACCAGGACAGCATGCCGCCGGTGTCGAGGACTACATGGACGTAGGCGTGGGATCCGCATCGGTCACACAGCATGGCGTGCTCCTGGAGGTAGTAGTGGCGTTTACATTGCCCCCAGTGTGGCCTTCAAAGCTTGGGCCTGGCTTGGAATGCCCAAGGGCCGTAGCTTCGGTTTCCAAGCTACGGCCCCTGGCAATCCGTTTCGCGCGCGAGGCCGGGCATTCGCCCGGTTCCCTCCCTGCCTAGCGGTAGTTGATGAACTGGAGGTCGACGTCCAGGTCGGAGGACTTCAGCAGCGTGATGACTTCCTGGAGGTCGTCCCGCGACTTTGAGCTGACGCGCAGCTCGTCGCCCTGGATCTGCGATTTGACGCCCTTGGGGCCTTCGTCACGGATGATCTTGTTGATCTTCTTGGCCTGGTCCTGGGCGATGCCTTCCTTGATCCCGGCTTCGATCCGGTATTCCTTGCCGGAAGCGAACGGTTCGCCCGCGTCGAGGGACTTCAAGGAAATGCCGCGCTTGACGAGCTTGGACTGCAGTACGTCAAGGACTGCCTTCACGCGTTCCTCGGAATTGGCCTTCATCAGGATCTTCTCGCCGCTGAAATCGACTTCCGCGCCGACTCCCTTGAAGTCATAGCGCTGCGCCAGTTCCTTCTGCGCCTGATTCAGGGCGTTGGCGATTTCCTGCTTGTCGACCTTGCTGACGACGTCGAACGATGATTCGCCGGCCATGTTGCCTCCTCTTGGTCAGGGTGATGTGCTCTGCGCCTAGCCTACTTCGTCCCGTAGCCGCGAAGGCGGTTCCCCCTTCCCAGCTTGTCTTCAGCAAGCAGCCAGAACTTGTCCAAGCTTTCCGGAAAGACTGAGGACGTTGTTTGAACGACCAAACTATCGAAGGAGCACGTTGCATGGGGAGCCGCCGGCGGTACCTTGTCCGATCTATACGAGCAGCGGCGGGGTCATTCCTCACTGCGGCCGCGGTGACGGCATTCGGTGTCTTGGGGTCGTCTCCGGCCACGGCGGCCGTTCCGGCCTTCGAGACAGTACACTCCGAGGCCGCGGCGGCGGGGGCAGCAAACTACCTCCGCCGGGAATTGAACCTGCTGGAGCGGCGCCAGCCCGAGGCAAGGGGTGCGGCGAAAGCGGGGGAGCCGAGCGCCAGCCAGCGCCTTGATGAAGTACGGGCCGAGATGGACCAAGCGGTCGCCTGGGGCCTGGTCACCCCGGCCCAGGCGAAGCACTTCGTCGCCCAGATCGAATCGCGGATCAGCGCCGGGCTATAGGGCACCGCTGCGGTGGCATCGGAAGGCGCCTCCCGTGCCGGAAATACGACCCGTACCCACCCGATTTCGTTCTTCGGCAGATCTTCTGTAAAGTTGTCTTGCTTCCACTTACGGAAGCGGTCTTCGCTGAAGACGCCCGGCAGATTACCCGAGCGGCCAAAGGGGGCTGACTGTAAATCAGCTGGCACTGCCTACGGGGGTTCGAATCCCTCATCTGCCACGGGCCTGAAGATCCCCGGATCCCGCACATCGATGCAGGATCCGGGGATCTTTTCTTTGCCCGGGCGTGTCCCGGGTTTCCCCAAGGCGCTCTTCGGAGACTTCTTTAGTCATGTGACAGCAACACTCCACTGGTTCCCTTGAGGACCGTGGGACTGCACGTACTCTGTACATACCGATAGCCGGTGACACATTGGAGTGGCTGGTACCAAGGGGCGTTCTGAGTTGTCAGGAGAACCGAATGGGGCGAAAGAAAACGGCTTCGACGAGCCTGGGTGAACTCATGGAGTCCGCCCAGGCCGGCTACGCGGAGCCGGATCGCACATGGCGGCGCCGTGTGGCGGTGTGGGCCGGTGCCGTGGCGGTCGTGGCCCTGAGTGTGGGGACGCTCGTGGCTCCGGGTGCCGTGGCGGTGGCCGCCGGGGCGAACACCTTGGTGAATCTCTGGGAAGAGCTGCCGTCCGACGTCCCGCTGGATCGTTCCCTCCCGCAGCACACCGTGCTGCTCGATAACAAGGGCAAGGAGTTCGCCCGCTTCTACAGCGAGAACCGCATTGATGTCGAACTGAAAAGCGTTTCCCGGACGTTCCGCGACACTCTCGTCGGCACCGAGGACGTGCGCTTCTACGAGCACCATGGCGTCGACCCTTACGGCGTGACCCGAGCCTTGGTCAACAACGCGGTCTCCAGCAACACGCAGGGCGCGTCGACGCTGACCCAGCAGCTGGTCCAGAACATCATGGTCAACAATGCCCGGGACGAGGCCGAGCAGTCGGTCGCCACGGGAGACACCTACAACGCCAAAATCCGTGAATCGAAATACGCCGTGCATCTTGAGCAGACGCTCAGCAAGGACGAGATCCTGAAGATGTACATCAATGCCGTCTATTTCGGCAACCGTGCCTACGGGGTCGAAGCCGCCGCCCGCATCTACTTCAACACCACCGCGGCCAAGCTGAACCTCCAGCAGTCCGCGCTGCTGGTGGGAATGCTCAAAGGACCGGGCGTCTACGACCCGTTCCTGCATCCCGAGGCGGCGACGTCGCGCCGCAACACGGTGCTGGGCGTGCTGGAGAAGAACGGCACCATCACGGCCGCCGAGGCGGATGCCGCTCGGAAGGCTCCGCTGGAACTTGAGCGGGGATCGGTGCCTTCGAGCTGCGGCGATTCGGAGTACCCCTTCTACTGCGAACTGGTGCGCGAAGAGATCCTGGAGAACCGTGCATTCGGTGCCACGCCCGAGGAGCGGGCGGACCGGCTCTCCCGCGGCGGCATGGTCCTGACGACCGGACTTGACCGCCAAGCGATGGATGCAGGGCGCAAGGCAGTCACCAAGGCGCTGGGGGACAAGAACCGCGCCGCGCTGGGTGTGGCCGTCGTCGAACCCGGAACCGGGCACATCGCCGCGGTGACGCAGAACCGCGGCTGGGGCCAAGGCAAAGGCAAGACGCAGGTCGTCTACGCCAAGAGCGAGTTCCAGGTGGGGTCCTCCATGAAGCCGATCGTGCTCGGGGCGGCACTGAGCGAGGGCGTCCCGGCGTCGCAGCGCTACAACTCCAGCGGTCCGTACTATTCGCCGGCGCTCGATGACCCGGCGGAGGGATTCCACAACTACGGTTTCATCAACTACGGCAACATCGACGCCTACGAGGCCATCCGGAAATCCGTCAACGTCTACTTCGTCAAACTGATCGAGCGGACCGGGGTGATCGACGTGGCCAAGTTCGCCGAGACGCTGGGCATCACCTCGATTCCGACGGAAAGCCTGAGCGGCCACGAGGCATCGCTGGCCCTGGGCGCCTATGAAGTGTCGCCGCTGGAAATGGCCAATGCCTACGCCTCCTTCGTCAGCGGCGGTGTCGTGTGCAATCCCGTGACCATCACCAAGGCCGTCCGCACCGACAACGGCGAGGAACTCCCGGTTCCGGACACCGACTGCCACCAGGGGATCGATCCGGGCGTGGCGGATACCGTGGCGGACGCGCTGAAGGAACCGTTCAAGTCCGGCGGCACCCTCAGCGGCCTGGGCAAGCTCAAGGGCCGCGAGGCCGGCGCCAAGACTGGCACGACCAACGATTTTTCGGCCAACTGGATCGTGGGCCTCACGCCTCAGCTCTCCACCGCGGTCTGGCTCGGGGACCCCCGGGGCGGCGGGCAGTACCCGCTCGACAAGGTCGATGCCTACGACACCACCTACTACGACCTGACGGGCTCGGAGGTGGCCGGTCCGGTCTGGAAAGCGACCATGGAAGGTGCCTTGAAGGGAAGGTCCGCGGAGCCGCTTCCGGACGCAGCCTCCGTCGGCCTCGGGATGCAGACCGAGAAGTCCATTCCCGATGTCCGGGGCATGAGGGTGGATGAGGCTATCACCGTGCTGCTGCGGAACAACCTGACGCCGGTGGTAAACGAGGAAACCGCCAAACCCAATCCGCTCCAGCCGCCGGGCGTGGTCGTGGCGCAGACCCCGCGCGCCGGGGGATCGCTGCGGTACCGCCAGGAAGTGTCGATCACGCTGAGCGACGGCAGCGACACCGCGATCACCGTACCGGACAAGGGATAGGGGAGATCCGCTATGTCAGTCTTCGAGAAGCGCCCCGGCATGGCGCTCGCCGCCGGAGCCTTGAGCCTGTCACTGGTGACCGGAACCGGCCTGTTCGCCCTGCACCTGGCCGGCGCCCCTTTGGTCGGCTCCGAGCCGGAGCCGACGGAGCAGGCGACGGCCGTGGAGAAGGCGCCGGAACCGGTGGCGGCCAAGATCCGGGATGTCCCGGCCGAGGAGTCGCTGGCCGGAGCACTGGAGAAGGCGCCCAAGGGCTGGAAGACCGGCGGCAGCGTCCAGCGTGCGGCCACGCAGCCCCTGCCGTTCTCCTGCCCGCCCGAAGGGACCGCTCCGGCGGTGGCGATGTCGCGCCTGTTCAGCGTCGACCGCCAGCGGATCCAAGTCGTGGCCACGGCTTACTCCGCGGGTCTGGGCGCCGAGGTCATGGATGCCTTGATCGACGATGCGGACTCGTGCGCCGGGGGAAGCGTCGCAGTCCGGTCCAGGGCCTTCGACGGCAAGAAGCCCGGGGTTGAGGCGCACCGGGTCCTGACCTACGAAGGATTCAACTCCGCGCAGGTGGTGGCCTTCCGCCGCGGCGACGTGCTGGTGTTCATTTCCGGAGCGGAAGGAGCCCCGCTCTCCGAGGCCGCGCGGGAATTCGACCGGCACCTCGCGGACCGGCTGGAAGGGGTCTGCGCCGATCAGCAGTCCACAGCAGGCGATGCCCGCCGTTCGCCCTGGTCGACCGAGGGATACAAGCCCTACACCGTCGAGCAGAAGGTCTCCGTGCGGGACCTTCCGCTTCCCCGGCTGTCGGAGGACGCGGAGGCGGAAGCCGTCGGCCTGCCGGGTCCCAAGATCAAGATCCAGCGCGCCCGACCGGCCGCCGAGCCGGTTTACCCGGTCTGGCCGCCCATGCCGGACCGGATGGAGGTTCCGAAGACGCCTGCCAGCCCGGACGAGGATCCCGTGACGCAGGCCGACGTCGCCGTGCTCGCCGAGGACAAGACCGGGCCGGGCTGCGGCTGGGCCTTCACCGGAATGAGCCCGGTGGTTTTCGACGCCCAGGCCGCGGAACAGGCTAACGCCAAACGCCGCCAGGCGGCCAAGGACAAGCTGGCGGATGGAACCGTCCGGTGGCAGCAGGACGTGCTTGACTACTGGGAAGCCTACGACCGCTACGTGGATGAGGCGGCGGAGTACAAGGACTACGCCGCGGATGTGGCCAAGGTCAATAAGGCCTGGGACGCGATCGGCGAGGACTGGGCGGACTTCTGGGTGGCCTACGACGCCTACCAGGCCAAGCTGGCGGAGCGCTCGCTGTTCTTCGTGAACCAGGACAATGCCCGCAACCGCTACGAGAACGCTCTGGACCAGTGCGAGGCCGACAACCGCGACGCCGCGGAGAAGGCCCGCCAACAGGCCGAAGACCGGAAGGCCGACGAGGACGAGAAGGACGAGGACGAGAAGGACAAGGACGAAAAGGACAGCAAGAAGCAGGAAGAGGCGGAAGAGCCCGCCCCCGCGCAGGTTGACTGCGACTCTGCGGTCAGCGAACCGGCCATCCTGTCCCAAGCCCCGCCGCCGGAGCCTGCCGAGCCCGAGCAGCCCAGGGACCCGCGGCCGGCGGACCGGCGCTGAGTATCCGTCCAATCCGGGAGCTCGTGAATCCGTGATCGGCCGCCGGGCCGCTACGCGGCGTCGGCCGGCTCGAGCGGATAGATGTCCCAGAGGAAACAGGCCGAGTCCGGCGGGATCCGGTGCAGGGCGTTGAAGTGCAGCCACTGCCAGGCCGTCGCCCCGTTGTCGTCACGGGGCGCGGGCGGGCAGCTGCCCGGGGTGAACCATGTCCCGCCGGACCAGATGAAGCGCAGCGGTCCGGACGACGTGCCGAATGGATCGGCTCCGGGCAGCCTCCGCGGCAGGGCCAGCTTGGCCCGAAGCGTGCCCGCCATTCCGGCCGCGTAGAGTTCGGTCCTCGAGGAATCGTGGGCGTAGGGCAGGCCTTCCAGGAGGCCGTCAACCAGCCGCATGCTTTGGCGGATGGCGGATTCGAGGGGGAGCCCCGCGGTGATGACCAGTGCCGTTTGGCGTTCCAATGGTGCCTCCTTGTAATGCCTCCCTGGTGCGGCAGGGCCGCGGCATCGTCTGGTTCCGACCCTAGGGACGACAGCGTCGCCGCGGGAAGGCATCATCTCGCGCCTGTGGATAGCGCTCATGCGGTGAGCGAACAGGGGCGACACATCGACCGTGTACCGATACCGTGGGGGACATGGCAACGATCAATATCACCGAGGCCCAGTTCCCGCAGACCATCGAAGAGAACGACATCGTCTTTGTCGATTTCTGGGCCGACTGGTGCGGCCCCTGCAAGCAGTTCGCCCCCGTCTACGATTCCGTCTCGCAGCAGCACGAGGACGTTGTCTTCGCCAAGGTCGATACCGAAGCCGAACAGAGTCTCGCCGCGGCGGCCGGCATCACCTCTATCCCTACCCTGATGGCCTTCCGCGAGAAGGTGCTGGTCTTCTCCCAGCCCGGCGCACTGAACTCCACGCAGTTCGGCGAGCTCGTCGACGCGGTCAAGGGACTGGATATGAAGGAAGTCCACGCCCAGATCGCCGCGCAGCAGGCCGAGGCAGCCCAGGGCAAGGCAGAATAGCAGGAGCAATAGCCCCTCAGCCGCGGCCTGATGGCATCAGGCATCGAGGCCGGGGACCGGGTCGGCATCTGGTCGCCGAACTGTGCCGAGTGAACGCTGGTGCAGTACGCCACGGCCAAGATCGGGGCGATCCTGGTCAACGTCAATCCGGCCTACCGCCTGCATGAGCTGGAGTTCGTTGTCCGGCAGTGCGAAATGCGGATGCTCATCACCGCGCCGTCGGACAGCCGCAGCGACTACGTCGGCATGGCGCGCGCTGTGCTTGCGTCCTGCCCGGACCTGACCCAAATCGTGGTCATCACCAACGACGGCGGTGCGGCAGGTGCCGGGGAAACGGACCTTGTCCGGGTGGCCGGCGCCGCAGAGGTGGTTCCCGAACAGGCCCTGCGGGAGCGGATGGCCGGGCTCGCGCCGGACGACCCGATCAACCTGCAGTACACCTCCGGGACGACCGGCTTCCCCAAGGGCGCGACCCTGACCCATCGGAACATCCTGAACAACGGTTATTCCATCGGCGAGCTGCTCGGGTACACGCCCGAGGACCGGGTGGTGCTGCCGGTGCCGTTCTACCACTGCTTCGGCATGGTGATTGGCAACCTGAACATCTACTCGCACGGGGCCGCCGCCATCCTTCCCGGCCGCAGCTTCGCCCCGGCGGAAACCCTGCAGGCCGTCCAGGACCACGGCGGCACCTCCCTCTACGGCGTGCCGACGATGTTCATCGCCGAACTCTCGCTGCAGGACTTCGCGGGCTACGATCTCTCGACCCTGCGCACGGGCGTCATGGCCGGTTCGCCGTGCCCGGTGGAGATCATGAAGCGAGTCATCAATGACATGCACATGGCGGAGGTTGCCATCTGCTACGGGATGACCGAAACCTCGCCGGTCTCGACCATGACGCAGCGAGGACAGCATCGAGCGGCGTACCTCAACGGTCGGGCGGACCATGCCGCACCTGGAGAACCGGGTCGTTGACCCTTCGACCGGCAGAACCGTGGAGCGTGGCGTGATCGGTGAACTGCACACCCGCGGCTACAGCGTCATGCAGGGCTACTGGAACGATCCGGACAAGACCGCCGAGGCCGTCGACCCCGACGGCTGGATGCATACCGGGGATCTCGCGAGCATGGACGAGGACGGCTATATCACCATCGAAGGCCGGATCAAGGACATGGTCATCCGCGGGGGCGAGAACATCTATCCCCGCGAAATCGAGGGCTTCCTCTACACCCACCCGGACATCCAGGACGTCCAGGTCATCGGCGTCCCGGACGAGAGGTACGGTGAGGAGCTGCTGGCCTGCATCATCCTCAAGCCGGGAGCGGCGGAGCTGACCGCCCCGGATATCGACCGGTTCTGCCGGGGCCGGCTGGCCCACTACAAAATCCCGAAGTATGTGGAGATTTACCGGGAGTTCCCGATGACCGTCTCCGGCAAAATCCGGAAGGGCGAGATGCGGGAGGCGGCCGCCGGGCGGCTGCGCGCCGGTCCGGCCGCGAACTAATGGAAGCGGTGGTCCTGCGGAGCCAGCCGCGGTCCGAAGGCCGGCTTGCGGAAGCCGCTGAGCACGAGCATCCGCACCACGCGCTGGCGGTGTCCGCGCCACGGCTCCAGCAGTTCCAGCATGCCGGCGTCGTCCGTCTTGCGTCCGGTCAGGGCGTAGCCGACGAACGCGGCCAGATGGAAGTCGCCGACCGAGACCGAGTCCGGATCGCCGTGGGTGCGCTGGGTCGTCTCGGCGGCGGTCCAAGGGCCGATCCCGGGAACCGAGCACAGCTTGGCGGCCAGTCCGTCTCCCGGTTCCGCGGCGGCCAGGCGTTCCAGCCCGGAGGCCGCGCCGCAGACGCGCAGGATGGTGCCCGAACGCTTTGAATCCACGCCGGCGCGATGCCATTCCCACGAAGGGATCCGTCGCCACTGCTCGGGGGAAGGGGCCGCCTTAAGGCCCGCGGGGGCGGGACCGGGAGCGGGCGAACCGTGCCGGCTGACCAGATAGCGCCACGAGTAGCGGGCCTCGATCGTCGTGATCTTCTGTTCGAGGACGGCGGGCACCAGCGCGTCGACCATCCGGCCGGTGGCGGGCAGCCGCAGCCCGGGATGCAGCCGGCGCGGGCGGGACACGAGCGGCGGGAGGGTGGCCTGGAAGCCCGGATCGTCGAAGGCGCTCCAGTCGTCTTCGACGCCGAGCAGGCGGGGGAGCCCGGCCAGCGCGGAAGCCGCCCCGGGGCCCCACAGCCTGGCGTGGACTGTGGTGCCGTGCGGGCCGCGCCGGGCCGTTAACCGCAGCGACACCAGACCCTCGGCCGCTGCGTACGCCAGCCACACGCCGTCGTGGGTGAACCGGATGGTCGGGTCCTGCTTGCCGCGGGCCAGGACACCCAGGGTTCCGGCTAGGTCATAGTCCGCCGGGAGGGTGATATCGGCGACCGCATCGGCGCGCGGGGCGGCGGAGGCGGTCAGCGGGGGCATGGCTTAATCGTCGCACGATCCGAGGTCCGCGGCGGCCGCCTCGGATGTGAAGCTTTCTTAGCGCCGGCTATGAGTGCCGTTGGGGGGAACGGTAGATTTGGGCGCATGAAGTATGCCAATTCTGTCCTGGACCTGATCGGAAACACCCCGCTGGTCAAACTCAACAAAGTGACCGAGGGGATCGCCGCCACCGTCCTGGCGAAGGTTGAATACTTCAACCCCGGCGGCTCCATCAAGGACCGGATCGCGGTCAAGATGCTGGAAGCGGCCGAGCAGGACGGCCGGCTCAAGCCCGGCGGCACCGTGATCGAACCGACCAGCGGCAACACCGGCGTCGGCCTGGCCCTGGTGGCGCAGCAGAAGGGCTACAAGTCCATCTTCGTCACGCCGGACAAAGTCGGGGTGGAGAAGCGGGACGTGCTCAAGGCCTATGGGGCCGAAGTCGTGGTGACGCCGACGTCGGTAGCCCCGGACAGCCCGGAGTCCTACTACGGTGTCTCGGACCGCCTGGTGCGCGAGATCGACGGCGGTTACAAGCCGGACCAGTTCTCCAACCCCGCTGCACCGCAGAGCCACTACGAGACCACCGGACCGGAGATCTGGCGCGACACCGACGGCCAGGTCACCCACGTGGTGATCGGCGCCGGCACGGGCGGGACCATCACCGGAACCGGCCGGTACCTGAAGGAAGTCTCGGCGGACCGCCCCTCCGGCCCTGTGAAGGTCATCGGCGCGGACCCGGAAGGCTCCGTCTACTCCGGCGGCAGCGGACGTCCCTACTTCGTCGAAGGCGTCGGCGAGGACATGTGGCCGGGCAACTACGACAAGTCCGTGCCGGACGACGTTCTGGCCGTCAACGATGCGGAGTCCTTCGCGATGACCCGCCGGCTGGCCAAGGAGGAAGGGCTGCTCGTGGGCGGCTCCTCCGGCATGGCCGTGGTGGCGGCGCTGCGCGTGGCCAAGGACCTGGGCCCGGACGACGTCGTCGTGGTGATCCTGCCGGATTCCGGCCGCGGCTACCTGGCCAAGATCTTCAATGACGAGTGGATGCGCTCCTACGGCTTCATCGCCGCGGGCGAGGAGGCCACGGTCGGCGAGATCCTCAAGGGCAAGGACGGCCGGATGCCGGAACTGGTCCACACCCACCCGACCGAGTCCGTCCGCGACGTCGTCGGGATCATGAATGAATACGGCGTTTCCACGCTGCCGGTGTTCTCGCAGGAACCGCCGGTGGTGATGGGCGAGGTGCTCGGCTCCGTGGACGAGCGCACGCTGACCGCCCAGCTGTTCAAGGGCGAAGCCAAGCTGACGGACAAGATCGGGGACCACATGGGAGCGACCATGCCGCTCATCGGCGCCCTCGATTCGCTGTCGGCCGCGCGGGAAAAGCTGCAGACCGCCAACGCGCTGCTCGTGACCCTCGAGGGCGCACCGGTGGGCGTGCTGACCCGCCACGACCTGCTGACCTATCTGACGAGCTGAAGGAAGAGGACCACATGACTGCAGAGAACACCGGCGGCTTCAATACCCGTGCCATCCACGCCGGACAGGCCTTCGAACCGCGCACCGGCGCGGTCGTCCCGCCCGTCCACTTCAGCTCCACCTATGCCCAGGACGGAATCGGCGGACTGCGCGAGGGCTACGAGTACGGCCGCGGCACCAACCCCACCCGCGATGCGCTCCAGGAGCAGCTGGCCGCCCTTGAGGGGGCCAAGTACTCCTACTCCTTCTCCTCCGGCCTCGCCGCGGAAGACGGCTTGATCCGCGCGCTGATGGCGCCGGGCGACCACATCGTGCTGGGCAACGATGCCTACGGCGGAACGTACCGCCTGATCAACCGCGTGCTCGGCCCGTGGGGCATTGGCCACACCGTCGTCGACATGGCGGACCAGGCTCGCGTGGCCGAAGCGGTGAAGGCCAACAAGACCCGCTTCGTATGGGTGGAAACCCCCTCCAACCCGATGATGAAGGTCACGGACATCGAAGCCCTGGCCGAGGTGGCCCACGAGGCCGGAGCGCTGCTGGTCGTGGACAACACCTTCGCATCGCCGTACCTGCAGAATCCTCTGGCCTTCGGCGCGGACATCGTGGTGCACTCCACCACCAAGTACATCGGCGGCCACTCGGACGTGATCGGCGGCGCCGTGGCACTGAACGACGACGAACTCGCCGAGAAGGTCGGCTTCGTCCAGTTCGCGGTGGGCGCCGTTTCCGGCCCGCTCGACGCGTTCCTGACCACGCGCGGCCTCAAGACCCTCGGCGTCCGCATGGACCGGCACTCGTCCAATGCCCAGGCCGTCGCCGAATGGCTGCAGGGCCGCCCCGAGGTGGAAGCCGTCTACTACCCGGGCCTGCCGGACCACCCGGGCCACGAGCTGGCCAAGAAGCAGATGCGCCGCTTCGGCGGAATGGTGTCCGTGTCATTCAACGGCGGAGAGGCCGCCGCCCGCAAGATCGCCGAATCGACCCGCGTCTTCACGCTGGCCGAGTCCCTCGGCGGCATCGAGTCGCTGGTCAACTACCCGTCCCAGATGACGCATGCGTCCGTGAAGGGCACCGAGCTGGCCGTGCCGGAGAACCTGATCCGGCTCTCGGTGGGCATCGAGGACGTCGAGGACCTGATCGCCGACCTCGAGCAGGCATTCGCCGGACTCTAAGCGTCCGCCTGCTGACCCAAACCAACGACGACGGCCGCCCGCCTTCTGCACGAAAGGCGGGCGGCCGTCGTCGTACCTAGACTTGACCTCATGACTCACGGAACCCTGCTCGCCGTCTGCCGCGTCCACGCGCTCAAACCCGACGCGAGCAAGGTGGGAATCACCGCGATCGATAAGCGTCCCGTGGCCGGGCCGGTGGCGGTCCACGAGCTCGGGCTGCGCGGGGACGTCCAGGCCGACAGGAAGAACCACGGCGGGGAACTGAAGGCGCTCTACGCCTACGCCGCCGAAGACGCCGCACAGTGGGCCGTGGAGCTGGGCCGGGACATTCCCGCCGGACTCTTCGGCGAGAACCTGCGGACCGAGGGGCTGCCGGTCAGCGGTGCGCTGGTGGGGGAGCGGTGGCGGATCGGCGGGGCCGTGACGGTGACGGTCACCATGCCGCGCATCCCGTGCGCCACCTTCGGCCGGCACATGGACCAGCCGCAATGGGCCAAGCGCTTCCTGGCCAGGGGCCTGCCCGGGGCCTACCTGAAGGTGGATGCGGCCGGAGCGATCGCCGCCGGGGGCTGCATCGAGGTGCTCTACCGTCCGACGCACGGGGTGACCGTGGCGGACGTCTCCGGCGGGCTGGACCTTGAGCAGGCGCGGGCGCTGCTGCAGTCGGAGAACGACGGCGAAATCACTCTGGGCGGCAACGTTGTCCGGGCCGTGCGCCGGGCGCTGAAGCGGGCGAAGGCCGGGGCTCCGGCGACGGCGCCGTAACCGCCGCGGCTCTTGCCACCTGAGGGGCCGTGGCATAGCGTTTATGCAACTTGTTGTGCAAAGGAGCGCAGTGTGACCGGTCCGTATCCCCGCCTGCTGGAACCCCTCGACCTAGGCTTCACCACGCTGCCCAACCGGGTGCTGATGGGTTCCATGCACACGGGCCTGGAGGAACGGCCCGGCGGATTCGAGAGGCTTGCCGCGTTCTATGCGGAACGCGTGCGCGGCGGGGTCGGCCTGATTGTCACCGGCGGCTTCTCGCCGAACGAGGCGGGAAGGTTGGCTCCCGGCGCCGCCATGCTGTCCACCCCGGAAGAGGCCACGGAGCACCGGACGGTCACCGAAGCGGTGCATGCGGCCGGCGGCAGGATCGCCCTCCAGCTGCTGCACGCCGGGCGCTACGCCGCCCATCCGGACCTGGTGGCCCCCAGCGCGGAGCAGGCCCCGATCAGTCCTTTCGTGCCGAGGGAACTGGACGCCGCAGAGATCGAGCAGACCATCGAGGACTTTGCCAATGCCGCGCGGCTGGCGCAGTCGGCCGGGTACGACGGCGTGGAGATCATGGGCAGCGAGGGCTACCTGGTCAATGAGTTCATCACGGCCCGGACGAACCGGCGCGCGGACGGCTGGGGCGGGGACTACGGCAGCCGCATCCGTTTCCCCCTCGAGATCGTGCGCCGGACCCGGGAGCGGGTAGGGCCAAACTTCATCCTCATCTACCGCTTGTCCATGCTGGACCTGGTCGAGGGCGGTTCCTCGCTGGCCGAGGTCATCGAGCTGGCGCAAGGCGTCGAGGCGGCGGGGGCCACGCTGATCAACACGGGCATCGGCTGGCACGAGGCGCGCATTCCCACGATCGCCACGTCGGTACCGCGGGCCGGCTTCGCCTGGGTCACCAAGCAGCTCATGGGACGGACCGGTCTTCCCCTGATCGCGACCAACCGGATCAACACCCCCGAGACCGCGGAGCAGGTGCTGGCCGACGGCTGCGCGGACATGGTCTCGATGGCGCGGCCGCTGCTGGCGGACCCGGCATTCGTGCTCAAGGCTTCCCGCGGCGTGGCCGACGAAATCAATACGTGCATCGCCTGCAACCAGGCCTGCCTGGACCACACGTTCGCCGGCAAGGTGAGCTCCTGCCTGGTGAACCCGCGCGCCGGACACGAAACCGAGCTATTCCTGCGGCCGGCCGAGGAGAAGAAGCGGCTCGCCGTGGTGGGCGCCGGGCCGGCAGGCCTGGGTTTCGCGCTCGCCGCCGCCGAGCGCGGGCACCGCGTCACGCTCTTCGAAGCGGCGGACAGGATCGGCGGGCAGTTCAACCTGGCCGCGCGGATCCCCGGGAAGGAAGAGTTCCGCGAGACGCTGCGGTATTTCCGGCGGCAGCTGGAACTGGGCGGGATCGACGTGCGGCTGGGGACGCGTGCGACGGCCGGGGCGCTCCAGGCCGAGGGATTCGGCGAGGTCGTCCTGGCCACGGGCGTGCTGCCGCGGGTGCCGGAGATCGAGGGGCTGGACCATCCCTCCGTGCTGGGCTACCTCGACGTGCTGCAGGGCAGGAAGCCGGTCGGCGCCACCGTAGCCATCCTCGGTGCCGGCGGCATCGGCTTCGACGTCGCGCACTTCCTCACCGAGGCCGGCCCCAGCGAGGCGCTGGATCCGGAGCTCTTCCGCGTGCAGTGGGGGATCGACGCGCAGTACGCCGCTGCCGGCGGCCTGTCCCGCTGCCGGCCGCGGCCAGCGGCGCGGACGGCCTACCTGCTGCAGCGGAAGAGCAGCAAGATCGGCGCCGGCCTGGGCAAGACCACGGGGTGGATCCACCGGACGGAGCTGAAGGAAAAGGGCGTCACCATGATCCCCGGCGTGACCTACCGGAGGATCGACGACGCCGGACTCCACTTCAGCGTCGAGGGCACGGAGCGGGTGCTCGCCGTGGACACAGTGGTGCTCTGCACCGGCCAGGAACCCCGCCGCGAGCTGTTGCCGGACCTCGAATCCGCGGGCTTTAGGGTCCACCTGATTGGCGGCGCGGACGTGGCCGTCGAGCTGGACGCCAAACGCGCCATCGACCAGGCGGTCCGGCTGGCCGCGGTGATCTGATGTCGCTGCGCCACGCCATCCTGACGGCGCTGCTGGAGAAGCCCGGGTCCGGGGCGGAGCTGGCGCGGCGCTTCGACCGTTCCTTCGGCTTCTTCTGGCCGGCGACGCACCAGCAGATCTACCGTGAACTGGGCGTCCTGGAGCGCGACGGCATGGTCCGCTCCACCGGCCGGGGCTCCTCCCGCGGCCGCGCCAAGGACTACGAGGTCCTGCCTGCCGGCCGGTCGGAACTGGCGGACTGGACCGGACGGCAGCAGGATCCGCGGCCGGTGCGCGAGGAACTGATGATCCGCCTCCGGGCCTCCGCCGTCCTGGGCGCACCCGACATCGGGCCCGAACTGCGCCGGCATGTTGAGCTCCACCGCCGCCAGCTCAGGACCTACCTCGACCTGAAGGAACGGACCTTCCCGCCGGGCCGCACCGGCAGCACGAGCCGAGCCGGCGACACCGGGCGCGGCAGCCGCCTGCAGCGCGCGGTGCTGGAGGCCGGCATCGTCTTCGAGCAGGCCTGGATCGAGTGGGCCGAGGACACCCTGGACGGGCTTTGACCGGGGAGGCGTCCCCACGCCGCCAGCGGGTCCATCCGCCTGCCTGCCGCCGCCTGCTGCCCGGCGGGCACCTGTGCCCAAGCTCACCGCCGCCGTCGTACTTGCGCGGACCTGCAGCCGGCGCGGATGCCGTACACTGGATACATCCCCCACTCCGGTATTCCCTTACTTCGGCGCGTCGCGTCTGATTGGTGTGTTGGGTCCGCAGCTATTGCGGACAGTTTCATTTTGGGAGCGCCGGCTGTCGAAAGCGTCATACAGACCGCCGGGAGGCGGCCAGCAGCTGTGACGGAAAGTCCTGCCGCGGGATTGCAACAGCGCCGGACTTGTGTCAATGAGCCTCCCAGGACGTCGCCGTCTCCTTGAGACGGCCATGCTTTGCGTGGCTTCCGTTCCCCGAAATGAATATGAGGAACCTTCGTGTCCGAAAATCCCACCTCCACCGTGTCCGAAACCGAAGCCGCTGCGCCGGCCCAGGCTGCACCCGAGGAAGAAACCGTACTCTTCACCGACCTCGGCCTTGACGGCCGTGTCCTGGCGGCCCTGACCGACGTCGGCTACGAGAAGCCGTCGCCCATCCAGGCCGCGACCATTCCGGTCCTGCTGGAAGGCCGTGACGTCGTCGGGCTGGCCCAGACCGGCACCGGCAAGACCGCAGCCTTCGCCATCCCGGCCCTGTCCCGGATGGCCGAACTGCCCGCCACCAAGAAGACCCAGATCCTGGTGCTCGCGCCGACCCGCGAACTCGCGCTGCAGGTTGCCGAGGCCTTCTCCTCCTACGCCGCCCACATGGAGGACTTCACCGTCCTCCCGGTCTACGGCGGCTCCGCCTACGGCCCCCAGCTGGCCGGCCTGCGCCGCGGCGCCCAGGTCGTCGTCGGCACCCCGGGCCGCGTCATCGACCACATCGAAAAGGGCTCGCTGGACCTGTCCGAACTCCAGTACATGGTGCTGGACGAGGCCGACGAAATGCTGCGCATGGGCTTCGCCGAAGAGGTAGACCAGATTCTCTCGAAGACCCCCGAGGAGAAGCAGGTTGCCCTGTTCTCGGCCACCATGCCGAGCGCCATCCGACGGATCGCCAAGAAGTACCTGAAGGATCCGGCCGAGATCTCGGTCAAGTCCAAGACGTCGACCGGCTCCAATATCCGCCAGCGCTACGTCCAGGTCATGGGCGCCCACAAGCTCGACGCGATGACGCGGATCCTGGAGACCGAAGAGTTCGACGGCGTGATCGCCTTCGTCCGCACCAAGATGGCCACCGAGGATCTGGCGGACAAGCTCAAGGCCCGCGGCTTCACCGCCGCCGCCATCAACGGCGACATCCCGCAGCAGCAGCGTGAACGCACCGTGGAAGCGCTGCGCGAAGGCAAGGTGGACATCCTGGTGGCCACCGACGTCGCCGCCCGCGGCCTGGATGTCGAGCGGATCAGCCACGTCATCAACTACGACATCCCGCATGACACGGAGTCCTACGTCCACCGGATCGGCCGCACCGGCCGCGCCGGCCGCACCGGCGACGCCATCCTCTTCATGACCCCGCGCGAGAAGTACCTGCTGCGCGCCATCGAGAAGGCCACCCGGCAGAGCGTGGAGCTGATGCACCTGCCGACCGTCGACTCCGTCAACGCCAACCGGCTCGAGAAGTTCGCCGGCCGGATCACCGAAACGCTGGAGTCCGAGGACCTGAGCGTCTTCCGTGAGCTCGTGGCGAAGTACGAGGCCGACCACGACGTGACCGCCGTGGAGATCGCCGCCGCGCTGGCGCACATGGCCCAGGGCGGACGTCCGCTGCTGATGGAGGAACTGCCGGCGCCGCCCGCCAAGCAGGCGCGCCTGGCCAACGGCAAGAAGGACGGCTTCGGCTCCCGCGGGCCCAGCCGCCCGCTGACCGAGGGCAACGCCACCTACCGGATTGCCGTCGGCCGCCGGCAGCGGGTTATGCCCGGCTCCATCGTCGGCGCCCTGGCGAACGAGGGCGGCCTGACCTCCGCCCAGATCGGCGGCATCGACATCCGCAGCGACCACTCTCTGGTCGAGCTGCCCTCCGACCTGTCCCAGGACCAGCTCCGCGCCCTGTCCAGGACCCGGATCGGCGGAGAGCTCATCCACCTCGAGCTCGACTCCGGCCGCAAGCCGCGCCGCGACCGCGAGGATTTCGCCGGCAGCCGTGGCGGCTACGGCGACCGCGGGTTCAAGAAGAAGTTTGATGGCGACCGCGGCGGTTACAAGAAGAAGTACGACGGCGAGCGCGGCTTCGGCAAGGACCGCGGGGACCGCGGGGAGTCCCGTTTCGGCCACGGAGCCGGCGCACGGAAGCCGCGGCACACCAGCTACTAGGAACACGGCCCAGCGCTCCAGCTGGCCCCTTTCGGGAGGCACCCGCAGCCAGGCAGGCTGCGGGTGCCTCCCGCTTTTGTGCGCAATCTCACGGCATGACCCGATCCGCCGCCTGGATTGCGGGACCGGGGCGTTCCGGACCGGCGCGGAGCGAGGAGCGTCTCCAGGGCCCGCGCCAAGCCGCAAAAACGCTGGCTGGAGCCGGTTTATGTGGGGCTGGACACAAACAGGCCATTTCGATTTCACTCTGACCGAATCTGCTGGTAATGTATTTCTCCGTTGCCCCCCTAGCTCAGTGGTAGAGCGCGTTCTTGGTAAGAACGAGGTCACCGGATCGATTCCGGTGGGGGGCTCTGAATGGCGGAGCCCGCGTCTGTGTCGAAAGGCGCAGCGCGGGCGTTCCCATTCGTGGCGGTGTAGCTCAGCTGGTTAGAGCGCACGACTCATAATCGTGAGGTCCCGGGATCGAGTCCCGGCACCGCTACCAAAGGAAAAGGCAGGTCGGCGGCTCTCAGAGCCGAAGGGCCTGCCTTTCCTGCTATCTGCCCGCCGAGGCAGCGCCCATCCGCAACGCGGGGACGCGGCCTTGCGGATGCGCCGGGGCGGCAGGGGCCATCCGCAATGCCGTTCCCTCTGATGGTGGGGAGCGGCGGCGCCACCCCTCTCTCGGGCACTTCCCGCATGTCCGGTGCCGTCACTCTGGAGTGCGGCCGGGCAGGATGGAGACTTTGACGGAGGCGCCGGCGGTGTCGGCGACCAGGTCCAAGGCCGCCTGGAAGTCCTTGAGTAAGAACTGGTCGGTGCAGATCTCGTTCATCGGCAGGATGCCGGCTTCGAGCATCTTGATTGCAGCGGGCCAGCAGTGTGGCCCCAGATGGGCGCCGCGCACGTCCAGTTCCTTGTCGTCGCTGATGATTGACCAGTCGACCGTGACGTCGGAACCGAACACCGAATACTCCACATACCGGCCGAGCTTGCGCAGCAGGTTCAGGCCCTGGCCGACTGCCGAGGGGTGGCCGGTGCCCTCGATGTAGACGTCGGCGCCGTAGCCGTCGGTCATGTCCTTGATCAACTGCACCGCGTCCTGCTTGCCCACATTGATGGTGACGTCGGCGCCACATTTGCGGGCCAGCGCCAGTTTGTCGTCGGACATGTCCAGCGCCACCACTGTCAGCGCCGCCTTGGCCCTGGCGCCGGCGACCATGCCCAGGCCGATAGGGCCGCAGCCGGCGATGACGACGATGTCGTCGAAGGTGATGCCGGCGCGCTCGACGGCGTGCAGGGAGCAGGAAAGCGGTTCGGCGAAGGCTGCGTGGTGGGCCGGTAGGTCCTTCGAGATCCGGTGTGGACGTGCGATTTTGGGCACTACGAGATACTCGGCCATGCCGCCGTGGTAGTTCCGGAAGCCGAACATGTCGTGCGGCCCGCACATCCAGTACTCGCCCCGTACGCAATAGCGGCACTGCCCGCAGGGGACGATCTGTTCGCAGGTGACGCGGTCGCCGACGTCCACGCCGTGGTGGGCGGTGGCCTCGTCGTCGGCCCGAATGATGATGCCGGCAAACTCGTGCCCCGGAGTAATTTCCTTTTGGGCCCAGGCCGGCCGGTTCTCGTCGCCCCAGAACTTTGCCGCCCCGTGATAGCACTTCAGGTCGCTGGCACAAACGCCGACGGCCTCGACCTTCATCAGCATCTCGCCCGGCCCGGGGACCGGAACTGGCACCCGCTCAAGCGTGTAGTTCTCCGGACCGTGGCAGACCACGGCCTCCATCGTCTCGGGCAGCCCGGATTGGGCTGCGGCTTCGGGTGCAGGAGTGGTGGTGGACATCGGTCCTCCTCGGAAATTGTGACCTAGGTTACAAGATTAGTCCGCGGCGCGAGTCTCGTTCTGTGCGATAGCGGCTCGAATGGCACCCATTGACAGTGACTTACCTCACAGCTACCTTATGTTTATAACACGAGCAGGTCACAAAATAACAGACTGCTGTATGCCCCAATGACGGGAACAACACCACCGCCGGCGGGTGCCGAACCTGATTAGCCCTGTGGACGGGAGCGTCATCTGTATGCGAGCGATAGTTTTTGAAGCCCCGGGAGAGTTGGCCCTCCGCGATGTCGCGGACCCTGCCCCAGGCCCCCGCGAAGTTGTGATCCAGGTGGCGGCCGTAGGCATCTGCGGCACCGACACCCATGTCTTCGACGGCGAATTCGAGGGGACGGTGTTTCCGCTGATCCCCGGACACGAGGCCTCGGGCGTGGTGGTCGAGGTGGGTAGCGAGGTGACCAGCCTGGCGGTGGGGGAACACGTGGTGGTCAATCCCAGCACAACCTGCGGTGAGTGCGAGTTTTGCCTCAACGGCAAGAGCAATCTGTGTCGAAGCTGGAACGGTCTCGGGGTGGTTGCCAGCGACGGGGCCGCGGCACAGTACCTCAAAGCACCTGTCAGCAACGTTTTCCGCCTCAAACCTGAAACCGACCTGCACCAGGCCGCCCTGGTAGAGCCGCTGGCCTGCGCCATCCGCGGCTATGACATCCTGCCCCGGAAGATGGGTGAGCACTACCTGGTCTACGGCTCCGGGACGATGGGGCTGCTCATGGCCCAGCTGGCTCCTCGGGCCGGCGCCGCCAGCGTGACAATCGTCGACCTGAGCCCGGCCCGCCGCGAGGCGGCCGAGGAGGTGGGCATCGAGCACGTCTATACCAGCGCGGACGAGGCCGACCGGGACCAGTGGGACGTGGTCATCGACTGCACCGGGGTGGTCCGCGCCATTGAGGACGGACTGCCGCGGGTCAAGGCCGGCGGCACCTTCCAGCATTTTGGCGTCGCGCCCGCTGAGGCGAAGGCCGCCTACTCTCCGTTCCGCGTTTACCGGGACGAACTTAACATCGTCGGCACCATGGCGGTGCTGAACACCTTCGGACGGGCCGTCGAAATGTTCGAAGCCGGCGCCGTCCGGAGTGTTCCGATGATCAGCCATTCCTTCACACTGGACGACTACGCCAAGGCTCTGGAGATGTTCCGCGAGGGTTCCGGCCGCAAGCTGCAGATCCGTCCTAACGACACTGAATCCAAGGTCCTGCGATGAGCACAGAGACGAGAACGCCAGCCTCGGAAGCCCCAAGGCCCGGCAAGCCGAAGAAATCCGTCTTCACTCCCGGTCGGCTGATTGCCGCCGCCGTCGTCTTGGTCGTGCTGATCCTGATGTTCTTCAGCACGAAGATCCTGACGGGCAAGGAAGCAACCGAGGCGGTGCCGGGAACCTTCAGCCCCGAGTCCTACGCCCAGGAAAAGTTCAGTTCGGAAATCGCGCCGGACATCATCAAGCGGGCGACTGAACTGGCCGTCGTGCAGAAGGCGATTGCCGCCGACCCCGACGCCGCCGCCGACAAGTACGGGGTGGTCTCCGGCTCCTCGCCCGCCGTCTATTCGGTTAAGTTCACCGGCACCGCCGGAGAGCCGGAGGCCAATGGACAGCTGCCGGTCAAGGTTGAAGGCGTTCCGTCCGATATCAAGGTGCTGCTGCAGATGGGTCCGGCCATCAACGGCACGGCGGTCCGCGACGCCACGGGCAAGGTGGAGTTCTCCCAGTTCAAGAACCAGATCGATTACCAGAACGTGGGCGCGGAACTGAATAAGCAGGTCAAGGACCAGGTGCTGTCCAAGGTTGATGCGGCCTCGCTGGCGGGCAAGAAAATCGCGGCGGTCGGCGCGTTCAGCCTGATCAACCCGTCCGCCTACATCATCACCCCCGTGCAGATCGGAGAGGCGCCGTGAACGAGGTCGTTCTCCGTGCACAGAACGTGACCAAGCGCTACGGCGGCACCCAGGCGCTCAAGGGTGTGGATTTCGAGGTCCTCAAGGGCCGGGTCACCTCACTATTCGGCGAGAACGGGGCCGGTAAGTCCACGTTGATGAAGATCCTCTCCGGTATCGAGCAGCCCACCTCGGGCAGCCTGGAGCTGCGCGGAGAGCCGGTGGAGTTTGCCGACACCGTGGAGGCCCGGGACCGCGGGATCTCGATCATTCACCAGGAGCTGAGCCTGAGCCCGAACCTGAGCGTGCGGGACAACATTTTCATGGGCCGGGAGATCACCGGCAAGGCGGGCATGGTCGACTATGCCGCCGAGCGCAGGATCGCCAAGGAGTTGATGGAGCGCCTTGAGGAGCCGATCGACCCGGACACCAAAGTGTCCGATCTGCGGCTGGGCCAGCAGCAGATCGTCGAAATCGCCCGCGCGCTCTCGGTCGATGCGCGGATCCTGATCATGGACGAGCCAACGTCCGCGTTGAGCGCCTCGGAAGTGGAAGTCCTGTTCAAGGTCATACGGGACCTGACGGCTGCAGGAGTGTCCATCGTCTACATCTCGCACCACCTCGAGGAGGCGATCGAGATCTCCGACCATGCCGTGGTGCTGCGGGACGGGCTGATCGTGGCGCAGGCAGAGATCGCCGATGTCGACCTGGACTGGATCGTGGGCAACATGGTCGGCCGCGGTTTCGATCTGGGCAGCCCGCCCAGCCCCGAACACTTCGGCGAGGTGGCGCTGCGGATCGACCAGGCCATGGTTGCCGACCCGGCCAACCCGGAGCGGCTGTCCGTCAACGGCGTCTCCATCGATGTGCGGGCCGGCGAAGTCGTCTGCATATACGGGCTGATGGGGGCTGGACGGACGGAGCTGCTTGAGGCACTGGCCGGGCGGGTCCCGCTGGTCGGAGGCAGCTTCACGGTCCTTGGCCAGGACATCTCCGGGCTGAATATCTCCGAGCGCATCGCGCTGGGACTCGGGCTCGTCCCCGAGGACCGGCAGCGTGACGGGCTGGTACAGACCATGTCGGTCGGCCGGAACCTGTCGCTGGCAAGCCTGGGCACATTCCTGAAGGGCCTGGTGCTCTCCCGCCAGGAGGAGAAGGACCTGATCCAGAAAATGATCAAGGACGTGCGGGTCAAGACCGCCGGCCCGAACGCCGCCATCGGCTCACTCAGCGGCGGCAACCAGCAGAAGGTCGTCATCGGCAAGATGCTGGCCACCAATCCCAAAGTCATCCTGCTGGACGAGCCCAGCCGCGGCATCGACATCGGCGCCAAATCCGAGGTATTCGGCCTGCTCAGTGAGTTGGCTGAACAGGGTCTGGCGGTCCTGTACTCGACCTCGGAAGTCGGTGAGTGCCTGAGCATCGCGAACCGGGTCATTGTGCTGAGCAAGGGCCGCATCTCCGCCGAGTTTGATGCGGCAACGACCACTAAAGAGCAAATCATGGCGGCTTCGGGCGAATCCGCTGTCGCAGCCTAAATGAACGGAAACCGGACATGAGTCAAACAACGTCAGCGGACGCCCCGGCCAGGACCCGGCGGCCCTCGGGCGGCCTCGACATCCCCAAGCTACTGCTGGAGGGACGGGCGTTTATCGCCCTCATCGTCATCATCGTCATCTTCTCCTTCCTGTCGCCGAACTATTTCACCGTCAATAACCTGCTGACGATGTCGGCGCACGTCGCCGTCTACGCGATTCTGGCCATCGGCATGCTGCTGGTGATCCTCAATGGCGGCATCGACCTGTCCGTCGGGTCCACCGTGGGCCTGTCCGGGGTGATCGCCGGCTTCCTGATGCAGGGCGTCAAGCTGCCGGGCATGGAGGTCACCCTCTACCCGGCGGTGTGGGTCTGCGCCGTCTGCGCACTTGCCGTCGGCGCCTTCGTCGGCTGGGTCAACGGCATGCTGGTGGCCAAGGCCGGGGTCGCGCCGTTCGTCGCCACGCTGGGAACTCTGTACGTTGTCCGCGGCGCCGCGCTGCTGATCACGGGCGGCCTGACCTACCCGAACCTGCGCGGCGACCCTGCCTTGGGGAACACCGGGTTCGACCTGCTGGGCTTCAACCGGATCCTCGGCATCCCCACGGGCGTCATGGTGATGATCGTCATCGCCCTGCTCGGCAGCTTCCTGCTGAACCGGACCGCCTTCGGCCGCTGGCTGTACGCCTCCGGCGGCAACCAACGCGCCGCGGAACTGTCGGGCATTCCGGTCAAGAAGGTCCAGATCCGCATCTACGTTGCCTCCGGCACCTGCGCTGCGATCGCCGGCGTGATCATCGCCTCCGAACTGACCTCCGCCAACCCGACCGCCGGCAACTCCTTCGAGCTGACGGCCATCGCCGCCGTGGTCATCGGCGGCGCGGCCCTCTCCGGGGGCCGCGGCAATATCCGGGGCACACTGCTCGGTGCTTTCGTCATTGGCTTCCTCTCCGACGGCCTGGTGATCATCGGCGTCTCGGAGTACTGGCAGATGGTCTTCAAGGGCGCCGTCATCGTCATCGCCGTCATGCTCAACCGGATCGAGGTCCGCTCCAAGCGAATCAAGAACGCGGGGGCCCCATCCGCCCCGCCGCCAGGCCAGGCCGGTGCCGGCCCCGGATCCTCCGGTACCCCACCGGCCGTCAACACTGCGAAACCGTGACACTGAGGAAAGGTATGTCCATGAAACTGAAAGCGATCGCGGCACTGGCTGCGGCCCTGACCGTTGCGGCGCTGACCGGCTGCGGTAACACGGGAGGGGAAACCGGCAGCACCGGAGAGGCCACCGGCAGCGCGGGCGGCAGCAACCTCATCTTCACCATTGTGAATGATCCCGCCAATCCTTACTGGGCCACCGAAGGGAACGTGGTCAAGGAAGAGGGCGAGAAGCTCGGTTACACGGTCAACGTGACCGCCCACAAGGGCGACACCAAGGCCGAAAGCGATCTGATCGATACCGCCATCACCAACAAAGCCGCTGCCATCGTGCTGGACCCGGCGAATGCAGACGGATCCGTCGGTGCCGTGCAGAAGGCCACCGACGCCGGCATCCCGGTCTTCCTGGTCAACGCCGAGATCAACCAGCAGGGCCTGGCCAAGGCCCAGCTCGTCTCGGACAATGCCCAGGGCGCCGCGCTCGGAGCGCAGGAATTCGTCAAGGCCATGGGCGGCAAGGGAACCTACGTCGAGCTGCTCGGCGCGCCCTCGGACAACAACGCCGCCACCCGGTCCAACGGCTACGCCACGGTCCTGTCCCAGTACCCGGACCTGAAGCGGGCGGACGCCCAGGTGGCCAACTGGGACCAGAAGCAGGGCCACGACAAAATGCAGTCGATGCTGCAGGCGCATCCTGACATCCAGGGCGTGCTTGCGGGCAACGACCAGATGGCACTCGGCGCGATCGCGGCCCTGAAGGAGGCCGGCAAGCTGGAGTCCGTCAAGGTCGGCGGCTTCGACGGCTCCCCGGATGCCGTCGATGCGGTGAAGGCCGGCTCGATGGGCTACACGGTCCTGCAGCCGGTGGCGGATTTCTCCAAGAAGGTCGTGGAGGAAGTCGACAGCTACCTGAAGACGGGCAAGACCGGCGCCGACACCGAGAAACAGGCCTTCGACTGCACGCTGATCACCAAGGAGAACACCGACAAGTACACCTCCGCATTCACGCTCAGCGAATAGCGGCACCGCGGGGCGGGTCGTCCGCCGGCCCGCCCCGCTCCCTTATCACTTTGGTCCAGGAGAACCTTCCCCATGGCTTACCTGTTCAACCATCCCGAGGATTTCACCGATGAGCTGACCGAGGGATTCGTCGCCGCCTACCCGCAATGGGTCCGGCGGGTACCCGGTGGCGTGGTCCGCAGCAGCCGGCCGCCCCACGGCCATGTGGCCGTGGTTGTCGGTGGCGGTTCGGGGCACTATCCCGCCTTCGCCGGCCTGGTCGGTCCGGGGCTGGCCCACGGGGCGGCCATGGGAAACATCTTTGCTTCACCGTCCGCCCAGCAGATCTATTCTGTGGCCAAAGCCGCACACACCGGCGGCGGCGTGCTGTTTAGCTACGGCAATTACGCCGGAGACGTCCTGAACTTCACCCAGGCACAGGAGCGCCTGGAAGCCGAGGGGATCCCCGCGCGTACGGTCAGGGTGACTGACGATATTTCCAGCGCCCCGTTGGCGGAGACCGCCAAGCGGCGAGGCATCGCCGGCGACCTGACCGTGTTCAAGGTGGCCGGAGCCTGCGCCGACTCCGGCGCGGATCTCGACGAGGTGGTTCGGGTCGCCGCCCGGGCCAACGACCGCACACGCTCCTTCGGCGTAGCCTTCGCCGGGTGCACGCTGCCGGGCTCGTCCGAACCTCTTTTCACAGTGCCGCCCGGCAAGATGGCCGTAGGTTTGGGTATCCATGGCGAGCCCGGCATCAGCGAGCAGGACCTGCCCACCGCGGACGAGGCGGCGGAGCTGTTCGTCAGTACGCTGCTGGCAGACCTGCCCGAGGATGTGGCGGCGGGCGGCGATGTCCGCGGCGGCCGGGTGGGGCTGATCCTCAACGGGCTGGGCGCGGTCAAGTCGGAGGAACTGTTCGTGGTATACCGGCGCATCCGTCAGATGCTTGACGACGTTGGCCTCACCGTCGTCGAACCCGAAGTAGGGGAACTGGTCACCAGCTTCCAGATGGCCGGGGTGTCGCTGACGTTGTTCTGGCTCGACGAGGAGCTGGAGCGGTACTGGACCGCCCCGGCCAGCACACCGGCGTACCGCAAGGGTGCCGTGGATGAGGCGGAGCAGGGTGATGCCGCCGGCGAGCAGGCGGAGTCTGCCGTCGAGGAACTGCCACCGGCCACGGCTGCCTCGCGCCAGGCTGCCGAAGGCGTCCAGGCCATCCTCGAGGCAGTCAAAGCGGTGCTGGACGACAACGCCGCCGAACTGGGCCGGCTCGACTCGGTCGCCGGCGACGGGGACCACGGGATCGGGATGCAGCGCGGGGCCGCCGCGGCATCGGCGGCGGGGCGGCAAGCCTTGGCTGACGGCGCCGGCGCCGGCACGCTGCTGCGCCTGGCTGGCGACGCCTGGGCGGACAAGGCCGGCGGCACATCGGGCGCGCTGTGGGGCATGGCGCTGAACGCGGTCGGTGCGCGCGTGGGCAACGATTTGCCCCCCGACGCCGCCGCCGTGTCCGCGGGCATCGCCGACGCGGGCCGGAAGATCATGGAATTCGGCAAGGCCAGCCTCGGGGACAAGACCCTCCTCGATGTTCTGCTGCCCTTCAGCGACGCGCTCAGCGAGCAGGTCGGCTCCGGAAAGTCCCTGCGGACAGCCTGGGACCGGGCAGCCGAGGTCGCCGACCGGTCGGCCGAAGCGACAGCGCAGATGCTGCCGAAGATGGGACGCGCCCGCCCGCTGGCCGAGAAAAGCCTGGGGACCCCCGATCCGGGAGCCGTGTCCATGGCTCTGGTCGCCCGCACCATCGGGCGCCAGCTCCACGAAGGGGAGCCGGGACCGCAGGAAAGCGAACGTAAAGGAGAGACACATGGCTAAGAAGCTCCGCATCGTCGTCGGAAGCGACGACGCCGGCCTGGCCTATAAGGAGAAGATCAAGGCCGACATGGAAGCCAGCGACCGGGTGGAGTCGGTCGTGGACGTTGGCGTCGGGGACGAGGAGAATACCGCGTACCCCAGCATCGCCATTGCCGCGGCCGAATTGATCGCCAACGGTGAGGCCGACCGGGCGCTGCTGGTCTGCGGCACCGGGCTCGGAGTGGCCATCGCGGCGAACAAGGTGGCCGGAATCCGCGCCGTCACCGCCCACGACAGCTACTCGGTGGAGCGCTCGGTGCTGAGCAACAATGCCCAGGTGCTGACCTTCGGCCAGCGCGTGGTCGGGATCGAACTGGCCCGCCGGCTGGCGCAGGAATGGCTCACCTACGAGTTCGACGAATCGTCGCCCTCCGCGAAGAAGGTCCAGCTGATGACCGATTACGAAACCAAGGGCGCGGCCGTCCGGCAGGGTGCCCCGGAACCTCCGGTATCCGGATGATCCAGCCGCCGGCCCCAACGCTGCTCGGTGTCAGCCTGAAGATGTACTTCGGCCACGCGCAGACCGTCAGCTGGTGCCGGGAAGTGGCGCGGATGGCGGCAGACCATCCCGCCCTCCGTAGCGGGGAAACGACGCTGTTCATCCTGCCCAGCTTCCCCGCCCTGGTGCCCGCCGGCCAGGCCTTCGCCGGCGGGCCGGTGCAGCTGGGGGCGCAGGACCTCCACTGGGAGGACATGGGGCCGTTCACCGGGGAGGTAAGCGGAGCACAGCTGCACGAGGCCGGCTGCCGGTACGTGGAGGTCGGCCACGCCGAACGGCGCCTGCTCTTCGGCGAAGACGACCGGGCCGTGGCCGCCAAGACCGTGGCGGCCCAGCGCAACAGCCTGATCCCGGTCATCTGTGTCGGCGAGGAGCAGCGCCTGCCGGCGGAAGCGGCAGCCGAGGCCTGCACCGCCCAGCTCGCCGCAGCGGTGGCGGAGGGGAACCGGCAGGCCCCCATCGTCGTCGCCTACGAGCCGGTCTGGGCGATCGGCTCCAGGGAGCCGGCCTCGACCGGGCACATCCGCACAGTCTGCGCCCGGCTGAAGACCTGGCTCGCCGCCTCGGGCGGCTTCGCCGAATACAGGGTCATCTACGGTGGCAGCGCCGGCCCCGGCCTGCTGACCCGTCTGGGACCGGAGGTCGACGGACTGTTCCTGGGCAGGTTCGCGCACGACGTTGGCGCGTTGTCCGGCATCCTTGCGGAGGCGGCGGCGCGCGGCACCAATGATGCAGCCACTGGCAAGTAAGGTTGAAGGTCCAGTCCGCGGCGGGCGCACCGCCGGGGGGCCACAGTTCAGGAGGAAACATGAAGGCCGAGGGGGGTAACGCGACCACGCGGCTGTCCCGGCAGCTCGAACGGCAGCGGACCATTTCGGAGATGGTGATGGCCGAAGGCGCGGTGCGCATCGATGAACTGGCCGAGCGGTTCGGCACCAGCCAGATGACCGTCCACCGGGACCTGGACGAGCTCGAGGCCAGGGGCTTGCTGCGCAAATCGCGCGGCGTGGCCACCGCACTCTCATCCAGCTTGGTCGAATCCAGCGACGTCTACCGCGCCGGTCAGCAGCGGGAGGAGAAAAAGGAGATCGCCAAGGCTGCACTGGAGTTCGTCGAACCCGGCCAGGCGATCTTCGTGGACGATTCCACTACCGTGCTGGAGCTGGCGAAAATGCTTCCCTCCCGCGCCCCGCTGACGGTACTGACCAACGTCCTGACCGTCATCGATGAGCTTAAGGGTGCCCGCGGCATTACCCTGGTGGCTCTTGGCGGCACCTACTACAACTGGTGCAGTTCGTTCATGGGAGGAATGACCACCGAGGCCATACGGAACCTGCGCGCGGACCTGTTCGTCATGTCAGCCGCCGCCATCACCGACGATGTGTGCTTCCACCAGAGCCAGGCGACAGTGGATATCAAGCGGGCAATGTTCGAGGCCTCCGCCAAGCGGCTGCTCCTGGTGGACCACACCAAGTTCGAGAAGCGGGCGCTGCACGCGCTGCCGCCGCTGTCCGGTTTCGACGCTGTGGTGGTCGATTCGCGGACCAAGCGCGACGACATCGCCCGGCTGGAATCCCGGAACATTCACGTGGTGGTGGCCCGCAACCATTCGCATTCGGACGCCTCCCCCAAGCACAGCCACGTACAGGCGTCCAGGTCCTGAAGGGAGAGAAGTCCGAGGATCGGGTCCCGGCACCGCCACCAAGGGACAAGGCAGGTCAGCGGGCTGGTTCAGCCGCAGGACCTGCCTTTTGTCGTTGCCGTGGGTTTCCGTTGGCTCCGTACCGTATTTAGTGGTCCGTGCTTTCCGGGAGGCGGCGCACCATCGGCGCGCACGCGGCGCCAGCCAGCTGCTGCAGCGCGTCCATGATGGCACTGGCATGGCCGTACTGCTCACGCGGCAGCGAACCCAGCGCAACGGTCATCAGCGGTCGGGGCGCGGCTTGTCGGCGGCGGCTCCCAAGGTGCGGCCCACATTGTTTCGAGGAGGGTCCTACCGGAGCCACTCCAGGCCCGGGTGGTTTTCGTAGCCGGGATCGATGGTGCAGGTTCCCTCGGGGTCCGTGATTTCGCGGGCATCCTTCACGGAGAAGACGTAGGAGGCATCGCGTTCGTTGCTGGCCCAGCCCAATTGCCGCTCGTAGCGGCGGACGATCTGCTGCTCTGCGTAGCCCGTCCAGTCGACATTGCCCGGCGGGAACAATTCGTCGAGGCGTCCGCCCTCATGATCCAGCAGCATCGTTATGTAGGCGTGCGGCTCGTCCGTCTTCGGGTCCTCCACGACTTGCCAGTGAAAGACGGAGGCCGTAGGAAATGTCGACAGCATCTGCAACGACAGGTCTCGCATGATTTGCGCGTGTTCGCGATTGGGGTCGGGCACCGGATTCTCCTTCCAGCGGGAGCGCTGCATAACGTGGCCGGCTGAAGAAAACGGCAGTTGGGGAAATGCCGCAGGGCCGGGAGACGATCATCCCACTCGCGGCGGGCCGGGGGCAGAGGCCAATGTCAGATCGTTATGATGCGGCGAAGGCCAGTCCCGGATCGAGACCTGCCGGAGGCAGGGGACGGCCGGCCGTCCAGCCTGGCTGCGTGTGGGGCTGCAAGATGGTCAGCTTGCTTAGTTCCCGCTTCCCTCGCTAGCGTGGAACGCGGGAAGAACTCCCGAAGATTCTGCGAAGAACTGGAGGAATCATGGCTGAACAGAGCATTTCCGGAAAGAAGATCGCCTTCCTGCTGACGGACGGCGTCGAGCAGGTCGAACTCACCAGCCCGTGGCAGGCGGTCAAGGACGCCGGTGCGGAACCGGTGCTGGTCGCCCCGAAGACGGGCGAACTGCAGGGCTTCAAGGGCGTGGACAAGGCGGACAAGTTCCCCGTCGACGTGGCCGCCGATGCTGCCAACGCGGCGGACTATGATGCCCTGGTCATTCCCGGCGGCGTCGTCAACGCCGACCATTTGCGGGTCGAGAAGGCCGCCGTGGACTTCACCCGGGCCTTTTTCGAGAGCGGGAAGCCGGTGGCCTCGATCTGCCACGGTCCGTGGATCCTGATCGAGGCCGGCGTTACCGAGGGGCGGAAGCTGACCTCGTACCACACGCTCGCCACCGACCTGAAGAACGCCGGGGCGACCTGGGTGGACGAGGAAGTCGTCGTGGACCAGGGCCTCGTGACGAGCCGCAACCCGGGCGACCTTGAAGCGTTCAACGCTAAGCTCATCGAAGAAGTCGCCGAGGGCAAGCACCGCGGGCAAACCGCCTGACCAGACCCTGGACAACGACGCCGGGACCGCCTTGCGCGGGTCCCGGCGTCGTTGTCGAGGGGCGGGGGCGGCCCCGCCCGGTTGAGGGATCTGCGCCTCCAACCGATAACCTTGGAGCATGAACCCGTGGGATCTTGGCTCGCCGCTGTACCGCAAACTGGTCATCTCCGCCATGGTCCTCATCGGCGTCGGCATCCTGCTGTCCGTCGTTGCCGCTGTCGCCAGTGTGCAGCCGCTGACGTGGGCAGCGCTGGCCTTCATCATCACCGGGTTGCTGACCCACCTCGCCGGCCTGGTGGTCCGTGCCCGGGACGCCCGGGCCCGCCAGGCGGCCGCGCGGTCCGGCAGGGGCAGCTGACCCTTCCGGTACCGGCTTCCGTACAGCGTCCCCGGTGGCGCTGCACTAGGCTTGTCCAAGCTTGTTTCCGCCCGCTCAAAGGAGTTCCATGACAGAGCAGATGGGGGTCAACCCCGAGCTCACCGGCCGCGTCTATCCGGCCGGTGATGCATACAGTGTTGGCCGCGAGAAGATCCGCGAGTTCGCCCGCGCGGTCAAGGCGACGCATCCGGCCCACTACGATGTTGAGGCGGCCCGGGAGCTCGGCTACAAGGACCTGGTGGCCCCGCCGACCTTCGCCATCATCGTGGCCCAGCGCGCGGACTCCCAGCTGATCGAGGATCCCGAGGCCGGGATCGACTTCTCCCGCGTGGTTCACGCCGACCAGCGCTTCGTGCACCACCGGCCGATCGTGGCCGGAGACGAGCTCGTGGCCGAACTCCACGTGGACCAGGTCCGGTCCATGGGCGGCGGCGCGATGATCACTACGCGGGCCGAAATCAGCACCGCGGAGGGCGAGGGAATCGCCACCACGACGTCGTCCATCCTGGTGAGAGGGGAAGGCCAGTGACTGTTGCCCTGAACGAGCTGTCCGTCGGCCAGGAGATCGGCACGGCTGCCATTGACGTATCCCGAGCGGACCTGGTCCGTTACGCCGGTGCTTCCGGCGACTTCAATCCGATCCACTGGAACGGCCGCTTCGCCGAGCAGGTCGGCCTGCCGGGCGTCATTGCCCACGGCATGTTCACGATGGGTGCGGCGGTGCAGGTCGTGACGGACTGGATCGGCAATCCCGGCGCGGTCGTCGACTACCAAACCCGCTTCACCAAGCCGGTGGTCGTCGAGGACCTTGACGGTCCGGGCGCCACGATTGAGGTCACGGGCGTCATCGGCGCCGTCGACGAGGCCAACTCGACCGTCCGGGTGGACCTCACGGTCACCTCCGCCGGCCAGAAGGTGCTGGTCAAAGCGCAGGCCGTGGTCCGTGCCTGGTAGCAGCGAGGCCGCAGCAGGCGTGCAGCTGGCCCCGCTGACCACCGTCCAGGTGGGAGGTCCGGCGGCGAAATACATCGAGGCCCTGTCCGAAGAGGCCGTCATTGCCGAGGTCCGCTCGGCCGACGAGCACGGCGAGGACCTGCTGATCATCGGCGGCGGCTCCAACCTGGTGATTTCCGACGACGGGTACCCGGGAACGGTCCTGCGGATCGCGAATCCGGGCTACGCGGTCTCCGGGGACGGCGCCGCGGACGGGACCGTCCTGCTCGACGTCGAAGCGGGCCAGCAGTGGGACGAGCTCGTCGAGGCCACCGTCCGACAGGGACTGGCGGGACTGGAAGCGCTCTCGGGCATCCCCGGGCTGACCGGAGCTACGCCGGTCCAGAACGTGGGGGCGTACGGAGCCGAGGTGTCCCACACGCTCGAGAACGTCCGCGTCTGGGACCGGCAGGAGGCCCGGGTACGGACCTTCACCAACGGCGAGCTTGGCTTCGGCTACCGCGATTCTCTGCTCAAGCAGACGACCCTGAACGGCTCGCCGCGCTATGTGGTGCTGGCGGTCCGGTTCCGCCTGCGCCGCGACGCGCTGGGCGCTCCGGTGCGCTATGCCGAATTGGCCCGGGCACTGGGCGTCGAGGTGGGGGAGCAGGCGCCCGCCGCCGATGTCCGCCGCGAAGTCCTGCGGCTCCGGGCATCGAAGGGCATGGTGCTGGACCCGGCTGACCGCGACACCTTCAGCACCGGCTCCTTCTTCACCAACCCCATCGTTCCGCCGGCTGCGGCGGAACACCTGCCGTCCGACGCGCCGCGCTGGCCGGCGGGCGACCAGGTGAAGCTCAGCGCCGCCTGGCTGATCGACCGGTCCGGTTTCGGCAAGGGCTTCGGCCTGGCAGGGACCGCCAACGGGGCTATCGACGGCTTCACGGTGGCCGGCGGCCGCGCCGCGCTGTCCACCAAGCACACGCTGGCGATCACCAACCGCGGAAATGCCGAGGCCGCCGACATCCTCGCCATCGGACGGACCGTCCGCGACGGCGTTGAAAGCGCCTTCGGTATCAGGCTGCACCCGGAACCGCTGCTGATCGGCTGCTCGCTCTAACCCTCACGGGACGCCCTCACGGGCCGCGCTGGCTGGCCGCATCCTGCGCCTTGCGAAACAGGATCAGGTCCTCGCGGTGGGCCCGAAAATCCACCAGCCGCTTCGTGCAGAACCAGTGCACCAGCTTGCTGCTGATGCTGATCTGGACCTTCCGGTCGAGCCGGCGGCCCAAGAGCCACACCGGGGACAGGAAGGCCGGCAGCGCCGCGAGGAATTCGTCGGCGCCCATCAGCCGCGCGAAGGCACCGTCCGGCCGGAACTGCCGTTCCAGCGCCAGGAGCTGCAGCTGCTCCAGGTTCACGTAGTCATCGCCGCAGGCGTCCAGGTACTTCCTTAGATGCGCGTGGACGCGCTCGTTGCGTTCCACCGTGGCCGGCTCCTGCTCCGCGCTGCAGAACAAAAAGAAGACACCCAGCAACCGGTCCACGCAGGGTCTGTTCATCGGATGCCTTCCGCCGCGGCCAAGGGAACGCTTCCACGCTATCCCGGTTCGATGCTCCGGCCCGGCGTGTCGAATCGATTTGTGGAATGCCCGGCCGCCCGGCCCGGGTGTGTAGGACATGCGGGCGGCGACGGACGGTGGCCCGTCCCGCGACCGGCCGGAGTCACAGCGCTCCGAAAGGCAGGAGCCCGCTTCCCCAGGAGGGGAGCGGGCTCCGTGAAGCGTGCGGCCGCAAAACGTGGCGGCCGGCGCGGACTAGAGGTTGCCGGTGGCGATCCGCAGCATGCGGCGCAGCGGCTCGGCGGCGCCCCAAAGGAGCTGGTCGCCGATGGTGAAGGCGCTGATGTACTCCGGGCCCATTTCGAGCTTGCGGATGCGCCCCACCGGAATGTCCAGGGTGCCAGCCACCTTGACCGGAGACAGCTGCTCCACCGTGGCTTCCTTGGTGTTCGGAACCACCTTGGCCCACTCGTTGTCGGCGTCGATGATCCGTTCGATTTCCGCGACGGACAGGTCTTCGGTGAGCTTCAGCGTCAGCGCCTGGGAATGGCAGCGCATGGTGCCGATGCGCACGCACAGCCCGTCGAAGGGGATGCGCTGTCCGGAGGCGCGGCCCAGGATCTTGTTGGTCTCCGCGCCGGCCTTCCACTCTTCCTTCGACTGGCCGTTGCCGAGGTCCTTGTCGATCCACGGGATGACGGAGCCGGCCAGCGGCACGCCGAACTGCGAGGCGTCCATCGTTGGATCCTGCTGCTGGGCGAGGACCTTCCGGTCGATCTCGAGGATGGCGGACGCCGGGTCCGCCAGCTCCGCTGCGACCGCGCCGTGCAGGGTGCCGAACTGGTTCAGCAGTTCGCGCATGTGCCGGGCGCCGCCGCCGGAGGCCGCCTGGTAGGTCATCGAGGTTCCCCACTCGACCAGGCCGTTCTTGAACAGGCCGCCGAGGCCCATCAGCATCGCGGAGACGGTGCAGTTGCCGCCGACGAAGTTCTTCACGCCTCGGTCCAGGCCGGCGTCGATCACGTCGCGGTTGACCGGGTCCAGCACGATGATCGCGTCATCGGCCATGCGCAGGGTCGATGCCGCATCGATCCACAGGCCGTCCCAGCCCGCGTCGCGCAGTTTGGGGTAGACCTCGGAGGTGTAGTCGCCGCCCTGGGCGGTCACGATTATCGGCAGCTTGGCCAGCGTCTCGATGTCGTAGGCATCCTGCAGGGTGCCGGCACCCTCGGCGAACGCGGGGGCCTGGCCGCCGGCGTTCGAGGTGGAGAAGAAAACAGGATTGATCAGGTCGAAATCGCCCTCGTCCTGCATGCGCTGCATGAGGACGGAGCCGACCATGCCGCGCCAGCCGATGAGGCCGACGGACCGGGCAGGGGCAGAAGCTGCTGCTGAAGTCATGCCATCCATTCTAGGTCAGTGGCCCTGAGCAGCGGCAAAAACGTGACCCCGGTCTCGCCGGAGAAGGTCAGGCCGGTGTCTGCGTCCAGCGCTCGATCCGGTAGCGCGTACCGTTGGACGAGGTCAGCCACCCTTCGGCCGGATCACGGGCCTCGGGCGTCCAGCTGCCGCCCAGCTGCGGGGCGTAGGTGTCACCGTCCGTCTCCACGTCGATGACGGTAACGACGGCGGTGGTGGCCAGGGCAGTGGCGTCGCGGAAGATTTCCCCGCCGCCGATGATCCAGATTTCCCCGCTGCCGGGGCTCGCTGCCGCGGCAGCCATGGCCTCGTCGAGGGACCCGGCGGCGACGGCACCGGCGGCCTCGACCTCGCGGCGCAGCTCAGGGCGGCGGCTGATCACGATGTTCGTCCGGCCGGGCAGCGGCCGGTACTTCTCCGGGAAGGATTCCCAGGTCTTGCGGCCCATGACCACCGGATGGCCGCTGGTCGTGCGCTTGAAATGGGCCAGGTCCTCGGGCAGGTGCCATGGCAGGTCTCCGTCGCGCCCGATGACGCCGTTGGAACTCTCCGCCCAGAGCAGGCCGACTACCCTGCGGTCCGCGGCGCTCATACGGACACCGCCGCTTTGATGGTCGGGTGGTGCCGGTAGTTGGCCACTTCGAAGTCCTCGTATTCGTAGTCGAAGATGCTCGCGGGCTTGCGCAGGATGTTCAGCTGCGGATACGGGTACGGTTCCCGGCTGAGCTGCTCGTTGACCTGGGCCAGGTGGTCGTCGTAGATATGGACGTCCCCGCCGGTCCAGATGAACTCGCCCGGCTCGAGGCCGACCTGCTGCGCGACCATCAGGGTCAGCAGGGCGTAGGAGGCGATGTTGAACGGCACGCCCAGGAACATGTCCGCGCTGCGCTGGTAGAGCTGGCAGGACAGCCTGCCGTCCGCCACGTAGAACTGGAAGAAGGCATGGCACGGCGGCAGCGCCATGTTCTTGATCTCGGCCACGTTCCAGGCCGAGACGAGGTGCCGGCGCGAGTCCGGATTCGCCTTCAGCCCTTCGACGAGCTCGGCGATCTGGTCGATGTGGCCCCCGTCCGGCGTGGGCCACGAGCGCCACTGTACGCCGTAGACGGGACCCAGCTCGCCGTCGTCGTCCGCCCATTCATTCCAGATGCGCACGCCGCGCTCCTGCAGCCACCGCGCATTGGAATCCCCGCGCAGGAACCAGAGCAGCTCCAGCGCCACGGACTTGAAGTGCACGCGCTTGGTGGTGACCAGCGGGAAGCCCTCGGCCAGGTCGTAGCGGATCTGGCGGCCGAAGACGCTCCGGGTGCCGGTGCCGGTGCGGTCCGCCTTCTGCGTCCCGTTGGCGAGGACGTCGCGCAGCAGGTCCTCATAGGGAGTGGGAATCGGCCGGGCCGCTGGGGAAGGGGGCGTAGACGTCACGCCCTCCAGTCTAGCCGGGCAGCGCCGGGCCACCGACCTAGGTATGGCGGTGTGCTAAGCGCGCCGCTGGGGCGGACCCGGGGGCGGCTAGAGGGAGCCGCCGGCGGCTTCGGGGGCGCCGTAGTCGCGTCCGTCGTCGCCCACGGACTCCCGGGCCATGAAGTTCTCGATGTCGAAGAGGTTGTCCGCCCGTTCGGCGATGGTTAGCAGCGTGGACATGGAGGCGACTTCCTCGACCTGCTCCTTGAGGAACCAGAGCATGAACTGCTCGCCCAGTGCGTCCGTCTCGGCCCGGGCCGCGGCGAAGAGGGCCTCGATCTGCCGGGTGACGGTCTTCTCCTGTTCGAGCGCCAGCCGGATCGGATCCACGACGTCGGCGAAGTCGTTGCGCACCGCGGGTACGCCGGGGATGCTGATCTTCAGGTCCCGGTCCAGCATGTACTGCACGAGCATCATGGCGTGGTTGCGCTCTTCTATGGACTGCCGGTAGAAGTGCCTGGCCAGCTGGGGCAGGTCCTCGTTGTCGAACCAGACGGCAATGGCGACGTACTGCTGGGACGCGGCGAACTCATGCCCGATCTGCTCCGCGAGAAGCTCGTTGAATGTGCTCATATCCAGCAGCCTAAACGGCGGGGACGCGGACCGGAAGCACGTGCCTCCGGTTAGGGACGCGTCAGTCGTCGTAGGCGTCGTAGTGCTCGACGGAGAGAATCCGGCCGGGGTGGTGCACACTGACCTGGCAGACGATCACTGCGCCGGGCTTCAGGTAGGGATCCTTGGACGGCAGCTGTGCGGCCAGCTCGTCCGAGGCGTGGGCGCTGAGCACCTTGATGACCTGCGGCAGCACGGGGCGGTGCGTGCAGACGGCGGTGGACTTGCGCTTGTCCAGCAGTCCCTTGATCGCGGCGCGGGCCTTCTTTGGGTTCCGGTGCGCGCTGTGCTCGGTGATGGCGTCCACCGTCCGGATCCGGCCATTGGTGAACTGCGCATACGGCATGATGGTCTGCATGCAGCGGGTCCACGGACTGGAGACGATCCGTTTGGGCTTCCAGGCGCCGAGCAGCCGGGACACGGCCAGCGCCTGGCGTTGTCCGGTCGCGGCAAGGGGCCGTTCGCCTTCCGGCCGGGCCCAGGATGAGCGGGGGCGCGCCTTGGCGTGGCGTACGACGACGAACGGATACGTTTCCAGCTCGTCGCGCCGATGTGCGTCCACCAGGGCCTGGAGCGGCTCCCGGTCCGACGGGTTGCTGAGCATTCGTGACGCTTCGTCCGGCGTGCACCAGCGGATCTCGTCCACTTCGGAGCCGTCCGGCCGCGGCGTGCACTTCTCCAGCTTGGCGGCCCAGTAGTAGACCTTCTTCAGCCCCGATGCGACCGGGTATTCGATGGAGGGCAGCGGGATGCCCAGCTGCACGGTGACATCGACTTCCTCCATGACTTCCCGGACGGCGCATTCCGGGTTGGTCTCGCCCGCGTCCAGCTTGCCCTTCGGCCAGGACCAGTCGTCGTAGCGCGGACGGTGGATGAGCAGCACCTCCAGCCGGCCCCGCCGGGCGCGCCAGCAGAGTGCCCCGGCGGCGGTCACGGTGATGTCCCGGGCCGGGGATTCCTGATCGGTCATCGTCTGGGTCTTGCCCTTCGCGCTCAACGCCGGGTGCCCGAGCGCTGGCGGTCCCGGCTGGCCAGCAGCCAGGACTGGATGTCGCTGAGGGGGTTGCCCGCGTCGTCCTTGTGATGGCGCGTCCAGCGGCCGTAGCTGTCCAGGTGCCAGCTGGCCGTTCCGGGGTCCAGGTAGCGGTTCATCAGGGCCATCAGCTCGGCGATGTCTTCGCGCGAAGCGAGCTGGACGAGGGCCTCCACGCGGCGGTCGAGGTTGCGGTGCATCATGTCCGCGGAGCCGATGAAGACCACCGGATCGCCGGCGTTGCCGAAGCAGAACACGCGGGAGTGCTCAAGGAAGCGGCCCAGAATGGACCGGACCCGGATGTTGTCGCTCAGCCCCGGGACCCCCGGGCGGAGCGCGCAGATGCCGCGGACAATCACGTCGACCTGCACGTCCGCCTGCGAGGCGCGGTACAGGGCGTCGATGATGGCCTCGTCCACCATGGAGTTGACCTTGATAACCACGCGCGCGGGCAGCCCGGCCCTGCGGTTGGTGATTTCCGCCTCGATCCGGTCGATCAAGCCGCTCCGGACCGAACGCGGGGCAACCAGCAACCGCTTGAACGTGGACTTGGGGGCGTAGCCGGACAGCTGGTTGAAGAGCTTGGAGAGATCCTCGCCGATCTGGTCGTTGCTGGTGAGCAGGCCCAGGTCTTCGTAGTAGCGCGCCGTCCGGGGGTGGTAGTTGCCGGTGCCGATGTGGCAGTAGCGCCGCAGCCGGTCGCCCTCCTGGCGCACCACGAGCGAGAGCTTGCAGTGGGTCTTCAGCCCCACGATCCCGTAGACCACATGCACGCCGGCCTGTTCGAGCTTCCGCGCCCAGTCGATGTTCGCCTGCTCGTCGAAGCGGGCCTTGATCTCCACCAGGGCCAGCACCTGCTTGCCGGCTTCGGCGGCGTCGATCAGGGCGTCCACGATGGGGGAGTCGCCCGAGGTCCGGTACAGGGTCTGCTTGATGGCCTGGACCTTGGGGTCCGCGGCCGCCTGTTCCAGGAAGGCCTGGACCGAGGTGGAGAAGGAGTCGTACGGGTGGTGCAGCAGGATGTCGCGGCGGCGCATCGCGGCGAACACGTTGGCCGCCTTCGAGGTCTCGCTCTCGTTGAGGTAGCGGCTGGTATGGGCCAGCTGCTTCGGGAAGTGCAGGTCATTGCGGTCGATGCCGGAGATGACGCTCAGGCCGCGCAGGTCCAGCGGTGCGGGCAGGGCAAAGACCTCGGACTCCTCGACGCCGAGTTCGCGCACCAGCAGTTCGCGGACGCTCGGGTTGATGTCCGTGGTGACCTCGAGCCGGACCGGCGGCCCGAACCGGCGGCGCAGCAGTTCCTTTTCCAGCGCCTGCAGCAGGTTCTCGGCGTCATCCTCTTCGACCTCCAGGTCCTCGTTGCGGGTGACGCGGAAGGTGTGGTGTTCCAGGATCTCCATGCCCTGGAAGAGCAGGTCCAGGTGCTCGGCGATGATGTCCTCGAGCGGGATGAACCGCGCGGTGCGGCCCGGGATCGAGCCGGCCCGCGGGCCGTCGATGGAAATCAGGCGCGGCAGCTGGTCCGGCACCTTGACGCGGGCGAAGAGCTCCTTCTCGCTGACGGGGTTGCGCACCACCACGGCGAGGTTCAGCGACAGCCCGGAGATGTAGGGGAAGGGATGGGCCGGATCCACCGCCAGCGGGGTGAGGATCGGGAAGACCTTCTCCTTGAACATTGCGGTCAGGGAGTCGCGGTCCTGGTCCGTCAGCTCGGACCAGCGGACCACGTGGATGTGCTCGTACGCCAGCTCCGGCCGGATGTGCTCGGCGAAGACGCGGGCATGGCGGCTCTGCAGCCGGTGAGCCTCGACCATGATCTGTTCCAGCTGTTCCAGCGGGCTGGTCCCGGCGGCGGAGGGCACCGCGATGCCCGTGGCGATGCGGCGCTTCAGCCCGGCCACGCGGACCATGAAGAACTCGTCCAGGTTGGAGGCGAAGATCGAGAGGAAGTTCACCCGCTCCAGCAGGTACAGGTCCGGGTCCTCGGCCAGTTCCAGCACCCTGGCGTTGAAGTCCAGCCAGCTCATTTCCCGGTCAAGGAACCTGTCGTCGGGAGTGAAATTGCCGTCCGGAACCAGCGACGGCGCGAACTCAGGAATGTCGATCCTGTCCTGGGTCGCGCGGGCGGGGACCGCTTCGGACGAGCCGAGCCGGTAGGCGGCAGCCGGAGTTGCCGATTCGGTAGCCATGGGAGGTCTCCTCAGCTTCAAGGGTGGTGCGAGCGCCCCGGGCGTGGCGGGGCCGATGAGACTAGGTTATCCCTCGTTCCGGCCGCCCGAGGCCGCGGCGGGAGCATACATCACGTCCGTGTCCCACCGCGTGAAGCCGAGCTTGCGGTAGAGCGCCACCGCCGGTGCGTTGTCGCCGTCGACATAGAGCATGATGGCCTGCTGGCCCTTGGCATGCAGGTGCTTGATGCCGGCGACCGTTAGCGCCTTCCCCAGCCCGGTGCCCTGCGCCTTCGGCGTCACACCGACCACGTAGACCTCGCCGATGGCAGGATGCGAGCCGGTGCCCGGATGGATCTTGGTCCAGTGGAAGCCGAGCAGTGCGCCGTCGTGATCATCCACCGCCAGCAGGAAGCCTTCGGGATCGAACCACGGTTCGGCCATCCGCGCCTCCAGGTCGGCCAGCGTCTGCCCTCCCTGTTCGGGATGGTGCGCGAAGGCAGCGGCGTTGGCGGCCAGCCAGTCCTGCTCGTCCCGGCCCGGCACGAAGGCACGGATGGAAACGCCTTCGGGGAGCCTGACGTCGGGGAGCTGCTGCGCGTGGGTCAGCCGCATGCGCCATAGTTCGCGCACCGGGGTGAACCCGAAGCGTCCGGCCAGCTTGGCCGCCCCCTCGTGGTCGCCGTGCGACCAGGCGCGCAGGGCGGGCAGCTCGGCGTGCTCCTGCAGCTCGGCGGCCAGGCCGGTGCCCACGCCCTGGTTGCGGTACTCCGGGTGCACCACCAGTTCCAGCACGCCGGCGTCTTCGCCATGGGCGGGGAAATTGACGACGGCGACGCCCGCCAGCGCGGTGGCCCTGGCCGGGTCCGATTTCTCCTCGTTGGCATAGGCGGCCAGCACGAGCAGCTGGTCGGGATCCGATGCCCTGAGGTTGACCCAGGTCTGTTCGGAGAGCGGCGGGTTCCCGTCCGCCTCCTCGGCGGCCGCCGCGAGGGCGCGGACGCTGCCCAGCACCTCGGCGTCGGGAGCACCCTTGAAAATCTGTACCGGCCAGTCGGACGAAGACAGTGCGTTCATGACCACAGCCTAGCGCGGGCCGGTGCAACGGGCGGGCTTCAGACGGACTGTTCGGCTCCGGTTTCCGTGGCCTCGCCGGAGCGCGCCAGCGTGAAGCGGTAGCCGACGTTGCGCACGGTGCCGATCAGGCCCTCGTTGTCCGAGCCCAGCTTGGCCCGCAGCCGCCGCACGTGCACGTCCACGGTGCGCGTGCCGCCGTAGTAGTCGTAGCCCCAGACCTCGTGCAGCAGCTGGTCACGTGTGAAGACGCGCCCCGGGTGCTGCGCCAGGTACTTGAGCAGCTCGAACTCCTTATAGGTCAGGTTCAGGGGCTGGCCGCCAACGCGGGCCGTGTAGCTGGCCTCGTCGATCACGATGCCGGCGGCGCGGATCTCCGTGCTGGTTTCCTCCTCGGCGTGGTTGGCGCGGGCGACGACCAGCCGCAGGCGCGCTTCCACCTCGGCCGGACCGGCGCTGTCCAGGACCACATCGTCCGCCAGCCAGTTGGCGGATACGGCGGCCATCCCGCCTTCGGTAAGCACCAGCATCAACGGGGCTCCGAGTCCCGTGGCCTTCAGCAGCTGGGTCAGGCTGCGGGCGCCCACCAGGTCCTTGCGCGCGTCCACCAGGACGACGTCGGCGGGGTCCGCCTCGAGCAGGGCGGTCGGCTCGGCCGCAAGGATGCGGACCTTGTGGTTGAGCAGCTCCAAGGCGGGGAGCACCTCAACCGAGGAGCCCGGGCTGTTGGTCAGGAGCAGAATGTGCGGCATGTTTCCTCCCCGAAGGCTGATTCGGCGCACATCGACGGGCGAATCATCCGGCGGGCAGGCTGTAGCAGGGTGCGGATGATTGGGCACAAGTATAGCGCCGAGGGGCCGGGGGAGTGAGTGTTGTCGCACTCATTCACGTAATGAGGCAGGATGGCCGGGTGAGAACGTGGATCGTCGCGGTCGTTGCAGCCGTGCTGTTAAGTGCCGTGATCGGCGCAAGCTACTGGTCGCCAGCGGCGGTTGTCGCCGTCGCCTGCGCGGGTGCGCTGATGGTCGGCCTGGGCTGGCCGCAGCTGCTCGGCATCCCGGCCCGCAAGACGCTCTCCACCGTGATCTCGCTCGCCGGCGTCGTCGCCGTCGTACTGGCCTCGATTGCACCATCGGGCATGGCGCTGGCGTGGACGGTCGTCGTCGTCGCCTTGGGGGTGATGGCGGTTTTCATGGTGCAGCTGGTCCGCGGGACCGGGCAGCCGCACCGCCTCGAATCGACCTTCGGGGCCAGCACCGGCCTGGTGCTCGCGGTGTTCGGCGCCGGCTGGGTGGCCGCCGACCGGCTCTCCGACAATGAGGCCGACACGGGCATGATGTTGGTCACCGGAATCAGCATGCTGATGGCGATTGCGGTCTGCGTGCTGCCCTGGCCGGACCGCCTGGTGGCGCCGCTGGGCGTGCTGCTCGCGGTGCTGACCGGGATGCTCGGCGCCGCCGTCACTTCTGACGTCCCGCTGCTGCCCGCCGCCGTCGTGGGAGCCCTCGTCGGCATTGTCGTTGTCTGCTTCCGGCGCCTGGTGCTGGTGGAGGGCACACCCGAACAGCTGCCGGCCGTGCTGGCGGTTGGAGCCGCCCCGGTGATGGCGTCGGGCGGGCTCGTCTACTTCCTGGAAAAGATGCTGCTGGGCTGACGGAGCCGGTTGGACGCGTCGTCCGACGTGGCGTAACGCGTCGGCACCGCTCGGACCCGCCGGTTAGTATGGAGCTATGTCGCATCTTGCTCTTGAGATTTTCTTCCTGACCCTGCTTGTTGTTGCCGGTTTGTCCATGGCCTGGTTCGCCGGGCTGGTCGTGTGGCGCCTGTTCAAGGGCCAGAGGTAAGGGACTGATCTTCGGCCATGCCGATGGAACTACCTACCGACCTGACACCGGAGCTGGTGCCGCTGTCCTGGCTGCTGGGCACTTGGGAGGGCGCCGGCCGGCTCGGTGAAGGTGACGCGGATTCGGAGTACTTTTTCCAGTCCGTCACCTTCCGCCAGCACGGCCTGCCCTTCCTGCAGTACGACGCCGAGAGCTGGCTCACCGACGAGGACGGCACCAAGCTGCGGCCGCTGTCCGTTGAGTCGGGCTTCTGGGCGCTGGACCGCAAGCTCAATGACGCCGACGTCGGACCGGGGCTGATCCCGGCGGAAATCGTTCCGGCGCTGAAGTCGGCGGACGAGGTCGAGGAACTGCGCAACGAAGCCGGCGGCTTCGACATCACGGCGACCATCGTGCACCCCGGCGGAATCTGCGAACTGTACTACGGCCAGATCAAGGGGCCCCAGATCCAGCTCGCAACGGACATGGTAATGCGGGGCTCGCAGTCCAAGGAGTACAACGCCGCCACCCGGATCTTCGGCCTGGTCGAAGGGGACCTGTTCTGGCGCTGGGACGTTTCGTCGAGCCAGGGCATGGAACTGAAGGCGCACGCATCCGCCATCCTGAAGAAGCTCGCCTGAGCCCGGGCGGGAATGCACCCTGACCCGAGGACGTTGACCACGGATATGAGCTACAGAAGCCCCCTGCTGTCACGCCCCGGAGCCGTCGAAGCCTCCGAACCCGATGCCGGCGTCGCCGCCCATTACGGGGACCCGCTGCGCGAACAGAGGCTGCTCGCCCGCGGCGAGGCGGTGGTGGATTTGTCCCACCGCGGCGTCGTGACGGTAGCCGGGGAAGACCGGCTGAACTGGCTGAACACCCTCTCCTCGCAGCTGCTGCTGGACCTGAAGCCCGGCGAATCGCGCGAGACCCTGCTGCTGACTGTGCAGGGCCGGATCGAATACGACGTCAGCATCATCGACGACGGCGCCACGAGCTGGCTGATCGTCGAGTCCTTCGAAGCCGAAGGCCTCGCCGCCTGGCTCTCGAGCATGAAGTTCATGCTGCGCGTGGACGTAGCCGACGTATCGGGGGACTGGGCCGTCGTCGGTGCCGCCGCTGCGCAGGCCGGGTTCGAGGAGCGCCTCGCCTGGCAGGACCCCTGGCCCGGGATCGGCGCCGGCGGCTACGCCTACACAGGCATCGAGGAATCCAGCCACCCCGGCCGGGAACGCACCTGGTTCGAGTACCTGGTTCCTGCGGACGGGCTGGAAGCCGCCGTGGCCGGACGGGAGCTGGCCGGCGTCTGGGCCGCGGAGGCCCTCCGCGTGGCGGCCTGGCGGCCCCGGTTCGGCTTCGAGACCGACGACAAGACCATCCCGCACGAACTGGACCTGCTGCGCACGGCCGTGCACCTCGCCAAGGGCTGCTACAAGGGGCAGGAAACCATCGCCCGCGTACACAACCTCGGCCACCCGCCGCGCCGGCTGGTCTTCCTCCAACTGGACGGCTCCCAGCACACCCTGCCCGCCCGCGGCAGCGAAGTCCGGTTCGGTGAACGTGCCGTCGGCCGGGTGACGTCCACCGTCCAGCACTATGAAATGGGGCCGGTGGCCCTCGCCGTGGTCAAGCGCTCGGTGGACCCGTCGGCGACCCTCCTGGTGGTCGACGGCGACGCCACCTACGATGCCGCCCAGGAAGCCATCGTGGCCCCCGACGCCGGCCAGGTCGTCGGCCGTCCCGCCGGCCTGCTGCGCGGTCCCCGCTAACCGGGCCGGCGGACCGGGAAACCCTCCGGTGACGGCGGGTCGGGGACATCACCGGGCCGGCCAACGCGCCGGTCCCGGGTCCTCGGCTAGGGGGCGCCCGCTTTCAGGTAGACCGAGGTCTGGGTTCCTGCTTCGACGAATCCCAAAGAGAGCGCGGTCGCCCTGGACGCCGCGTTCGCTTCGTGCGCGCGCCACTGCGGAATGAGTCCGGCGGTGAGCGCCTCATGGCCGGCGATGGCGGCAACCAGCGAGCCGATGCCGCGCTGCCGGAACTTCGGCAGCGTCAGGGCGGAGATATGCCCCAGGATCTGCTGCCACTCCTGGAAGCCCGCGCCGGCCACCGGATCCGCGCCGTCCATCAGCACGAACGACTTGTCCATGCCGCTCAGGCAGACCTCGTTGACGTCGTCCGGCGGGCACAACGCCTCCAGCCGCAGCGCATCGTCAGTGAAGGTGGACACCGTGATTTCCTCGTCCGGCTGCACGAGCGGGAGGTCGTCGGCGAAATACAGCTGCGCCTTGCCGGCACCGTTTCCGCCGTAACCCCGGCTGAGCTGCAGCAACGTGCGATGCTCCGCCAGCTCGCTGTCGGAGTATGCGGCGGCCGCCTCCAGCGCCCACTCGGGTCCCACCAGCGCAGACCGGCCGAACAGGCGCACAAAGGTGAGCTTCCCGGCGTCGTTATTGATGCGGGTCAGCCGCCCGACGTCCCCGGCGAAAGCGGTGTCCTCGAAGCCCAGCAGCCGTGCCCAGGCCAGCAGCACAATGTCGCATGTGCCTGAGTCCAATTTCATGCTGACAGCCTACGCGCAGCTGAAGCTCAGCCGAAGAGGACAGCCGCCTCATCGTAGCGATGCTGCGGAACAAATTTCAGGTTCCCGACGGCTTCCTGGAAACCGACGCTGACGACCTCGGTCCCGCGCAGCGCCACCATGGTGCCCCAGCGCTTGTCCGACACGGAGTCGACGGAGGCCATGCCCAGCCTGGTCGCGAGGACCCGGTCGTATGCCGAGGGCACGCCGCCGCGCTGGATGTGGCCGAGCGTGGTGGCCCGGGTTTCCAGGCCGGTCATCCGCTCCAGCTCCGGCGCCAGGTGCTCGCCGATGCCGCCCAGCCGCGGCCGGCCGAAAGCGTCCACACCGCGTTCGGCCCACGGTTTGTCCTCATCCTCGGGAACCCAGCCCTCGGCCACGACCACCAGCGGTGCGCGGCCGCGCTCGTAGGCCTCCGTCACCCAGGCGGCCACCTGCTCCATGGAGACCTTCTGTTCAGGAATCAGGATGGCGTGGGCGCCGGCGGCCATGCCTGCATGGAGGGCGATCCAGCCGACGTGCCGGCCCATGACCTCGGCGATCATGCAGCGGTGGTGGGCCTCGCCCGTCGTGCGCAGGCGGTCGATCGCCTCGGTCGCGATCTGGACGGCGGTATCGAAGCCGAAGGAATAGTCCGTGGCGTCGAGGTCGTTGTCGATCGTCTTGGGGACGCCGACAATGTTCAGGCCCGCGTTCGTCAGCTCCCTGGCGCCGGCGAGTGTGCCTTCGCCGCCGATCGCGATCACGGCGTCCACGCCCAGCCGTGCAAGTGTGGCAGCGATGTTCTCCGGGCCCCCGTTCGGCCCGTCGTACGGGTTGGTGCGCGAGGTGCCCAGGATGGTGCCGCCCTGCTTGGAAATGCCGCGGACCTTGTGCCGCGGCAGGCCGATGCATTCGCCGTCCACCACGCCCCGCCACCCGTCGAGGAAGCCGACGAATTCGTGGTCGTAGGTCTTGATGCCCCTGAGCACGGCACCGCGGATCACCGCATTCAGGCCGGGGCAGTCGCCGCCGCTGGTCATGATGCCGATCTTCACTTCGAACCCACCTTCTTCGCGCCTGCTCGTAAGTCCGGAGCGCGCCGTCGGGCCCCAGTCGATTCTAGACAGACCTTGAGGCGGATCACATCCCGGTGCGGGAAAGGCAGGGCCCCCGCATGATCTGCGGGGGCCCCGGGTGCGGCGGTGCGGTGCGTTTAGCGGCCCAGTCGCTTGCTGGCCAGCAGTCGCTCCAGGGCGATGCTGTCGTCGTAGTTCGGCAGGAGCAGCCACACCACCAGGTAGCCGGCAACGCCGATTCCCGGCACCAGGAAGAGCAGGAGCGTCACGATCCGGACGACGGTCGGGTCCCAGCCGAACTTCGCGGCGATGCCCCCGCAGACTCCGCCCAGCCAGCGGTTGGGGCCGCGGCGCAGCGGAATGGATCGAAGGAAGCGGTAGAAGGAGTCCATGGATGCAGGTTCTTTCGTCTCGATGGCTGGGAGCTGGGGACCGGGGGCCGGCGGCCGCCGCTACGGTGTGTCCCGGTCGGAGGAGCGGTACGGGTCGGAGGCCTTGTCCCGGGTGCGCAGCACGCCCCAGATGCCGCCGGCCACAAGGGCCAGGCCGGAGCCGATCAGCAGTACGATCAGGACCTGGCCGAAATCGAAGCTGAGGCCAAATAGTACGCTGAGCAGCACCAGCAGGCTGACCGCCACCGCGATCAGCCCCCACACAATGGTGCCGGTGCTCGGGCCGCTGATGATGCCGCCGTCGTTACTGGTTCGCGAACTCATGACGAGCTACCCCTTTCCGGCGCTTCGACAATCTCCACATTGCTGGCTGCGCCCCTGATCTGCAAGATGACATCGGGCGAGGAGCCGTCGTCGTTGATGGTGAACGTGGCCGGCTGCCACAATCCGGACCGACGCTGGGCGCCGGCCGAACCCGGGTACTCGATGTTGCCCATGGCCAGCGAGGACCGGACCTCCACCTGCTTGGCGGCCGGGACAACGATCTCGACGTTCGAGGCCACCGTGTTGACCGGCACCACCGCCGGTCCGCCGAAACTGCCGGCGCCGAGGTCGCTCAGGTCCACCCTGCCCTGGCTCGCCACAATGCTGTAGCCCTCAGTCGGCGGGGCACCGGATTCGCTGGTCCAGGTGGTCCGGGTGCCGATGGAGTAGTTCGCCGTGGTCCACTGCACGCCGGCCGTGGTTACGAGGGACAGGACGATGCCGACGGCGGCGAGGAAACCGAGGATGCCCGAGGTGCGGCCCCGCAGCCCGAGGACCACGATGCCGGCCCCGATGCACAGCAGTGCGGCCGCCACGGCCACCGGCAGGATGGCCACGCCCGCAGCGGTGCCCAGCAGCAGCGGCAGGGCAAGTACGACGCCGGCAGCCACCATCGCGGTTCCGAGCGTGAGGGCGATGCTCACCCCCGAGGGACCGAGGCGCCGGGGCCGCGGCGGAGCCGGGACCGGAGGCCGCGGGGTGTACAGGGGTGCGGCCATGCCGGGCGTGGAGCCGAAGCTGCCGGCGGCGGGACGTGCCTGTTCCTCGCCGAGGCCGCTGGCAGGCCCGGCCGGGCCTGCACGGAAACTGCTCGTCGGGCCGCCCGGGGCGGACTGGCGCGGGCCACCGGCCTCAGGTCCGGCATCAGCCGGAACTGCCGGACCGGGGCGGCCATAGGCTGCGGTCGGCGCGGCTGTTCCGGGATATCCCGCCGACGGATAGCCCATGTTCCCCGCCGCCGGCGGATTGTTCCGGTTGCGTGTCGCCAGCCAGTAGATAAAGTAGCCGAGCGCACCGACCCACACCACGGCCCACAGGTACGCGCCGACTCCCCAGTCGCCGTCGCGGAAGAAGCCGAACGGGCGGTCGAACAGGCCCAGGATCGTCGCGATCAGCGCGCCAGTCATCCCCGCCGTCCAGCGGCCGCGGCCAGCCTCCTCGGCGTGGATGCGCCCGTCGGCCTCCGGGAGCAGGGCCCATGCGAGGCCGTAGAGGAGGACACCGAAGCCGCCGAACAGTGCCACCAGGATGAAGAGTCCGCGCACCAGCACAGGGTCCAGACCGGTGCGGTGTCCGACGCCGGATGCGACGCCGCCGATCCAGCGGTCCGCGCCGCGCGGCATGCCCAGGCTGCGGAACCAGTTGAAGAAGCTGTTGCTGTCCGGCTGCGGAACGCTGCCGGGCAACGGGGGAACACCGCCGGGCGCCGGCGGCGGGATGCTGCCGCCCGGAGGCACAGCACCGGCCGGCGGAGTGTTCGTGCCCGGCGGAACGCCGCCGCCCTGCGGGATACCGCCGCCCGACGGGATGCTGCCGCCCGGGGGCGCGTCGCCGCTCGGGGAGGGTCCGCCGTCGGTATGGTCAATGGGCTGCTGCCGGTCTTCGGGGGCAGCGTCCCCGCCGGACACGTCCCCGGGGCGTTCCGGGCCGGTGGGACCAGAGGGATTGGAAGTCATACCCCGATCATTCCAACGCCGGTGGCGCGGATTCTATGGGGGGCTACCCTGAACCTTCCCCGACCTGCCCCGAAGTCTCCCTGACCACGGTCCCGCTCGGCTGGCCGGCCGTGTTTGGATTAAGCCATGCGCGCACCCCTCGTCCGTTCCAATGACCGGCTCATCGCCGGCGTCTGCGCCGGGCTGGCGGACCATCTGGGAGCGCCCGTGCAGCTGGTGCGCGCGGCCATGGTCCTGCTGGCCATCGGCGGGGGAGCGGGCCTGCTGCTGTACGCGTGGCTCTGGCTGCTGGTGCCGACGGCGGACGAGGCAGCGCGCAATGAGACCCGGGCCTTCGACCCCCGCGACGTCGCCGGCAATTTTGCCCGCGGCTTCGGCGCCCGGCCGGGCCCTGCGGACTACCGGACCGGGGCTGCCGCCGGAGTTGCCGAGGGCACCGCGGCCGAGGGTGCCGCAGCCGCCGCAGCCGGGGGCGCCGGCGCGGGAACAATCGCAGGGTACCCGGACGGCCGCGGGACAGCCGCGGCCGTGCCCTCGAACGGCGGAGCGGCCGCGTGGCTGATGCGCCGCGCCGGCTGGGAGATCGTGCTCGGCGCGGGCCTGGTGCTGGCCGGCGCCGCCATCGTGGCCCAGATGGCCGGCTTCAAGGTGCCCTGGGGAACCTGGCTTCCGCTGGCCGCGATTGCAGGCGGCGCCGTGATTGCCTGGATGCAGCTGGACAATACGCGCCGCGCCGGAATCATGGACCGGGCCGGTGCCAGCGGTGCCCAGGGTGCGGTGCGTCTGGGGATCGGACTGGCGCTGGTCATCGCCGGGATTTTCGCGATGGTGTCCGGCTCGATCAGCTGGGACCTGATGTGGCCGGCCATGTTCGCCTCTCTCGCCGTGCTGGCCGGAGTGGCGCTTGTGCTGGCGCCCTGGGGCCTGAAGTACTGGAAGGACCTCGAGGCCGAGCGGTCCGGCCGGATCCGGGAAACGGAGCGGGCGGAGATCGCGGCCCACCTGCACGACTCGGTGCTGCAGACGCTGGCCCTGATCCAGAACCGCGCGTCATCGGAACAGGACGTCACCAGGCTGGCCCGCGCCCAGGAGCGGGAACTGCGCGAGTGGCTCTACCGGGACAAGCGGCAGGAACAGGGCAACCTCGTGGACCGCATCAAGTCGGTGGCCGCCGAAATCGAGGACGCCTACGGCCAGCCGGTGGACGTCGTCGCCGTCGGTGACACCGCGGTGACCGACCGCCACGAGGCCCTGGTCCACGCCACCCGCGAGGCGGTGCAGAACGCCGCCAAGCACGCGGGCGGCAGCATCTCGGTCTACCTGGAGTGCCGTCCGGGCAGCGCCGAGGTATTCGTCCGCGACCGCGGTCCGGGATTCGACCTGGCCGCCGTGCCGGCTGACCGGCTGGGCGTGCGGGAGTCCCTGGTCAACCGGATGGAACGGCACGGCGGCGAGGCGCGCATCCGCAACACCGGCAATGGCACCGAGGTGCACCTGAGCCTGCAGTACCCCGAGGAAGGAACCGCATCATGACTTCACCAATCCGCACCGTGGTCGTCGACGACCACGCCATTTTCAGGTCGGGCCTCAAAGCGGACCTGGACGCGCGGATCGAGGTGGTCGGCGAGGCCGCGACCGTGGAGGGAGCCATCGAGGCGATCCACGCGCTCGCGCCGGATGTCGTTTTGCTGGACGTGCATCTGCCCGGGGGACGCGGCGGGGGCGGTGCGGAAGTTGTAGCGGGGTGCGCGGCGCTGCTGGGCCGGACCCGGTTCCTCGCCCTGAGCGTCTCCGATTCGGCGGAAGACGTGGTGACCGTTATCCGGGCCGGAGCGCGGGGCTACGTCACCAAGGCCATTTCCGGGGCGGAGATTTCCGACGCCGTGGCCCGGGTGGCCGGTGGAGACGCCGCGTTTTCGCCACGGCTGGCAGGGTTCGTGCTGGACGCGTTCGGTACCGCCGCCGTCGCCTCGGTGGACGACGAGCTGGACAAGCTGTCGGCCCGGGAGCTGGAAGTGATGCGGCTGATCGCCCGCGGCTACAGCTACAAGGAAGTGGCCAAGGAGCTGTTCATCTCGATCAAGACGGTGGAAACGCACGTCTCGGCCGTGCTGCGCAAGCTCCAGCTCTCCTCGCGGCACGAACTGACCCGCTGGGCCGTGGACCGCCGCATCCTGTAGATCCACCGGCGCCCGCCGGCGGATCTACACTGGAGCATGGCAGCCACGCCCCAGGGAACGGAACATCCGCAGCGGCGCCAGGACCCGGAACGCCGGGGCGGAGCCGCACGCCGGAGGATCTCCTGCATCGTGGCCGGGGGAGGGCCGGCCGGAATGATGCTCGGCCTGCTATTAACCCGCGCGGGCCTGGAAGTTGCCGTTCTGGAGAAGCACGCGGACTTCCTCCGGGACTTCCGCGGGGACACGGTCCACGCCTCCACCATCCGGCTGCTCGACGAACTCGGCCTGGGCGAGGACTTTCGCCGGCTGCCGCAAAGCCGGCTCGACAATTTCCAGCTGCCCCTGCCGGCCGGCGGCAGGCTTCCCGTGGGTGACTTCGGACGGTTGCGGGCGCCGTACAACTATGTCGCGATGCTGCCGCAGTGGGACTTCCTGAATTTCCTGGCGGAGGCCGCAGCCAGCGAACCGACGTTCCGGTTGTTGATGAATACGGAAGTCACCGGGCTGGTCTACGAAGATGGCCGGGTGGCCGGCGTGCGCTACCGGGACAGGAATGCCGGCAGCGGGCAGCCCCGCGCGGCCGTGGACGCGGCGCCCGAGGCCGAACTTCGAGCGGAACTGGTGGTTGCGTGCGACGGAAGGGATTCGAGCCTGCGGCGGCTCGCCGGACTCACTCCGCGGGAGTTTGCCGTCCCTTTCGACGTCTGGTGGTTCCGGCTTCCCCGGTTCCAGCATGAGGCCGGGGGGATCGCCAGCATCGTGCCATCCTTCGGCCCCGACGAAGCGATGGTGGCGCTCTTCCGCCAGGACTTTTTCCAAATCGGATATTTGACGCACAAGGGCGAGGACGCCCGGATTCGGGCCGAGGGGGTCGAGCGCTTCCGCGAGAGGGTGCGCAAGCTGCGGCCCGACTTCGCGGACCGGCTGGGCGCGATCGGATCCCTGGACGACGTCCACGTGCTCGACGTGCGGCTGAACCGGCTGGGCCGCTGGTACCGCGAGGGCCTGCTCTGCATCGGCGATGCAGCCCACGCCATGTCGCCGGCGGGCGGAGTCGGCATCAATCTGGCGATCCAGGACGCCGTCGCGGCCGCCCGCCTCCTGGCCGCGCCGCTGCGGCGCGGCCAGGTGCGAAGGCGGGACCTTGCCAGGATCCAGCGCCGGCGGCAGGTGCCCACCGTGCTGGTCCAGGAGGCGCAGCGCCGGCTGCACAAGGTCCTGTTTTCTGCAAAGCGCGGCGACAGTCCGGCCGGCGTGCCGCGGCTGCTGGTCTTCGCCGCTCGGCACCTGCCGCCGCTGCGCGCGATACCGGCGCGCATGATCGCCTTCGGCCCCCTGCCGGAGCACGCGCCGCCGTTTGCCCGGCGCTGAGGTGCCTATCTGGCGGTGCCGAGGAACTCCTGCAGGCGGCCGACGCCGGTGGCCAGGTCCTCGTCGCCGAGGGCGTAGGACAGGCGGACATACCCGGAGGGGCCGAAGGCCTCGCCCGGCACCACCGCCACCTCGACCTTGTCCAGGATGAGCGACGCCAGCTCGGCCGATGTCGCCGGACGTATGCCGCCGATCTCCTTGCCGAGGAGGCCCCGGACGTCCGCGTAGGCGTAGAACGCGCCCTTGGGCGTCGGGCACTCCACACCCTCGATCTCGTTGAGCGCCGTGACCATCGCCTTGCGCCGGCGGTCGAAGGCGACCTTCATCTCGTCGACGGCAGTCAGCGGCCCGGAGACCGCAGCCAGGGCCGCCATCTGCGACACGTTGGCGACGTTGGAGGTGGCGTGCGACTGCATGTTCGTCGCCGCCTTGATGACGTCCTTGGGCCCGATCATCCATCCGACCCGCCAGCCGGTCATCGCGTAGGTCTTGGCCACGCCGTTGAGGATGACCACCTTGTCTCCCAGTTCCGGGGCGGCGGTGGCGATCGAGGTGAAGGGCATGCCGTCGTAGGTCAGGTGCTCGTAGATCTCGTCCGTGACGACCCAGAGGTCCTTGGAAGCGGCCCACTTTCCGATTTCGGCGACCTGTTCCGGTGAATACACGGCGCCGGTGGGGTTCGACGGCGAGACGAACAGCAGGATCTTGGTCCGCTCGGTCAGGGCTGCTTCCAGCTGGTCCACGGTGACGAGGTAACCCTGTTCAGGGCCTGCAAAGACCTCGACCGGGACGCCGCCGGCAAGCCGGATGGCCTCCGGATAGGTGGTCCAGTAGGGGGTCGGGACCAGGACCTCATCACCCGGATCGAGGAGGGTGGCGAAGGACTCGTAGACGGCCTGCTTGCCACCGTTGGTCACGAGGACCTGGGCGGGCTCCGCCTCGTATCCGGAATCGCGCTTGGTCTTCTCCGCGATGGCCTGCTTCAGTTCGGGGAGCCCGCCGGCGGGGGAGTAGCGGTGGAACTTCGGCTGGCGAGCAGCATCGATCGCTGCCTCCACGATGTAGTCGGGGGTGGGGAAGTCCGGCTCGCCGGCACCGAACCCAATGACCGGGCGGCCGGCTGCCTTCAGCGCTTTGGCCTTGGCGTCGACAGCCAGGGTGGCGGATTCGGCAATGGCGGCGATGCGCTGTGAGATGCGCGCGTTGGCAGGCATGGATTTCCCGTCTGATTAAGCGTCAAAACTGTTCCCGGCCAGTCTAAAGCTTTGCCGCCGCGCCTGTCCCGCGTGACCGGAAGCGGCCGGACGCACGACCCGCACGGAGCGCGCGGATGAGGACGCCGGTTCGGCACCGGGCCGAAAAATGTTGCATAATGGAGAGTCCCCCTTGGAGGGGAGGACGAGGTCGGTTCGACTAAAGGGTTTCCCTGACGTACACTTGATCTCCGGTGTTGAAGAACGCCATGATGTGCCGCGCCTGTTGAGGTGGCGGTGCTCGTGGATCAACCCAAAGGGTAGTGGCGCAATTGGTAGCGCAGCGGTCTCCAAAACCGCAGGTTGCAGGTTCGAGTCCTGTCTGCCCTGCGCATTACCGTCTCGGCGGGAAGCAGCAGTTCAAGCAAGTCATGGCGTGACGCCAGCGGTGCTGCCGGTCGCGGACCGGCTCACCGGCTACCGGACTAGATGAGTGAGGCACAGGTTGACCGAAACGGCTGCCGGAAGCTCGAGACGCCCGTCGGGCCAGAGCCCCGAAAAGCGTGGATTCTTCGGCAAAATCATCCTCTTCATCCGCCAGGTCATCGCGGAATTGAAGAAGGTCGTGACGCCGACCCGCAAGGAACTGCTCAATTACACGCTCGTGGTGATTGGCTTCGTCATCATCATGATGCTGATCGTGACAGTCTTGGATCTCGTCTTCGGTCAGGGCGCAATGTTCATCTTCGGTGACGGAGCGCCGGAACAGTAGCGTCCTTGCTCAGGATTCTGCCGTTCGTACCGGAAACGGCGGGCAACGCGCGGGCCTGGCAGGCAGGCAGAGCGAACCAACCAGAGCTGAAGAAGAAAGCAGGAAGCTAAGTGTCCGAGCAGGAACTCGAGTCGCAGAACACCGAGGAAACCGCTGATCTGGAGACACCGGATCAGGCCGCAGTGACCGGCGCCGATGAGGCGCCGGCTTTCGACGTTGCCGAGGACCTTGCCGACGCCGACGAAGCCAGCGAGGGCGAGGAGCCCGTCGCCGAAGAGGCCGGCGATGACGCCGAGGCCGCCGCGGAAGAAGCCGGCGAGGGCGAGGAGCCTGCCGCCGAGGAAACCGAGCCGGAGGAAGACCCGGTCGAAGCCTTCCGTGCCAAGCTTCGCCGGCAGCCCGGCGACTGGTACGTCATCCACTCCTACGCCGGCTACGAAAACCGTGTGAAGGTCAACCTGGAGACCCGTATCCAGACCCTGAACATGGAGGACTACATCTTCGAGATCCAGGTCCCCATGGAAGAGGTCGTGGAGATCAAGAACACCACGCGGAAGATCGTCAACCGCGTGCGCATCCCCGGCTACGTCCTCGTCCGCATGGACCTGACTGACGCCTCCTGGGGCGCCGTCCGCCACACCCCGGGTGTCACCGGCTTCGTCGGCAACGCCCACAATCCGGTGCCGCTGAGCCTGAACGAAGTGTTCTCCATGCTCGAGCACACCGTGACCGCGGCCAAGCCGGAGGCCGGCAAGCCGGCCAAGGCAGCCCAAGCCGCTGCGCCGATCGCCGTGGACTTCGAGGTCGGCGAGTCGGTCACCGTCAACGACGGCCCGTTCGAGACCCTCCCGGCCACGATCTCCGAGATCAAGCCGGAGTCCCAGCAGCTGGTGGTGCTGGTGACCATCTTCGAGCGCGAAACTCCGGTGACGCTCTCGTTCAACCAGGTCACCAAGATCCACTAATCCCGAAAACTTCGCGCAGGCCGGCCCGCTTTACCCGTCCTGCGCGGCCGGCCGCCTCGCCAGGGTGGCCAACCACCGCCGGCACGCTCCTGTGCCTCCGGTACGCAAAGAAGAGAAGGACCCGATATGGCCCCCAAGAAAAAGGTCACCGGCCTCATCAAGCTGCAGATCCAGGCAGGCGCCGCCAACCCGGCCCCGCCGATCGGTCCTGCACTTGGCCAGCACGGTGTGAACATCATGGAGTTCTGCAAGGCGTACAACGCCGCCACGGAATCCCAGCGCGGCAACGTGATCCCCGTTGAAATCACGGTCTACGAAGACCGCTCTTTCACCTTCATCACGAAGACCCCGCCGGCCGCCGAGCTGATCAAGAAGGCTGCAGGCGTGCAGAAGGGCTCCGCCACTCCGCACACCGTCAAGGTCGCGAAGCTGACCCAGGCCCAGGTCGAGGAAATCGCTTCCTCGAAGATGGAAGACCTGAACGCCAACGATATCCAGGCCGCGGCCAAGATCATCGCCGGCACCGCCCGCTCGATGGGCATCACCGTAGAGGGCTAAGTCCCCGGCGGTAACAAGACAATACAAAGAACGACGGCGGAACCTTCCGCATGACCCGCGGGTCGCCGTCGTTGTGGCAGGGCCGGGCGCGGTCCGCAGACCACAACTGCATAAGGAGAAAAAGCAGATGGCAAAGCGCAGCAAAGCATATGAGGCAGCTGTAGCCAAGATCGAGGCGGGCAAGCAGTACGCCCCGCTCGAGGCGATCACCCTGGCGAAGGAATCCAACCCTTCCAAGTTCGATGCCACCGTTGAGGTCGCATTCCGCCTGAGCGTTGACCCGCGCAAGGCCGACCAGATGGTCCGCGGCACGGTCAACCTCCCGCACGGCACCGGCAAGACCGCCCGCGTGCTGGTCTTCGCCACCGGCGACAAGGCTGAAGCAGCCATCGCCGCGGGCGCCGACTTCGTGGGTTCGGATGACCTGATTGAGCGGATCCAGGGCGGCTGGACCGACTTCGACGCCGCGGTCGCGACCCCGGAACTGATGGGCAAGGTCGGCCGGCTGGGCAAGGTCCTCGGCCCGCGTAACCTGATGCCGAACCCGAAGACCGGAACGGTCACCCCGGACGTGGCGAAGGCTGTCAATGACATCAAGGGCGGCAAGATCGACTTCCGCGTCGACAAGCACGCCAACCTGCACTTCATCATCGGCAAGGTGTCCTTCGACGCCGAGAAGCTGGCCGAGAACTACGCCGCTGCTCTGGAAGAGGTGCTTCGCCTGAAGCCGTCCGCTTCCAAGGGCCGCTACATCTCGAAGGCCACGGTGTCCACCACCTTCGGCCCCGGCATCTCCGTCGACCCGAACGTGACCAAGGTCGTCACCGCGGCGTAACGCAGCACTGCCGCACAAAGGCACCCGCAGCCATTTCAGGCTGCGGGTGCCTTTCTGCGTGTCGGGGCGGAAGCTGCCTGCAGGGCCGGCACGTAGGGACAGTGCTGCCGGCCGCGCGAGGGAGCGGGTCCGCCGGCCGCGTACGGATCTCAGGCGGACCGGGGCTGGTCCGCCGCCGAGGTTACCGGCGTCTTGCCGCGGGGGAGGAACAGGGAAACGATGAGTCCGATGATCCCGGCGACCGCCAGCGCGGCCATGGCGGCGGCGTATCCGCCGTGGCTGAGGCCCGCAACGAGGATGGTCCCGGCAATCGCTGTGCCCAGTGAGGACCCGAGGTTGGACACGCTGCGGGACAGGCCCGATATTTCGCCCTGCTGCTCTTCGCTGAAACTGGACTGGACGATGTTGACCGATGGGGTCAGCATGACCCCGATTCCGAACCCGATCAGGAAAAGGCCCGGCGCCAGCGCCCAGGGGGTCGACGAGTCGCCCACCATGGCAAGCAGGAGCGCAATGCCGCCCGCCGTGAACGCGAAGCCCAGGATGACCAGGGTCCGCTGCGCCCGCCGCTTCGCGAAGCGTTCGGCTCCGAACGAGGACAGCAGCAGTCCTGCCGTTGCCGCCGTGAAGATCACGCCGGTCTCGATGGCGTTGTAGCCGCGCACCACCTGCAGGTAGGCGGCAACCGTGAACGACGTCCCCATCAGCACCAGCCACTGGATGTTCTGGGTGACGAGCCCGAGGTTGGAGGTGCGGTTGCGGAACAGGCTCGTCGAGAGCAGCGGCTCCTTCCCGGCACGCTCCTTGGCACGGATCGAGAGGAAGAACCACAGCAGCACGAGGGCGCCGGCGACGAGCAGGGAAACCATCAGCCACGTGCTGTTGTCCGCGGCCAGGATGCCCATGACCACGAGGATGAGGCCAACGGCCGATAGGACCGCGCCGCCCTTGTCGAAGATGCTCGTCGGGTCCGGCGGCAAGGGGTCTTCGATGTGGCGGCTCAGGAGGATGATCAGGACAATGATCAGCGCCTGGAAGACGAAGGCTGCCCGCCAGCTGATCGCGGAGGTGATGAGGCCGCCGATCAGCGGGCCGGCAGCAGCGCCCACGCCTCCCATCGCGCTGATCGCTCCGAACGCCCGTGCACGCGAGGCGGTGTTGGTGAAGAGCAGGGTGGTGAGGATGTACACCGGCGGGATCAGGAGCGCGGTACCGATTCCCTCGAGGATCGAGTTGCCGAGGATCAGGATGCCCAGCCCCGGGGCGACAGCGCTGATCAAGGCCCCGACCCCGTAGACCGCGAGGCCGACCAGCAGGCAGCGCTTCCGTCCGTAACGGTCGGTCAGCTTCCCCCCGGGAATCATCAGCGCGGCCATGACGAGCAGGAAGATCGTGATGGCCGTCTGGATGCCCTGCACGGTCGTGTCGAGGTCCTCGCTCATGTCATTGATCATGACGTTCATGTTGGAGCCGGCGAAGCTGCAGATGAACTGGGCCAGGGCAAGCGGAACCAGCACCTTGCGCAGGGCGCTCGACGGGCGTTGCGAAACACTGCTCCCGCTCATACGGCACCCGCCTTCCGCGGAACTGGTACGTCGCCCACACGGCGCTGCACCTTGAGTGTGCCCGCAGCCGCGGGCGCGTGACATCACCCGCTGCGGGTGATTCGCCGCCGCCGGGGCGGCCCGATACTGAGGGTGCGAATCCTGCCGTCCGATGGCAGGTGCCGTCCAGGCGCAGCGAAAGGACCCCGATGACTGGCTACCCGCTCATCTCTGACCATGGCCTCATCGGAGACCTCCAGACCTCGGCACTCGTGACCACGGACGGATCCATCGACTGGTTCTGTGCGCCGCGGTTCGACTCCCCGAGCATCTTCGGGGCGCTGCTCGACCACGGGCACGGAGGCCATCTTCGGACGCGTCCCACGGCGGAGGTTTTTGCGAGCAAGCAACTGTACTTTCCCGATACGGCGGTCCTGGTCACGCGCTTCATGAGCGAAGCAGGCGTCGGTGAGCTGATTGATTTCATGCCCGTAACCGGCGCCGTCGCCTCGGACAGGCACCGGCTGATCCGGATGGTCCGTTGCGTCCGGGGGGAGATGGGCTTCGCCATCGACGTCGCGCCTCGTTTCGACTACGCCCGCGAGCAGCATACGACGCACCTGACCGCGGACGGCGCGGTTTTCGAAGGCCCCCGGACGTCGATGACCATGCACGTCGTCCGCGAGCCGGAGGACGAGCGCCTCGCGCAGGCACGTGCGGACGGGAACGGCGACGTGCACGCGGAGCTCAGCCTGGGGGCCGGCCAGACCCGCGGCCTGGTCCTCGAGACGGGTACGGCAGGTCCGATCCGGCAGGTACGGGTGTCCGAGGTGCTGCATCTGTTCGACGAAACCGTGGCCTTCTGGAAGCACTGGCTTGGGCTCTCGACGTACTCGGGCCGCTGGCGCGAGACAATCAACCGCTCCGCGATCACGCTCAAGCTGATGACCTACGCCCCGAGCGGCGGCCTGGTGGCGGCCCCCACCGCGGGGCTTCCCGAGCAGATCGGCGGGGAACGGAACTGGGACTACCGCTACACCTGGGTGCGCGATGCTTCCTTCTCGGTCTACTCCCTGCTCGGCCTCGGATACACGGAGGAAGCCGCCGCGCTGGGCCGCTGGCTGAAGGACCGGGTCGAGGAACAGGAAGCCGGCAGCGGCAGCGGGCCGCTGAACATCATGTACCGGGTCGACGGCTCCAGCGACCTCGCGGAGGAAGTCATCGAGCATTGGGAGGGCTACAAGGGATCGAGCCCCGTCCGCATCGGCAACGGAGCGGCCGGGCAACTGCAGCTCGACATCTACGGAGAAGCCATCGACAGCATCTACTTTGCCGACCAGCACGGGCTCGTCATGGGGCATCAAGGATGGCTGAAGATGTGCGCCCTGCTGGACTGGGTCAGCGCGGAATGGGACCAGCCCGAGGAGGGCATCTGGGAGACCCGGGGAGGCCGGCAGGACTTCACCTACGGCAGGCTGATGAACTGGGTGGCGTTGGATCGGGGCATCCGCCTCGCCACAAGCCACGGACGTCCTGCCCCTCTGGACCGCTGGCGTGCCGAACGGGACGCCATCTACAACCAGATCATGGAGCGGGGATGGAGCCCGGCCCGCAAGGCATTCCGGCAGCACTATGGCACCGATGTCCTGGATGCGTCGCTGCTGCGGATGAGCGCGGTCGGATTCATCACCCCGACGGACCCGATGTGGCTCTCCACCTTGCAGGCGATGGACGGCGAGCTGGTGAGCGACAGCCTGGTCTACCGGTACGATCCCGAAGCTTCGCCCGACGGCCTCCGCGGCTCCGAGGGCACGTTCTCCCTGTGTACCTTCGCCTATGTCGACTCGCTGGCCAGGGCCGGCCAGCTCGACAAGGCGCGCGTCACGTTCGAAAAGATGCTGACGTACGCCAACCATCTCGGGCTGTATTCGGAGGAAATCGCGCTCACCGGCGAACAGATCGGCAACTTCCCGCAGGCCTTCACACATCTGGCACTGATTGACGCGGCGATCACGCTCAACCGCCAGCTCGATGCGAAGCCCTCCACTGCGGGGAGTCCGGCCCCGGCCATACCTGCCCCGCAGCCAGCAGCCCAGGAGGCGCGGGCCGCCGAAGCCTGACCGGGACCCAAGGGCGTCGTCCCGGACCATCCCCGGGAACCGCGCTGCCGGGACGCCGTACCCTGCAGCGCTGCAGTACCGCTCTGCACAATTGGTCATTGTCGGCCCCTCGCGGGCTTCCTAGTCTTGGGTGGCAACAATGGCGTTGAGCGGAGGACTTGGAATGCATGTTAAACCTTTGACCCGATTCCTGGCGGCGGGGGCCGCCGCTGTTGGCCTTGCAGCGGCTTTGGCTGTGGGAGCTCCACCAGCAGGGGCTTCCGCCGGTGCGCTGGCCTGTCCTCCCGGCTTTGAGTCGTTGCCCGGCTGCAGCGCCGAAACCAGCAGCGCCGGTGCGGCTTCAACGGGTTCCTGGGCAACGGAATCCATTGCGGGGATGAACGTAAAGCTCTACGTTCCGGCAACCGCCCCGGCCCTGGCGGGCAAACGCGCGCTGATGATCAACCTGCACGGCTGCGTCCAGACAGCCTCGACCCTGGCCAGCGCGGGCAACTGGCAGGCCGTCGCGGATGCCTACGGCATGGTGGTTGCTGCGCCCGACGCTCCCAACGGCGGCGTCCTGCTCGGCTGCTGGGACTACTACGATGCCAACCACAGCCGGAGCAATCCGTCGCGGCACGATGACAATCTCCTGCAGCTGGCGCAGAGCCTGCTGGCGCGCGCGGACCTCAACCTGGACAAGGACCAGCTCTACATCTCCGGCCTCTCATCCGGCGGTGGGGAAACCATGGTCATGGGCTGCCTGGCTCCGGACGTTTTCGCCGGCGTGGGGATCAATGCCGGTCCCACCGTCGGAACCACCTCGGGACAGATCGGCTCCGTCGCCGTCTCCAAGTCCCAAGGAGTCCAGACCTGCCGCAACTTTGCCGGCAGCACCGGAGCCGCCTTCCAGACCCAAGTGGCCAGCGTCATCTACGGCAGCAACGACACCACCGTGGCTCCGGGCTACAACGTGCTGAACGCCGGCGTCATGGCCGAGATCTACGGAGCGGGGACCACGGGCCAATTCAGCCTCTCCGGGCTGGCCGGCAACAACACCACTGGCTCCGGGACGCTCTACTCGGACGCCGAGGGACCGCGGGTTTCGCTGATCCAGAACACCGGCATGGGGCACAACTGGCCCGCGGGCGGCGGGCCCGGCGGCAGCTATGTCACCACGAACAGCATCAACTACCCGGCCTACATCACGGACTTCTTTTTCGAGAACAACCGCCGGGTGGCGGGCGGTGAACCGGTTGAGGACACACAGGACCCGACGGTGCAGCTGCTCAACCCGCAGGAGGGTGCCGAGGTGTCCGGAACGGTCCAGCTCGAAGCGGCCGCGGCAGATGACAACGGCGTGGACCGGGTCGAATTCCGCGCGGGAGGGCAATTGCTCGGCACCGACCCGGCCGCACCGTACAGTTGGAGCTGGGACACTGGCGGGCAGTCCAACGGGGCGGTGACGGTTACTGCCACCGCCGTGGACCGGGCCGGGAGGAGTGCCGTCGCGGCGGCCAACGTCGTCGTTGACAATGACCCGGACGCCCTCTATTGCGGCAGTACCTCCAATGCCGAACATAAGGCCAGGGGACGGGCGGTCAGCTACGGCACGAACCCCTACAACCCCTACTACGCGGCCGGTTCCCAAGGCTACATGGGCCAAGGGGACAGCACGGTCACCACGCTGAGGGAGACGGCGCCCGGATACTTCGTTGTTGCCTCCGGCTGCGCGGGGTAGTCTGCATCGATGAAGCAGGGTTCCATCAGCATCGCCGCGCTGGCGGTTCCGGACTCGCTGGAGTCCGCCGGCGCGGCGGACTTCGTTGCTTCCGCGCAGCTGGCCAACCTGGTCAACGGCCTGGCGTGGGGCAACAATGACTTCTGGGCGAGCCCCGCCACCCGCCTGGAGTCCTCGCGGCCGAGCGGCTACGCCGTGTCGCGGCTCTGGGCGGCGCAGGACCGCGGCCGGCATGTCGGACGCGCACTGCTGGAGCTTCCGCTGGCGGACAACCTGGAGAACGCCTTCGTCCACGTGATGGTCCATCCCGAGTACCGGCACCGCGGCATTGGAACCAGGCTGCTCCGGATGGCCGAACAGGAGGCCGCGGCCGCGGGGCGGCAGGTCCTGATGAGCTGGGCCAAGCAAGCAGGCCTGCCGGCGGAGCCATCCGCGGCGGCAGTGCTGCCGCGCTCGGGCCCGGATGCGCTGCCGGCCGAGTCTGCGTCGGCCCGCTTCGCCCTGGCCTCCGGCTTCGTACTGGAACAGGTCGAGCGGATTTCGGCCTTGGCATTGCCGCCCGACGCCGCGCGGACCGAAGCGCTGCTGGCCGCGGCCCAGGAGCGGGCGGGGGCGGACTACGGCCTCATCGTGTGGGAGGACAGCTGCCCGCCGGAATTCGTCGGCCAATACGCCCGGCTGCGCCAGCGCATGAGCACCGACATCCCGCAGGGCCTGCTGGAATACGGGGAAGAGCGCTGGGACGCCGACCGGGTGCGCCACCATGAAGCGGAAGCGCGGGCCAAGGGCGCCCGCACGCTGGTGGCCGCGGCGTTGCACCGCCCGACCGGCGAACTCGCGGGCCACACCGTGCTGGAGCATTACCGCGAACAGCCCGAGGTGGTCTTCCAGGACGACACGCTGGTCCTCGGCTCCCACCGCGGCCACCGCCTCGGCATGCTCGTGAAGGCTGCCAACCTGCAGCGGGCCGCCGCCATCTGGCCGGAGGCCCGCCGGCTGCTGACCTGGAATGCCTCCGAGAACGGGCACATGCTGGCCATCAACCTGGAGCTCGGCTTCGTGCCGGTGGGCCATGAGGCCGCCTGGCAGAAGAGGCTGGCGGGACCCGCTGCCTGAGCGCCCCAACCGTTATCCAGCTGTTCTTTAGGGGCAGCCGATCCGGGCGTAACGTGGATACAGCGGTACCTTCCACGTTGGGGAGCGGGTCATGGCCGGAAGGGAAAACCAAACAAGCCAGAGAGGGCAAACAGAACTGCCGTTCTCGCGGCGCCAGTTCACCGCAGCCGCGGCAGTGGCAGTGCTCGGCGCCGCAGGGCTCCTGGGCGGGCGGCTCTCCCGGGCCGTCACGGAGGCCGGACCGGACGGCCCGCTCGAGCTGAGCCTGGCTGCCGCCGTCATCAACCGCGTCTACCGGATCACCGCACGTGAAGCGCCGCGCGTCACGGACATGCCCAAGCATGAGTTCCGCGGTTTCTGGCTCTCCACGGTCGTGAACATCGACTGGCCGTCCCGCGCCGGCCTCACCGCGGCGGCGCAGCAGACCGAACTCCGCGGCTGGCTGGACCTCGCCCGCAGCCTGAACCTCAACGCGGTAATGCTGCAGGTCCGCCCGTCCGGCGACGTCTTCTGGCCCTCGACCGCCGGCGAGCCCTGGTCCCGCTACCTGACCGGAACGCAGGGCCGGAACCCGGGCTACGATCCGCTCGGCTACGCCATCAGCCAGGCCCACGCCCGCAACCTGCACCTGCACGCGTGGTTCAATCCGTTCCGGGCCTCCATGACCGCCAGCCTGTCCGACCTGGTCGCTTCCCACCCCGCGCGGAAGAACCCCAGCTGGACCTTCGCGTACGGCGGCCGGCGCTATTACAACCCGGGACTTCCCGCGGTGCGCAGCTTCATCATCAAGGTCATCGCGGAGGTCGTCGCCAAGTACGACGTCGACGGCATCCATTTGGACGATTACTTCTATCCGTATCCGGTTGCCGGGCAGACCATTGCGGACAGCGCCGCCTACAACGCCTACAAGCTCCCGGGGGAGAGCCTCGCGGACTTCCGCCGCCGCAGCGTCAACCTCTTCGTCCGGGACCTGAGCACGCGCATCTTCGCGACGAAACCGCGGATGCTTTTCGGCATCAGCCCCTTCGGCATCTGGCGGAACAGCTCCACCGACAGCCGCGGCTCGGCCACGTCCGGCTTCCAAAGCTACGACGGGATTTTCGCCGACTCGCGGAACTGGGTGAAGCAGGGCTGGCTGGACTACGTCGTTCCCCAGCTCTACTGGCACCAGGGCAATCCCGCCGCGGACTACAACACGCTGGTCCAGTGGTGGTCCGCGCAGGTCGCGGGCACCAACTGCAAGCTCTACATCGGCGAGGCCGCCTACAAGGTCGGCGACCCGGCCCAGGGCGCGGACTGGCAGGATGCCCGGGAGCTCTACGACCACACCGCCAAATGCCGGGCGACGCCGAGGGTGGCCGGACAGGTCTACTTCTCCGCCAAGTCCGTGCGCGCCAACGCACTGGGCAGCATGACGCTGGTCAAGAACAAGTTCTACCGCCGGGTCGCGATGACCCCGGTCATGTCGCACCTCGGTGCCCAGCGTCCCTACGCCCCCGTGATCAGCAGCGCGACATGGAATGGAACCGGCGTCGAACTGGTCTGGCGCGGAGCCACCACCGGAACGCTCCCGCGGCACTACGCCATCTACCGCTGGGAGGCCGGCGCCAATTCCACCGCGTACATCCCCTCCCAGGCCGGCGCCCTGCGCCGCGTCCATTTCAGGCGCGGCAACCCGGAGAGATTCGTAGACACAGGAGTGGCGCGCGGACACACCTACTGGTACGTCGTCGTCGCCCTCAGCGACCTGATGGTGGAGTCCGCGGCCGCGTCGGCCATTTTCATCCGCGCCTGACGCCCGGTTAACAGCGCGGGCGGCGCCGGGCCAAATTCCGGAGGCCCTATACCAATTTCTCTGGCCATCCGCCAATTCGTTTCGTAGGGTGAAGCCATGGCAGCCGGACCCATCAAACCTGGAACCGACGGCAGCGCTTCGGACGCGATGCTGGCCCTCGGACGGTTTTTCACCCGCTGGGACGAGAGCGACGACGGCCGCGCGGTGTACCGGGAGGGCGGGCGGAGGGGCGATGTCTTCTACCGCGACCGCTGGAGCCACGACAAGGTCGTCCGCTCCACCCACGGCGTGAACTGCACCGGCTCGTGCTCGTGGAAGGTGTACGTCAAGGACGGCATCATCACCTGGGAATCCCAGCAGACCGACTATCCGTCCGTCGGCAACGACCGGCCGGAGTATGAGCCGCGCGGCTGTCCCCGCGGTGCGGCCTTCTCCTGGTACACCTATTCGCCCACGCGCGTGCGCTACCCGTATGCCCGCGGCGTGCTGCTGGAGCTGTACCGCGAGGCCAAGGCCCGGCTGAAGGACCCGGTGCTGGCGTGGGCGGACGTCGTCGGCGACCCGGTGCGCCGGAAGAAGTACCAGCAGGCCCGCGGCAAGGGCGGCCTGGTCCGGGTGAGCTGGCAGGAAGCCATCGAGATGGCGGCCGCGGCCCACGTGCACACGATCAGGACCTACGGACCCGACCGCTGCGCCGGCTTCTCGCCGATCCCCGCGATGTCCATGGTCTCGCACTGCGTCGGCACGCGCTTCATCCAGCTCATCGGGGGCGTGATGACCAGCTTCTACGACTGGTACGCGGACCTGCCGGTCGCCAGCCCGCAGGTCTTCGGTGACCAGACGGACGTCCCCGAGTCGGGGGACTGGTGGGACTCGACCTACCTGATGATGTGGGGCTCCAACGTCCCGGTCACCCGGACGCCGGACGCGCACTGGATGGCCGAGGTCCGCTACCGGGGGACCAAGGTCGTCACGGTCAGCCCGGACTACGCGGACAACACCAAGTTCGCGGACGACTGGCTCCCGGCGCAGGCCGGCACGGATGCAGCGCTCGCGATGGCGATGGGGCACGTGGTACTCAAGGAATTCTTCGTTGAGCGCCAGGTGCCCTTCTTCTTGGACTACGTCAAGCAGTACACCGACCTGCCGTTCCTGGTGACCCTGACACCGTCCCCGGACGGCTCCTCCCTGGTCCCGGGCAAGTTCCTGACCTCGGCGGACCTGCCTGACCTGGACGGCGGCGAGGACGCGGAGTGGAAGACCGTACTGCTGGACGAGGTGACGGACCGGCCGGTGGTCCCCAACGGGTCCATGGGTTTCCGCTACAGCGAGTCCGGCCGGGGCAAATGGAACCTGGAACTTGGCGACGTCAAACCCCGGCTGAGCCTCTACGAGGCGGGCGGCGAGACCGCGGAGATCAAGCTGCCGTGCTTCGAAGCGCCGGACGGGGCCGGCTCCGTGCTGCGGCGCGGCGTGCCCGTGCGCCGCGTCGGCAGCCAGCTCGTGACCACGGTCTTCGACCTGATGCTGGCCCAGTACGGCGTCGGGCGCGCCGGGCTGCCGGGGGAGTGGGCGGAGGATTACGACGACGGTGCCACGCCTTATACGCCGGCGTGGCAGGAGGCGATCACTTCCGTCCCCGCGAAGAAGTGCATCAAGATCGCGCGCGAGTTCGCGCGGAACGCGGAGCAGTCCGGCGGCCGCTCGATGATCATCATGGGCGCCGGAATCTGCCAGTGGTTCCACGGTGACGCGACCTACCGTTCCATCCTGTCACTGCTGCTGCTGACCGGATCGATGGGCCGCAACGGGGGCGGCTGGGCGCACTACGTCGGGCAGGAAAAAACGCGCCCGATCACCGGTTGGGTGTCGCTGGCGAACGCCCTGGACTGGTCGCGCCCGCCGAGGACCATGACGGGCACATCGTACTGGTATATGCACACCGGGCAGTGGCGCAATGACGGCTACTCGGCCGACTCGCTCAATTCGCCGCTGGCGGAGGGGCACCTGAAGGGCAAGCACACGGCTGACGCGATCGCCCAGTCCGCGCGGCTGGGCTGGATGCCGTTCTATCCCCAGTTCGACCGGAACCCGCTGGACCTCGCGGACGAGGCGGAAAGAGCCGTGGGTGCCGGCCTGGCAGGCAGCGCGGCCGGCTACGTGGCCGACAGGCTCCGGGACCGCACCCTGAATCCCGCGATCGAGGATGTGGACGCACCGCAAAACTGGCCTCGGACACTGGTGCTCTGGCGGTCCAACCTGATGGGATCGTCCGCCAAGGGCAACGAGTACTTCCTGAAGAACCTGCTGGGCACGCACCACAACGTCATGGGCAATGAGGCCGAGGCCTCGATGGCCCGGCCCCGGGAGGTTGCGTGGCATGAGGAGACGCCGGAAGGCAAGCTGGACCTGCTGATGTCGGCCGACTTCAGGATGACGTCGACGACGCTGCTCTCCGACATCGTCTTCCCCGCCGCCACCTGGTACGAGAAGCACGACCTGTCCTCCACCGACATGCATCCGTTCGTGCACGCGTTCACTCCCGCCATCGACCCGCCGTGGGAGACCAAGTCGGACTTCGAGATGTTCCACGAGCTGGCGGCGGAATTCTCCCGGCAGGCGGCCACCCACCTCGGGGTCCGCAAAGACCTGGTCAGCGTGCCGCTGCAGCATGACACCGCCGGCCAGGTCGCCCAGCCCGGCGGCGTGGTCCGCGACTGGCGGGACGGAACCACCCCCGCCGTGCCGGGCAAGACGATGCCGGTGTTCACCGTCGTCGAACGCGACTACACGGCGATCGCGGACAAACTGTCCGCGGTCGGACCGCTGGCAGACAAGCTCGGCTTCACCGTCAAGAACGTGAACTACAAGCTGGACCACGCCCTAGGCTGGCTGGCCAGGAAGAACGGCGTGATGCTCGGCGGCGCGGCGGACGGGCGGCCGGCCATCGAGACGGACGCCAAGCTCGCGGAAGCCATCCTGACCTTCTCCGGAACCACAAACGGCGAGCTGGCCGTCCACGGCTTCCGGGAACTTGAGAAGCAGACCGGCCGCGAACTGGTGGACCTCGCGCTGGGGTCGGAAGAAAAGCACATCACCTTCGCGGACACCCAGTCCGCGCCGGTGCCGGTGATCACCTCCCCGGAATGGTCGGGCTCGGAAACCGGCGGCCGGCGCTACGCACCTTTCACCACGAACATCGAGCGGCTCAAGCCGTTCCACACGCTCACCGGCCGGATGCACTTCTTCCTCGACCATGACTGGCTCCGTGATGTGGGCGAGGCCCTGCCGATCTACCGGCCGCCGCTGGACATGCACCGCCTCTTCGGCGAACCGCGGCTCGGCGCGGACGGATCCCGCGAGGTCACGGTCAGGTACCTCACGCCGCACAACAAGTGGTCGATCCATTCCGAGTACCAGGACAACCTGTTCATGCTCTCGCTGTCCCGCGGCGGTCCGACCTGCTGGATCAGCACCGGGGACGCCGCGTCCATCGGGGTGTCGGACAACGACTGGGTCGAGTGCGTCAACGCCAACGGCGTCTACGTCTGCCGCGCAATCGTCAGCCACCGCATCCCCGAGGGCGTGGTCTTCGTCCACCATGCTCAGGAACGGACCATCGACGTGCCCAAGTCCGAGGCCACGGGCCGCCGCGGCGGCATCCACAACTCCAACACCCGCCTGCTGGTCAAGCCCACGCACCTCATCGGCGGCTACGCCCAGCTGGCGTACGCGTTCAACTACCTTGGCCCCACCGGAAACCAGCGGGACATGGTCACGACAATCCGCAGGCGCTCGCAGGAGGTCACGTACTGATGAAGGTCATGGCTCAGGTCGGCATGGTGATGAACCTCGACAAATGCATCGGGTGCCATACCTGCTCGGTCACGTGCAAGCAGGCGTGGACCAACCGGGCCGGCACGGAATACGTCTGGTTCAATAACGTCGAAACGCGGCCTGGCCAGGGATACCCGCGCCGCTACGAGGACCAGGAACGGTGGCGCGGCGGGTGGGAACTGAACCGCCGCGGACGCCTCAAGCTCAAGGGGGGCGGCCGGCTGAAGAAACTTTTGGGCATCTTCGCCAGCCCGGTCCAGCCGGAGCTGGAGGACTACTACGAGCCCTGGACCTATGACTACGAAACGCTGACGGATGCCCCGCTGGGGGACGACTTTCCGGTAGCACGGCCCAAGTCGCTGATCACCGGCAAGGACACGAAGGTCGAGTGGTCCGCCAACTGGGACGACAACCTGGGCGGGGCCGCCGAAATGGGCCACCTGGATCCCGTCGTCGAAAGGATCCGCAAGGAGTCCGAGGAGCGGATCAAGTTCGAGTTCGAGCAGACGTTCATGTTCTACCTGCCCCGGATCTGCGAGCACTGCCTGAATCCGTCGTGCATGGCTTCCTGCCCCTCCGGCGCGATCTACAAGCGGGCGGAAGACGGCATCGTCCTGGTGGACCAGGACCGCTGCCGCGGCTGGCGGCAGTGCGTGACCGGGTGCCCCTACAAGAAGATCTACTTCAACCACAAGACCGGCAAGGCCGAAAAATGCACGTTCTGCTACCCGCGCATCGAGGTGGGCATCCCGACCGTCTGCTCGGAAACCTGCGTGGGCCGGCTGCGCTACATCGGCATCTTCCTCTACGACGCGGACCGGGTCACCGCCGCCGCGTCGATCGAGGACGAGAAGCTGCTGTACCAGGCCCAGCTGGACCTCATGCTGGATCCCAATGATCCCGAGGTGGTCGCCGCGGCCCGCGGGGAAGGCATCCCGGAAGACTGGCTGGATGCCGCCCGGCGCTCGCCGGTCTACAACCTGGCCAAGGTCTACAAGGTGGCGCTGCCCCTGCATCCGGAATACCGGACGATGCCGATGGTCTGGTACGTGCCGCCGCTGTCCCCGGTGGTCGACCTGCTCAGCGAACAGGGCCACGACGCCGAGGACGCTGGCAACCTGTTCGGGGCGATCGAGTCGCTCCGCATTCCGGTCGAGTACCTCGCCGAGCTCTTCACCGCCGGGGACACCGGAATCGTGACCGGTGTGCTCCGCAAGCTCGCCGCCATGCGTTCCTTCATGCGCGGAATCAGCCTGGGCAATGACCCGGACGATTCCATCCCGGAAGCGGTCGGGATGGAATCCGAGGCCATGTACGAGATGTACCGGCTGATGGCGATTGCCAAGTACAACGAACGCTACGTGATCCCGAAGGCGCACGTTGAGCAGGCCCACAACCTCGAGGAGATGGGCTGCTCGCTGGACTTTGACGAGGGGCCGGGCATGTATCCGTCCGAGCCGTTCGGAGAAGCCAGCGGCAGGCCCACGCCCGTGGCCGTGGAGAACTTCTACGCCCTGAAGCAGCGGCAGACTTCGGGCGGGCAGGCCGAACCCGGAGAGCTGCGCGGGCGGGTCAACCTGCTCAATTGGGACGGCCGCGGCGTTCCGCGCGGGCTGTTCCCGGAGTCGCAGGACACTCCGCAGATGGCGCCGGACTCCCCGGCCCACGGGGGCGGAACGGCGGGCCCGGGTCCGGACTACGGGCCGCCGGTGGCCGAGGGACCGGACGGAAGCCCCGCGGAGGGCCGGCAGGGCCGGGAGCCGTGATGCGGCAGCAGCGGGTGACCTACCAAGCGGCCTCCTGGTGCCTGGGCTATCCGGACGGGGAACTGCTGGCCCGCGTCCCCCTGATCCAGGCGGCGTTGGCGGAATCCGGCGGACTCGGCAGCGCCTTCGCGGACGTGCTGGACGGCCTGGCCTCCACGCCGCTGGCCGAAGTCCAGGCCAGCTACGTCCAGGAGTTCGACCTCAGCAAGCGGCACGCCCTGCACCTGTCCTACTGGACCGACGGCGACACCCGGCGCCGCGGCGAAGTCCTGGCCCGCTTCAAGCGGGTCTACCGGGACAGCGGGATGCTGGTCAACACCCGGGGCGAGCTGCCCGACTACCTGCCCATGGTCTTGGAGTTTGCCGCCACGGTGGACTTTGAGGCCGGGCGGAAGCTGCTGATCCAGTACCGCGCGAGCCTGGAAATGCTACGCCTCGCGCTAGTCGACGACGGCCTGCCCCACGCGGGCATCCTGCGGGCTGTCTGCGGCACGCTGCCGGGGGCTTCGCCGGCGGACCGGCAGGAAGTGATGAAGATGGCCGGCCTGGGCCCGCCGGCCGAAAGCGTGGGCCTGGAGCCCTATGATCCCCGATTGCTTCCGATGCAGGGAAGGCACTGATGGACATTCTGCTCTGGGGCGTCCTGCCCTACGTCATGGCCGCGATCCTGGTCGGCGGCAGCATCTGGCGCTACAAGTACGACCAGTTCGGCTGGACCACCCGCTCTTCGCAGCTGTACGAGTCCAGGCTGCTGCGCATCGGCTCGCCGGTCTTCCACTTCGGCCTCCTGGCCGTGATCGCCGGCCACTTCTTCGGCCTGGTCATCCCGAAGTCCTGGACCGAAGCCGTCGGCATGAGCCAGGACTTCTACCACTTCAACGCGCTGTTCGTCGGCGGGATAGCCGGGGTCTGCACGTTGGGGGGCATCATCATCCTGGTCTACCGCAGGCGCCGGACCGGGCCGGTCTTCATGGCGACGACGAAGAACGACAAGCTGATGTACGTCGTTTTGGTCGCGGCCATCGTCTTCGGCCTCTGGACCACGCTGGCGAGCGTCTTCCTGGGCGGCCACGGGCACAACTACCGCGAGACCGTGGCGCCGTGGTTCCGGTCCCTCTTCATTTTCCAGCCGGACATCGCCGCCATGGCCAGCGCGCCGCTGTCCTTCCACCTGCACACGCTGATCGGCATGCTGCTGTTCATGATCTGGCCGTTCACCCGGCTGGTGCATGCCTTCACGGCCCCCTTGCACTACCTGTTCCGGCCGTACATCATCTACCGCAGCCGGGACGTGCGCCGCGGCCCCGGGAGCCGCGAACAGCATCCCGGCTGGCAACCCGTCGGAACGCGGGACCGGCAACGGAAGTAGGGAGACGCCGCGATGGAACCTCGCACCCCCGGGCAGGCCGGGAACCTGGCGCTGGCCACGACCGCCTCGGTCACGGCGTTCTGGGCCTGGACGATTATTGCGCCGCTGAGCGCCCGCTACACCGACATACTGGACCTGAACCCGACGCAGACCTCGGTGCTGGTCGCCATGCCGGTATTCGTGGGATCGCTCGGCCGCATTGTCGCGGGCGCCCTGACGGACCGGTTCGGCGGACGGAAGATGTTCACGGCCGTGCTGCTGGCCGCGGCGCCCGCCGTCCTGCTGGTAGCCATGGCGGGCATGATGGAGTCCTACGTGCTCTTGGTGGCCTGCGCCTTCCTGCTCGGCGTGGCCGGAACCGTCTTCGCGGTGGGCATTCCTTTTGTCAGCCCCTGGTACCACCCGTCCAGGCGGGGCTTCGCAACGGGCGTCTTCGGCGCGGGCATGGGCGGCACTGCGCTCTCGGCCTTCCTGACGCCGCGGCTCGTCGGCTGGATCGGCTACCTGCCCACGCACCTGCTGGTGGCGGCGCTGCTGGTGGGCGTCGCCGCCCTCGTCTGGTTCCGGATGCGGGAGGCACCGGACTGGCAGCCCAACCGGAATCCGGTGGTGCCCAAGCTCGTGGCGGCGGCCAAGCTCAGGGTGACCTGGGAGATGTGCTTCCTCTACGCCATCGTCTTCGGCGGCTTCGTCTCCTTCAGCAACTACCTCCCGACCTACCTGCGCGACATCTACGCGATGGATCCCACCGGGGCCGGCACCCGCACCGCAGGCTTCGCCCTCGCCGCGGTCATCGCACGGCCCATCGGCGGCGTCATTGCGGACAAAATCGGGTCCAAGCCCGTCGTCCTGTTGTCCCTCGCCGCGGTCGCCGTCCTCGCCTTCGTGGTCAACCTCCGGCCGGACGGCGAGATCCCGGCCGGCCTGACCTTCCTCGCCATGGCCGGCGCCCTCGGCCTCGGCACCGGCGGTGTCTTCGCCTGGGTAGGCACGAGTTCGCCGCCGGAGCGGGTCGGCGCAGTTACCGGAATCGTCAGCGCGGCCGGGGGACTGGGCGGCTACTTCCCGCCGCTGATTATGGGGGCCACGTACGATGCCGAGGAGAACAGCTATGCCATCGGCTTGCTGCTGCTCGTCGGCACGGCGCTGGTCGCCTTCGCCTACACGCTGATCTTCCTGAAGGGCGACCGGCGCAAGGTGCCGGTATCCCGCTGATGCCGCGGCCCAAGGTCCCAGGCGCAGCACCCCGGCGGCGGGCCGGCTTCGCGCCGTCGCGAGGCGGACGACGTCGTCAATTTGGTGAGCGGGGGACGCATCCCGTAAGCTTGAGGCACCAAAGACCGCCGGTCGTTGATTTCCCTTGGAAATGAACCGAAAGTCCCATGCATTGGGACGGCCTGCGCAGGTGAACGAAGCAATCCTCCATGCCGGACCTGGCTCCGCATGTCGAGGCGAAGCCCCGTGCATCTGCCCGGGGCGTTTTTTATGCGTGCGGCCCGATCCACCGGCACTATTCCCCGGAAGGAGGGTTATGGCAACGCCAAACAAGGTGGAAGCAGTTGCGGAAATCACCACTGATTTCAAGGAATCCAACGCTGCAGTCCTAACCGAATACCGCGGGCTTACTGTTGCACAGCTCAAGGAGCTGCGTGTTTCTCTCGGCCAGGACACCAAGTTCTCCGTCGTCAAGAACACCCTGACTGGCATTGCAGCCAAGGAAGCCGGCATCGACGCGTTCGAAGGCCAGCTTGCCGGACCTACTGCTATCGCCTTCATCAAGGGTGACGCTGTTGCAGCCGCCAAGTCCCTGACGGATTTCGCAAAGTCCAACCCGCAGCTCGTCATCAAGACCGGATTCTTCGAGGGCAAGTCCCTGGACGCTTCCGCTGTTGCAGCGCTGGCCGCTCTCGAGTCCCGCGAGTTCCAGCTGGCCCGCGTGGCCGGTGTGCTCAAGGCCCCGATGTCCGCACTGGCACGCACCGTCGACGCTCTGCGCATCAAGCTGGAGGAGAACGGGGGCGCGGCCGCAGCCGAGGCTCCCGCCGAAGAAGCTCCCGCTGCAGAGGCAACCGAGGCTCCGGCCGAGGCTGCCGCAGAAGAGAACTGATTCTCTTCCCAACCACAACTCTTGGTGCCAGGCCGAAGCGCTGAACACCACTTACAGGAAGGACGCCTACCATGGCGAAGCTCACCAACGAAGAGCTCATCGAAGCTTTCAAGGAACTGTCCATCATCGAGCTGTCCGATTTCGTCAAGCTCTTCGAAGAGACCTTTGATGTTACCGCTGCTGCCGTTGCCGTTGCGGGCCCGGCCGCCGGTGGCGCCGCTGAGGCCGCCGAAGAGAAGACCGAATTCGACGTCATCCTCGAGGCTGCCGGCGACAAGAAGATCGCAGTGATCAAGGAAGTTCGTGCCCTGACTTCCCTGGGCCTGAAGGAAGCCAAGGACCTCGTCGACGGCGCTCCGAAGCCGGTCCTCGAAGGCGCCAACAAGGAAGCCGCCGAGAAGGCCAAGGAAGCCCTCGAAGCTGCCGGTGCTACCGTCACCGTCAAGTAAGTTCCTTAGCTTCACGCAGAAGAGCCCCGCACTGTTGTGCGGGGCTCTTCTGCTGTTTCCGGGCTGCACGCCCGGTCCGCCGGTCAGGCCGGCTCGCTGATATCGGCGGTGGTGGCGCCGAGGGCGTCGATCAGCGCATCGGCCTGGAGGAAGGCCGAGTGGCCGTGGTCCCCGGCGCCCATCGAGATGCGCCGCCCCGCGATCGCCGCGTCGGCGAAGACGGGCCAGGCCGTCGTGCTGCCCAGCGGCGTGATGGTCCCGCGCGGGTAGCCGGTGGCTTCGAAGGCGACGTCCGCCGGCGGCAGCGAGAGCTTGTTGACGCCCAGCAGGGCCCTCAGCTTGGGCCAGGAAATCTGCCGGTCGCCCGGGACCAGGACGAACAGGAACGAACCGTCCTTGTGCTTGACGACCAGCGACTTGACGATGTCCGCGGGCCGGATGCCCAGCAGTTCCGCCGCTTCCGCGAGGCTCCGCGCCGGCGGACGCGGTACAACCTCGACGTCGAGGCCTCGTTGCTCCGCGTCCGCCAGGAAGCGTTCCATCCCGGTCTCTTCGGGCATGTGCCCTCCTGGTCCCTAGTCCCGGTAGAGCAGCAGGGCTTCGCCCTGTCCGCCGCCGCCGCACAGGGACACCGCCGCCTTGCCCGTGCCGCGCCGCTGCAGCTCGAGCGCGGCATGCAGCGCTAGGCGTGCGCCGGAAGCCCCGATGGGATGGCCCAGCGCGATGGCGCCGCCGTGCAGGTTGCACTTCTCCGCGGGGTAGTCCAGGTCCTTCAGCGACTGCACGGCGACGGAACCGAACGCTTCGTTGATCTCGATGAAATCCAGGTCCGCGGTGGTCCAGCCGGCCCGCTTCAGGGCCTGTGAGATCGCGTTCGACGGCTGCGAATGCAGTGATGTGTCCGGGCCCGCCACCTGTCCGGGCTTGCCCACAACCGCCAGCCAAGGCAGTCCGTTGTCTTCGGCATATCCGCGGGAGGTGACAACGACGGCGGCGGCGCCGTCGGAGAGCGGGGAGGAGTTTCCGGCGGTGATGGTTCCGTCCTTCGCGAAGGCCGGCCGCAACGGGGCCAGTGTCTCCACCGTGGTCTGCGGCCGCACGCCCTCGTCCCGCGTGAGCACCAGGTCGTCGCCCTTGCGCTGCGGCACGGTGACCGGAACGATCTCGCCGTCGAAAATCCCGGCCTCGGCCGCGGCGGCGGCCCGCTGGTGCGAGGCGGCGGCGACTTCGTCCTGGGCTTCGCGGCCGATGCCGAGCTCCGCGTTCCGCCGCTCGGTGGAAGAGCCCATGGACTCATGGTCGAAGGCATCGGTGAGGCCGTCGTGGGCCACCGAGTCGATGAGGTTGACGCTGCCGTAGGTGAAGCCCTGGCGCGAGCCGGGAAGCACGTGGGGCCCGTTGGTCATCGACTCCTGGCCGCCGGCGACGACGACGCTGGCCTCGCCGCTGCGGATCAGCCGGGCGGCGTCGGTGATGGCGGCGAGCCCGGAAAGGCAGACCTTGTTGATGGTCACCGTCGGGACGTTCCAGCCGATCCCGGCCGCGATGGCGCTCTGGCGCGCGGGGTTCTGGCCGGCCCCGGCCTGGACGACCTGCCCCATGATGACCGCGTCCACCGCGTCCGGCGAGACACCCGCGCGTTCCAAGGCGCCGGCAATCGCCTTGCCGCCGAGTTCGACCGCGCTGAAGGCGGCCAGCTGCCCCTTGAGGCGCCCGAGGGGAGTGCGTGCGCCGCCCAGAATGACGACGTCGTTCCGGTCCGTTTGGTTCTCTGACACTGCCGTTTGCTCGCTTTCGTCCTTGAAATTGCGGTTGCACAAAGGCTACAGTTAGCTGGCGCCGGAAATCGACGCGTTCCCATAGAATGGAACACGGCGGACCGAAGCGTTGTTCCAAGCTGATGCCGGGGGAGAGGCACGCACGCTCGGGCCGGCCCGCTGGTCCGGGGTTGGCGTCGGTTGGGCGTCAATCGCCGACACACCGGAGGAAGACCGTTGCGGCCGAAGCATCCTCCGGCTATTCTGCCGTCCGCTGGACAATCACAAAACCGCGGCGTAGAATAATTATTTGCGTCTTCCCTCTTAACCTTCGGCCTTCATATAGCGGTGGGCATTGCCACGCCTTCCTGTATTTAACAGGAATCCGGCGTGGGCTTGGATCATATAGCGGATCCGGTCAGGTTGTACCGGCACTTCGGTGTGCCGGAAGTGAGGAGGCGCGTACAAGCCTGAAGGTCTGTGGAAGGATCCCTCTCTTGGTCGCCTCGAGCACCTCTAATACTGATACCGCTAACAGCCTGCTGGACGCCTCGTCGAACGATGGAGCCACCCGCAGGATCTCATTCGCTAAGATTCACGAACCGCTGGATGTCCCCAACCTCCTTGCCCTTCAGACGGACAGCTTCGATTGGCTGGTCGGCAATGAGCGCTGGAAGGCGCGGGTCAAGAAGGCCCAGGAAGAAAACAACCAGGGCGTAGCGACGACCTCCGGTCTGTCCGACATCTTCGAAGAGATCTCCCCGATCGAGGACTTCCAGGGCACCATGTCCCTGAGCTTCTCCGAGCCGGAATTTGCCGATCCCAAGTACACGATGGCGGAGTGCAAGGACCGCGACGCCACCTTCTCCGCTCCGCTGTATGTCAAGGCGGAGTTCATGAACAACAACACGGGCGAGATCAAGCAGCAGACCGTGTTCATGGGCGACTTCCCGTTGATGACCGAGAAGGGCACCTTCGTCATCAACGGCACCGAGCGTGTCGTCGTCTCCCAGCTGGTCCGTTCTCCGGGCGCCTACTTCGAGCGCACCGCGGACAAGACCAGCGACAAGGACATCTTCACCGCGAAGATCATCCCCTCCCGCGGCGCCTGGTTCGAGCTCGAGATCGACAAGCGCGACCAGGTCGGCGTCCGCCTCGACCGCAAGCGCAAGCAGTCCGTCACCGTGCTGCTGAAGGCCCTGGGCTGGACCGAAGGCCAGATCCTGGAGACCTTCGGCGAGTACGATTCCATCCGCGCCACCCTGGAAAAGGACACCACCGAAACCCAGGAAGACGCACTCCTGGACATCTACCGCAAGCTCCGTCCGGGGGAGCCGCCGACGGTCGACGCTGCACGTTCCCTGCTGGAGAACCTGTACTTCAACCCGAAGCGTTACGACCTGGCCAAGGTCGGCCGGTACAAGATCAACCGCAAGCTCGGCGTCGAAACGCCGCTGGATGATCCGAACGCCTCGGTCCTGAACCTGGACGACATCGTCGCCATGATCAAGTTCCTGGTCGCGCTGCACGCCGGCGAGAAGGCCATCCCGGGCAAGCGGGACGGCGAGGACCACGAGATCCGCGTCGAGGTCGACGACATCGACCACTTCGGCAACCGCCGCATCCGCGCGGTCGGCGAGCTGATCGAGAACCAGGTCCGCACCGGCCTGTCCCGCATGGAGCGCGTGGTCCGCGAGCGGATGACCACCCAGGACGTGGAGGCCATCACTCCGCAGACCCTGATCAACATCCGCCCGGTCGTGGCAGCCATCAAGGAGTTCTTCGGAACTTCCCAGCTGTCGCAGTTCATGGACCAGAACAACCCGCTGGCCGGCCTGACCCACAAGCGCCGCCTGTCCGCGCTCGGCCCGGGCGGCCTGTCCCGCGACCGCGCCGGCATGGAGGTCCGTGACGTCCACCCGTCGCACTACGGCCGCATGTGCCCGATCGAGACCCCTGAAGGCCCGAACATCGGCCTGATCGGCTCGCTCGCCTCCTACGGCCGCATCAACGCGTTCGGCTTCATCGAGACGCCGTACCGCAAGGTCGTCGACGGCCTGGTCACGGACCAGATCGACTACCTGACCGCGGATGACGAGATCGAGTGCGTGATCGCCCAGGCGAACGCGCCGCTGGACGAGGGCAACCGCTTCGCCGAAGAGCTCGTGCTGGTTCGCCAGCGCGGCGGCGAGGGCGAGCCGGTCCTGATCGAGGCCACGGACGTGGACTACATGGACGTTTCCCCGCGCCAGATGGTGTCCGTGGCGACCGCCCTGATTCCGTTCCTGGAGCATGACGACGCCAACCGCGCGCTCATGGGCGCCAACATGCAGCGCCAGGCCGTGCCGCTGCTGCGCTCGGAGGCACCGCTGGTCGGTACCGGCATGGAGCGCTACGCGGCGGTCGACGCCGGGGACTCCGTCGTGGCCGCCAAGGCCGGCGTGGTCACCGAGGTGTCCGCCGACCTGGTCACCGTCCTGAACGACGACGGAACCGAGACGCACTACCCGATCATGAAGTTCGCCCGTTCGAACCAGGGCAACGCGTACAACCAGCGCGTCCTGGTGGCCGAGGGCCAGCGGCTCGAGCTCGGCAGCATCATCGCCGACGGTCCCTCCACGGACCAGGGCGAACTGGCACTGGGCAAGAACATGCTGGTGGCCTTCATGTCCTGGGAAGGGCACAACTACGAGGATGCCATCATCCTGAGCCAGCGCATCGTCTCCGACGACGTGCTGACCTCCATCCACATCGAGGAGCACGAGGTCGACGCCCGCGACACCAAGCTTGGTGCCGAGGAGATCACCCGCGACATCCCGAACGTGAGCGAGGAAGTGCTCTCCCAGCTGGACGAGCGCGGCATCATCCACATCGGTGCCGAGGTCGAGGCCGGCGACATCCTGGTGGGCCGCGTGACCCCCAAGGGCGAAACCGAACTCACCCCGGAAGAGCGCCTGCTGCGCGCGATCTTCGGCGAGAAGTCCCGCGAAGTCCGCGACACGTCCCTGAAGGTGCCCCACGGCGAGTCCGGCACCGTCATCGGCGTGCGCATCTTCGACCGCGACAACGACGACGAGCTGCCCCCGGGCGTGAACCAGCTGGTCCGCGTCTACGTTGCCCAGAAGCGCAAGATCACGGACGGCGACAAGCTCGCCGGCCGCCACGGCAACAAGGGCGTCATCTCCAAGATCCTGCCGGTCGAGGACATGCCGTTCCTCGAGGACGGTACCCCGGTGGACATCGTCCTGAACCCGTTGGGTGTTCCGGGCCGCATGAACGTCGGCCAGGTGCTGGAAATCCACCTCGGGTGGGTCGCCAAGCAGGGCTGGAACATCGAGGGCGATCCGGAGTGGGTCAAGAACCTGCCGAACCTGCCGCGCCAGTCGGGTTCGACGACGGTTGCCACGCCGGTGTTCGACGGTGCCAGCGAGCACGAGATCACCGGGCTGCTGGCCTCGACCAACGTCACCCGCGACGGCGACCGCCTGATCGGTTCCTCCGGCAAGGCCCGGCTGTTCGACGGCCGCTCCGGCGAGCCGTTCCCGGACCCCATCTCGGTGGGCTACATGTACATCCTGAAGCTGCACCACCTGGTGGACGACAAGATCCACGCCCGTTCCACCGGACCGTACTCCATGATCACCCAGCAGCCGCTGGGCGGTAAGGCACAGTTCGGCGGCCAGCGCTTCGGTGAAATGGAAGTGTGGGCCCTCGAGGCCTACGGTGCCGCGTACACCCTGCAGGAACTGCTGACCATCAAGTCCGACGATATCCACGGCCGCGTGAAGGTCTACGAGGCCATCGTCAAGGGCGAGAACATCCCCGAGCCGGGTGTTCCCGAGTCCTTCAAGGTCTTGATTAAGGAAATGCAGTCGCTGTGCCTGAACGTGGAAGTGCTCTCCACGGACGGCACCACGATTGAAATGCGTGACTCGGATGAAGAAGTCTTCCGGGCCGCGGAAGAGCTGGGCATCGACCTGTCGCGGGCCGAGCCGAGCTCTGTAGAAGAGGTCTAACGACGCAGCGGTGGCCGGCGCCGACAAGCCGGCCGCCCGCCGTCGTACCTCTTTCCGTACCCGTCAAAGACATTCAGATCTAGAGAACAAGAGAGAACAGGGACCATATGTCCAGCGAATCCTCCTTCGGCCTCATGCGAATCGGCCTTGCCACCGCGGAAGAAATCCGCGACTGGTCTTACGGTGAGGTCAAGAAGCCGGAAACCATCAACTACCGCACGCTCAAGCCCGAGAAGGACGGCCTCTTCTGCGAGAAGATCTTCGGCCCGTCCCGCGACTGGGAATGCTACTGCGGCAAGTACAAGCGCGTGCGCTTCAAGGGCATCATCTGTGAGCGCTGCGGCGTCGAGGTCACCCGCGCCAAGGTCCGCCGCGAGCGCATGGGCCACATCGAACTGGCCGCTCCGGTCACGCACATCTGGTACTTCAAGGGTGTTCCTTCCCGCCTCGGCTACCTGCTGGACCTGGCGCCGAAGGACCTCGAGAAGGTCATCTACTTCGCTGCCTACATGATCACCAGCGTGGACGAGGAACGCCGCCACGAGGAACTGCCGAACCTGCAGGTTGAGCACGACCTGGAGAAGAAGCAGCTGGCCGACACCCGCGACTCCGACATCGCGGCGATCGCCCGCGACCTCGAGGACGAGCTTGCCCGCCTCGAAGGCGAAGGCGCCAAGGCCGCCGACAAGAAGAAGGCCCGCGATTCCGCGGACCGCCAGATGGCCAACGTGCGCAAGCGCGCCGATGCGGACATCGACCGCCTCGAGCAGGTCTGGGACCGCTTCAAGAACCTCAAGGTCGCCGACCTCGAGGGCGACGAGGGCCTCTACCGCGAGCTGCGCGACCGCTACGGCCTGTACTTCGAGGGCTCGATGGGCGCCGAGGCGATCAAGAAGCGCCTGGAGACCTTCGACCTGGCCGCAGAGGCCGAGTCGCTGCGCGACGTCATCAAGAACGGCAAGGGGCAGCGCAAGACCCGTGCGCTCAAGCGCCTCAAGGTCGTCAACGCGTTCCTGACCACCACCAACAGCCCGCTGGGCATGGTGCTGGACGCCGTCCCGGTGATCCCGCCGGAACTGCGCCCGATGGTCCAGCTGGACGGCGGCCGCTTCGCGACCTCCGACCTGAACGACCTGTACCGCCGTGTGATCAACCGCAACAACCGCCTGAAGCGCCTGCTGGATCTCGGTGCGCCCGAGATCATCGTGAACAACGAAAAGCGCATGCTGCAGGAAGCGGTCGACTCGCTGTTCGACAACGGCCGCCGCGGCCGTCCGGTCACCGGACCGGGCAACCGTCCGCTCAAGTCGCTCTCCGACATGCTCAAGGGCAAGCAGGGCCGGTTCCGCCAGAACCTGCTGGGCAAGCGCGTCGACTACTCGGGCCGTTCCGTGATCGTCGTCGGTCCGCAGCTGAAGCTGCACCAGTGCGGCCTGCCGAAGCAGATGGCGCTGGAGCTCTTCAAGCCGTTCGTCATGAAGCGGCTGGTGGACCTCAACCACGCCCAGAACATCAAGAGCGCCAAGCGGATGGTGGAGCGTTACCGTCCGCAGGTCTGGGACGTGCTGGAAGAGATCATCACCGAACACCCGGTGCTGCTCAACCGTGCACCAACCCTGCACCGCCTCGGCATCCAGGCCTTCGAGCCGCAGCTCGTTGAAGGCAAGGCACTCCAGCTGCACCCGCTGGTCTGCGGCGCGTTCAACGCGGACTTCGACGGCGACCAGATGGCCGTGCACCTGCCGCTCAGCCCGGAGGCCCAGGCCGAGGCCCGCATCCTGATGCTGTCCTCGAACAACATCCTGAAGCCGTCCGACGGCCGTCCGGTCACCCTGCCCTCGCAGGATATGATCATCGGCCTGCACCACCTGACCACTAAGCGCGAAGGTGCCGCCGGCGAAGGCCGCGTGTTCGGCAGCCCGGCGGAGGCCATCATGGCCCACGACGCGGGCGAGCTGCACCTGAACGCGGTCGTCAAGATTCGTGTCCCGGGCTTCGTTCCGGGCCCGGACCAGGCGGCTCCGGAAGGCTGGGAAGAAGGACAGCCGGCGCTGATCGAAACCTCGCTCGGACAGGTGCTCTTCAACGAGACCCTGCCTGAGGACTACCCCTGGGTGGAGAAGGTTGCGGACAAGGGCCAGCTCTCGTCGATCGTCAACGATCTGGCCGAGCGCTACCCGAAGGTCGTCACCGCGGCCACGCTGGACAACCTCAAGGACGCCGGTTTCTACTGGGCGACCCGTTCCGGCGTGACCGTCGCTATCTCCGACATCGCCGCACCTGCCGAGAAGCCCGCCATCATGGAAGGCTACGAGGCTCAGGCTGCCAAGGTCGAGTCCCAGTACGGCAAGGGCCTGATCGCCGACGACGAGCGGCGCCAGGAACTGATCGACATCTGGAACAAGGCCACCAACGAGGTTGCCGACGCGATGCGCAAGAGCCTGACCAAGGAGAACACCATCAACCGCATGGTGTCCTCCGGTGCCCGTGGTAACTGGCTGCAGGTCCGCCAGATCGCCGGTATCCGCGGCCTGGTGGCAAACCCGAAGGGTGAAATCATCCCGCGTCCGATCAAGTCCTCCTACCGCGAGGGCCTGTCGGTGCTGGAGTACTTCATCGCGACGCACGGTGCCCGTAAGGGCCTGGCCGATACCGCGCTGCGTACCGCCAACTCGGGTTACCTGACCCGACGCCTGGTGGACGTGTCGCAGGACGTCATCGTCCGTGAAGAGGACTGCGGCACCGAGCGCGGCCTGAACACGCCGATTGCCACCGTGGACTCGAACGGCGAGCTGCACCGGCACGAGGACGTGGAGAACTCGGCGTACGCACGTACCCTTGCGGTCGACGTCGTCGACTCCGATGGCAACGTGCTGGCCGCCGCCGGTTCGGACGTCGGAGACGTGCTGATCGACCAGCTGATCAACGCCGGTGTCACCGAGGTCAAGATCCGCTCCGTGCTCACCTGTGAGTCCGCCGTCGGTACCTGTGCGCTCTGCTACGGCCGTTCGCTGGCCACCGGCAAGACCGTGGACATCGGCGAGGCCGTCGGCATCATTGCCGCACAGTCCATCGGCGAGCCGGGCACCCAGCTGACCATGCGTACCTTCCACACCGGTGGTGTAGCCTCCGCGGGCGATATCACCCAGGGTCTGCCGCGTATCCAGGAGCTCTTCGAGGCCCGTACCCCGAAGGGTGTGGCTCCGATGTCCGAGGTTGCCGGCCGCGTGTCCATCGAGGACGGCGAGCGCCAGATGCGCATCATCGTCACTCCGGACGACGGATCCGAGGAAGTCGCCTACCCGGTGCTGCGCCGTGCACGGCTGCTGGTCGAAGACGGCCAGCACGTCAACGTCGGCGACCAGCTGGTGGTCGGTGCCAAGGACCCGAAGCAGGTGCTGCGTATCCTCGGCCCGCGCCAGGCGCAGAAGTTCCTGGTGGACGAGGTCCAGAGCGTGTACCGCAGCCAGGGCGTCGGCATCCACGACAAGCACGTGGAGGTCATCGTCCGGCAGATGCTGCGCCGCATCACCGTCATCGAGTCCGGCGAGACGGACCTGCTGCCGGGTGAGCTCGCCGAGCGCAGCCGCTTCCAGGCCGAGAACCGCAAGGCTGTGTCCGAAGGCAAGACCCCGGCCAACGGCCGTGACGAGCTGATGGGCATCACCAAGGCATCGCTGGCGACCGAGTCCTGGTTGTCCGCGGCTTCCTTCCAGGAGACCACCCGGGTCCTGACCCAGGCGGCCATGGAAGGCAAGTCCGACCCGCTGCTGGGCCTGAAGGAGAACGTGATCATCGGTAAGCTGATCCCGGCCGGCACCGGCCTGGAGCGGTACAACAATGTCACGGTCGAGCCGACCGAGGAGGCCAAGGCCAACCTCTTCACAGGCCCGAGCGCCTTCAGCGACTTCGATTACCCCGGAGTCGACGGCGGCCTGACGCCCGAGTTCCATGCCATCCCGCTGGATGACTACGACATGGGCGGCGACTACCGCTAAAGATCCGGCAGCGCCCCCTGCACCCGCACCGCGGGAGCAGGGGGCGCTGCCGCGTTAACGTGAGAACCTAGGCATATGGCCAATTCGCGTTCCGGGGATTCGATGCTGGAACGGTTCGTCCGGATCCTGAGCTCCTTCGACGCCACGAAGTCCTCCATGACCGTGGCGAGCCTCTCGCGCCGTGCCGACGTCCCGCTGGCCACCGCCTACCGCCTCGTGGACGAGATGGCCCGGCACGAGCTGCTGAGCAAGGAACCTAACGGCCAGGTCCGGCTGGGGCTGCGGCTCTGGGAGCTGGCCAACCGCAGCTCGCCGGCCGTGGACATGGCGCAGGCCGCGATGCCCTTCATGGAAGACATCCAGTCGGTGGTCCGCCAGCACACCCAGCTGGCCATCCTCAAGGACGACGACGTTCTGGTCATCGAGCGGTTGTCCAGCCGCACGTCCGTGGTCAACCAGGCAAAGATCGCGGGCCGGATGCCCGTGCACCGGACCGCGCTGGGCATGGTCCAGCTGGCATACTCGCCGAACCACGTCCAGGAGTCGTACCTGACCCGGCACCCCGAGGCCGTGGCCAGCGTGGACGCCGTCTCCTTCGACTTCCGCCGCCACCTGGTGGAAATCCGCAAACGCGGCTATGCCGCCTTCGACGGGCGGGTGGACACCGATACGACCGGCCTCGCCGTGCCCGTCCTCGGGCGAAGCGGGCACGCCATCGCTGCGATCGGCGTCGTCCTGCCGCTCGGCTTCGAAAACCTGCAGTCGCTCGTGCCGGTGCTGATGGCCGGAGCCCGCGGGATTGCCCGCGCGGTAGGGGAGATCCCGAGCGGAACAGAAGCGCCGCCGTCGCAATTCCCATTGAATGAGATTGGGAAGGCGGACCGCTTGTAGGCTCAGTCACACTGGATCAAAGTCCTCCCCTGATCCACTGAAGGAGCATTATGAGCGCGAACGCGCAGATCATCAAGACGCAGGTCGGCATCGTCGGCGGCGGCCCCGCCGGCCTCATGCTGTCCCACCTGCTGGCGAAGTCCGGCATCGAGAACATCGTGGTGGAGAAGCGCGACCACGAGACGATCCGCACTACCCACCGGGCCGGGATCCTTGAGGCCGGCTCCGTCAAGATGCTCACCGACACCGGTGTCAACGGCCGCGTCCTGACCGAAGGCATGGAGCACGAGGGCATCGACCTGCGCTTCAACGGCGAATCGCACCGCCTTAACTTCCCGGATCTCGTCGGCGCGACCGTCACGCTCTACCCGCAGAACGAGGTCTTCGTCGACCTGGCCGCGGCCCGCAAGCGCGACGGCGGCGACGTCCGCTACTCGGTCACCGACACCGAGGTGCTGGACATGACCACGGACACCCCGAAGATCCGCTTCACTGACTCCGAGGGCCAGCTCTTCGAAATCCACTGCGAGATCCTCGTGGGCGCCGACGGCTCGCAGGGCATCTGCAAGTGGGCCATCCCGCAGGAGTACCGTACGGACAACTTCATCGAGTACCCGTTCGCTTGGTTCGGCATCCTCACCGAGGCCCCGAAGAGCTCCGACGAACTGATCTACGCAAACTCGCCGCACGGCTTCGCACTGATCTCGCAGCGCAGCGAGACCGTCCAGCGCATGTACTTCCAGGCCGACCCCAACGAGGACGCCTCGAAGTGGACCGAGGACCAGATCTGGGACGAACTGCAGAAGCGCGTGGACGGCCCGGACGGCTTCCAGCTCAAGCGCGGCCCGATCTTCGAGCAGATGATCCTGAAGTTCCGTTCCTACGTCTGCGAGCCGATGCGCTACGGCAACATGTTCCTGGCGGGCGACGCCGGACACACCGTTCCGCCGACCGGCGCCAAGGGCCTGAACCTCGCCCTGGCCGACGTCAAGGTCCTCTTCGAGGCCATCGACTCGTACTACAGCACCAAGTCCAAGGAACTGCTCGACGGCTACAGCGACCGCGCCCTGAAGCGCGTGTGGAAGGCCCAGAACTTCTCCTACTGGATGACCAACATGCTGCACACCCGTAAGGACGCCAACCCCTTCGAGGTCAAGCGCGCGCTGGGCGAGCTGCAGACCGTGGTCAGCTCGCGTTACGGCCAGCAGTACCTGGCCGAGTCCTACACCGGCTGGCCGCACAGCTAGCACCAGGTTCCGTCGATTGGACCCGCGGGCGGCCACAGCCGGCCGCCCGCGGGTCCGATCCGCGATCTACGATTTATCTGCGTCCATCCACGTTCCAAGCAACGCAAGAAAGGAGTTCTCGATGAGCACCGAAATGCAGTCGGAAAGTTTCGAGAACAGCCATGTACTGGATCCTGCCGCCACCGCGGACTCGCAGGAGACCATTAACAAGGAAATCAACGACATCCACGCGGCGTACCGCAAGAGCGTCGAGGACGGCGGCGCGGAGGAGACGCAGCCGCGGATCGACTTCGCGCCGTACCGCTCTTCGCTGCTGCGCCACCCCACCAAGGACCTGCACCACACGGACCCGGAGACCATTGAACTCTGGTCCCCGGCCTTCGGCCACCGCGACGTGCACGCGCTGGAAGCCGACCTGACCATCCAGCACAACGGCGAACCGCTGGGCGAGCGCATCGTGGTCCAGGGCAAGGTGCTCGACGGCGACGGCCGCCCGGTCCGCAACCAGCTCGTCGAGATCTGGCAGGCCAACGCCGCCGGCCGCTACGTGCACAAGCGCGACCAGCACCCGGCCCCGATCGACCCGAACTTCACCGGCGTCGGCCGCTGCATTACCGGCGACGACGGCTCCTACCGGTTCACCACAATCAAGCCGGCCCCGTACCCGTGGAAGAACCACCACAACGCCTGGCGCCCGGCCCACATCCACTTCTCCCTGTTCGGCACGGACTTCACGCAGCGCATGATCACCCAGATGTACTTCCCGGGCGATCCGCTGTTTTCGCTGGACCCGATCTACCAGTCAATCACGGACCAGAAGGCCCGCGACCGCCTCGTGGCCACCTACGACCACAGCATCACCAGCCATGAATGGAACACCGGCTACAACTGGGACATCGTGCTCACCGGCAGCAACCGGACCTGGATGGAAGACGAGGACGCAGAATAATGACTGAGGCAACCACCAAGCTTGTCGCCACCCCGGGCCAGACCATCGGCCCGTTCTACGGCTACGCTCTGCCCTTCGAGAAGGGCCACGAACTGGTGCACCGCGCCCACCCGGGCTCCATCCGGCTGCACGGCGTCGTGAGCGACGGCCACGGCGAACCGATCCCGGACTCCATGCTGGAGATCTGGCAGGCGGACGAGCACGGCAAGATCTCCCGCAAGGACGGCTCGCTGGTGCGCGACGACCACACCTTCACCGGCTGGGGCCGCGTCGCCGTCGACAACGTCGGCCACTACACCTTCACCACCGTCAACCCGGGTCCCACCGAAGAGGGCAAGGCGCCGTTCATCCTGCTGACGGTGTTCGCCCGCGGCCTGCTGAACCGGCTGTTCACCCGCATCTACCTGCCGGAGGACACCGAGGCCCTGGCGAACGACCCGCTGCTGTCCTCGCTGCCCGAGGACCGGCGCCGGACGCTGATCGCCACCCGTGAGGAGAACGGCGACCTCCGCTTCGACATCCGGCTGCAGGGCAATAACGAGACGGTCTTCCTGAGCTACCCGGGAGCCTAATTACAGATGAATACAGCGGATAACGCTGATTTCGGGCTGCTGTCCCCGGCCTCGGCCGGGACAGCAGTGTCCCGTTTAACGAGCGATTACAAGTTCATCCAGGCCATGCTGGACGTGGAGCTGGAGTGGGTCCGCGTGCTGGCGGATGCCGGCTACATCGACGCCGGCATCCCGTCCGCCGTGGCGGCCGCGTCGGTGGCCGAGCAGTACGACGCCGCGTCGCTGGCCGAGCGGGCACAGGGCGGCGGCAACCCCGTGATCCCGCTGCTGGCTGACCTGCGCGCGCAGGTGAAGCCCGGGAACCCCGCCGCGGCGGCTGCAATCCATAAGGGCGCCACCAGCCAGGACATCCTGGACAGCGCCCTGCTGCTGATGGCCTCCCGCGCCCTCCAGGTCATCACGGACGACCTGAAGGCGGCGTCCCGTTCCCTGGCCAAGCTTGCCGAGGACCATCGCGGCACGGTCACGGTGGCGCGGACGCTGACGCAGCACTCGCTCCCGTCGACCTTCGGACTCAAGGCAGCCAACTGGCTTGCCGGCGTCGGGCAGTCCGGCGTGCAGCTGTCCGAGGCCGCCTCCCGGCTTCCGCTGCAGTGGGGCGGGGCGGCCGGTACCATGGCCGCGCTGACCTCGGTCGCTGACTCCCGGGAGAACAACGACGGCGGGGCGCTGGGTCTTGCGGCGCGGCTCGCCGGGCGCCTGGGACTGGCCGATCCGGTCGCCCCCTGGCAGACCAACCGCCTGCCCGTGACGGCGCTGGCCGCGGCACTGGCGGACGTGCTGGCGGCCGCCGGCAAGGTCGCCAACGACGTCCTGCTGCTGAGCCGGCCGGAGTTCGGCGAGCTGTCCGAACCCCGCGCCGAGGGCCGGGGCGTCTCCTCAGCGATGCCGCAGAAGCAGAACCCGGTCCTGTCCGTGCTGATCCGCAGCGCTGCGCTGGCCGCGCCGGGCTACCTGGCACAGGTGCAGGCCGCCGCGGCGGGCGCGATCGACGAGCGCCCGGACGGTTCCTGGCACGTCGAGTGGCAGGCGCTGCGCCAGCTGCTGCGGCTGGCCGGGGGAGCGGCGGAACACCTGGCCGAACTCGCCGGCGGCCTCGTGGTCCACCGGGACCGCATGCAGCAGAACCTCGCCATCACCGGGCCGCTCGTGGTCAGCGAGAAGATCATGGCCGCGGTCGCCCCGCTGCTGGACGGCGGGACGCCCGGTTCGGGCAAGCCCAAGGTCCAGGCGCTGGTGAACGATTCCCTCTCCGGGGGAGCGCCGTTCGCCGAGCAGCTGCGCCGCGCCGTGCCGGAGCAGGACCTGCCGGACGCGCAGCTGGAGGCGCTGCTGGACCCGGCGAACTACCTGGGCCAGAGCGACGAACTGATCAACCGGATCACCAAGCACTTTGCAGAATGGAGCCAAGCATGACCGTCCCCGAAATCACCCCCACCCTGCTCTCGGCCGGCGGCGCCGGCAAGCCCGTCCTGCTGGCCGGCGCCGGGCTTGGCACCGGCGCCCAGGCCCTGTGGATCGACGCGGTGCCCTTCCTCGCGGACTTCCACGTCGTTGGGCTCGACCTGCCCGGCCACGGTGCCAGCCCGGCCTCGGCGGAAACGTTCACGGTGGCGGAACTGGCCACCGCTGTCGCCAACGTCGTGGAGAAGCTGCGTGCCTCCGGCGACATCGAGGCAGCAGCGCCGCTGTACTATGCCGGCGTCTCGCTGGCCGGCGCGCTCGGCCTACAGCTGGGCCTGGACTACCCCGACCTGTTCAAGGGCATCGGCGTCCTCTGCTCCGGGGCCAAGATCGGCGAACCGCAGGCCTGGCTCGACCGGGCCGAGACCGTCCGGAACTCGGGCACGCCGACCATGGTCGTTGGCTCGGCCCAGCGCTGGTTCGCCCCGGGCTTCATCGAGGCCAACTCCGAGGCCACCACGCGGCTGCTGCACACGCTGCAGAACGCCGACCGCTTCGCCTACGCCCACGCCTGCGAGGCACTGGCCGGCTTCGACGTCCGTGACCGCCTCGGCAAAATCGGCACGCCCGTGATCGCGATCGCCGGCGGCCAGGACGAGGTCTGCCCGCCGCCGTTCGCGGAGGCCACGGCGGCCGGGGTGCGCAACGGACGCGCCGCCGTCGTTGCTTCCGCCGCGCACCAGGCGCCGCTGGAGGCACCGGAGGAAACCGCCAAGCTGCTGCGCGAGTTCTTCCTCGCCGCCTGAGCAGACCACCCGCAATCCACACCGAAGGAGCACTCGCAAGTGAGTGAAATGACCCGGACTTTCGATCCGGCCAAGACCCAGCAGGACGTATACGACGACGGCATGGCCGTCCGCCGCGAGGTCCTCGGGGACGCCCACGTCGACCGCGCCAACGCCGGGATCGACGACTTCACCCAGGACTTCCAGGAGCTGATTACCCGGTACGCCTGGGGCACCATCTGGACCCGCCCGGGCCTGCCGCGCACCACCCGCAGCGCCATCACGCTCACGGCGATGATCGCCAACGGGTACTGGGAAGAACTGGCCATGCACGTGCGTGCCGCGCTGACCAACGGGATGACCCGGGACGAGATCAAGGAGGTCATCCTGCAGTCGGCCATCTACTGCAGCGTCCCGGCGGCGAACGTGGCCTTCAAGGTCGCCCAGGGCGTCTTCGCCACCCTTGACGAGGCCGGAACGGACTAGCTATAGTTCTTATGTCGTACAGGTGTTCGTCATACGAACCCCAAAAGGTTCCTGAAGGCGGCCCCAGTGCGGCATGACGAGCATTTCCAGTGGTGCGGCCGCGGCTGTCGGTGGACGCGGCGGCCGCACCGGAGCAGAGCCCGTGCCCGGACGAGGTGCGGTCGAAGGAGCCCATAGTGAACCAGGCGTACGTTTATGACGCTATCCGCACCCCGTTTGGAAAGTTCGGCGGAGGATTGGCAGGCGTGCGGCCTGACGATCTGGCCGCCGAGGTCGTCAAGGCCTCGGTAGCGCGCGCTCCGGGCCTGGACCCGGCCCGCATCGACGAGGTCATCTTCGGCAACGCCAACGGCGCCGGTGAGGAGAACCGCAACGTCGCCCGCATGGCGGCCCTGCTGGCCGGCCTGCCCACCTCGATCCCGGGCACCACCGTCAACCGCCTCTGCGGTTCCAGCCTGGACGCCGCGATCATCGCCTCGCGCCAGATCAACACCGGCGATGCGGACATGATCCTCATCGGCGGCGTCGAATCCATGAGCCGCGCCCCGTGGGTGCTGCCCAAGACCGAGAAGCCGTACCCGGCCGGCGACATGACGCTCGCCTCCACCACCCTCGGCTGGCGCCTGGTCAACAAGAAGATGCCGAAGGAGTGGACCGTCTCCCTGGGCGAGGCCACCGAGCAGTTGCGCGAGAGGCACGGCATCTCGCGCGAACGCCAGGACGAGTTCGCCGCGAACTCGCACAACCTCGCCGACGCCGCCTGGAACGAGGGCAAGTACGACAACCAGGTCATCACCGTCCCGGGCACCGAACTCACCCGTGACGAGACCATCCGCCCGAACAGCTCCGCCGAGAAGCTCGCCGGCCTCAAGACCGTCTTCCGCGCGGTCTCCGACGGCCCCGAGGGCGGAACCGTCACCGCCGGCAACGCCTCCCCGCTGAGCGACGGCGCGTCCGCCGCCCTGCTGGGCAGCGAGGCCGCGGGCGCCGAGCTCGGCCTGCAGCCGCTGGCCCGCATCGCCGGCCGCGGCGCCGCCGCGCTGGAGCCGCAGTTCTTCGGGTTCGCGCCGGTCGAGGCAGCCAACCAGGCCGTCAAGCGCGCCGGGATCAGCTGGGCCGACGTGGCCGCCGTCGAACTCAACGAGGCCTTCGCCGCGCAGTCCCTGGCCTGCATCGACAACTGGGACATCGACCCGGCGATCGTCAACGCCTGGGGCGGCGCCGTCGCCATCGGCCACCCGCTGGGCGCCTCCGGCATCCGCATCCTCGGCACGCTGGCCCGCCGGCTCGAGGCCACCGGCGACCGCTGGGGCGTCGCCGCCATCTGCATCGGCGTCGGCCAGGGCCTCGCCGTCGTGCTCGAAAACGTCAACGCAACCAAGAAGTAAGGAGGCACGGAGCGTATGCTCACGATTGCCAAATCGGCTCAGGACGCAGTAGCCGAAATCCATGACGGCGCCACGGTGCTGATCGGCGGCTTCGGCAACGCCGGACAGCCGATGGAGCTGATCGACGCGCTGCTCGCCTGCGGCGCCAAGGACCTGACCGTGGTCAACAACAACGCCGGACAGGCCGACGCCGGCCTGGCGCTGCTGATCAAGGAGCGCAAGGTCAAGAAGATCATCTGCTCGTTCCCGCGGCAGTCCGACTCGTGGCACTTCGATGCCGCGTACCGGGCGGGCGAGATCGAACTGGAGCTGGTGCCGCAGGGCAACCTCGCCGAACGGATCCGCGCCGCCGGCGCCGGCATCGGCGGCTTCTTCACGCCCACCGGCTACGGCACCATGCTGGCCGAGGGCAAGGAGACCCGCGTCATCGACGGCAAGGGCTACGTGCTCGAGTCGCCGATCTACGCGGACTTCGCGCTGATCAAGGCCCTGAAGTCGGACAAGACCGGCAACCTGGTGTACCGCAAGACGGCCCGCAACTTCGGCCCGATCATGGCGGCGGCGGCCAAGCACACCATCGTCCAGGTCAACGAGATCGTCGAAACCGGGGAGCTGGATCCCGAGGTCATCGTGACCCCGGGCATCTACGTGGACACCGTCGTGAAGATCGATGGGAAGGCCCCGGCCGTTACGGAACATGAGGTGAACCAGTGAGCGAGAAGCTGACCAAGGACGAGCTGGCCCGGCTCGTCGCCAAGGACATTGCCCCCGGATCGTTCGTCAATCTGGGCATCGGCCAGCCGACCCTGGTCTCGAACTACCTGACCGCGGAGCAGGATGTCACGCTGCACACCGAGAACGGGATGCTCGGGATGGGCCCGCAGGCCCAGGGTGACGAGATCGACGAGGACCTGATCAACGCAGGCAAGATCCCCGTGACGGAGCTGCCCGGCGCGTCCTACTTCCACCACGCCGACTCCTTCGCGATGATGCGCGGCGGCCACCTGGACGTCTGCGTGCTCGGGGCCTTCCAGGTTTCCGCCACCGGCGACCTCGCGAACTGGCACACCGGCGCGCCGGACGCCATTCCCGCCGTCGGCGGTGCGATGGACCTGGCCACCGGCGCCAAGGACGTGTACGTGATGATGTCCCTGTTCACCAAGGACGGCAAGTCCAAGCTGGTGCCCGAGTGCACGTACCCGCTGACGGGCGTGAATTGTGTCACCCGCGTATACACTAATGAGGCTGTCTTCCTGATCAGCGAAGACGGCGTCCGCGTGCGCGAGACCTTCGGAACCACTATCGAGGAACTGCAGTCCAAAATGGATGTGAAGCTGCTGCCGGCCGAGTAGCCGGACAGCACGTCCAGAACTGCAGCAGGGGAACATGACCGAGACCAAACTGCCGGGCGACCAGTTCGTCCAGTCGCTGGCCCGCGGCCTGGCCGTCATCCGGGCCTTTGATGCCGACAACATCAGCATGACCCTCAGCGAGGTCTCGAAACGAACGGGACTGACCCGTGCCACCGCCCGCCGCTTCCTGCATACCCTGGTCGACCTGGGGTATGTCAGGACGGACGGGCGGGTCTTCGAGCTGACAGCCTTGGTGCTGCAGCTCGGGTACTCGTACCTGGCGGGTCAGTCCCTTCCCCAGCTGGTGCAGCCCGTGCTGGAGGAACTCTCCGCCGAGCTGCACGAATCCACGTCCGCGTCCATTCTCGACGGCGGCGAGATCGTCTACATCGCACGCATCCACACGCGCCGGATCATGACCGTGGGGATCAGCGTCGGCACGCGTTTCCCGGCCTACGCCACGTCGATGGGGCGGGTCCTGCTGGCCGGCCTGCCGCCGCTGGAACTCGAGGAGTACCTCGCGAAGGTCGAGCTGCGGCCGCTGACCGCCAAGACCATCGGAACCGTCGAGGCCCTGCGCGCCGAGCTGGACAAGGTCCGGCGGCAGGGCTGGTCCCTGGTGGACCAGGAACTCGAGAACGGCCTGCGCTCCGTCGCCGTGCCGATCCTGAACCCGGACGGCAGCGTCGCCGCCGCGCTGAACATGTCGATGCAGGCCTCGCTGGCGGACAGCACCGTGGACCTCGAGGCGGCCGTCGCGACGGCGCTGCCCAAACTCCAGGCCGCGTCGGCCAAGGTGACCGACGCGCTCCGCGCCCAGCACTAGCCGGTTCCGGGCCGCTCCGCGCCCAGCACTAGCCGGTTCCGGGCCGCTCCGCGCCCGGCAGCCTCCAGGCCGGAACCATCGCGCCCGGCACTAGCCGGTTTTCGACCCCCCTGTTACCTTTTTGTTATATTGGCGGGCATGCTGTCGACCGCGAGCCCAGATGCCGCACGCCCGAAGGAGAGCCCGAGCCGCAAGCCCCGGAAATTCCTGCCCGAGGTGCAGGCGCTGCGGGCCCTGGCGGTGCTGCTGGTGGTCGTCTACCACTTCCAGCCGTGGCTGCTCCGCGGCGGTTTCGTCGGCGTCGATGTCTTCTTCGTCATCTCCGGGTTCCTGATCACCGGCCACCTGCTGCGTGAGCTGCGGGACACCGGCCGGGTCTCGCTCGGCGCCTTCTGGGCCGCCCGCGCACGCCGGATCCTGCCGGCGTCGCTGGTGACCATCGCCGTCGTCTGCCTCGCGACCTTCGTGTTAAGCCCGATGACGCAATGGGAGCGGATCGGCTCCCAAGCCCTGGCCTCCGTCTTCTACGTGCAGAACTGGGTGCTGGCGGGGGAGTCCGTGGACTACATGGCTTCGGCCAGCAGCGCCACCGGGCTGCAGCATTTCTGGTCGCTGGCGGTGGAGGAGCAGTTCTACCTGTTCTGGCCGCTGCTGGTCCTGGCCGCGGCCGTGCTCGCCCGCAGGGCCGGACGGAATATGGTCCGCGGCGTCCTGCCCGCGCTTGCCATCGTGGCGGCGGCGTCCCTCGCGTTCGGCATCTGGTTCAGCCATTCCGGCAACCCGGCCGCCTACTTCATCACCCCGACCCGGATCTGGGAGCTGGCGCTTGGCGGCGTCCTGGCGGTGGTGCTCAGGGACGGCGCCGGGCACCCGCGGCTGCGGAAGTTCCTGGCGCTGGGCGGCATTTCGGCCATCCTGGCGGCCGCGTTCATGTTCGACGGCGCCACCATTTTTCCCGGCACCGCCGCCCTGCTGCCGGTCCTGGGCACCATCGCGGTGATCGCGGCGGGACGCACCGACGGCGCCTTGTCGCTTCACCGCGTGACGGACGCCCGGCCCGTCCAATGGCTCGGCAACATCTCCTACTCGCTGTACCTGTGGCACTGGCCCGTACTGATGTACTTCCGCACGCTGGCCGACCGCGCCCCGGGACCGCTGGCGAGCCTGCTGCTGGCCGCCGCCTCGGTGGGGCTGGCCGCCCTGAGCTACTACTTTGTGGAAGCGCCGGTGCGCCGGGCGGGCTGGCTGCGCGGGCATGCCAAGCGGCCGATCGCAGCCGGGCTCGTGGCAATGGGCGTCGTCGGGCTGCTGGCCCTGGCACCGATGCAGCAGCGCGACCAACTGGTGGCCGAGCGGATGGCGCACACCGAGCAACTGCTGCAGGCGCCGCCGGCGCACTTCGGGGCGGGCGCCATGGACCGGGCGGCTGACCGCAGCTTCGCGGGACCGGAGAAGGTGATCGTCCCCGACCCGAATGTCGCCGTCGACGACGAATTCGCGTTCGGCGACTGCGTGGCGCAGAAGCCGGACGCCAAGACCCCGGAATGCACCTTCGACCACAGCGGGGGAGATGCCGATGCCGCGACGGTGGCGGTGGTGGGCGACTCGCACGTCGGACAGTGGACGCCGGCGCTGGACGTGATCGCCAAGGAGCGCGGCTGGAAGCTGCTCACCTACATCCACAACTCCTGCCCGTTCAATCCGGAGCCGCGCACGCTGGAAACCGAGGGCGACCTGCAGTGCACCGGGCCGAACCGCGCAACGATGGAGCGCCTGCTCGGGCGCGGAGATATCGACGCCGTCATCACCTCCTACTCCGCGTCCTCCGAATTCGACGATGCGGGCACTGGGCACCGGCCGGGGGTCGCCGGCTTTGCGGAGTACTGGAACCGGCTCGCCGGCGCCGGGATCGATGTCTACCCGATCGCGGACACGCCCACGGCCCGCGCCGGCGCGGACCCGCGCGACTGCGTGGACCTGAACTATGACGACCCCGAGCAGTGCAGCCAGCCGCGCTCGGCCGCCTTCGACGGGCAGGACCTGACCCCGGAAGCGGCCAAGCTTGCGCCGCAGGCACGGGTGGTGGACCTCTCCGACGAATTCTGCGGCGCCGACTCCTGCCCGATGGTGATCGGCAACGTCATGATCTACCGCGACCGCGACCACGTCACGCGGACCTACATCCTGACGCTTGCCGACCGGCTGGAAAGCGCGCTCGTGGCGGCCAAACAGACCCGCTGAGCCGGGTCCGGCCGCGGCGCGTTCATGTCGTATCAACCCGCTGTTCACCTGGACATGACTGACTGCAAGGCATGCAGTTGAAGGCCCGGCGCAAGTTCCTGCCCGAAATCCAAGCCCTGCGCGCCCTCGCGGTGCTCATGGTGGTGGCCTACCATCTGGAGCCGCGCTGGCTGCCGGGCGGCTTCGTCGGGGTGGACGTCTTCTTCGTTATCTCGGGTTTCCTGATTACCGGCCACATGCTCCGCGAGGTCGAAAGTACGGGCACCCTCTCGCTGCGCAGCTTCTGGGCCGCGCGCGTGCGCCGCATTCTTCCCGCCGCCCTGCTGACCATCGTCGTGGTGCTCGCCGCCACGCTGCTGCTGGCCCCGATGACGCAGTGGGCGCAGGTCGGCACGCAGGCCTTGGCCTCCACGTTCTACCTGCAGAACTGGGTACTGGCCGCGGACTCGGTGGACTACCTGGCCGCCACCGACTCGGCCACGGCGCTGCAGCATTTCTGGTCGCTGGCGGTGGAGGAGCAGTTCTACCTGTTCTGGCCGCTGCTGGTCCTGCTGGCGGTCGCCGTCATCCGCAAGCGGCGCAGCACTTTCGCCTCCGCTTCCCGGCATTCCGCGCCCTCGCCGGTGCGGCTCGCCGTCGTGCTTTTTGCCCTGGTGACGGCGGCCTCGCTGGCCTTCGCGCTCTGGTTCACCTACACCGGCAATCCGGCCGCCTATTTCATCACCCCCACGCGGATCTGGGAACTCGGCCTTGGCGGCCTGCTGGCCGCGGGGCTGAGCTACACGGAACGCTGGCAGCGGCTGCGTTCCCTGTTGGCCCTGGCGGGGCTGGCGGCTATTGCCGCGGCGGCCTTCCTGCTCGACGGCGCGGACCCGTTCCCGGGGGCCGCCGCCTTGCTGCCGGTCCTCGGGACCATGGCCGTCATCGCCGCGGGACGCACTTCGGGCAGGCTTTCACTGCACCGCCTCGTGGACCTCAAGCCGGTGCAGTGGACCGGCAACATTTCCTACTCGCTCTACCTGTGGCACTGGCCGCTGATCGTCTTCTACAAGACTTTGGCCGGCAAGGAGCCCGGACCGGCGCCCAGCCTGCTGCTGCTCGCCGCCTCGTTCGCGCTGGCGGCCCTCAGCTTCTACTGGGTGGAGACGCCGGTGCGGAAGTTCGGCTGGCTCCACGCCCGTGCCTGGCGCCCGCTCGCCGCCGGCGCCGCCGCCACCGCCCTGGTCGGAACGCTCGCGTTCGTGCCGGGCAACCAGCAGGAGCGCATCCTCGCGGAACGGGCGGAGCAGGGGGAGGCCCTGCTGGCGTCTCCGCCCGAGGATCTCGGCGGCGGCGCGATGACCAGGGCGGCGGACAGGACGTTCACCGCCGACAGCCACGTGATCGTGCCGGACCCCGGGTTGGCTGCCAAGGATGTCTTCAACGGCAAGGACTGCGCCAGCGTGGCCGAATCGCCGGAGACGCGGGAATGCACCTTCGGCGACAAGGACTCGGACTTCACCGTCGCGCTTGTCGGGGATTCCCACGCTGCCCAGTGGTTCGCAGCGCTGGAACCAATCGCGAAGGAACGCGGCTGGCGGCTGCTGACCTACCTGCACAATTCCTGCCCGTTCAACCCGGAAATGCGGCTGGCGGAACGGGACGGAAACCTGGAGTGCACCGAACCGAACAAGAAGACCATGGAACGGCTCACCGGGGAGGGCGACGTCGACGCTGTGGTCACGTCCTACTACGCCGGCGCCAATTTCGTTGATACGAAGACCGGCCACCGTCCCGGCGCGGCAGGATTCGCGGAGTACTGGAACCGGCTCGCCGAGGCCGGCGTGGACGTCTATCCGATCGTCGACACGCCCTTGCCCCGCCGCGAGGGCGGACTGGCCCGCGACTGCGTGGCCCTGAACTACGAGGAGCCCGAGGAGTGCGGGCAGTCGCGCAGGGACGGGCTGACCGGGAAGGACCTGACCCGGGAGGCGGCCGGGCTCGCCCCGAAGGCGCGCGTGCTCGACTTCACGGACGCCTTCTGCGGCGATACGACCTGCCCCGCGGTCATCGGCAATGTCCTCATCTATGCCGACCAGAACCATGTCACCCGGACCTACATGCGCACGCTCGTTCCCACGCTGGAGGAACGGCTGCTCGAGAGCATGGGCGGCCGTGCGTGAGGGCAGGCGGCCGCGATGCGGGGTGCCGGCGATTGTCTGATAGACTGTTACTCGATTGTTTTGTGTGGCAGTGGATGAAGGCCGTTTTCCCCGCTCTTGCGTGGCGGAGGCGGAGCCTGTTTCCGGTCCGCGGGGTTCTTGCGCGGTGAATGCCACACCTTTGCATGCCTAGGGTCGTTCACCGCAGCTGCGAAGACGACCGACAGTGCCTGGCCTCGCGAAAAGCCGGCGAGGCAAAGCCTAGATAAACGGAGATCACGTAAGTGCCTACGATTAACCAGCTGGTCCGCAAGGGCCGCTCACCTAAGGTCAATAAGACCAAGGCGCCCGCGCTTAAGGGCAGCCCGATGAAGCGCGGCGTCTGCACCCGCGTCTACACCACCACTCCGAAGAAGCCGAACTCGGCTCTCCGGAAGGTGGCCCGTGTCCGCCTCAGTGGCGGCATCGAAGTTACCGCCTACATCCCCGGTGTGGGCCACAACCTGCAGGAACACTCCATCGTGCTGGTGCGCGGCGGCCGTGTGAAGGACCTGCCGGGTGTCCGTTACAAGATCGTCCGTGGCGCTCTCGATACCCAGGGTGTCAAGAACCGCAAGCAGGCTCGCAGCCGCTACGGCGCGAAGATGGAGAAGAAGTAATATGCCCCGCAAGGGTCCGGCCCCCAAGCGGCCGCTCGTCGTAGATCCGGTTTACGGATCCCCGCTGGTTACCCAGCTGATCAACAAGGTTCTGGTTGACGGTAAGAAGTCCACCGCCGAGCGCATCGTCTACGGTGCCCTCGAAGGTGCCCGCGCCAAGACCGGCAACGATCCCGTGGCCGCCCTGAAGAAGGCCATGGACAACGTTCGCCCCGCCCTCGAGGTCCGCTCCCGCCGTGTCGGTGGCGCAACCTACCAGGTTCCCGTTGAGGTCAAGCCGGGCCGCTCCACGGCCCTCGCCCTCCGCTGGCTGGTCGGTTACTCCAAGGCCCGCCGCGAGAAGACCATGACCGAGCGTCTCATGAACGAGATCCTGGACGCATCGAACGGTCTCGGTGCCGCTGTGAAGCGTCGCGAAGACACCCACAAGATGGCCGAGTCCAACAAGGCCTTCGCCCACTACCGCTGGTAACAGAGCTTTACGGGCGACGGCGGTGATCCGCCGCCGTCGCCAATTGCTCACCTAAAAAGGGAGAAACTGTGGCACTCGACGTGCTTACCGACCTCAAGAAGGTCCGCAACATCGGCATCATGGCCCACATTGATGCCGGTAAGACCACCACCACTGAGCGCATCCTCTTCTACACCGGTGTCAACCACAAGATCGGTGAGACGCACGACGGTGCCGCAACCATGGACTGGATGGCACAGGAGCAGGAACGCGGTATCACCATTACCTCCGCGGCCACCACCTGCTACTGGAACGACAACCAGATCAACATCATCGACACTCCCGGTCACGTGGACTTCACGGTCGAGGTTGAGCGCTCCCTGCGCGTCCTCGACGGCGCCGTTGCCGTCTTCGACGGCAAGGAGGGCGTTGAGCCGCAGTCGGAGACCGTGTGGCGCCAGGCGGACAAGTACGACGTGCCGCGCATCTGCTTCGTCAACAAGATGGACAAGCTCGGTGCCGACTTCTACTTCACCGTTGACACCATCATCAACCGCCTCGGTGCCAAGCCGCTGGTCATGCAGCTGCCGATCGGCGCCGAGAACAGCTTCGAAGGCGTCGTCGACCTGCTGACCATGAAGGCCTTCACCTGGCGCGGCGAGGTCAAGATGGGCGCCGACTACGAGATCGAAGAGATCCCGGCAGACCTGCAGGCCAAGGCCGAGGAATACCGCGCGCAGCTGGTCGAGACCGTTGCCGAGTCCTCCGAAGATCTCATGGAGAAGTACCTCGAGGGCGAAGAGCCCAGCATCGAGGAACTGAAGGCCGGCATCCGCAAGATGACCATCGCCTCCGAGGTCTACCCGGTCTACTGCGGTTCCGCGTTCAAGAACAAGGGTGTCCAGCCCATGCTCGACGCCGTGATCGACTTCCTGCCGTCCCCGCTGGACGTTCCCAGCATCCAGGGCCACGCAGTGAACGACGAAGAGACCGTCCTGGAGCGCCAGGCAGACGCCAGCGCGCCGTTCTCGGCCCTCGCGTTCAAGGTCGTCACGCACCCGTTCTTCGGCCGCCTGACCTACATCCGCGTCTACTCCGGCAAGGCTGCCTCCGGCGCCCAGGTGATCAACTCCACCAAGGGCAAGAAGGAGCGCATCGGCAAGCTCTTCCAGATGCATGCCAACAAGGAGAACCCGGTTGACGAAGTCACCACCGGACACATCTACGCGGCCATCGGCCTCAAGGACGTGACCACCGGCGACACCCTGTGCGATCCGGCGAACCCGATCGTCCTCGAGTCCATGAGCTTCCCGGAGCCGGTGATCTTCGTGGCCATCGAGCCGAAGACCAAGGGCGACCAGGAGAAGCTGTCGACCGCTATCCAGAAGCTCTCCGATGAGGACCCGACGTTCACCGTCTCCCTCAACGACGAGACCGGCCAGACCGAAATCGGCGGCATGGGCGAGCTCCACCTGGACATCCTGGTGGACCGCATGCGCCGCGAGTTCAAGGTTGAAGCCAACGTCGGCAAGCCGCAGGTGGCCTACCGCGAAACCATCAAGAAGACCGTCGAAAAGGTCGACTACACCCACAAGAAGCAGACGGGTGGATCCGGCCAGTTCGCAAAGGTCCAGGTCTCCTTCGAGCCCCTGGACACCGCTGGCGGCACGTTCTACGAGTTCGAGAACAAGGTCACCGGCGGCCGTATCCCGCGCGAATACATCCCCTCGGTGGATGCCGGTATCCAGGACGCACTGCGCCTGGGTGTCCTCGCGGGCTACCCGATGGTGGGCGTCAAGGCGATCCTGCTCGACGGTGCCTACCACGACGTCGACTCTTCGGAAATGGCGTTCAAGATCGCCGGTTCCCAGGTCCTGAAGGAAGGCGTTCGTCGCGCCAACCCGGTCCTGCTCGAACCGCTGATGGCCGTCGAGGTGCGTACCCCTGAGGAATACATGGGTGACGTCATCGGTGACCTGAACTCCCGCCGCGGCATGATCCAGTCCATGGAGGATGCCTCGGGCGTGAAGGTTGTACGCGCCAACGTTCCGCTGTCCGAAATGTTCGGCTACATCGGCGACCTGCGGTCCAAGACCCAGGGCCGCGCGGTGTACTCGATGCAGTTCGACAGCTACTCGGAGGTCCCGAAGGCAGTAGCCGACGAGATCATCCAGAAGACCCGCGGCGAGTAATCTCCGGTTGCCGTCCCGGTCCGCCGGGACGGCAGCCACCTCGCAGTCCATGCGGCTGAGCCGCGGCCTACGGGACTGCACGCAGGCTGGCGGGGCGCACAAGTACGTGCGTGGCCGGCGGATCCTGTAATTTCCCCAAATATCCAAGCCCGAAGTAGACTTGTTCAGGTTTCGGCAGCGAGAAGCGTTGCCGGAGAGCATGTCTTTTCAAAACGTCCTAGGAGGAACCCGTGGCGAAGGCAAAGTTCGAGCGGACTAAGCCGCACGTCAACATCGGTACCATCGGTCACGTTGACCACGGTAAGACCACGTTGACCGCTGCCATTTCCAAGGTGCTTGCTGACAAGTACCCCGATCTCAACGAGCAGCGTGACTTCGCAGCTATCGACTCTGCCCCGGAAGAGCGCCAGCGCGGTATCACCATCAACATCTCGCACATCGAGTACCAGACCGAGAAGCGTCACTACGCACACGTTGACGCTCCCGGCCACGCTGACTACATCAAGAACATGATCACTGGTGCAGCTCAGATGGACGGCGCGATCCTCGTGGTTGCCGCTACCGACGGTCCGATGGCCCAGACCCGCGAGCACGTTCTGCTGGCCCGCCAGGTTGGTGTTCCCTACCTGCTGGTCGCGCTGAACAAGGCTGACATGGTTGAGGACGAGGAACTCCTCGACCTCGTCGAAATGGAAGTCCGCGAGCTGCTCAGCTCCCAGGAGTTCGACGGCGACAACGCTCCCGTCATCCGCGTTTCCGGCCTGAAGGCCCTCGAGGGCGACCCGCAGTGGGTCAAGTCCGTTGAGGACCTGATGGATGCTGTGGACGAGTCCATCCCGGACCCGGTCCGCGACAAGGACAAGCCGTTCCTGATGCCGATCGAGGACGTCTTCACCATCACCGGCCGCGGTACCGTTGTTACCGGCCGCGCCGAGCGTGGCACCCTCGCCATCAACTCCGAGGTCGAGATCGTCGGCATCCGCCCGATCCAGAAGACCACGGTCACCGGTATCGAGATGTTCCACAAGCAGCTCGACGAAGCATGGGCTGGCGAGAACTGTGGTCTGCTGCTCCGCGGTATCAAGCGCGAAGACGTAGAGCGCGGCCAGGTCGTCGTGAAGCCGGGTTCCATCACCCCGCACACCGACTTCGAGGCCAACGTCTACATCCTGTCCAAGGATGAAGGCGGCCGCCACAACCCGTTCTACTCGAACTACCGTCCGCAGTTCTACTTCCGTACCACGGACGTCACCGGCGTTATCACCCTGCCGGAAGGCACCGAAATGGTTATGCCGGGCGACAACACCGAGATGAGCGTCCAGCTGATCCAGCCGATCGCTATGGAAGAGGGCCTCGGCTTCGCTATCCGTGAGGGTGGCCGCACCGTTGGTTCGGGCCGCGTTACCAAGATCACCAAGTAACTTGGTTTCGTAGGTTCCGCCAACGGCCTAGTGGTCCTGGCGGAACCGGACCGAACTAAGGAAGCCCCGCTGCACTGCAGCGGGGCTTCCTGTTTTAACTGCCGGTTACATCAGGTTCTGATGCAGGCAGAGGATGTTCCCTTCCGTATCGGTGAACCAGGCGCACCGCTCGTGCTCGGAGGTGGCGATGTGGTTCTCGGTCTTCAGCCCGGGCAGGTCGTAGTCCTCGAACCTGACACCGTGGCTCTCCAGATCCTTCATTTCCGCATCCAGGTCGGCGACCTCGAAGCTGACGGCCGTATGCTCCGACGCCGGAAGATCCGGACGGCGCAGCAGTTCGAGGGCGGTGTTGCCGTCGCTGGTGAAGATGAAGGTATCCGCATCGAGGAGTCCCTTGGCTTTCAGGCCCAGGGACTTCTCGTAGAATTCGCGCGCGCGGTCCATGTCCTTGACCGGAAGGACCGTGGTCATTTTCGTTGTGGTGAGCATGAAGTCCAGCTCCCTCATTGCAGCATTCGGACACTATCCAGATTAGTCTCGTCCGGACCGCCCGGACCTGTGGAACCGGCACGAATTTGCCACCGGCGGCTGGCGGACTATTTGCCGCTGCCGGGACCGGGACGGCAGTAGGATCGGAGCATGGAGTGGATCGTTTTCTGGATTGTCATCGGCGTCGTCGTCGCCGTCGCCAGCGCGGTGATGTGGGGGCGGCGCTATTTCCGGCACGAGATCGAACGGGCCAAGCGGATCCGCCGGGCCAATAACTACGGCAAGCAGTAACCCGGGCACCCGGCCCCGGCACCTCCGAGGTCAGCGGGAGCCGATACTCAGGTCCTCGGCCCGCAGGGACACAACGTCCTGCAGCCACCGGTAGGAGGACTTGGGAATCCGCTGCTGCGTTTCGAAGTCGACGTAGACCAGGCCGAACCGCTGGCTGTAGCCTGCCGCCCATTCGAAATTGTCCATCAGCGTCCACACGTAGTAGCCGCGCAGGTCGATGGCTTCGGCAGGTCCGCCGCGCGACGTCGCGCCGATGGCCGATGCCAGATGGTCGGCGAGGTAATTGATGCGCTGGACGTCGGCAATGCTGGGCTCGCCGGTGAGCGCGTCCCGCACCACTACGTCCTGGAAACTTGCGCCGCCCTCGGTGATGAAGACCGGCGGGAGCCCCGGATAGCGGCGGGCCATTTCGGTCAGCGCCACCGCGAGGTAGTCGGGGGCCACGGGCCAGCCGAACCCGGTGCGCTCATACTGCGCCCAGCCGGTGATGTGGAAAGGCAGATCGGCTGTGTCCTCGAGCTTATGGTCGGGCAGTCCCTCTGGAACGGCGTCCGGGCCGGTGCTCGGTCCCGGCCCGGGAGCGATCCTGGTGGGGAAGTAGTAGTTCAGCCCGTAGAAGTCCAGCGGCTGCGACATGATCGCCAGGTCCTCGCCGCTGACGTCCGTCAGGTAGTGGAGGAAGGGCATGAGCAGCGGGTTCACATCGGGGTAGCGGCCGAGCAGGACCGGGTCCGAGAACATGCCGTTGTGCAGGACGTCGAAGAGTTCGACCAGGCGGGCGTTGATGAAGCCTTCGCGCGCGGCTACCACGGGGGAGTAGACGTTCGTGATGCCGATCTCCCCGGCCACGTTCGCACCGCGCAGGGCTTGCAGGCTCAGCCCGTGCGCGAGCACCAGGTGGTGGGCAGCCGGCACGGCGTCGAAGAGTCCGGGATGTCCCGGCGCATGGATGCCGAGGCCGTAGCCGTTCAGCGCGACGGTCGTCGGTTCGTTGACCGTGACCCAGCGGTGCACCCTGTCACCGAAGGCGGACGCGGCAATCTCCGCGAAGTCCGCCAGCCGATAGGCGGTTTCACGGTTCAGCCACCCGCCGGCTCCCTCGAGCGGCAGCGGTGTGTCCCAGTGGTAGAGCGTGCACATCGGAGAGATGCCGCGTTCGAGGAGTTCGTCGAGCAAGCGGTCGTAGAAGCCGATGCCGGCGGGATTGGCGGCGCCCCGTCCATCCGGCTGGATCCGCGGCCAGGAGAGGGAGAACCGGTAGGAGTCGACGCCGAGCGCCTCAATCAGCCCCACGTCGTCGACCATCCGGTGGTAGTGGTCGCAGGCGACGTCGGCGGTGTCCCCGTTCACGATGCGCCCTGGTTCCGCGGCAAATGCGTCCCAGCCGGAGGGGCCGCGGCCGTCCTCTGCCGGCGCGCCTTCGATCTGGAAGGCCGCGGTGGCGACCCCGAGCGTGAAATCGGGCGGAATCATGGCCGCCAGGCTTTCGGGCGAAATACCCATCGACTGGTCCTTGCGCTCACTGGACCGGCGCACCCTGGCCGGTAGCAAGTAGCATCTCACCTCGGGTTAGACTAGTCACGGTCCCATCCGCAGGAACCCTTTCCGGCCGCCGGCCGATGCGCGCGCCACGGCCGGCGGGATTCTAGCCGCAGCTGACAGGCAACTGCGGCACCCGGCCCTCGATTCGCGTTTCGTGACGATATCTGCCACACTAGATGAGTTGTTCAAGCGCTTCCGTGTGTCTTCATGCGCGACCGCGTCCCGGCCGGGATAATGCCCGGTGCAGGGTCAGGTTCCATGAAGCGAGGAGCCCAAATATAACCCACCCCAATCTTGCCGGGCGAAGCTATGCAGAATGCATGCGACACGCCCGAGCGCGGGGGTCGGAGCCTCGTCAGGGTGAGGAACCCGGAAATTTCCGGATTCAGCCTGTTGGAGGCGCGCCAGGTAAGCCCGCGCGGGCCTTCCGGGGGCGCAGAACTGGAAATTAACAGAGCAGCACTGAGAAAGAGAGCGGAGACGCCATGGCGGGACAGAAAATCCGCATCCGTCTGAAGTCATATGACCATGAGGTCATTGATGTTTCAGCACGGAAGATCGTTGAGACGGTCACGCGTGCAGGCGCAACGGTAGTCGGCCCCGTGCCGCTGCCCACCGAGAAGAACGTGTACTGCGTTATTCGTTCGCCGCACAAGTACAAGGACAGCCGTGAGCACTTTGAAATGCGTACTCACAAGCGCCTGATCGACATTATTGACCCCACGCCGAAGGCCGTTGACTCGCTCATGCGTCTTGACCTGCCTGCAGACGTGAACATCGAAATCAAGCTGTAGGGGAGTGCGGATTACTATGTCTACCACTACACGCCAGGTAAAGGGACTGCTGGGCACCAAGCTCGGCATGACCCAGGTTTGGGACGAGAACAACCGCCTTGTGCCGGTGACCGTCGTCCAGGCCGACTCCAACGTCGTCACTCAGCTGCGCAATGCAGATGCTGACGGTTACACCGCCGTCCAGATCGGCTACGGCCAGATCGACCCCCGCAAGGTGTCCAAGCCGCTGGCCGGACACTTTGAGAAGGCCGGTGTCACCCCCCGCCGCCACCTCGTTGAGCTGCGCACCTCGGACGCCGAGTCCTACGAGCTCGGCCAGGAACTCTCCGTGGAAACCTTCGAAGCCGGTCAGAAGATCGACGTCGTCGGAACCTCCAAGGGTAAGGGTTTCGCCGGTGTCATGAAGCGCCACGGCTTCTCCGGCGTCGGCGCTTCCCACGGTGCCCACAAGAACCACCGCAAGCCGGGTTCCATCGGCGGCGCCTCCACCCCGGGCCGCGTCTTTAAGGGTCTGCGCATGGCCGGCCGCATGGGCGCCGTCCGCCACACCACGCTGAACCTGACCGTTCACGCTGTTGACACCGAGAAGTCGCTGCTCTTGATCAAGGGTGCCGTCCCCGGTGCCCGCGGGTCGGTCGTTCTCGTCCGTTCCGCTGTGAAGGGAGCCTAGTCCAATGGCTAACACTGTAAAGGTTGACCTGCCGGCAGAGATCTTCGACGTCCAGACCAACGTGCCGCTGCTGCACCAGGTCGTCGTCGCCCAGCTCGCTGCTGCCCGCCAGGGCACCCACAAGACCAAGACCCGCGCCGAGGTTTCCGGTGCAGGCCGCAAGCCGTTCAAGCAGAAGGGCACCGGCCGCGCCCGCCAGGGTTCGATCCGTGCGCCGCACATGACCGGCGGTGGCATCGTCCACGGTCCGACCCCGCGCGACTACAGCCAGCGCACCCCGAAGAAGATGAAGGCCGCTGCCCTGCGCGGCGCCCTGTCGGATCGGGCCCGCCACGGCCGTATCCACGTCCTCGACGCTGTAGTGTCCGGCGAGAAGCCGTCCACCAAGGGCGCCATCGAGGCACTGCGTTCGGTCACCGACCGCAAGAACCTGCTTGTCGTTATCGAGCGTGCCAACGATGTCGCGGCCCTGAGCCTGCGCAACATCGAGGAAGTTCACACCATTTACGTGGATCAGCTGAACACCTACGACGTGCTCGTTTCCGACGACGTGGTCTTCACCCAGGCTGCCTACGAGGCATTTGTGAACAAGGAGGACGCCAAGTGAGCGCGACCACCGCTAAGGACCCCCGCGACGTCGTCATTGCACCCGTCGTTTCGGAAAAGAGCTACGGCCTGATCGACGAAGGTAAGTACACCTTCCTGGTCGACCCGCGCTCGAACAAGACCGAGATCAAGCTGGCCGTGGAGAAGATCTTCTCCGTCAAGGTCGACTCGATCAACACCATCAACCGTGCCGGGAAGCGCAAGCGCACCCGTTTCGGATGGGGACAGCGCAAGAACACCAAGCGCGCGATTGTCACCCTGAAGGAAGGCACAATCGACATCTTCGGCGGTCCGCTTTCCTAAGCGGAGACCACTTTAACGAGGAAATAAATTATGGGAATCCGTAAATACAAGCCGACTACCCCGGGCCGCCGCGGCTCGAGCGTAGCCGACTTCGCTGAAATCACGCGGTCGACTCCGGAAAAGTCGCTGGTCCGCCCCCTGTCCAAGACGGGCGGCCGCAACAACTCCGGTAAGATCACGACCCGCCACAAGGGTGGTGGCCACAAGCGCCAGTACCGTCTGATCGACTTCCGTCGCCACGACAAGGACGGCGTGCCCGCCAAGGTTGCCGAGATCGAATACGATCCCAACCGCACCGCCCGCATCGCACTGCTGCACTACGTTGATGGCACCAAGCGCTACATCCTGGCCCCGGCCAAGCTGAAGCAGGGCGACGTTGTCGAAGCCGGAGCCGGCGCCGACATCAAGCCCGGCAACAACCTGCCGCTGCGCAACATCCCGGTGGGTACCGTTATCCACGCAGTTGAACTGCGTCCGGGCGGCGGCGCCAAGATGGCCCGCTCCGCCGGCGCTTCGGTCCAGCTCGTCGCCAAGGAAGGCAAGTACGGCCAGCTCCGTCTGCCCTCCGGCGAAATCCGCAACGTCGACGTGCGCTGCCGCGCAACCATCGGCGAGGTCGGCAACGCCGAGCAGTCCAACATCAACTGGGGCAAGGCCGGCCGTCTGCGCTGGAAGGGCATCCGCCCGACCGTGCGTGGTGTGGCCATGAACCCGATCGACCACCCGCACGGTGGTGGCGAGGGCAAGACCTCCGGTGGCCGCCACCCGGTCAACCCGAACGGCAAGCCCGAGGGCCGTACCCGCCGCCCCAACAAGGAAAGCGACAAGCTCATTGTGCGTCGCCGTCGTACTGGCAAGAACAAGCGATAGGAGCCTGGGAACATGCCACGCAGCCTGAAGAAAGGCCCCTTCGTCGATCAGCACCTCTTCGTGAAGGTAGCTGCAGAGAACGAAAAGGGCACCAAGAACGTCATCAAGACGTGGTCCCGCCGTTCGATGATCATCCCCGACATGCTCGGGCACACGATCGCCGTACACGACGGACGCAAGCACATTCCGGTGTTTGTCACCGAGTCGATGGTCGGGCACAAGCTCGGCGAATTCGCCCCGACGCGGACTTTCCGCGGCCATGTGAAGGACGACCGTAAGGGCAAGCGCCGCTAGGCGCTGGCTCGTACGGCAGAAGACGAGAGAAGGAAAGCAATGGAAGCCAAGGCTATTGCGCGCCACATCCGCGTAACGCCTATGAAGGCCCGGCGCGTCGTCAACCTTGTTCGTGGCAAGCAGGCGAATGAGGCTCTGGCAATTCTGAAGTTTGCCCCGCAAGCAGCTTCGGAGCCGGTTTCGAAGGTACTCGCATCGGCAGTCGCCAACGCCCGCGTCCTCGCGGACCGTGACGGCGTTGCCTTCGATGAGAGCGACCTCTACATCAGCGAGGCCTTTGTCGATGAGGGCCCGACGATGAAGCGGTTCCAGCCGCGGGCCCAGGGCCGCGCGTACCGCATCAAGAAGCGGACCAGCCACATCACGGTTGTTGTCGCTACCCCGGAGAAAGAGGAGGACCAGTAAGTGGGACAGAAAGTAAACCCGCACGGATTCCGCCTCGGTATCACCACCGACCACGTCTCCCACTGGTTCGCTGACAGCAACAAGGCCGGCCAGCGCTACAAGGACTTCGTCCGCGAGGACGTCAAGATCCGCCAGCTCATGTCCACCGGCATGGAGCGTGCAGGTATCGCCAAGGTTGAAATCGAGCGCACCCGTGACCGCGTTCGCGTGGACATTCACACTGCCCGTCCGGGCATCGTGATCGGCCGCCGCGGCGCCGAAGCAGACCGCATCCGCGGCGAGCTGGAGAAGCTGACCGGCAAGCAGGTCCAGCTGAACATCCTCGAGGTCAAGAACCCCGAGATCGAAGCGCAGCTGGTTGCCCAGGGCATCGCCGAGCAGCTGACTTCCCGCGTGGCCTTCCGCCGCGCGATGAAGAAGGCCATGCAGTCCGCAACCCGCGCCGGCGCCAAGGGCATCCGTGTCCAGTGCTCCGGCCGTCTGGGCGGCGCCGAAATGAGCCGGTCGGAGTTCTACCGCGAAGGCCGTGTGCCCCTGCACACCCTGCGCGCGAACATCGACTTCGGCTTCTTCGAGGCCAAGACCACCTTCGGCCGCATCGGCGTGAAGGTCTGGATCTACAAGGGCGACGTGACCGCCAAGGAACTGGCTGCCCAGCAGGCCGCCGCTCCGTCCTCGCGCGGCCGTGGCGACCGTCCGGGCCGTGGCCCGGCTGACCGTGGTGACCGCCGCCGTCGTACTGACCGCTCTGCAGCTGCCGAGGCCCCCAAGGCCGAGGCTCCCGCTGCGGAAGCAGCCGCTCCGGCTGCAGAAGGAGGAGAGGCTTAAATGCTTATCCCACGTCGAGTCAAGCACCGCAAGCAGCACCACCCGTCCCGCACGGGCAACGCTACCGGCGGCACCCAGGTCAGCTTCGGCGAGTGGGGTATCCAGGCTCTCACGCCTGCGTACGTCACCAACCGCCAGATCGAAGCGGCCCGTATCGCCATGACCCGCCATATCAAGCGTGGCGGCAAGGTCTGGATCAACATTTACCCGGACCGCCCGCTGACCAAGAAGCCGGCCGAAACCCGCATGGGTTCCGGTAAGGGTTCGCCGGAGTGGTGGGTAGCCAACATCAAGCCGGGACGGGTTCTGTTCGAACTCTCCGGTGTCAATGAAGAGGTAGCGCGCGAGGCCCTTCGCCTGGCGATCCACAAGCTGCCGTTGAAGGCACGCATCGTGCGTCGCGAAGGTGGTGAATAGAAATGGCAGTTGGTTCGAAGGAACTCGCAACCGATCAGCTCGAGACTTTCGACAAGGACCGTCTCGTCGAGGAGCTGCGCAAGTCCAAGGAGGAGCTGTTCAACCTCCGTTTCCAGTCCGCCACCGGTCAGCTGGAAAACCATGGTCGCCTGCGCGCCGTCAAGCGCGACATCGCCCGCATCTACACGGTGCTGCGCGAGCGCGAGCTGGGTATCCGGCCCGAGGTTGTAGCTTCCCAGGAAGCTCCGGCTGAGAAGAAGGCAAAGAAGTCCAAGAAGGCCGAGTCCGCGGAAGCCGCCGAGACCCCGGCCGCCGAGGATGATGCCAAATGAGTGAGAAGGAAGCATCTGTGACTGAAGCAGCACAGGCTCGCGGCAACCGGAAGACCGCCCGCGGTTACGTGGTCTCCGACAAGATGGACAAGACCATCGTCGTCGACATCGAAGACCGCAAGAAGCACGCCCTCTACGGCAAGGTCATGCGCCGCAACACCAAGGTGAAGGCCCATGACGAGCAGAACACCGCCGGCATCGGCGACCTGGTTCTGCTTGCCGAGACTCGTCCGCTGTCCGCCACCAAGCGGTGGCGCCTGGTCGAGATCATCGAAAAGGCTAAGTAGGACCTGGTTCCTGCAGGCCGGACCCGCCCGCACGGCGGGCGGGTCCGGCCCCTTAGGTTTCCCGCCCCGGTCACGTTCCGGCAGCAGCCGGCGAGTTGTCCGGGGATGGGTTTGAAGGGGAGCGATCCCCTTGAAAATACGAGCCCCTGGCCGCAGATTCAGCTGAATTTCGCGTCCGGGGTGTCTTGGTAATAAACTAGTAATCTTGCCTGTGCCGTTTGGGAAGACTATCCACCTTTCCGCATGGACAGAATAGGCAAATTCCCGCAACCGCCTTCGGCTTTGCGCTCACGCGCGGGCAGGGGGAGCACGGTGCGGGGTATCCCATATCCGTTCCGCAAGGCTCATTTCCATGAGAACCGGCGCGACGACAGGAGTTATAAGTGATTCAGCAGGAGTCGCGACTGAAGGTCGCCGACAACACGGGTGCCAAGGAAATCCTGACCATCCGCGTTCTCGGTGGATCGGGACGTCGCTACGCAGGCATTGGCGACGTTATCGTTGCCACCGTCAAGGACGCAATTCCCGGCGGCAACGTCAAGAAGGGTGACGTCGTTAAGGCTGTCATCGTTCGCACCAAGAAGGAACGCCGCCGCGCGGACGGTTCCTACATTAAGTTCGATGAGAACGCTGCAGTGATCCTGAAGAACGACGGCGACCCCCGCGGTACCCGTATCTTCGGCCCGGTGGGCCGTGAGCTTCGCGACAAGAAGTTCATGAAGATCATCTCGCTTGCTCCGGAGGTGCTCTAACCCATGGCTAAGTTCAAGATCAAGAAGGGTGACCTGGTCCAGGTCATCACCGGCGCCAAGCAGGACCGCGGCGGCGACCGCGGCAAGCAGGGCAAGGTCCTGAAGGTTTACACGGAGACCAACCGCGTGCTGGTTGAAGGCGTCAACCGCGTCACCAAGCACACCAAGGTCGGCCAGTCGCAGCGCGGCACGAAGACCGGCGGCATCGAGACTGTCGAGGCCCCGATCCACATCTCCAACGTGGCCGTTGTCGATCCCGAAACCAAGAAGCCGACCCGTGTTGGCTACCGCACCGAAACCGTCGAGCGCAATGGCCGGGAGCGCACTGTGCGCGTCCGCGTTGCCAAGGGCTCCGGGAAGGACCTCTAATGACTGAGACTGTCACGAAGATCGTCCCCCGTCTGAAGACTCGCTACGCCAGCGAGATCAAGAAGGCCCTGCAGGACGAGTTCAACTACGCCAACGTGATGCAGGTCCCCGGGCTGGTCAAGGTTGTCGTCAACATGGGTGTTGGAGATGCCGCCAAGGACTCCAAGCTCATCGACGGCGCCGTCCGCGACCTGACCCAGATCACCGGCCAGAAGCCGCAGGTCACCAAGGCCCGCAAGTCCATCGCACAGTTCAAGCTGCGCGAAGGCATGCCGATCGGTGCGCACGCTACGCTGCGCGGCGACCGCATGTGGGAATTCATCGACCGCCTGGTCACCCTCGCCCTGCCCCGTATCCGCGACTTCCGCGGCCTCAACGGCAAGCAGTTCGACGGCAACGGCAACTACACCTTCGGTCTGACCGAACAGTCCATGTTCCACGAGATCAATCAGGACAAGATTGACCGTGTACGCGGTATGGACATCACCGTAGTCACCACCGCCAAGACCGACGCG